>NZ_UFQB01000057.1 GCF_900496965.1 Achromobacter agilis
ATTTCGGAGATCTTGCGCGAGCTGGCCGAAATCTCCTGCATCGTGCCGACCACTTCCGACACCGCCGAACCGCCGCGTTCGGCCACGTCCGAAGCGCTCGCCGCCAGTTGATTGGCCTGGCGGGCGTTGTCCGCGTTCTGCTTCACGGTCGAAGCCAGTTCCTCCATCGAAGCGGCGGTCTCTTCCAGCGAGGCCGCCTGCTCTTCCGTGCGGCTGGACAGGTCGGCGTTGCCCGCCGAAATCTCGCGCGAGCCCACGTTGATTTCATCCACGCCGCGACGCACCGCCGACACCGTGCGGGTCAGGCTTTCCTGCATCCGCTTGACCGCCGCCATTAGCGTGCCGATTTCATTGGTGGACTCCACTTCGACCCGCACGGTCAGGTCGCCGGCCGCGATCTTGTCGAAGCTGTCGCTGACCGCGCGCAGAGGGCGCAGGACCACCCGGTTCATGAACAGGAAGGCGCCCAGCCACACGGCCACGATCACCGCCGCCAGCACCAGGTAGATGATCGCCATCGTCGCCGATTGCGAGCGCGCCGATCCCACCAATTCCTCGCTGAAGTCGGTGATGTTGTCCGCAAAAGCGCCCAAACGCTGCGAAAACGCCCCGCTGGCCGCGCCAGCCCTGGTGTTCTTCAGCGTCAGGTACGTGGCCGCGTCGCCCTTGTCCAGGGCCGACATCATGGATTGCAGCGCATCCGCAAACTGACTGAACGAGGATAGGAGTTCGCCTTCGGCCGATTTTCCCAGTTCCGTGGTTTTCGGAATCGCCTTGAAAGCCTCCATTTTCTTCTTGGCGTCGGCAACCAGCTGCTGCACGGTGCGCGTATTTTCGGCGGCGCCGCTCGCGTCGCCCGCGCTGCGTTGCGCAGCGGCGATATCGGCACGGATGGTGGCCCGCAGCATCTGCGTATAGGCATCCTTGATCAGGTTGGCCTGCTGGACGCTCAAGGTATCCAAGGCGTTGATTGCCTCGGTGCTGGACCGCATGCCGTTCCACCCCAGCACGATCGCGGCAAGCGCGGCCAGGGCCACCGCCAACTGCGCGAGCATGAGGCCCGTGCGAACCTTCAGATTGCTAAACATTCCATGTATTCCGGTAGTCGTCCTGGCGGCGTTCCTGCCGCCAGACCGTAAAAGGGATAGCCTTACTGCATGGTCAAAGCATTGGCGGATCGCTCCGTCAGAAAGATTCCCAATCGTCGTCCGAGGGCGGCGGCCGGCGGCTGGCTGACGGCCGGGCGGGCGCGGCATCCGTCGCGTTCGCCGTCCGACTGACCGGCCGGCGCAACGGCCGGGCCGTCGTGGCAGCCGCG
>NZ_UFQB01000003.1 GCF_900496965.1 Achromobacter agilis
ATCCTCTTCTGCCATCACTGCCTCGGACAAGTGGATCTGAAGGCCATGAAGTAAGCTGATCAACCTGTTACCCATGTTCCCGTACACCTGTTACCTATGTCCCCGGTCCGTACAAAAACGCCCCTTTGGGGGGCAGCAAGCGCGTAGCGCGCGGCGTGGGGGCATTTTTTGCCGCCGGGCCGCCCCAAGGCAAAAACGCCCCCTTGGGGGGCAGCAAGCGCGTAGCGCGCGGCGTGGGGGCATTTTGGGGCCGGATGGTTAACGAATCTTCCGCGCAACGCTTGCCGAAAAGCCGATTTGCCACCTTTGACGCAACGCGGTAAATTGCTCCACTTGCGCCGGCCTGTCTATCCGAAGCCGGTGCGTTGAGGCGGATGGCCAGGGCCACCTCCCACCCATCCCGCAGCAGTTACACCTGCCGTTGGCCGCGCCATAAGCGTGTGTTGCCAAGGCTTCCATTTCGACCTCCAGCGTCCCCCAGGGGCGTTTGCACTGCGTTCTGTCGAGCGTGTGCCGGGTCGGCAAGGTGTCCGGGTGGCGTGGCTCCGTGAGCCGCTAAGCGCCGGATCATGTTGTCGTAGCCGGTATGGGTTCAGTTGCCGCCGTATCCGGGCGAGCAGCAGTCAGGGTTGCAGGGCCGGTACTGAAAGGAATGACAACATGGAACTGAATGGCGCCGATATCGTCGTGCGCTGCCTGGCCGATGAAGGCGTGGAACACGTTTTCGGCTACCCCGGCGGCGCGGTGCTTTACATCTACGACGCGATTTTCAAGCAAGACAAATTCCAGCATATCCTGGTTCGTCACGAGCAGGCCGCCGTGCACGCCGCCGATGGCTATTCGCGCTCGTCGCAAAAGGTCGGCGTCTGCCTCGTGACCAGCGGACCGGGCGTGACCAATGCCGTCACCGGCATCGCCACCGCCTACATGGATTCCATCCCCATGGTCATCATCAGCGGGCAGGTGCCTACTGCGGCCATTGGCGAGGACGCCTTCCAGGAATGCGACACCGTCGGTATCACGCGTCCCTGCGTCAAGCACAACTTCCTCGTGCGCGACGTCAAGGACCTGGCCGAAACCATGCGCCGCGCGTTCTACATCGCGCGCACCGGCCGTCCCGGCCCGGTGCTGGTGGATATCCCCAAGGACATCACCATCGCGCAGTGCAAGTACACGCCGCCCAAGGGCGAAATCTCGATGCGTTCCTACGCGCCCGTCAACAAGGGCCACCAGGGGCAGATCAAGAAAGCCGTGCAGATGCTGCTGGCCGCCGAGCGGCCCATGATCTACACGGGCGGCGGGGTCATCCTGTCGAACGCCGCGCCCGAGCTTAACAAGCTCGTGTCGCAACTGGGCGCGCCCTGCACCAGCACCCTGATGGGCCTGGGCGGCTACCCGGCCAGCAGCGGCCAGTTCGTCGGCATGCCCGGCATGCACGGCACCTACGAAGCCAATATGGCGATGCAGCATTGTGATGTGCTGCTGGCCATTGGCGCCCGTTTCGATGACCGCGTGATCGGCAACCCCAAGCACTTCGCCCAGAACGCCCGCAAGATCATCCATATCGATATCGATCCCTCGTCGATCTCCAAGCGCGTGCGCGTGGACGTCCCGATCGTGGGCAACGTGAAGGATGTCCTGGCCGACCTCAGCGCGCAGTACGACATCGCTGCGGCCGAGCACAAGCCCGCCCCGATCGCCAAGTGGTGGGAGCAGGTCGAGAGCTGGCGCGGCAAGGAATGCCTGAAGTTCGCCAATTCGGACGAAGTCATCAAGCCGCAATACGTGGTGGAAAAGCTCTGGGAAGTGACCGGCGGCGACGCCTTCGTCACCTCCGACGTGGGCCAGCACCAGATGTGGGCCGCGCAGTACTACAAGTTCGACAAGCCGCGCCGCTGGATCAACTCCGGCGGCCTGGGCACCATGGGCGTGGGCCTGCCGTACGCCATGGGCGTGCAGATGGCCAATCCTGGACACGACGTCGCCGTCATCACCGGCGAAGGCTCGATCCAGATGAACATCCAGGAACTGTCGACCTGCCACCAGTACCGCCTGACGCCGAAGATCATCTGCCTGAACAACCGCTTCCTGGGCATGGTCCGGCAGTGGCAGCAGATCGACTACGGTTCGCGCTATTCCGAGTCCTACATGGATTCGCTGCCCGATTTCGTCAAGGTGGCCGAGGCCTATGGCCACGTGGGTCTGCGCATCGAACGCCCGGCGGACGTCGAGCCGGCGCTGCGCGAAGCGTTCAAGAAGCACAAGGACCGCCTGGTCTTCCTGGACTTCATCACCGACCGCACCGAGAACGTGTGGCCGATGGTCAAGGCCGGCCGCGGGCTGACCGAAATGCTGCTTGGCTCTGAAGACCTGTAAGGAGGCCACCCATGAAGCACGTGATTTCCGTCCTCCTCGAAAACGAACCCGGCGCGCTGTCGCGCGTGGTGGGCCTGTTTTCCGCGCGGGGCTACAACATCGAGACCCTGACGGTGGCGCCCACCGAGGATTCCACGCTGTCGCGCATGACCATCGTGACCACCGGTTCCGACGAGGTGATCGAGCAGATCACCAAGCACCTGAACCGTCTGGTGGACGTGGTCAAGGTCGTCGACCTGACCGAAGGCGCGCACATCGAGCGCGAGCTGATGCTCGTGAAGGTGCGCGCGGTCGGCAAGGAGCGCGAGGAAATGAAGCGCATGGCGGATATTTTCCGCGGCCGCATCATCGACGTGACCGACAAGTCCTACACCATCGAATTGACCGGGGTGCAGGAAAAAGTACAGGCCTTCCTCGAGGCCCTGGACCGCAGTGCCATCCTTGAAACCGTACGCACCGGCGTGTCCGGCATCGGACGCGGTGAACGGATTTTGAAGATTTGACCGACCGCACCCTACATCTGAATTAAACAAATATCCAAAATACTGGAATCTGGAGCACAACCATGAAAGTTTTCTACGACAAAGACTGCGATCTCTCCCTCGTCAAGGGCAAGACTGTTGCCATCATCGGCTACGGTTCGCAAGGCCACGCGCACGCGCAGAACCTGCATGAATCCGGCGTGAAGGTCGTGGTCGGCCTGCGCAAGGGCGGCGCCTCGTGGAACAAGGCCGCCAACGCCGGCCTGGAAGTCAAGGAAGTCGCCGACGCCGTCAAGTCGGCCGACATCGTCATGATGCTGCTGCCCGACGAAAACATCGCTTCCGTCTACAACAAGGAAGTGCACGCCAACATCAAGCCGGGCGCCGCGCTGGCGTTCGCCCACGGCTTCAACGTGCACTACGGCCAGGTCGTGCCGCGTGAAGACATCGACGTCATCATGATCGCGCCGAAGGCCCCGGGCCACACGGTTCGCAACACCTACAAGCAAGGCGGCGGCGTGCCCCACCTCGTGGCCGTGTACCAGGACAAGTCGGGCGCCGCGCGCGACGTGGCCCTGTCGTACGCCAGCGCCAACGGCGGCGGCCGTGCCGGCATCATCGAAACCAACTTCCGCGAAGAAACCGAAACCGACCTGTTCGGCGAACAGGCCGTGCTGTGCGGCGGTACCGTCGAACTGATCAAGGCCGGTTTCGACACGCTGGTGGAAGCCGGTTACGCGCCCGAAATGGCTTACTTCGAGTGCCTGCACGAGCTGAAGCTGATCGTCGACCTGATCTACGAAGGCGGCATCGCCAACATGAACTACTCGATTTCGAACAACGCCGAGTTCGGCGAGTACGAAACGGGCCCGAAGATCGTCACGGACGAAACCCGCAAGGCCATGCGCCAGTGCCTGACGGACATCCAGACCGGCGAATACGCCAAGAAGTTCATCCTGGAAAACACCGCCGGCGCCCCGACGCTGACCTCGCGCCGCCGCATCAACGCGGAATCGCAGATCGAGCAAGTGGGCGGCAAGCTGCGCGCCATGATGCCCTGGATCGCCGCCAACAAGCTGGTGGACAAGTCCAAGAACTGATCCCGGCCACCGCGCGGGGCCCGTCCCCGCGCAATCAGGGTCAGAGCGGCATGCCTGCGAGGGCATGCCGTTTTTTTTTTACCGCGAAGCCTTTTGGGTAGCGGCACGGCCCTGGCTGCGGCCCGCAAGCGGGGCCAGATGGGTTAACCTTTCAATGTCCGTTGTAAGTTATTGAGACCATGCCCAATTTTTCCATGCGCGATTCCGAGAACCGCCACCGAAGCATCTACCTGCTGCCCAACGCCTTCACCACGGCGGCGTTGTTCGCGGGGTTTTATGCCGTCGTGCAGGCCATGAACGATCGCTTCGAAGTCGCCGCCATCGCCATTTTCGTCGCCATGGTGCTGGACGGCATGGACGGCCGGGTGGCGCGCCTGACCAACACGCAGTCCGCCTTCGGCGAACAATACGACTCGCTGTCCGACATGACTTCCTTCGGCGTGGCGCCCGCGCTGGTCATGTACGAATGGATCCTGAACGACTTGGGTCGCTGGGGCTGGCTGGCCGCTTTCGTCTACGTGGCGGGCGCCGCGCTACGCCTGGCGCGCTTCAACACCAATATCGCCGTGGTGGACAAGCGCTACTTCCAGGGGCTGCCCAGCCCGGCCGCCGCCGCGCTGGTGGCGGGCTTCGTCTGGCTGGCCGTGGACAACAAACTGCCCATCCACGACAGCCTGATGGCGTGGGTGGCGTTCACGCTGACTATGTACGCCGGCATCACCATGGTGTCGAACGCGCCGTTCTTCAGCGGCAAGAGTTTCGCGCTGGGCCGCAGCGTGCCGTTCTGGGGCATCCTGCTGGTGGTGGCCGTGTTCGTGTTCGTCTCCAGCGATCCCCCGGTCGTGCTGTTCGGCCTGTTCGTGCTGTACGGCCTGTCGGGCTGGGTGATGTGGGCCTGGCGCTGGAACCGCGCGCGCCGCCTGACGCAGGAACGCCGCGGCCATTCGTCCTGAGCCGGCCCGCGGCCATAAAAGCAAAAACCCGCCGCCGGCGGGTTTTTGCTTTTCGGGGGCGGGCGGGGGGCTTACCACCACATGAACTTGTCGTCGTCGTACATCGGGTCGGGGCCGGGGTGGAAATGCGTCACCTTGTTGCCGTCGCGGCCCATGTACACGTACATGAGCGAGTTCCAGACGCTGTTTTCCTTGTAGCGGTAGGACCACACCACTTCCCGCTTTTCGCCCAGGCCGGCTTCCTCGATGCGGGCGGGCGGGCCGAATTCGCAGCGCACGCGGTCGGGGCCCCAGTCGCCCTCGGCCAGCACCTTGAAGTGCGCGTCCGTCAGCAGGGGCACTACGCGGTCCACGCGGCCGTCGGTGCCGACGTTGGTGCCCCAGGCGTACTGGCCCATGGGCTGCTGCGTCCAGATGACGCGGCGCCCGCCGTTGGCTTGCGGGCATTCGAAGTTGGGGCGACCGAACTGGGTCAGGACGTCGGCGTAAGGCGTGCCCGGCTGGATTTCCGCCATGTTCGCGCAGGCTGCCAGGCCGGCCAGCGCCGCAGCGGCGAGCGCCGTTCGGGCGATTCTGTAATATTTGGACATATCGTTCTCCCGCGAAGGTCGGAGCGCGGCGGCCCGGTCCCGGAAAACGGGCCGGACGGCGCATTGGGGTAATTCTAGCGAATCAGCTATAATCATCGAGCTTTATCAAGTGTATTGATTCTGCAAGATATTTTGCGCTGGCCACGACGGCCTGGAAACCCAAGCGCATGCCCGGTGCCAGGCACCGCGCCTGCGCCCTTGTCCAGGTCCCGTTTGAGTCATCATTGGCAGCAGTGAGAAAGCGAATTCAGCCAGGTTCGCGCAAATTTTTTCCAAACCACGTCAGGGCGCCTCGGCCCTGTCGCATGTCCGAAGAGGTCATCAATGTCTGTAGCTGACATCAAGAAATCCGATATCGTTGCGCAATTCCAACGCGCTCAAGGCGATACCGGCTCCCCCGAAGTTCAGGTGGCTCTGCTCACCGCCCGTATCAACGAACTGACCGGTCACTTCAAAGAACACATGAAGGACCATCACTCGCGCCGCGGTCTGCTGCGCATGGTCAGCCGTCGCCGCAAGCTGCTCGACTATCTCAAGGGCCGCAATCCCGATTCGTACCGCGCACTGATCGAAAAACTCGGTCTGCGCAAGTGATCGACGGGGCTGGCTCCCCATGACGCAACCGTGGTCGGTGCGACGCATGTCGCGACGGCCACGGTTTTTCATTTGTAAGGAATAATCGTCATGTTCAATAAAGTGACAAAATCGTTCCAGTACGGCCAGCACACGGTCGTCCTGGAAACCGGCGAGATCGCCCGCCAGGCCTCCGGCGCCGTGATGGTGTCGATCGAGGACACCGTCGTCCTGGCCACTGTCGTGGCTTCCAAGAAGGCCAAGCCGGGCCAGACGTTTTTCCCGCTGACCGTCGACTACATCGAGAAGACCTACGCCGCCGGCCGCATCCCGGGCGGGTTCTTCAAGCGTGAAGGCAAGCCTTCCGAGAAGGAAACGCTGACCTCGCGCCTGATCGACCGTCCCCTGCGTCCGCTGTTCCCCGAAGACTTCTACAACGAAGTCCAGGTGGTCATCCACACGCTGTCGGTCAATCCCGAGATCGATCCCGACATCGCCGCCATGATCGGCGCCTCGGCCGCGCTGGCCATTTCGGGCATCCCGTTCAACGGCCCGATCGGCGCCGCGCGCGTGGGTTACATTGATGGCCAGTACGCCATCAACCCGACCGCCTCGCAACTGAAGTCGTCCAAGTTGGACCTGGTCGTCGCCGGCACCGAGAACGCCGTGCTGATGGTCGAATCGGAAGCCCGTGAGCTGTCCGAGGAAATCATGCTGGGCGGCGTGGTCTACGGCCACGAGCAAATGCAGGCCGTCATCAACGCCATTCACGAACTGGTGAAGGATGCTGGCAAGCCCGATTGGGATTGGCAAGCTCCGGCCAAGGACGAAGCCCTGATCGCCGCCGTGACCTCGGCTGCCCAGGAAGGCCTGAACGCCGCCTACCAGATCCGCGAAAAGCAAGCCCGTACCGCCAAGTTGCGCGAAGTGTCGGCTGACGTGTCGGCCAAGCTGGCCGCCGCCGCCGCTGAAAAGGGCGAGGCTCTGCCGGACGCCGTGACCGTCGACAACATCATGTTCTCGCTGGAATCGGCCATTGTCCGCGGCCAGATCCTGAACGGCGAGCCGCGTATCGACGGCCGCGACACCCGCACCGTGCGCCCCATCAGCGTGCGTCTGGGCGTGCTGCCCCGCGCGCACGGCAGCGCGCTGTTCACCCGTGGTGAAACGCAAGCGCTGGTCGTGGCCACGCTGGGCACCAAGCAAGACGAACAGATCATTGACGCGCTCATGGGCGAGTACCGTGACCGTTTCATGATGCACTACAACATGCCTCCGTTCGCCACCGGCGAAACGGGCCGCATTGGCGTGCCGAAGCGCCGCGAAATCGGCCACGGCCGCCTGGCCAAGCGTTCGTTGATCCCGCTGCTGCCGGCTCCTGAAGACTTCCAGTACACCATCCGCATCGTCTCGGAAATCACCGAGTCCAACGGCTCGTCGTCGATGGCTTCGGTCTGCGGCGGCTCGCTGGCCATGATGGACGCCGGCGTGCCGGTCAAGGATCACGTGGCCGGCGTGGCCATGGGCCTGATCCTGGACGGCGGCAAGTTTGCCGTGCTGACGGACATCCTGGGCGACGAAGATCACCTGGGCGACATGGACTTCAAGGTCGCGGGCACCGAGAACGGCGTCACCGCACTGCAGATGGACATCAAGATCCAGGGCATCACCAAGGAAATCATGCAGGTGGCGCTGGCCCAGGCCCGCGAAGGCCGTCTGCACATCCTGGGCAAGATGAAGGAAGCGCTGGACGGCTCGCGCGGCGAGCTGTCGGCTTTCGCCCCGCGCATGCTGACCATCAAGATCAACCCCGAGAAGATCCGCGACGTGATCGGCAAGGGCGGCGCGACCATCCGTGCGCTGACCGAAGAAACCGGCACGCAGATCGACATCTCCGACGACGGCACGATCGTGATCGCCAGCGTCGACGAAGCGCAGGCCAAGGAAGCCCAGCGCCGCATCGTCGAACTGACGGCCGACGTCGAAGTGGGCCAGATCTACGAAGGCTCGGTGCTGCGCCTGCTGGACTTCGGCGCCATCGTGCAAGTGCTGCCGGGCCGCGACGGCCTGCTGCACATCTCGGAAATCGCCAACTACCGCATCGCCAACATCAATGATGTGCTGAAGGTCGGCCAGCAGGTCCGCGTCAAGGTCATCGAGGCCGACGACAAGGGCCGTCTGCGCCTGTCCATCAAGGCCATCGGCGGCATCGAGCAACAGCAAGCCGCTGCGGCGCCCGAAGCCGCTCCGCAATCGGAACCGCAAGCTGAATAAGCCTGCGTAACCGGTCGTACAGAACGGCGCCTTCGGGCGCCGTTTTTCATTAGGGCGGACGCTACGTCCCAAATTCCCCCGCTTCCTGTAAAGTCTTGCGCGAAGAGTAAGGCCCGCCTGTCCTGCGCGGCCTTCACTGCGTTCCGGCTGGGGGAAATGGATGAGCAAGGCATGATCGGATGGCTGAGATTCGCTGGCGTGGCGGCGCTGCTTGCGGCGTCGCTGGCCGGTTGCATGAGCAGCCCCGCGCCGGGCCAGGGCGGGCCCAAGAGCGAGGACATGTCGGCCGACCAGTTCGGCCAGACCGACTTCAACCGCACCGTCACGCTGGAAGTGCGCGACAACCTGGCCAGCCTCTATGTTCTGCTGGACAAGCTCTATCGCCGCAACCCGCGCGAATGGCGCAAGACCGGCGTGGCGGATCAGGCCAAGGCGGTCGCGCTGGTCAAGCATTCCATCGAAGTCCGGATCCCCCCCAGCGACCTGGCCGGCCTGCGCGACGTTCAGATCCTGGCGGTATCGCTGGACCCCAATTATTCCGGCGATCGCGTGGCCGCATTCATCTACGGCCTGGCCGACACCCTCATTGCCGCGCACAACGGGAAAACCCGCCTGTACGTCACGGACGCACTGGACGGGCAGCGGATTTACAATGCCGCACGGAACGTCGAGGCGGCCGCCTGGCTGCTGGCGTCGCGCCGCAACAGCCAGGGCGAACCCCTGCTGCTGGCCAATGAAATGTCCCTGAACGCCACGAACCTCAGCTTTGAGCGCGAATTCGGCGCCATCATCGGCCGGTTGGACCTGATCGCCAACCTGCTCGGCGAGAACACGCGGCGTATCGGGATCAACTACGCGCAAGGCCTGCTGCTTTTCAATTTCCTGCCGGTGCGTTAACAGGATTCTCCATCGTGATCGATATCGCCTCCATTCAGACCGCCCGTGAAAACCTGCGCGGCCAGGTGCTGAAGACCCCGTTTACCCTTTCCCGCACGCTGTCCGACATTCTCGGCGCCGAAATCTGGCTGAAGTTCGAGAACCTGCAGTTCACGGCGTCGTTCAAGGAGCGGGGCGCGCTGAACCGCATGCTGACGCTGTCGGATGCCGAGCGCGCGGCGGGCGTGATCGCCGTGTCGGCCGGCAACCACGCGCAGGGCGTGGCCTACCACGCGCAACGCATGGGGGTGCCCGCGGTGATCGTGATGCCGCGCTTCACGCCGACCGTGAAGATCGCCAATACGCGCCGTTTCGGCGCCGAAGTGGTGCTGGCGGGCGACACCTTCGATGATGCCAAGGCGCGCGGCTACGAGCTGGCGCAGGAGCGCGGGCTGACCATGATCCATCCGTATGACGACGAGGCCGTCATTTCGGGGCAGGGCACGGTGGCGCTGGAAATGCTGGAAGACCAGCCGCAGCTGGATACGCTGGTTATCGCCATCGGCGGGGGCGGCCTGATTTCGGGGATCGCCACCGCGGCCAAGGCGCTCAAACCCGGCATCGAGATTGTCGGCGTGCAGACCGAACGTTTTCCGTCCATGTACGCCGCGGTCAATGGTGTGTCCATGCCGCAGGGGCAGTACACCATCGCCGAAGGCATCGCCGTGAAATCGCCCGGCGCGCTGACGCAGCCGATCGTGAGCCAGTTGGTCGACCGTATCGAACTGGTCTCCGAAAGCGATATCGAGCACGCGATCGTGGTGCTGCTGGAAATCGAGAAGACGGTCGTCGAAGGCGCCGGCGCAGCGGGCCTGGCCGCGCTGCTGCATGCACAGAACGACGGCGGCGGGCGCTACAAGGGCAAGCGCATCGGCTTGGTACTGACCGGCGGCAACATCGACCCGCTGATGCTGGGCGAACTGATCGAGCGCGGCATGGTGCGCGCCGGACGCCTGGCCCGCATTCGCGTGGACCTGCGCGACCTGCCGGGCGCGCTGGCCCACGCCACCAAGCTCATCGCCGACGCGCAGGCCAACATTACCGAAGTGCACCACCAGCGCGCGTTCACTTCATTGCCGGTGCGCAATGTCGAGGTGGACTTCGTGCTGCAGACGCGCGGGCACGAGCATATCCAGGAAGTGATCGAGGTCTTGAACGCGGCGGGCTTCGCCGCCAGCAACCACGACCACTGAAGACGCGGAGCGGCGCGGCTCAGGCCGCGTTGGCCGCGGCGGCGTCGCGCGCCAGCAGGTTCTTCAGCCCGTACAGCCGTTCGCGGTGCAAGGTCGCGGACAGCGGCTCGGGTTCGCGCCCCAGCGCAATGTAGTCCGCGGGCACCTGCGCCACCGCCCTGCGGATAGGGTCGGCGCCGGCCTGCCACCATTGCACCAGCATGCGGTCGGGGTTGTACACATCCAGCCCCTGGCGCCGCAGTTCCGAGCGGTTGAAGTCTTTCAGATTCCAGGTCAGCACCTGCACCACCGGCGGCAGCTGCAGGCCGCAGCGCGCGCGCCGCGCCAGGCCGGCCGCGATCACGTGGAAATCCTTGGGGTCGCTGTACCGCAGGGACGCTTCATAGACCTGCGTGTCGATTTCCCGGGCGGCGGGAAAGCGCGTGTTCATGTCGTCCCACAGTTCCGTCATGACCGCGGGCGGTATTTCCCAGATGCGCGATGCATTGCGGCGCCATTCTTCGCCGATGCGGTCGGTCCAGACCGGCACGAATACGCCGGCCTCGGCCAGCCGCAGCAGCAGGCGGCGCAGGATGCCGGACATGAGGACACAGGCGTCGAGGACGATGAAGGGCGGGGAGGCGATAGCGGCGGTCAAGGTGGGGTCTGGGGCCGGGGGCATGGCAGCGCGCCGGGGCGCGGAGCCGGGCGGCCCGGTCGGTAAGGGAAACTAAGACGAGGCGCAAGAATAAAGGTTTTTCCGGCGGCCCGGGAAACGGACGGGCCCGGGACTCCTAGGCCAGCTCGGCGCGCAGGGCGTTGCAGTGGCGCACGAGGTTGCGCCGCGACGACAGGCACTGCTTGAGCGGCGTGTCGATCGCGTAGAAGTAGATGTTGGCCAGGAAACCATAGAGACCCGCGTCCACGCTGCCCGGGTTGGGGCCGAACACGAAATCCTTGTCGCCCAGCAGGTCGGCGATGACCTCCAGGTCGGCCACCCCGCGCGCATACACATCGTCGGGCGCATAGCGGCCGATACCCTGGTAGTGGTAGCGCTGGAAGTTGTATTGCCGGGCGGCCTCCAGCTGTTCCGGCGACACGTCCGGGTGGGTGTCCAGCAGCGCTTTCCTGAAGGCCGGCCAATAGCGGTCGTCGCGCCAGCGCGAATAGGACATGACCCAGTACAGATCGTCCAGCGTGCGGCGGATCAGCAGGTCCTGCGCGCGCTGCTGGGGCGAGAGCCCGCTGTCCATGGTCAGTTCGTACCGCCGCTTCAGGTAGGCGATGATGGCGTCGCTGTCGCCGATCGCCAGCTCGCCGTCCACTACGTACGGCAACTGGCCCCGCGGAGCCGATTGCACGTCGATGGTGTGCCGGTGGTCGAACGGCAGCCGGCACAGCTTCAGGAACGCGTAGATCTTCAGGCCGTAGGGATTATTGTCTTCCAGCCCGTAGAGTCCGGGGTACGAGAATAGGGTAATCATGGACCGCTCCCTGGTTACCCGGACTAGATTAAAGCGAGAGCCGGGATTGCGGGGCATCCGATTGATGGGGACGGAGCATGGGGCGGCCTGGCCAGGAAGGCCGGCAGGCGGAGACGGGTGGTGCCCGAGACCGGAATCGAACCGGTACGGCCGCGAGGCCGAGGGATTTTCTTACCACTTCGGCTTTCGCCGCCAGCGCGGGGCGCTGTTCGTGGTCTGGAGCACGCCTTCACCATAGCCTTGCGGCCTTAGGTGCCCGCCGTCTGCTCTCTACACCTTCCCCGCTTTTCGGGCGGGGCTTGGCTCGGCGTTGGCTCGGAACGGGTCCAGGGCATTCGCCGAGTTTGACGGGCTACACCTTTGGAGTTTCCCCCAAAGGGCTCAAATTAGTTCAAGTCCCTTGTGTCTACCAATTTCACCACTCGGGCATCGCGCGGCCCCTGAGGGCCGGCAGCGGGCGAGACTATACCATCCCGGAGCCGGGGCCATGTGCGGCTCCCGGCAGGCCCTGCGGTCACGAGATGAATTGCACGGGCGGGCGGGGCCGTTCGTCCACGGTCAGCGAGAAGATATCCGGGCGCGAATAGTGTCCCACTACGTCGAAATCGTAGCGCGCGCGCACCAGTTCGTCCGTGTCCACCTGGGCGGTCAGCAGGCCGGGCTTGCCGCGCAGCGGGCCGGCCAGTACGTCGCCCAGCGGGCCGACGATGACGGATCCGCCATTGATCAGCGGGCGGGCGGCATCCCAGCCGGGCACGTCCCGGCCCAGCTCGGCGGGCGACGGTTGCACCTGGCAGGCGCTGACGACAAAGCAGCGGCCTTCGTGGGCGATGTGGCGCATCGAACATTGCCAGATATCGCGTTCGTCGACCGTGGGCGCGCACCAAATTTCGACGCCCTTGGCATACATGGCGGTGCGCAGCAGCGGCATGTGGTTTTCCCAGCAGATGGCACCGCCGATGCGGCCGGCGGCCGCGTCGATGACGGGCAGCGTCGAGCCGTCGCCCTGGCCCCAGATCAGGCGTTCCGTGCCGGTCGGCATGAGCTTGCGGTGCTTGGCGGCCAGCCCGGTGCCAGGCTCGAAGAAGAGGGCCGTGCAGTACAGCGTGCTGCCGCCGCGTTCGATCACGCCCACGACCAGGCTGGCGCCGGTGCGCTGCGACAGGCCGGCCAGCGCTTCTGTTTCCGGGCCGGGCACGTCGATCGCGTTTTCGTAATAACGGGCGTAGGCCTCGCGGCCCTCGGGCTGGCGGTAGCCCAGGCGGGTGCCGAAGATTTCGCCCTTGGGATAACCGCCCAGGAGCGCCTCGGGCATGACGACGAGCGAGGCGCCGGAAGCGGCGATCTCGCTTTCGTAGGCCAGGATGTGTTCCAGGGTCTGGGCCTTGCCTTCCGGAGCAGAGCCGATCTGCAGCGCGGCGACGGTTTTCGTGGTCATGTCGGGATCTCGGTGGGGGGAGGGGAGTGTCGGTACGCCCTAGTGTCCGGTCCGCCCTAAAATCAATCAATCCTGCCCAGAGATAAATGATATGAACCAGATTGATATCGAATCGACGGACCTGAACCTGCTGAAGGTCTTCGAGGCCATCTATGACGAAGGCGGGGCCGGTCGCGCGGCGCTGCGCCTGAGCGTGACGCAGTCGGCCGTCAGCGCGGCGCTGGGCCGCTTGCGCACCCTGTATGGAGACGTTCTGTTCACGCGCACGGGCCGGGGGCTGGCACCCAGCCTGCGGGCGCGCGAGCTGCGGCCCGTCATCGGCGAGGCGCTCGACAAATGCCGGCAGAGCCTGTCGCTGGCGCGGCCGGGCGCGACGGACTTCGCGGGCCGTTCGGTGACGCTAGGCCTGTCGGACGATTTCGAGATCGCGCTGGGGCGGGACGCAATCGGCGCCCTGGCGGAAAGCGCGCCGGGCCTGCGCCTCATCTTCCGGCAGACCCACAGCCGGCTGGCCGCCGACATGCTGATGGCGCGGGAGGCCGACCTGGTGATCGCGTCGGGCGGCCTGGCCGCCCATGCCCTGCAGCGCGTGACGGCCGGGCAGGGCGGTTATGCCTGCCTGCTGGATCCCGCGAGCCTGGCGCCGGGCCAGCAGGCCTTGTCTGTGGATGAATTCATCCGCCGCCAGCACGTGCTTGTCTCGTCGGGCGGCTTTATCGGCGTGGTGGACGAAGTGCTGCACGGCCTGGGGCTGGCGCGCCGGGTGCAGGCATCGACCACGCATTTTTCCGCGCTGGCCTTTCTGCTGCGCGGCGGCGATTCCCTCTCGACCCTGCCCGCGCACGCGGCGCGCGGCCTTGCCGCGGCGACCGGCCTGCGCATGCTGCCCTGCCCGGTCGCCATGCCGGGTTATGCCATCGAAATGGGGTGGCGGGCGGACGCGCTGCGCGACGAAGCCGTGGCGGCGGTCAGGCGTTGCGTGCTGGGCTTGCTGGAAGGCTTCGACTGGACGGACGGGCCGGCCGAAGCCTGGCCGCCTTAGCGGTACACCATCACCGGCAGGGTGGAGTGCGCCAGCACCTTTTGCGTCTGGCTGCCCAGCAGCATGGCCGCCATGGCGCCGTGGCCCCGCGAGGACATGGCGATCAGGTCGCAGCCCTGGGTCACCGCCAGGTCGATGATGGCCTGGTAGGGGTTACTGCTTTCGCGCATTTCCGTGGCGCAGGCCACGCCGGCGGCCTTCGCCCGGGCTGCCGCCTCAGACAGGTACGACTGGGCCAGGTCCCGGGCGTGGCGCTCATACTCCGTGCGCACCCCTTCCAATTGCACGGTTTCCATGGAAATCGTCTGGAAAGGGCTGTAGACCGTCAGCACCGTGACGCTGGCGCCCAGCGCGCGCGCCAGGCCCAGGCCTTGTTCCAGGCCGGAATTGGCCAAAGCGGATCCATCGATGGGGATAAGGATGTGCTTGTACATGACAACCTCCTGATGGTGAGGAGGGCGCGCCAGTCCGGGCACCCTCCGAGGAGCGTGAACAGCAGCAGCACTACCCATACTACGCCCTTGCGCAGGCATTCGGGGGGGCGATCGGATGGCGAATGAAAAAGCCCTTGGTATTCAAGGGCTTGATTCCATCGTTTGGCGGAAGCGGTGAGATTCGAACTCACGAACGGTTGCCCGTTGCCGGTTTTCAAGACCGGTGCAATCGACCACTCTGCCACGCTTCCGGGTATTGCTTCGACCGCGTATTGTCCGGCAATCCGGCCATCTGGCAAACAATCTGCCCGAAGCGGACGCGATCCGCAGCAAAGGGCGCAATAATAATCTATTTGCTGCAAAGGAGGCACGCGATGCACGCTGTAGAAATCTCTCGCCCTGGTGGCCCCGAGGTCCTGGTTCCCGTGGAGCGTCCCACGCCGGAGGCCGGTGCGGGTGAAGTCTTGATCAAAGTGAGCGCCGCGGGCGTCAACCGCCCGGACGTGTTCCAGCGCAAGGGCAACTATGCCCCGCCGCGCGGCGCCTCGGACCTGCCGGGCCTGGAAGTGGCCGGCGAGATCGTCGGCGGCGACGTTGCCGGCAGCGGCTTTGCCGTGGGCGACAAGGTTTGCGCCCTGGTAGCCGGCGGCGGCTACGCCGAATACTGCGTCGCGCCCGTGGCGCAATGCCTGCCCATTCCCAAAGGCCTGTCCGACATCGAGGCCGCCGGCCTGCCGGAAACCTATTTCACCGTCTGGAGCAACGTGTTCGACCGAGGCAGCCTGTCCGAGGGCGAGGCCTTGCTGGTGCACGGCGGCGCCAGCGGCATCGGCACCACGGCGATCCAGCTGGCCCGCGCCATGGGCCACAAGGTCTATGCCACGGTCGGCAGCGACGACCGGGCCCGTGCCGTGGAAGCGCTGGGCGCCGAGCGCGGCATCAACTACAAGACCCAGGACTTCGTGAAGGAAGTCCTGGACGCCACCGGCGGACGCGGCGTGGACGTGATCCTGGACATGGTGGCCGGCGATTACATCGCCCGCGACATGCAATGTCTGGCCGACGACGGCCGCATCGTTATCATCGCCCAGCTGGGCGGTTCGCACGCCAACGTGGACACGTCCCAGGTCATGCGTCGCCGCCTGACCATCACCGGTTCCACCTTGCGTCCCCGCCCGGTCGCCTTCAAGGGCGCCATCGCCCGCGCCCTGCGCGAGCAGGCCTGGCCGCTGCTGGAAAATGGGGCCATCAAGCCTATCGTGCACGCGACCTTCCCGCTGGCCGAGGCTTCCCGCGCCCATGCCATGATGGAAAGCGGTGAAAACATCGGCAAAATCATCCTGACAATGTAAGAATCGCAGGGCGCTCGGCGTAGCGCCCCGCAACAGGATACAATCACGGGTTTCGCCTGGAATTTTTTTCCAGGCCGGCCCGTGGGCGCTTGCCGTTGCCCGCAATCCTCTCTAGACAATTCGCCATGACTTCAGTCGAAAACCGCGCCCGCCTCGTGCTGGGCAACTGGAAGATGCACGGTAACCTGGCCGAGAACGCCGCGTTGCTGACCGAGCTGCGTGCCGCGGATGCTGCGAGCCACTGCGAAATCGGCGTCTGCGTTCCGTTCCCGTACCTGGCGCAAGCCGCCTCGGCCCTGACCGGAAGCAGCGTCTCCTGGGGAGCGCAAGACGTCAGCGCGCACGACAAGGGCGCCTACACCGGAGAAGTTTCCGGCTCCATGCTGAAGGAATTCGGCTGCCGCTGGGCCCTGGCCGGCCATTCCGAGCGGCGCGTGCTGCACGGCGAAACGGATGAAGCCGTCGCCGCCAAGGCCCAGGCGGCCCTGGCAGCCGGCATGACTCCCGTGGTCTGCGTCGGAGAATCCCTGGCTGACCGCGACGCCGGCAATACCCTCGCCGTGATCGAGCGCCAGCTCAAGCCTGTGCTGGCCCTGGGCGCCGCTGCGGTGTCCCGCATGGTTCTCGCCTATGAGCCCGTCTGGGCCATCGGCACGGGCCGCAGCGCCAGCCCCGAGCAGGCGCAGGAAGTCCACGGCGCCATCCGCGCCGCCTTGCGCGCGCTGGGCGCCGGGCAGGTGCAAGTGTTGTACGGCGGCAGCGTCAAAGCTGCCAACGCCGCCAGTTTGTTCGCCATGGCTGATATCGACGGAGCCCTGGTCGGCGGCGCGTCGCTCGTGGCTGAAGAATTTTTGCGAATCGCCGCCATCTAAGTTTCCGTTCCGGAGTCTGCAATGCCCTTGATGCTCAAACTTCTGCTGGCCGTCCAAGTGATTTCGGCGCTGGCTATCATCGTCCTGGTCCTGCTGCAGCAGGGCAAAGGCGCCGACATGGGGTCCGCCTTTGGCAGCGGCTCGGCCGGCAGCCTGTTCGGCGCCACTGGTGCCGCGAACTTCCTGTCGCGCGCGACCAAGTGGGCGGCCGTTGTCTTCTTCGCGTCCACCGCCGGCCTGGCCTATGTCAGCCACAAGGGTTCGAGCGGCCCCGCCGTCGAATCGGGCGTGATGCAGAGCTACCCGGCCGACCGTTCGGTTCCGCAGGTGCCGGGTTCGACGCCGGCTGCTCCGTCGGGCGCCTCGTCCGTGCCGGGCGCAGGTTCGGTTCCCGCCGAGCCGGCCAAGCCCGACGCATCGGTGCCTTCGGCGCCGGCAGCTCCCGCTACCCCGGCTCCGGCCGCGGGCGACAAGCCGGCCGAAACGCCGGCGAAGTAAGCCACAGCAAACGAAAAGGCCGGCGCATGCCGGCCTTTTTCATGGGCGCGCCTGAGCCCGGACGCGATGCCGGACATTCTGTCATCGGCCGCCGGTAGCATGCGCCACCGCCGCGGCGGCAGCGGATAGGATATCGTTGCCTTCGCATCCGCTTTCCGTACACCGACCCGCCATGGCCACATCCAAACGCTCCTCCCGAACGCCGTCCGCCGCCGCCGATACGCAACGGGGCTCGCCGCAGGCCATGCTGTCGCGCATCCAGAGCCTGCTGCCTTCGATGGGGGCGGCGTCGCAGCGTATCGGCGAATTCGTCATACGCCATCCGGCCGACGTGGTTCATATGTCGGTCAGCGAGGTGGCGGAACGCACCCAGTGCAGCGAAGGCAGCGTGGTGGGTTTCTGCAAGCTGCTGGGCGCCACCGGCTTCCAGCAATTGAAGATCGCGCTGGCGCAGCAGATCGTGCAGCCGGTGCAGTACATCCACGAAGACCTGGCCGCCCAGGACTCGCCGGGGCAGGTCGTCAGCAAGATTTTCCACAGCAATATCCAGACCTTGCAGGAAACCGAATCGGTGCTGGATGTGGCGGCGCTGTCGGCGGCGGTGGACCTGATCCGCGGCGCCCGCCGGGTGGAAATCTACGGGATCGGCAGTTCAGCGGTCATCGCCCATGACGCGCACTACCGCATGCTGCGCATCGGGCTGCACGCAACGGCGGTCACGGATTCCCACGTGCAGGCCATCAGCGCGTCGCTGACGGGGCCGGACGTCGCGGTGCTGACCATCTCGCACTCGGGCAGCACGCATGAAACGGTGCTGGCGACACGGCTCGCCAAGGAGGCCGGCGCGCGCACGGTCTGCATTACCAATTTCGGCAAATCGCCGATCCAGGAATACGCGGACGTGGTGCTGCATACCATGTCGCGCGAGACCCGCTTCCGTACCGAGGCGATGACCAGCCGCCTTGCCCAACTGGCCATTATCGACACCTTGATCGCCTGCCTGGCACTGTCCGATTACGATAAAGCCGTCTCGACCCTGCGCAGCACCTTCGACGTGCTGTCGAACAAGCGCTATTGATCCGCGGCGCCACCCGCGACGTCCGCGGGCAGCGCACGCCGGCGCGGTAGCGCGGCCTGGAGCAGGCGCGCCATGTCCGGCGCATCCGCGTAGGGCGATTCCCCGACCAGCAGATAAGCCATTCCCAGGCGCACCGCGCCCAGCGCGTCGGTGCGTGCGTTATCGCCGATGACGGTGACGTCTTCCGCCGGCAGCTCCAGGCGGCGCAATCCCTCTTCGAACAGCATGGCCGCCGGTTTGCCGAGGATGCGCGGAGGACGGATCCCGGGCGCGCACGCCAGCACGGCCTGCAGCAGCGCGCCGGTTTCCGGCACCAGCGACCCCTGCGGGCCGGGATGGGTGAGGTCGCCATTGCTGACCATCAGGGCGGCGCCGCGCGCGAGCTGGTGGGCGATGGCCTGCAGGGTGGCATAGCTGAAGGCGACGTCGCGCGCCAGGAGCACGATGTCTGCGTTGCGGGACACCAGCTCCAGACCCAGACTGGCCGCGCAGGTTCGCAGCGTATCGGATCCGCACAGCAGCAGCCTGGCGCGGGGATGGTTGCGGGCGATATGACGCAAGGCCTGTTCGCCCGCCAGCACCAGCGCATCGGCCCGGACGGGCAGGCCCAGGGCCTGCAGCCGCGGCGCCAGGCCGGCCGCCGTGTCCGTGGAGTTGTTGGAGACGACGACATAGCGCCCCGACCAGCGGGCCAGCAATTCCCGGGCGCCGGGAATCACTTCGTGGCCCCGCACCAGCGTGCCGTCCAGGTCCAGGATCAAGCCGCGCGAGCGCAGCGCCCAGGGCGGTTCGGCAGTCGGGATGTCCGGAGGGGAGAGGAGCGAGGCGCTGGCAATGCGGGTCATGGATGGGCGGCGGGGCGTCTAGGCGCGAGCAAGGGTTGAGATAGCGCAGGGCGGCCGGATCCGGCTGGCCCGGCGGCTGTGATTCTATCTGAATAAAATTCAAAAAATGATTTTTTTGAATTGAGTGTTTTTCATTTTCCTGTCATGTGCGGTGCCTAATCTGCGTTCCGGAATCAGGGCGGCTCTTGCGATGCCCCGATGGCAACTTCACCAAGACAAGGAACAACGACATGAAAACGCTCCGCTTGCGCGCTTCCGCTCTGGCGCTCATCACCCTGCTGGCCGCCGTGCCCCTCGCGCAGGCCCAGTCCCTGGCCGACGGGTCGGCGCAGCGCCCGCTGCGCGTGCTGCTGATTCCCGCCGATGGCGGCACGGAGTCGGGCACCAAGGCCGATTACGCGCCGATCTTCAACGCGATCACGCGCAGCACGGGCCTGCATTTCCAGCTGACGGTTGGCCAGTCCTACGGCGCCGTGGTCGAAGGCATGTGCAACCAGCTGGCCGAAGTGGCCTTCCTGGGGCCGGTCTCGTATGTGCAGGCGCATGACCGCCAGTGCGCGCAACTGCTGGCCGTGGGCGTGCAGAAAGGCGAGTCGGCCTATTACGCCGCCATGTTCGCCAAGGCCGATTCCCCGATCAATTCGCTGGCCGACCTGAAGGGCCGGCGCGCCGCGTTCGGCGATGTCAACTCGGCCTCGAGCTTCACGTTCCAGGTGGCCTCGATGATCAAGGACGGCATGGATCCGGCCAAGGACCTGGCCGCGCTGCAGTTGACCGGCAGCCACGCCAGCAGCCTCGCGGCGCTGGTGCAGGGGCAGGTCGATGCGGCCGCGCTGTCGTTCGACTCGTTCGACAAGGCGGTGCGCCAGGGCGCCGTGGACCCGAAGACGGTCAAGGTGATCTTCAAGAGCGAGCCGATCCCGTACCCGCCGCTGGCGATGAACACCAAGCTGCCCGAGCCGCTGAAGGCGACGCTGAAGCAGGCCTTCGCCACGGTGCACCAGGCGCCTGGCGTGACGCCCGACATGGTGCGCGGCTACGGCGGCGCCAAGCTCGACCGCTTCGATACCGAATTCTCCGAGGCGCAATTCGCCGGGCCCGCTTCCAAGATGGCGCTGCTGACCGACGAGATCAAGGGCGAAATCCTCGACAAGGCGGCGCAGCGGTGAGCGCGGGCGCAAGGGAAACGGACATGCTGTGCTATGAATCCGTGGGCATGCGCTACGCCGACGGCACCACCGCCTTGAACTCGGTGTCGCTGCAGGTGCCTCGCGGCCAGTTCTGCGTGATCCTGGGCGCGTCGGGCGCGGGCAAATCGACCCTGCTACGGATGGCCAATGGGCTGACGGCGCCGACGCAGGGCGAGGTCTGGGTGGAAGGCACCCGGGTCCAGCCGTCGACGCTGGCGGTGCTGCGGCCGCGCGTGGGCATGGTGCATCAGCACTTCAACCTGGTGTCGCGGGCCACGGTGGCCACCAATGTGCTGTCGGGCGCGCTGCCCGGCCTGCCGGCCTGGCGTGCCTATTTGATGCGCTTTCCCGCCGAACTGCGCGAACGCGCATGCCGCCTGGTGCGTGAAGTCGGCCTGCAGCCCGAGCACTTGCGCCGCCGCGTGAGCGAACTGTCGGGCGGACAGCAGCAGCGCGTGGGCATCGCCCGCGCGTTCATGCTGGCGCCCGCGCTGCTGTTGGCCGACGAACCGGTGGCCAGCCTGGATCCGCGCATCAGCCGCGACATCCTGGGGCTGCTGCGCGACCAGGCGCGCGAACGTGGCGCCACGGTGCTTTGCAGCCTGCACCAGGTCGACCTGGCGCGGGAGTTCGCCGACCGCATCGTCGCGCTGCGCCAGGGCGCGATGGTGTTCGACGGGCCGGCCAGCGCGTTCGACGAGGCCACGGCCCGCGCGCTGTACGAGGCGGGCGCGGCGGCCGCGCAACGGGAGAGCGGCGCGCTTGCGTCCGATGCGCCGGGCAGCCGCTGGGCGGCCGCGCCGGTCCGGACGGCGCTGCTTTCCGCGGGAGGTGCGCGATGAGCACGCAGGCCGGCAATGCCGCCTGGCGGCTGGATCCCCCCTATGGCGCCCGCGCGCTGCTGATTGTGATCGCCGCGCTGATGCTGTTCCTGTACACCGGCCAACGGGTCGAAATGGGCCGCATGGCGGCCCTGACGCTGGATGGCGCGCTGGCCGCGGTGGGCCTCAAGGAGCGGTCCCAGGTTACGTCCGGCCTTGGCGCGCTGGCCGACAGCCTGTTTCCGCTCCAGGTGTCCTACCGCAGCGAAACGTCCCGGATCGAAGGCTTCGACCCGGACCGGCTGCCCTGGCTGGCGCGGATCGAAACGCTGCAGGTCTCGGAAAGCCGGCTGAACCCGCACACGCTGAAGATGGAAAACGAGGTGTCCACGCAGACCTACCTGGTCGAGCCCCTGGGCTACTTGTGGCGGGTGGCGGTGAAGATGGTCGAAACCTTCGAGATCGCGATCTGGGCCACGCTCCTGGCGGTGCTGGGCAGCATGCCGCTGGCTTACTGCAGCGCGCGCAACTACGCGCCCAACCGCCTGTTGTACGTGGCGGCGCGGGCGGCGGTCAGCCTGTTCCGGGCGATGCCGGAGCTGATCTGCGCGCTGTTCCTGGTGCTGGCCTACGGGTTCGGGCCCATCGCGGGCGTGCTGGCGCTGGCCATCCATTCGATGGGATTCCTGGGCAAGTTCTACGCCGAGGACATCGAGACGGCCGACAACAAGCCGCAGGAGGCGCTGGCCGCGATCGGCGCCAGCAAGCCTCGCGTGCTCGCCTACGCCGTGCTGCCCCAGGTGATGCCCAAGTTCACGGGCTACACGCTCTACATCCTGGACCGCAACGTGCGCATGGCCACCGTGGTGGGGCTGGTGGGCGCAGGCGGCATCGGGCAGGAACTGAAGGGCCGTTACGACATGTACCAGTACGCCCACGTCGGGACGATTCTCGTCGTGATCTTCCTCACCGTGTTTTTGCTGGACCAGGTCGCCGCCCGGCTGCGGCGCCGCCTGAGCTGAACCGGCGCGGCGTTCCCGGCCAGGAACGCCGCGCCCCGATTGCCTTTCTGCCGGCCAGACCCGGCAACGTTCCCTGACCAGGAGTAGTCATGACCCCGTACTTTGCACCGGGCCGCGCCCTTCTTGCGGCCATCGCCCTGAGCCTCACGCTTGCCGCCTGCGGCGGCGACGACGATTCGGACGAAGGCACGACCCCGCCGCCCGAAATCGAAAACCCCGAAACGCCGCCGCCCGCGCCGCAGCTGCGCTGCGCGCCTTGAACGCCCGTTCCGTCCAACCCAACGCATGAGTAGCCCCATGACCAAGACCTTCATTTCGCGTTCCGCCGGCGAATCCCCCGCCTTGCCGGGTCGCCGGCAGTTTTTCCGCGCGTCGGCTCAGACGGCCGGCGTGCTGTCGGCGATGGCTTTGCTGCCTGCCTCCATCCAGCGCGCCCTGGCGATTCCCGCCGCGGTCGACAGCGGCACGATCAAAGATATCAAGCACGTCGTGATCCTGATGCAGGAGAATCGTTCGTTCGACCACTACTTCGGCACCTTGCGCGGCGTGCGCGGCTTCGGCGACCGTTTCCCGATTCCGCAAGCCAGCGGCAAGCCGGTGTTTTTCCAGGCCGACCCCAACGGCGGCCAGGATATCCAGCCCTTCCGCCGCGACTCCAGGGTCAGCAATGCGCTGATCGGATCGGGCACGCCCCATAATTTCCCCGACCAGCAAGCGGCGTGGAACCAGGGCAAGATGGACCGCTGGATTCAGTTCAAGAACCAGGCGACGATGGGCTTCTTCATGCGCGAAGACATCCCCTACCAGTTCGCGCTGGCCGATGCCTTCACGCTCTGCGACGGCTACCACTGTTCCATTCTCACCGGCACCGATCCGAACCGCATCGTGTTCTGGTCGGGCGCCAACGCCAATCCGGAGCTGCGCAAGCTGGGCATCAACTGCACGGATACCGACTCGGAACCGGTCAACTCGCGCTGCTGGCCCAGCCCGTCCAACTGGGAAGCGGGCCGGGTGCAGCAGGTGGATGGGTCGGGACAGATCGACCCCGCGACCGGCGCCTACAACTACAAGTACAAGAACAACGCCTTCAAGTGGGACACGCTGCCGGATCTGCTGGAACGCGCGGGCGTCAGCTGGCACATCTACCAGAACATGAACAACAACTGGACGGGCGCCATGCACGGCTGCCTGGCCTTCAAGAGTTTCCGCGAAGCCCAGCCCGGTTCGCCGATCTATGAACACGGCCTGACGGGAGGCCCCGCGAAAGGCGACGGCGCGGTCAATTTCCTGGCCCAGCTCAAGCAGGACGTGGCCAACGGCACCTTGCCGCAAGTATCGTGGGTCCTGCCGACGCAGGACCTGGCCGAGCACCCGGGCAGCAGCGAAGGCGTGGCCGGCGCGGCCGACTTCATCGCCGACGTGCTGGACGCGTTGACGTCCAACCCGGAAGTCTGGAGCAAGACGGCGCTCTTCGTGACCTTTGACGAGAACGACGGCTTCTTCGACCATGTGGCGATGCCCGCCGTGCCATCGTATGACGCCAACGGCGTCCTGATGGGCAAATCCACCGTGCCGCTGGACGGCGAGTATTTCGACGCCTCCGTGGGCAATTACCTGAAGGCCGAGGACACCATCAGCGGCAAGATCCGTCCGTGGGGCCTGAGTTCGCGCGTGCCGATGTACGTGGTGTCGCCGTGGAGCAAGGGCGGCTGGGTCAATTCGCAGGTGTTCGACCACACCTCGGTGGGCCGGTTCCTGGAGCAGCGCTTCGGCATTACGGTGGATGCGATCAGCCCGTGGCATCGCGCGGTCTGCGGTGACCTCACCTCCTGCTTCGACTTCGTCAGCCCGAACGACCCGACCGTTCCGAAGCTGCCGGACACGAGCAATTTCCCGGCGATCAATGCGGCGCAGAAGCTCCTGCCGACGACGCCGGTGACCCAGGCGCCCGCCATACCGCAGCCGCTGTTCCAGGAGACGGGCACGCGTCTTTCGCGCGCGCTGCCCTACGAACTGCATACCAGCGCCCGGGTCCGGCAGGACGGCGCGGTCGAACTGCTGTTCAGCAATACGGGCGACGCGGGCGCCGTGTTCCACGTCTACGACAAGCGCCGCCTGGAACTGATTCCCCGGCGTTACACCGTTGAAGCGGGCAAGACGCTGTCCGACGTCTGGGACGGCGGCGACTACGAGCTGTGGGTCTACAGCAGCAACGGTTTCGTGCGGACGTTCTCCGGCAACACGCAACGGGGCGCGGCGCTGGAAGTGCAGGTGTGCTACGAGCCCGCGGGCGGCGCGCTGTACGTGAAGCTGGCCAATCGCGGCACGGCCGCGCTGCAGGCTTCGCTGCAGGCCAATGCCTACCGCTCGGACGGCCCCTGGACCCTGGCAGTCGAACCGGGCGCGGTGGCCGAGCACCACTGGTCCATCGCGGATACCGGCAACTGGTACGACTTCACCGTTGCCGCCGAAGGCTTCGAGCGGCGCTTCGCCGGACGCATGGAGAACGGCCGTCCCGGGGTCAGCGACCCCGCCATGGCGCTTCATCTCTGACCGCCGCGGCATGAGCGGGCCGGGCGCGCATCGGGGTGCGCGCCCGGCCGATCCTGGACAATAAACGATCGACACTTTCATGAAACACGCATACGCAATCCTGGCCGCCAATGGTTTGTCGGTGGCTTTTCTAGTGGGCGCGCTGGCTGGGGGATCGCCCGCGCAAGCCCAGTCCGCGCCGCCCGTGCAATGGGACGGGAGCAATCTCGGCTATGGGCCGGGCGCCGGACAGGGCGTGACGGGCAAGGGCAACCACGCTATCGGCAAGAACTCGGGCACCAACGTGGCCGGGGGCAACAACATTGCCGTAGGCAACGGGGCAGGCAAGGACGTGTCCACCAACTGGAACCTGGCGATCGGAGAGGGCGCGGGTTCCAACGTGAGCGGCAAGAATGCCAACCAGGCCATCGGCTACTACGCCGGCACCAACGTGCAGGGCGGCTGGAACCAATCGTTCGGCCGCAGCGCGGGCCAGAACGTCAAGGGCGACTACAACGACGCCTACGGATTCTGGGCAGGCACGGACACCGTGGGCAACAACAATGCCGCCTACGGCACCAACGCCGGACGGAACGTCACCGGCAACGGCAATTCGGCCTTCGGTCAGGAGGCCGGCCGCGGCGTCGCCGGGGACGGCAACCTGGCCTTGGGCCAGAACGCGGGCCAGAACGTGGAAGGCGACGCCAACCTGGCGCAGGGCAAGAACGCGGGGCAATACGTGACCGGTTCCCACAACCTCGCGACCGGAGCCTATGCGGGCTATGACGTAACGGGTGACGCCAACACGGCTAGCGGCCTGGCCGCCGGGCGCGGCGTCGTGGGCGACAACAACGTCGCGCAGGGCACCGCCGCGGGCTCGGGCATCCGCGGCAGCGATAACGTATCGATCGGGTCGAACGCCGGACGCGGCGCGACCGCGGACCGCAGCGTGTCCGTGGGGGCAGCATCGATGGCCGCCACCGGAAGCGTGGCGGTCGGCGCGGGCGCGGTCGCGGCGGCGGGCAACAGCGTGGCGCTGGGCGCCGGTTCCACCGCGGCGCGCGGCGCGCAGGAAGGCTACGAGGCCTATGGCCTGACGCAGCCCCAGCATTCCACCGGCGAAGTGAACGTGGGCGGCCGTCAGGTGACGGGAGTCGCGGCTGGCAGCGAGGACACGGATGCGGCCAACGTCGGCCAGCTGCGCGCTGTCAGCAGCATGGGCGAGGCGCGGGTGGGCGCCGTCGAACGTTCCGTGCAGAACCTGCGCAGCGATCTGGATTCGCAGGAGCGCATGCTGAGCGCCGGCGTGGCCGCGGCCATGGCGACGGCCGCCTTGCCGCAGGCCTATCTCCCGGGGCGCAACATGCTGTCCATGGCCGGCGGCGCGTGGAACGGCGAGTCGGGCTACGCCCTGGGCCTGTCGCGCGTATCGAACGGCGGCCGCTGGGTGTACAAGATGTCGGCCAACGGCACCTCGCGCGGCGATTTCGGCGGCGCGGCGGGCGTCGGATACCAGTGGTGAGGCCGGGCCTGCGATAATGCGCTTGCGCGGCGGCCGGCGGTTTTCTGCTTCCGGCCGCCCCGCAATGGCATATTCGGATCGGCCCCCATGGAAAAGCGTTTGATGCCGTCGATGATGGCGCTCCAGTGTTTCGAGGCGGTGGCGCGGCACATGAGTTTCACGCGCGCCGCCGAGGAACTGCACATGACCCAGAGCGCGATCAGCAAGCAGATCGCGCAGTTGGAGGCGCTGCTGCGCAACCCGCTGTTCCTGCGGGTGCGGCGGCGCCTGCAATTGACGCCCGCGGGGGCGCTGTACCAGTCCGAGGTCCGGGCCATCCTGAACCAGGTGGACATGTCGTCGCGCTACATCCTCACCTACGGCAGCGAAACCCAGGTCCTCACGATCGGCACCCAGCCCACGTTCGGCGCGCGCTGGCTGATCCCGCGCCTGCAGGGCTTCATGGCCGCGCACCCTGACATCCAGGTGAAGGTGCGCAGCGAAACCCGCCCGTTCGACCTGATGCAGGCCAAGATCGACATTTCCTTCTTCTTCGGCCATGGCACCTTGCCCGGCGCCCAGTGCCGCGAGCTGTTCGAGGCGGAGGTGGTGCCGGTGTGCGCGCCTGGCTTTCTGCCGGGCGACCGGGTGGACAGCCTGGAGGCCCTGAGTGGCCAGGCGCTGATCCAGTGCGCTTCGCGGCCCGAGGCCTGGCACGACTATTTCTCGCGCCAGCAGTTCCAGTCCGACCGTAGCTACCACGGCCCCCGCTTCGACACCTTCTATATGTGCGTGCGCGCGGCCGAAGGCGGCTGCGGCGTTGCCCTGACGCCGCGCCTGCTGGCCGAAGAGGAGCTCCTGGCCGGCAAGCTGGTGATCCCCTGGGACTACGTGCAGCCCAGCGACGGCGCGTACTTCGTCGCGTATTCGGAGCATTCGGCCGAAGTCCCGAAAATCAAGCAATTCGTCGCGTGGGTGGAGAACGAAGCGGCGCAGAAGCGCGCCCGTGACACCCAGCGCGCGCGGTCCATGAAAAAACGGACTGATTAAGCCGATTTTTTTCATTTGATTGCGGCAGCGCATCATGATTTCATGCGGCCATCCTTTGTTTACGATGTGCCGAGCCCGCCATGAGTCAGAATTTCGTCAGCCCGGACCAGATCCGCGCCTGGTTCTCCCGCGCCATGTCCGACATGTACAAGTCGGAAGTGCCCCTGTATGACACGCTGCTGGACCTGGTCGCCCAGGTCAACGCCAAAACGCTGGCCGGACAGCCCGAACTGGCTGCGCAGCTGACGCGCACGGGCGAGATCGAGCGCCTGGATATCGAGCGCCACGGCGCCATCCGCGTGGGCACGGCCGAAGAACTGGCCAACATGCGCCGTGTATTCGCCGTGATGGGCATGCAGCCCGTGGGCTACTACGATCTGTCGCCGGCCGGCGTGCCGGTGCATTCGACCGCCTTCCGCGCCACGCACGAGGCCGCGCTGCAGGCCAGCCCGTTCCGCGTCTTCACCTCGCTGCTGCGCCTGGAACTGATCGACGATGCCGCGCTGCGCGAGAAGGCCGCCCGCATCCTGGCGGCGCGCCAGATCTTCACCGCGCGGGCGCTGGAGCTGGCCGCGCGCTTCGAGGCCGAAGGCGGCCTGGACGAAGCCGGCGCCCGGGAGTTCGTGGGCGAAGCCCTGCACACCTTCCGCTGGCACGGCGAGGCTACCGTCAGCCTGGACGACTACCGCGAACTGCACGGCCAGCACCGCCTGATCGCCGACGTGGTGGCTTTCAAGGGCCCGCACATCAATCACCTGACGCCACGCACCCTGGACATCGACGAGGCCCAGGCGGAGATGCCGCGCCGCGGCGTATCGGCCAAGGCCGTGATCGAAGGCCCGCCGCCGCGCAAGTGCCCCATCCTGCTGCGCCAGACCAGCTTCAAGGCGCTGGAGGAAGCCGTGAGTTTCACCGGCGCCGACGGCCGCGCCGCGGTGGGCAGCCACACCGCCCGCTTCGGGGAAATCGAACAGCGCGGCGTCGCCCTGACGCGCAAGGGCAGGGCGCTGTACGACCACCTGCTGGACTTGGCGCGCACCCGCATCAACGGCGCGCCCAACGAAGGCAACGCCGACGCCTACATGCAGAACCTGCAGGAATGCTTCGCGGCGTTCCCGGACAGCTACTCGGAACTGCACGCCCAGGGGCTGGCCTACTTCCGCTACTACCTGACCGGCAAGGCGGACGCCCCCGCCGATGCCGATCCGCAAGCGCTGATCGAGCAGGGCTACATCCGCTTCGAGCCGCTGGTGTACGAAGACTTCCTGCCGGTCAGCGCCGCGGGCATCTTCCAATCGAACCTGGGCGACAAGGCGCAGGCGGAATACGCGCAAAACGCCAGCCAGGCGGCTTTCGAACAGGCCCTGGGGGCGCCGGTGCTGGATGAGCTGGCGCTTTATCAGGACACGCAGAACCGCTCGCTGGCGGCCTGCCTGCAAGCGCTCGGCGCGCAAACCGGCGCGCCGGTGGCCGCATGAGCCGGCTGGACCGCTGCCTGTCGGTACGGGACTTCGAGCGCGAGGCGCGGCGCATTATGCCGCGCTGCGTCGAAGGCTACGTCTGCGGCGGCACCGAGGACGGCGCGTCGCTCGACGAGAGCGTGCGCGCCTTGCGCGACATCGGTTTCCGGCCGCGCGGCCTGCGCGTGGTGGACCAGCGCAGCAGCCAGGTCAGCCTGTTCGGCCGCGACTACGCCATGCCCGTGGGTTTCGCGCCCACCGGGTTCTCGGCCATTGTCATGCACGAATGCGACCTGGCGCTGGCGCGCGCCGCCCAGGACGCCGACATCCCCTTCATCATCAGCGGCGCCTCCAGCGTGCCGCTGGAGCGCCTGCAGCAGGCCACCGGCAAGCGCTGTTGGTACCAGGCCTACCTGCCGGGCAACATCGAGCGCATCGCCAAACTGATGGCCCGCCTGCGGCAGGCGGAGATCCCGGTGCTGGTCGTCACCATCGACACCTGCGTCGGCGCGAACCGCGAGAACCTGCAGCGGCTGGCCTTCACCGTGCCCTTCAAGATGAGCCCGGGCGTGGTGCTGGACGGCATGCTCCATCCGCGCTGGAGCCTGAATGTCTTCATGCGCACGCTGTTCGGCAGCGGCGTGCCCCGGTTCTCGAACCTCTACGAAGACATCGGCCCGCCGATCACGCAGGATCCGCCCAATGGCTTTCGCGGCGAACGCGACAAGCTTTCCTGGGAGCACATCCGTTGGATCCGCGAGAACTGGCCGGGCAAGCTGGTGCTCAAGGGCGTCATGCACGCCGACGATGCGCGCCAGGCATGCGAGGCGGGCGCCGATGGCATCATCGTCTCCAACCACGGCGGGCGCCAGCTCGACGGCTGCATCTCGCCGCTACAGGCGCTGCCCGACGTCGTGGCGGCGGTGCCGCCTGGCTTTCCGGTCATGGTCGACGGGGGCTTTCGCCGCGGCTCCGACGTGCTCAAGGCGATCGCCCTGGGCGCGCGCATGGTCTTTACCGGCCGGCCCCAACTCTTCGGCGCGGCGGTCGGCGGCGACGCCGGCATCCGGAAGGTTGCGGAGATATTCCGCAGCGAGATCTCGACCAACATGGCGTTGCTCGGTTGCCGCACCCTGGCCGACGTCACGCGGGACCTGATCGCGCCGATACGTCCCGCCTGCCCGGCATAGGGCGGGCAGGGCGGCCGCGCGGCCGCCCAAGGGCAGCATTGCCCAGACAACAACAAAAGCAGGCGCGCCCGCCCGGGCGCGCCCATCCGTTTTCGACAGGAGGAAACATGAAGAAAATCTATTCCAAACTGGCTGGCGTGGCGGCGGTGCTTGCCTGCGTCGCCTCCGGGCCCGCCCTGGCCCAGGCGAGCGCCTATCCGTCCAAGCCGGTCCGGCTCGTCGTGGGCTACGCGCCCGGCGGCACCACCGACATCAGCGCGCGCATGATCGCCGACGTGCTGGGCAAGGAATTCGGCCAGACCTTCGTGGTGGAAAACAAGCCTGGCGCCAACAGCAACATCGGCGCCGAAGCGGTTGCCCGCTCGGCCGCCGACGGCTACACCCTGTTCGTGGGCTCGATCTCCACCGCGATCAACCAGTCGCTGTACTCCAAGATGTCCTACGACGCGCTCAAGGACCTGGATGCCGTCGCGCTCTTGAACGTGGTGCCGAACATCCTGGCGGTCAACGCCAGCGTGCCGGTCAAGACCGTGCAGGAATACATCGACTACGCCAAGAAGAATCCCGGTAAGCTGACCTGCGCCTCGCCCGGCAACGGCTCGTCCGCGCACCTGGGCTGCGAACTGTTCAAGATGAAGACCGGCATCGACATTCTGCACGTCCCGTACCGCGGCAGCGGCCCCGCCGTGGCCGACCTGTTGGGCGGCCAGGTGGACTCCATTTTCGATAACCTGCCGCCGCTGCTGCCGCACGTGCGCGCCGGCAAGCTGACCGGCCTGGCCGTCACCACCGGCAGCCGCGTCCCGTTCGCGCCCGAAATCCCGACCATTGCCGAATCCGGCGTGGAAGGCTTCGACGTGGCGGCCTGGTTCGGCCTGTTCGCGCCCGCCGGCACCCCACCGGAAATCGTCCAGAAGGTCAATGCCGCCATCAACAAGGCCCTGACCTCCGACCCCGCCCTGGCCGCCAGCTACCAGACCAACGGCTTCCTGATGCCCCCGCCGCCGAACACGCCGCAAGCCTTCAAGGCCTTCATGGAAAGCGAAACCCGCAAATGGGGCGAAGTCGTCAAGGCGACCAACCTGCAAATCAATTAAGAAGAACCGCGGGGCAGGCCCAAGGCCCGCCTCGCCGCCTGCAGGGCGTTTCCTGGGGGCGGGTGGCATCCGGACGACAACGCCAGGCGGATTCACCCTATTTCCGAATTGCGTGATAGAATGTTCGACTTTCCAGGAATGCATGCTTTCCCGGATGGTTTAGCCGACGTGGTGAAATTGGTAGACACGCTATCTTGAGGGGGTAGTGGCGAAAGCTGTGCGAGTTCGAGTCTCGCCGTCGGCACCAAGAATTTGTTCCAGGGCATACCTGGAAGTCTAAAGAACCCGCATCTCTCCTATGAGGATGCGGGTTTTTTGTTGCCGGACCGCTCCAAGACAAAAACGCCCCCTTGGGGGGCAGCAAACCCGCGAAGCGGGTGCAGTGTGGGGGTATTTTTTGTTGCCGGACCGCTCCAAGACAAAAACGCCCCCTTGGGGGGCAGCAAACCCGCGAAGCGGGTGCAGTGTGTTTTTTTGCCTACGCGGTCGAAGATGGCTTCCGTCTCGTTCGCGTAGGAGCCGGGCCTGAGGCGGCAGGCCCCATCCCCGTACGACTCTCGTACAACCCCGCAGTTGAGGCGGGCTGGGCGCGGGAACCGTGGTGCAGCTAGGCGGCGCCCCAGCGGGCGGCCGAGAACTTTTCCGCCATCATCAGGCCGCCGCGCCCCGTCGCCATCTCGGCAATGACCTCGCCCACAGCCGGCGCGATCTGAAAACCTCCACCCGAGAAGCCGAAGGCATGCAGCAGGCGCGGCGTCCGCGGGCTGAAGCCGATGACGGGGTTCTTGTCGGCGAAATAGCCTTCGATGCCGGACCAGCAGCGGATTACGCTGGCGCAGGCCAGCGCGGGCAGTACGGACGGAGCGGTGCGGCCGAGTTCGGCGAGCGCGGCGCGGCCGGGCCGGCTGCGGTCTGCCGGCAGCGCGTTGCCGTAGCCGCCGCCCATGACCACGTTGCCGCGCGCGACCTGGCGGGCATAGAAACCGCCGCCTTCCACGCCCAGCGATACGCCGATCTGGGGTGTGAGCGGCTCGGTGACCAGCATGGTCGGATACTTGACCTGCAAGGGCAGGTCGTCGCCGAACCAGCGGGCCACCGCCGCGCCCCAGGCGCCCGCGGCATTGATGACCGTGGCGGCGCGTATGCGCCGGCCGTCGGCGGCGGTCAGCAGGAAGTCGCCGCCCAGGGTGTCCGCCTGCGCGATAGCGCAGTGTTCGAGCAGGCTGGCGCCGGCGCGAGCGGCGGCGTGGGCGAAGGCGGGCGCGACCAGGCGCGGATTGGCCTGGCCATCCTGCGGGCACAGCGAGCCTCCGGCAAGGCCCGGACCCAGCGCGGGAAAGCGGCGGCGCAGCTCGGCTGCGTCGATGAGCTCCAGGCCCAGGTCGAAGTCGCTGACCTTGTCGCGGTAGGCGCTGAGCTTTTCCAGGTCGGATTCGGAGCGCGCCAGTTTCAGGTGGCCGCTGCGCACGTATTCCGCATCGGTGCCGATGAGTTCCGGCAGGCGCGACCAGATGCCGTGCGCGCGCTGCGCCAGGTAAAGCTGTTCGATCGAGCGTCCTTGCCGGCGCACGCCGCCGAAGTTGACGCCGCTGGCGCGTGCGCCGCTCGCGCCGCCGTCGACCAGCGCTGTGGCGACCCCCATGCGGCGTAGCGCCAGGGCGGCGCTGGCTCCCACCAGGCCGGCGCCGATGATGGCGACTTCGGTGTGCAGCGGGTTCATGGTGCCACCTTGCCTAGCATGGCCAGATTCAGAGGTTTGACCGGCGCCTGGCCGCGCAGGCGCCCTATATCCGCCAAGGCCAGTCCACGGCAGTCGGCAAGCAGTTCGGCTGCGCCCGTCTGGCACATGCGCCCCTGGCACAGTCCCATGCCGATGCGAGTCAGCGCCTTCAGCCGGTTGAGATCGTCGATGGCGTATTGCGCGGCTGCGGCGCGCAATGCGCCGGCACGCACTTCCTCGCAGCGGCAGACCATGACCGAGTCGTGGCAGGCGGCACCCGCGCCGGGCAGGGGAAAGGCCCGGTCCAGGCCGCGCCGAAACCGCGCCCAGCGCGCTTGGCGGCGGGCCAGCCACCGTACTCGGGCCGCGCTGACCGCGATGCCGCTGTCGGCCAGCATGGCCAGCGCGGCGCGTTCGCCAGCAAGCTCGGCCAGGATGGCGCCGCCTATGCCTGCGCCGTCACCGGCGAGATAGACTCCAGCCGCCGAGCTGCGGCCGTCGGGATCGCGGCGCGGGAGCCAGGCGCGCTGTGTCGCGTCGAAGTCGAAGGCGCAATCCAGCAAGTCTGCCAGCTGCGTTTCCGCGCGTAGTCCGTGGCCGACCGCGAGCGCGTCGCAAGGGATGGCGTGCGACTTGCCGTCCAGGGTTGCAAGCGCGCTCTCGACGCGGCCCGCGCCCTCGGCCGCGTCCAGCCGTGCTCCATGGTGCACGGGTACGCCGTGGGCGCGCAGCCACCCCAGGTAGTACAGGCCCTTGGCCAGCGTGCCGGGTTGGCTCAACAGGGCCGGCGTGGCGCGAGCCTGTCCGCCCAGGGGCGCGCAATCCAGCACGGCTTGAACCTGGGCGCCGGCGCGCGCGTATTGGTAGGCGACCAGATAAAGCAAGGGGCCGGTGCCGGCGAACACGATGCGCGGCCCGAACGTGCAGCCCTGGCTCTTCAGCGCGATCTGCGCGCCGCCCAGCGAGTAGACGCCGGGCAGCGTCCAGCCTGGGAAGGGAAGCACGCGGTCGGTGGCGCCGGTGGCGAGCAGCAGGCGGGAGTAGGGCAGAGTTTGCAACTCGCCGTCGCGGACCAGGTCCAGGCTGCCCGGCGAGGCGTTCCACACCGCGGTTGCAGCCCGGTAGTCGGCGCGCGCGGCCAGGTCCGCGCCCGCCGCGTGGATGGCTTGCGCACGCTTCCATTCGAAGCCATAGCGCTGGCGCGCGGCGCTGCGTGGCGTTAGGCTTTGGCGATAGATCTGGCCGCCGGGCAAGGCGGCTTCGTCGACGATCACTGGCCGCAAGCCGTGGCGCAGCAGCGTCTGCGCGGCGCGTACGCCTGCGGGGCCCGCGCCGACCACCACCATGCGCGGCGCGTCATCGGCGCCGGGCGGATTCATTTGCATGCGAGTTCTCCGGGCTGGGCGCTGACCAGCTCCATACCATCTTCGGCTGCGGTGGAACAGGCGCGCAGGCGAGCGCCATTCGCCGTCTGTACCCAGCAGTCCTGGCACGCGCCCATCAGGCAGAAGCCGGCGCGCGGCGAGCCTTCGCCCAGTGTGACGCGCAGCTGCTGCGAGGCCAGCAATAGCGCCGTCAGCACGGTGTCGCCTTCATGGGCCTGTAACGGCAGTCCATTCCAGGTCAGGCTCACTGGCGCCGAGGCGGGCGCCGAAACACGGCGCAGCAGCGGCTTCATGCGGCGGTCTCCGCGCGGCGCAGCTGCGACAGGGTGCGGTCGGGCAGGATGATGTCGGCGTCGTAGCGCAGCTCCACGATGGCTGGCAGGCGATGCTCCCCCGCGTATGCCAGCGCGGCGTCGTAGACCGGCGCGAAATCCTCCGTGCGCTCGACCGTGGCGCCGTAACCGCCGTAGCTTTGCGCCAGCCGCGCGAAATCGGGGTTGATCAGTTCCGTCGCCAGGGCGCGTCCGGGATAGGCGCGTTCCTGATGCAGGCGGATGGTGCCGAACAGGCCGTTGTTGAAGACCAGCACCACGATGCCCAGCCGGTACTGGACCGCGGTGGCCAGTTCCTGCATGGTCATCTGGAAACAACCGTCGCCGGCGAAGCAGACCACGGCCGCAGCGCGATCGCGCAGCTTGGCTGCGATGGCCGCGGGCAGGCCGTAGCCCATGGCGCCGACGGCGGGCGCGAGCTGGCTGCCCGGCCCCTTGAAGGCGATATGCCGGTGCGCGTAGAGCGCATAGTTGCCCGCGCCGACGGTGACGCACGAATGCCGCGGCAACGTGGCCGCGACGTGGCGCGCCGCCGCGTTCAGGTCCAGCGGGCCAGGGGTGGGCGGCAGCTCAGGCGCTGCGGCCACCGCGTCGGCGCCGCGGCGGCGAGGCTGCCAGCCCGGCGTCGGCGCGAGTCCGGCGGCGGCCCGCGCGAAGCCGTCCACGCTGGCGACCATGCCCAGCGCCGGGGTGCACAGCCGCCCGATCTCGTTGGCGTCCGGGTGGACGTGGACCAGGGTTTGGCGCGGAGTGGGAGAGGCCAGCCATTCATAGTTGATGGTCGTCGGCTCGCACAGGCGCGTGCCCAGCGCGATGACCAGATCGCTGTCCATGACGGCGCGCTTCTGGTGCGCGGGCATGCTGGCGCTGACCTGGCCCACGAAATTGGGATGATCGTTGTCGAACAGTTCCAGGCGGCGCCACGCAGTGGCCACGGGCAGGTCGAAGCGCAACGCGAAGTCGCGCACGGCTTCGCGCGCGGCCGCCGGCCAGCGCGACCCGCCAAGCAGCAGCAAGGGGCGTTCTGCGGCTTCCAGCAGTTCACGCAGGCGCAGCATATCTGCGTCTGCCGGACGGGCGCAGGGCGGCTGCGGCGGGGCGGCCAAGGCTACGTCGGCGACGCTGGACAGCATGTCCTCGGGCAGGGAGAGGACCACGGGCCCCGGCCGTCCGCTAGTTGCGATCGCCCAGGCGCGCGCCAGGTATTCGGGAATGCGGTCGGCCCGTTCGATCTGCGCCACCCATTTCGCCAGCGGCGCGTACATGGCGCGGTAGTCCACTTCCTGAAAGCACTGGCGGTCGGCGGTATCGCCGCCGACCTGGCCGATGAACAGGATCATGGGCGTGGAGTCTTCCTTTGCCGTGTGCACGCCGATCGCCGCATTGGTCGCGCCTGGACCGCGTGATACGAAGCAGATGCCCGGCTGGCCGGTCAGCTTGCCGTGCGCCTCGGCCATGTAGGCGGCGCCGCCCTCCTGGCGGCAGACTACCGCTTCGATTGCGCCGCGCCGGGCGTAGAGCGCGTCGATGCAGGGCAGGAAGCTCTCGCCCGGCACCATGAACACGCGCTCCACGCCATAGGCCTGTAACTGCGCGACCAGCAGTTCGCCGCCGCTGCGGACGCCCGGGGCCGGCGTGCTCATGCCGCGTCTCCTTGCAGGGCGCGAGCCACGAGCTTCGCGCCGTAATCGCGTTCCGCCGCGCCCAGGCTGACCTTGCCGCCCAGCAAGTCGTTGCGGAGGGCGGCCGCGCCGCGTTCGGCGGGGGCGCCGTAGCCGCCGCCTCCGGGCGTCTCCAGGCGCACGGACTGCCCGCTGGCCAAGGCATGGCCGGCGATCTTGTTGGGCAGGCGTTGCTCGTCTTCGCGGCCGGGGTTCTGCACCAATCGCGAGGTGCCTCCCGTCAGGCCCCCGTTCAGGCCTGCGGCGCCGAATAGCGCGGCGTCGCAGCGGATGGTGCAGATCAACTGGTCGTGCAGCGAACGGATCTGGCGTGCGATGCCCATGCCGCCGCGGTGGCGGCCCGCGCCGCCGCTGTCGTTGACCAGTGCGTATTCTTCGACCAGCAGGGGGTACTCGATCTCCAGCGCTTCGGCGGGCAGGTTGGAGGTATTGGTTACGTGCACCTGTATGCCGTCCATGCCGTCGCCCTGCGCGCGTCCGCCCGCGCCGCCGCCCAGCGTTTCCAGGTAGACGAAGGTGCCCTTGCCATCCTGCATGGGCACGGAGAACAGCATGGAAGGCATGACGTCATTGCACGAGGCCATGGCGCGGTCGGGCGGCAGCAGCTGGCCCAGCGCGCCGATCACGGTGCCGGCCACGCGCTGCGCGGTGGTGACACGCGCGCCTACGGCCGCCGGAAAGCGCGGGTTGGTGATCGTGCCTTCGGGCGCGGTAATGGTGATGGGCTGGAACAGGCCGTTGTTGGGCATGAGCTCGGGGTCGAGCATGGCCTTCACGGCGAAGTAGACGCTGGCGTTCAGGGCGCTGGCGGGCAGGTTGAAGGCGCCGCGCGCCTGCTTGCTGGTGCCCGTGAAATCCACATGAAGCTGGCCGTCGCGCGCCTGCACGTTGGCCTGGATGGTGACCGGATCGCCGCCCATGCCGTCGTCGTCCATGCGCTCGGTGAAGGTGTAGGTGCCGGTCGGCAGCTGCGCGATCCGGTTGCGCAGGCGCCGTTCCGTGTACACCATGATGCTGTCGATGGCGGACAGCACGGTATGCAGGCCGGATTGCTGCACCAGTTCCAGCATCAGCCTGGCGCCCTTGTCGTTGGTGGCGATCTGGGCGCGGATGTCGTGCATCCGGTTGTCCGGCTCGCGCGTGTTGTGCGCGATCATCTCCAGCAGGTCCATGTCCAGCTCGCCCTCGCGCACGATGCGCATGGCGGGCAGCCGGATGCCTTCCTCCCACACCGTCCTCAGATGGTGCGAGGTGGAGCCGGGGACCGCGCCGCCCACGTCGGTATGGTGGCCGATGTTGGCCGCGAAGAAGCGCAGCACGCCTTCGTGGAAGATAGGCGTGATGACGGTGATGTCCGGCGCGTGCGTGCCGCCGGCCAGATAGGCGTCGTTGCACAGGAAGGCGTCGCCGGGACGCACGCCGGCCGCGCCGTAGCGCCGCAGCACGGCGTCTATGCCGCCGGACAGCGATCCCAGGTGCACCGGCACGTGAGCGGCCTGCGCCACCAGGCGTCCAGCGGCGTCGAACAGCGCCACGGAGCAGTCCTTGCGCTCTTTGATGTTGGTCGAAAAGGAGGAACGGATCAGCGTGTTGCCCATTTCTTCGGTGATGGACAGCAGGCGGTTGCTGAAGACCTCCATTTCAATGGGGTCGAAAGCGTCCGTGCCGGAGGCGGATGTCGATGGGGTGCTCATGGCGTTCGCCTTAGATATTGAGGTTGACGACGAGGTTGCCGTATTCGTCGGCGCGCGCCTGCTGGCCCGGCAGCACGACGGTGGTCGAGCTCATTTCCTCGACCACGGCCGGCCCGTTCACCGGCGTGTCCACCGGCAGCAAGGCGCGGCGCAGGATGGGCGTGTCCACCCAGCCCGAGCCCTCGAAGTACACGTTGCGGCGTTCCTTCAGGGCGCCGGTCACGCTGTCGCCGCCCTGCACGCGGGCCAGGGGCGCGCGCGGCACCAGGCCGGTGGCGCGCACCCGGCAATTGACGATCTCCACCGGACGGCCGGCGGCGTCATAGCCGTATTCGCGCACGTGCGCCGCGCTGAATGCCGCGACGAACTCGTCCAGCGGCATCAACCTCATGCCGTCCAGCGGTACGGCGATCTCGAAGTTCTGGCCCTGATAGCGCGCGTCGATCACGGCGGACAGGCGCTGTTCCGAGGCGCTCACGCCCTCGCTGGACAGCCAGGCCCGCGCCTTGCCGGCCAGGGTTTCCAGCGCTTCCTGCACCGCCGTCCAGCCGCTGGCGGTGGCGTGGGCCATCAGCGTCTGCACGAAGTCCATGGAAATGTCGGACAGCAGGATGCCGCGCGCGCACATGGTGCCGGGCTCCTGCGGAATCAGCAGGGTGCTTATGCCGCAGTCCCGCGCCAGTTCGGCGGCATGCAGGCCGCCCGCGCCGCCGAAGGCGCACAGCGCGAACTTGCGGATGTCATGACCTCGTTCGGTGGAGACCGCGCGCACCGCGCGTGCCATGTTGGAGTTGGCGATGCGCAGGATGCCGTAGGCGGCTTCCTCGACGCTCAGTCCTAGCGGGCGGGCGATCTGCGCTTCCAGCGCCTCGCGCGCCTGGCGCGCATGCACGGCCATGCGGCCTTCTAGCAATGCGACCGGATTCAGGCGGCCGAGCACGACATGGGCGTCGGTGATGGTCACGACCTGGCCGCCGCGGTTGTAGGCGATGGGGCCAGGCACCGCGCCCGCGCTCTGCGGGCCGACCTTGAGCGCGCCCGCGTCGTCGATGCGCGCGATGCTGCCGCCGCCTGCGCCGATGACGTGCACGTCCACCATCTGGGTCTTGACCGGATAGTCGGCCACCAGGCGGCTGGAAGTGAACAGCGGCCGCAGCTCGGCCACCAGCGACACGTCGGTGCTGGTGCCGCCCACGTCGAAGGTGATCAGGTTGGGCAGGCTGGCCACGCGGCCCAGCTCGGTTGCGCCGATCACGCCGGCGGCCGGGCCCGACACGCAGGTGCGTACAGGGGCCGTGAGCACCGATTCCACCGACATCAGGCCTCCGTTGGAATGCACCGTGGTCGGCTCGGTGGCCACGCCCATGCCGCGCACGGAGCTCACCAGATTGCGCATGTAGCCGGCCATGCGCGGGCCCACATAGGCATTGAGCGCGGTGGTGGACATGCGTTCGTATTCGCGGAACTCCGGCAGGATCTCGCTGGACACGCTCAGGTAGACGCCCGGCAGATGTTCGGCCAGGATGTCGCGGGTGCGGCGTTCATGCGCATTGTTGCGGTAGCTGTGCATGAAGCAGATGGCGACCGATTCGACGCGGGCCGCGGCCAGTTCGCGCGCCACCGCCACCACCTCGTCCTCGTCCAGCGCCTGTAGCACGGAGCCGTCGGCGCCGATGCGCTCGGTCACTTCGAAACGCCACTCGCGCGGCGCTAGCGGCTGCGGCTTGGTGACGTTGTAATCGTACAGGTGGGGGCGCGTCTGCCGGCCGATCTCCAGCACGTCACGAAAGCCGCGCGTGGTGACCAGTGCGCAGCGCGAGCCTCGACGCTCGATCACCATGTTGGTGGCCACCGTGGTGCCGTGGCCCACGTGCGCCAGTTCGGAGCCGGCGATCTCGTATTCGCGGATCAGGTGGGCCAGGCCTGTCTGAATGGCCTCGGACGGATCATGCGGTGTCGAAGGCACCTTGAAATAATGCAGCTCGCCGGTGTGCTCGGCAAGCAGGGTGAAATCGGTGAACGTGCCGCCTACGTCGAAGCCGACGCGAAAACGGCGGGCGCCCGGGGCGGATGCGGTCTGGGTCACGCTGGTCTCCAGGATGCTGGCGCCCAAGGCGCCGGGAGTGGGATGACCAGAATGCTATTGATGCACCATCATTCGGTCCAATCAAAGATTGGTATCAATGATTATCACTACTGTGAATGATTTATCAGTACGAATGCGACTCCGCAGGCTGGGCCTGGTCGAACACCATCCCTTGCGCCTGGCAGACCTTGAGGATCTCTTCGCGCAGCCAGCGATGCGCGGGGATATTGTCCGAGCGCTCGTGCCAGATCAGGTTGACGGTGCGCGGCGCGAACGGAAAGGGCGCTTCGACCGCTTCCAGCAGATGGCTGTAGGGGCTGTTGCGCACGGTGTTTAGGGGCACCACGCAGATCAGGTCGGTCTCGGCCAATAGGCGCGGGGCCAGCGCGAACTGGTTGATGGTGAGCACCACATTGCGCTTGTAGCCGTGGGGCGCGAGTTCGTGGTCGATTAGGGTGGGCGTGCCCAGCAGGCTGACCATCAGGTGGCGCGCGCGCAGGAAACTGTCCAGCGTGAAGCGCGGCTGCGCCAGCAGCGGGTGCCCCTTGCGCATGGCGCAGACGTAGGTCAACGTTTCCAGCGGCAAGGTGCGCAGGGACGAGCCGAAATTCGAATACACGCCGGCCGCCATGTCGACTTCGCCTTTTTCCAGCAGCACGCCGGCATTGTCGAGCGAGTAGGGATGGAGGTGAATGCGCACGTTGGGCGCCACGGTCTGCTGCTCCACGAACAGCGGCCGGATGACCTGATCCGCCACATAGTCGGACATGGCCATGCGGAACACGGCTTCGGAGCGCGCCGGATCGAAATCGTTGCGCTCCAGCGTGTCGGCAATGCGGGCCAGCGCGTCTCGGATCGGCGGCCACAGCAGCTCGGCGCGCTGGGTGGGCAGCACCCCGCCCTGGATTTTCACGAACAGGGGATCCTTCAAGGTCAGGCGGAGGCGGTTGATGGCATTGCTGACCGCAGGCTGCGTCATATGCAGCGCGGAGGCCGCGCGTGTGACGTTGCGTTCGGTCATGACCGCGTCGAAGATGCGCAGCAGGTTCAGGTCCATCGAGGTCAGCATCGCAGTTCCAGGTGATTATCAACTTTGGTGATAGAGATCTATTTTAATTGTTGATTAGCCATATAACGTGGGACCGCTTAATCTTCCCCGAGTGCAAGCGCAGTCGTTACACCACGAGGGGAAATCATTGATGGTCAAGCATCTGAAAACTCTGGCCGCTGCCTGTCTGGCGGCCGGGATCGCCGCGCCCGCGATGGCCGCGGATTCCTATCCCAGCAAGCCGATCACGATCGTCCTGCCGTACGCCACGGGCGGATCCGCCGATATGCTGGCGCGCTTCGCGGCGCAGGCTCTGCAGACCGAACTGGGCAAACCGGCCATCGTCGAGGCCAAGCCGGGCGCCGGCGGCGTGCTGGGCACCGAGTTCGTTTCGCGCGCCGAGCCCGATGGCTACACGCTGGCGCTCACCGCCAGCGGCACCATGGCCGTCAATCCCTACGTCTACAAGCTGCGCTACAAGCCGCTGGAAGACTTCAAGCAGATCACGGTGCTGGTGGACCTGCCTTTCGTGGTGGTCACGAATAACGAGTTTCCCGCAAAGAACCTGCAGGAATTCATCGAGTACGGCCGCAAGAACCCCAACAAGATCACCTTCGGCAATGCCGGCCTGGGCACCCAGCAGCACCTGACTCAGCTTATGTTCGCGCGCGCCGCCGGCATGCAGGTCAACATCGTGCCCTACAAGGGCAGCAGCCCGGCCATGAACGACCTGCTGGGCGGCCACATCGACGCCGTGCTGGACAACACCGGCGTGCAGACGCCCTTCATCAAGGCCGGCAAGGTGCGGCCTTTGTTCGTTACCAACCCGGAGCGCGTGGCGGCCTTGCCGGACGTGCCTACCGCGCCGGAAGCTGGTCTGCCAGGGTTCTCCGCGGTCGCCTGGTTCGGCCTGGCCGCGCCCAAGGGCACGCCGGACGAGATCGTCGACAAGATCCAGCAGGCCCTGGCGCGCGAGTTCGCCAAGCCGGAAATGAAGCAGCGCCTGCTGGACCTGGCGATGATCCCGCGCGTGTCCACCCCGGCTGAAACCACGGCGCGGGTGAAGAGCGACCTGGAAACCTTCGGCAAGATCGCCAAAGAGGTCGACCTGAAGCCGATGTGACGGCGTTGCCGCGATTGCTTGCGTAGACGGCGAAGCTGTAGGCCTGGTTCGCAATCTAGCGACCTCGTATGCGTTGCGCCATGCTTCGCTCCCCGCGCCCTCATTTCACGCTGATCAGCCAATCGGAAAAAATGCTGAATGGGGCCCCAATGGCTCTCGCCGGGTTGCTGACCAGGTAATAGCCATTGCTGCTGTGCGCGGTATGGGGCATGGGCTGGACCAGTTGGCCGGTGGCGAAGTCCTGGGCGATGTAGGCGCGCTGGGTGACCGCGATACCCAGTCCTTCGGCCGCGGCCTGCAGGCACAGGACGGCGTTGGCCAGCGGAATGAACCGAGTGTCGCTGCTGGCGGCCAGCCCCGCGGACTGTAGCCAGCGGTCCCAGCAGTCGGGGGCGATCATGGATTTGAGCAGGGTTTCGCCCAGCACGTCTTCGGGGCCGCGCAGGCGCCCGGCCAGCGCGGGCGAGCAGGCCAGCACGAGTTCATCGGGAAACAGCAGGTCGGCCCGCAGGCCCGGCCAATCGCCGCCGCCGCAACGCACGACGAAATCGGCGTTGTGCAGGTCGGTGTCGTCGGCGCGCGAAACCGTGGCGATTTCGATGTCGATGTCGCCATGCCGCACGTATAGCGAACCCAGCCGGGGCATGAGCCACTTGATGGCGAAGCTGGGAATGACCTTGACGCGGATGCGTCGATTGGCGCCCGCTTCGGCCGCCTTCGCGAGCACGCCCTCCAACTGATCGAAGAGTTCCGCCGCCTGCAGCGCGAGCTCGGTGCCGGCTGCGGTGAAGGCAATGTCGCGGCCGTCTTTCTGCACCAGCTGCACGCCCAGTTCGCTTTCCAGCCGCCGCACTTGGTGGCTGACGGCGCCGGGGGTGACGTGCAGAAGTTCGGCGGCCCGGCCGACGCCGCCGCTCCGATACACGGCATCCAGCACCCGGAGCGGCCCAAGGCGGTTTCTGAGTTTGTGCATAGTTGAAATTAATTCAATATTTGGAGAATAAGTTTCGACAGACGCCTAAGGAGAACGCGCCTACAGTCTGCCTTGCACGACAAAACTAAATCAAGTGTTGGGATGCGGTGTCCTGTCGTGTCGCGGCCAGGAGGAGACGAAATGAGCGGGTTTTACCGGCGCAAGGCAGGCGTCTGCGCGTTGCTGCCCTTTTTTTGTGCGGCGTTCTGGGGCGGGAGCGCCGAGGCGGCCTATCCCGAGCGTTCCATCCGGCTGATCGTGCCTTTCGCGGCGGGCAGCGCGGCCGATACGCTGTCGCGCGTCGTGGCGTCGGCCCTGGCCGATGAGCTGGGCCAGCCGCTGGTGGTGGACAACAAGGCCGGCGCCGGCGGCACCATCGGCACGATGGATATCGCCCGCGCCAAGCCGGATGGCTATACCTTGGGTATTGCCGCGCAAGGAACATTCGTCAACAACCAGGTGCTCTATCGGGCGCCCGGCTATGACTCGATCAAGGATTTCAGCTTCATCGGCGAGATTGCCGATGTGCAGAACCTGCTGGTCGTGGCCGAGAAGTCTCCCTACCAAGATGCCCCCGCCTTGTTGGCCGATATCAAGGCCAAGCCGCCGGAGACGTTCCGGTATTCCTCCAGCGGGGTGGGAACCAGCCATCACATCGCCGGCGCCACGGTGTCGCAGTACCTGGACAAGCCGCTCATGCACGTGCCCTATACCGGCGCGCCCCAGGGGCTGAGCGCCATCATCAGCGGCGACGTGGACATGGGCTTGTACAACCTGCCGGTGGCCATCGGGCTGGTGAAGGCGGGCAAGCTCAAGGCGCTGGCCGTTACCGGGCCCAAGCGCTCCACGTTGCTGCCGGAAGTTCCCACGCTGCAGGAGAGCGGCTTGAAGGACTACTCGGTCACGCTCTGGTGGGGCCTGGTCGGTCCGGCGGGATTGCCGGCCGACGTTTCCACACGCCTGTATGCGGCCCTGGACAAGGTCATGGGCCAGGCCGCGTTGCGCGAAAAGCTGATCGGCCAGGGCTTCACCTTGCCCGACATGCCCCTGCCCAAGCCTGCGGATTTCGAGGCCCTGGTGCGCCAAGACCTCGCCAAATGGGTTCCCGTCCTTAAGGAACTGGGAACCGCCGCGCAGTGATGCCGGCATAACGCATTCATCAAGGAAGCTATTGTGCAATTCCCCTCCGTGGCCCGCCCCTTGGCGCGCCAACTGGCCGACTTCGTCCTGTCCACACCCGCCGACGCGCTGCCGGCGCCCGCCATCGAGCACGCCAAGATGAGCCTGGCCAGCACCTTGGCTAGCGCCGCCATGGGCTACGGCATCGAATCGGCTCGCATTATCCGCGAGGTTGAACTGGCCGATGGCGGCACGCCGGCGGCGGGCCTGTGGTTCGACGCCGGCCGCCTGCCGCTGGCCCGCGCCGCGTGCGTCAATGCGGTGGCCAGCGATGCGGCGGCGTCGGATGACAGCGATATGCGCAGCATTGCGCACATCGGCACCATTGTTTCCAGCGTGGCGCTGGCCGTGGGCGAGCACGAGGGCGCGAGCGGCAGGGACGTGCTGGCCGCCATGGTGCTGGGCTATGAGGTCGCCGGGCGCATCGACGAGTCCCTGACGCCGGGCCGCATGCAGCGGGGGTTTCATGGGTCGTGGTCCACGGTGTTCGGGGCCTGCGTGGCGGCGGGCCGGCTCTTGCGCCTGGATGCGCCGCGCCTGGCCCACGCCATCGCGCTCTCGGCAACCTCGGCTAGCGGCATGGCCATTGCGGCCGACACCAGTTGCGCGCGGGAGTACCACGCCGGCCAGGCGGCAAGCGCCGGCATACGCGCGGCGCTCGCGGCGCAGCGGGGGTTCGAGGGCGAACTGGGCGTGCTGGAGCAGCCGCGAGGCCTGCTCGATGCCTTGGGCGGGCAATCGCGCGAGGACATCGTTCGCGACTGGGGCGCTTCCTGGGACATCGTGACCGACATGGCCATCAAACTCATGCCGGGCGCGCATCCCTTCCATGCAACGGCCGAGGCGGCGGCCGACGCCGCGCGCGCCGGCGCCGTCCAGCCGGGCGGCATCGCGCGCATCGTTGTGTCGGCGGCGGTGCAGTGGACCAATTTCAAGGGCGAACCCCATCCGCGCAATCTGGTCGACGCGGCGCACAGCCTGCCTTATTTCGTGGCGGCGTCGATTGCCGACGGCGGCTTCGGCTGGGCGCATATGGAGGTGGCCAGGATGGCCGATCCGGTGATCGCCGCGCTGCAGGACAAGGTCGAATTCGATCCCGATCCGCCGCCTCTGCCTGACCGCTTCCCGCACCGGCACGGCGGCACGGTCACGATACACATGCAGGACGGCGCGGTGCATCGCGCCACTTGCCGGGCGCCGCGCGGCTCTGGCGCCCGCGGGATCGACTGGCGCGACGTCGAGGCCAAGTTCCTGCAGCTGTTTCCGCTGGCCGGCCTGGCGACAGGAAGGGCCGAGGCCTGCCTGGAGAGCATCGCGCAGTTGGACAGGGCGGATTCCGTCCGCACGCTGGCGGGATGGCTGAGCCGGCGCTGAACCGTTTTTTTCCACCAAGGCACAAGGCCGCAAAGGCCGCCCCATCGAGAGGAGACAACATGAAACGACGCATCGTATCCGCGCTTGCCGGTATCGCCCTTTGCCTGGGGGCGGGCCAGGCGGCCGTCGCCCAGGAGAGCTTCCCGTCGAAGTCCGTCACCATCATGGTGGGGGTCGCGCCCGGCGGCAGCCTGGACGCCCTGGCCCGCCTGATCGCCAGCGAACTGGGCAAGGCCACCAAGACGACGTTCGTGGTGGAGAACGTCACCGGCGCGGGCGGGCTGCTGGCATTCCAGCGGCTGAGCCGGTCGGCGCCGGACGGCTACACCCTGATGTTCAGCAATCAGTCCATGGTGCTGATCCCGCTGCTGTATCCCAAGGCCGGCCTGGACATCGTCAAGGACACGACGGCGGTAGGCACCGTTGCCAACGTGCCTATGGTGCTCAGCGTAAGCAATCAGAGCGGCATCCAGGATCTGCCCTCCATGCTGGCCGGCATGCGCAGCGGCGAGCTCAAGTTGAACTTCGGCTCTGGCGGACCCGGCACCACCGCCCATCTGGCCGAGGCGATGTTCCTGCAGATGGCGGGCGTGCACGCCGAACTGGTGCAGTACCGCGGCTCGGGGCCGGCCATTACCGACCTGATGGGCGGCACCATACAGTCGGTGCTGGACCAGACGGTCACCATGTTGCCCTTGCACCGTGGCAAGCAGATCAAGGCCATCGCCGTGGCATCGAAAGAGCGCTTGCCGCAGATGCCCGACGTGCCGACCTTCGCCGAAGGCGGTGTGCCCCAGTTCGATCTGCAGATCTGGAATGGTCTGGTGGCGCCCAAGGGCACGCCCAAGGCCGTGGTCGATAAGCTGGCCCAGGCCTTGACCGAGGCGGTCCAGTCGCCTGACTTCCGCGCCCGCATCGACAGCCTGGCCGCGCAGATTCCCTCGGCCGAGGAGCGCAGCCCCGAGACCTTTGCCCGCGTGCTGCAGCGGGATCAGAAACAGTTCGCCGAGCTGGCCAGGCAGATCGGCCTGCAGGCCCGCTAACCCCAGCCGCCAGCGGCATACTTCGAGGATGGAAAGATGAGCGAGACGATTTACGGATTCATCGGATTGGGCAATATGGGCGGCCCCATGGCGGGGCGTCTGCTCGACGCCGGCTACCCGCTGCATGTGGCCGATAGCAATCCCGCCGTGCGCCAGCAACTGGCGGCCCGCGGCGCTGTGGCCCACGACAGCGCGCGGGCCGTGGGCGACGCGGCCGACGTGGTCTTCCTGAGCCTGCCCGACGGCAAGGTGGTGGAACAGGTGCTGGGCGGCGAACAGGGGCTGGCGCGGGCAGGAAGGGCCAAGTGCGTGGTCGATTTGTCGACCATCGGCCCGGCGGCGGCGCGGCGCGCCTTCGACACGCTGGCCGCGCAAGGCATCGAGTACGTGGATGCGCCCATCAGCGGCGGGCCGACGGGCGCCGAGCGCGGCACCCTGGCGGTCATGGTCGCCTGCCCGCCGGCGCGCTACGAGGCGTTGGCGCAGGTGCTGTCCACTTTCGGCAAGCCCTTCTATCTGGGCGCCGAAGCCGGGCAGGCCCAGGTGATGAAGCTGGCCAACAACCTGTTGTCGGCCACCGCCGTGGCGATCACTTCGGAAGCCATGGCGCTGGGGGTGAAGGCCGGCCTGGATCCCAGCGTCATGATCGACGTCATCAATGCCGGGTCCGGCCGCAACTCGGCCACCATGGAGAAGTTCCCCAAGGCCGTGCTGACCGGCACGTTCAACGTGGGCTTCGCGGCACGCCTGGCGCACAAGGACGTGCGCCTGTGCCTGGAAGAGGCCGAGCGCTATGGCGTGCCCATGGTGGTGGGGTCATCGGTGCGCGAGATGCTGGTGATGACCACCGCCATCTGCGGCCGGGACGCCGACTACGCCGACGTGGCGCGCGTGGTCGAGGACTGGGCGGGCGTGAAGGTCCGCGCCAGGCAATAACAGGCATCGCGAAAAGGAGGCGTCATGGGAGTGCTGGACGGCAAGGTGGCGATCATTACCGGCGGCGCGGGAGGCATCGGCCGCGGGATCGCACGGGCTTATGCGCGCGAAGGCGCCCGGGTAGGGCTGCTGGATATCGATGAGGCATTGCTGGCCGAGGCCGCGCGCGATGTGCCGGGCGCGGTGCCGCTGCCCTGCGACATCTGCGACCGCAAGCAGGTCTTGCGCGTGGTCGACGCCTATGCGGGAGAGTCGGGCGGCCTGGATATCCTGGTCAACAACGCGGCGTATTTCTTCTATGCGCCCTTGGTCGACATGCCGGAAGACGAGGTCGGCAGGATGTTGGACGTAGGCCTGAAAGGGGCGCTGTGGTCGCTGCAGGCCGCCACTCCGCATCTGATCGCGCGCGGCGGCGGCGCGATCATCAACCTGTCGTCGGTGGCGGTGTCGGTGTCGATTTCCCGCGCAGGGGTGTACAGCGCCATCAAGGGCGCGCTGGACGCCCTGACTCGCCAACAGGCCGTGGAGCTCGGCGGCCACGGCATCCGCGTCAATGCGCTGGCGCCGGGGCCCGTCGTCACGCCGGGCGCGAGTTCGGTGATTTCCGAGGAAGGTTGGGCCGCGCGCCGCCGCCGCACGCCCTTGAACCGACTGGCCACGCGCGCCGACGTGGCCGAGGCTGCCGTGTTCCTGGCGTCGGAATCGAGCGCAACCGTGGCCGGCATCACGCTCAAGGTGGACGGGGCGATGACCGTCCTGGGTTACTAGCGTCCGGACGGCCGGGGGCAAAGGAGAACGCAGATGGACAGGAAACGTGTCGGTTTTATCGGCCTGGGCAATATGGGCGGCCGCCTGGCGCGGCGGCTGGTCGGCGCGGGCATCGCGGTGCGCGGGTACGACAGCGATCCGGCGCGCGCGGCCGCGGCCGGCGCCGAGGCGGCCGCGACAATCCGCGACGTCATGGAATACGCCGACGTCGTCATGCTGTCGCTGCCCGACAGCAAAGTGGTGGAGTCTGTGGTGGAGGGCGCGGGCGGCATCCTGGAGCACTGCCGCGAGGGCCAGATCGTGATCGACCTGAGCACGGCGGCGGCCAGTTCCACGGTGCGCCTGAGCGCGCGCTTCGCCAAGCAGGGCGTACGGTATGTCGACGCCGGCATATCGGGCGGCGCGGCGGCGGCGGAGAAGGGCGCGCTGACGTTGATGGTGGGCGGGGAGCCCGACGCCATCGAGGCCATCGGCTGGGCGTTCGACCCCATCAGCGCCAAGGTCGTGACCATGGGCGGCAGCGGCGCAGGGCATGCCACCAAGCTGCTCAACAACTTCCTGAACGCGGTCAGCCTGGCGGCCACCGCCGAGGTGATGGTGGCGGGTAAAAAAGCCGGCCTGGATCTGCATCGCCTGCTCGACGTGATCAACAGCAGCAGCGGGGTGAACTTCGCCACGCTCAACCGCTTTCCCTTCATCGTCGATGGCAACTACCTCGAAGGCGGATTGACCAGCAAGCTGATGAGTAAGGACGTGGTGCTGTATGTGGATATGGCGCGCGAGCTGGGCGTGGCCTCGCTGAATGCGGCCGGGCCGGCGGCCTGCTTCGGCCTGGCCGCGGTGCTGGGCTACGGCGACCAGATCAGCAACCGCGTGGTGGACGCCATCGGCGACGTATCGGGCGGCGTCCGCCTGAAATCCGTTTGAACCAAGGAGCTTTCATGCAAGTCTTTCATGGCAGGGACCAGGGCAAGCCTTCCGAGCAGCGCAGCGCGACATTCACCGGCGTGGTCTGGGCCGATCCGGTCATGCCCCCGGCGGACAACGTCGGCATCAACCACGTCTTTTTTTCTCCGGGGGCGCGTACGTTCTGGCACACCCACGAGCACGGGCAGGTCCTGCACGTGACCTCGGGCCGCGGCTGGATCTGTGTCGAAGGCGAAGCGCCTCAGGCAATCCGCCAGGGCGACGTGGTGTGGATCCGGCCTCACGAAAGGCACTGGCACGGCGCGGCCGCCGACACCTTTATGGCTCATCTGGCCATCTCGCTGGGCAAGGCCGATTGGCAGGAAGCGCTGCCCGACACCGACTACGCGCGCGTGGAGCGCTGCGCAACGGAGGCGCAATGATCATCGAAACACGTATCTACCACTGCCTGCCCGGCCGCTTGCCGGCGCTGCACGAGCGATTCAGCACCGCGACCCTGGGCTTTTTCAAGAAGTACGGTATCGTGCCCCTGGGGTTCTGGACGACGCTCGTGGGCCCCAGCAATCATGCCCTGACCTATATGCTGCAATGGGAAAGCCTGGCGGAGCGCGAGCGCAAATGGAATGCCTTCCAGGCCGATCCCGAGTGGATCGCCAAGCGCGCCGCGAGCGAGGCGGAACGGCCCATCGTGGAGCGCGTCGAGAACTTTTTCCTCAGCCCGACGGAGTACTCGCCCCTGCGTTGATGGGGCGGGCGGAATCCGAGGGGGCCGGGAGCAGGGTCGCTGCCACCCCGGCCTTAGCCATCCGAAGGAGACGATTCATGCCGAAGTTTGTGACGATCGGATATGGAACCCGCGAAGGTTACGACCGTACCGCGGCAGCCGTCCGGGATGCGGCGCATGCGCACGACGCAGCATTGCGGAAAGATGGCGTCTTGATGGGCATTGCGGGCAAGCCGGTGCAGGTGCGCAATCCCGATGCTGCCGGGGTGGAAACGGAGAACGGGCCGTTCATGAGGTCGCCCTTGCCGGTGGCGGGCTTTGCCATCATCGAGGCGGCGGATCTGGCGGAAGCCATGGCCATGGTGTCGCGAACGCCCTGCGCGGTTGCGCACGGGGTGGTCGAGGTGTGGCCGTTGGAACAACCGCTTGACGCGGCGTAGGCGGCGGGCGGCGCTACGGCGAGGACTGCCGGTCCCGGCCCAGGCGGCGCAATTCGTCCAGGGTAAGGCGCAGCAGCCGGGAGGGCTGGTCGTCGCGGCGCACATACATGCCGACCGAGCGCGAAAGCGCCCGTTGCAGCCGGGTCTTGCGCACGCCGCGCTGCGTTGCATTGTCCAGCGAGGACTCCGGTAGCAGCGCGATGCCGCAGTTGTGCTGCACGAAGCGGGCGATGGTGTTCAGGTCGCGCAGGGAATAGACAGGATGGAAGGGCTGGGATGCGGCCTGAAAGGCGCGTTCCGTCAATACGCGCACGCTGGTGCCGGGCGGCATGCTGATCAGGGGCAGCCGTGCCAGTTCCGCGGGCGCCCAGTGCGTGATGTCCGGCTTGATCTGGGTGCTGTGAAACAGTACGAAGGGTTCGGTGAACAGTTCCTGATAGACGAGGTCGGAGGCGCCTTCATCGTTCATGGTGGTGACGGCGATGTCCACGCGCCGATCGCGCAGCAATTGCAGGGCTTCGTTGGCGATGGGGTCGTACACGTCTACCTGGACCCGCGGCTGCCTGCGCCCGAGGCTTTGGATCAATAGCGGAATGAGCGAGGCCGCGAGCGTGGGCAGCGCCGCCACGGCCACGCGGTTGTTGCGGTCGCGCAGCCGCTGTTCCAGCTCCAGCATGCCTTTTTCATGCAGCGCGGTGATCTTGCGCGCAATGTCCAGGATGTCCTGGCCTTCGCGCGACAGACGCACCATGCGGGTGGTGCGCTCGAAGAGCTTGACGCCCAGCGTCTCTTCCGTTTCTTTCAGCAGTTTGCTCAGCGTGGGCTGCGTGACGTGCAGCATCTCGGCCGTTCTTTGAAAACTCAGCGTATCGGCCAGCAGCACGAAGATGCGCAGTTGTCTCGTCGTCAGATTCATTCTTTTTGTCTATCAATACCGTTCAAATCGGAACTTAACCTCGGCGCCTGGCTGCTTTAGCCTTTGCATCACGGACTTTCTCTGGAGCTGGGATGTTTCGTCTTGATGGAAAGGTGGCCCTCGTGACCGGATGCGGAACGCTGGGCGAAGGGTGGGGCAACGGCAAGGCCGCCGCCGCGGTGCTGGCCAGGCAGGGCGCGGCGATCTACGGTTGCGATCTGAATATCGACGCGGCGCGCCAGTCCGCCGAAGCGGTGGCTGCCGAAGGCGGCAAGATCGCGGTCCGGCAGTGCGATGTGACGGACGGCGCGCAGGTGGAGGAACTGGTGCGGGCCTGCATCGAGACCTATGGCCGCATCGACATCCTGGTCAATAACGTCGGCCGTTCGGAACCGGGCGATCCGGTCTCCATGACGGAGGACCTCTGGAACGATCAGATCCAGGTGAATCTGACGTCCGCATTCCTGTGCTGCAAGCACGTCATACCTCTCATGAAGAGCGCCGGCGGAGGCTCGATTATCAACATTTCGTCCATCGCCGGGTTGCGCTATGCGGGCAAACCCCAGGTGGGCTACGCGGCGGCCAAGGCGGCCTTGATGCAGATGACGACCACTACCGCCGTGATTTATGCGGGCGATGGCGTGCGGCTGAACTCGGTGGTTCCCGGTTTGATGTTCACGCCGCTCGTCGAGCGTCTGGCGCAGAAGTATGCCAAGGGCGATTACGAGGGCTTTGTGGCGCACCGGCATGCCCAGGTGCCTTCAGGGCGCATGGGAGATGCGTGGGATGTCGCCCATGCCGTGGCCTTTCTGGCCAGCGATGAAAGCCGCTACATCACGGGCCAGCAGATCGTGGTGGACGGCGGCATCACCATGGCCACGCGGTGAACGGAGACCGGACGATGAATGCAAATGGGCAAGCGGGCGCGGGGCGCCTGGCCGGCAAGGTAGCCGTGATTTTCGGGGCGGGCTGTGTCGGGCCGGGCTGGGGCAATGGGCGCGCGATCGCCGTGCGCTTCGCCCAGGAGGGCGCGGTGGTGGTGGCGGTGGACAAGCGGCCCGAGTCCCTGCCGGAGACCCTGGACCTGGCGGGAGCCTGCGGGGCGCGCATTCAAACCCATATCTGCGACGTCGGAGACGCGGCCCAGGTGGCCGGGCTGGTCGATGCGGTGGTGCAGCGCCACGGCCGGATCGACATTCTGGTCAACAACGTCGGGGGCCCCATTCCCGGCGGCCCGGCCGTCCTGTCGCAAGCCGATTGGCAAAGGCAGCTCGACCTGAACCTGACGTCGGTATTCACGACCTGCCAGCACGTCCTGCCCATCATGGAAGCGCAGGGCGCGGGCGCGGTGGTCAACGTGTCTTCGACGTCGGCCATTCGATGGACCGGCTCGCCGCAGGTCGGCTACGCGGCGGCCAAGGCCGGCGTGATGCAGTTTGGCCGCGTGGTCGGCGTGGAATACGCCAGGAAGGGCGTGCGCATCAACACCGTCTTGCCCGGACAGCTGCATACGCCGCTGGTGGATGCCTTCCTGGCCGGCCAGCAGACCGAAGGCGATATCGAGGCCTTGCTGGAACGGCGCCGCCGCCGCATTCCGCTGCCGCTTTCCGGCGACGGCCGGGATACGGCGAATGCCGTGCTCTTTCTTGCCTCGGACGAGGCGCGGTTCGTCACCGGAACCGAGCTGGTGGTGGATGGCGGCATGAGTGCCCGCTGCGACTAAAGATCAATCAAAGGGAAATCACGATGGCGCGAATTGATTATGCGGATATCGCCAAGCCGGAAACGCGGCCGCTGGTGGAACGCATCGAACGGGAACGGTCCAGCCTGCCGAATCTATACCGGATGCTGCTCAACAGCCCGCCGGTGGCGCAGGGCTGGCTGGCCTATCTCACGGCGATACGCCAGCAGAGCGGCCTGCCGGCCAGGCTGCGGGAGATGCTCATCCTGCGCGTCGCGGTCCTCAACCAGGCCGACTACGAATTCGAGCAGCATCTGCCCATTGCCTTGCGGGCCGGTTGCAGCGAGGCCGAGGTCGCGGGGTTGAAGGCCGGCGACTTCGCGCCGCTGGCTGCGGGCGAGCGCGCAGCGATGGCGTATTGCGACGAGATGACGCGCGATATCCGGGTCCGGGACGCCACGTTCGCGCCGATGCGCGAGGCGTTCGACGACAAGGAAATCGTAGAGATTACGGCCACGGTGGCCGCCTACAACATGGTGTCGCGCTTTCTGGAGGCGATCCAGATCGATCACGAATGAACGGCGCATTCGACTGCCGGTGAACAACGATACAGGGAGACAAGCATGCATAGCTTCAAAGGATTGAGCGGCGCTTTGGCGTCCTTCGCGCTGGGCTTGGCCTTGAGCGCTCCGGTACAGGCCGGCTATCCGGCAAGACCGGTGCAGTTGATCATTCCGTTCGCGCCCGGCGATACCGACCAGATGCTGCGGCCCATCACCGAGAAGATGGGGCAGTACCTGGGGCAGCCCATCGTGATGAACTACAAGCCGGGCGCGGGAGGCGGCATCGGCGCGGCGTACACGGCGTCGGCCGCGCCGGACGGCTACACCATCGTGGGAAGCTCTCCCGGTGCGCTGGTGGTGGTGCCGCTGGCGAATAAGGAGATCAAGTACACGACGGATTCGTTTGCGCCGGTCGCCGCGATTTCGCTGGGCGGCATGATGATCGTCGCGTCGAGCAAGTCCAAGTACAAGACGCTGGCCGACGTGGTGGCCGACGCGAAGGCGCGTCCCGACGGCATTTCCTACGGCACGTCGGGCGCCATGGGCATCAGCCATCTGCTGGGCGAGACGTTCGCGTCCGAGGCCAAGATCCAGCTGCGCCATATTCCCTTCCAGGGCAGCGCCCCGGCGGTCACGGCCTTGCTGGGCGGGCATACCGATATCGCGGTGTCTGCGGTGGGGCCGGCCCAGGCGCATATCCAGTCCGGCGGCCTGCGGCCGTTGGCGATCTTCAGCAGCAAACGGCTGGCCGCCTATCCGGATGTGCCGACCTTGCGCGAGCTGGGCTATGACGTCGGCAGCCCGACCATCTACGGCCTCATGGCGCCCAAGGACACGCCGCCCCAGGTTGTCGATGCCCTGTACCAGGCGGCGCGCAAAGTGGTTGCCGACCAGGGCGACGAGGTGAACAAGACCCTGGGCACGATAGGCGCGGAGATCAGCGTGCTGAGCCCCCAGGAGTACGGCGCCTACCTGCAGGAGCAGCGCGCGCTGTTTTCCAAGGCGATCGGCCTGATCCGTGAATGAGCGGCGGCGCCGTTTCCCATGCTGCTGCCCCACACCGGGCCGTCCGCGGCAATCTAGAGGTTGAATGCATGATCTGGCCCGTGTCGGAGGGCGGCAGGGCCTGCATGCGTTGGGCGAATCTGGCCACCGCGCGCCAGCGCGGAATGGCTTGGGCAAGTATGCTGCCGGCCAGGAGGATCCATCGCATGGCCACGCCCGAAGCAATCATGAAGCACTACGAGTCGGACCCGGACGAGGACCCGTGGGTCCGCGCCAAGCCGGCGCCCGCGCCCGTCAAAGTCGTTCCCTACGATCCCGCATGGCCGGCCCGCTACGGGGAGCTGGAGGCGCGGATACGCCAGGCGTTGGGCCCGGCCGCGCTGGACGTGGAGCATATGGGATCGACCGCGGTGCCGGGCCTGGCGGCCAAGCCCGTGATCGATATCGACCTGACGGTGGCCGATCCGGTTCGGGAGGACGCCTACGTTCCGGCGCTGGAGGCGATCGGCTACGTCCTGGCGCTGCGGGAGCCTTCCTGGCACCAGCACCGCCTGCTGCAGCGGGACGAGCCAAGCGTGAACCTGCATGTGTTCGGCCCGGATTGCCCGGAGAATATCCGGCACCGGATGTTCCGCGACTGGCTGCGCGGGCACGACGAGGACCGCGACCGGTATGCGCAGGCCAAGCAGGCCGCGGCGGGGGGAGTGATGCAGGTAATGGTTTACAACAAACGCAAGGAAGCGACGCTGCGCCAGATCTACGAACGCATGTTCCGCGCCGCCGGCTTCCTGTGATGCGCGCTCAGGCGCCGGGGAGCATGTAGCGGGCGGATACGGCGAGGATGCGCTGGGCCGATTCGCGCAGCAGGCGCGCTTCGCGATAGGCTTGCAGCGATACGACGGCGTCGTAGCGGCGGGAACTGCGCGGGCCGGCGAGCAGCGCCGGCCGGCGGGTCAGAATCGGGGATATCAAGCGTTGCATGTCGGAATCTTCCTGCGGGCGCCAGGCCCGGTGTCTATGGCTGGCATCGTATGCTGGCCTCGAATGCGCGCCAACGATTTACCTTTCATATGGATATCCGGGTTTTCCCCGGGGGAATCGCCGGGGTCTGCGCGCATTGCGCCGCCAGTATCGCCGGCGCATATGACAGTCTGATGCCAGTGCGCGCCGGTCTTGCGAATTCTAATACTACGCGGTAGCATTAAAAAACGCTGGATCGGAGACAGGAATGGCGCTGCCCTTGGAAGGTCTGTTGGTGATCGCTGTGGAGCAGGCCGCCGCAGCGCCTTATGCCTCGTCGCGGCTGGCCGATGCCGGCGCGCGCGTGATCAAGATCGAACGCGCGGCCGGCGATTTCGCGCGCGGCTACGATGGCGCGGTCATGGGCGACAGCACGTATTTCGTGTGGCTCAACCGCGGCAAGGAATCCATCGTCCTTGATTTCGCGCAGCCGGAAGACATGGCGCTGCTGCGCAAGCTGATCCTCCAGGCCGACGTGCTGATCCAGAACCTGGGGCCGGGCGCGGCGGCGCGCGCGGGCTTCGGCTGGGAGGAAATGCGCGCCGCCAACCCCCGCCTGATCACCTGCGACATCACCGGCTACGGAGAAACGGGTCCGTACGCGGGCATGCGCGCCTACGATCTGCTGGTGCAGGCCGAATCGGGCGTCGCCTCGGTAACCGGCACGCCGGAAGCGCCGGGGCGCGTCGGTATTTCCGCCTGCGATATCGGTACCGGCATGTATGCGCACGCCGCCATCCTGGAAGCGCTGTTGCAGCGCGAGCGGACCGGGCAGGGCAGCGCCCTGCACGTGTCGCTGTTCGACGCGATGGCCGACTGGATGACCGTGCCCCTGCTGCACTACGACTACGCCGGCACGGTCTGGCCGCGCGTGGGCCTGGGGCATCCCACCATTGCCCCGTACGGCGCGTTCGCCTGCGGGGACGGGCAGCAGCTTTTGATCGGCGTGCAGAACGACGGCGAATGGCGCCGTTTTACCAACGACGTCCTGCTCAAGCCCGAGTGGGCCGACGACGCGCGCTATCGCAGCAACCAGGACCGCGTGCGCAATGCCACGGAGCTCAAGGCCGAGATCGAATCCGTCCTGGGCGGCATGGACCTGGGCGAACTGCGGCGCCGGCTGACGCAGGCGAAGATCGCGTACGCCTCCGTCAATGGCGTCAAGGAATTGTCGGCGCATCCCCACTTGCGCCGCGCGCAGGTGCGTACCGCGCACGGGGAGGCGTCCATCGTGGCGCCGCCCGTCCAGGTGCGCGGCGAACCACGGCATCTCGGCGAGGTGCCGGCGATCGGCGCGCATACCGAGGCGGTCCGCGCGGAATTCGGCGGCGGGGCCTGAGGGTAGAATTTCGCGTTTGATTCTCGGCACAGCAAGGAAACCATGGGACGGCCAAGCCTGATCGACAGCACCGAAGGAATCGAGAAGCGCCTCGCGATTCTCGACGCCGCCGCATCCGTGTTCATGAACCTGGGCTTTTCCGCAGCCTCGCTCGACGACATCAGCGAGGCCTACGGCGCCACCAAGGGCATCATCTATTACTACTACCGCAACAAGTCGGCGCTGTTCTTCGCCGTGCAGCGGCGCGCCATGGAGCTGACGCGCGAAGCGATCGAGCCCCACGCACTGGCCGGCGAGCGGCCCGCCATCCGGTTGCGCAGGATGGCGCACGACCACACGTTGCTGATGATGGAGCACCTGGCGTATCTGCGGGTGGCCGCGCAAGGCCTGGAACTGCACCTGACCGGCCGCACCACGGCTTCCGAACGCGCCGAGCTGGAAGAGATCCTCAAGTTGCGGGCGGCGAACGAAGCCTTGTATGTGCGCGTGATCGAAGCGGGCGTGCAATCCGGCGATTTCCGCCCCATGGATCCCAAACTGCTGGTCAAGCCGTTGCTGGGGGCCCTGAACTGGACCTCGCGCTGGTATCACCCGCGCAAGAACGAAACCGCGAAGGACCGCGAACGCGTCGCCGACGAACTGGCCGGTTTCGCGGTCAGCGCGTTGCTGCCGCACCCGCAATAAACAACGCCGCCGCGCGGACGACCGGATCCGTGCGGCTTTTTTTAATCAGTTTTGATACTAATCGGTATTATTTAAATAACAGGACGACAGCGATCTATGGCTCCCAAAATCCTGGTGGAACGCACGGGTTTCGTCACAACGGTGATCATCAACCGGCCCGAAGTGCGCAATGCGCTGGATCGCGAGGCGGCGGCCGGGCTGGCCCGAGCCCTGCGCGAATTCGACGCCGACGAGGACGCGCGCGTGGCCGTGCTATGCGGCGCGGGCGGCGCCTTCTGTTCCGGCGCCGATCTCAAGGAGCTGGCGGGGGGCACCGATTACGAGCCCTGGGCGGGCAGCCCCGAGGGGCCGCTGCATGCGCCGCTGTCCAAACCCGTGATCGCGGCCGTGGCCGGACACGCGTGCGCCGGCGGGCTGGGCGTGGCCTTGTGGTGCGACCTGCGGATCGCGGAGGAGAGCGCGTCGTTCGCGGTGCTGTCGCGACGCTGGGGCGTGCCCATGAGCGACGGCACGACGGTACGCCTGCCCCGCCTGATCGGCATGAGCCGCGCGCTGGACATGCTGCTGACCGCCCGCATCGTGTCCGCGCCAGAGGCTGAACACTACGGGCTCGTCAATCGCGTCGTCCCGCAGGGGCGCGCGCGCGCCGAAGCCGAAGCGCTGGCGCACCAGATGGCGCAGTTTCCACAGATCGCCCTGCGGTCCGACCGGCAATCGGCCTACGCCCAGGCGGGCGTGACCGAGCGGGAGGCCGTGGCGGCCGAAATGGCGTACGCCGCCGCGGCACGCCGCCTGGAGGCGCGGGCGGGCGCGCAACGCTTCGAAGAAGGGGCTGGCCGCCACGGCGCTTTGCCCGGCGCCGGCAAGGAGGCCCCATGCGAGCCGTAATATGCCGGGGGCTGGACGATCCTGGCCAGGTCAGCGTGGAAGCCTGCGCGCCGCCGCCCATGATTCCAGGAGGCGTGCGCATCGCCGTGCATTCCTGCGGCGTGAGCTTCGCCAACCTGCTGGTATTGCAGGGCAAGCACCAGAACCGGCCGCTTCTGCCGCTGACCCCGGGTACCGAGGTGGCGGGCATCGTTACCGAATGCGCACCGGACGTGACCCTGTTCCGCCCGGGCGACCGGGTGGTGGCCGGCGTGCGTTCGGGCGGCTTTGCCAGCGAGGTCGTGGCGCCGGTGGACACCACGTTCGCCTTGCCCGATGGCGTGACCTTCGATAGCGCCGTGCAGTTTCCGACCATCTACGCGACAGCCTACGGGGCGCTGTGCTGGCGCGCGCGCCTGCAGCCCGGCGAAACCGTCCTGGTGCATGGCGCAAGCGGGGGCAGCGGGCTGGCCGCCATCGAGATTTCCAAGCGCATGGGCGCCAGGGTCATCGCGTGCGCGAGCACGCAGGACAAGCTCGACGCGGCGCGGGCGCATGGCGCCGATGAAGGGCTGAACTACCGCGACGGGAACTTCCGCGATGCCGTGCTGGCGCTGACCGGCGGGCGCGGCGCGGACGTGGTTTTCGATCCGGTGGGCGGCAAGGTCTTCGAGGAATCGTTGCGCTGCGTGGCGCCGGAAGGGCGGCTGATCCCCATGGGATTCGCCGGCGGCGACATCCCGCAGATTCCCGCGAACCTTCTGCTCGTGAAGAACGCCACGGCCATCGGCATTTATTGGGGCTACTACATGGGCTGGGGCCGGATGCCGCTCCCGCCCGAACGCCGGCCGGCCGTGCGCGCGGCGTTCGCAACCCTGTTCGACTGGGCGGTGGAAGGCGCGTTGAAACCCTATACGCAGCGGACCTTTGCCCTGGAATCCTACGAAGAGGCGCTGGCCGTGCTGGCCTCGCGCGAGGTGATCGGGCGCGTCGCCCTGCATCCGCAACTATCCCCCTGACAACGGGCGTTCAGACCCGTACTCATAAAAAAGCGACGACCAAGCACAATCAAAGGAGCTGGAGACATGAAAAGACTGATCAAACTGCTCATCGGCGTCACGCTCGCCGTGGGCGCCCAGGCGAGTTACGCCTTTCCCGATAAGCCGATCCGGCTGATCGTGCCTTATCCGCCAGGCACCGGCACCGACACGCTGGCGCGCTTCACCGCCCGCCAGCTGGAGGCCAGGCTGGGCCAGCCCGTGATCGCCGAAAACCGGCCGGGCGCCAGCGGCATCATCGCCACCCAGACGGTAGTATCGGCAGCGCCCGACGGCTACACGCTGCTGCTCGCGGCCAACGCGCCGGTGGCGACCAACGTGGCAGCGTTCGCCAAGCTGCCCTACGACCCCCTGACCGACCTGGCGCCGGTGGCCGTGCTGGCCCAGGCGCCGATGGGTTTCTACGTCTACCAGGATTCGCCCTACCGGTCCGTGGCGGACCTGGTGGCGGCCGCGAGGAAGGATCCGAAGAAGCTGAACTACGGCGCGGGCAGCGCCACCTACCAGATCGCCACGGAGTGGTTCCTGTCGTTGGCGCAGGCCAGCGCCAACGGCATTTCCTACAAGGGCGCGGGCCCGGCGCTCAATGACCTGGCGGGCAAGCAGGTGGACTTCGTGATCGCGGAATACAGCGGGGCGCAGGCCCTGGTGCAGGCGGGCAAGCTGCGGCTGCTGGCGGTGACGACGAACGAACGGCTGGCCAGCGCGCCGGACGTGCCGACCCTGCAGGAGCTGGGATTCAAGGATTTCTTCAAGGTGGCGTGGTGGGCGATGTTCGCGCCGGCCAAGACGCCCGCTCCCGTCGTGAAGGCCTTGCAGGACGCGCTGCTGGCGATCTACGCCGAGCCCAAGACCCGCGATTTCCTGGCGCAGAGCAATTTCATTTCCTTCATCGGCGACGCGCAAGCGCTGGCCAGGTTCCAGAAGAAGGAAATCGAGCTCGAGATCGCCACGGCGCAGAACGCCAACATCCCCAAGCAATAGGCCGGCAGCGGCGGCAGGGCGCGCGCCGTGGATGGGTCCGTGGCGCCCGCGTCCAACCAGGAGCAGATATGACAGGTCCTTTGTCCGGCGTGCGCGTCGTCGACGCCAGCAATTTCGTTTTCGGGCCAATGGCCACCCAGTTGCTTGCCGATATGGGCGCCGAGGTGATCAAGGTCGAGCCGCCGCAGGGCGATCCGATGCGCATGGTCGGCCGGTCGCGCAACCCGAAAATGGGATCATTCTTCCTCAATCTGAACCGGGACAAGCGCAGCGTGGTGCTGGACCTGAAGACCGCCGGCGATGTGGCGCGCCTGGATGCGCTATTGGCTACGGCCGATGTCTTCGTGCACAACATGCGTCCGGCGGCCGCCAGGCGGCTCGGCATCGACTACCGCAGCCTGGCCGGGCGCCATCCACGGCTGGTCTACGCTGTGGCGCTCGGCTTCCATCAGGACGGCCGCTATGCCGAACGCCCCGCCTACGACGACGTGATCCAGGGCATGAGCGGGGTGTCGGGCTTGCACGCGCGCATGTACGGCGAGCCCGGTTTCGTGCCCATGCTGTTCACCGACAAGCTCTGCGGCGTGTACCTGGCCGGCGCGATCGCGTCCGCGCTGGTGGCCCGGGCCGCCAGCGGGCAGGGGCAGCAGGTGGAAGTGCCCATGTTCGAAACCATGGCGTCCTTCAACCTGGTCGAGCACCTGGCCGACGGCATTTTCGGCGGCCGGCAGGCGGACGCGGCGCCGCCCGGCTACGAACGGGTCTTCAGCCGCTATCACCGGCCGCTCAGGACCCGGGAGGGCTATGTGTGCCTGGTCGCCAACACGGACGCCCAATGGCAGCGCCTGTTCTCCCTGCTGGGCCGGCCCGAACTGGCCGCCGATCCGCGCTTTGCCACGATGGGAGACCGCATCCGCAATGCGGAACCGCTTTACGGGGAGGTCAGCGAGCGTCTGCTCGAGCGTGGCGCGGCCGAGTGGCTGGCGCTGTTCCTGCAGCACGATATCCCCGCGGGGCCGGCCAACGGCCTGGATGAGCTGCTGAACGACCCGCACCTGGCCGACGTGGGGTTCTTCGAAACCGTGCAGCACCCGACCGAGGGCGAATTGCGCTGCGCGCCCACGCCCTTCCGCTTTTCGGCCAGCGCGCGGGCTGCGGCGGGCGGCGCGCCGGGGCTGGGCGAACACAACGCGGAGATCCTGGGGTAGGCGGCGCCTACATGCGTACGGACGCGATGCCCGCGACCCACACCCAGCGCCCGCCGCGCAGCTCGAAGTCGTAGGTCATGGCGTCGGACGGCATGTGCAGGAACGGCGCGAACCAGACGCGCACGCGGCCGGGCGCCTGGACGTCCCAAAGCGAAACGCCGCCGATGGGGCTGTCGGGAGACAGGCCCAGCATGGAAATATAGGCTTCATTCCGGGGGCTTTCGCCTTCCGGCTTGGCCGGCCATTCGCCTAGCTCCTGGCTGCCCGAGTAGAAGACCAGCCCCGTGGCGAACGGATCGGCGGCCTCGCCGCCGAAGCGGGCGATATTGAGCTGGCCCATGCCGTCGTCGGACCGGGCGCACAGGATGCGCTCGAACAGCGCCAGCAGGGTTTCTTCCTGCTCAATGCCGAGACGGCCGCGCATCAATGCGGATACCGGGGTCTGGCCCTCGGTACAGTGGCGCGTTTCCAGCAGCAGGCCGCGTTCGGTGCGCTGGACGGAATCGCCGGGCTTGGCGCCGGTCAGCATGCCGCCGATGTCGCGCAGCACGGATTGCTGGCCGGACGATTGCGCGAGGGATGGGGGGCCGGCCGTCAGGCCGGCAATGATCAGGGCCCCGCAAAGGGCCGACGTGAGGGTGATGCGCATAGCCTGCTTTCTGTTGCTTTACCGGTCGGAGGGAGGCGTCAGGGCGCCTTCAGGCGGGAAGGCACTTCGTCCGTGTCGCTGCAGACCGCCAGCACTTCGGCGGGCTTCTTGCTCAGCGACAGATAGACGTGCCCGATGCTGCTGTCGAAATACGCGGTTTCGAGCTTGCCGAGCACGACGCTTTCGCCGTTTTCGAACTGGATGCGGACCTTGCCGGACAGCACCACGGCGAACTCTTGGCCCGGGTGCCGGATGTAGTCCTCGAATTCCACCACTTCGCGCGCATCGATCAGGGCGAACATGGGCGTCATCTTCTTGCCGGGATATTCGCCCATGAGCAAGCGGTAGTGATAGTTTTCCGTGACGTAGTCGCGGGCGTCGCCGAGCTTGTTCTTGACGAAGGTGGGGGCGACGGCGGCCTGGGGGGCGTCCCCCAGCATGAACATGCGGGTCATGTCGATGTCCAGCGCCCGGGCCAGCGCGGCGAACTTTTCGTAGCTCAGGGCGATCTGCCCAAGCTCGGCTTTCGAGAGCGTCGACACCGCGATGCCGCTGGCGCGGGAAACGGCCTGCAAGGTCAGTTTCCTTGCCTTGCGCTCGGCCCGCAGGCGAGCGCCCATTTCTTCCTTGCCCACGATCTCGGGCGGGGAGGTATTGCCGGATAGGGCCATGTAGCGGTGTGGCATCAAGGGTTGAGGGTTGGGGCAGGGCCCGCAAGCCCCGCCGCGTGTATGCCGGATTGTAAGGGGTGCGGCGGCTCAGGCGGGAGGGCGGGCGCCGGTGCGTTCTACGATCATTCCGTAGTGCTCCGGACGACGGTGGGCGGCGAAGTTGAAGATGTTGGCGCGGTAATGCTCCGACACCGACAGGTCGCAGACGAAGTTGATGACCTCGTCGTCCTCGGAGAAGGCGCGCACCATGATTTCTCCTGTGGGGGCGACGATGCAGGAGCCGCCGATCATCGGATTGCCTTCCTCGACGCCGGCCTTCGCGGCGGCGGCCACCCAGCAGGCGTTCTGGTAGGCGCCCGCCTGCAAGGACAGCAGGTGGTGGTGCATGCGCAGATGGATGGGTTCGTCCCATTGCACATAGCCGGAAGGGGTGTTGTAGCCGGCCATGACCACCTCCACGCCCTGCAGGCCCATGACGCGGAAGGTCTCGGGCCAGCGCCGGTCGTTGCAGATGCACATGCCGATGGCGGCGTCCGGCGTCTGCCAGACCGGAAAACCCAGGTCGCCGACGGCGAAATATTTCTTTTCCAGGTGCTGCAGGGCGGCGCCGTCGCGTGCCTGAGCGTCGCCGGGGATGTGGATCTTGCGGTACTTGCCGACGATGCCGCCGTCGCGCCCGACCAGGATGCTGGTGTTGTACTGCGTGCCGTCCGCCAGCTCGGCGTAGCCCAGGTAGAAGCCGATGCCTTTCTCGCGCGCGGCGTCGAACAGCGGGCGGGTCAGCGGGCCGGGCATCTCGGTTTCGAAGAACGCCTGCACGTCGGCGGGATCGTCCAGCGACCAGCGCGGAAAGAAGGTGGTCAGCGCCAGTTCCGGAAAGGTCACCCAGGCGGCGCCGCGGCTGTGGGCGTCCTCGAGCAGTTCGATCAGCCGGCGCACGACCTGGGCCCGGGTATCGCTGCGCTGGACCGGGCCCAGCTGGGCCACGGCCAGGTGTAGTTTGCGCGCGCTCATGCCGCGCTCCGGTTCAGCACGCGGCCGGCATGCTGGCCGGTAAAGGCCTGGTCTTGCCAGACCGGCGCGCCGTTGACATAGACGGAATGGATCCCGGCGGCCCGTTCCGTGGGGCGCTCGAAGGTGGCGGAATCCGCCACGGTGTCTGGGTCGAAGACCACCAGATCCGCGAAGTAGCCGGGCTGCACCTGGCCCCGCTCGGCCAGGCCGAACTTGGCGGCGGTCAGGCCGGTCATTTTCCAGACGGCGGTTTCCAGGGGGAAGAGGCCCAGGTCGCGCGAGTAATGTCCGAGCACCCGCGGGAAGGTGCCCCAAAGCCGCGGATGGGGGCGCTCATCGTGGGGCAGGCCGTCCGAGCCGATCATGGTGGGGCCGAACGCCAGGATGCGTTGGACGTCGGGCTCGTCCATCATGAAGTAGATGGCGCCGGCGGGCTGCAGTTCCTGCACCACGTCGTACTTGGATTTTCCCCGTTCCGCGGCGACCTCGTCCAGGTCGCGCCCGCTCAGTTCCGGGAAGGGCTTGCACCAGGTGATGAGGGTGCGCCCCGCCAGCAGGACGCGGTCCTGCTTGAGCATGGTGGACCCCGCCACGTAGGGATAGGCATCCAGCGAGACGTCCTGCGCCGCCATGGCGGCCTCGATCAGGCGCAGCGTTTCCTTGGAGCGCCCGAAGTTCGGCTTGCCCATGACCTTGTGATGCGAAATGACGACGGGCACGCCCAGCTCGCGGCCGATGCGGAAGGTTTCCTCCAGGGCCGGCACGATGTGCTCGCCTTCGTCGCGCATGTGCGTGGCGTAGATGCCGCCATGCGTGCCGAGCGGGCGGCAGACTTCGATGATTTCCTCGGTGCTGGCGCTGGCCGCGGGCGGGTAGAACGTGCCGGTGGAGATGCCGATGGCGCCGCTGGCCAGCGCGTCGTCGGCCAGCGTCTGCATGGCCTGCACTTCATCGGGCGTGGCTTCGCGCTTCAGGTCGGGCATGACCGCCGCGCGCAGGGTGGAATGGCCCACCATGCAGGCCGCATTGACGGCGGCGGGCGTGGCGCGCAGGGCGTCGAGATAATCGGAGAAGCGCTCGAAGCGGTACGAGCCGCCTTCGTCCAGCAGGTCCAGCGGCGCCGGCGGGCTGGCATGCGCCAGCGGCGCCAGGCTGATACCGCAATTGCCGGTGACGACCGTCGTGACGCCTTGCGAGATCTTGGGCGTCATGTCGCGGTGCTTGAGCAGGTAGTTGTCGTCGTGCGTATGCGAGTCGATGAATCCCGGGGCCACTACCTTGCCGGCGACGTCGATGCGCCGGCCGGCGGCGCTGCCGCTCAGGTCGCCCACTGCGGCGATCCGGTCCCCGCGCACGCCGACATCGGCGCGGCGGCCGGGGGCGTTGGTGCCGTCGATGACGGTGCCGCCGGCAAGAATGTAGTCGAATGGCGTGGCGTCGGGCTGGGTCATGCGTATCTCCTCGTAGGGTGGACGGGCCTAGGCAAAGTGGCAGGCGACCTGCTGTTCAGGGGCGATGTGACGGGGCTGCGGGGCTTCTTCGGCGCAGCGCGGCTGGGCCATGGGGCAGCGGGTGCGGAACGCGCAGCCCGAGGGCGGCGACAAGGGGCTGGGAATTTCCCCCTTCAACACCTCGACCGGCGTGCGCTCTCCCTGGCGCGCGGAGGGCACCGCCGCCAGCAAGGCGCGGGTATAGGGGTGGGCAGGGCGTCCGAAGATAGCGTCGCGCGTGCCGATCTCGACGATCCGGCCCAGGTACATCACGGCGACCCGGTGGCTGATGTGGCGCACCACGCTCAGGTCGTGGGAAATGAAAACGTAGGTCAGGCCCAGATCGCGCTGCAGGTCCATCAGCAGGTTGATGACCTGGGCCTGGACCGAGACGTCCAGGGCCGACACGGGTTCGTCGCAGACGATCAGCCCGGGGTCCAGCGCGAGCGCGCGCGCGATCACGATGCGCTGGCGCTGCCCGCCCGAGAATTCGTGGGGGTAGCGGTCGGCGGCGTCGGGCCGCAGGCTGACGCGGGCCAGCAGCTGCGCGACGCGTTCGCGGATCGCCGCGCGGCCGTGGCCGAAGTTGCGCAGCGGTTCGCCGATGATGTCGCGCACCCGCATGCGCGGGTTCATGGACGAAAACGGGTCCTGGAAGATGAACTGCATCCGCTGGCGCATGGCGCGCAGCTGGCGGCCGTTCATCGCCGCCAGGTCGTGCCCTTCCAGCAGAATGCGGCCTTCAGTGGGCTCGGAGAGCCGGATCAGGCATTTACCGGTGGTGGACTTGCCGCAGCCGGATTCGCCGACCAGGCTGAGCGTCTGGCCGCGCGAGACGGACAAGGACACGCCGTCGACGGCGCGCAGCACTTTTGCGCCGTTTCCGCCATCCACGGGGAAATGCTTCTTGAGGCCGATGACCTCCAGCATGGGCACGATGCCGGGAGCGGGGGGCGGATACGGCGGGAGCAAGGGGGATGTCGTGCAGGTTCATGGCGGATCTCACGCAATCATGGCGTTGGCCGCGGATGCGGACGCCGGTCCGGTTTCGCGGGCCCAGCACCAGACACGGTGGCGGCTGCCGGCATCCACGGCGGGCGGGGCGGCCTCGCTGCAGCGCGGCTGCGCCTGGGCGCAGCGCGCGGCGAAAGCGCAGCCGCGCGACGCCGGCGTCATCACCGGCACGATGCCGGGCAGCTCGGCCAGCCGCACGTCGTGGTCCTGGCCGTCGACGAAGTCGGGCAGGGAGCGGATCAGCGCCTGGGTGTAAGGATGCTGGGGGCGGTCCAGGACGTCGTCCACGCTGCCTTCCTCCACCTTGCGGCCGGCGTACATCACGATGACGCGCTGGCACATCTGCGCCACCACGCCCAGGTCATGCGTGATCAGCACGATGGCGGTGCCCAGTCGCGCCTGGATGTCGCGCAGCAGGTGCAGGATCTGCGCCTGGATGGTGACGTCCAACGCGGTGGTGGGCTCGTCGGCGATCAGGACCTTCGGCTGGCAGGCCAGCGCCATGGCGATCATGGCGCGCTGGCGCATGCCGCCCGAGAGCTGGTAGGGATACTCGCGCACGCGGCGCGCGGGGTCGGATATCTGCACCAGGTCCAGCAGTTTCTCAGCCTGCGCCAGGGCGTCGCGGCGCGACAGGCCCTGGTGCAGCATGAGCGATTCGCTGATCTGCTTTCCCACCGTGAACACGGGGTTCAGGGACGTCATGGGTTCCTGGAAGATCATCGAGATCCGGTTGCCCCGGATGCCGCGCATGGCTTTTTCGGGCAGGGCGAGCAGGTCGCGTCCGTCGAATTCGATCCGGCCGCTGGCGATGCGGCCGGGCGCGCGCAGCAGGCGCATGATGGACAGCGACGTAACGCTCTTGCCGCAGCCGGATTCGCCGACCAGGCCCAGCGTTTCGCCGGGCAGCAGGTCGAACGAAAGGCCGTCCACGGCGACCACCGTGGTGTCGTCGCCATCGAAGCAGGTGGTGAGTTCGTGCACGCGCAAGACAGGTTGGGGTTGCATGTGCGCTCCTACAGCTTTTTGGCCAGGCGGGGGTCGAGCATGTCGCGCAGTCCGTCGCCCACGAGGTTGACGGCCAGGACGGCCACGCCCAGGAACAGGCCCGGATACAGGATGATGTGGAAGGCCACGGCCACGAAGTTGCGGCCTTCGGCCATGATGTTGCCCCAGCTCGGCGTCTGGGGCGGGATGCCCACGCCCAGGAAGCTCAGCACGGCTTCGGTCAGGATGGCCGAGGCGGCGATGAAGGTGGCCTGCACCATCAACGGCGCGAACAGGTTGGGCAGGATGTGGCGCAGCAGGATCGCGGGCACGCGGGTGCCGGAGGAGACGGCCGCCTCGATGTAGGGCTGCTCGCGGATCGTCAGCACCAGCGCGCGCACCAGGCGCACGACGCGCGGCACTTCCGGAATGACGATGGCGATGATCACGGTGCCCAGGCCCCCCTTCAGCGTGGCCATCAGCGCGATCGCCAGCAGCACGCCCGGGATGGCCATCAGGCCGTCCATGATGCGCATGATCACGGCGTCCAGGCGGCGGAAGTAGCCGGCGGCCATGCCCAGGGCGACGCCGCCCACGGTGGCGACCACGGCCACCACGATGCCGACGACCAGCGAAATGCGGGCGCCCCAGACGGTGCGCGAATACACGTCGCGGCCCAGGGCGTCCGTGCCGAAGAAATGCTCGGAAGAGGGCGGCTTCATGCGCGCCATCGGGTTGATGTCCTGCGGATCGACCGTGGCCAGCCAGGGAGCGGCCAGGGCGATCGTGGCCAGGGCCAGCAGGATGGCGCCGCCCACGTAGAGCATGGGATGGCGGCGCAGCGACTTGAGGACGCGGCGGTAGCGCGGGCGCGGCGCGGGCAGCGGCAGGGTGGCGGTAGTCATGCGTGTCCCCGTTCAGTAGCGGATGCGAGGATCGAAGAGCCGGTAGCTCAGGTCGACCAGCAGGTTGATCAGTACGTAGATGCCCGAGGCCACCAGCAGCACGCCCTGGATGACGGGGTAGTCATGGCGCAGCACGGCATCGATGGTCAGGCGGCCCAGGCCGGGGATGGCGAACACGGTTTCGGTGACGACCACGCCGCCGATCAGCAGGGCGACGCCTACGCCGATCGTGGTGACGATGGGGTTGGCGGCGTTCTTCAGGGCATGCCACACGATGGGGGCCGCCGACAGGCCTTTGGCGCGGGCGGTGCGGATATAGTCCTCGGACAGGGCTTCCAGCATGGTGGCGCGCGTCATGCGCGTCAGCAGCGCCATGTAGACCAGGCCCAGCGACAGGCAGGGCAGCACCAGGTGGCGCAGGTAGGGCGCGACGCCGGCGGACAGCGGCTTGTAGCCCTGCACGGGCAGCCAGCCCAGTTTGATGGAGAAGCCGTAGACGAGGCTGTAGCCGATCAGGAACACCGGCACGGAGAAGGCGCAGACCGCGCCGATCATGACCAGCCTGTCCAGCCAGCGCCCCGCGTTCCACGCCGCCAGCACGCCCAGCGGCACTGCCGCGATCACGGCGAACAGCATGGTGAAGATGGCGATGGACAGCGTGGGACCCATGCGTTGGCCGATCAGTTCGGACACCGGCATCTGCGTGGAGATGGAGGTGCCCAGGTCACCGGTGGCGATGTGCGCCACCCAGATCCCGAACTGCTGCAGCAGCGGTTTGTCCAGGCCCAGGTTCTGGCGGATTTTCTCCACGTCGTCGGCGGTGGCGTTGTCGCCCGCGATCACGGCCGCCGGATCGCCCGGCGACAGATGGATCAGCAGGAACACCACGACCGCGACGACGGCCATGACGGGAATGACGGCCGCGATGCGGCGCAGGATGTATTTCACGCTGGTTTCCCCCCGGCTTGCGGCCGGGCACAAGCTGCGCCCGGCGTCTGCCTTACGGTTTTTCGATGTTCCACATCACCGGGATGCCGGTCTTCAAGAGCTCGGTGTGCTTCAGGCCGCGCACCGCGGATACGGGCTTGAATTCGCCGAACATGACGTACGGCACGGTCTGGTAGGCGCGCACCTGCATCTGGCTGGCGATGTCCTTGCGCTTGGCCGGGTCGGTTTCGCGGATCCAGCTGGTGCGCAGCGTGTCCAGCTCTTTGTCGCAGGGCCAGCCGGGCAGGCTATTGCCGCAGGCGGCGGACAGCCAGGGGTTGGTCACCGGCGTGCTCGCGTCGAAGTAGCCGCCCCAGGTGAGGAATACGCTCCAGCCGCCTTTTTCGGGCGCGTCCTTCTTCAGCCGGCGCGCGGCCAGCGAGGCCCAGTCCATGGATTGCAGGTCGACATTGAGGCCGGCCTTCTTCATGTTCTGCGTCAGCACCATCACGGCCGGGGCGCTCAGGTGGTCGGTCGGGTACAGGACCACGACCTTCTCGCCCTTGTAGCCGGCCTCCTGGAGCAGCTGCTTGGCGCGCGCGGGATCGGCCTTGGCGTAGGGCGCCGCGCCGGCGTCGGTGGCCAGGGGCGAGCCGCAGATATAAAGAGTAGGACAATAGTCCACACGGTATTTCTCCGGGTACCCCATGGCCGACAGCATTTCCTTCTGGTTGACCAGGTGGTACAGCGCCTGCCGGGCGAGCTGGTTGTCGAACGGAGGATGCAGCGAGTTGACGATGACCATGCCCTGGGATGCCACTGAGGTACCCAGGGTGATGTCCGGGTTGGTTTCCAGGACAGGCAGGAAGTCCGGCGTGGTCTGCTCGATCATGTCGACCTCGCCGTTCATCAGCGCCGCCGTGGCCGTGTTCCCATCGGGGATGTAGACCCACTCCACGCGGTCCACCTTGACGTTCTTGCCGCCGGCCAGGCCGTCCGCCGGTTCGGCGCGGGGCACATAGGCGGGATTCTTCACGTACACCACCTTGTTGCCGGGCACCCACTCGTCGCGCTTGAACAGGAACGGGCCGGAACCGACCATTTCCGTGACCTGCGTGTTCGGGTCCGTCATCGCCAGGCGCTTGGGCATGATGAAGGGCGGCATGCCCGAAGGCTTGGACAGGGCGTCCAGCACCAGGCCGAAGGGCTCTTTCAGCGTCAGCGTGAAGGTATTGTCGCCCGTGGCCGCGAGCTCGGCGCCGGCGGCCATCATGGCCTGGCCGAGCGTGTCCTTTTTCGCCCAACGCTGGATCGAGGCGACGCAGTCCTCGGCCTTCACCGGCGTGCCGTCGTTGAACTTCAGGCCCGGGCGCAAGGTGAAGCTCCAGGTTTTGCCGTCCTCGGAGGTGGTCCAGCTGTCCACCATCTGGGGCTTGACCTGGCCCTTGCTGTCCTGCGAGAACAGGGTGTCGAACACCATGTAGCCGTGGTTGCGCGTGATGTAGGCCGTGTTGAACAGCGGGTCCAGCGTCTTGAGGTCCGCGTGCGGCACCAGGCGCAGCGTCTTGGACTGCGCGAGCGCGCCCGTGGCGGCGCCCATGGCCAGCAGGGCGGCGGCGCCCAGCAAACTGAAACGTCTGATCATTTTCTTCCCCTTGGTCATTCCGATGCCCGTCGCGGGCGGCGATGGATGGCGCCTCATGCCGTGAACGGCCATTTCGGCAATTTGCGTTTGGTGTAAGGCAATGCGTTGTAATCCTGCGTGATCGCGCCGGGCGTCTCCACGTAGATGACGTGGCGGCCGACCTGCGAGTACGAGGCGTAGAAGTGCTGCGACGACTTCACGATGATGAGCTTCATGGCCTGCAGGTCCACGCCGAACTGCGTGAACAGGTCCGTGCCCATGGCCTGGGTGCGGTTGGTGGTCAACACGATGACGACGCCCTGGCTGCGCACGACCGCGACATCGCCCAGCAGCGCGGGCGTGCCGGCCAGTCCGGTCATGACGGCGTCGCGCTTGAGCGCCAGGATTTCGCAATCCAGGTCCAGGGGTTGGCCGGAAACCGGGGCGACCTTGCCGCCGATGCGCAGCTTGATCTGCGCGCCGTCGCCCGCTTCGAAGCAGAGCTGCATGGCAACCGGATCCCAGAACGGGCCCGTCGCGACGTCGCGGATTCCGCGCGCCAGCACGCGTTCCAGGATGAAGGTGGCATCGCTGGGCGCGCCGCCGCCCGCGTTGTCGGCGGAGTCCGCCAGCACGACCGGAAAGTCGTTCAGCGCCAGGGCCTGGTCCAGCGCCTCGTCGGCGCCGGGGTAGGGAGGCGCGAGCCGGTCGCGGAAACCGATGATCTCGTCGCCCAGCGCGCGCGCCAGCGCGTCGGCCTGGGCCTGATCGCCGTCGGTGTAGACCAGCACCTTGGAACCCATGTCGGGCGTGTCGCCCCAGGGGAAGCCATGGGCGATGGAAACGGACAGCACGCCTTCCTTGCCTTCCATGGCGAGCAGGCGGTCCACGAAGCCGCGCATCGGTTCGCGGCTGGTGTGCATGATGGAGATCATCTCGCAGTCGTACACGGCGCGCCTGGGCTGGATGCGGCCTTCGGCGCGCGCCACGCAGAGGTCCACCAGGTCGTAGGCGCGGTCCAGGATGTCCGTGTGGGGATATTCCTTGAAGCAGACCAGGAAGTCGGCGCTGTCCACCATGGTGGCGGTCATGTGGCAATGCGGATCCAGCTCGGCGCCGATCACCGTATCCGGGCCGACGATCTCGCGCGCCCGGCTCAGCAGGTCGCCTTCGCAGTCGTCGTAGCCGTCGGCGACCATGGCGCCGTGCAGCCCGAAGAGAGCGATGTCCACCTTGCCCGCGCGGCGCAGGTCTTCCAGCAGCTCGTCCCGCAGGGTTTCGTAGGCGTGGCGGGTCGTGATGCCGGCCGGCGTGGCGCCCGCCGTCATGCCCTCGATGAGCGTCCAGTCCTTGCCCTGCGCGCGCTGCCGCGCGGCCCAGAGCGGACCCGAGAACATCTGCATGCGGTCGGGGTGCTGGCCCGCGGGGTAATAGCCGCGCGCACGATAGGCGGACAGGCCCGTCGGAATCGGGGAGAAGGTGTTCGTCTCGGTCGCGAGGGATCCGGAAAATATTTTCATGTTGCCGCTCCGCGTAAAAGGTGGACGTGGCGCGGGCGTTGCCGCGCGCGCCGGGGAAATGCTGCGCCGCGCGGCGCCGGGCCGCGCGGAATACCAGCCGATCGAACCGGCCGGGGCCGGCTCAGGCTTCGGACACGGGGCCCGGCGCTGGCGACTTCAAGGCCGGCGAACCGCCCAGCCAGGCCTGTACTTCGATTTCCACGTCCACATCCATGGCCAGCTTGGCCTCGACCGTAGAACGGGAGGGGAAGTCGGATGGGAAGTGGTTGCGGTAGGCCTCGTTGAACTGCGCGAACAGCGCCAGGTCCGACAGCCAGACCGTTACGCGCACCACGTCCTTGAGCGTGGCACCAGCCAGCGCCAGCGTTTCCTTGATGCGATCGAGCGCGGCGTGGGTCTGGCTGGCTATATCGCCGCGCACGACCTGGCCGTTGGCATCCATCGGGATCTGTCCCGACAGGAACAGGAAGCCGCCCGCCTGGGTGGCGCGCGAGAACGGCAGCGGAAGGGAGCTGGGGTAGCGGGTGATGGAGTTCATGGCGTGTCCGGATGATGGAAAGGGTCAGCGCAGGCGCGCGGGACGCACGGCTTCGGCATCGACGCCGTGCGCATGCAGATGGGCGGGCACCGGCTGGCGCAGGAGCAGCGCGGCGGCGAGTTCAGAGGTCGCGGCGGCGGTCTGGATGCCATAGCCGCCCTGCGCCGCCAGCCAGAAAAAGCCCGGCACATCGTTGTCCCAGCCGACCACGAAATCCCCATCGCGCACGAACGAGCGCAGGCCGGCCCAGGTGTGCTTGGGGCGGCGGATGGTGAGCGAGGTGGCGGCTTCGATGCGGTAGATGCCGGTGGCGACGTCCAGCTCCTCGGGCACCACGTCGTGCGCGGCGACCGGGTCGGCGTTGGCGGGCGAGCCCAGCAACTGGCCGGCGTCGGGCTTGAAGTAATAGCTTTCGTCGACGCCGACGACGGCGGGCCACAGGGAGAAATCCACGCCCTCCGGGCCGGAGAAGGTGAATGCGGTGCGGCGGCACGGCTGCAGGCCCACCGGGCGCGCGCCGCACAGGGCGGCGGCATGGTCCGCCCAGGCGCCGGCGGCGTTGACCAGCACGCGGGCGCGCAGGCGGCGTCCGTCCGCCAGGGTGAGCGTCCAGGCGTCGTCAGCGCGGGCGGCCGACACGACCCCGGCGTTGTTGTGCAGAACGGCGCCCTGCCGGGCCATGCCTCGCAGGAATCCCTGGTGCAGGGCATGCACGTCGATGTCGCGCGCGTCCGGCTCTTCGATGGCGCCGCAGATCTGGTCGCCGCGCAGGCAGGGCACGCGAGCAACGGCCTGCGTGGCGTCGATCAGGGTGACGTTGGGCGATTGGCTGTGGAAGTCGTCGAACACTTCCTGCAGCAGGCCCTTCTGGTCAGGGGTTGCAACGTACAGCACGCCGCGCGGGCTGAGCAGGGGATGTTCGCTGAATCCTTGGGGCGGTTTCTCGTAAAAGGCGCGGCTGGCGCGCGTAAGCGCCTTGATCTGCGCGGTGCCATACGTCTCCATGAACATGGCTGCCGAGCGGCCGGTGGAGTGATAGCCCGGCTGGGCCTCGCGTTCCAACACGGCGACGGACGCCGTGGCGCTCAAGCGGTAGGCCACGGAGGCGCCGGCGATGCCCGCGCCGATCACGGCGTAATCGAATAGGGGTTCTGCTGTCATTTTGTCGGAAGCGAGAATTCTCTTATTTGATAATTCTCGAATACGATAGTTTCTAGACGGCAGACGGGTAATAGGGGAATGCCCTGATGGCGAGGAAGGAAGGCGAGACGAGGGGGCGGCGCGCGGGAAGGCGCGCCGGAATGCAGAAGGGGAGGAGCGGAGAGCGCGCCAGCCGGCGTCAGGTCAGGCGCGTGCCGTTCGGCACCTCGCCATCGGGCACGCCCAGCACGATGCCGCCTTCGGCGTCCGCGAAGCCCAGCACCAGCACTTCCGACTTTACCGGGCCGATCTGGCGCGGCGGGAAATTCACGACCGCCATGACGCGCTTGCCGGGGAGGTCCTGCAAGGCATAGTGCGCGGTGATCTGGGCGGAACTCTTCTTGATGCCCACGCCCGCGCCGAAGTCGATCGTCAGTTTGTAGGCGGGCTTGCGCGCCTCGGGAAAGGCTTCGGCCGACTGAATCGTGCCGATGCGGATGTCGACCTTGAGGAAGTCGTCGAAGGCGATCGCCGGGGCGGAGGGGCGTCGGGGTCCTGCGTGAAATGCATGCGTGCTCCGTAATGTCAAGGATTTGCCGCATGGGTGGAACGGTTTGTTCCGTCCAAAATTGCGGTTTTATGGCCCGGGCATGTGCTTTGTGCGTTTGCCCGCCGGTAGAATTCTTCCGTGCATTTTCCCCTATCTACCAGTCGGAAGGCTATATCGATATGAGCAACGCTTATCTCGACGCTCTGAAGAAGCGTCGCACGCAGTATTCGCTGGGCCGCAACCTGTCGACCTCCAAGGAGGAGTTGGCAACCCTGATCCAGGAAGCGATCAAGCACAGCCCCTCGTCCTTCAATTCGCAAAGTTCGCGCGCGGTGATCCTGTTCGGCGCGGAAAGCGAAAAGCTCTGGGACATCGCCATCGAGGAAGTGCGCAAGGTCGCGCCGGCCGAAGGCTTCGACAAGACCGAGGCCAAGCTGAAGAGCTTCGCCGCCGGCGTGGGCACCGTGCTGTTCTTTGAAGACCAGGACGTGGTGCGCAGCCTGCAGGAGAAGTTCGCGCTGTACGCGGACAACTTCCCCGTCTGGTCCGAACAAGCGGGCGGCATGGCCCAGCTGTCGGCCTGGACCGCGCTGGCCAATGCCGGCGTGGGCGCCAGCCTGCAGCACTACAACCCGCTGATCGACGCCGCTGTGGCAAGCCAGTGGAATGTGCCGGCCTACTGGAAGCTGCGCGCGCAGATGCCGTTCGGCTCCAACGAAAACGGTTTTGGCGAAAAGCCGTTCATGGACGACGCCGAGCGTTTCCGCGTGGTGGGTTGATCCGCTGGGGCGCCTGCCGAGGGCCTCGACGCCGCGTTTGAAAAAAAGCCCGCGTTTCCTTCCAGAAACGCGGGCTTTTGTCTGTCCGGCATGCCTGCGGCCAAGGCTCTGGCGCGGGAGGACTATCGGCGGGTCAGAGGATGACGCCTCCGGCCGGGTCGATCTTCTGGTCGGACTTGGGCGGCGCGGCGCGCCGGGGCGGCGTCTTCTTGGCCGGCTCCGCGGGCGCTGCGGCCACCCGCGCAATCGAACCCTTGGCGATCGCTTCCAGCTGGCCGGTCACCAGGGCGCCATAGGCCACTTTGGCCTTGATCTCGCCGATCTTGATCGAAGCGACCTTTTCTTCGGTGGCCCCTAGCTTCTCGCCGGTATCCGGATCCACCAATTCTTCGCCGGTGGCGTAGATGTCGTAGACCTGGCCTTCCTTCACGCTGCCCATGCCGCGGTTGATGATCACGCGGCCGTTCTGCACGGCCACGACCTTGGCGGGGTTCACGATTTCGATGATGTCGCCGATCATTTTGCCCTGGAATTGCTCCATGGCGGCGCTGATTTTGTTGCCGCCCGAGGCGAATGACGCCGAGTCCGACCACTTTACGGCGCGGGTGGCGGCCTCGACCAGCGTGTAGCGCACCGCGGCGCGCGTGGACTGCGAGACTTCGCGGGTGGATTCCCCGGTGAGCTCGATGTTGTTTTCCTGGACCCGCGTCGACACGCTGGCCTGGGTCAGATCGATGATCAGCAGGAAGTCGGCGCCGGCGGCCTGGCCAAGCCGGGCGCGCTGCTGGTCGGACACGTTGTCGCTGGCCAGGAAGTCGTTTTCCTTTTCGAATGCGTCGTCGTTGCTGCGATCCAGCACGGTGAACCGGCCGCTCTTGACCAGCTTGTCGGTGACCGATTGCCGCATGTCGGCAGACAGCGCGCTGCGACGCAGCTTGCCGGTCGTGACGATCGCGATGCTGTCGCGCTCAAGCTTGGGCGTCTTCGCCTGGTATTCGAATTTTTCGATGGTGACGGACAGTTCGACCATGCAGCCCTTGCTGCCGCCGCACTCCTGCTTGGTCACGGAATAGCCCTTCACCTTGCCTTGCGCGCGCACGTCGTTCGTGCTGCCGACGCCGGCCTCGACCGTCGTCTTGCTGGACATCTCGGCTTGCGACGAGGCGCTGGCGTTCAGGCTCTGCTCGTTGTTCGTGACCGTATCCTTGATCAGGCCGCCTTCCGTGTTCTGTTCGGTGCGCTTGGCGTTGAGTTCGGCCGAGGCCTGGCCTTCGGCATCCCGCTTCACCTGCACATAGGCCTTGGGGCTGGCCGAACGCGTGGCCACCGCCGCGCCGTTGACCTGCTTGATGGCATTGCCCAGGGCCGATTCGACGGCCTGTTCGAACGTATCGCCGTACCCGACCGCGGGCACCGTCACGTCTTCGGCGTTCGCCGCCTGGACGGCGCAGAACAGCGCCGTGCCCAACATCCATTTCTTCATCATGAATCTGCTCTCGAAAAAAAGACCGCCTGCTGAAAGCAGGCGGTCCATTCGTCCGTGGCCCTTACCAGGTCACGGTGCGGTTGTCGCCGCGCTTGATGATGGCTTCTTCGCCTTCCCAGTAGGCCAGCCCGTTGTCCAGGTTGGTCAGCGTCAGCTGGAAGTAGTAGTCGACCTGCTGCGTGCGGCTGTCGACGCGGTTATTGCGCTGCATGATCTTGCCGGAGAGCGAGAAGTCCGGGGCGACGACGCGGCCGTCCTTCTTTACCGTGGCCTGGTTCATCATCTTCGAGCCTTTCAGCGCGCGCGACTTGGCGGTCGTGGCGTCCTCGGGGCCGTTCAGGCCGACCGCGGTCGTGATGACGAAGCGGCCCGAGTTGAGCAGGCTCACGCGGATCTTCTTGGTCAGCTGGTCGGTGTCGATGCGCTGCGCCGTGTCATTGGTGACGTTGGACATCGCCACCACGAAGCGCCCGCCCTGGGCGGCCTTCGGATGCACCATCAACGGCGAGTTCAGCATGTCGTTGACCATCTTGTTGGCGGCGGACTCGAAGTCCTTGTAGTCCAGGCCCATCACCGCGACCTTGTCGTTCTTCTGGTCGACGTATTGGGTCGTGGGGGCGCAGCCGGCCAGCGCCGCGGCCAGCACCGCGGCCGAAAGGGAAAGCTTCAGGCTCATGGTTTTCCTTGTAGATCGTTATTTGGAGGCGAGGATGTCGACGCGGGGCGGCGTGGCGGCGTTGAGGGCGCGCACGTACACGACGACCGGCCGTTTTTCCTGGGGCAGGTCGACCACGATGTCCTCGTGGCCGGGGACGCCCAGCGTCAGCTGGTTCGACTGGGGATAGGGCACGCTCATGAGCTGGAAGTTGTGCGGCAGCGTGGACCACGAGCGCAGGTCGGCCTGCGTCGACGCGGCCTGGGCGATCGCGGCCAGCGTGCCCAGCAACGGGCTGGAATCGTTCAATTGCTTCTGCAGCACCGTTTTGGCCGTGGCGCGCACGATTTCCTTGATGAGGATCGCGTTGAAACGGGTCTTGAATTCGCCGCGGATGATGGTGTCCATGTCGGCCAGCATCTGCGTCTGCTGGCGGCCGACGGTCAGGTAGGGATAGGCGGGCACGCCGTCGCGCATCACGGGCAGCGCAATGCCGGTGTATTTGACGTTGCCGCTGACCAGGAACAGGGGCAGGTCGATCCGCAGCTGCTCTTTGTGCGCCGCCGTGCCGTTTTCGAACACGACCCAGACCGCGGGCTTGAGCTTTCCGGCCTTGCGCTGGGCGGCGGCCATATCGATCTTGACTTGCGTGTTCTTGGTCAGGGCGTAGGCGCGTTCCAGGCTCTTGCGCGCCTTTTCCATGTCGGCCTGCTCTTCGCCGTTGAACAGGAAATACAGGCCGTGCAGGTAGAGCGCGGCCGGATTCACGTAACCGGCGTAGGGCGCCCACTGGGAAAGATCGACGCCGGCCTTGAGCAGGGCTTCGTCCGTGCCGGACATGCTGCGATTGACCAGGTCGGCGTTCTCGCCTTCTTTTACTTCATCGCGCTGCTTGGCGATTTCCGCTTCGAAATGCTCGGCGGCGCGGCGCTGGCGATCGTCGCTGCGGTTCCATTCGACGCGCGCATTGGCGTAATCGCCCAACTGCCAGAAATTCAAGGCCTTGTAGGTATTGAGCATGACCGTGTCGTACACGGCCGGTGCGTAGGGCAGGACGTTGTCGTTGGCTACCAGCGACAGGGCATGGTTGCCGGCGCTGGCGGCGATATTGCGCGTGTCGTCGTCCTTCATCAGGTCTTCGGCGCCGTCCAGCATCTGCGTGGAACGCTCGGACAGGCCGTTGTGCCGCAGGAGGGCGCCGGCTTCCAGGGCCCACGGCAGGTCGGTGGGCGGGGCATCCAGGGGGCCGGCTGCCTGGACCGCGCTGCTGGTGGCGGCAGGCAGGTTCCCGGCCGCCAGATCCCGTGAAAAATCCTTACGCGCTTGGGGATTGGCGCAACCCGCCAGCACCAGAACCAAGCCTGCAACAGCAGCCCACTTCATTGCTTCTCCGCTGAATGATACTATATGTTAATAAACGTGAATGTGTTTAGCATTTTGTTCACATTTAATCACAATATTAAATCATCAGCAATTTATAGATGCTTTTAGTTTTATTTTGTTGAAATTCATCCAGTTGCGGTGAATGCTTGCGGATGCCGGTTCTGCGCGCGTCAGCCGCCGGGTTATTCCCGGCAAACGGCGCAAAAAGGGGGCGGCGGGGATTTTCTCCAACGCCGCATGAGAGGCGGGCAGACGGCCGCTTTTGCGTTATCCGGGCCGCGGCTGAACGCGGGAACCGAGTTTGGAAAAGGCGCTTATCCGCCTATTTCGATTACTGCCGGAAAATGCGATTTATATTGAGCGCCGCGCAAGACGCTTTGGGCCGGATCAAACCTGCGGCGCCGACGGCGGGAGCGGCCTGAGTTCAACGCTGCCCGGGCCAGCAAGGGAATCCAGTTCCATGATCGTCCCCAGGCGCCGGCTTGCCTGGACCGGCGTCCAACCGGCCGAGATCATCAGGCGCCGTGAAATGTCCAGCACCTGTTCCGCTGTCAACGCCCGTTCCGGGTCGCCGAGCGCGTCCCGCAGCTCTTGCCGCATTTCGCGGCCATTCTTGAGCGATACCGTCACGGCGGCGCCGAAGTGCCGGGGATACCGCGCCGAGCAGCCTGCGTCCGGCACGGCGTGGACCAGGGCGCGCAAGCGCGCGTGCCCGGGGTCCGCGATGGCACTGTCCGAGAAGTCCTCGGCCTCGGGCCAGCCCTTGGACAGGGCGACCGCGACGGCATGCTGCAGGCTGAAGCGAGCTTCCTGCGGGGATGCCGGCTGCGCGCGATCGCAGAATGCAAGGGCGTCGTCATAGCTTTCCACGCGGATGGAGCGGATGTCACCTGCCGGCAGCTCGCGCCAGCCATCCTGAGCGCGCCAGGCGTCGCGTAGCCCCAGCGCGGCGTCGATGGCGGGATGGGCGTGGCGGCAGGCCGCCCAGGGCTTGAACGTGGTCTGGTGGATTTTCCATGCGCCGCCCGGATTGGCGCCTATCCGCTCCGGGCGGGGATCCGGACACGTGGCGGCGTAAAAGCCTTTTTCTCCTTCCAGCGCGCGGGCCGGACCGCGCACGCCGGCCTGGGCCAGCAGGGCCGCCTGCACGCCCGTCTGCGAGGCGCGCGCCATGCTCCAGGGCTTGGCGTCGCAGGGATCCAGGCGGATCTGCCACAGGCCCGAGGACTGCGTGATGGCCAGCGCGAGCGCGTGGGAGGTCTGCGCGGCGTCCAGGTTCAGCAGGCTCGCGGCTGCCGCGGCGGCGCCCGCCGCGCCGCAGGACGAGGTGTTGTGCCAATGTTCGTAATGGCCGGCTCCCACGGACTCTCCGATCCGTATCATGGCCTCGTAGCCCCGCAGGACGGCCAGGAGCAGGGCCGCGCCGCTGGAGGCCTGGCGGCGGGCGATGCTCAGGGCGGCGGGGATGACGACCGGCCCGGGATGCAGCAGCGCTTCGCGATGGAAGTCATCGAGCTCGTGCATGCAGCCCAGCGATGTGTCATGCAACAGGTCGGCCCATGCGTCGCCCGCGTGGGAGGCTGCATTGCCCGGGAGGGAATAGCCCGCGCGCAGCGCCTGGGCCAGCGGGGTGGCCGCGCCCAGCGCCGCCGCGCCCGTCCACGCAGCCACGTGCAGGGCGGCGCGGGCGCGGTCGGCGGCCGCAGCCGGGCGCAGGCAGATCCGCGCGAGTTCGCCGACGAGGCTCATGAGAGCTTCATGACTTCGCCGCTGGCGCGCGGATCGCGCGCCGTCCAGCTGCCGGCTTCCACGGCGGCGATGAAGTCCAGCACCGCCCGGTTGAACGCTTCGGGCTCCTCCAGGTTCAGCGTGTGGCCCGTCTTGGGCAGCATGAGCAGGCCGCTGGCGGGCAGCGTGCGCTTGAGGAACAGGGCCGGTTCCAGGGCATGGTCGTCCTCGTCGCCCGCGATGATCAGCGCGGGAGCGGCCAGCGCGCCAAGCGGCCCGGCCAGCGTATCGAGGGCGGGGCGCGCCGCCTGCACGCCGCGCAAGGTCAGCGCGGCGCCGGTAGCGTCATGCTGGCAGAGGGCGTCGGCGAAGGCCTGCCAGCCGCGCGGGTCCTTGTTCTGGTATTGGACACGCGCGGGGCCGGCGGCATAGATCGGCCCGTAGCGGGCGCTGCCCAACGTCTCGAAGCGTTCGGCCGCCTGCAGCGAAGCCTCGCGGAATGCGGCGTGGCCGGACGCGAGAGCGCCGTAGCCGACCCCCGCGATGGTCAGCGAACGGACGCGCTCCGGATGGGCCAGCCCGAAATGCAGGGCGGCGAAACCTCCCATGGACAGTCCGACAATATGGGCCCGGTCGATGCCGCAGGCCGCCAGCACCGAGCGCAGGTCCCGGACGGCGTTTTCCTGCGAGTAGGCGGCGGGATCGGCCGGCACGTCGGATGGGGGATAGCCCCGGGCGGCATAGGCGATGCAACGGTGGCGGCGCGCGAAGGCCCGCAGCTGGGGCTCCCAACTCCTGTGATCGCCCGCGAATTCATGGACGAAAACGACGGGCGAGCCCTGCCCGCTTTCTTCCAGGTGCAGGCGGTATCCGTCATGCGTGGCGGCGGTGGTCATGGCAGCTCGGGAGCGGACGGGGGAAGGGGGCGGCGTTGCTTGAACCAGTCGGCGATCTGGCTGCCGGTCATGAAGTCGACCTTGGGGTGGCGTGCCAGCAGGTCCAGCATTTCCTCGAAATAGCCGTAGCGGTGCGGCACCCCCATCAGGTGCGGGTGCAGGCCGAGCGCAAGCACCCTGGGCTGGGCTTCGCATTCGCGCTCGAACAGCGCCAGCGTACGCGTCAGCCGCAGCAGGAATTCGGGAGAAGAGTGCTTTTCGATGGCATAGATGATCGAATCGTTGAGTTCCAGGTTGTAGGGCATCTGGATCAGCGACCCGCGCTTGACGCGCATCCAGTTGGGCAGGTCGTCCAGTACCCAATCGCACACATACTCGACGCCCGCGTCGGCAAGCAGATCGGGCGTGTCCGGCGTTTCGCGCAGGCCGGGGCTGAGCCAGCCGCGGGGGAGGCGGCCGGTGAAGGCGCGCAGTTTCTCCAGGCATGCGCCGATGAGTTCGGCCTCGCCGTCGCCGTGGTTCAAGGACTTCTGGTGCATGCCGTGCCCGATGAATTCCCAGCCGGCCGCAAGCATGGCTTCGGCGGCTCGGGGATAGGCGTCGATCACGCTGGCGTTGCAGCTGGTGGAGGCGGGCAGGCCGCGCGACTGGATGGCGGCGAGCATGCGCGGCAGGCCGGCGCGCATGCCGTATTCCGCCCAGCTGAAGTTGGGCACGTCCGGCACGGTCTCGCGGCCGTGCGGCGGGGTGATGATAGTGCGCGGCATAGGCTGGTCGAATGGCCAATGTTCGACGTTGATGACCAGGTGCACCATGATCCTGCCTTGGCCGGGCGCGGCAAGAGGAGGCGAATCGGCCGAGAATGCGTAGGGGATGCGGGGCGTTGCCATGGGGGATCCTGGAGGTCAGTGCCGCATTTGCTTGAGGATTTCGCGCTTGAGCCCGTTGAACGCTTCTCCGGTGATCAGGTCGAGCGAGCGGGGGCGCTCGATGGGCACCGTGATGCGAGTGGCGATGCGGCCGGGGCGGGCGGACATGACGTAAATCGTGTCGGCCAGCAGGATCGCCTCGTCGATGTCGTGCGTGACGAAGACGACCGTGGTTCGTAGCGTCTGCCATACGGAAAGCAGCAGTTCCTGCATGGTGAGCCGCGTTTGCGCGTCCAGGGCGCCGAAGGGCTCGTCCATCAGCAGCACCTTGGATCCCAGGGTGAGCACGCGCGCGATGCCCACGCGCTGGCGCATGCCGCCCGAGAGCTGGATGGGCAGGTGCCGGGTGAACGCCGACAGCCCGGTGATGCGTAGCATCTCTTCCGCGCGGCCGGCATATTCGGCCTTGGACTGGCCGGCGATCTTCGGGCCGAAGACCACGTTCTCCCATACGTTCAGCCAGGGAAACAACGCGGCTTCCTGGAATACGACGCCGCGCTCCGGGCCCGGGCGCGTCACCGGCCGGCTGTCGACGGCCAGGCCGCCCGATGTGGGCGACTCGAAGCCGGCGATCAGGTTCAGCAGGGTGGACTTGCCGCAGCCGGAGGGCCCGAGCAGGGCCACGAACTCCCCCGCCTGCACGTGCAGATCGATGCCGTCCAGCGCTTGTACCGGGGTCGCTCCCGGATAGGTCTTGCTCAGGTTGGTGACGGATATGTCGGACATGGCATCCTCAATGATTCTGCAGCATGCGCCAGACCAGGATCCGGCGTTCGATGATGACGATCAGGCGGTCGCTGAGAAAGCCCATCAGGCCGATGGACACCATGTCCGCCAGCACGATGTCCATGCGGCCCACGTAATAGGCGTCCCACAGCACGTAGCCCAGGCCGGATTTCACGGCCACCATTTCAGAGACGATCACGGCCGTCCAGGAAATGCCCAGGCCGATGCGCAGGCCGGTGAAGATGGCGGGCATCGCGGCGGGCAATACGACCCGGCGCAGCAATTGGGCGGAAGACGCGCCCATCATCCGAGCCGCGCGCACCAGGTTGCGGTCGACGTCGCGCGCGCCTTGCGTGGTGTTCACGACGATGGCGTAGAAGCCGCCCAGGAAGATCAGGAAGATCGAGCCCATGTCGCGGATGCCGAACAGGGCGATGGAGAAGGGCAGCCAGGCCGTGATGGGGATCGGCCGCAAGCCTTGTATCAGCGGGTCGAGCGTCTGCGAAACCAGGCGGCTCCAGCCTATGGCCAGGCCCAGGGGTATGCCCAGCAGCATGGCCAGGACGAAGCCCTGGATCACGCGCATGGCCGAGTACTGGACATTGCCCGCCCAGGTGCCCTGGTAGGGATTCAGCCCCATGCCCGGCGGCCCGAAGATCCAGGCATACCAGGCGCGCGCGACCTGGACCGGAGTGGGAACCACGCCCGCCATGTCGGGGGACTGCCCCACCAACTGCCAGACGATAAGAATCAGGACGGGCACGGCAAGCCCCAGCCCCGCCTGGCCGATGGCGCGGCGGGAGCGGCGGGTCGGCGTTGCGCATTTCAGTGTTGAAGCGTTCACCAGCATCTCCTTGGCTCGCGGCGGCCGGCAGGGCCGCCGCGCAAGCCGCGCAATCACATGACTTCCTTGAGGAGCCCTTCATCCCATACCGTGTCGATCTGTCCACTCACGTCTTTCGGAATGACGCCCAGTTCGTTGAAGGTCTTGGCCTGGCGGCGCAATTGCTCCAGGTCCAATACGCCGCCTAGCTTGATCAGCTTGGCCGATTCGCGGGTGACGTTCAAGGGCAGCCCGGTGTACTTGGAATACGCCTGGGCAAATGCCTCGGGATCCTTGGCGAGCCCTTCCTCGGCGTTCTTGTAGGCCCACAGGAAGCATTTGACCGCCTCGCGCTTGTCGCGCAGCGCGTCGCGCGTGCTGGCGAGCAGGCCCAATTCCGCGCCTACGGCCTTGCTCTGGCTGTACTCCAGGTTCTTGGCGAAAAAGGCGGTGCCGTCGGCGACCAGCTGCGATTCGAACGGTTCCCACAGGGCGACCGCATCCACGTCCCCCCGTTGCAGCGACTGCACGAATGCGGTGCCTCCGCCCTGGATGTTCACCGCGGTAAAGGTGTTGTACGGCACGCCCTTCTCGGCCAGCATGGCCGCCCACTGGAACCAGACGGCCGAGCCCGGCGCGATCCCGATACGCTTGCCGGCGAGGTCCTTCCAGTCGTCCATCTTGATGCCTTTGCGCGTCACCAGGTATTTGGGCGAGGACGCGACGCCGGACAGGCCCACCAGCTTCTGGCTGCCCTGGGCCAGCGCGATGGCCAGGTCGGCGGGCCCGATGCCGGACACGTCCACCGAGCCCGACAGCAAGGCGGTGCGCGCGTCGGCATAGCGGACGAATTCGACGGGCTTGACCTCCACGTTGCAGGCCTTCAGGTCATCGGCGACGAAGATGATGGGAGAGAGGTGGCCGACCTTGACGTAGCCCACCGTCAGCACCTGCTTCTGGGGCGCCGGCGCCGGACGGGGGCCAACCGCGTGGCTGGCCGAGGCGGCCGCGCACAGCCCGGCGGCCAGGGTCATCCTGTAGAGCGTTTTCATGCATTTTCCCCTTGTTGCTTGATAAACACTGCGAGCGGCGCGGCGGCGCCGCGCCAGGAGGAAATCGAGCCGGACGGCGCTCAGTTTCCGGTGAATACAGGCGGCCGCTTCTCGCGGAAGGCAAGCTGGCCTTCCTGGTAGTCGCGGCTGAAAAAGCAGGCGCGCACGGCGTCGTCCACCTCCTGCGCGGCGGGCGCGGAGGGATCGGCCGCCAGGTGGCGCAAGGCCATCTTCGCGGCGCGCAGGGTGAGCGGCGCATTGCCGGCCACCTCCCCGACGCGCTGCGCCACCAACGCGGTGAATTCCTCGTCGGCGCAGACTTCCTGGACCAGGCCGATACGGGCGGCTTCCGCGCCGTCCACGGTCCTGGCCGTCATGAACAGATCCGCCGTGCGCGCCGTGCCCAGGATGTCGCGCATGCGCTTGAGGCCTTCCATCGAGTAACCCAGCCCGAGCCGGCCCGCCGGCATGCGAAAGCGCGAGCCGCGGGTGCAATAGCGCAGGTCGCAGGCCAGCGCCAGCGCCATGCCTCCGCCCATGCAGATGCCGCGCACCGCGGCGATCACGGGCAAGGGGCAGGCGCCCAAGGCCTGCATGGCGCCCGCGACGGCGGCGTCGTAGCGGGCGATCTGCGCGGGGTCCTTGCGCTGGGAGCCGAATTCGGAGATGTCGGCGCCGGACACGAAGGCGCGGTCTCCGTCGCCCTCCAGCACGATGGCGCGCACGCCTTCCCGGGCGCCGGCTTCCCACACGGCGCGGGCCAATCCTTCCCACATCGCGAGCGACATGGCGTTGTAGCGCGCGGGATTCACGATGCGGATACGCGCGACGCTGCCGTCGAGGGCGACGTCCAGGCGGCCGGGGGCAGGAATAGGGGTCTGGGTCATGGAAAACTCCGCAGTGCGTCAGATGGCGCGGGCTTCGCGCAGCCGTTCGATATCCGCGTCAGCGTAGCCGGCTTCGAGCAGGATTTCCTCGGTATGCTCGCCCCAGCCCGGAGCGGTGCGCGCGATGTCGGCGGGCGTGCGGGCCAGGGTCACGGGCTGCGTGATCAAGGTGCGTTCGCCGCCTTGCCACGCGGGGCAACTGCGGGCGGCCTGCAGATGCTTTACTTGCGGATCTTCGAACATCTGCGGCACGGAGTAGACGGGCCCGGCCGGCACGCCGGCATCGTTAAGCAACGCCACCCAGTGATCCACCTCCCCATTCAGGAACATGGCCTGGATCTCGCGGTTCAAGCGCTGTCGGTTGGCCACTCGCAGCTTCTCGGTGGCGAATTCCGGGTCCGATTCCCAGTCGTGGCGTTCGAGCGCAGCGCAAAAGCGCTTCCAGTTGCCCTCGCCGGCGGCGCCCAGGTTGAACATGCCGTCCTTGGCATGGAACAGCCCCATGGGACTGCTGGTGGGATGGTCGTTGCCTTCCTGGCGAGGGACGTCGCCGTCGTTCAGGTAGCGGGCCGCCTGGAAATCCATCATGGCGATCTGGGAGTGCAGCAGCGAGGCATGGACCCACTGGCCCTCGCCGGATTCTTCGCGTTCCAGCAGCGCGGTCAGGATGCCCAGCGCGGCATACAGGCCCGTGCTGGAATCCGCGACGGCCAGGCCGGCGCGCACTGGCCCCTGGCCGGGCAGGCCGGTAACCGACATCAGGCCGCCCATGCCCTGCATGATCTGGTCGAAGCCCGGCCGGCGCGCATAGGGGCCGCTCTGGCCGAATCCGGAGATGCTGGCGAGGATCAGCCTGGGGTTGATCCGGCGCAGCGATTCGTAGTCCACACCCAGGCGTTGTTTGACGTCCGGGCGCCAGTTCTCGACCACCACGTCGGCGCCGGCCGCGAGACGCTTGAATACCTCCAGGCCCTCCGGCGTCTTCAGGTTCAGGGTGAGCGAACGCTTGTTGCGGTTCAGGTTCTGGAAGTCGCCGCTCCAGCGGTCGGCCGCGAACATCGCCTCGTTGGGGTCGACGCCGGGCGGCGGTTCTATCCGGATCACGTCCGCGCCGAAATCGGCGAGCATGCGCACGCAGGTGGGGCCAGCCCGCACGCGGGAGAGGTCTAGCACACGGAAGCGCCGCAAGGCTGGCGAGGCGGAGAGTTGTGGCATGGTCTCGGCTTCAAGGAGGTGAGGGAAGAAAGGAAGCGGCGTGCGGACGCGCCTGCTCCACGTGGCGGGCGAAGGCCAGCAGCCGGGCTTCCTGTCCGGGGCGAGTGACGGCCTGGACGCTGATGGGCCGCTTGCGCTCATCCAGCCCGATGGGAAAGACGATCGCGGGCAAGTCCAGGTAATTGACGAAAGACATCCAGCAGAACAGGTCCAGCAGGCGGCGCGGTTCGAACGTGCCTTCGCCGGTCAGGACCTGGCGCCAGTCCGGCACGCCGCGCGGCAGGGCGGGCGTCAGCAGCAGGTCGGCGCGGCCAAGCGCCTGCGAGATGAACTGGCGGGTGTGCGCGCTGCGCTGGCGCTGCGCGTCGAGGTACCAGATCGCCGGCAGCGCGGCGCCGGGCAGCGCCACGCCGCGGGTAAGCGGCGTCAGGGCCGGAGCTTCCTGGCGCAGAGCGGCCTGGTGGGTGGCCGCGGTTTCGGCGTGCAGCAGGGTGTCCGCCAGCCGCGTCCAGAGCGGCTGGTCCTCGAGCGCCACGGGTGTTTGCCGCGAACCCGACGGCAGGCCGTCCACCAGTTCCTGCAAGGCCCGTCCAATCCCGGCGTCGAGCGATACGGAGGGATTCGGGTGTTCCCAGCAGGTCGCGATTCGCCATGCGGCCGTGTCGGACTCGCGCGCCCAGGTGTCCGCGCCTTGCGGAAAGAGCCGCCGCGCCTGCGCGGGGGCAACCAGGGTTTCGAGGATGAGCGCGGCGTCCGCCGCGCTGCGGGCCAGGATGCCCGCGGTATCCAGGCTGGGCGCCAGCGGCGCGATGCCATGGGCGGGCAGCAACCCTCTTGCGGGCTTGAATCCGAGGACGCCGCAGGTGGCGGCCGGAATGCGCACGGAGCCGGCGGTATCCGTTCCCAGCGAGCCATAGCACAGGCCCGCCGCCACCGCGACCGCCGATCCGCTGGAGGAGCCGCCCACGGCGGCCTGCGCATCGATCGGGTTCACGGGCAAGGGGTAGTGGGGATTTTCGCCGGTCGCCCCGCAGGCATGTTCCGCCATGACCAGGGCCGCCAGTGGCTTGCTGCCAGCGGCTTGAAGGCGGCGGATCAGCGTGGCGGCGCTGCCTGGGCGGGCCTGGGCCGCCGCGGGATCCGTGCCGCGGCCGGGAGCCCGGCCCGGCAGATGGAAGATGTCTTTATGGGCAAGGCCGACGCCGGCCAGCGGCAGCGCGAGATCGGGCAGTTCCGCCGGCGCGTCGAATACGGCGGCGGCGCTGTGCCGGGCGTCCGCGGCGAATGCGGCGTGTTGCCGCGACAAGGCGTCCCGCAGGCCGACTTCGCCCTTATGCAGGGCGACGCGCAGGTCCGCGATGCCATCGGGCAGGCCGGCCGGGGTCATTGCCGGGGCTCCTGCCGAGGCGCGGGCGGCGCCAGGCGGGCAAGGGTCTTGGCGGCGCCGCGCACTTGCGCCTCGCTTGCCGGGATGCCTTGCAGCGCAAGGAGCTCCCGCAGACCTAGGGCCAAGGGCGGCAAACCGGCCTTGTCGTCCAGCAACGGTTCAGCTTTGTCCGGAATAGGCATTCCTTTCCCCTTGCTTGTATTATTTAACCGAGTATAAATATATTTATAGGACAAGGGATAATTTAGAGCAATAGAATTTTTATACGTGAAAACCATGAAAGTCAGTGAACGCATCCGCCTGGCCGTCGAGGAGGACATCCGCGCCGGCGTTCTGAAGCCCGGGGACGCGATCGACGAGCAGGAGCTCGCCGCGCGCTTCGGCGTGTCGCGCACGCCGGTGCGCGAAGCGTTGATTCAGCTGAAGGTGCAGGGCATGCTCGAGAGCCAGCCGCGCAACGGCATGGAAGTGGCGAGAATGGACGTGCAGGAACTGCTGGCCATCTGGGAGTTGATGGCCGAGATGGAAGGCGTGTGCACGCGCATGGCCTGTCAGCGCATGTCCGATGAAGAGCGGCAGGAGCTGGCGCGCATCCATCGCGAGGCGGCGGCGCTGGTCGAGGCCGATGACGCCGAGGGATGGCGCGAGGCCAATCATGCCTTCCACGAGGTGCTCTACCACGGCTGCCGCAATCCATACCTGCGGCAAGAGCTCCTCAGCCTGCGCGCCCGCACGGGCGCCTACCTGCGCCATGCATTCAGCGCCGTGGGGAGGGTGCGCGCCTCGTACGAGCAGCACGGCGAGTTGCTGGAGGCGATTCTGGCCCACGATCCGGAGCGCGCGCACCAGATGATGATGCGTCACATAAGCCTGGCCCAGGGCGCCAAGGGCCTGGCCGATTTCCTGATCAACCTGCCCCGTTCCATGGTCAAGAACTGAGGGACCGTCCCCGAGACGGAAATACAAATTCCACGAGACGGCCGTTCTAGCGCCGTCCCGGGAACTGCGGGAAAGTACCCACCGTTGCAACTCACGGTTGGGAGCCCGCCATGTATCTGATATCCCTGGGCGCCGGCGTGCTCGTCGGCGTGATCTACGGGCTCATCAATGTGCGATCGCCCGCGCCGCCGGCCATCGCGCTGGTCGGCCTGCTCGGCATGCTGATCGGCGAGCAACTCGTCCCCATCGCAAAGCGCGTCGTGCGCCAGGAGCCGGTATCGGTTTCCTGGTTCAGCAGCGAATGCGCCCCAAAAATCACCGGCCTGCCTCCTCGCGCGCAGGACAAGGACGGCGGTCCGGACGGTCCGCCCGCCGTTTGATGGGCCGCCGCGGGCTGCCAGGCCAACCCGGTATTCACGGCGAACCCTCGCCTCAACCCGCTCGATCAAGGAGCCTTCCATGTCCAACCCGAAACTCGAACTGCTGACTCCGGGCAATTGCCAGATCATCTTCATCGACCATCAACCGCAGATGGCCTTCGGCGTGCAGTCCATAGACCGGCAGGTGCTGAAGAACAACACGGTGGCGCTGGCCAAGGCCGCCAAGGTCTTCGGCATTCCCACGATCGTCACGACGGTCGAGACCGAGAGCTTCTCGGGCCATACCTATCCCGAGCTGCTGGACGTATTCCCGGGCCAGAAGCTGCTGGAGCGCACGTCGATGAATTCCTGGGACGACCAGAAGGTGCGCGACGCGATGAAGGCCGCCGGCCGCAAGAAGGTCGTCGTCGCGGGCCTGTGGACGGAAGTCTGCAACAACAGCTTTGCGCTCGAAGCCATGGACCAGGGCGGCTACGAGATCTACATGGTGGCCGACGCCTCGGGCGGAACGTCCAAGGAAGCGCACGACTATGCGATGCAGCGCATGGTGCAGGCTGGCGTCGTGCCGGTCACCTGGCAGCAGGTGATGCTGGAATGGCAGCGCGATTGGGCGCGCCGCGACTCGTATGACGCGGTCATGGAGATCGTCCGGGAGCATTCCGGCGCCTATGGCATGGGGGTGGACTATGCCTATACGATGGTGCATAAGGCGGCGGAACGCACGGCGTCGAAGCACGAAGTCCTGGCGCCAGTCGCCGCCGGCAAGTCCTGATCCCTGAACCCGGCCGTGGCATGCGCGGCGCGGCCCCGGCGCCGCGCGCGCCGCGGCGTGCCAAAGCGAGCAAAACATGAACCAGGCAGCCACCGCCCGCCCGCGGGATGAAAAAGGCCCGTCGCCATTCGCCTCCCGCAATTTCACGGTTCTCTGGGTTGCGACCGTGCTATCGAACATCGGCACCTGGATGCACGACGTCGGCGCCGGATGGTTGATGACGTCCATGTCGCCGTCCCCGATGATGGTCGCGATGGTGCAGACGGCCACGTCCCTGCCTGTGTTCCTGCTGTCGCTGCCCGCGGGCGCGCTGGCCGACATCGTGGACAGGCGACGCCTGCTGTTGCTGGTGCAGGTGGGCCTGTGCGTGGTGGCGGCAGCGCTCGCCTGGCTGGTGTGGGCGGGCCTGGCGACGCCCGTGGCGCTGCTGCTGTTCACGCTGGCGATGGGCACCGGCACCGCACTGATCGCGCCGGCCTGGCAGGCCATCGTGCCCAGCCTGGTGCCGCGCGAATCGCTGCAGCAGGCGATCGCCATCAATAGCGTCGGCGTGAATATCAGCCGGGCCATCGGCCCCGCGCTGGCCGGCTTCCTGATCACGGCGGTGGGGCTGGCCTTGCCGTTCGCCGTCAACGCAGTGAGCTTCCTCATCGTCGCGGCGGCGCTGCTGTGGTGGAAGCCGCCTTCGGACCGCAACAGATCCTTGCCTCCGGAACAGCTATGGGGCGCGATGGCGGCGGGCCTGCGCTATGCCCGCAACAGCAGCGCGCTCAAGGCCACGCTGGTCCGCGCGGTGGCGTTCTTCGTGTTCGCGAGCGCGTTCTGGGCGCTGTTGCCGCTGGTTGTGCGCACCGTGCTGCAGGGCGGGGCGGAGCTGTACGGCATTATGCTGGGCAGCGTGGGCCTGGGGGCCGTGCTGGGCGCTTTCCTGCTGCCCCGGATCCGCAAGGCCTGCGGCGCGGATCGCGTCGTCATGCTGGGCACCTGCGGCATTGCGGTAACGCTGGCCGTCGTGGCGCTGGTGCCGGTGCCGGCCGCCGCCATCGCAGCCAGCCTGCTGGCGGGCGCGTCCTGGATCGCCGTGCTGTCTTCCCTGAACGTCTCCGCGCAGACGGCGCTGCCCGATTGGGTGCGTGCGCGGGGCCTGTCCATCTTTGTGACGGTGTTCTTCGGTTCCATGAGTCTCGGCAGCCTGCTGTGGGGCCAGGCCGCAAGCCTTTTCGGCATCCCGCAGGCAATGCTGGCCGCCGCGGTATGCGCGCTGCTGGCCATTCCCCTGACCTGGCGCTGGAAGCTCCAGCTGGGCGCTCAGCTGGACCTCGCTCCGTCCATGCATTGGCCGGCGCCGGTCCTGAGCGCCGACGTGCGCCACGACCGCGGGCCCGTCATGATTACCGTGGAGTACCGCGTTGCCGAGGCGTCCCGCGAGGCTTTCCTGGAAGCCATGGACAAGGTCGGCGAGCAGCGGCGGCGCGACGGGGCCTACGCCTGGGGAATATTCGAGCACACGGGCGAACCCGCGCATTACATCGAGTATTTCCTGGTGGCGTCCTGGGTCGAACACCTGCGGCAGCACGACCGTGTCACCGTGTCGGACCAGGACCAGCAGGTTTCCGTGCGCCGCTTCCACCAGGGCGATGCACCTCCGGTCGTCCGCCACTATCTGGCCCCCGACCGGGCGAGCAAGGGATAAGCCATGCCGGCATTCGACCGCAACCGCAGGACCACCGTCAAAACGCTGGTCGCGCTGGGCATGGCGCCCGCCGCGGCTCTGGGAAGGAACGCAACCATGAAGATTGAACCCGATCTGATCCTCCACGGAGGCAAATTCACCACCCTGGATCCGTCGCGGCCGCAGGCCGAGGCCGTGGCCGTCAAGGATGGCCGGTACGCCGCGGTGGGAACGGCGGCCGAGATCCTGCCGCAGGCGGGCTCGAATACGCGGGTCATCGACCTGGGCGGGCGCCGCGTGATTCCGGGGCTGATCGACAGCCACACCCACGTGATCCGCGGCGGCCTGAACTACAACATGGAATTGCGCTGGGACGGCGTGCCCAGCCTGGCCGACGCCATGGCCATGCTCAAGCGCCAGGCGCAGAACACGCCGCCGCCGCAGTGGGTTCGCGTGGTGGGCGGCTTCACGCGCCATCAGTTTGCCGAGAAGCGCCTGCCCACCCTGGACGAGATCAACGCGGCCGCGCCGGACACGCCGGTGTTCATCCTGCGCCTGTACGACCGCGCGCTGCTGAACCGCGCCGCGCTGCGCGCCGTGGGCTATACCCGCGACACGCCGAACCCGCCGGGCGGCGAGATCCAGCGCGACGCCAATGGCGAGCCGACCGGGCTGCTGATCGCGCAGCCCAACGCGACCATTCTGTACGCCACCCTGGCCAAGGGGCCGAAACTGGATCCGGACATCCAGCTCAATTCCACGCGTCATTTCATGCGGGAGCTGAACCGGCTGGGCGTGACCAGCGTGATCGACGCCGGGGGAGGTTTCCAGAACTATCCCGAGGATTACCAGATCATCGAGAAGCTGCACGCGGACGGCCAGCTCACGTTGCGGCTGGCCTACAACCTGTTCACGCAGAAGCCCAGGCAGGAGCTCGCGGACTTCCAGAACTGGGGCAGCCAGGTGCGGCCCGGCCAGGGCGACGACCTGTATCGCCACAACGGCGCGGGCGAGATGCTGGTCTATTCAGCCGCGGACTTCGAGGATTTCCGCCAGCCGCGGCCAGAGATGCCGCCCAACATGGAGGCCGACCTGGAGCCTGTGGTCCGGCAGCTGGTAGAGCAGCGCTGGCCCTGGCGGATGCATGCCACCTATGACGAAACCATTTCGCGCGCGCTGGACGTGTTCGAGAAGGTGAACGCCGATCAGCCCTTCGAAGGCCTGCACTGGTTCTTCGATCACGCGGAGACGATCAGCCCGCGCAATATCGACCGCATCGCCGCGCTGGGCGGCGGCATCGCCGTGCAGCATCGCATGATGTACCAGGCGGAGGATTTCGTGGAACGCTACGGCGCGCCGGCGGCCGAGCAGTCGCCACCGATCTCCAGGATGCTGGCGGCCGGGGTGCCGGTGGGCGCGGGCACCGACGCCACGCGCGTAGCCTCCTACAACCCCTGGGTTTCGCTCAGTTGGCTGGTGACCGGCCGCAGCCTGGGTGGCTTGCGCATGTATCCCGCCGCGCAGCGGCAAAGCCGCGAAACCGCGCTGCGCCTGTGGACCGACGCCAACACCTGGTTTTCCAACGAACAAGGGAAGAAGGGCCGCATCGCCGTGGGCCAACTGGCCGATCTGGTGGCCCTGGACCGCGACTACTTCACCGTGCCCGAGGATGAAATCATCGCCATCGAAAGCGACCTGACGCTGCTCGGCGGCAAGGTGGTGTGGGGGACGGGCAGCTTCTCCAAGGACGCGCCGGCGGTGCCTCCGGCGGCGCCGGACTGGTCGCCGGTCCGGTCGTTCGGCGGCTATTTCTCGCGCAAGACGGCGAGCCAGAACAGCTACCTGGCATCGGTCGCGGCCCGCTGCAGGTGCGCCAGCGCCTGCGGCGTGCACGGGCACGAGCACATGGCGGCGGCGCGCCGCGATATGCCGGTGTCCGATGCGGCTTCTTTCTGGGGCGCGCTGGGTTGCGCGTGCTGGGCGGTCTAGGGGCGGCGCCATGACGACGCATTCTGCCGCCGCCTGGCCCTTGTCGCCGTTGCCGGGCCTTCTGGCCCGGCTGGCCCTGACCGTGCCATTCTGGTGGAGCGGCCTGGCCAAACTGCTGGACTTCCCGTCCGCGCTGGCCGAGGTCGCCCATTTCGGCCTGCATCCTCCGATGCTGTTCGCGCTGCTGGTGATTGCCGTGCAGCTGGGAGGCTCGATCCTGCTGATTGTGGGCGCCTGGCCTTGGTTGGCCGCGGGCGCGTTGGCCGTGTTCACGGTGGCGGCGTCGCTGATGGGACACGCGTTCTGGAATCTACCGGACCCGCAGGCCCGGTTCCACGACATGAACGCGTTTCTGGCGAACCTGGGGTTGGTTGGCGGGTTGGCGCTGGGCGCGCAGACCGCCCGGACCAGCCGGAAGCGCTAGGCTTCCAGGCTTTCCATCATGCGCGTGTAGTGGCCTCCCAGGAAGTCGACGAAGGCGCAGATGTTCGTCGATTGCTGGCGGTGCTGCGGGTAGATCGCGCTGACCGGCAGCGGTTTGGGGGCCTGGTGCTCAAGTACCGCGACCAGCTCGCCGCTACGCAGCGCCCCGCCCACGATGAAGCGCGGCAATAGCGCGATGCCCAGGCCAGCGATGGCGGCGTCGCGCACGACCTCGCCATTGTTGGAAAGCAAAGGCCCGCGCACCTCGAATGTCTGCTGTTCGCCGTCCACGGTGAACGGCCAGCCGTTCCTGGCCTCGCTGCCGTACAGCAGGCAATCGTGGCGTTTCAGATCCGCGGGCGACTGAGGCAGGCCGCGCTCCCGCAGATAAGAAGGGCTGCAGCACGCCACCATGCGCAGCTCGCCCAGCCGGCGCGCGATCAGCGTGGAATCGGGCAGGGCGCCGATGCGCAGCGCCATGTCGAATGCCTCGCCGACCAGGTCTACGTGGCGGTCGTTGAGTATCACCTGGAGCTGCAGGGCGGGGTGCTTGGCGAGGAACTCGGCGATCAGCGGGGACAGATGGCGCAGCCCGAATGACATGGGCGTGCTGACTCGCAGCGTCCCATGCAGTTCCGTGCGCCGCCGCGCCATGGCCTGTTCCGCGCGGGCGACGTCGTCAAGAATGCGTTGCGCGTGCGCGTAGAACTCCCTGCCCGATTCGGTCACGGTGAGCTTGCGCGTATTGCGCACCAGCAGCCGGACGCCCAGCGATGCTTCCAGGCCGGCGATCCGGCGGCTGACGAATTGTTTCGATACCAGCAGCTTCCCCGCGGCTGCGGTAAAGCTGCCTGTGTCGACCGCGGCGGCGAAGATACGGACGTCGTCGATTTGCATGGCGCCAGCTGGAATCAAGGGTCCGCCATTTTACTCAGCGCCGTCACGCCGCGGGGTGTTTTCCGTCACCCTGGAGGCGACAATGAATCGCGCGCGGCCTACTTGTCACGCAGGTTGGCTGCGGTAGAGTTCCACAGCATTGGGGCGTATCGCCAATGGGGGAATCATGCCGTTTACCGAAGAGTCGCCAGCCGTTCCGGTCGTGCATCCTCCGCACTGTGTCGCGGCCCTGCGCACGCCATTGCTGGCGGCGGCAAGGTTCCGGCACGTAGGGGACCACGCGGACGCGCATGTGCAGCCCATCCCTCAGGCCCATGCGTATTCGGTGATCTTCCAGATGCAGGATTTCGTGTCGCACAAACTCTGGCGGGACCGGAAGCTCATCCATGCCGGCGGCCACTCCATGGCTTCCATGGCGTTGACCGACCTGACCAACGCCTACGCCTGCCAGCACCTGTCGGACTATGACAATGTGCGCCTCCAGATCCGCAATGACGTGCTCGGCGAATTGGGCAGCGAACTGTATGCAGGCAAGGTGCCTGCCCTGCGCCAGCAGCAGGGCGCCGAGGACGAAACCATGCGGCTGCTGGTCCAGGCGCTTCTGCCCAGCCTGATGCGCCGCGAGCCGGGCGACGAAATGTTCATCGAGCATCTCACACTTGCCATGGTCGCGCATCTGCTGCGCCGCTACGGCCAGACCGGTATGCGGGGCGCCGACGGCAGGGCGGCCGGCAAATTCAGCGGGCTGAGCGGGCCGCAGCTGGCCAAGGCGGCGGAATACGTCGAGGCGCATCTGGCGCAGAACATCACGCTGGCCGATATCGCGAAGCACTGCGGCATGTCCCGCGCAACCTTCGCCAGGGCGTTCAAGGCGGCGATGGGCATGACGCCCTTCGAATGGGTGCGCGAGCGCCGGCTGGAGCATGCAATGGGCCTGCTCAGGCGCTCGGACCTGAGCCTGGCGGATATTTCGGCCGAATGCGGCTTTTCCGACCAGAGCCATTTCGCGCGTATCTTCACCCGGAATGTCGGCCTGGCCCCGCGCGCCTGGCGGGCCGAGCAGCGCAAGTGAACCGCTGAAGCGCGCGCCGGCATCCTGCCCGGCGCCACACGTGCATCGCCGGACGAATGTTGCACGTGGAATGGCGCCTCGTTGGCAAGAAATGCAGGATTTTGCGGGTATCGTGTCAATCTGTAATTGCGCGGCGGCCGCTGGCGGCGCTTCGCGCTTGCGGCCGATCGTGTCCGATGGCCCTGGGCGCAATGGCCGCCAGGCCGCGTTGGCGCCGCCGTTCGAACACCGGATCCGCTGCAAGATTTAGAAACGGTCTGAGCGCCTGCGCGGCCGATTCGTCCATACCCCGGACGTAGAATCCCGCTTTTCATCAGTGCCATCCGGCTGAAAGGACCGAATCATGAAAAAAACTATCCTCCTTGCGTCCGTATGCGCCGCGCTGCTTCAAGCTTGCGCTCCGGCTTCCTCCCCTCGCGAAGGATCGTCCTCCATGCCTACCAACGCCGCCACCTCGCCCGCCAGCCAACTGACGCTGCCCGCCTATTACTGGCGCCTGGCTTCCGCAACCGACGCCTCGGGCAAATCCGTCGCCGCGCTCCAACCCGGCATCGAACACCAGCTGCGACTGGCGTTCTCCAATGACGCCCTGAACATCCGCGGAGGCTGCAACGCGCAGTTCGGCGGCTATACCTATAAAGACGGCGTGCTGCACGTCGACAACCTGGCCTCCACGATGAAGGCGTGCGAACAAAGCCTGATGCAGCTGGACGCCGAGATCGGCCAGCGCATCAAGGGCGACCTGCGCGCCACGTTCAGCGGCGATACCGCGGAACCCGCGCTCGAACTGGTGGCCAAGGACGGCAGCGTCCTGAAGTTCGTCGGCGAACCCACGCCCGAAACCCTCTACGGCAGCACTGGCCAGATCATGTTCCTGGAAGTGGCCGCGAAGAAGGTGGAATGCAGCCACCCCATGATTCCCGGTTACCAGTGCCTGATGGTGCGCGAGCGCCGCTACAACGAGGCGGGCATTCAGCAGCCCACCAAGGACAAGTGGCATCCGCTGTACCAATCCATCGAGGGCTTCGAGCACCAGGACGGCGTGCGCACCGTGCTGCGCGTGAAGCAGTACGACTGGAAGAACCCGCCCGCCGACGCGCCGTCGAAGGTGTACGTGCTGGACATGGTGGTCGAGCAGGACGCTTCCGGGAAGAAGTAGGGACCTCGGAGCAGGCGCCTCAGGCGCCGGACCGGGCGGGCGGTTCCGCATCGCCGGCCCGGTAGAACGTGATCTGGAAACTGCCCGGCAGTTCGAACGCCACATGGTGCCGCACCTGTGGTTCGATCAGGACCTGCTGCCCCGCCGCCAGCACCACCTCGGTGTGCGGGGGATCATCCAGCGTGTAGCGCAGCACGCCTGCATGCACCTTCAATAGCCCCCACGTCCCGTTCTTGGTCGTATGCGCCGAGCGCAGGGCGCCCGGCAGATTGTCGGGCGTGAACACCGGACTTTCCCGGTAGGGCTGCAAGCCTTCGGGCGGCGCATCCGGCAGGCGCGGCAGCGACTGCCGATGCTGCCATACGCTCCAGAGCTTGGCGGCGATGCGTTCGGCCATGGCGTCGGCCTGCGCCTGCAGGGCCGGCCTGCCCAGCCCGGCGGTGACGCCGTGGAACAGGGCGAGCCAACGCTGGAACAAGGGCCACGACAGATCCGGAATGCGCGCATGCGCCGGAATCGGCGCGCCCTTGAAGCGGCGCGTGCCCAATAGCAGCGACGACCAGAAGTCGCAAAGCATCTCCAGGTGATGGTCCCAGTCCGCCACGCGGGCGTTGAAGATCGGCCCCAGTGTTTCGTCCTGGCGCACCTGCGCGTAGAAGCGGTGCACCAGTTGTCGGATGTCGTCCTCGGCGATCGCAGGGGAGTCCGGGGAGGGCGGGGAAGAGGAGGGCTGGGGCATGGCGGAACACGGAGATGATCTGCATGTATTGTCCGCCCCGGCCATCGTTGCGCCGATGACAAAAGTCATGGGAGCCCGCCCGCGGCGGACGCGCTCCGGGTGCGTGGAATTCAGAACGGCCGCTTCGCCGTCGTCGCCAGCCGCGCCAGATACGCCGGGTCCTGCACGGCCCATTGGCGGCGTTTGCCGCTGACATAACCCTGGGTCTGCCAATCATTGAGCAGGCGGCTCAGCGTTTCCGCGCGGATGCCCAGGTGCGCGGCGAGCTGGCGCTGGCTCAGCGGCAGCGTCACCGTGCTGCCCTGGCGCTCGCGCAGCCCCATCAGGTAATTGGCCAGCCGTTCCGGCGCGGAGCTGGACGTCATCCAGTCCACCTTGTTCACCTGGTCGTACAGGTTCTTGCTGAGCGCGGCCAGCAGCTTGAGCGCGAGGTCGGGCCAGCGCCGGCATGCATCGTGCAGCTGATGGCGGCACAAGCGCCAGGCCAGTAACGCGCTGCGGGCGCGCGCCTGCATGGGGTAGCGGCCGTGGGGCATGAACATGGCCGCTTCGGCGATCAGTTGGCCGGGTTCGAAAACGCGGAACACGCGTTCATCGCCGTTGTAGCCGTAGCGCACGACTTCGGCCTGTCCGCTTTCGACCAGCAGATAGTGGAAAGCCTCGTCGCCTTCTCCGAACAGGACTTGCCCCGGTTCGGCGCGCAGGGGGCTGGCGCCGCGCAGCAGGCCGGCAACCACTTCCGGAAGCAGTCCCGGCGGCAGGTCCTGCAGCAGCGGGTGCCTGGCCAGCAGGGCTGCCGGGGCCGGCCCGGGCAGATTGATATTTGTCATTCTGGGTCTTTCAACGTGAATGGGAGAATCTTAAACGATAACAATTCTTATTTGAAATTCAATGAATGATTCAGCTATGCGCCGCCGCTTCTGCGCGGCCGCACTTGGGATGGCCCTGGCGCCCGCCCTGCCGATCGCGCGCGCGGCGCCGCGCCGCCATGCCGTGTTGACGCTGGCCGGCCCGGGAGCCGTGGTCAGCTACCCCTTGATGCACATGGCCGCCACCGGCGCCTTGGCGGAACACGCCGACCGGCTGCGCTTCCGCTTGTGGCAGACCCCCGATCAGCTGCGCACGCTGCTGGTCAACGGAGAGCTCGACTTCAGCGCCGCGCCCTGCACGCTTCCGGCCTTGCTGTACAACCGCGGCATGCCGGTGCGCCTGCTGAACATTTCGGTCTGGGGCATTCTGTGGCTGGTCAGCCGCGATCCGGCCGTGAGGACCTTCGAGAACCTGGCCGGCCGCGAACTGGTGGTGCCGTTCCAGCGCGACCTGCCGGCGGTGCTGCTGGATACCTTGCTGGAAGCGCAGGCCGCGCGCGGCCTGGGGCCGGTGACGCTGCGCCGCACCCGCGACGGCCAGGACGCGATCGCGTTGATGCTCAACGGCCAGGCCGCGCAGGCGCTGCTGGTCGAGCCCATGGCGTCGCTGCTGCTGTGGCGCGCCGGGCAGACCGTGGGCGCGCCCGCGCTTCATCGCGGCCAGAGCCTGGAGCAGGCCTGGCGCGGCGCCTTTCCCGCGCAGCCCTCGTTGCCGCAGGCCGGCGTGATGGCTGCCGCCCGCGTGGCGGACGACGCCGAACTCTGCAGCGCCGTGAACCAGGCGTATGCCGCTTCCGCGCGCTGGTGCGTCGAGCATCCGGCCGAGTGCGCGGCGTTGGTGCGCGATCACCTGCCGCATCTGCCCCTGCCCGCCATCGAGACCGCGATACGCGGCACACGCCTGGAGAGCCGCAGCGCCGAGGCCGCGCGCCCCGAGCTGGAGGCGCTGTACCGCCTGCTGGCCGACCGTTATCCGCAGGCCATCGGCGGCAGCCTGCCGCCCGCCGGGTTCTACGCGCCATGAGCGGATCGCGGCTGGGGCAGGGCCCCCTTCTTACCGCGCCGGCGCGCACCTCGCGCGCCTGGAGCGCCGCGGGCGTGCTGCTGATTCTGCTGGCCTGGCACGTGGCCGCGCGGCAGCTCGGTCCGTTGTTGATGGCCACGCCCTGGGACGCATTGCGCGCCATCGGCCCGCTGGTCCGCAGCCCACAGTTCTTCGCCAACGCGGGTGTCAGCCTGACGCGCATCGGGGCGGGTGTGCTGGCGGGCGCGTCCATCGGATTCGCGCTGGGCGTGCTGGCCGGGCACAGCGCCCGGCTGCGCGGATTGATCGAGCCGTTGCGTTGGCTGTTGATGGCCATGCCGCCTGTGGTCGTCGTGGTGCTGGCCATGCTGTGGTTCGGCCTGGGTTCGCCCATGGTGATCTTCATCACCACCCTGATGATGGCGCCCGGCATGTACGTCAATACCGTCAAAGGCATGCTGCACGTGGACCGCAGGTTGATCGAGATGAGCCACGTCTACCGCTACGGCCCCTGGCTGCGCTTGCGCCACCTGTACCTGCCCGCGCTCAGCGCGCCGTTGCTGGCCGCATTGCTGATTGCCGCCTGCGGGGGCGTGCGGCTGGTGGTCATGGCCGAGGTGCTGGGCGCCGAGAATGGCGTGGGCTATGCCCTGGCCAATGCCCGCAGCACCTTCGACACCGCCGAGCTCTTCGCCTGGGTCTTGCTGATCCTGGGCCTGGTGGCCCTGCTGGAATTCGTGTTCTTGCAGCCGCTGCAACGCCGGCTGGGGCGCTGGATGGAGCCCAGCCATGCTTGAGATGCAATCCCTCTCCTTGCGCTATGGCGCCCGGACCGTGCTGCAGGACGTGGACCTGCGCTTGCGGCCCGGCGAGCGGCTGGGCCTGATCGGCCCCAGCGGCGCGGGCAAGAGCAGTCTGCTGCGCCTGGCCGCCGGCCTCGCGCGGCCAAACGGCGGCGTGCTGCGCAACGCGTTCCGGCTTCCCGTGCTGATGTTCCAGGAGCCCCGGCTGCTGCCGTGGCGCCACGCGCTCGACAACGTCGCCCTGCCATTGCGCGGAGCGGGGCATTCCGCCGGCAAGGCGCGAGCGCTGGCCGGGCAGTGGCTGGCCCGGGTCGGCCTGGACGGCGCCATGCAGTCCTGGCCTGGCGAGTTGTCCGGCGGCATGGCGCAGCGCGTGGCCCTGGCCCGCGCCCTGGCCATGGCTCCCGATCTGCTGATGCTGGACGAGCCCTTTAGCGCGCTGGATCCCGCGTTGCGCCGCCAGCTCGCCGCGTGCTGCGGGGAGGAACTGGCCGCGAGCGGCGCGGCCCTGCTGTGCATCAGCCACGACCCGGAAGAGCTGCTGGGGCTGGTCGACCGCTGCGTCATGGTCGACCGTGGCCGCGTCATGCCAATCGCGCTGGACGGGCCGGGCGGCGGCAGGGGCGGCGCGCAACGCCTGCGCGAGCTGCTTCTGGCGGCCGGCGGGCCGGCCTGAGGCGCGTCCCGATTTCCTGTTTCCCAATACCAGAGCATCGTCATGAACACATATCCGTTTTTGCTCGTCCTGCATCTGTTCGCCGCCTTTGTCTTCGTCGGCACCGTTACGTTCGAAGTGCTGTTCCTGGAGCCTGTGCAGAAGCGCCTGCCCGCGGACGTGCGCAAGGCGCTGGGCGGCCAGCTCGGTCCGCGGGTGCGCGCCGTGGTGCCTTGGGCCGTCCTGGTTCTCTACCTGGCCGGCCTCGGCATGGCCTGGCAGTACCGGAGCGCGCTCGCCAGCCCGGGCAGTTCGTCCTTCGGCCTGCTGCTGTCGATCAAGATCGCACTTGCCTCCAGCGTGCTCGTCCACGTGGTCGTCGCCATGACGCTGGCGCGGCGCCAGCGCCTGCACAGCGCGCTGCGCAGAAGGGTGCACATCAGCGTGTTCTGTCACATGGTCGGCATCGTGCTGCTGGCCAAGACCATGTTCCATCTGTCCTGGTAGGCCGGCCCGCGCGTTCCAACGCGCTCCGGCTCCTGTCCAGCCCATTACTCGCTCTACGTGGAAGCATTCCCATGACGTCCCTCGTCCTGCGCCAACTGGCGTCCAGCCTCGCTTTCGGCGCCCTTGGCCTGCCTTCGGCCTACGCCCAGCAAACCGCGCAAGCCCCGGCCCGGCAGGCCGTGCCGTCGCTGGCCCCGGTGGTGGTATCCGGCGAATCCCTGACGCGCGTCCTGGACCCCGGTCCGCAACAGGCCGAGGCCGAACTGCGGACCGTGCCGGGCGGCACCAACCTGACCCAGCCCCAGCAGGAAGTGCGCCTGATCACGCTGCGCGACGCGCTGGATTACCAGCCCGGCATCATCGTCCAGGAGTTCTTCGGTGGCCTGGACCAGCCGCGCCTGAACATCCGCGGCTCGGGCATCCAGAGCAACCCCTTGAGCCGCGGCATCCTGCTCATGCAGGACGGCCTGCCGCTCAATGACGCCGATGGATCCTTCATCATCAGCCTGCTGGAACCGCGCAACGCCGGCCTGATCACCGCGCGCCGCGGCGCCAATGCGCTGTCGCCCGGCGCCAGCACGCTGGGCGGCGAGGTCGACTTCCAATCTCTTACCGGCGTCCAGAACGACGTCATCCGCCTGGGCGGAGGCAGCTTTGGCTCGCGCAGCCTCACGCTGTCGAAGGGCTTCGAAGACGAGCGCCTGGACGGCCGCTTCAGCTTCGGCTACGACAAGTCGGACGGCTACCGCCACCATTCCGCGTCCGAGCGGTCCAGCTTCCAGGGCAACCTGGGCTTTCGCCGCGGCACTTTCGAGAACCGTACCTATCTGTCCTACACGGACCTCAAGTTCGACATTCCCCAGCCCATCCCCAAGGCGCGCATGTACGAGGACCCGCGCAGCGTGCTGGGCGACGGGACCACGCCCCAGGACCTGGCCAACAACGTCTACCAGCGCGATCCGCACCGCGACACCAGCCAGTTCCGCATCGCCAACCGCAGCTACTGGGGCACGGATGCCTTGAATCAGACTGCCGGCATCTACTGGCAGCGCACCAATGACGACTTCATCAATCCCCAGGTGGCCAACGTCACGGACGGCGATACCTATGGCCTGGCATGGCAATTAGCGGGCAAGGCCGGCAGCGTGGACTACCGCGTGGCCCTGGACTGGCAGCGCAGCGACATGGACCGGGACCTCTATGCGATCCGGCCCGCTGACGGCAGCCGCCTGCAGCGCTTCGGCGCCTACGACCTCAAGGCCGAGAACCGCAGCGCGCTGGTCGGCGCGAACTGGCACGTCACCGAGCAGTTCAGTCTCGTCGGCGACCTGAAATACACCCAGGCCGTGCGCGACGCGCGCGAGCGCAACACCGGCAAGACGCTGGACCAGGATTGGGACTACGCCACGCCGCGCGGAGGCATCATCTGGCAGCCGGCCGCCACACAGCGCTGGTACGCCAACATCAGCCGCAGCAACGAGGCGCCCACTTTCTGGGAAATCGTCAATGGCGAAGTCCCCGCGCCCATGAACCCCGCCAGCGCCGTCACGTCCATGAGCAAGCTCGACCTGCAGCGCGCGCTCACCTATGAGATCGGCGGAGACGGCACGTTCAATGTGGCGGGCCGGGACCTGAACTGGACCGTGTCGCTGTACCGCAGCAATGTCGAAGACGAACTCATGTCCGTCACCAACGCCAACGGCACGCCCGCCGGCACGTACAACTACGCCGGCCGCACCCGCCACCAGGGCATCGAAGCCGGCATCAACGGCAGCCTGCCGTCGCCCGGTGCAGGCCTGTTCGACTACCGCATCGCCTACACCTTCAGCGACTTCCGCTTCCGCAACGGCGAATACCAGGGCAACCGCATCGCCGGCGTGCCGCGCCATCTGCTCAGCGCCGAAGTCATGTACCGCGTGGGCGGCTGGCGCTTCGGCCCGAACCTGCGCTGGCTGATGAGCGATACCGAGACCAACCATGCGAACGCGCCCGGCACGCAGCAGAACGCCTATGCGTTGCTGGGTTTCAAGGTAGCGTACGAACATGACGCGCATTGGAGCGGATACGTGCAGGCGGACAACCTGACCGACAAGACCTATGCCAGCAGCTACGCCATCCGCAACACCGCCACGCCCGCCATGCCGATCTTCCTGCCCGGCAACGGACGCTCGTTCAGCGCGGGGGTCGCCTACCGGTTCTAGGCGACGGGCCGCCGGGGCCGGCTTGACGAATATCATCCCGGGGGCGCGCGCCGGGATGAGACAATCACGGGCAATAGAGGGAGCCTTCCTGCCATGAATACCTATCCCTTGCTGCTCATCCTGCACCTGCTGGCCGCCTTCGTCTTCGTCGGCACCGTGACCTTCGAGGTGCTGTTCCTGGAGCCCGTGCACAGGCGCCTGCCGCCCGACGTGCGCAAGGCGCTGGGCACCCAGCTCGGCCCGCGCGTGCGTTCCGTGGTCCCCTGGGCCGTGCTGGTGCTCTACCTGGCCGGCCTGGGCCTGGCCTGGCAGTACCGCGACGCGCTAGCCAGTCCGGGCAGCTCGTCCTTCGGCATCCTCCTGACCCTCAAGATCGCGCTGGCCGTGAGCGTGCTGGCGCACGTCGTCACCGCCCTGGTGATGGCGCAGCGCAAGCGCCTGACCGGCGAGTTGCAGAGGCGGCTGCACATCAGCGTGTTCTGTCACATGGTGGCCATCGTGATTCTGGCGAAGGCGATGTTCTATGTGACGTGGTAGCTGGGGGCGTGCCGCCCTTTCACCTCGCCAGCCGCAAACACTCCATGAAGTATGCAGCATGCTCCGACGCGAGCGCCGCGTCGCGCCACACCATGCCGGTGATCCCCCGGCTGCGCATGGCAAGCGGAAGTACCTTGATCATGTTCTGCTTCGCGAAATGCCGGGCCAGCCGCTCCGAGATCGGCATCACGAGGTCTGAATCCGTCAGCAACGCGAGGTTGACCAGCACCGACGACGACTCTACCTGCTGCCATGGCGCGGGTTGTCCGGCCAACGCCAGCTCATAGTCCATGCGCATCCGCATCGGAGTGGAAGGGCCTGGAGCGATCCAGGGATAGCCCTGCACTTCCTGCCACGTGACCTTGCGTTTCCCGGCCAGGGGATGCGTGCTTCCCACTGCCAGGCAGATGGGCTCGTCGTACAGCTCTTCGTAGTGCAGGTTGCGCGGCAAAGAGTGCTGCTCCAGGCGGCCGACCAGCACGTCGAACGTACCTTCCTGCATCAAGGGGAGCAGGTAGTCCAGCGTGCTCTCCGCCAATCGCAGCAATACCCGGGGATAGCGTTCCCGGAAACGCTGGATGCTGGGCGGCAGCAGCACCGGCGCGATATTGGGTGTGACACCCACGGCCAGCGTGCCGGTGGCGCCGCGGGCCAATTGCGCCATGGTGTCCTGGGCGCGGCCCAGTTTGCCGAGTATCTCGCGCGCATGGGCGCGCAATTCAAGTCCGTACGCCGTGGGCTCGATGCCGCGCGCGTGGCGATCGAAGAGCGGAAGGCCGATGTCCTGCTCCAGGTCTTTCAGCCACTTCGACAGCGCGGGCTGCGTGATGTTGAGTTCGGAGGCGACCTGGCTCAGGTTGCGGGTATCGCACAGGCGCACCAGGATGGCCAGGTGGCGCAGGCGGATTCGATGGGTCCAGTCCATGCGTGTTCGTCCGTCTTCGAGACATAAATTCACGGTTATGGCTCGGTAATATTAATTCATTATCAATTTATATCTGCTCTCCACATAATGGCCGGACAACAGAGCCATGCCGGCAGCAAGCCGGCGGCGAGGAGACACGATGCAGCCGAATTTCCTGCTCTTCATTACGGATCAGCAGCGCGCGGACCATCTGGGCAGCTATGGCAACCCCATGTTGCGCACACCCGAACTCGACGCGCTGGCGGGGCAGGGGTGGTCCGCGGACCGCTTCTATGTCGCGTCGCCGATCTGCATGCCCAATCGCGCCACGCTGATGACCGGGCGCATGCCTTCGGTGCACGGCGTGCGCCACAACGGCATTCCGCTGTCGCAACGCGCCACCACCTTTGTCGAGCGGCTGCGTGGCGCGGGCTACGCCACCGCGCTGGTCGGCAAGGCGCATCTGCAGAACATGACGGGCAAGGGGCCCGTCTGGCCGCCCTCTGGCGGCGACGGCGCGCAAGGCGAGGCCTGGGCCGCCGAGCCGGGCGACTACGACCAGGAGTGGGGGCCGTTGTGGCGCACCGATACACGCCATGACCTGGGCACGCCGTTCTATGGGTTCGAGCGCGTGGCGCTGGCCGTGGACCACGGCGACCAGGTCTGGGGACACTATGAGCGCTGGCTCGCCCGGGTGCACCCCGAGGCGCGGCGCCTGTGGGGCCCCGAACACGCCATGCCCGCGCCGGGCTTCGTGTTGACGGAACACCGCCAGGCCTGGCGCACCCGCGTACCGGAAGAATGCTCCACCAGTGCCTACATCGGCGACCAGACGATCGCGCTGCTGTGCGAACACGCCGCCGGCGGGAAGCCCTTCTTCATCCAGTGTTCCTTTCCCGATCCTCACCATCCCTTCACGCCCCACGGCAAGTACTGGGACATGTACCGGCCCGAAGACGTGACGCTGCCTGAATCTTTCCATGCCAGCGCCGCGCCCGGCCGCCAGCCGCCGCCCCATGTGGCCTGGCTGTACCGGCAGCGCGACGAGCGCAAGGCCGTCAAGCACACGCCGGCCATCTTCGCCTGCACCGAACGCGAAGCTCGGGAAGCCATTGCCCTGAACTACGGGTCCATCAGCCATATCGATTTCACCATCGGCCGGGTGATGCAGGCGCTGCGGCAGACCGGGCTGGACGACAACACCGTCGTCATCTTTACCAGCGATCACGGCGACTACTTCGGCGATCATCAACTGCTGCTCAAGGGCCCCGTCCACTATCAAAGTCTCATCCGTACGCCGTTTATCTGGCGGGATCCGCAAGCCGCGCCGGCAGCCCCGCGAAGCCAGGCGCTATGTTCCACCGCCGATATCGCGGCCACCGTGCTCGCCCGCGCCGGCCTGCCGGCCTACAACGGCATGCAGGGCGCCTCCCTGTTGCCGCTGATGTCCGGCGCCGCCGGCAGCGTGCGTGAAGCCGTTCTGATCGAAGAAGAGGGCCAGCGCACCATGTTCGGCTTTGCCGGCCGCACCCGCATGCGCACCTTGCAAACGCCGCGGCATCGCCTCAGCGTGTACGCCGATGCCGACTGGGGCGAACTCTACGATCTGCAGGAGGACCCTCACGAACTCCGCAACCTGTGGGGCGATCCGGCCGCCGCCGCGCTGCGCGGCGAACTGCTGATGGCGCTTTCGCGCTGCATGATCCGCCATGCTGAAACCAGCCCGCATCCGTCCGCCATCGCCTGACACTTACGCAGGAGAAAAGCATGATCAAGTCCTTGCTGCTCTGTACCGCGCTGCTCGTGGCCGGCACCGCGCTTGCCGCGCCGTCCGGTTACCCCACGCGGCCGATCCGTCTGGTCGTCAACTTCCCGCCCGCGGGCCCCCTGGACCTCGAAGCCCGGGCCATCGCCCAACATGCCGGAAAGCTCCTGGGCCAGACCGTCATCGTCGAAAACCGCTCTGGCGCTTCCGGAAATATCGGCGCCCAGTCCGTCGCCCAGGCCGCGCCCGACGGCTATACGCTGCTCATGACGCTCGACACCCTGATGACCGTGAACCCCTTCATCTTCAAGGGCCTGGAGCAGGAGGTCACCCAACGCCTGGAACCGTTGAGCCTGGCCGGCAGCTTCGGCCTGGCGCTGGCCGTGCGGCCCGAGCTGGGCATCGGCACGCTGGACGCATTCCTGAGCTACGCCAGAACGCACTCCATCACTTACGCCTCCGCCGGCTATGGCAGCCCCGGCAACCTCGCCTTCGAGAAACTCCGCCTCGCGGCCGGCATGGACGTCGCGCACGTTCCGTATCGGGGCAACGCCCCGGCGGTCAACGCCTTGCTGGGCGACCAGATCCAGGCGGCCTTCCTCGCGGTGCCCGGCCTCCTGCCGCACGTGAAGGCAGGCAAGCTACGGGCACTTGCGGTGTCGGGCAAGGAGCGCGACGCCGACCTGCCCGACGTGCCGACGGCCGCGCAGTCGGGCGTGGCCGGCTTGAAGGACTACGACGTGGCATTCGCGTTCCTGGTCATGGCGCCCAAGGGGACGCCCGAGCCGATCGCGCGGGTCTGGGAGAAAACGCTGGCGCAGGTCTATGCCTTGCCGGAGTTCCAGCGGAGCATGGCAGGGCTGGGCATGCACGGACCTTTCGCGGGGAGGGCGCAGGCGCAAGCGTGGGTGCAGAAGGAAGCGCAGGGGTGGAAGGGGGTGATCGCAAAGGCCGGGATCAAGGGGGAGTAGCGGGGCACGGTTCCGCTGCTAGGCGCCATCCAGCGCCAGCGTGGCCGGCCGGGGCTGGCCAAGCTGCCTGGGCTCGGCGGATTCCGCTACCAATTGGCCGCCCTGCAGGCGGAACACGCCGACGGCTTGCAGCAATTGGGCGGCCTGGGCTTGCAGGGCCGTCGATGCGCTGGCGGCTTCGGTGACGCGGGCGGCGGTCTGCCGGGTCAGTTCGTCCATTTTGGCGACGGCCTGGTTCACCTCTTCGATATCCGTGCTCTGCGCCCGGCCGGCGTCGCCGATATGGCCGACGATGCCGGCAACCCGGTCGATACTGGACACGACTTCGCGGATGACGCCGCCGGCGGCGTCGGCCTGGCGGAAGCCGCTGCTGGTCTTTTCCAAGGATCCGTCGATGAGGGTGCGGATCTCGCGCGCCGCGCTGGCGCTGCGTTGCGCCAGGGCGCGGACCTCGGTGGCCACCACCGCGAAGCCCCGCCCGCTCTCGCCTGCGCGGGCCGCCTCTACCGCGGCGTTCAAGGCCAGGATGTTCGTCTGGAACGCGATGCTGTCGATCAGCCCGGTGATTTCGGAGATCTTCTGCGCTTCTTGCTGGATTTCTCCCATCACGGTCGCGACGCCGGCAACCGCCGCGCTGCCGGTGCCGACGATCTGCCGTGCCTGATCGGTCAGTTGCCGGGCCTGCTGCGCATGGTCGGCGTTGTCATGGACATTGGCGGCCAGGTCGCGCATCGACGATGCGGTCTGCGCCAGCGACCCGGCCTGCGTGCGCGAGCGTTCCTCGAGCTCCAGGTTGCCCTGCATCATGTCCCGGGAGGCGGCCGACAGGGCCGATGCCGTGGTCCGCACGTTGCTCATGGTTCGATGCACGGCGTCCATGGTGGTCTTGAAGCTGCGCGCCAGGCTGCTGTTCATGCTCAAACCGCCGAACCGCAGGTCGAACACCCCGGGCTCGCGCCCGATATGCGCGCTGAGCCGCGCCAGTTCTTCGGCGGCGATGCCGGCGCGCTCCATCTTCCAGGCCAGCCAGCCCAGCGCGGCGGCCTGCACCACGACATAGGCGGCATGCAGCAGCACCATTCCCAGGCTGGGCTCGGTAAAACAGAGCGTGCCGTATCCCCATTGCTGGAGGTAGTTGAAGGACAGGTGGTGCACCGCGATCACCAATGCCCCGCACAGGATGGTCCGCCAGTCCCGATAGGCGAGGAGCAGGGAGAGCAGCACGAAGATGCCGAAGTGGATTTCGGTTTGGCCCGACAGAAGGTGGATATGGAGCGCGGCCAGGGCCATCAATCCACAAGCGACGCAAAGGCGGGTGGCCAACGTGCCGGGGCGCCAGAGGATCAACAGCGTGGGAATGCCTGCCGCCAGCATGCCCGCCGTGGCCGCGGCGGCCCATCGGCCGTATTGCGGCGCCATGCACAGGGCAACGATGAACAGTAACCAGAGCAGCGGCAGCATGGCGCGGTCGGTCCGGCGATACGAGTCTTCCAGCAAGCGGCTTGCGGTGCGCATGGGCTGATCCTCGGGCAGGGGAGGCGCGAAGATTCGCGCAAGCTGGATTTTGATAGATGAATGCCAATTTGTGAAGATTTATTCCAAAATATTTTATAGATCCGTGGCGATGGCGATCCGCGTCGCCGCATGTCCACGGCCGCGGAATCCCGGACGACCATCTCGGCTTTGCAGCCGATCCCTCGCAACGTCTCATGTCTACGCCGACCGCCGGCGTCCTTCCAGCCCTTCACCCCAGCCGCGCCGCAGCCTTGGCCCTGGTGTGCGGCTCCCTGGCTGACGCCGGCAGAGGTGGCGTCATACCTGGCTTGACGTTGCGCCTTGTTGCCGGCCCGGACGGGGACGGGCGTTATAGTCAAACGCTCCCTCCTGACAGGAACGTCTCATGCAGACCCATGAAATCCATCGTGGCCGGCTGATCGACCACCTTCAACTGGTGGTGCGGGACCTGGCCGCCAGCAAGCGGTTCTACCAGGCGGTGTTCGATGCCTTGAAAGTGCCGATGGGCGGCGCCGGCGACGATTATTTCTGGGCGGACGAACTGTTTGTGTCCACGCCCGGCAGCAAGGCGGCGCTGGGCCAGCTGACGGGCCGCCATCACCTGGCGTTCCAGGCCGAGAACCAGGCGATGGTGGACGCGTTCTACCAGGCGGCGATGGCCCACGGCGGCAAGGACAATGGCGCGCCCGGCTTCCGGGACTACCACCCGGGCTACTACGGGGCCTTCGTGCTGGATCCGGATGGCAACAATATCGAAGCGGTGTTCCACGGCGAGGCGCAGCGCAGCGCGCCGTCGGTCAAAGTGACCTTCTGACGGCGCGGCGCGCCTGTCGCGAATCTGGGTCATTGGGTCCGAACCGGGGGCGCGGAGGCGGGTTTCACCGTGTCCATGTACTTCTTGTAGCTGGCGAGATATTCCGGGCTGTTGACGTCCGGCGTATTTTCGGTGCTCCAGTTGTTTTCCACGCCGGCCTGTTTCCAGGCGGCCAGGTCGCGCATGACGTCCTCGCGGGTAACCGTGGTGTTGGCACCGGCACCGGACGAGGCGGAGGCCATTTGCGCGCTTGCCGAGCCGGACAGCAGTGCGGCGGCCGCCAGGGCGACCGGGACGGCGGCACGGAAAAATAGGGCAGTCTTCATGAAGTGCTCCTCGATGGCAAGAATGAACGCAGCATTGGGACCCGGTGTCCTTGGGCTCACGGCAAGGCAGTCTTGGGCAAGGACAGCTGCGCGACCGGCATGTTGCTCCCCGGCTTCATACCTTCGGCTCCATCGTAGGGCGGAGCCGGGGAGCGCTGCATACCCAAAATGGAGTACGCTGCCGCCGCGTGCGGGGCGGCGGCCGGCTACAGCAAAGAGGCCAATCTCACGAGTTCGGACTGGCGGCTGCATTCCATCTTGTTGAGCAGGGACGCGACCTGTTTGCGCACGGTCAGCACCGAGGCGTTGCGCAGCGTGGCGACTTCCTCCACGCTGTGGCCGGTAGCCAGCCCCGCCAGCACGGCCGCTTCCGCATGGGTGATGGCGAACACGGATTCCAGCCTGTCGACGTCCAGAGGCGCGAAGGCGCTCTTGCGCCGCATGCGCACCAGCAGCATGCGTCCGCCAATCAGGTTGAGCGCGTCCGGCGCCGCGCTGATATCGATCCAGAACAGCTCGCCCCAGCCGGAGGCCGCCGCCAGGGAACAGGCCTTTCCGTCCCGCGCGACGGCCAGGCAATGGGACTCGAACAGCGCCTGCATCTTGCCGTCGGCATGGCGCAGCCGGCCGCCACGGACGTGCCACCCGTGCCCATCATCCAGGTAGCGCGCGGCGAGCGTGGACATTCTGTCGATCATGGCGTCCTTGCTGATGAGCAGGACCGCTTCGCCCACGTCGGTGAAGGCGCTTTCGATGGACCGCCATCCGATGGCGAGCGCCTTTTCGCGTTGCACCAGCTGGCTGCGCAGCGTGCGGAAGTAGCGGGCGACGCCGCCTGATTGGAGCTGGCCGCTGGCCTTGGCATCGACCGTCGAACGCTGGAAGCCGATGGCCGCATGCATCACGGCGTTCGATTCGATGACCAGCGACAGGATCTGCGCCATACGGTGCTTGACCATGAAGTCCGTGTAGAACTCCGTGCGCTGAAGCTGCCCGCGCTGGTACATCGTGGCGGTGTCCAGCCACGTGCCGCAGGGCGACAGCCGGGAATCCCGTTCGAGGACGTCGCAGCGGTAGTAGTGGTTCTGGTAGTCCGCGACGCAGGCGTCCGAGAAACCGATGGAGGACAGGTTCAACAGATTGTGCCGCGCGTCGAAGACGATGAGCGTGCCGCTGTCCGCGCCCACCATGTCCCGGGCGGTGCGCAGGATGTCTTGCCACGGCGGTTCGGGGTCGACGAGGTGGCTGACGGCCTCGATGGCCCGCCGGACCGCAATCGGGTGTTCGGCCATTTGGTGCCTCCGGCTCTGGTTCAGGCAGCATTCGCTGCCGCGCATCGCAGATTGTTGTGGACGGCTCCGGCCTCGTCAGGGGAAGCGGCGCGCGGCGAGGGTTCGTCCGCGCGGCGGGGCAGGGGGGCGGGCGGCTGCCGGCCGCCGCGGATCCCACAGGAAATTATCCTCGCAAATCCGTGTGCCGGAAGAAAATCAGCGGTCTGCGGGCGGCAGCCGCGCATCGTTTGCCTGCTGGCCGCACCGATCTGGTGCGCCCGTACCGGGATGTTTCAATCAATGGCGCCGCCAGGGCCGGGGCCGCCGGCGGCCGGGGGCGTGCCGCCCCCCGCGGCGGCCGGCTGGATCGCCGCGCGCCACAGGTCCAGGAAGTGTTTTTTCTTCAGCGGATCCAGATAGACAAGCAGGCCCACGCCCAGGCCGACCGGCCGCACGCCGGCGGCCGCGATGACCGAGGCGCTCACCGGCCGCATGCCCGACTGTTTCGCGACCGTCTCCTGGCCCCGGGGCGACAGCAGGTAGTCGAGGAACAGCGCGCCCAGGTCCGCGCGCGGCGCCTGCCGGGGAATGACGGCGGAACGCGACAGCATCAGCGTGTAGTCCTGCGGGTACACGATGGCCAGCGGCGCGCCCCGGTCGATGCGGTGCTGCGTATAGGATTCCAGCAGGTTGTAGGCCAGGGTGATTTCACCGCGCTCGAGCCGGTCCAGCGCGTGTTCCGTCGACGCATGGACGGTGACCCAGTTGCGGCCAAGGGCGGCCAGCAGCGCGCCGGCCATGCTGTCCAAGCGGGTGTCCTGGGTGGCGGCCAGGTAGCCGATGCCGCTGCCTTCCACGTCATAGGTTGAAATGCGGCCGGCCAGCGGCTGGTCGGGCGCCTGCAGCAAGGACAGCAGTTCGCGCCGGGTGCGCGGCACGCGCGCCGCGTCGAGCCTGGCCGTGTTGTAGACCATGACGATGGGGTCGGTGCCGATGCTGAAGACCTCGTCGCGCCAGTTCGCCCAGCTGGGCAGCGCGCGGGTCGCGGGCGAGACGTGCGCCTGCGCGTAGCCGTCATTGACGAGCTTGGTCTGCAGGTCCATCGCGCTGCTGATGATGAGGTCCGGGCCTGTCTTGGCGGCGGGCGATTGCCAGGCGCGGGCGACCGCCTGCGCGTAGAGGTCTTGCGTGGACAGCTCGGTGTATTCCAGGCGGATGGCGGGGTTCAGCCTGCTGAAGTCTTCCAGCACGCCGCGGAATACCTGCACGCTGTTGGATGCATGCACGACGAGTACGTTCTTGCTGTCCGCCGGCCCCAGCGACAATCCGCTGCCGCTGGTTTCGGCGCACAGGCCGGCCAGGGGCAGCAGCAGGAAAACCGCGGCGGCGAAGCGGCGCAGGGCTGCGAAGGCCTTATGCATCATGCTGGATCCCCGGCAGCGTGATCACGGCTTCCAGGCCGCTGCCCACGCGATTGCTCAGGGCGAGCCGGCCCTGATGGATGTCGACGACCCGCTTGATGATCGACAGCCCTAGGCCGGCTCCCGGCGCGCGCGGGTTGGGCCCGCGCGCGAAGCGCTCGAACGCCGTGTTGGCCAGCGCGGGCGGAATGCCGGGCCCCTGGTCGGCCACGGTGATGCGCCAGCCGCTGCCGTCCGGCTCCAGCCGGACGTCGATGTGGCCGTTTTCCGTGGCGCCGTGGCGCAGGGCGTTGTCGATGAGATTCTTGAAGGCTTCGCGCAGCATCAGGCTGTCGCCCATGACGCGCGGCGGGTTCGCGGCAGCGTCGCCGGGCAGGCGCAGGCGGACGTCGGGCTGGGGATCGGCCTGCGGAACGGTGTCGTACAGGGCCTGGCCGAGCAGCTCGGCGAGGTCGACCGGCTGGAACTGCCGGACGTTGCTGCGGTGAATGACGCTGGCGTCGCTCAGCAACTGGTTGACCAGGCGCGAGAGCTTCTCGGCGTTGCGCAATACCGCCAGCAAGCTGCGGCGCTGCTCGGCGGGATCATCCTCGTCCAGCGCCACTTCCATCTGGGCGTGGAGCGCGGCCAGCGGCGTGCGCAGCTGGTGGGCGGCCTCGGCGATGAAGAGGCGCAGCGTGTCCAGGTTCTCCGAGAGACGGGACATGAAGCCGTCCAGCGCATGCACCAGGGTGTCGAGTTCTTCCGGCACGGGCGCCGCGATGGGATGGAGGTCGGACGCGCTGCGATCGGCCAGTTCGCGCTCGATGCGCTGGATGGGCGAGAGCGAGCGGTGCAGGCCCCAATAGGCGAGCGCCAGCGCCGCGGCGGCGAAGCCGATCAGGGCGAGGGTGCCCTTCCAGAGAATGCCTTGCGCCAGCGCGTTGCGGGCTTCGCGGGTCTGGGCGACCTCGATGATGGCGGTTTCGGCGTCGCGCGGGCCGGCGATCTTGCGCTCCATCCAGGCGACGCGCACCGGCTCGTCCTGGTAATGGGCCTCGAACAAGCGCGGCGAGTCCGCGGGGCCGGCGTCGCCGCGTCCGGGCGGGGAGGGCAGGTCCGCGTAGCCTGAGACCAGTTCGCCGCCGGCGGCGGTGACGCGATAGAACACGCGATCGCGAGGCGCCTGTTCCAGGAGCGCCAGCGACGCGTAGGGCATGTCCATCCGCCATTCGCCTTGCACCAGCTGCAGGCTGTCCGCGATCGACAGCACGGACGCGCGCAGGAGCTGGTCGTAGGTGGTGTCGGCGGTCTGGTGGGCATAGCCGCGCACCAGCAGGTAGAGCGCGGCCAGGGCCGCAGCGAATAGGGCCAGCAGCGTGGCCAGCAGTCGGCGGCGGACGGAAATGCGGCCGTGCGGCACGGTCAGGGCGTGTCGGAGCGCTCGGCCGCGTCGTTGGCGGCTGTGAGCAGGTAACCGGTGCCGCGCTGCGTTTCGATGCGCAGGGGCGTGCCTTCCAGTTTGCGGCGCAGCCGCGCGATGTAGACCTCGATGGCGTTGGGGGCGGCGTCGTCGTCGAAAGCGAACAGCTTGTTGGCGATTTCCGTCTTGCTGACGGCGCGGTTCATGCCGGCAAGCAGGATCTCCAGCAGGCTGTACTCGCGCTTGGGGAGTTCGATGCGCTGGCCGGCCAGGGTGACCTGGCGCGCCGCGCTGTCGATGACCAGTTCGCCGAACCGCAGCACGCCCGTGGCCTGGGCGCTCGGCCGGCGCAGCAGGGCGCGGCAGCGGGCTTCCAGTTCGCGGAAATCGAAGGGCTTGGCGAGGTAGTCGTCGGCCCCGGTATCCAGGGCGTGGACGCGGTCTTCGATGTCGATGCGGGCGGTCAGCGCCAGCACCGGCGTCTTGCTGCCGCGGTCGCGCAGGCGATGCAGGATGTCGAAGCCCGACATGCGGGGCAGGCCGATGTCCAGGATGACGAGATCGAAGGTTTCGTACTGCAGGACACCGTCGGCGCTGAGGCCGTCGTTCTGGGCATCCACGGCATGGCCGAGCCGGCGCAGCCGGCGCACGATGGCGTCGGCCAGGTCTTCGTCGTCTTCGATCACCAGTATGCGCATAGCGACGATTGTCGCATGAGGGGGGGGCACGCTGCGCTCGCTTGCTGTCCGGAAAAACGACAGGTTGTCGACAGCTTTTGTTCCTAGTCTTGCGGTCCTGCCTCCCCCGCCGGCGGCAGCCTCGCATAACAACGACGAGTCGGAGATAACCTCATGCTATTGACCCTGCTTGGCTTCGGCATGGTGATCACGTTCATGACGCTGATCATGACCAAGCGCCTGTCGCCCCTGGTGGCGCTCATCCTTGTCCCCATTATTTTCGCCCTGCTGGGCGGATTCGGGGCGGGCATCGACAAAATGATGCTGGACGGTATCCGCAAGATCGCCCCGACGGGCGTGATGCTGATGTTCGCCATCCTGTATTTCGGGGTCATGATCGACGCCGGCCTGTTCGACCCCATCGTCGGCCGCATCCTGCGGGCGGTGAAGGGCGATCCGCTGAAGATCGTAGTGGGCACGACCGTGCTGGCCCTCGTGATCTCGCTGGACGGCGACGGCTCCACCACCTACATGATCGTGGTAGCGTCGATGCTGCCGCTGTACCGCCGCCTGAAAATGAATGCCCTGTCCATGACCTGCCTGGCCATGCTGGCCAGCGGCGTCATGAACCTGACGCCCTGGGGCGGGCCCACGGCGCGCGCCGCCAGCGCGCTGCACGTGGACGCGGGCGACATCTTCGTGCCGCTGGTGCCGGTGATGGGCGTGGCGATCGTGTCCATCCTGGTCCTAGCGTTCTTCCTGGGACTGCGCGAACGCCGCCGCCTGGGCGTGCTCTCGCTGCCTGGCGGCGCATCGCTGCACGCGGGCTACGACGAGGACGGTCCCAAGACGCTGCCCGAGATCGAGGTCGACCAGGACCTGCGCCGGCCCAGGCTGCTGTGGGTGAACGCCGGGCTGACGCTGGCGCTGATGGTGAGCCTGATGGTGGGCGTGCTGCCGCTGCCGGTGTTGTTCATGATTGCCTTTGCGATCGCGCTGGTCATCAACTACCCCGATCTGGCCGAGCAGCGCCGCCGGGTGACGCAGCACGCCGGCAACGTGCTGTCGGTGGTGTCGCTGATTTTCGCGGCGGGCATCTTCACCGGAATCCTGTCGGGCACCGGCATGGTCGAGGCCATGTCGCGCAGCCTGCTGGCGGTGATTCCCGACGCGATGGGCCCGTACCTGGCCGGCATTACCGCGCTGGTCAGCCTGCCGTTCACCTTCTTCATGTCCAACGACGCCTTCTACTTCGGCGTGCTGCCCATCCTGAGCGAGGCGGCGCAGGGCTATGGCATTTCCGCGGTCGAGATGGCGCGCGCGTCGCTCGTGGGCCAGCCGGTGCATCTGCTGAGCCCGCTGGTGCCGTCGACCTACCTGCTGGTGGGCCTGGCCGGCGTCGACTTCGGCGACCACCAGCGCTATGCCCTGAAGTGGGCCACGATGGTCTGCCTGGTGATGCTTGCCGCCGCGCTGGCGTTCGGACTTTTCCCGCTCGTCGGACAACTCTCCTAAGGAGGCTTCATGGCTCTGCGCATTGCTTACGTCACCAGCGGGATGGGCCATACCGGCACCGCGATCTGCCAGGCGCTGCACCTCGCGGGGCACCGCGTGGTAGCGGGCTGCGGGCCGCGCTCCTCGCGCAAGGACCATTGGCTGAAGGAGCAGAAGTCCCTGGGGTACGACTTCATCGCGTCCGAAGGCGACGCCACGGACTGGGCGTCGACCGAGGCGGCCTTCGCCAAGGTGCGGCGCGAGGTCGGCGAGATCGACGTGCTGGTCAACAATGCGGGCGCGATGCTGGACATGCGCTTTCGCCAGATGAGCCACGCGGACTGGTCGGCAGTGCTGCGCAGCAACCTGGACACGCTCTTCAATAGCACCAAGCAGGTCGTGGACAGCATGGCCGACCGCGGCTGGGGGCGCATCGTCAACATCGGTTCCGTCGCTGCCGAGAAAGGCCAGATCGGCCAGATCAACTACGCCACGGCCAAGGGCGCGATCATCGGCTTTACGCGGTCGCTGGCGCAGGAAGTGGCGGCGCGGGGCGTGACCGTCAATCTGGTGTCGCCGGGCTTCATCGCCGACGACACCGTGAAGGCCTTCCCGCCCGCGCTCTTGGACCGCATCGTGGAGAGCGTGCCCGTGGGCCGGCTGGGCACCGCTCAGGACCTGGCCGGGCTGTGCGCCTGGCTGGCGTCCGACGCGGCCGCCTTCGTCACGGGCGCGAACTACGCGATCAACGGCGGCGTGTACATGAGCTGAGAATCAGTTCTCCAGCTTGACCGCGCCGCTGTCCAGCAGCTTTTTCCACTTGGCGTTGTCGGCCCGGATGAACGCCTGCAGATCTTCCGGGGAACCGCCGCCCGCGATCATGCCTGCATTGTCGAGGGCCGCCTTGAATTCCGGCGCGCGGATGGCGGCCTGCAGCGCTTTGTTCACCTGCTCCAGCTGCGCCGCCGGGATGGCGTTGCCGGCCGCGACCGAGAACCACTGCGTGGCCGCATAGCCCTTGAATCCCGACTCTTCCACGGTCGGCACGCCGGGCAGGCTGTCCAGGCGGTAGGGCGTCGTGACGGCGTAGGCCTTCAGCGTGCCGGCCTTGATCTGCGGCATCACCGGGGCCGACCCCAGGATCGCCAGCGGAATCTGTCCGCCCGCCACGTCCGCCACCGCCTGCCCGCCGCCTTTGTAGGGCACATGCACGATGCGGGTGCCGGCATACTGGTTCAGCAGCTCGCCCGCCAGGTTCTGCGACGTGCCATTGCCGGAACTGCCGTAGCTCCAGGCCTCGGGCCGCCGCTTCGCGTCGTCCAGCACGTCCTGCAGCGATCCCCGCGCATCCTTGGCGGGGCCGACGATGACCATGGGGCCCTGGGCCATCAGGATGACGGGCGACAGTTCGCGGCCGATCTCGGGCTGGGGCGTGGGATAGATCAGCGGCCCCGGCACGGTCAGCAGGTAGCCGTCGCTGGCCTTGCTGCGCGCCACCAGCTGCAGGGCGATGGCGCCCGCGGCGCCGGGACGGTTCTCCACGACGACGTTCAGACCGCTTTGCCGGGCCAGTTCCTGGGCGGCGATGCGGGTCAGGACGTCCGCGGTGCCGCCGGGCACGAAGCCGACCACCCAGGTAATCTGCTTGGCGGGCCAGTCCAGCCTGGCGTCCGCCGCGCCGGCGGATGCGGTTAGAGCGGCGCCCAGCAGCAGCGCGCCGCAACGGATAACGAACTTCATTTCTTTCCCCTGGTGTTTTTTATGTCGGTCGGTCCGCCTGGGCGTCAGCTGGGGTCCAGCTTGCCCGGCGGGGTATTCGGGTGCGCGATGCACGATTGGTTGAACGCCTGCACCATTTTCAGGATGGGGCCGAGCACCCAGGTGTTGAAGATGAGGATGTCGCTTTCTTCCTTGGGGTCTTGCTTCAGGTTGAACAGGTACGGCGATTCCAGTTTGCCCTTGCCTTCGTTGACCTCCGGCTCCCAATAGAAGTGCAGCTTCCAATCGCGCCATTTGACCGCGCGGAGATCGTTCTTGATATAGAACAGGAAGCCCTCCCGCTGCGATGCGGGGCTCGCGCCCGTGAAGAAGCCGGTCTGGTCGATGCCGTCGATGGGGCGGTCCTGCGGGATGGGCGCGCCGCCGATCCGCGACAGCGTGGTGTACAGGTCGGTAACGTGGACGATTTCGTTGGACACCTGGCCCGGCTTCACCCGGCCGGGCCACCGGATGATGAAGGGGACGCGCAGGCTGCCTTCCATGGCGGTGTGGTAGGTGCCGCTCCAGGGGCCAGCGGTGCCGCGGTAGGGTTTGCGGAACTCGGGGCCGTTGTCGCTGCAGAAAATGAAGACCGTGTCGTCGCGCAGGCCCAGTTCGTCCACGGCGCGGGATATCTGCCCGACGCGGTGGTCCATTTCCACCATGGAATCGGCGAAATCCCCGGCGCCGGTGCGCCCCGCGAAGTCGGGGTGCGGCAGGGTGGGGAAATGCAGATGCACCAGCGGCAGGTAGAGAAAAAATGGGCGGCTCGCCTGGGCGTGCTTGCGCATGAAGCCGATGGAGCGGTCCACGAGTTCGGCGTCGATGCCGCGGCGGGTGTCCAGGTCGTAGAGCTTGACGTTCTCGGAAGGCTCGCCCGCCCGGCCCTGCATGATGTACGGGAGGTCGGCCACCGAGGGATCGAAGCCGATCGACGATGTGAACTGGCTTTCGTCGGTGGTGCGGGGGATGCCGTACCACTCGTCGAAGCCCCGGTCGGACGGGTAGCGCCCGGGGATGTCGCCCAGGTGCCATTTGCCATAGTGCGCCGTGGCATAGCCCTGGGACGACAGCTGCTGCGCCAGGGTGATCTCGTCGCGCGCCAGCCCTTGCGGCAGCCCCGGCGGAACGGATTGCAGGCAGCCGGTGCGGATGGGGTGGCGGCCGCTCATCAGTGCCGAGCGCGTGGGCACGCAGTCGCTTTCCACGTTGAAGTTCTGCAGCAGCAGGCCTTCGGTGGCCAGGTGGTCGATGTGCGGCGTGGGGGCGCCGCGCAGGGCGCCGCCGCCGTAGCAGCCCAGTTCTCCCCATCCCAGGTTGTCGGCCACGATCAGTACGATGTTGGGCTTCTTGTCCATGCGCTGCGCCTCGTGTGTTTCTTCGGGTTTATGCCGGGGATTCTAGGGGGGCGTTTGCGGCGTAATATTCCTGAAAGTATGGATAGCCATAAATATCGTTCATGAATCTATCGCTGCGGGACATCGAGTACTTCCTGGCCGCAGTCGAGCACGGCAATCTGGGGCGCGCCGCGGCTGCCTGTGATGTCAGCCAGCCGGCCATGTCCAAGTCCCTGCAGCGGCTGGAGGCCGACACCGGCCTGGCGCTGCTGGACCGCAGCGGGCGCGGCCTGCGGTTGACGTCGGCGGGCCTGGTGTTCCTGGAGCACGCCAGGAAGCTTTGGGCCGAGTACCGGGACGCGGTCAGGCACGCGATGGAACTGCGGGTGGGCGAGGCGGGGCTGCTGCGTGTGGGCGCGACGGGCGCCACGGTGGACAGTTTCGTGATGCCGGCATTGCGGCTACTCTTGCCGCGCAGGCCCGCCCTGCGTATCCAGCTGACGCAGGGGCTGTCCGACGACCTGAACGACCAGGTCGCCAGCGGCAAGCTGGACCTCGCGGTGACTCCCCTCTATGCCGACGTGCCCGCCACGTTGCAGCAGGAACCCATACTCGAAGACCGCTTGTGCGTGGCCGCGAGCCGCGGGCATCCACTGGCCGCGCGCCGGAAATTGTCGTTGCACGACCTGCAAGGGCAGCGCTGGATACTGCCCGCGCTCACCTCCGTGGCACGCAAGGCGCTGGATGCGCGCTATGCGGAGGCCGGCCTGGAGCTGCCGACGGCCGCGCTGGAGGTCGAGCATTTCTCCAAAGGCACGCTGGAGCTCCTGGCGCGTTCGGATCTGTTGGCCGTCGCGCCGCAGAGCGCGTTGCGCGCGGACCGGAATATTGCGGTGCTGCCGGTCGTGCTGGGCAAGCCTTTACAGCGCCATATTGCGCTGATTTCCCGCCATGCCACCACTTGGTCGCCCTTGATGAAGGAGTTCCGCGGCGCGATCCTGGACAGTGCCGGGCTGGCCATTCCACGCTAGGACTTGCAGTGTCAGCGTCCCCACCGCGCTTTCAAGCGCTGTTCAAACGTGCGCAGCGCCACGTCGATGCAGATGCCTACGATGCCGATGGCGATCATGCCAGCCATGACGATGTTGGTGGCGATGTTGAGCTGACCCTGCACCATCATGTAGCCGATGCCGTTGCCCACGACGATCAGTTCCGCGCCTACCAGCGACTGCCAGCCGATCCCGGCGCTGACCCGCAGGCCAGCCAGGATGGACGGCAGCGAGGCGGGCAGCAGCACCTCGGCCACGATGCGGGGGCCGCTGGCGCCCAGGGTGCGGGACGCTTCCAGCAGCCGGGTGTCCACGAACTTGGCGCCACGGTAGGCGCTGATGAGGCAGGGCGGGAAGGCGCCGGCGAAGATGATCAGGGTCGGGCCGCCGATACCCGTGCCGAACCACAGGCCCGCGAACGGCACCCAGGCGATGGGCGCCACGAAGCGCAGCGCGTCGAAGAACGGGCTGACGACGTCGTCCAGCCAGCGATACCAGCCCATCAGCAGGCCCAGCGGAATGCCGATGGCGGCGGCCAGCAGGAAACCGCAGGCGAAGCGGTACAGGCTTGCGCCCAGATGCGTCCACAGCGTGGCGCCGGAATAGGGTTCGGCGCTGAACTGCACGATCGTGCGCAGCACGGCCAGCGGGCCGGGCAGGTAATTGGGCGGGAACACGCCGCTGACACTGAGCAGGTGCCAGGCAAGGAAGAAGCCGGCCAGGCCCAGGCAGGACAGGCCGAGATTGATGGCGGGCGAGTCGCCCGCGATGCGCGTCAGCGTAGCCATGGCAAGGCCCTCTTTTCGATCCATTCCAATCCGCGCGTCATCACCGCGCCCAGCAGGCCGACCCAGACCATGGCATACAGGATCATGCCGGGCCGGATGTCCAGGGCGGCTGTGTCCAGCACCTTGCCCAGGCCGATGAAGGCGCCGATGAGCTCGGCCGCAACCAGGGTCATCCAGGCCGTCTGCAGAGATAGGCGCAAGCCCGTGAAGATCATGGGCAAAGAGCCGGGGATCAGTACTTCGCGCAGCATGCGCAGCGGACCGCCCGCGCCATGCACCCGCGCCGCTTCGATCAGCGTGGGATCGATATTGCGCACGCCGGCATAGGTGTTGATCACCGCCGGTGTAAACGAGGAAACCCAGATCAGGAAGATCTTCGCTGGATCGCCCAGGCCCAGCCACAGGATTGCCAGCGGGATCCAGGCCAGCGGCGGAATCGGGCGCAGCAGCGAGAAGACCGGGCCGATCAGGGCGTCGAAACGCTTGCTGAAGCCCATGAGCAGGCCCAGCGGCACCCCGGTGGAAATGGCCACCAGAAAGCCCAGGAACACCAGGCGCAGGCTGTGTCCGATGTGCTGGAACAGCGTGCCGCCGGCATAGCCGGAGTCGCGCGACAGCTGTACCGCGGCCTGCCAGGTAGTGAGTGGGGTGGGGAAGCGCGCGCCGTTGACCAAGCCAAGCGCCGACACGATCCACCAGGCGGCGAAGGCGGCGGCAACGGCGGCCACGCCGACGGTAACGCGGCGGCGAGATACGCGCGGCCGCCGCGCGGGCAGGGTTGCGATATGTTCACTCATGGCCGGACCTCGCGGCCTGGCGGTCCAGGTGGGCCACGTCTTCCAGCAGCAGCAGCATGGCGGTGCAGTCCTGTTCCTGCCGGCCCCAGGACCTGGCCAGCGCGAACATCTCGCGGGCATAGCCGCCCAGTCCCAAGGGCGCGCCCACCGACGCGGCCAGGTTCATGGCCAGGTTGATGTCCTTGTAGCCCATGCGCAGGGGGAAGTCGGGGCTGATGTCGCCCGCCAGCACCTTGCCGGGGAAATTCGTGAGGAGCTGCCCGCGCCCCGCCGTAGTGTTGGACAGCACCTTGACGACGGTGGCGCGGTCCAGGCCCAGCTTGGCGGCAAACATCAGGGCCTCGCTCGTCAGCACCATGCCAACCATGGACATGTAGTTGTTGACGAGCTTGAGCCGGATGCCCGAACCGAAAGGTCCCACGTGCACGATCTCATCCGCCATGGCGGCGAAGATGGGGGCGGCCTGGTCGAAGTCGGCCTGCGCACCGCCGGCCATGATCAGCGCCTTGCCCTGCGCCGCTTCGCGCGGCGTGCGCCCGACGGGGGCGTCGATGCAACGCAGGCTCAGGGCCGCCAGGTCGGCGGCGATGCGGTCGGTCTCGACGGCGTCGCCCGTGCTCATTTCGATGACCAGCGCGCCGGGGTTCAAGCCCGCGGCCGCGCCATCGGCGCCGAACAGCGCGTCGCGGACGTGCGAGGAAGTGGGCAGCATGGTGATCGCCACGTCGCAGCCGCGCGCGGCGTCCAGCGGCGTGGCGGCCCGACGGAAACCGGTGTCCGCCAGCCGCTCCATGGCCGCGGGCATGACGTCGTAGCCTGATACGCCATACCCCTGCGCGGTCAGGTTGCGCAGCATCGCGCTCCCCATGACGCCCAGGCCCAGGAATGCGATGCGGGGTGATTCGGTGTGTTCCATGGGGCTTGCTCCGGTGTGGTCAGCTGCCTAGCCGCGCACTGGTGCTGCTGCGTGGCGGGGCGGTGGTGTCGCGGACGATCAGTTCCAGTTCAATGCAGACATTCTCGGGCGGCGTATCGGCGTCGGCGGCCAGCAGGATGTTGGCGGCGCGCTGGCCCAGCTCGAAGGCAGGCACGTTCAGGGTCGTGATGCCCGGACGGCAGTGGGCGGCCATTTCGATGTTGTCGAATCCCGTGATCGAAATCTGTTCGGGCACGCGCAGGTTCTGCCACAGGCATTCCTGCAGCGCGCCATAGGCCAGGATGTCGTTGCCGCACATGACCGCCGTAGGAGGTTCGGGCAAGCGCAGCAGCGTGGCCATGGCGCGGCGGGCTTCGGGCACGGTGTAGGGTTTTTCGATGACGTACTGCGGCGGCAGGTCGATGCCTCGGCGCGTGAGCGCGCGCGTGAAACCGGCCACGCGGTCGGCGGCTCGGTCATTGTCCTTGGAGATGCCGGCGATCACGCCGAGGCGGCGGTGCCCGATGTCCAGCAGATAGTCGGCGATGCGCTGCGCCGCCGCGGCGTTGTCCCATCCCACCATCGGCCAGGGATCGGCGTCGTCGTAGTGGCAGGTAGTGACGAAGGGAATGCCTTTGGAATGCAGCAATTCGTAGAGTTCGGGGTCGCGGCTGCGCCCGACCAGCATCATTGCGTCGACGCCGCGTTCGATCAGCGCGCGCACTTCGCCCGCTTCGCGCGCGGGGCTGTAGTTGGTGCTGGCCAGCAATAGCTGGTAGCCATGTTCATGGATTGCCTGCTGCATGCCGTCGACCAGCTTGGCGAACAGCGCGCTATCCACCGTGGGAATGATGGCGCCCATAGTGCGGGTCTTGCGCGAGGCCAGCGAGCGGGCTGCGCCGTGCGGCACATAGCCGGCCTCGGCAAGCAGCGCCATGGCGCGAGCCCGCAAGTCGGGCCGGACTTTTTCGGGGTGGTTCAGCACCCGCGACAAGGTGGCCGACGAGATGCCGCCGGCGGCGGCGATCGACTTCAGGGTGTCCCCGGGTAGGGGCGCAGACTTTCGCTTCATATTTGAAAGCGCTTTCAGAAACTTGATGGTGTGAATATACAGTTATTGAAACGCTGTGGTCTATCTCTAGGGTTTTCTCGGGGTTGAACGGGATTCTTGCGCGCTTATTCTTTGTATGCGCTTTCAAAAAACCGAGCCCAAACGCAGATCTGGGCCTGCTATCCGGGGAATGCCGCGGCAGCTCGCGCATGCAGACCGGAATCCACTAAAGGAGACTAAGCATGTCGAGAATCCCCCGCATCCTGGGTTTGTGCCTGGCGCCGCTGGGCGCTTTGTTGCTGACCCCGTCGGCATCGGCCCAGGCGCCGACCCCCATCAAAGTCAGCTATCAGATCGCCTATTGGGCGCTGCCGATCTACATCGCCACGGAAAAGAACTGGTGGGCCGAAGCGGGCCTGAAGCCGGAGTTCGTGGTGTACCCCGCAGGCGCGCAGCAGATCGCGGGCGCCGCGTCCAAGTCGTGGGACGTGGGCGGCACGGGCTCGCCACCGGCGGTGCTGGGCGCGCAGCGCTACGGCATCGTGACGCTGGGCGTCACTAATGACGAATCGACCGCCAACGGCGTGATGGCGCGCAAGGAGAACGCCGCGGCTGTGCGCAGCAACGCGGCCAAGGAAGTGAAGGGCAAGCAGGTACTGCTCAGTCCGAACTCCACGGGAGAATACGCGACCATGGCCTGCCTGAAGAAATGGGGCATGCAGCGTAGCGACGTCAGCGTGGTGACGCTGGCTCCCGCCCAGCTGGTGTCCGCGTTTATCGGCGGCAATGGCATGTTGGCCGGCACCTGGGCGCCCAATTTCTACACGCTGAACGAGCAGAGCGGCGCGGAAGTCGTATGCAGCGGCAAGGATGCGGGCGTGATGATTCCGGGGGCGTTGGTGGCGCGGGGTGAATTCGCCCAGCAGAATCCGGAAGCGGTCGCCAAGTTCCTGGCGGTCTACCTGCGGGCCGTCAGCTTCGAGAAGAACAACAAGGCGGAAGCCATGGGCTACCTGCGCAAACTGTTCCAGGCCAACGGCATCAAGCTCAACGACGGATACCTGGGGCAGGAGCTGGAACGGCCGATCTTCACGCTGGACGAACAACTCAAGCTGATGTCGCGGACCGGCGGCAAGTCCACGCTGGACAACGCGTACGAGGCGTTGTCCGGCTACCTGAAAAGCGTAGGCACGCTTACAGAGGTGCCGGATCCCAAGGCCTACATCACGGACGACTACATGAAGCGCGTCGACCAGACCCCGGCGCTCAAGACCTTCGCCAACAAGGCCAACTGAGCTTCATCCCTACTTCCGCGAGGCCATACCATGGCAGTAAGCAAGCTCAAGTCCGCGTCGAAACAGCCCCAGGGCAATGAGGCCGCGGCGCGCGAGGTCGCCGCCGAGATGCTGGCGAACATCAAGTCGGGAGGTGAAGCCGCGGTGCGCGACTACGCCAGGCGGTTGGACAAATGGGAGGGAGATATTCTGGTCAGCGCCGCCGAGATCGAGCGGCGCACGGCGTCCATCCCCGGCGGCATCAAGCGCGACATCGAATTCGCCGCCGGCCAGGTGCGCAAATTCGCACAGGCGCAGATGGCTTCGGTGCGCGAATTCGAGCTGGAGCTTGCGCCCGGCCTGGTCGCGGGGCAGCGGCTGATACCCGTCAACGTGGCGGGCTGCTACGTGCCCACGGGGCGCTATGCGCACATCGCCTCGGCCTACATGAGCATCGCTACCGCCAAGGCGGCCGGTGTGCCCACCGTCATCGCGTGTTCCACGCCTTACCGAGGCGAGGGCATACACCCTCAGGTGCTCTACGCCATGCAAGTCGCGGGCGTGGACGCCGTGATGACTCTGGGGGGCGTGCAGGCGATCGCCGCCATGGCCTACGGCCTGTTCACCGGCAGCCCGGCCGACATCATTGTCGGCCCGGGAAACAAGTTCGTGGCGGAAGCCAAGCGTATGCTGTTCGGCAGCGTGGGCATCGACGTCTTCGCAGGCCCATCCGAGGTCTGCATCATCGCCGACGCTTCTGCGGATCCGGCCATCGTCGCTTCGGACCTTGTCGGACAGGCCGAGCACGGCCACGAGTCGCCCGCGTGGCTGATCGCGACCGACCGCGCCCTGGCCGAAGCTGTGCTTGGACGAGTGCCGGAACTGATTGCCGCCTTGCCGCCCACCGCGCGGGACGCCGCGGGCGCCGCGTGGCGCGACTATGGCGAGGTGGTGCTTTGCGATACGCGCGAAGAGGCCGTGGAGGTTTCCGACCGCTACGCCAGCGAACACCTGGAGGTCCATTGCGAGGACCTGGACTGGTGGTTCAGGCGCCTGACCTGCTACGGCTCGCTCTTTCTGGGCGAGGAAACCACGGTGGCTTTCGGCGACAAGGCCAGCGGCACCAACCACATCCTGCCCACCAAGGGCGCGGCGCGCTATTCGGGCGGCCTGTCGGTGCACAAGTTCATCAAGACCGTGACCTGGCAGCGCATGACGCGGCAGGCCAGCCGCGATACCGCCCAGGTGACCGCCCGGATTTCCCGCCTGGAGGGCATGGAGGCGCACGCGCGCACGGCGGACGATCGCCTAGCCAAGTATTTTCCGCAGGAATCCTTCGAACTGGGCGAACCCGTGCGGGAGTGAAGCCATCATGCAGAACGACATGTTCCGCCTGTTCGACCTGGACGGCCGCGTTGCGCTGGTTAGCGGCGGCAGTTCCGGCATCGGCAAGACCATCGGCCTGGCGCTGGCGCGGGCAGGCGCCAGCGTGGTCCTGGTAGCGCGGCGCGCCCAGGAGCTCGCTTCCGCTGCGAGCGAGTTCGAGGCGGCAGGCCTGCGCGCGCGGCCCTTGCCCTGCGACCTGGCCGACCGTGACGCGCTGCGCGGCTTTGCGGCCCGCGCGGCCGAGCCTTTCGGCGCGCCCGACATCCTGGTCAACGCCTCGGGCATCAATGTGCGCAAGCCCTTCGAGGATACCGCCGACGAGGACTGGGACCGTTCTCTGGCGATCAACCTTACCGCGCCCTTCCTGCTGACCCGCGCGCTTGCGCCGGCCATGCGCGAGCGGGGCTGGGGCCGCATCATCAACATTACCTCGCTGCAATGCGTGCGCGCCTTTCCGGACAGTGCGCCCTATGGCGCTTCCAAGGGCGGCCTGATGCAGCTGACCCGCGCCATTGCCGAGTACTGGTCGCGCTATGGCGTCACCTGCAATGCGATCGCGCCCGGCTTTTTCGAGACTCCGCTGACCGCGCCTGTGATGGGCGATCCGGATCGCGTGCGGGCGCTGGCCGCGAGCACCATGATCGGGCGCAACGGCCAGCTCGACGACCTGCACGGCGCAGCCGTCTTCCTGGCAAGCGAAGCCTCGGCCTACATCACCGGGCAGACCCTGTTCATAGACGGCGGTTTTTCGGCCCGCTGACCGGCATCTCCGTGGAGTCCAGCCATGAAAGCCCTTGTCTACACCGAGCCCAACCAGCTGATTTACCGGGAGGAACCCGATCCCGTGCCGGGGAACGGCGACGCGCTGCTGCGCATCGAGGCGGTGGGCATCTGCGGCTCGGATATGCACGCTTATCATGGGCATGATCCGCGCCGCAAGCCGCCGCTGATTCTGGGCCATGAGTTCGTCGGCACGCTGGTGGGCGGCAGCCGCGCCGGCCAACGCGTCACCGGAAATCCGCTGATCCATTGCGGCCGGTGCGATTTTTGCGTGCAGGGCCGCAACAACCTGTGTAACGACCGCGGCATGGTGGGCATGACGCGCCCCGGTGCATTCGCCGAATTCATGGCCATTCCCGAGCGTTGTCTGATTCCGGTGCCGCAGGACATGCCGGCCGCCGCGGCCGCGCTGACCGAGCCGGCGGCCACCGCCTTGCACGGCGTGGCGCTGGCGCAGCGGGCGCTCTTCCGTCCGTTGGCCGAAGCCCGCGCGCTGGTCGTGGGCGGCGGCGCCATTGGCCTGCTCACGGCGCTGTTGCTGCGCAGCCAGGGGTGCCGCGTCAGCTTGGCCGAAACCAATCCGTTGCGGCGCGCCTCGGCAGGGCGGCACGCGGGCTGCACGGCATTCGATCCGCGCGAGACGGCGCCCGCGCCGGGCGCGTACGAGCTGGTTGTGGACGCGGTGGGAGGCAAGCTTACGCGGCCGGCCGCGCTGGCTGCGGTGCAGCCGGGCGGCGTCATGCTGCACATCGGCCTGCAGGACTGGGCCAGCGAAATCGACATGCGGCGGTTGACGCTGGACGAGATTACCTTGATTGGCGCCTACACCTACACCAGCGCGGATCTGCGTGCGACCGTGGAGGCATTGCATCGCGGCGTTTTCGGCGATCTGTCCTGGATCGAGCAGCGTGAACTGGGCGCGGGCGCGCAGGCCTTCTCCGACCTGGACGGCGGGCGCGCCGCATCGGCCAAGATCGTGCTGAGGACGCATTGACATGGCGCGCCATCCGCTGTCCCCCCGCGCCATCGCCGCCGCCCAGGCCGCCTTGGCTCTGCTCGACCGGAGCGCTGTCATGACCGTTGCCAGGCCTTCCGCCTATCCCCCTGCGCCGGCTCGCCGCCGCCTTTCGTTGCGCTGGCTGGTCAGCAGCGCATCGGTCGCGGCGCTGTTATTGGCCTGGTACGTGGCCACCGGCCCGCTGGAGCTATTGAGCGCGGTTCAGTTGCCGTCGCCCGCCGATGCCTGGGACGCCTTGCTGGAGATTGCCGGCGAGGGCTATGCCGACGGCACATTGCTGCAACACGTCGCAGCCAGCAGCGCGCTGGTGCTGTACGGTTTCGCGGCGGCGGCGCTGACGGGCGTGCCGTTGGGCATCCTGATGGGACAAAGCCGGCTGGTCGAAGCCTACGTCAATCCGGTGTTCCAGATCATCCGTCCGATCGCTCCCATTGCCTGGATTCCGCTGACGATACTGTGGTTCGGGCTGGGCACCGGCGCCAAGGTCTTCGTCATCTGGCTGGCGGCCTTCGCGCCCACGGTGATCAACACCTATACCGGCGTGCGCAATATCGACGAAACGCTGGTCGAGGCGGCGCGCGCCAATGGCGCAGCTGGCCGGCTGATGCTGCTGGACGTCGTCGTGCCCGGCGCGCTGCCGGCGATTTTCACCGGCCTGCGGACCTCGCTGCAGGCATGCTGGATGGTGCTGGTGGCGGCCGAGCTGGTTGGCTCCTTCGTGGGGCTGGGCCATGTGCTGATCATCGCTACCCGGGACCTGAACTCGGGAATGATCCTGGTAGCCATGGCTGCGGTGGCGGCGATGGGCATGCTGATGTCCGCGCTGCTCGCGCAAGTCGAACGTAGGATGATGCCATGGAAAGCCTGAACGACGTTCGCCTGGCGCGCGGGCGCGCCGCCGTGTCGCGGCGGGTGGCGGAACGCTGGCTGATGCCGGCCCTCGGAATCGTTAGCTTATTCGGCGGCTGGGCGCTGCTCTCCGGCCTGGGCCTGGTATCGCCCGCTTTCCTGCCGGGACCGTTGACCGTGCTGCGCAGCATGGCCGAACACACGCGCGAGCCCTATGCGGGTTCGGTTCTGCAGATGCATCTGCTGGCCAGCCTGGAGAAATTCCTGATCAGCTTTTCCATCGCCGTCTTGCTGGGCGTGCCGCTGGGTTTGTTCATGGGGCGCTTCAAAGCGCTGGACTGGGCGGTGGCGCCGGTGTTCGAGGCGTTTCGCTTCATTCCCCCGATTGCCTGGGTGCCGTTTGCGATCTTCTGGTTCGGCACCGGCTTCCTGTCGCCCACGCTGGTGATATTCGCCGGAGCCTTCGCGCCCTGCGTGTTGAACGCTTATCGCGGCGCCAAGCAGATCGACCGCACCCTCATTGAGGCCGGCCAGATGCTGGGCGCCGGCCGGTGGGCCACGCTGACGGAAATTCTGCTGCCGGCCTCGCTGGCGCACATCGTGGCCGGCATCCGGGTCGGCGCGGGGTTCGGCTGGCAGTCGCTGATCGGCGCGGAGCTGATCGTGGGGTCGACCGGGCTGGGCTACATGATCGTGCAGGGCGGCAGCAATCTGGAACCCGCCATCGTGATAAGCGGAATGATCACCATAGGGTTGATAGGCGCAGGCATCGACTACGCCATGCGCGCCCTGCAACGGCGGGTGCAGCGCGATTGGTCGCGCTGACCGGGACGAAAAAGGAGAGAGAACGGGCGGGCAGTGTGTAGCGGCATTCCATATTGGAGAGAGACAGATGAAACAATACAAAGGCCTCAAGGTCTTGGCGGCGATCGTGATCGGGTGCTGGCTGTGGGGGCCCGGGCAGGCGGAGGCCCAGGGCGCGCCGGCGGGCACGGAACTGTTCACCATCCGCATCGGGCAGCAGCCGCAGCGGTGGGCGCTGGAGTGGTACATCGCAAGCGAGAAGGGCTGGTGGCAAGAGGTGGGCCTGAAGCCCGAGATTTCGACCTTTGCCTCCGGTGCGGTGGAAATCGCGGCGGGCGCCTCCGGGTCCTGGGACGTGGGCGGGGCGGGCAACATCCCTTCGCTGCTCGGGGCGTCGAAGTACGGCTTGCAGACTATCGGCATTGCGGACGGCGAGGCCGCCATCATCACATTGATGGCCATCAAGGACCGGGCGGACGAATATCTCAAGAATCCGGCGCTGCTCAAGGGCAAGACCATACCCGTTACCAGCAACTCCACAGGCCAATGGGGCGCCGCCGAATGCCTGTCGAAGAAATTCGGGCTCAAACCCGATGACTATCGCTTCGTCAACCTCTCCCCGCCCGATATCAACGCCGCGGTGATGAGCGGCAAGTACGACATCTCTTCCGTGTGGGCGCCCAACACTTACATCCTGGAGGAGGCCATCGGCGCCAAGGTTATTTGCACGGGCGCGGAGTTGAAGATGCCAATCCACAGCTACCTGTTCACGACGCCGGCATTCGCCAAGCAGCATCCCGACAAGGTGGCCCGCTTCCTGGCGGTCTATTTGCGCGCGGTGGCCTGGCAGCGGGCGCATCCCGAAGAGGCCAGGGCATATCTGAAGGCGTTCTTCGGCAGCGTGGGCGTGAAATTTCCCGACAAGTACCTGGAGCAGGAACTGCGCGACCGGCCCGCTTTCGACCTGGCCGAGCAGACCAAACTGTTCGCGCCCGGTCCCGGCGGCGTCTCGGAGATCGTGGGGTGGTGGAACAGCGTTGGGGAATTCATGGTGTCCGTGGGCGTGGTCAAGAAGATTCCCGATCCCAAGACGATGGTCACGGGCAAGTATCTGCAGATGATCCAGGACGATCCCAAGCTCAGGGCCTTCGTCGCCAATGTCGCAAAGTAGGCCAGCGGCCGCGGTTCTCAACAAAGGAACGCAAGCATGAGTCAGATCACTTTCGAACGGGTGCAGCGCACCTTCAGCCGGGGCGGCGAGCGCTTCCTGGCGCTGGACGACGTCAGCTTCGAGGTGGGGGAAAGGGAGTTCGTCTCCATCGTCGGGCCCTCGGGTTGCGGCAAGACCACCTTGATGAGGATGGCGGCGGGCCTGGAGTTTCCCTCGGCGGGTAGCGTGCGTGTCGGCGGTAGAGATGTGGAGCAGCCCGGGCCCGACCGCGCCGTCGTATTCCAGCAGTTCGCGCTCTTCCCTTGGAAGACCGTGACCGAGAACATCGGCTTCGGCCTGAAGTGCAAGGGAGCCTCGCGCGAGGCGCGAGCGGCAACGGTGGCGCGTTATATCGAGCTGATGGGTTTGGCGGGCTACGAACAGGCCTATCCACACCAGTTGTCGGGCGGCATGCAGCAGCGCGTGGCGATCGCGCGCAGCTATGCGCTGGACCCCGACGTGCTGCTGATGGACGAGCCGTTCGGCGCGCTGGATGCGCAGACGCGGGTCGTCATGCAGGAAGAGCTGGTCAAACTGTCGCGGCTCAATCCGCGCACGGTGCTGTTCATCACGCACAGCGTGGAGGAAGCGGTGTACCTGTCGGACCGGGTGGTGGTGCTGACGGGGCGGCCCGGACAGATCAAAGAGATCATCAACGTCTCCGATGTGCGCAAGCGCGAGGACTGGGACAGCATGGAACGGATCGAGGACGTGATGGACATGGAGGCGTTCGTGCACCTGCGCACGCATATCTGGAAGCTGCTCCGGGCGCAGGAGACGGAGCCCCTGGACACCGCCCTGGCCACGGCCCATTGAAGGAACGAAACATGAAGCATATCGAGGATGGCGCCGCGCCGGCGTCCGGCCGGAAAGACCGGCCTGGAGACGAAACGATGAGTTCCCGGCTTGCTGCTCTGAAGACCCAGACCCCATGGTGGCGGCTCAAGGTTACGGAGGACGACGCGCGAGGCATCGAGCCCCGGCAGATGACGGTGATGCTGGAGCAGTTGATATTGATACGTCGCTTCGAGGAAAAACTCCTGAAGCTGAGCGTGGCCGGCATTCTGCATGGCCCCGCGCATTCCAGCATCGGGCAGGACGGAGCTGCGGTGGGAGCCATGTCGATGCTGGAGTCGACGGACAAGATCAACGGCACGCACCGCATGCACCATCAATTCCTGGCCAAGGCCCTGAACCACGCCACGTCCGCGGACTACGCGCCGCTGGCCTCGGAGACGCTGGCCGCGCACCGCGAAGTGGTGTACCGGACCTACGCCGAGATCCTGGGCCTGACGCCCGGCTATTGCGGCGGCCGGGGCGGTTCCATGCATCTGCGCTATCCCGAAGCCGGCATCTACGGTTCGAACGCCATCGTGGGCGGCAACCCATCGCACGCCGTGGGCTACGCCTTCGCCGACAAGCTGCGCGGACGCGACCACGTGTCCGTGGCCTTTTTCGGCGACGGCGCCATGCAGAGCGGCGCGGCCTACGAGGCCATGAACCTGGCGGCGCTCTACAGTACGTCCACGATCTTTTTCGTGGAAAACAATCTGTACGCAGTGTCTACGCACGTCTCCGAACAGACCCGCGAGACCCGGCTGTCGGCGCGCGGCCTGTCGCTGGGCGTGCCGGCCATCGAGTTCGATGGCATGGACGTCGTGGCCGCGCGCCTGGCCATGCAGGAAGCGCGCGCCATCATTCGCCGCGACGGCGGACCGGTGCTGCTGGAGGCGCAGACCTACCGCTATCTGCACCAGTCCGGCGCCCTGAAAGGCAGCGCGTTCCGCTACCGCGAAAAAGAGGAAGAGGAAGCCTGGCAGGCACGCGATCCCATCGTGACGTTCCCGGCCCAGTTGAAGGCGCTGGGCTTGATCGACGATGCCGGCATCGCGGTGCTCGAACGCCGGGCGGACGAACTGATCGACGGCGCGCTGGAGCGGCTGCTGGAGCACTATGGCGACGAGAAATCGCAGCGCATCAGGTCCGAGCTGTGGCCCGATCCGGCGAGCGTGGACACGGGCATCCGGGGCGACCTGAGCGAGCTGGCGGGCCAGCGCGTGGCGGAACTGGAAGACCAGCCGTCCGCCGGTCTCGCGGACGCGAAGTTCCAGGACGTGATCTCGCGGGCGATGCTGCTGAACATGCAGCGCGACGACGGCATCTTCATCCTGGGCGAGGACGTGCATCGCCTGAAGGGCGGCACCGCTGGCGCCACCAAGGATATCGGGGACCATTTCCCCGGGCGGCTCATTGGCACGCCGATCTGCGAGAACGGCTTCACCGGCCTGGCGCTGGGAGCGGCCTTGAACGGCATGCGCCCGGTGGTGGAAATCATGTACCCGGATTTCGCGCTGGTCGCGGCGGATCAGCTGTTCAACCAGATCGCCAAGGTACGGCATATGTTCGGCGGCAAGTTCGCCGTGCCCGTGGTGGTGCGCAGCCGCGTCACGGCCGGCACCGGCTACGGTTCGCAGCATTCGATGGACGCCAGCGGTCTGTTCGCGCAGTACCCCGGATGGCGCATCCTGGCGCCGTCGCGCCCCTACGACTATATCGGGCTGCTCAATGCCGCGCTGCGCTGCGACGACCCGGTGCTGATCGTGGAATACAACGACCTCTTCAAGAAGGTGGACAAGGTGCCGGCGGAGGACTGGGACTACATCGTTCCCATCGGCCGCGCTCGCGTCGCCCGGCAAGGCTCGCGCTGCACCATCCTGACCTATGGGCTCATGGTCGAGACCTGCTGCCAGGTGGCGGAACGCAGCGGCATCGACGCGCAGGTGATCGATCTGCGCACGCTGGATCCGCTGGGCATCGATTGGGAAACCATCGAGGCGGGCGTCCGGCGCACGCAGGCGCTGATGATCGTGGAGCAGACCACCCGCGGCACCTCGATCGGGGCGCGGGTGGCCAGCGATGCGCAGTCGCGCCTGTTCGACTGGCTGGACCACGAAATCGTCCATGTCACCGGATCGAATTCGTCGCCGGTGGTTTCCAAGGTGCTGGAGCGGGCCGCGCTGGCGGACGCGCAGGCCGTGGAGACGGCGCTCCGGTCCCTGGACAGCCGCCGCGGCGATTCCCGCTGATGCCAGCGTCCGCGCCGGGGAGATAGACCAATGCTGAAAGATAGATTGCTAGCCACGCACCATACCGCCATCTGCGTCAACGATTTCGAGCGGGCCCGGAATTTCTACACGGATTTCCTGGGCTTCGAGCTGGAAGGGGAGATGGACCACCGCTCGGAACCCGCGCTGGGCGAGGTGGTGGGACTGCCCGGGGCGACCATACGCTGGGCGATGCTGCGCCATGGCGCGCACCGGATCGAATTATTCAAGTACTACGAGCCGGACGGCGACAAGCGTCCGCGCCGGCAATGCGACTTCGGCTACAGCCACATGGCGTTCGAGGTCGAGGATGTGGACGCGGTGTTCGAGCAGGCGAGCCGCGCGGGATATGAAAGCGTGTCGTCCCCGCGCGTGATGCGGCAGGGGCGCACCAAGGTGTTCTATCTGATGGAGCCTGAAGGCGCCATTACGGAGTTCATCCAGTTCATGAAGGAAACAGCATGACCAGAATGCTAGACATGGTCGTCCCGCCGACGGGGGAGGCGCTGGACGCCGCCCGCCTGGTCGCCTGGATCGTGCCGCCGGGCCAAGCGTTCAAGTCGGGGGACGTGCTGGTCGAGATCGAGACCGACAAGTCCATCATCGAGGTGCCCGCGCATGAAGACGGAGTCATGGTTGAGCACGTCGTGGCCGTCGATGGCGTGGTGAACGCGGATACGGTCATCGCCAGGATTCGGGTGGAGGGCGAAGCGCCTGCCCAGGAGAGCAAGGCCGCGCCACTCACCGCTTCCGCGGGCCGAGCCGAGGCGGCTTCCGCGCCGGCGTCCCGGCCGCCGCAAGCCGCCCAGGCAGCGCCTGCGGGCGAGCGCAAATTCGCCACGCCCGCGGCGCGACGCGTGGCGGCCGAACGCGGCATCGCGCTGGACGCGGTCCAAGGGTCCGGTCCGAACGGCAGAGTGACCGTGGCCGACATCGGGCAGGCACGGACGCAGGCCCGCGACGGCGGACAGGCGAATGTGCGCGAAGCCTGGGCAGCGACGCGCCACGGGGACATGCGTCTGAGCCTATGGGAGGCCGAGGCTCGTCCCGGCGGCCCGACGGTCGTGCTCGTCCACGGCATGTTCGGCGACCGAGATACCTGGGCCAGCCTGGCGCATGCGCTCAGCAGGGCTGGCCTGCGCGTGCTGGCGATGGACCTGCCTTGCCACGGCCAGACGCGTTCGCAGGCTACGGGCTTCGAGGACGTCGTCGACACGGTGGCTGACGCCATTGCATCCCATTGCGGCGGGCCGGTGACGTTGGTGGGCCATTCGTTCGGGGCGGCGGTCGCGGCCAGGGTGGTGTCGCGGCCTGGCGTCGGCGCGGAAGCCCTGGTGCTGATCGCACCGCTGGGGCTGGGCACCGAGATCGACCAGAGTTTCCTCACCGGCATGACGCACGCCTCCACCAATGAAGCCGTGCAGCGCGAACTGACGAAGCTCACGGTCTCGGGCATGACGCCGTCGGCGGCTTTCATCGACGCGCTGCGCCAGGGCACGCAGGCTCGCCGCGAGGCTCTGGTCGAGCTGTGCCGCTCGGCCGGCTGGAACGGCGTGCAGCAGCTGCACATAGGTCCGGACCTGGAAAGCGCGTCGTGCCGCTGCACCATCATCCACGGCCGGAGGGACACGATCATTCCATGGCGACACGCCTTGAACGCGCCGCCCCGCACGGCGCTGCACCTGCTGCCCGATGCGGGCCACATGCCGCAATGGGAGGCCGGAAAACTGGTCGCGGATATCGTGCTGGAGAGCATGTCGACGCGGCGCTGAGCCGCGGGCCGGTTCATCCGCCCGGCACCAGCGTTTCCATATGCTTGTTGAAACGCTCGCCCTCGACCATCAGCCAGTCGCAGAACGTCTTCAGCAGGGGATCGTGGCGCCTCTCTTCGCGGATGATGATGAAGTAGCCGGGCGACTGGACGGTCAGCGGCCCGAACGGCGCCACCAGCCGCCCGTCCTCGATATCGCTGGCCACCAGCGACGAATAGCCGATGGTCATGCCCAGTCCGTCGAGCGCGGCCTGCAACGCGAAGTACAGATGTTCCAGCTCCAATGATTCGGCCGGCACGACGCGGCTGTGCTGGACGCTGGCGAGCCAGTCGCTCCAGGCGCTGCGCCGCGCGCGGCAGTGCAGGAACGTGTGGCGCGACAGATCGGTGATGCGGGCAAGCGGCAGCCGTTGCAGAAGGCCGGGGGCGCATACGGGGAAAAAGCTCTCGTTCAGCACGCGGCGCTTGTAGAGGCCGGGCGTGGGCTCGGCCTCGCGCCGGATCACCACGTCCAGGTTCGAGGGCAGGAGGCGAAAGGGTTCCAGCCCGGTGGATATCTCCACTTCCACTTCCGGGTACTGCTCGCGGAATCGCGCCAGCCGGGGGAACAGCCAGCGCATGGTGAAAGTGGGAAGGGCATTGACGCGCAGCACCTCCCGCGAGCGCAGGCTGCGCGAGGCCGAGGCGATGGCGTTGAGCGCCGGGCTGATGGTGTCCAGGTACAGGCGCCCCTGGTCCGTGAGCTCGATCCTCTTGCCGAGGCGCCGGAACAGCTTCACGCCCAGCCAGTCTTCCAGCGCCTTGATCTGATGGCTGATCGCGCCATGCGTGACGGACAGCTCGTCCGCGGCCTGCGTGAAGCTCAGCTGGCGGCCGGCGGATTCGAAGGCGCGAATGGATGTCAACGGCGGGAGTCTGGGTTTCATTGTGAATTTTCCTCACAGCAGTCGCGAAAAATGATGCCTGGCTTCGGCGCGTACGCCATGCTGGAATACGCCCAACGAATGCAGGCCGGAAATCGCGGGGTGGAGGCCGTGCCTGGAAGAATTGTGAATTTTACTCACTGGAGGGCGGCGGGCATGCTGCAGGGCAAGGTCATACTGGATCTGACGTGGGTGTTGGGCGGGCCGTTCGCCGGCCAGCTGCTGGCGCAATTGGGCGCCGAGGTCGTCAAGGTGGAGCCGGTGGGCGGCGACTATGCCCGTTCGGTGCCCCCGGTGTCCGATGCGCAGGATTCGCCGTTCTTCCTGTCGGTGAACCGGGGAAAACGCAGCGTGGCGCTGGACCTGAAACACCCCCTGGGCCGACAGGCCTTCCAGGACCTGGTGCGGGAAGCTGATGCGGTGATCTACGGTTTTGCCTCCGATGTGCCGGCGCGGCTGGGCCTGGATCACGCGACCCTGGCCGCGATCAACCCTCGTATCGTGGTCGGCCAGCTGATCGGGCTGGACGACCAGGGGCCCTATGCCGGCGCGCCGGCGTTCGACCTGATGCTGCAGGCCATGTCCGGCCTGATGAGCATAACGGGCGAGGCCGGCGGCAAGCCGGTGCGCGTGGGCTACCAGGTGGCGGATCTGGCGGGCGGGCTTTATCTGGCGTTGGGAGTGGCGGCGGGTCTGGCGCAGGCGCAGGCCACCGGTATCGGAGAGCGCGTCCAAGTGTCGCTGTTCGACGCGCAGATGGCCATGCTGACCTGGCAGGCGCAGGGCTATCTGCAGGGAGGTCCGGCGCCGCGCGCCAGCGGCGCGCGGCACGCCATGATCGCGCCCAGCGATATCTACCGCACGTCGGACGGGCGCTGGATCGCGCTGGCGCCGACAGGCGACGCGTTCTGGCAGGCCCTGTGCGCCGCCATCGGGCTGCCCGGGCTGGCCGCGGACGCCCGCTATGCCACGCCTGCGGCGCGGGTCGCCAACGTGGAGGCCCTGACCGAGGACCTGGCCGGCGCCATCGGCCGGCGCACTGCGCAGGAATGGCTGGATATCTTCGAGGCCCGGCGGGTGCCCGCCGCGCTGGTGCTGGGCGTGGACGAGGCGCTGGCGCATCCGCTGGCCGCGTCGCGCGGCATGGTGGAGCCCGTGGCCCGGCCGCAAGGCGGCGAGCCCGTGCGCATGCTGGGCAACCCCTTCAAGTTTGCCGGCCAGCCGCAACTGGGCTACCCGCCCGCGCTGGGCGAGGACACGGAGGCGCTGCTGCGCGGCATGGCGGGCTATGGCGACGACAGGCTGGCCGCCCTGCGGGAGGCGGGGGTGATCCGGACGGACGCCGCGCTGGCGGGAGCGGCGCGATGAACGCCGTCCAGGACGATCGCGACGCCGGGCTGGGCGAGGACGCGCGCGCGCTGTTGCGCGGCGTGGCGGAATTCGCGCGTGGCGAGCTGGGGCCCCTGGCGGCCGCGGGCTGCGGCGAACAGCCCTGGGCCGGCGACCTGATCCGGCAGGCGTGCCGGCGGGGCTATGCCGGGATCGAGGTCCCGGCGGGCGAGGGTGGGCTGGGCCTGCCCTACCGCATGCGCGCCAGGGTGGCGGAAACCCTGGCGGCGGCGGACTTCGCCTTCGCCTTCGCCTTCATCAACCAGCACAACGTGGCGCTGCGCATCGCCGAGCACGGCAGCGCGGCGGCGCGCGCGCGCTATTTGCCGGGCCTGCTGGCGGGAGAGCTCATAGGAGGCACCGCGATGTCGGAACCGCGCGCCGGCAGCGATTTCGCCGCCATCGCCACGCGGGCTCGGCGCGGCGAGGGAGGGGGCTGGATCCTGGACGGCGAGAAGGCCTGGGTGGCCAACGCCGCGGGCGGCGAAGTGGCGCTGGTGTTCGCGCAGACGGATCCGGCGCGCGGACCGGCGGGCATTGCCTGCTTCATCGTCGACCTGCGGGCGCCGCAATGCGAGCGGGTGGCGGGCGCGCCGCTCGAAGGGCTGGGCGCGGCGGGCATCGCCGGCATCCGCCTGACGGGCTATCGGGCCGAGGACAGCGACGTGCTTTACGCGCCGGGCCAGGGATTCTCCATGGCGCTGGCCGGCGTGAACAAGGCGCGCACGCATATCGCCGCGATGGCCGCGGGCCTGCTCGACGGCGCGCTGCGGCTTGCGGTGCGCCACGCTTCGACGCGGCAGGCTTTCGGCCGCCCGATCATCGAGCAGCAGGGCTTGCGCTGGTCTCTCGCGGACGTGTCGATGCGTCTGCAGATACTGCGGATGCTGGCGGACCGCGCCGCGGGCCTGATCGACGCGGGATCCGACGAGGCCGTGGCCGCGGCCGCCATGGCCAAGAAATACGCCGGAGAGGAATGCCTGGATGCCGTGTCCGCCTGCGTGCAGGTCCTGGGCGCGGGCGGATTGCTGCCTGCGCAGGGCATGGCGCGGCGGCTGCTGGCGGCCAAGGCGCTGTGCTTCGCAGACGGAACCACGGAAATGATGAACGAGCGCATCGCGGCGGGACTGGCCGCGCGGTTCGCCACGGCGCCGCAGGCCACCGCGCCGGGCGCCACTGCTGATGGGGAGAGGGGAATGCCGTACCGGGCATTGAAATTGACGCGGGGAGAGGATGGCGCCACGCAGGCGCGGCTGGAGCGGATCGCCGAGGACGAGCTTCCCGATGGCGAGGTGCTGGTGGACGTGGCGTATTCGTCGCTGAACTACAAGGATGCGCTGGCGATCACCGGCAAGTCGCCCGTGGTGCGTAGTTTTCCCATGGTGCCGGGCATCGATTTCGCGGGCACGGTGCGCCACAGCGCCGATCCGCGCTTCAAGCCGGGCGACGCCGTGCTGCTCAACGGCTGGGGCTTGGGCGAAACCCGCTGGGGCGGCCTGGCGCAGGCCGCGCGCGTGCCTGCCGACTGGCTGCTGCGCCTGCCCGCGGACATGGACGCGCGCCGGGCCATGGCCATCGGCACGGCCGGCTATACCGCCATGCTTTGCGTGATGGCGCTGGAACGCCACAACGCTACGCCCGAGGGCGGGCCGGTGCTGGTCACCGGGGCCAACGGCGGCGTCGGCACGGTCGCCATCGCGCTGCTGGCGGGCAAGGGCTACACGGTCACGGCCAGCACCGGGCGTCCGCAGGAGGCGGACTACCTGCGCGGTCTCGGCGCCAGCGGCATCCTGGACCGCGCCACGCTGTCGGGTCCGGGCAAGCCGCTGCAGAAGGAGGCGTGGGCGGCGGCGGTCGATTGCGTCGGCAGCCACACGCTGGCCAATGTGCTGGCAGGCATGCGCTACGGCGCGCCGGTGGCGGCCTGCGGGCTTGCCCAGGGCATGGACCTGCCCGCGACGGTGGCGCCGTTCATCCTGCGCGGCGTCGCGCTGATCGGCGTGGACAGCGTCTACGCGCCCATGGGGCTGCGCGCGGAGGCCTGGCGCAGGCTGGCCGAGGAACTGCCCCAAGGCATGCTGGAAGCCAACACGCGCGAGCTGGGGCTGTCGGAGATCGCCGCGGCCGCCGTGCCGCTGCTGGAGGGCAGGATACGAGGCCGCATTGTCGTCGACGTGAATCGATAGCGGCCGCCGAACCGAAGAGGGCCGCAGCATAGCGGCCCGCATACCACCAAAGGAGACTGGGCATGATGAAGCAACGATGGCGTTCCGTCATCGCTGCGGCGGCGCTTTGCGCTGCCGCCGGAGCGGCATGGGGACAGGGGTATCCGGACAGGCCGGTGAGGTTGATCGTGCCGTTCCCGCCGGGCGGTTCGGTGGACTACGTGGCGCGCAATATCGCGCCGGTGCTGTCGCAGAAACTGGGGCAGACGGTGGTGGTGGACAACAAGGGCGGCGCGTCCGGCACCATCGGCACGGCGGAATTGGCGCGCGCGCCCGCCGATGGTTATACGCTGATGCTGGCCTTCGATTCGCACGCGGTCAATGGTTCGCTTTACAAGAACCTGCAATACGACACGATCAAGTCGTTCGACTACATCAGCCTGATCGGCACCATGCCCGCGGTGCTGCTGACGGCCAAGAAAACCGGCATCACCACCTTGCAGCAGTTCCTGGACTATGCGCGCGCGCATCCGGGGCAGGTGAACTACGGCTCGTCCGGCGTGGGCGGCTCCAATCACCTCAACCTGGCGGCGCTCGCCGCCCGCACGGACATCAAGGTGACGCACGTGCCCTACCGCGGGGGCGGACCGATGTTCAATGCGATCCTGGGCGGCGAGGTGGACGTGGTGATCGCCAGCCTGCCCACCATCGTCGGCTTCGTGCAGGGCGGGCGGCTGAATGCGCTGGCCATCGGATCGGCGAAGCCGGCGCCCGCATTGCCGGACGTTCCGCCCATCGCCGAGCTGGTGCCGGGCTTCGAAGCCTATTCATGGGTCGGCATGCTGGCGCCGGCGGGCTTGCCGCCCGACGTGCGCCAGCGTGTGCAGCAGGCTCTGCGCGACACGCTGGCAACGCCTCAGGTCAAGAACAGCATGGAGCAGGGCGGCTTCAACATCGTCTCCAGCTCGCCCGAGGAGTTCCAGCAGCGCGTGCAGGCCGAATCGCAGCGCTGGGACAAGCTCATACGCGATACGGGGATCAAGATCGAGTGATCCCCGTCCATGCCGCCGCCCGCCGCCGTTTCAGCCCTTGAGCCCCAGCCGCCTTGCCAGCTTGTGCAGGTTGCTGGGGTCGACCTCCAGGGCGCGTGCGGCGACGGCCCAGTTGCCCTGGTGCGCCGCCAGCGCGCGGCGGATCGCCTGGCGCTGGCAGGCATCCACCGCGTCGCGCAGCGCCAGAGTGGGGCCTGCGGGTTCGGGCATATCGATGTCTTCATCGGGCCCGGCCACCTCCATGTCGCCGTCGGACAGGTCCAGCAGCTTGGCGCTCAGCGTAACGATTTCGTTGCGGCTGGCGCCGTGGCTGACGGCCTTGATGGCGGCGCGGCTGATGACGTGCTCCAGTTCGCGCACGTTGCCGGGCCAGCGGTAGCGGCGCAGCATTTCCTCGGCCTCGGGCGACAGCCTCAGGCTGCGCAGCCCCAGGCGCGCGCGGTTCAGCTCCAGGTAGCGTCCGGCCAGCAGCAGCACGTCGTTGCCGCGATCGCGCAGCGGCGGGATCGGGATCGGGTAGACGGACAGGCGGTGATAGAGATCGGCGCGGAAGTCCCCCGCGCGCACCAGGTCGCGCAGGCTGCGGTTGGTGGCGGCCACGATGCGCACGTCCACCCTGCGCGGGCGGTCGTCGCCCAGCCGCTGGATTTCGCCGTTCTGCAAGGTGCGCAGCAGCTTGGCCTGCACCAGTAGAGGCAACTCTCCCACTTCGTCCAGGAACAGCGTGCCGCCGTTGGCGGCCTCGAAGCGGCCCGGGCGGTCGGTGACCGCTCCCGAGAACGCGCCCTTGGCGTGGCCAAACAGTTCGCTTTCGGCCAGGGACTCGGGCAGGGCGGCGCAATTCACGTGCACCAGGGGCTTGTCGCGGCGGCGCGAAAGACGGTGCACGCGGTGCGCGAACAGCTCCTTGCCCACGCCGGTTTCGCCCAGCAGCAGGATGGGCAGTTCGGAATCCGCGACCACTTCGATCTCGTGCAGCAGGCGGCCGATGGATTCGCTCTGGCCGAGGATCTCGTTGCTGTCGGGGGCGGCGCTGTCGGTCGGTTCCGCGCCGCGCGCCACGCGCAGCGCCCGGATCTCGGCTTCCAGCCGCGTGGTCCGCAGCGCGGCTTCCAGCACCACGATGTAGTCGCGCAGATCGGATTGGGCCTCCGCGTCGAAAGTGCCGACCTCCAGCGCGTCCAGGGTCAGCACGCCCCAGGGCCGCCCCTCGATGTGCAGGCTAGTGCCCATGCAGTCGTGCACGGGCAGCGGTTCGCCCGCCATGCCGTTGATCAGCCCGTCGTACGGATCGGGCAAGGTGCTGTCGTGATGAAAGCAGGTGACGCCGCGCCGCGCGAGGATGGCCGCCAGCCTCGGATGATGTTGCACGGCGAAGCGGCGCCCCAGCGCGTCCTGCGTCAGGCCGTCCACCGCGACGGGACGCAGGTGGTCTTCTTCCAGCTGCAGGAGCGCCACGGCGCCGCAGCGGAAGTGCGCGCGCAGGCTGGAAAGCAGCCGCTGGAGGCGGACGGCGGGGGGAAGGTCGACGACCAGATCGGCGAGCAGGAGGTTTTGCATGGGGTGAATTTTACCGCTTGACGGTGAATACAACCCCATCCGTTTGGGGTGATATTCACCCTTTAATTTGCAGATGATTGATAAATCACAACTTTTTCCTGGCACGGTTTTCGCTTTTATCCAGGTACCCGTCACGATCAATGGAGAAGACGATGAGCATGGTCGAGCAATCCCTGGGACAGTTGGCCCGCAGCATTCCTGGCGCCACTCAGGTTTTTCATGAATACGAACTGGATTTCTGCTGCGGCGGCAAGAAAAGCCTGGCCGAAGCGGCGGCCCAGCGTTCGCTGGACGCGGCGCAGATCGAAGCCCGCCTGATCGCGCTGGCGCAGAATGCCTCCCCCGAAACGGACTGGGGCTTGGCCTCGCCGGCGGAGCTGATCGATCACATCCTGGAGCGCTATCACGAGGTGCACCGCCAGCAGCTGCCCGAGCTGATCCGGCTGGCGCTGAAAGTGGAGCAGGTGCATGCCGACAGCCCGGACTGCCCGACCGGCCTGGCGGACCACCTGCGCGTCATGCAGCAGGAGCTGGAAAGCCATATGCAGAAAGAGGAGCAGGTGTTGTTTCCGATGCTGGCGCGTGGGCACGGCGCCATGGCGACCATGCCCATCCGGGTCATGCGCATGGAGCACGACGACCACGGCGTGGCGCTGGAGCGGCTGCTTGCCCTGACCAACGGCGTGACCTTGCCGCGCGCCGCCTGCAATACCTGGCGGGCGCTGTACCTGGGCATCCGGACCTTCAAGGAAGACCTGATGGCGCACATACACCTGGAGAACAACATCCTGTTTGAAAACGCCGCCGGCCCGGCCGAGCCGCCCGCCATGCAACGGACGGTGGGCTGAAGACGACGAAAGCGTGGGGGCGGGGCGATCGGCCCCGCCGGGCCCGAGGGAATCCGGCATGAACATCGACAAATTCAAACAGCAACACGTAGATATCCTGCAGGGCATCGCTTCGCTGCGCCGGCTGGCGCATGCGGGCGTGGTCCGCAACGCGGCCGAGATCGCGCGTGGCATAGTGTCCATCAGCGCGACGATCAAGCTGCACCTGGCCGTAGAGGACAGGGCCTTGTATCCCGCCGTGGCCCGCAGCGCCGACGCGGACCTGGCCCGCACCAGCCGCGCCTTCCAGGATGAAATGGACGAGATCGCGCGCAGCTACGAGGACTTCGCCCGCCGCTGGAACAATGCGGGCAGCCTGGAACGGGACGAAGCGGGTTTCCGGGCGGACGCCAATATCGTGCTGCGTCGCGTCCACGAACGCATGCAGCGCGAAAACCGCGATCTCTATCCCCGCATCGAGGCGATGTAGCGCCTAGCGTTCCTCGGGAGGGATGCCCTCCAGGCTGCGCAGCAGGCTTGCATGGGCGGCCAGGTCGACGGGGCGGTGCTTGCGCTCCGTGCTGGCCGGGTACCGGCCCAGGTAGTTTCCGCCCTTGCGGTCGCTGGCCGGCCGCACGGGACGGGGCGTGAAGCCGCCGCCGCAGTTGGGGCAGGCATTGCCCAGCAGGCCTTCCGCGCAATCGGCGCAGAAGGTGCATTCAAAGCTGCATATCCTGGCCTTGGCGGATGCCGGCGGCAGCGCGGTGTCGCAGTGTTCGCAAGTGGGGCGCAGGGCGAGCATGGTGGACTCCTGGGACGGTGGGATTCCAGGGTAGGCGCTTGCGGGCCGGAGGGCCATGCAGATCCGGACACAAAAGGAATGAAAACGGCCATGCGCGGGACGCATATCCGGCCCCGGCCGCCTGTAAACTCGGGAAACCTTACGGGGCGACAGGGGATTTTTGATGGCCGGAAGCAGTTTCTTTGCATTGTTCGACGACATCGCCACCATCCTGGACGATGTGTCCGTCATGACCAAGGTGGCCGCCAAGAAAACCGCGGGGGTCCTGGGCGACGACCTGGCGCTGAATGCGCAGCAGGTCACCGGCGTGCCCGTCAATCGCGAGCTGGCGGTGGTCTGGGCGGTCGCCAAGGGCTCCTTCATCAACAAGCTGATCCTGGTGCCGGCGGCGCTGCTCATCAGCGCTTTCGCGCCCTGGGCGATCACGCCGCTCCTGATGCTCGGCGGCGCGTTCCTCTGCTACGAAGGCGTCGAGAAACTGGCTCATAAATACCTGTCGCACGGCGATTCGCCGGAAGGCCACCACGCGGCGCTTTCCGAAGCCCTGCAGGACCGGGCCGTCGACATGGTCGCCTTCGAACGGTCCAAGATCAAGGGGGCGGTGCGCACCGACTTCATCCTGTCGGCGGAAATCATCGTCATCAGCCTGGGGGCGGTGGCGGGTGCCGATTTCACGCGCCAGGTCCTGGTGCTGTCCATCATCGCCGTCGCGATGACGATCGGCGTCTATGGCCTGGTGGCCGGCATCGTCAAGCTGGATGACCTGGGCCTGTACCTCAGCCGCAAGTCCTCGCGGGCGCTGGCCTGGCTGGGCGGCCGCATCGTGGGCGCCGCGCCCTATCTGATGAAGACGCTCTCCGTGGTGGGTACCGCCGCCATGTTCATGGTCGGCGGCGCCATCCTGACGCACGGAATCGCGCCCGTGCATGCCCTGATCGAACACGCCGCCGCCGCGGTGGGCGAGGGCAGCGTGATCCCGGCGCTGGTGTCCACCCTGCTCAACGCCCTGTTCGGCATCGTCGCCGGGGCCGTGGTGCTGGGGGCGGTCGGTCTGGCCAAGCGGCTGTTCGGAAAGCGCTGACGCCCAGCGCGCCCTGGGGCGCGCGCCGCTTTCCTAGGGAATCCCCTGCCTTGTTGTGCCGGACTACTGACGCCTAAAATTGGCGCCAATTTAGGTAATCATTGTTTCGACCACCGGCATAGACCATGGCGCGCCCAAGCGGCCATGGAAACGAGGAAATCATGCAGTCCGACGCAGCACTCGCCATCCAACCCGACGCCGACCGCGCCCGGGCCATCTACGACCTGGGCCACAGCACCGTCTTCGCCGCGCGTACCGATCCGCGCTTTTCCTATTGCATGTACGTGCCGCCGCACATCGACGCGGCCAAACATCCGATGGAACTGGTCGTGATCATGCACGGCACGGGCCGGGCCTTCGTGGAATATCGCGACGCGTTCGCGGAATTCGCCCGCTGGAACGATTGCATCGTGCTGTGCCCGCTGTTCCCCGTCAGCCCGTTGGGCGACGGCAACCGCGACGGCTTCAAGCAACTGCGCGAAGGCGACATCCGCTATGACCAGGTCCTGCTGGACATGGTGGCGGAGGTGGGCGAGAAATTCGGCCGCGATTTCAAGCAGTTCGCCCTGTTCGGCTATTCGGGCGGCGGCCAGTTCGTGAACCGCTTTGCGCTGTTGCATCCGGAAAGCCTGTGGGCCGTGTCGATCGGCGCGCCGGGCTCGGTGACGCTGCTGGACCCGGACCAGGACTGGTGGGTGGGCGTGCGCGACGTGGAAGCCCGCTATGGCAAGCGCATCGACGTGGACGCCCTGCGCAAGGTGGCCGTGCACATGATCGTTGGCAAGGCGGACCTGGAAACCTGGGAAATCACCCACCGCGAAGGCGGCAAGTTTTTCATGCCGGGTGCCAACTCCGCCGGCAAGAACCGTCCGGAACGCCTGGAATCGCTGCGCCGTTCGTTCGAGGCGGCGGGCGTGGATGTGACGCTGGACATGGTGGACAACGTGCCGCATGACGGCCTGAAATGCGTTGGCCAGGTCCAGGATTTCCTGGCCGCGGCGCTGGCCAGGCTGCGCAATGCGTAACACCGGAATCGTGAAGAGCGCGCGGCGCGGATGCGCGCGCGCGGGGCAATAGGAGAGGGCCATGCTGCGTTTCGCGCTATCCCGTATCGTCATGGCGGTGCCCACGCTGCTGATCGTGGCGGTGGCCGTGTTCGTGATGATTCGGCTCATTCCCGGCGACCCGGCCCAGCTGCTGCTGGGCGACTTGGCCACGCCGGCCGCGCTGGCGGACCTGCGGGCTAAGCTGGGCCTGGACCAGACCTGGGCGGCCCAGTTCGGAATCTGGTTCGGCAACATGCTGCACGGCGACCTGGGCGCGTCCATCAACACCGGCCAGCCCGTGCTGCCGCTGGTGTGGGACCGCTTCCTGATCAGCGGCCGCGTGGTGCTGGTGGCGGTGCTGTTCGCCGCGCTGGTGGCGGTGCCGGCCGGCATGATCGCGGCCTGGAAGCAGAACAAGGCGCCGGACCTGTTCCTGGTGGGCTCGGCCACGCTATTGGTGTCCATCCCGACCTTCTGGCTGGGCCTGCTGCTGCTGATCTTTTTCGGCTTGAAGCTGCAATGGCTGCCGGTGGTGGGCTACGTATCCATCGGCGATGACTGGAAGGCCGGCCTGCTGTATCTGGTCATGCCCATCGTCACGCTGTTCCTGCACGAGATCGGCGTGCTGATGCGCATGGCGCGGGCCAGCACGCTAGAGGTCCTGCGGCTGGACTACATCACCCACGCGCGCGCCAAGGGCCTGTCCGAATCGGCCGTGCTGATGCGCCACGCCTTCCGCAACGCCTTCGGCCCCACCTGGACGCTGATCGGCCTGGTGCTGGGCAATCTGCTGGGCGGCATCGCGGTCGTGGAGACCGTGTTCACGATTCCCGGGCTGGGCCGCTTGCTGGTGGATTCGATCTTCGCCCGCGACTATCCCGTTATCCAGGGCTGCCTGCTGTTCGTGGGCGTGGTCTACGTGATCGTGAACCTGCTCATCGACCTCTGCTATCCCATCTTCGACCCGAGAGTGACCGCCGAATGAAAAAGCGAATCCCGGCCAACGCGCTATTGGGCGGCGCGATCGTGGCCCTGATGATCGTCGCGGCGATCATGGGCGCCTTCTGGACGCCACACGACCCGCTCAAGATCAACTTCGCGGCGCGCCTGCGGCCGCCCGGCGGGGATTTCCTGCTGGGCACGGACGAGTTCGGCCGCGACGAACTGTCCCGCCTGCTGGCGGGAGCGTCCAGCAGCGTCTGGATCAGCCTCCTGACCGTGACCTTCGCCATCGTGGCGGGCACGGCCATCGGCACCCTGACGGGTTTCGTGCGGGGCTGGACCGACCGCATCATCATGGCCTTCAACAATGCGCTGCTGGCCTTTCCAGGCCTGCTGCTGGCGCTGGGTCTGCTGGCCGTGGTGGGCGCGAACAAGTACGGCATCATCCTGGCGCTGGGCCTGGCCTACACGCCTTCGGTGACGCGCATCGTGCGCGGCACGGTGCTGTCCCTGCGCGAGAAAGAGTTCATCGAGTCTTCCCGCGTGCTGGGCAATTCCGAGCTCTACACCATGTTCCGCCATGTGCTGCCCAATTGTGTGGCGCCGCTGACGGTGCTGGCCACGTCCATGTTCGGCTGGGTGATCCTGGCGGAAAGCGCGCTGTCCTTCCTGGGCCTGGGCGTGCCGCCGCCCGCGCCCACCTGGGGCAACATGCTCGCGGCGGCGCGGCCGTTCATGGCGCAGGCTTCCTATCTTTCCATTCTTCCCGGCCTGGCCATCGCGCTCGCGCTGCTGGGGATCAACCTGCTGGGCGACGCGGTGCGAGACCGCTTCGATCCCCGCATGAGGGGCGTGTAATGAGCGCACTGGTATCCGTATCGAATCTGTCTTTGACGGTCGGCGCGGGCGGACGCGAGATCGTCGGCGGCGTGTCCTTCGAGGTGGCGCCGGGCGAGATGGTCGGCATCGTCGGCGAATCCGGCAGCGGCAAGACTCAGGCGGCGCGCGCCATCATGGGGTTGACCCCGCAGCCGCTGGTCGTGGCCGGCGGGTCCATCCTGTTCGAGGGCACGGACGTGACGAAGGCGAGCCCGGCCGCGTTGCGCAAGCTACGCGGGGCGCGCATCGGCATGGTGTTCCAGGAACCCATGACGTCGCTGAACCCATCCATGCCCATCGGGCGCCAGCTGGATGAAGGCCTGAAGCTGCACCGCAAGGATCTGACGGCCGCCGCGCGCCGCGAACGCATCCTGGATATGCTGCGGCGCGTGGGGATCCGCGACCCCAAGGGGGCGATAGAGGCATGGCCGCACGAGTTCTCGGGCGGCATGCGCCAGCGCATGATGCTGGCCTCGGTGATGCTGCTGGAGCCCGCTCTCCTGATCGCGGACGAGCCCACCACGGCGCTGGATGCCGTGGTGCAGCGCGACGTGCTGGAGCTGATGGTGGACCTGACCCGCGAACACCATACGGCCGTGCTGATGATCAGCCACGATCTGCCCATGGTGGCGCGTTACACCGAACGCATGGTAGTGATGCAGCACGGCAAGGTACTGGAGACCGGCACCACGGCCGGCATCCTGGAGCGGCCGCAGCACCCGTACACCCGCAAGCTGCTCGACGCCATGCCGCGCCGGCTGCCGGCGCGTCCGCAGACGAAGGAAGCGCCCATCGTCGAGGTCAAGAATCTGGTCGTGGACTACGCGGGCCACCAGCGGCTGTTTTCGCGCACAGGGGCCAAACGCGCGCTGAACGGCATCGACCTGCACGTAAAACCGCGTGAAGTGGTCGCGGTGGTGGGCGGCTCCGGTTCGGGCAAGACGACGCTGGGCCGGGCCATCGCGGGGCTCCTGACGCCCACCTCGGGCCGGATCCTGTTCCGGAACCAGGCGGTAGACCGCCGCTCGCCCGCCTGGCGCGACTACCGGTTGAATTGCCAGATGGTGTTCCAGGACCCGTACTCCTCGCTGGATCCGCGCATGACTATCGGACAACTGGTGGGCGAGGGCCTGCGCATGCTGGTCGACATGCCGGCGGCCGACAAGCGCCGCCGCGTGGACGAGGTGCTGGCGGAGGTAGGCCTGGGGTCTGAATATGCCAAGCGCTTCCCGCATGAATTGTCCGGCGGGCAGCGCCAGCGAGTGGCGATCGCCCGCGCAGTGGTGCGGCGGCCCGCTTTCGTGATTGCCGACGAGCCGGTTTCCGCGTTGGACGTGACGGTGCGGGCACAGGTACTGGACCTGTTCGCCGACCTGCAGGAACGCCACGGATTCTCCTGCCTGTTCATCAGCCACGACCTGGGCGTGGTGGAGCAGGTGGCCGACCGCGTGGTGGTGATGTGCGACGGCGGCATCGTGGAGCAGGGCTCCCGGGACGAGGTGTTCGACCAGCCGCGGGAGGACTACACCCGCAGCCTGCTGTCGGCGATTCCGGCGCTGGAGTCCACCGAGACCGGCGGGGTCCGTCTGCGCTGGCGGCTGGAAGGGCAGGAATCCCTGCGGGCCACGGCGTAGGCCCTGGGGACGGCGCCGCGCCGGCGTGCTGGCGCGGCGCCCACTTGCCCCTAAAATACGCGCTTCGGATTTGATTGACGGGAGGGGTTCATGCCGAAAGCGGCGGCGACACGGCCCGGCCTGGTTGATCGTATTGCCCATGATATCCGAGCGGGCGTATATGGTCCCGGCGCCTGGTTGAAACAGATCGACCTGCAGGAACGTTACGAGGCCAAGCGCCTGGACGTGCGGCGGGCGCTAGACCAATTGGCCGCGAAGCGGCTGATTGCGCATATTCCGAACCGGGGCTACCACGTGTATGCCATGGATCCGGATCTGCACCTGCAGATCCGGGACATCCGCATCCTGCTGGAAACCGGCGCGGCGGCGGACCTGATGCCCAACGTCACCGCCGCCAAGGTCCGCGCGCTGCGCACCCTGGCCGAGCGGTTCGCCGAGCTGCTCCAGGACGGCACGCTGCTGGAACAGTACGAGGTCAACCTGGCCTTCCACGCCGGCATGTACGACATGTGCCGCAACCGCGAATTGGCCGCGCTGATCCAGGAAACCCGCGCCCGCGGGCCCGCCGCGCCGGCCAAGGAATGGGTGACGCGCTCGCGTATCGAAACATCCGCGCGCGAGCACTTCGATATGGTGGACGCGCTGGAAGCGCGAGATGTGAAACGGTTGCAGAAAATCATCGCGGCCCACGTCGGCCAAGACATTTCCTGAACGTTATTTCCCCCAGCCATCGAGGCGGCTCTCCTGGAAAGGACGCCGCCTCGATGCATTCGGGGCGCCGTTTCAGGGATACCCCGTATGGCGGCCGCCAGCAGAGCGTCCATAATTGCTAGCTAATTTTGGCGCCAATATATGCGTGAATTTTGCGCCGCACGCCCCGGGGAGTTTTTCATGCACCACGTTTTCGTTCCCAGAGCGCTCGCGCTCAGCCTGGCATTGGCCGCCGCCGCCGGTTCGGCCCAGGCCGAACTGCTGACCGTCGCCCAGCCGGCTGATATCCGCTCGACCAACCCCGGCGTCAACCGCGACAACACAACCGACGGCGTGGTGCTCAACATCGTCGAAGGGCTCGTCGGTTACCGCGAGAACGGCACCGTGGGCCCCTTGCTGGCCAAGTCGGTGGACCTGTCGGAAGACGGCCTGACCTACACCTTTAAGCTGCGCGAAGGCGTCAAGTTCCACAATGGCGCCGCGCTGACCTCGGCGGACGTGCTCTGGAGCTGGCAGCGCTACATGGATCCGAAGACGGACTGGCGCTGCCGCAGCGACTTCGACGGCCGCAACGGGCTGAAGGTGACGGACGTGTCCGCGCCCGACGCGCAGACCGTGGTCATGAAGCTGGACCGCAAGTCGGCCGTCTTCCTGGATTCGCTGGCGCGCACCGACTGCGGTATGACCGCCATTCTTTCCAAGGATTCGGTCGCAGTCGACGGTTCCTGGGTGAAGCCGGTGGGCACGGGCCCGTTCACGCTCAAGGAGTGGAAGCGGGGCGAATACACGCTGCTGTCCGCATTCAAGGACTATGTCTCGCCGCCCGGCGACAAGCCGGACGGCTATGTCGGATCTAAGCGCCCGCTGGTGGACGAGGTGAAATTTCTCGTCGTGCCGGACCCGTCCACCTCGAAGGCGGGCATGATGTCGGGCGCCATCGACGCCGGCCAGATCACGAGCACCGATTTCAACGAGCTGAAGAGCGCGCCGAACCTGACCGTGTTCGGTCCGCATGACGCCACCAAGCACACGCTGCTGTTCCAGACGCAGGATCCGGTGCTGAAGAACGTGAAGCTGCGCCAGGCGATCGCAGCATCGCTGGACATCCCGCAAGTCGTGGCCGCCGCCTCGGAAGGGCTGGGCCAGCTGAACAATTCCGCCGTCTACGCCGGCTCCGCCTACTACCAGAACGCCGAAAAGCGCACGTACCAGTACGATCCGGCGCGCGCGCAGCAATTGCTGAAGGAAGCCGGCTACAAGGGCGAACCCATCGTCATCTACGCCAACAAGCGCGCCCACGTGCCGAGCTACCAGGTGGCAGTGATGGCGCAGGCCATGATGCAGGCCGTGGGGATCAACGCCAAGATCGAAGTGCTGGAATGGGCCACGCAGCTGGACCGCTACAACACCGGCAAGTACCAGATCAGCTCCTTCACCTACTCGTCGCGCCTGGATCCGGCGCTGAGCTTCGAGCAGTTCGCCGGCGACAAGGCGAAGCAGCCGCGCAAGGTCTGGGACGACCCTGCCGCGCAGAAGCTGATCGACGAGAGTTTCCTGGAATCGGACCCCGCCAAGCGCCAGGCCCTGTTCGACCAATTGCACGCTCTGATGCTGGAACAGACGCCGCTGCTGGTGCTGTACAACGGGGCGGATGCCTGGGCGCACAGCAAGCGGGTGCAGGGCTTTTCCGTATGGGAGGGCAAGCCGCGCGTGTGGGAGACCAAGGTGGCCGGCGGGAAATAGGGAGAATGGTGCCGGGCGCTGGATACGGGATATCCGGCGCCGCCCGATCATTTGATGGCGCCCACGGTGAAGCCCGCCACGAAGCGGTCGAGAAAAAAGTTGTACAGAATGGCGATGGGCACGCTGACGATCAGGCAGGCGCCCATCAGCGATCCCCAGAAGTAAACGTCGCCCCGGACCAGGAAAGTAGGCACCCCCACGCTCACGGTGTATTGGGACGAGCTCGTGATGAAGGTCAGCCCGTAGATGAACTCCTGCATGACCAGCGTCAACGTGAAGATGACGACGGTCATGATTCCTGCAGACGAAAGCGGCACGACGACTTTGACAAAGGCGCCGAAGCGGCTCAAGCCGTCCATCATGGCCGCCTCTTCGATGTCGTGCGGTATGGCCTTGAAGAAGCCCATCATCAGCCAGGTGCAGAAGGGAACGGTGAAGCTGGGGTACACCAGCGCCAGCGACCACAGCGAATCCTGCAAGCCCAGCTCGCCCACGATCCGCGAGAACGGAATGAACAGGATGGTGGGCGGAATCAGGTAGGTCAGGAAAATGGCGATGGCCAACTGGCGGCCCCATCGTCCCGAAAGCCGCGCCAGGCTGTAGCCGGCCGGTACGGCCAGCAGCAAGGTGATGATTACCACGACGATCCCGACCTGCAGCGTGTTCCACAACCACAGTCCGTACTGGGTGTCGAAGAACAGCACACGCAGGTTCTCCAGCGTGGGGGGACGGTTGAACAGGAAAGGGTTGTTATGGGTGTCCACAAGATCGAGCGTGGTCTTGAACGTGGTGATGAACATCCAGTAGAAGGGGAATGCCGTGAAGATCACGAAGGCGGCGACCAGCACTACGTGGCCGACCCCGGCGGCCCGGCGTTTCCAGACAAATGCTGCGGCGTTCATTTCAGGTCACCTCGGTGCGCCTGGCAATGGTCAGCAGGACGATGACCACCGCGACCAGCAGGGGGAAAAGAAACAGCGAGATGGCGGCGCCTTCGGCCAGGTCGCCCCCGGGGACGCCCGTGAAGAAGGCCAGGCTGGCCAGGACCTGGGTCGTGTCGAAAGGTCCGCCTCGCGTCAAGACATAGACGATGATCATGTCCGTGAAGGTGAAGACAATGCCGAACAGCAGCGCCACCAGCATGATCGGCATGACCAGTGGGATATTGATCAGGAAAAGATGGCGCCAGAAGCCCGCGCCATCCATTTGCGCGGCGTCGTGGATATCCTGCGGAATCCCGGCAAGCCCAGCCAGGATGATGACCGTCGCCAGCGGCAGCAGACGCCAGACGTCCACGATGATGATGGACATCATGGCCAGGTCGGGCTGGCCCAGCCAGATCGGCCAGGTATTGGCCGGAAGCAGCGACAGGGCCCGCAATGACCAGTTGATGATGCTGTAGACGGGGTCGAAGATCCAGAGCCAACCGATGGTTCCCAGCGAAATGGGGGCTACCCAGGGCAGCAGGATCAGCAGCCGCACGAGCCACTTGCCGCGAAAATCCTTATAGAGCGCCATGGCCAGTATCTTGGCAAGAACGACCACCAGGATCTGCGAGACCAAGGTGAACAAGAACGTATTGCGCATCGAGCGCCAGAACGTGCTGCTGCGGACAATCCGTTCGAAGTTCTCCAGGCCGACGAAATGCAACGTCGTATTGCCCACGGTGGCGTCCGACACGCTGTAGTACATCGACAGCAGGAAGGGAAAAGCCACCAGCAGAACGATGTAGATGACTGCCGGCGCGAGCAGCCAGCCGCCAAGAGCGCCATCGTTGTCGGCCAGTCGCGCGGAACGGGCGCGGCCGGGGCGGAGTTCAGTCGGGACGCGAGCGGGACTCATGGCGTGGTATCCAGGCGCAGACCCGTATCCGGGTCGAACGCATGCAGGCGATGCTCCTTGATCGCGAATTCCGACGTGGCGCCGCGTTCCAGAACGACCTCGACGGTGCTGGGAATTCGCGCAATCGCCTTGACGGGCGGCATCGGGGGCAGCAGTTCGCCGTACACCAGGTGGTTCGAGCCCAGGTTTTCGACGCGCAGGATATGAAAGGGAAAGCGCCGCAGTTGGCTTGTGTCGTTGTAGGCGGCTTGCGGCAGGAAGTGTTCCGGGCGAAAGCCCAGGGTAGGCTGGCCCTGGCGCTGAACGAGGTTCATGGGAGGCGCCCCGATGAAGGTTGCCACGAAGGTGTCGGCAGGACGTTCGTAGACTTCTTGCGGGGTGCCGATCTGGTGGATGCTCCCGTGGTCCAGGACGACGATGCGGTCGCCCAGGGCCAGGGCCTCGACCTGGTCGTGGGTGACGTAGATGGTGGTGGTTTCGAGGTGCCGCTGGAACTGCTGCAGTTCGTCGCGCGCCGAAATGCGCAGTTTGGCGTCCAGGTTGGACAGCGGCTCGTCAAGCAGGAACACCACGGGCTCGCGCACCACCGCTCGCGCAAGCGCCACCCGTTGGCGCTCCCCGCCGGACAGCTGGCGCGGTTTGCGCTGCAGCAGTGCCGAGATGCCGAACATCTTGGCCGCCCAGTCGACTTTTTCCTGTATCGATCCGCGGGCCATGCCTTGCGCGCGCAGGGGAAAGGCGATGTTGCGAAAAACGTTCAGGTGCGGATAGAGCGCGTAGCTCTGGAACACCATGGCCATGTTGCGGGCCCGGGGCGGCAGGCCGGTGATGACCTGGCCGTCGAGCAGGATATCGCCCGACGTCGGTTGTTCCAGGCCCGCGATCATGCGCAGCAGCGTGGTTTTGCCCGAGCCTGACGGGCCGAGCAGAACCATGAATTCGCCCTCGCGCACGGAAAGATCGATTCCGTCCACGGCATTGGTGCCGCTGTCGAAGCGCTTGATCAATGCTCTGGTTTCCACTGTTGCCATTTTTCTTTCCAGGAAAGCCGCGGAGTTGCGCCGGGGGCCGGACTTCAGACCATTCCCTTCGCGCGCCACTTCTCGAAAATGCGCTTGCAGGTGGCGGAGGCCTCCTTGATGGCGTCCTCGGGCGAAGCGCTGCCGGAGGCCGCCTTGGCGAACATGGTGTTCAGCACCCAGGTGTTGAAGATCTCGTCGGTTGCCGCATTGGCGTATCCCGGATAGCCCACGTTCGTCGCCTGGTTCATCAGCTTCCCAAGGACGGTGTATTTGTCAGGCGGTTGCGCCTTGGGGTCGTTGCCGATGAGCTTTTCCAGATCCGGCACGGTGCTGGGGAAGCACGGGAAGTTGTAGAACTGGCTATTGAGGAAACCGTTGCGGAAGTCGTCGATGTAGTCCACCAGGAACTGCTTCGCGCCATTGATGTTCTTGGCGAATTTCCAGATCACGTAGCAGTCCATGACGTGCTCCATGCCGATGCGGCGCACCGGGCCTTGCAGGGCCTGCGTGAGCTGGATCTTGGGCGTGACCGGGATGTTCTTGTTCTCGCCCTCGCGGGTGACGGAAATGGCGTTCAGGCACAGCGATATGGAGCCGGCCAGCATGGCGCGGTTGTTGGACGAGGCGTCCCAGGCCATGACTTCCGCCGTCATGGCCTTTTCATAGAGCGTCTTGACGAACTTGACGGCGTCCAGGGTGTGTTTGGAATCCAGGACCACAGCGCTGCGCTCGTCCTGCACCGAACCGCCGAAGGCAAAGAGTACGGTACGCATGGCCATGGCCGTGTCCAGCTCCGACGAGAGCCCAATGCCGACGGGGATATTGTGCTTTTGCTTGATCTTGGTGCCGGCGGCGAGCACGTCTTCCCAACTGTCGGGGGCGGCCATGCCGATGTCGTCCCATAGGTCCTTTCGATAGTTGACGGGGTCGGGCACGAAGCTGTCGGAAAAGGCGTAGTACTTCTTGGTCTTGGGGTTGTACGAACTGTGCATCGCCAGATCGACTGGCTTGCCATGCTTGCGTTCGCATTCTTCGTAGATCTCGCGATGGTCGATGACCTGGTCTTCGTAGACCGGAGGGGGCGACAGGAACATGAACAAGTCGTGGCCCTGCTGGGCCGAGACCTCGGCGGCGGCGCGCGTGGCGAGCGCGGGAATGCCGACATGGTCGACCACGACGTCGGTGTCGTGCTTTTCGCCCCATTCTTTTACGTAGGTCTTGTCGAACCAGACGTCATAGGCCGGAACGAAGTGATTCCATTGCAGAATCTTCAGGGTATTTTTGGCCGCATGTGCGTTGCGGATGAAGAGCGGGCCGGCGATTGTGGCCAGTCCTATGGCGCCGGCGGCCTGTATCAGGTGGCGTCTTCCGCTATTTGGGGGTTGCGCCTCACGGGGAGGGCAGGGCTGGGCGCCGGGTGGCGCACAGTCGCTTAGAGCTGAGTCGTCTGCCATTGTTGTCTCCTGGGAGAAAACAGGCATTCGTCCTGATTCCTTGGGCGAGTGCCCGTTGTCGTCGATGATAGCGCCGTTCGCGAACGGTAGCCAACACGAAAAGGGGGGAGACTGTTTAGGCTAAATGTAAGGCGGCCGGGAAGAAATACCACGATGGCGTTATAGGATTTACGCGGCGCCTGACGCCGCCTCGATCAGTGTCTGACACCCGCCCACAGGGAAGTGTCAGAAACCCTTGGAATGGCGAGGCGGTTTGAAGGGCACGTCTTGGGGTGTCAGACACCGATCGGAGAAGCCGCCCTCGTCATGTGCCTGGAAAAGGCGCATGAACAACGTCAACCGCGGCCCAGCTCCAACCATCGTCGCTTCAACCCCATCACCGCTCCCCGTCAAGGCGCGGCCGCCCGCTCCACCTCCCAAGCCCGCGGCTTTTTGACCGCCCAAGGCTGGTATCCCTTCACATCCGCGCGATACGCCCCGATATCCAGCCCGTTGTACAGCGGAATACTGGGAACATCCGCCAGGAACAGCTTATGCAGCGCATCGAACGTCGCCTGCCGCTTGGCGTGGTCCGTATCCACAGACGCCGCGCCGATCAGCTTCAGCGCTTCCGGACTGTCCCAGACCTTGCGCGGCTGCTTCGCCTTGTCGCCCGTCACCATCTCATAGTTCAGCGCGGCGTCTAGACGCGCGGAGTAGGGGAAGGCCATCATCTGGTAGGTGCCGGCGTTGTAGCGGTCCAGTTGCGTGGCCCATTCCACCACCGACAGGCGCGCGTTGATGCCCGCCGCCTGCAGCATGGCTTGCAGGATCACGGCCGAGTTGTACGACTGCGGATAGCGCTTGGTCGTCATCAGCACCAGTTCCTGGCCCTTGTAGCCCGCCTCCTGCAGCAGCTTCTGCGACAGCGCCACGTCGTAGTTCCAGCCCTGCTTCTGCGCGGCGTCGTAATAGGGCGACACCAGCGGCACGATGGAATTGTTGGGCTGGGCCAGCCCTTCCGTCACCGCCCCGGCCAGTTGCGCATAGTCGATGGCATGGGCAAGCGCCTGGCGCATCTTCGGATTGGACAGCAGCGGGTCCTTGGTCTGCAGTAGCAGCGCCGTCATGCTCATCACGGGCGCGTACGCCACCTTGATGTTCGGCGCCTTCTGCAGCACCGGCACGTCGCTATTGGACAGGTCCTCGATGATGTCGATATCGCCGCGCTCCAGCGCGGCCTTGGCGGTGGAGTCGTCGGGAACGATGACGAACCGCACCTCGTCCACCAGCGGACGCTTGGATCCCGTGTAGCCGTCGCGCGCGCCGCCGCGATTGGCATAAGCGGCGAACTTCGTCAGGCGCACGTATTCGCCGCGTTTCCATTCGGCCAACGCGAACGGGCCGGTGCCGATGGGCTTGTCCCAGCTGCCGTCGGCCTTGACCGAATCCTTGTGCAGGATGCCGGTGCCGCCGCAGTCCGTGCGAGCCAGCGACGCCAGGAACAGCGCGCTGGGCTTCTCCAGTTGGTACACGACCGTCTGGGCGTCCGGCGCTTCCACGCCGGTGACTTTCACCGTGCCGCGACCATCGAATTCGCTGGCGCAGCGCCAGCCCGACTTGGGCGCCGTGTAGTGCTGCCAGCTCCACAGCACGTCCGCCGACGTCAACGGTGCGCCATTATGGAACTTCACGTCGTCGCGCAGTTTGAAGGTGTAGGTCTTGCCGTCGGGGCTGATGTCGATCGACTTGGCCAGCAGGGGGCGGACCTCGGCGTCTTCGCCGTAGGCGACCAGGCCCTCGACGATGTGCAGCACGACCGCATCGCTGTTGCTGTCCCGATTGACGCCGGGCTCGGTCGAGCGGATGTCGGCCGTGAGTGAAATGCGCAGCGGCGCGGCGGCCTGCGCCCACGCCGGGCCGGACAACCCGCCCAGCGCCAGCGCAACCGCGGCGCTCAATAGTTGGAGTTTCATGGCTACGTCTTCCTCGGGTTGCGCCGGCGTCCGCCCGTTCAGGCGGCGGCCAGCAGTTCGGGTTCGGCGTTCAGGCTGTACCGGGTGAAGCTGCGGTTCAGGGCGGGCAGCGGCGCGACTTCCATCAGGCCGGCGGCGGGCTCCATGATGACCATGGCGACTGTGGCCGACAGGTTGTCGTGACTGCCCGGACGCGGCGGGCGGCATACGGAATAGGGCGTGCCGAAGTCGTCGAACAGGGCGCGCTTGAGGTCTTCGCGCGTCAGTTGCGGCTTTTCGTTGAGCAGGCGGCGCACGCGCCAGTCGCGGTAGGCGCTTTCCGGGGTGCTGGCGCGGCCCGTGTCGCGCAGCTTGCCCAGGGCCACTTCGCTGACCCAGTGGTTGGCGTGGACGATCAGGTCGTCACTGCCCGGGTAGAGGGGGAAGGCTTCATCGATAGTGCATTCATAGTCCACGCCGAAGCCCGCGGCCATGCCGATCATGATGTTGTTGGAGCAGGACTTGGGGGTGGTCGCCACAGCCTTGATGGCGAGCGCGAAATGCTCCTGTTCCAGCACCTTGCGGCGGATCAGCGACAGCGGCACGCCCAGCTGGCGGAAGTCGCGGTCGGATTCCAGGTAGTTGGCGGTGATGGAAACGCCGGCGCTGTTCAGGCCGCTGCGCGCCAGGCCGCCGGCTTCGACGAAGGTCAGGATGTCGGGGCCGTTGTCGTTGCGCACGCGCAGCACGATGGCGGTCTCGGCGCACTCGGCGCGCCAGTCCCAGTTCTGGCCGTGGATGAGGCGGCCGTTGGCCGACCGCGTGGGCAGGATGAGGGCGCCGGTGCAGCCATCGCCCGGCTCCAGTTCGGCGGCCTTTTTCTTTTCGGCGCGCGCCTTGGCGATGACTTCCGTGCGCGCATTGACCATGACGATGTCTTCGAAGGGCACGTCGGCGCCGGCGGCGATGCCGCGCATTTCTTCCAGATAGTGCGGGGCGAAGTGCTCGATCTCGCGGGCGAAGCTGGTGATGAGCTGGGTGCGCGCCATGGCGTCATAACCCAGGTCGACCAGCGTCTGGCCGTACATCGCGGCGCTCTTGCGCACGCGGTCGGCGGCTTGCTGGCCGTAGGAGCGGCCGCGGGCTTCGGGCGAGCCCGAAACCGATACGAAGGGAAATTGGGTGATCTGGGTCATGGACGGATGGCGGCGCGCCGCGCCGCGGAATCGGAGGTGGGAAATGAGTGCCAAAAAATGTTAGCTTATTTTGGCGCCAATATTGCTCAGGGTTTACCAGAGTGGGGCCGGCGCCAGCGCACGCGCGCCGGCGCCGGTCCGCTGGCCTCAGCGGGCCGCGGCGTGCCGGCCCGCCAGGTCGGCGCAGGTTGTGAATGCGGCGCCGGCGGCGCGGAAACGTTCGAGCAGCTGTTCGACCTTCTGCAGCCGCGCCGCTCGGCCGACGCCGTTGTCCGCGCGCGGGTGCAGGGTCAGGCAGGCATAGCCGTCCGCCGCCAGCAGCGCGTCGCCTTGCTCTACCCAATGCGCGTAGGCGCGGTCCTGGGTAACGCGGCGGCTGAAATGGGTGGCGTCGCACAGGCCTTCGCTCCAGGGCAGCTCCAGCATGCCCGGCCCGCCGTCGGCGTCCAGCGCATAGGGGGCGTCGTCGTCGATGGCGCTGCTGTCGTAGCGATAGCCCAGCCGGTGCAGCAGCGGCACGGTGCGGGGCGAGAAGGCGCTGCTCGTGTAGCGGAATCCTTGCGGCACGCAACCGGTCAGCCCGGCCAGGCGGTCGCGGGCCCGCTCCAGGACTTCGCCTTCCCGGTCTCCCAGTGCCGGCAGGTCTTCGAAGGCATTGCCCTGCGAGGCCGCTTCATGGCCGTCGCGCAGGCTTTGTTCCAGCAGGCCGCGACAGCGTTCCGCTTCGAACACGGGCCAGAACAGGGTGGCGCGGATGCCTTGGCGGCGCAGCATGTCGAGCACGCGGGCCAGTCCGCCGCCGTAGGTGTAGCGGCCATGCGCGTCGCGGCCGTGCAGCGCGGTCTCGGGCTGGACCGCGGCTTCGGGCCCGATGCCCTGCACGTTCAGGGTGACCAGTACGGTTTTGCCGGCGTTCATGCGCTTCTCCAGGCGTCGGGATGGGCAAGGCAGTGGCGGGCCAGCGCTTCCAGCGTCATGACGTGCACGTCGGGCTGCGCGGCCGCGTAGGCCAGGAACCGGTCCAGCGCGGCGGCGCGCGCGGGCGTGCCGGAACCGCCCGCGGCCTTGGGGTGCACGGTCAGGTGCACATAGCCTTCCGCCTGGCGCAGGGCCTCGAACTCCTGCACCCAGTTGTCATAGGCTTCGGCCGCCAGGCAGTGGCCCGTGAAGTAGAACGGATAGTCGTCCAGCGTCACGGTGTTGTTGGGCAGCATGATGAAGTCCGCCGCCGCGCCGCCGCCATCGGGGCCGGCCGCCAGGTAGGGGCGGTCCTGGTCTTTTTCGCTGGCGTCGTAGCGGTACCCCAGCCGCCGCAGCGCGGGCAGGGTGCGGTGGCTCTTGCGGCCCGAGGGCGAGCACCAGCCCACGGGCGTCACGCCCAGTTCCTGCTGGATGATGCGATGGGTCTTCTCGAGCAGAGCGGGTTCGTCCTCGCCCAGGTCCCAGGCTTCGTGCAGGTAGCCATGCGCGGCGATTTCGTGCCCCGCCGCCACGATGTCGTGGAAGACGGCCGGATGGTGTTCCACGTCATAGCCGCAGGCGAAAAACGTGGCGGGCATGCCATGGCGGGCCAGGATCTCCAGGTGCCGGGCCACGCCTCGCCGGATGGCGTAGCGGCCGGCGGTGCAGGGGCCGGCGGGAAACTGCTTGCGGCCGACCTCGACGGCCGGGCCGTCGACGTGGACGGTGACGCAGAGCACGGCGCGCACCGGCGCGGCGTCCGCCGCGCGCAGCCCCTGGGCGCGCAGTTCGCGGTCCAGCGGCAGCCAGGGGTTAGGGCAGGCGCCGGGCGGGGCGCCGTAGGGAATCCGTTGCATCAGCTGGCCTTGATGTTGGCGTTCTTGATCAGGGCGCGCCATTTCTCGCTTTCGGTGGCGACGAAGCGGCCCAGCTCTTCTGGGGTTCCGCCGTGGAGTTCAAGCCCGTTCTGCGTCAGCTGCGCCAAGGCAGGTTGCGTGAGCGCGCTTTGCACGGCGGCATTGAGCGTCTTGATGATGGCGGCCGGCGTGCCGGCCGGCGCGAACACGCCGTTCCAGCCGATCGCCTGGTAGCCGGGAAAACCGGATTCCGCCACGGTCGGCACGTCCGGCAACGCCTGGGCGCGCTGCGCCGAGGTCACCGCCAGCGGGCGCGACTTGCCGCCCTGGATGAATTGCTGCTGGTTGATCACCACGTCCATCAGGATCGGGAACTGCCCGCCCAGGAAGTCGTTGACGGCCGCCGCGGCACCCTTGTACGGCACGCCGGGCAGGTCCAGGCCTGCCGTGGCCTTGAGCAGTTCCATGGCGAGGTGCGCCGAACTGCCGTTCTGCGTGATGCCGTAGAAGTACTTGCCCGGGTTGGCCTTGATGATCGCGACAAGCTCCTGCAGGTTGCGCGCTGGAAACGAGGGATGCACGACCAGGACGTTGTTGTAGTAGCAGACCATCGACACCGGCTCGAAGTCCTTGATGGGGTCGTAGGCGATGTTTTCGTACAGGCTCTGGTTCACCGTGTGCGTGCCGGTGGACCCGAGCGCGATGGTGTAGCCGTCGGGAACGGAGCGTGCCGCCTGCTGTGCGCCGATGATGCCCGCCGCGCCGCCCTTGTTGATGACCACGACGCTTTGCTTGAGCGCCTCGCCGATACCCTGGGCCAGCGGGCGGGCCACCAGATCGGTGCCCCCGCCGGCCGGGAAAGGCACGATGAACTGGATGGCGCGCTCGGCGGGATAACCGGCGGCCCTGGCCCGGCCCGGCCGGGCCAGGGCCGCGCCGGCCAGGGCGGCGGCCGAAGCCCCCAGGAAATGCCGGCGGCTGATTCCGCCGCTGGCGCTGCATGATCGCTTCATAGGAATTCCCCTTGTCGTGGTCCGCGCGCCCGCATTTTGTGTGTCGCAGGTTCGCGGTTGCTCAATGCATGAATATCATTATTCGATAAAAAATAATTCTTTAAAAGATATTTTTATCTATAAATGATAAAAATAAGGAATTCGATAGATAAAACATCGGCTTGCGGCGAACCGCGATAGCCACAGTCGATCGCTGCGCTTCCAGCCTCGATGCCTGTGATACGCTGCGCCCGATCCCGCGTTGTTCCCGGCCCCCGATTCCATGTCCACCCTGAAGCGAGCCCTAGCGATTCTTGACCTCTTCAGCCTCGAAACCCCGGTGCTGACGGCGGAAGAGATCATTTCCCGCCTGGCGTATTCGGCGCCCACGGGCTATCGGTACATCCGGGACCTGTCGGACCTGGGCTATCTGCTGCGCATGACGGGAGGCGGCTACCGGCTGGGGCCGCGCATCATTGAACTGGACCACCTCATCATCGACGGCGATCCCGTGCTGGGCGTGGCGCGGCCGATCATGCGCGAGGTGGTGGATCAGGTGGGCGGCGACGTGCTGCTCAGCGTGATCCACGGCCTGCGGATCCTGAACATCCATCACGAGCGCGGTCCGGACGAACTGGGCATCCCCCACGGACGCGGCCGCGCGCATCCGCTGTTCCGCGGCGCCACGGCCAAGACCATCGTGGCATTCCTGCCGCGCAAGGACCAGCGCCGCCTGTACGAGGCGCACCCGGACGAGATCCGCGCGCAGGGCCTGGGTGGGACGCTCGCCGAATTCACGGGCAACCTGGACAAGATCCGGGTGCAGGGGTTCTATCTGGGCGTGGGCGAGATCTCTCCGGAACGCGCGGGCATCGCGGTGCCGGTTTTTCAGGAAGACCGCCGTATCTTCGGCGCGCTGACAGTCACGTTCCTGGCGACGCGCCTGAACACCATCGCGCAGGACAAGACGGCGGCGCTGTTGCAGTCGGCCGCCCGCCGCATCGAATCGCTGGCGCTGGCGTCGCGCATGAAGGAGCAAGCCCCCGCGGCATGAGCGCGGGGGCGGGCGAGGGCCCGCCCCGGTTATTGCGGCGCCGCGTCCTGCGGGGCGCGCACCGGAGACCCCATGGCCTGGAATAGCGCCGCCGTTTCGGTCAGCCGCGCATCGGCGTAGTCGACTTCGCGCAGCCGGGCCGCAACGTAGTGCTGTTCGGACGCATATTCGGTATAGGGCGGCAGGGCGCCCAGGCGGACGCGGCTGGCCGTGTTGCGGTAGGACCGCTCCGCGGCCCGCCGCGATGCTTCGGCCGACGCCAGCGCCTGCCCGCCCGCGTCCAGCCGCGACAGCGTATCCGCCACGTCGCGGAACGCCGTCAGCACCGTTTGCTTGTATTGCAGCAGCGAGGCCTCGTAGCGTTCCTTGGCGGCGTTGCGCTCGGCCAGCAGCGCGCCGCCATGGAAGATGGGCTGTGTCAGCGATGCGCCGATGGCCCAGATCGAGCCGGCGCCCGACAGCGCCGCGGGCCAGTTGAAGCCCGCCTGGCCCATGGATGCCGACAGCGACAGGCTGGGGAACAGCTGCGCCGTGGCCGTGCCCACGTCGGCCGCGGAGGCCTGCACCACGGCGTCGGCCAGCAGGATGTCCGGACGCGAGGCCAGCAGTTCGGACGGCACCACGACCGGCACCTGCTGCGGCACGGCCAGCATGGCGAAAGGCAGGTCGGGCGGCGCCTGGTCGGGGTTGCGGCCCAGCAGCACCGCCAGCGCGTGCCGCGTGCCGTGCCATCGCGCGCGCAATCCTGGCAGCGAGGCTTCCAGCGTGGCGGCGTCCTGGTCGGCGTCGAGCGCGTCGTTCTGCGATGCGGCGCCCAGTTCGTAGCGGCGCTGCGTATCGCGCGCCACCTGCCGGGCCAGCACCACCTGTTTTTCGGTCAGGGCCACGCGTTCGGCCAGCGCCGAGGCGGCGATGGCGCCCGTGACGATATTGCCGGCCAGGGAGCGCCGGGCGGATTCGAGCTGGAAGGCCTGCTGCGCCACTTGCGCGGCCAGCGACAGGTTCGCGAAGCGCGCCGCGCCGAACAGGTCCAGGTCGTATCGGGCCTGGACCTGCCCGGTGAAGACGTTGTAGCGGGCCGTCGGCTCGGGCAGGTTCGGCATCGTGAGCGCGCGTCTGCGCGAAGCGTCCGCACCGGCGTCCACCGAGGGCAGCAGGGATGAATTCACCTGCCCGCGCAGCTGCTCGCGCGCGCCGGCAAGATTGCGTTCCGCGGCGGCCAGGTCGGGGCTGTTGGCCAGGCCCTCCTCGACCAGGGCGTTCAGCGCGTCCGAGCCGTAGCGCTTCCACCATTCGGGCACCGGCCGGGCGCCATGCTCGAAGCGTTGCGCCACGCCCTGGGCCGCGGCGCCGGTGGCAGGCACCGGTTCCACGCCATATTGCGCGGGCTCCGCCACGGCGGGAGGCTTGCTGTCGGGCGCAAAGGCGCAGGCGCCCAGCGCCAGCACCAGGGAGAGGGCGGCCAGCCGGGCCGGGCGGATCTGGAATCGGGCCATCGTCATGCTCCGCGCTCCGCCGTGTCGCCGGCGTTCGCGCCCGGCGGCACGCCTTCGGGTTCGTCGCGTTCATCGTGGCGGACGCGGAACCAGGCGGCGTAAAGCGCCGGCAGGAAGAACAGCGTCAGTACCGTGGCGCTGGTGATGCCGCCCATGAGGGCGGTCGCCATCGGACCGAAGAAGTTGCTGCGCAACAGCGGGATCAGGGCCAGTACGGCGGCGGCGGCCGTCAGCGTGATCGGCCGGAAGCGCCGCACGGTGGCGCCGACGATTGCGTCCACGCGCTTGTGGCCCGCACTGATGTCCTGTTCTATCTGGTCCACCAGAATGACCGAGTTGCGCATGATGATGCCGAACATCGCGATCACGCCCAGCATGGCCACGAAGCCGAACGGCTTGCCGAACATCAGCAGCGCGGCGACCACGCCGATGAGCCCGAGCGGGGCGGTCAGCACCACCATCAGCACCCGGGCGAAACTTTGCAGCTGCACCATCAGCAGCGTCAGCACGGCGATCGCCATCAGCGGCATCTGGGCATTGATGGACGACTGGCCTTTGCCGCTTTCCTCCACGGGGCCGCCCACCTCGATGCGGTAGCCGACCGGCAGCTCGGCGCGCAGGGCGTTGAGCTTCGCGTCGATGGCGCGCGTGACGTCGATGCCCTGGGCGCCGCCGGTGACGTCGGCCTGCACCGTGATGGTGGGCTGGCGGTCGCGCTCCCAGATGACGCCATATTCAAGGTCGTAGCGGACATGGCCCAGGCTGCCCAGCGGCACCGCGCCGTTGGGGGTGGGCATGGCCAGCGTGGCCAGGCGGGAAGGGTCGATCCGCTCGTCGAGCGGCGCGCGCAGGCTGACGGTGATCAGCTTGTCGCGTTCGCGGTATTGCGTCACCGCATAGCCCGACAGGGTCATGGCGAGGAAGTCGGAAATGTCGCTGGAGCTGATGCCCAGTTCGCGCGCCTTCTGCTGGTCGATCTCGAAGCGCACCGAACGCTCGGAGGGCTCGTCCCAATCAAACTGCACGTTCGTCGAGCGTTTGTCGGCGCGGACCTGGGCGGCTACCTGTTCGGCCACGGCGCGGACTTCGGAGATCTGGTCGCCGCTGACCCGGAACTGTACCTGGAAGCCCACGGGCGGGCCGTTCTCCAGGCGCGACAGACGGGTGCGGACGGCCGGGAACGCTTCGCGCAGCATGGGTTGCAGCCATTGCGCCAGTTTTTCGCGGTCTTCCACGGAATGGGTGGTGATCACCAGCTGGGCGAAATTGGGCGTGGCGAGCTGCTGGTCCAGCGGCAGGTAGAAGCGCGGCGCGCCGCTGCCGACGAAGCTGACCGAATGTTCGATCTCGGGGCGGCCCTCCAGGGCCTTCTCCAGCCGTTCGACCTGGCGCAGCGTGGCCGCGAACGAGGCGCCTTCCTGCAGGCGCACGTCGACCAGCAGTTCGCTGCGGTCGGAGCTGGGGAAGAACTGCTGGGGCACGAGCCCGAAACCGGCCATCGATACGGCGAACGCCACGATCGTGCCGCCGAGCACCAGGTAGCGGCGGTCCACGCACCACGCGACCCAGCCCCGCAGGCGCAGGTAGAAGCGGGTGTTGTAGATGTCGTGTTCGTGGTCGTCGGGCAGGTGGGCCTCGCGCTTGCGCTCGGGCAGCATCCGGTAGCCCAGCAGGGGGATCAGCACCACGGCGGCAAACCATGAGGTGATCAGCGCAATGGCCGACACCTGGAAGATCGAACGGGTGTACTCGCCCGTGCTCGACTTGGCGAGCGCGATCGGCAGAAAGCCCGCCACCGTGACCAGGGTGCCCGTCAGCATGGGAAAGGCGGTGCTGGTGTAGGCGAATGCCGCCGCGCGCGAGCGGCTCCAGCCCTGTTCCAGCTTAACGGCCATCATCTCGACGGCGATGATCGCGTCATCAACCAGCAGGCCCAGGGCCAGCACCAGCGTGCCCAGCGATACCTTGTGCAGGCCGATCCCGAACATGTCCATGAACAGCGCCGTGACCGCCAGCACCACCGGGATGGAGATGACCACCACCATCCCGGTGCGCAGCCCTAGCGACACGAGGCTGACGATCAGCACGATGGCGACCGCTTCCGCGACGGAACGCAGGAATTCGTCGACCGAGTGCGATACCGCCCTCGGCATGCTGGAAACCTCTTTCAGCGCGAGGCCGGCGGGCAACTGGGCCTGCAGTTCGCCGAACGTGGCGGTCAGGGACTTGCCCAGGTGCACCACGTCCTGCCCGGGCTGCATCGTGATGCCGATGCCCAGCGCCAGGCGGCCGCCCAGCCGCATCTGCTCCACGGGCGGATCGTCGTAGCCGCGGCGGATCGTGGCGATGTCGCCCAGCCGCAACGACTTGCCGTCGATCCGGATCAGTGTGTCGGCCAGCGCGCGGGGGGTCGCGTACTGGCCGGTGGGACGCACGAATACGCGGTCGTCGGCGGTGGTCAGCGTGCCGGCGCTCGCCACGGCGTTCTGGCTGTTGATGGCCTGGGCGATCTGCTGCGGCGAAACGCCCAGCCGCGTCAGCTGGGCGTTGGAGATCTCGACGTAGACGTGTTCCGGTTGTTCGCCGAAGTAGTCCACCTTGGCCACGCCCGGAACGCGCAGCAGCACAGTGCGCAGCTTGTCCGCGTAGTCGCGCAGCTGGGCCGGCGAAAAGCCGTCGCCTTGCAGGGTGTAGATGTTCGTGTAGACGTCGCCGAATTCATCGTTGAAGAAGGGGCCCTGCACGCCCTGGGGCAGGGTCGCCGCGATGTCGCCGACCTTCTTGCGGACCTGGTACCACTGCTCGGCCACGATGCCGGCCGGCGCGGAATCCTTCATTGTGTAGAAGATCAGCGACTCGCCCGGCCGCGAATAGCTGCGCATGAAGTCCGTATTGGAGGCTTCCTGCAGCTTCTTGGCGATGCGGTCGGTGACCTGTTCCTGCACCTGCTGGGCGGTGGCGCCCGGCCAGAGCGTCTTGATGACCATGACTCGGAATGTGAACGGCGGATCCTCGGACTGCGCCAGTTTCGAATACGACAGCACGCCGAACAGGGTTACCAGCGTGATGATGAAAATGACCAGCGGCTGGTGGCGCAGCGCCCACGCCGACAGGTTGAAACGGCCTTCTTCGCGGCGCTGCGCCCCGGCGTCCAGGTCGGCGCGGCTCATGAGGCGTAGTCCTCGGGATGCAGCGGCGGCACGGGGCGCACTTTTTCGCCGGCCGTCACGGTGTGCACGCCTTGCCACACCACGCGCTCGCCCGCTTGCAGCCCCTTGATCAGCGTGACGGTGCGCGCGTCGTAGCGGAGCACTTCGACGGGGCGCAGTTCCAGGGTGTCTGCGCCGGCCTTCACGATCCAGACCGCAGGGGCGGGGCCTTCATGGAACAGCGCGGTGGCGGGGACCGTATAGGTGGTTCGTCCGCCCATCTGGTTGTCGAAGCTGATGTTTGCGGTCATGCCCAGGCGCACCTCCGGGGTGGGCGCCTCCAGCGTGAGCTTGGCGCGGTAGGTACGGCTGCGCGGATCCGCGGCGGGCGAGATCTCGCGCAGCACGGCGGCATAGGTCCGGCCGGGCAGCGGGCCGAGCGTGACGCTGGCGCGCTGACCGATGGACAGGCCCGCCAGCACGCTTTCCGGCACGTCGCAGATGGCGTCGACGTCGCCGGACCAGGCCAGGCTGTACACCGGCTCGCCCGCGGCGACGTTCTGGCCCGTATCGGCCTGTTCCGCGGTGATGACACCCGCGTGGTCGGCCTGCAACGTCGTGTACTTCAGCTGGTCGGCCGACAGCGCGGCCTGCTGGGCGGCCTGATCGCGCTGCGCCAGCGCGGTGGCATAGGCATTGCGGGTCTGTTCCAGCTGGGTCGTGGCGATCAGGTTTTCGCGTGCCTGGGCGCGGTCGCGGTCCAGTTGCTGGCGAGCATAGTCGAGCTGGTGCTGGGCGGCCGTCAATTGGGCGCGGTCGCTTGCCGCATTCTTGCTGGCGTCGGCGGGATCCAGCCGGGCCACGACCTGTCCGGGCTCGACCGCATCGCCCAGCCTAACGCTGCGTTCGATGATCTTGCCTCCCACGCGGAAGGACAGCGGCGTGCTGTAGCGCGCCTGCACCTCTCCGGGCAAGGTCCAGGCGGGCAGGCGTTCGTCGGCCTGCGCCGGCATGGCCACGACGGGGCGGGTGCCCGGCGCCGGGGTTTCGTTGCGGCCGCAGCCGGCGACGGCCAGCGCCAGGGCCGCCGCGGCGGATAGCGCCAGCATGCGCGGCCAGCGGCGGCGGGCTTGCAAAGAGGGCGGCGCCGCGTCGGCAGCGGGGTTGCGGGCGACAAGGCGCGCGCAAGGGCCAGGGCAATTCACGGAACACCTCGCGGCGCGTGGAGGGAAGGGAACAAGTCTCGAAGGCCGGATCAGGCCCGATACGGCATGGATTCTAATACAGGTATGTATTTGGATTCAATTTTGAATCCGAAATCGGACCGAATGCTAAACTCCCGCCATGTCAAAAGTCCGTCTTACGCGAGAGCAGAGCCGTGACCAGACGCGGCAGCGTCTGTTCGACGCCGCGCAATCGATTTTTCTAGCCAAGGGGTTCGTGGCCGCCAGCGTCGAGGACATCGCCGAACAGGCGGGGTACACGCGCGGCGCGTTCTATTCCAATTTCGGCAGCAAGTCCGAACTGTTCCTGCAATTGCTCAAGCGCGACCACGAGAGCGTGATGGCCGATATGCGGGCCATCTTCGAGGACGGCGAATCGCGGGCGCAGATGGAAGCCCGCGTGCTCGAGTACTACTCCACGCACTACCGCGAGAACGACTGTTTCCTGCTGTGGATGGAGGCCAAGCTCCAGGCCGCCCGCGACCCGGATTTCCGGGTGGGCTTCACGACCTGTCTGCGCGAGCTGCGCGAGGCCACCACGGAATACATCCGCCAGTTTTCGGCGCACGTGGGCACGCCGCTGCCGCTGCCGGCAGAGCAGCTGGCGCTGGGCCTGCTGGCCCTGTCGGACGGCATGCAGTTCAGCTACGCCTTCGACCCGCAGGCCGTCACCCCGGAAATGACCGAGGCGGTGCTGGCGGGTTTCTTCCGCCGCGTGGTCTTCGGCGACGCCAGCGCACAATAGCGGTTAGGGCAGCAGTTCCGAGATCTCGATCAGGTTCAGGTCCGGGTCGCGCAGATACACCGAACGGATCTTGCCGGTCGCGCCGGTGCGCGGCACGGGGCCTTCGATGATGTCGGCGCCGGCCTGGCGCAACTGGGCGATCACCTCGTCCAGGGGGCGGTCGGCGATGAAGCACAGGTCCAGCGCGCCCGGCACCGGCAGATGGGCCTTGGGCTCGAATTCATGGCCGCGCACGTGCAGGTTGATCTTCTGATTGCCGAAGCGCAGCGCCTGCCGGCCTTCGCCGAAGATTTCCAGGCGCATGCCCAGGATGCGGGTGTAGAAATCCACCGTGGCGTCGGGGTCCATGCAGGTCAGGACCAGGTGGTCCAGGCGATCGATCATGAGCGTCTCCGTATTGTCAGCGGGGCTTAGGGCGTGATAGTAATACCTGCGGCGCATTGGCCGGGCTGAGGGGGCCGTGCGCCGCAATAATCAACCCCTCGGGCGAAAGGAGCGGCTGCATGTCTTCAGAAACCCGATCATCCACCATCAACCGGCCGGTTTTTTTCCGGCAGCCATCTTTACCCTGCTGCTGGTCGGTTTCGCGATCCTGGCGCCGAAAGCCGCGCAAAGCGTGTTCGAGTCCGTACAGGGCTGGATCCTGGGCAACGCCAGCTGGTTCTACATATTGGTCGTGGCCATCATTCTGCTGGCCGTGGTGTTCCTGGCGGTAAGCCGCTATGGCGACATCAAGCTCGGGCCGGACCACAGCGAGCCCGATTACCGCAATTTCACCTGGTTCGCCATGCTGTTCTCGGCCGGCATGGGGATCGGGCTGATGTTCTTCGGCGTGGCGGAACCCGTCATGCACTTCATGTCGCCGCCGGTGGGAGAGGGCGGCACCGCTGTGGCGGCCCGCGAGGCCATGAAGATCACTTTCTTCCATTGGGGGCTGCATGCCTGGGCCATCTACGCGGTGGTGGCGCTGATCCTGGCTTTCTTCAGCTATCGGCATGGCCTACCCTTGACGCTGCGTTCGGCGCTGTATCCCCTGATCGGGAACCGCATCCACGGGCCCATCGGGCATGCCGTCGATATTTTCGCCATCATCGGCACGGTGCTGGGCGTGGCGACATCCCTGGGGCTCGGCGTGGCGCAGATCAACAGCGGCCTCAATCATCTGTTCGGCACGCCCGTCGGCGTGCTCACGCAGATCATCCTGATCATCGTGACCTGCGGCCTGGCGACATTGTCGGTGGCCAGCGGCCTGGATAAGGGCATCCGCATCCTCTCCGAAACCAACCTGGTGCTGGCCGCGGTGCTGTTGCTGTTCGTACTGGTGGTTGGACCCACAGTGTTCCTGTTCCAGACCTTCGTGCAGAACACCGGCGCCTACCTGTCCGACATCGTCAACAAGACCTTCAACCTCTATGCCTACGAGCCTACCGACTGGATCGGCGGCTGGACACTGTTCTACTGGGGATGGTGGATCGCTTGGTCGCCCTTCGTGGGCCTGTTCATTGCGCGCATCTCGCGCGGCCGCACGATCCGCGAGTTCGTGACCGGCGTCCTGCTCGTGCCAGCTGGCTTCACCTTGTTCTGGATGACGGTGTTCGGCGATACGGCGATCCACATGATCCTGGTCGACAAGGTGCAGGGCTTCGCTGAAGTCGTGCAGGCTGATTCGTCGTTGGCGCTGTTCGCCTTCCTGGAGCAATTGCCCTGGAGCAGCGTGCTGTCGGTCATCGCGATCGCGATGGTGGCGGTCTTCTTTGTCACCTCCGCCGACTCGGGGGCGCTGGTGGTGGACCTGCTGGCCTCGGGCGGATCGGACCGCACGCCCGTATGGCAACGGATTTTCTGGTCCTTGCTGATGGGCGCCGTGGCTATCGCGCTGCTGCTGGCCGATGGCCTGACCGCCCTGCAGACCGCGACCATCGCCAGCGCGCTGCCATTCTCCGTCATCCTGCTGCTGTCGCTGTGGGGGCTGTTCAAGGCGCTCAAACTGGACGCCACCAAACGCGGCATCCGCTATCAGTCGCTGACGCTGTCGCGTCCCATGCGCGGCGGGCAATCCTGGGAGCGGCGCCTGCGGAACATGGTCATGATGCCGCGCCGGGCCCACGTGCTGCGTTTCATCGCGGATGTGGTGCGGCCGGCGCTCGAGGACGTGGCCGACGAACTTCGCCGCCAGGGCTTCGCAGTGGCCGTGCGCGAGGACGAAAACGAAAGCGCCGTCACGCTGGAGGTGTCGCATGGCGATTACCTGGATTTCTGGTACGCCGTGAGGCCCGAGGCTTTCGTGCGGCCCAGCCTGACGCCGGAAGAGGCGGCCGACGAGGAAGAGCGCAAGTACTTCCGCGCCGAGGTCCACCTGCGCGAAGGCGGGCAGGACTACGACATCATGGGCTGGAGTCGCGATGCCGTCATCGGCGACATCCTGGACCAATACGAACGCCACCGCCACTACCTCCACATGGTGCGCTAGCCGCCCGCCCGTCCGCCTCCCGGCCGCCAGTTTCCTGGCGGCCTTTTTTTTCGCCTGCATCCCCGGTCGATAGGCCACCGCTATCCGGGGGATTGCACAATCCATTTTGACGAAATCGCCGATATCGTGGATTATCCAAGAATATTCTTTGATAAATAGCGAGCGAATCATGAGGTCGAATTCAGGAGCGTGGACGGCAGGGGCCGTCGTATTGGCGATGGCGCTGGCCGGCGGCGGGCTGTACTGGAAGTACGGCGGCGCGCGGCAGAACGGCGGCTGGACCATGGCGCCGGCCAAGGTCGCCGTCGCGGCCGCCGAACAGGCCGACTTTCCCGTGACCCTGGGCGGCATCGGCTCGTTGGAGGCCACCCGTCAGGTGCAGGTCGCGGCGGAGGTGGACGGCCGGGTGGCGCAGATCCTGTTCACGCCCGGCGAGCGGGTCAAGGCCGGCCAGTTGTTGGTGCAATTGAACGACGGGCCCGAACAGGGCGAGCTGGCGCGGCTGCAGGCCCAGGCGCGCAACGCGCGGGCCATGCTGGACCGCACCCGCCGCCTGCTGCCGCTGCAGGCGGCCACGCGCGAACAGCTGGACCAGGCCCAGGCCGACTACGACCAGGCCGTGGGGGAGATCAAGCGGGTGCAGGCGCTGATCGAGCAAAAGCGCGTCAAGGCGCCGTTCGACGGCGTGCTTGGGGTGCGGCGCGTGCACCTGGGGCAATTCGCCCGGGCAGGCGATCCCCTGGTGTCGCTGACCGACGGATCCGTCATGTACGCCAACATCACGCTGCCCGAGCAGGCCCTGGGCGCGCTGCGCGTGGGCCAGCCCGTCACCGTGACGGTGGATGCCCACGCCGGGCGCGTTTTCGGCGGCGAGGTCACTACCGTGGAGCCGCAGGTGGACCCGGGCTCGCGTACCGTGCGCGTGCAGGCGACCCTGCCCAACGCCGACGGCGCGCTGGCGGCCGGGATGTTCGCGCATGGCGAGGTCGGCCTGCCGGCGCGGCCGGACGTGATCACCGTGCCGGAGACCGCCGTCAGCTATAGCGCCTATGGCGATTCCGTCTATGTGCTGACGCCGTCCAAGCCGGGGCAGGAGCCCGCCGGGCTGACCGTGCGCCAGGCCTATGTGAAGACGGCCGAGCGTGTGCGGGGGCGCGTTGTCGTGACCGAGGGCCTGCAGCCGGGGGACCGTGTGGTGACCTCGGGCCAATTGCGCCTGCACAACGGCGCGGCCGTCGAGGTCGGCGCCGAGGACACCGTGGCGCTCGGCGGCGCGCAGCAAACCGTGGCGCAGGCCCGCTGATCGCGCGGAGACGAACATGAAATTCACCGATCTCTTCGTGCGCCGGCCGGTGCTGGCCCTGGTGGTCAGCACCCTGATCCTGCTGCTGGGCATCAAGGCGCTGAGCGGCCTGCCGGTGCGGCAGTATCCGCTGACAGAAAGCACCACCATCACGATTACCACCCAGTACCCGGGCGCGTCGCCCGACCTGATGCAGGGTTTCGTCACCCAGCCCATCGCGCAGTCCGTGGCCACGGTGGAAGGCATCGACTACCTGTCCTCGTCGTCCACCCAGGGGCGCAGCGTGATCACGGTGCGGATGAAACTGAACGCCGATTCGAACAAGGCCATGACCGAGGTGATGGCCAAGGTCAACGAGGTCAAGTACCGGCTGCCGCAGGACGTTTATGACCCCGTGCTGGTGAAGTCGGCCGGCGAAGCGACCGCCGTAGCCTATGTGGGATTTTCCAGTTCGACCCTGTCGCTGGCCGCGCTCACCGATTACCTGTCGCGCGTGGTGCAGCCGCAGCTGTCGTCGATCGACGGCGTGGCCAGCGTGGAACTGTACGGCGGGCAGAAGCTCGCCATGCGAGTGTGGCTGGACCCGAACCGGATGGCCGCGCGTGGCATTTCCGCCGGCGAGCTGGCCGACGCCCTGCGCGAAAACAACGTGCAGGCCGCGCCGGGGCAGGCCAAGGGCCTGTATGTCGTATCCAACATCCAGGTCAACACCGACCTGGTCAACGTGGCGGAATTCCGCGACATGGTCGTCAAGCGCGACGGCGATGCGATCGTGCGGCTGGGCGACGTGGCCACGGTGGAATTGGGCGCGGCGTCTACGGATTCCAGCGGCCTGATGGACGGCGAGCCGGCGGTGTACTTCGGCCTGAACGCCACGCCGGTGGGCAACCCGCTGGTCATCGTGAAGCGCCTGAATGAACTGCTGCCCAACATCAAGCAGAACCTGCCCCCGGGGACCAGCGTGCAGGTGCCGTTCGAGCTGGCCCGCTTCATCAGCGCGTCCATTGACGGCGTGGTGCGCACGCTGATCGAGGCCGTCGCCATCGTGGTGGCCGTGATCTTTCTGTGCCTGGGATCTTTGCGCGCCGTCGTGATCCCGGTGGTGACCATCCCCCTGTCCATGCTGGGCGGGGCGGCGATCATGGCCCTGTTCGGTTTCAGCGTGAACCTGCTGACCCTGTTGGCCATGGTGCTGGCTATCGGTCTGGTGGTGGACGATGCCATCGTGGTGGTGGAGAACGTGCACCGCCACATCGAGGAGGGCAAGTCTCCGGTGCGGGCCGCGCTCATCGGCGCGCGGGAGGTGGCCGGGCCGGTCATCGCCATGACGATCACGCTGGCCGCGGTCTACGCGCCCATCGGCCTGATGGGCGGCCTCACCGGTTCGCTCTTCAAGGAATTCGCCTTCACGCTGGCGGGAGCCGTGGTGGTCTCGGGCGTCATCGCGCTGACCCTGTCGCCCGTGATGAGCTCCTTCCTGCTGGACAGCCGCGTTTCCGAGGGCTGGATGGCGCGTCGGGCCGAGCATTTCTTCGGGCGCCTGGGCGAAGCCTACGGCCGACTGCTGGACGTATCGCTGCACCATCGCTGGGTTACGGGCCTGGTGGCCGTGGCGGTGCTGGTCAGCCTGCCGTTCCTGTACAACGCCGCCCAGCGCGAACTGGCGCCGGTAGAGGATCAGTCCACCGTGCTGACCGCGGTGAAATCGCCGCAGCACGCCAACATCGACTACGTGGAGAAGTTCGGCAAGAAGTGGGACGACGTAATGAAGACGCTGCCCGAGCAGAACGGGCGCTGGCTGATCAACGGGTCCGACGGCGTGTCCAATAGCATCGGCGGCGTGGACTTCGTTTCCTGGGAGCAGCGCAAGCGCTCGGCCGACGAGATCCAGGCCGACATGCAGTCGATGGCGAATCAGATCGAAGGCAGCAACATCTTCGCCTTCCAGCTGCCGTCTCTGCCGGGTTCCACCGGCGGGTTGCCGGTGCAGATGGTCCTCATGAGCGCGGCGGACTATCCCGTGGTGTACGAGGCCATGGAAGGACTGAAGAAAGCGGCGCGCGAAAGCGGCCTGTTCATGGTGGTCGACAGCGACCTGGACTACAACAATCCGGTCGTGCACCTGAAGGTGGACCGGGCCAAGGCCAATAGCCTGGGCGTCACCATGAAGGCGATCGGCGACACGCTGGCCGTCCTGGTCGGCGAGAACTACGTGAACCGCTTCGGCATGGACGGACGGTCCTATGACGTCATCCCGCAGAGCCTGCGGGAGCAGCGGATCTCGCCCGCGTCGCTGGCGCGCTATTACGTCAAGAGCGCGAGCGGCGCCCAGGTGCCGCTATCGAACATCGTGACCGTGTCCATGGGCGTCGAACCCAACAAGCTCACGCAGTTCAATCAGCTCAACGCCGCCACCTTCCAGGCGATTCCGATGCCCGGCGTCACCATGGGCGACGCGGTGCAGTTCCTGGCCCGGCAGGCGCAGACGCTGCCCGCGGGCTTCAGCTACGACTGGCAGTCGGACGCGCGCCAGTTCACGCAGGAGGGCACGGCGCTGATGATCACCTTTATCTTCGCCATCATCGTGATCTACCTGGTGCTGGCCGCGCAGTACGAAAGCCTGCGCGATCCGTTCATCATCCTGGTGAGCGTGCCCATGTCGATCTGCGGCGCGCTGATCCCGCTGGCGCTCGGCATGGCCACGGTCAACATTTATACGCAGATCGGGCTGGTGACGCTGATCGGGTTGATCAGTAAGCACGGCATCCTGATGGTGGAGTTCGCCAACGAGATGCAGGTGAGCCACGGGCTGGACCGGCGCACGGCCATGGAGCAGGCCGCCCGGATCCGCCTGCGCCCGATCCTGATGACCACGGCCGCCATGGTCATGGGGCTGATTCCGCTGCTGTTCGCGACCGGCGCGGGCGCGCACAGCCGCTATAGCCTGGGCCTGGTCATCGTGGTGGGCCTCCTGGTGGGCACGCTCTTTACGCTATTCGTGTTGCCCACCGTCTACACCGTATTCGCCCGCGATCACAGGGCGGCGAACGATACGCCGCGCGCCCGGGAACTGGCGCGGGCGCAGGCCGAGGATATGGCGGCGCCTGGCGCCTCCGCCTAGCCGAAGGAACTGATCATGAACGATTTTTCCCCTTACACACGCCTGCGCCGCGGCGCCACGGTGCTATTGGCGGCGCTGGCCGCGGCCGGCTGCGCCGTCGGGCCCGATTACCGGGCGCCGCGGCCCCAGCCCGTCGTCCTAGCCAGTCCCGAGCAGGCGCTCTTTTCCACGGACCGCGTGCAGCGCGATTGGTGGAAGCAATTGCAGGACCCGCAACTCGACCGCCTGATCGGGCTGGCGCTGGAACGCAATCTCGACATTCGCATCGCGCAGGCGCGCCTGGCCGAATCGCGGGCGGTGCTGGATGAAAAAGAACTGGACCAGCTGCCCACGGTGACCCTGGACGGGCGCTACGAGCGCAGCCTGTCCCAGGCCAACCCCGGGCCGGCCGGGCAGCGCAACCTGGCCGAAAGCTATCGTGCGGGCTTCGACGCCACATGGGAGCTGGACCTCTTCGGGCGCTTGCGCCGCGCGGCCGAGGGCGCGGCGGCGCGCAGCGACGCGCAGGCCGCGGACCTGGCTCAGGCCCGCATCGTGGTGGCCGCCGAGGTCGCGCGCAATTACTTCGAATTGCGGGGCGCGGAGCAGCGGCTGTCGGTGGCGCGCGCCAATCTGGCGAGCCAGCAGGACAGCCTGCGCGTCATCCAGGCCATGGTGTCGGCCGGCCGCGGCGACGAGGGCGATCTGGCGAGCGCCCGCGCCGAACTGGAAACCGTCCAGGCCAGCGTGCCGGTGCAGATCGCGGCCCGGCGCCTGGCGCAGTACCGCATCGCTGTGCTGGCGGGGCTGCGGCCGGTGGAACTGGGCGAGCTGGAGGCAGGCAAGTCGCTGGCTCCCCTGAACACCCGCCTGCCGATCGGCGACGTGAGCGCATTGCTGGCCCGCCGTCCCGATGTCCTGGCGGCCGAGCGCGGCATGGCGGCCGCCAATGCGGACGTGGGCGTAGCGACCGCGGAGCTGTATCCGCGCATCGACCTGGGCGGCTTCCTGGGCTTTATCGCGCTGCGCGGCGCGGACTTCGGTTCGGCGGCCAGCCGGGGATTCAGCGTGGCGGCCGGGGCGAACTGGCCCGCATTCCATCTGCCCACGGTGCTGGCGCGCAAGCGCGGTGCGGTCGCCCGGTCGGAAGGCGAGGTGGCGCGCTACGAGCAGACGGTGCTGCGCGCGGTCGAGGAATTGGAGTCGGCGCTGACCGGATACGGCCAGACCCAGCAGCGCCTGGGCAGCTTGGCGCTGGCGGCCGCGCATAGCGGCAGGGCGGCGGAACTGGCGCAACTGCGCTACCGGGAAGGCAGCACCCCCTATTTGACGGTGCTGGACGCGCAGCGTACGCTTTTGCGCGCCCAGGACGCCGTCGCCGTAGCGGAGACCGAGTCCTATACCCGCCTCATCGCGCTCTACAAGGCGCTGGGGGGCGGCTGGGAGGCGGAGGCGAATACGGATGCGGAGGCATCGGGCGTCTCCGGCTGACCGGCGGGCACGGTTCGTGGCACCATAGGAACACATCCGGAACTTCATACACCCATGTCTGACAGCCTGTCCCATCCCACTGCCTGGCCGCATCAACCCGCGGACCGCGTACTCATGACCCTGAAAACGCGCGGCCCCCAGTCCGTCGCGGTCATCGCGAAGGCCATGGACGTGACGGCCGAGGCGGTGCGCCAGCAGATGGCGCGGCTGCACGCCGACGGGCTGGTCGATTCGGAAAGCCGCAGCGCGGGCCGTGGCCGGCCTACCCAGATCTGGTTCCTGACAGAGGCCGGGCACGCCCGTTTCCCGGACACGCATGCCGAGATGACGGTGCAGATGATCGGCGCCGTGCGCCAGGTGTTCGGCGAGGAGGGCGTGGACAAGCTGATCCAGGTACGCGAAGCCGCCATGCTCGGCAGCTATCGCGAGGCCATGCGGGGCGCCAACAGCCTGAAGGGCCGGCTGGAACGCCTGGCGGAGGTCCGCAGCGCGGAAGGCTATATGGCCGAACTGCGCAAGGACGGCGCGGACTTCCTGTTCATCGAAAACCATTGCCCGATCTGCTCCGCGGCCAAGGCCTGTATGGGTTTTTGCCGCAGCGAGCTCGAACTCTTCAACAAGGTGCTGGGCGACGAGGTCGTGGTCGAGCGGGAAGAGCACATTCTTACCGGCGCCCGCCGTTGTGCGTACCGGGTGCGCAAGCGCGGCCCCGCCGCCCGCTCATGAGGGACCGGCTTCCTGGTCCCATCCGCCCAGGGCCTTGTACAGATCCACCGCATTGACCAGCCTGCGCTGCTGCAGCCGGATGTATTCCTGCTCCGATTCGAACAGGCTGCGCTGCGCCTCCAGCATTTCCAGGTAGCTGGCCACACCGCGGTCATAGCGCCGTTCGGCCAGGCGCTGGCGCTCGCGGTCGGCGTCGCGCACCTTGCGCTGCGCGTCGATCTGGTCGCGCAGCGTGTCGCGCGCGGACAGCGCGTCGGCCACTTCGCGGAAGGCCTGCTGGATACTGCCCTCGTATTGCGCCACGGCAATGTTCTTGCGGGCTTCAGCCAGCGACAGGTTGGCGCGGTTGCGCCCCGCATTGAAAAGCGGCAGCGTGAGTTTGGGCGCGAACACCCAGTTTCCGGTGCCATGGCCGAACAGGTCGGAAAAACTGCCCGCCGTGGTGCCGATATCGGTCGTCAGCTGCACGGACGGGAAGAAGGCCGCTCGCGCCGCGCCGATGTCGGCGTTGGCGGCCCGCAAGGCGTCCTCGGCCTGCCGCAAGTCCGGGCGCCGCGCCAGCAGGGCGGACGGCAGACCCGCCGCCAGCGGCGTCAGGCTCTGGCTTTCCAGCGTAACGGCGTCCGTGTCCGGCGGCAGCGAGAAGTCGCCCGCGAGCAGCCCCAGCGTATGCACAGCCTGGCGGTATTCCCGGCTCAGCTCGGCGTGCGTCGCCCGGGACGATTCCACCAGCATCTGCGCGGTGCGCAGGCCCATGGCCGTTTCCAGTCCGGCGTCGTAGCGCCGCTGCGTGAGCTTGAGCGTCGCTTCGCGCAGCGCCAGCGTGCTGTCCGTCAGGCGCAGCTGTTCGGCCAGCGAGCGCTGGTTGAAGTACGCCGTGGCGGTTTCCGACACCAGCGACAGCGTGGCCGCGCGATGCGCCTCTTCGCTGGCCAGGTAACGGGACAGCGCGGCATCGCTCAGGCTCTTTACCCGTCCGAAGAAGTCCAGCTCAAACGCGGCGATGCCGACCGCGGCGCGGTACCGGTTGGACACCGGCATGCCCGGCTGCCCAGGTTCGGCGACGCGTCCCCGGCTGAATTCGCCGGTGCCGTCGATGGACGGCAGCCGGTCGGCCTGCTGCACGCCATACAGCGCGCGGGCTTCCTGGATGCGCAGGGCCGCCACCCGCAGGTTGCGGTTGTTCTTCAGCGCGGCGTCGATCCAGGCTTGCAGCGCCGGATCGTTGAAGTAGCCGCGCCAGTCTTGCGGCGTGGCGGCCTGACCGTCCGCGGGCGGCGTGCCATAGGCGGCCGGCACCGGCGCGGCCGGGCGTTCATAGACGGGAGCCAGCGAGCAGCCGGCCAGGGCCAGCGCCAGCAAGGGGGGGGCCATAGCCTTCATGGCGAGGTCTCCAGCGTTTCGCGGCCTTCGGGGCGCGCGGGGCGGACGCGCATGCCCAGCACGCGGCCCACGATAAGGAAGAAGAGCGGCACGAGGAAGATGGCCAGCACCGTGGCGGTGATGATGCCGCCCAGCACGCCCGTGCCGATCGCGGCCTGGGCGCCGGAGGCGGCGCCGGTGGCCAGCGCCAGCGGCAGCACGCCCACGCCGAAGGCCAGCGAGGTCATCACGATGGGCCGCAGCCGCAGCCGCGCCGCTTCCAGCGTGGCCGACACGAGGCCCTGGCCGTCGCGCACGAGGTCCTTGGCGACCTCCACGATCAGGATGGCGTTCTTGGCCGACAGGCCGATGGTGGCGATCAACCCGACCTTGAAGTAGATGTCGTTGGGCATGCCGCGCACGGTCACGCCCAGCAGGGCGCCGATCACGCCCAGCGGCACCACAAGGATCACCGCAAGGGGGATGGACCAGCTTTCGTACAGCGCGGCCAGCGCCAGGAACACCACCAGCACCGACAGGGCGAACAGCATCGGCGCCTGGTTGCCGGAGAGCCGTTCTTCATAGGATTGGCCCGACCAGTCGAAGCCGATGCCGCGAGGCAGGTCCGCCGCGAGCGCCTCCATGGCGCGCATGGCCTCGCCGCTGCTGTGCCCAGGGGCCGCCGATCCGTTGATGGTGAAGGACGGGAAGCCGTTGTAGCGGTTGAGCTGGGGCGGCCCCATCGACCAGTCCAGCGTGGCGAAGGCGGACAGCGGCACCATCTGGCCCTGCAGGTTGCGCACGTGCAGGCGCGACACATCGTCCACGTCGACGCGGCTCTTGCCGTCTGCCTGGACGGTCACGCGCCGCACCTGGCCATTGAGCATGAAGTCGCCGATGTAGTCCGATCCATACATCACCGCCAGCGCGGTGTTGATCTCGTCCATGGTCACGCCCATGGCCTGCGCCTTGTCGCGGTCCACGCGCAGCTCCAGCTGCGGGGCGTCCTCCTGGCCGGCGAACACTACCTCGGTCATCGCGGGATGCCTGGACGCCGCCGCCAGCAGCTGCTGGCGGGCGTCGGCCAAGGCTTTATGGCCGACGCCGGCGCGGTCCTGCAGGCGGAAATCGAAGCCCGACGTGGAGCCCAGGTCCGGCAGCGGCGGCGAGTTCAGCGCATGCACCATGACGTTCTTGCGCGATGCAAAGGCGGCATTGATGCGTTCAACCACGGCGTCCACGTGCAGGCCGGGGTCGCGGCGCAGCTTCCAGTCCTTGAGGGTCACGAAAAACATGGCCGAGTTCGGGCCGCTGCCGTACTGGCTGAAGCCGTTGACCGAATACACGTACTCGACCGGCTCGTGTTCCATCATGTAGCGTTCCACGTCCTTTACGACCGCCATGGTCTCGGCCTGCGGAGAGCCCTGGGGCAGGATGACCATGGCCATGAAGCTGCCCTGATCTTCCTCGGGCAGGAACGACGATGGCAGCCGCGCGAACAGCAGCGCCGCCACGGCGAGCACCGCCAGATAGGCCAGGCCGAAGCGCACGGGCTGGGCCAGCACGCCGGACACGCGCGCCGTGTAGCGCGCGGTCAGGCGGGCGAAGGCCCGATTGAACCAGCCGAAGAAGCCGCGTTTCGCCTGGTGTCCGGCGGCGATCGGCCGCAGCATGCTGGCGCACAGCGCCGGGGTCAGCGACAGCGCCAGGAATGCGGAGAAGGCGATCGACACGGCCAGCGTCACGGCGAACTGGCGGTAGATGTTGCCCACCGCGCCGTCGAAGAACGCCATGGGGACGAACACCGACACCAGCACGACCGTAATGCCCACGATCGCCCCGCTGATCTGGCGCATGGCTTTCACAGTGGCCTCGCGCGCAGGCAGGCCTTCCTCGGCCATGATGCGCTCGACGTTTTCGACCACCACGATGGCGTCGTCCACCAGGATGCCGATGGCCAGCACCATGCCGAACATCGTCAGCACGTTGATGGAGTAGCCCAGCCCCAGCATCACGCCCAGCGTGCCCAGCAGCGCCACCGGCACGACCAGCGTCGGAATCAGCGTGGCGCGGAAGTTCTGCATGAAGAGGTACATCACGCAGAACACCAGGGCCACGGCTTCCAGCAGGGTCATCAGCACCTTCTGGATGGAGATCTCGACGAACGTGGACGTCTCGTACGGAATGTCCCAGGTCACGCCCGGCGGAAAATACTGGGCCAGTTCCTGCATCGTGGCGCGGATGCGCTTGGTGGTGTCGACCGCGTTCGAGCCCGGCGCCAGCTTGATGCCCAGCCCCGTGCCGGTCATGCCGTTCACGCGTGACAGGTACATATAGTCGGTGCCGCCCAGCTCCACCCGGGCCACGTCCTTCAGGCGCAGGGTGGCGCCGTCCGGCTGCGCGCGCAGCGGGATATTGGCGAACTGCTCGGGCGTATGCAGGGATTCGGCCGCCACGATGCTGGCGTTCAGCGGAGCGTCCTTGGGCACGGCCTGGTTGCCGAGTTCGCCGATGGTGACCCGCGCGTTGTGGCTGCGCAGGGCCGCGACGAGATCGCCTGGCGTCAGGGACAGGGCCGTCAGCTTGGCCGGATCGGGCCAGATGCGCATTGCCGCCTCGGCGCCGAAGGACTGCACCTTGCCCACGCCCTCCACGCGGCGCAGGGCCTGCAGCACGTTCGAGGCCGCCAGCTCGCCCAGCTGCATATCGTCCAGCGCGCCGTCCGATTTCAGCGACACCACCAGCTGGATGTTGTCGGCGGCCTTTTCCACGCGCACGCCGTCGCGGCGCACGGCCTCGGGCAGGCGGGGCTCCACGGCCTTCAGGCGGTTCTGGACTTCCACGGCCGCCAGGTCCGGGTTGGTGCCTTGCTTGAAGGTCAGGTTGATGCTGGCCCACCCCGTCGAATCGCTGGACGAGGAGGTGTACATCAGCCCGGGGGCGCCGTTCATTTCGCGCTCGATGATGGCGGTGACCGCCTCTTCGACCACCTTGGCCGAGGCGCCGGGATAGCTGGCGCCCACGTTGACCACGGGCGGCGCGATGTCCGGGTATTGCGCCACCGGCAATGCGCGGATTGACAGGATGCCGACCAGCACGATCAGCAGGGAGATCACCCACGCGAAGACGGGGCGATCGATAAAGAAACGCGCCATGGCGGCTTATCCTTGTTGGCCGGGAGCGGGCTGCCGCGCCTGTGCGCCGGGCGCGGGCCGCTCTACCGGTTTTATCTTCTGGCCCGCCGCCAATTGGGCGGCGTTCTCGACGACGATGCGTTCGCCGCCTTCCAGGCCTTGCGTGACGATCCAGTTGGGGCCCTGCAGGCGATGGGCTTCTACGGCGACCTGCCGCAGCTCGCCCTCCTTGCCGGCCGCCAGCACGTGGGCGCCCTCGGCGTTGCGCAGCAGGGCATCGCGCGGCACCAGATAGGTGTCGCGGTTGATCGCCTGCTCCAGCCGCACCCGCACGTACATGCCCGGCAGCAGATCGCGGTCCGGGTTGTCGAACAGCGCCCGCATGGTCACGTTGTCGGTGCCGGGGTCGACGGCCAGGTCCTCGAAGGACAGCGTGCCTCCGCGCCCGTACTCGGACCCGTCGGGCAGCAACAGCCGCACCCGCACCTGGTCCGGCGACACGCCTTGCAGCGTGCCCGCACGGATCTGCTTCTGCAGCCGCATGACCTCGGCGGCCGGCTGCGCGAAGTTCACGTAGATGGGGTCGATCTGCTGGACCATCGTCAATGGCGTGGCCTGGCCTTCGCCCACCAGCGCGCCCTCGGTCACCAGGGCGCGGCGCGCTCGGCCGTCGATCGGCGAGGTGACGCGCGCGTAACCCAGCTTCAGCCTGGCGCTTTGCAGGTTGGCGCGGGCCAGCGCGACCTCCGCGCGGGCCTGGCGTTCCTGCGCCACGCTCTCGGCGTGATCGCGTTCGCTGATGGCGCGGTCGGACACCAGGTCCGCGTACCGGCGCAGCTTGTCGGCTGCGGCCGACAGATTGGCCTGCGCGCGCGCCAGGTTCGCCGCTTCGGAATCGTAGGCGGCCTGCAGCGGCGCCGGATCGATCTGGAAGAGCGCGGCGCCGCGGGTCACGTCCTGTCCTTCTTCGTACAGGCGCGCGGTGACGATGCCGGCCACGCGGGCGCGCACCTCGGCCTCGCGATAGGGCTCCAGGCGGCCCGGCAATTCGGTCGCGACGCTGGTGGGGGTGGCGGCCGCGACGATGACGCCGACCTCGGCCGGGGCCTGCGCCGCCTCCTGGGCCACCGGCTCGGAGCAGGCGGTAATAAGAATTGATACGGACAAAAGGGCGAATTTGAGCAAGGAGACTCGGTGCTTCATTTTTTAAAATTGTTGTGATGCGCCCGCGGGGGGCTGGAATGCGGAAAGGCGCCAACTTTCCAGGTGGGGAGGCGAGTCTAGCATTTAATCCGTCATGCTTGATTAATTACTTTGTTCGAAAGTATGCTCGCGGCTTCACACTTATTCACACAACACGGAAAGGCGGCTCTCTGACCCGGAGGCCGTTTTTTTTAGGGGAGGTTTCCGCATGGCCCGCAAGACGAAAGAAGAGTCCCAACGCACCCGCACCCGCATCCTCGATGCCGCGGAGCGCGTGTTCCTGTCCAAAGGCGTGGCCGGCACCACCATGAGCGATATTGCCGATCACGCGGGCGTTTCCCGGGGCGCCGTCTACGGCCATTACAAGAACAAGATTGACGTCTGTATCGCTATGTGCGACCGCGCGCTTGGCGAGGCCGCGCCGCTGACCCAGGTCTCGACCGACGGCGAGGCGCTGGAGGCGCTGTATGCCTCGATGCGGCAGTACATCCAGATCTACGCGGAGGAGGGATCGGTGCAGCGTGTGCTGGAGATCCTGTACCTGAAGTGCGAACGCAGCGACGAGAACGCGCCGCTCCTGCGCCGCCGCGACCTCTGGGAACGGCACGCCCTGCGCACATCCGAGAAATTGCTGCGGGCGGCCGTCAAGCGCGAAGACCTGCCACGCGCGCTGGACATCCGGCTGTCCAACATTTATCTGCATTCCCTGGTCGACGGCGTGTTTGACAGCCTGTGCTGGTCCGACCGCCTCAAGGGCGATCTCTGGCCGCGCGTCGACCGCATGCTGCGCGCCGCCATCGACACGCTCCGCCTCTCGTCGCACCTGCAATTGCCGCAAGCCGCATAGCCGGGCGCCCCTAAGCCGGGCGCCCCTGAGCCGGGCGCCCCTACAATCGCGGCATGACCCTCAAGCAACTCGAAGCCTTCTACTGGGCCGCCACCTGCGCAAGTTTCGCCGTGGCTGCCGAGCGCCTGCACCTGTCGGTGTCGTCGCTGTCCAAGCGCATCACCGAGCTTGAGGAGACCCTTGGCCAGCCGCTGTTCGACCGCAGCGGACACAAAGCGGTGCTGACCGACGCCGGCCTGCGTCTCCTGCCCCAGGCGCGCGACCTGCTGGCCGCGGCCGAGCGGGTGCGGGCCTCGCTCGCGGAAAGTCCGGGGCTGCGCGGCCGCTGCCGCTTCGGCGTGGGCGAATTGACCGCGCTGACCTGGCTGCCGCGGCTGATCCGCGGCGTGCGCGCAGCCTATCCGGACCTGGTGCTGGAGCCTTACGTCGATATCGGCCAGGTGCTGGAGCAGCGTGTGGCCGACGGCGAACTGGATTTCGCGGTCATTGCGGGCAGCTCGTCGCGGCCCGGCATCGCGTCCACGCCCATCGGGCAGGCCGATTTCTCCTGGTCGGCCTCGCCGGCCGTGCTGGAGGGTGCCACCCGCATGCATCCCGGCCTGCTGGAGCGCTTGCCGCTCGTGACATTGCCGGCAGGGGCGGGCACCACGCGCATCATCGACGGTTGGCTCGCGGGCCGGGATGCCGGCGGGGAACGCCTGTGTTGCAATAACTGGGGCGCGGTGGTCGGCCTGCTGATCGAGGGCACGGGCGTCGGGCTGCTGCCCAGCCATTGGGCCGCGGCGCTCCAGGCCGAAGGCAGCCTGCGCGTGCTGGATTGCGATCCGCCGCTGGCGGCCTTGCCCTACGCGTTCCAGTACCGGCGCGACGACACCCGGCCGCTCGTCGCCAAGCTGCGCGACGAGGTCCGGGCCGCCGTGGATTTCTCGGCGCCTTGCCGGATTCCCTGAGCGCACGTCCGCAAGGCGGCCGCCGCCAGGGGCATTTAGGCGGCCGACAGCCTGCGCTCTATACAATCGCCGCGCGCCTGGCGCAGAATCCAACAAGAACGTGCGCAACGGGGATGGGCCCGGCGGTGCAGCACGGCTCGGGTCTGTTCCTCCATGCCAGGCGGCGTGCCGGCGGTGCGCGGGGAAGCAGGCCGACCTGAATCGACGGAGATATTCATGCGTAAACTTTGCCTCGCGATGGCCATGGCGGGAATGCTGGCCGGCGGATTGGCGCAAGCCCAGTCCACCCTGCGTATCGGCCTGCAGGACGACCCCGACGTGCTGGATCCCGTGCGCGCCCGCACTTTTGTCGGCCGCATCGTCTTCGCCTCGCTGTGCGATAAGCTGGTGGAAATCACGCCGGACCTGAAGATCGTGCCGCAGTTGGCGAAGTCCTGGACGATCAGCCCCGACAACAAGGTCCTGACGTTCAAGTTGCGCACGGATGCCGTCTTCCACGATGGCACGCCGGTGAACGCCGCGGCCGTGAAGGCCAACCTGGACCGCGCCCGCACCCAGCCCGACAGCAACCGCAAGAGCGAGCTGGCCACGGTCGCCAGCGTCGAGGCGCCGGACGCCGAGACCGTCGTGCTGAACCTGTCCGAGCCCGATGCGTCGCTGCTGTCGCAGCTGTCGGACCGCGCCGGGATGATGATGTCGCCCGCCACGTTCGACAAGGACCCAGGCGGCAAGCCCGTGTGCTCGGGCCCCTATCAGTTCAAAGAGCGCGTGCAGAACGATCGCATCGTGCTCGAGAAATTTCCCAAATACTGGGATGCGGCCAACTATCACTTCGATCGCCTGATCTTCACGCCGATCCCCGACACCACGGTGCGCCTGAACAACCTGCGCGCGGGCGACCTGGACATCATCGAGCGCGTGGCGCCCAGCGACGCCAGGGCCGTCCAGGACGACAAGAACCTGCGCCTGGCGCCGGTCACGGGCCTGGGCTTCCAGTCGATTTCGGTCAACCTGGGCAACGGCGCGCGCGCCAACAACCCGCTGGCCAAGGACAAGCGCGTGCGCCAGGCGCTGGATCTGGCGATCGACCGCGACGTCTTGAACCAGGTGGTCGGCGAGGGCATGTTCCAGCCCGCCTACCAGCCGTTCCCGCCGGCCAGCTTTGCCTACAACACCGCTTTCGAGCACAAGGGCCGCGATCCGAAGAAGGCGCAGGCCCTGCTGAAGGAAGCCGGGTTCGACCGCGTCAAGTTCGAGATCACCTTCGGCAACAACACGACCATGCAGCAGGTGTTCGAACTGGTGCAGGCCATGGGCGCCGAAGCCGGCTTCGACATCACCCTGCGTCCGGTGGAGTTCGCGTCGCTGCAGTCCTCGCTCGCCCGCGGCGATTTCGAAGTGGGCCAGAGCGGCTGGTCGGGCCGGGTCGATCCCAGCGGCAACATCCACCAGTACGTGAGCTGCAAGGGCAACCTGAACGACGGCAAGTTCTGCGATCCCGCCGTGGACAAGCTGCTCAACGACGCCCGTGCCGAGTCCGACGAGGCCAAGCGCCGCGCCATGTATGATCAGGTGCTGACGGCCATGCAGGACCAGCGCCCCATCGTCTATCTGTTCTACCTGCCGTGGACCTTCGGCGTGCAGAAGAAGCTGGAAGGTTTTGTCCCGTACCCCGATGGCCTGATCCGCCTGAAAAATGTGAGGTAGAACCATGGCTATGCCATCAAGCGTGCCGAATGTGCAAGCGAGCAACAGTACCAACGTAGCGCGGTACATCGGGGACGTCACGGATCCGGCTTTGCCGGTCCGTAGGCGTTGCCCCCTTGAGGGGGCCCGCGCAGCGGGTAGGGGGTGAGCCATGTTCACAACGCGTCCGGAAATTCTCGGCACCTTCGGTGTCGTGACCTCCACCCATTGGCTGGCTAGCGCGGCCGGCATGTCGCTCCTGGAGCGCGGCGGCAATGCGTTCGACGCCTGCGTCGCCTCGGCCTTCGTGCTGCAGGTGGTCGAGCCCCACCTGGTGGGGCCGGCCGGCGAAGTGCCCGCCGTGTTCTATTCGGCGCGCACCGGCCGCGTCGAGGTCCTGTGCGGCCAGGGCACCACGCCGGCCGCGGCCACGCTGGAGCGTTACCGCGCCGAAGGCCTGAAGCTGATCCCGGGCAACGGGCTCCTGGCCACGGTCATCCCGGGCGCCTTCGACGCCTGGATGCTGCTGCTGCGCGACCACGGCACGATGCGCGTGCGCGACGTGCTGGAGCCCGCCATCTATTACGCCGAGCATGGCCATGCGCTGATGCCGCGCATTTCCAATACCATCGCCGGCCTGAAGGACTTTTTCGAAACCTACTGGCCGACGACGGCCCAGGTCTACGTGCCGGGCGGCAAGGTGCCGCAGGCCCGCAAGCTGTTCCGCAATCCGGCGCTGGCCCGCACCTGGACCCGCGTGTTGAAGCAGGCCGAGAGCGCGGGCGCGGACCGCGAACGCCAGATCGAGGCGGCGCGCGACGCGTTCTACCGGGGCTTCGTGGCCGAAGAGATCGAACGCTTCGCGCGCGGCACCGACGTCATGGACGAGAGCGGCTCCACCCACCGGGGTGTGATCACCGCGGACGACCTGGCGGGCTGGTCCGCCAGCTACGACAAGCCGGTCACCTACGACTACCACGGCTACACCGTGGCCAAGGCGGGCTCGTGGAGCCAGGGCCCGGTCTTCCTGCAGACGCTCGCGCTGCTCAAGGGCATGGACCTGGCCGGCGTGGGCCCGACCAGCGCGGAATTCGTGCACCGGGTCACGGAAGCCATGAAGCTGGCCTTTGCCGACCGCGAGGCCTATTACGGCGATCCGGCCTTCGTCGACGTGCCGCTGGAGCACCTGTTGTCCGACGCCTACAACGACGAACGCCGCGCGCTGATCGGCGAAATGGCGTCGCAGGACCTCCTGCCCGGCCGCGTGCCCGGCTTCGAGGCGCAGGTGGCCCGTGTCATGGACACGCTGGAGCGTCTGTCGCAGGTCTCCGCGCCCGGCAGCGCCACCAATGAGCCCACGCTGGCCGATATGCGCGCTTCGGCCAAGCGGGGCGACACCACGCACGTCGACGTCATCGACCGCTGGGGCAACATGATCTCGGCCACGCCGTCCGGCGGATGGTTCCAGTCCTCGCCCGTCATCCCCGAACTGGGTTTCGGGCTGAACACGCGCGCGCAGATGTTCTGGCTGGAAGAGGGGCTGCCCGGCACGCTGGCGCCGGGCAAGCGTCCGCGCACCACGCTCACGCCCTCGCTGGCGCTGCGCGACGGCAAGCCCTACCTGGCATTCGGCACGCCCGGCGGCGACCAGCAGGAGCAATGGCAATTGCTGTTCTTCCTGCGCCACGTCCACCACGGGCTGAATCTGCAGGAGGCGATCGACCTGCCCATGTCCCACACCATGCATTTCCCCACGTCCTTCTACCCGCGGGACCGCAAGCCGGGGCATCTGGCGGTGGAGGCCAGCTTCGGATCCGAGGCGATCGAGGCGCTGCGCCAGCGCGGGCACCAGATCGAGCAAGTGCCGGAGTGGTCCGTGGGCCGCCTGACCGCGGCATCGCGCGACGCCGACGGGCTGCTGCACGCGGCCGCCACGCCGCGCCTGATGCAGGCCTACGCAATCGGCCGCTGATCTGCCGCAACCCGGGCCGGGGGCTCTGTTGCGGCGTTTTGCCGGCATGGGGTATGTTTGACCCATGACGTCATCCCAGCAGAGCCCCGTGGCAGGGGCCCGGTCCCTGACAGGACAAGAACCGCTCTTCATCGTCCTCAATACTGGATCGGGGCGCGGCGACGCGCAGGTGCTGCAGGACACCGTCCGCCGCATCCTCGATGCGGCCGGACGGCGCTACGAGCTGATTCCCGTGGAAGATCCGTCCCGGCTGGCCGAATCGGCCCAGGCCGCGGTGCGGCGCGCGCGCGACGAGCAGGGCGTCGTCATCGCCGCGGGCGGCGACGGCACGCTCAACACCGTCGCCAGCGCGGTGCTGGGCCAGGACGTGCCGTTCGGCATCCTGCCCCAGGGCACGTTCAACTACTTCGGCCGCAGTTACGGCATCTCCCAGGACACGGAAACGGCCCTGCATGGCTTCCTGCAAGGCCAGCCCCGGCCGGTTCAGGTCGGCCTGCTCAACGGCCGGCCGTTCCTGGTCAATGCCAGCCTGGGCCTGTATCCGCAATTGCTCGAAGACCGCGAGGCCTACAAACAGAAGTATGGCCGCAGCCGTTTGGTGGCCTTGTGGTCGGGTCTGATTACGCTGCTGCGCGCGCCGCGCCAGCTGACCCTGCTGCTCGATTACGAGGGCAAGGCCCGCAGCCTGCGGTCCCCGACCCTGGTGGTGGGCAACAACAAGCTCCAGCTCGAACACATCGGCATCCCGTCCGAGGAGCTCGGGCAGGGTCGTCTGATCGCCATGGCCGCGCGGCCGGTCGGCACGCTGGCCCTGTATGGCCTGCTGCTGCGCGGCCTGGCCAGCAGGCTGGGCGATGCCGAGCACGTCGTCAACTTCGCTTTCGATCGCCTGACGGTGGGTGTCCGCGGGCGCCGGCGGGTCAAGGTGGCGATGGACGGCGAAATCTCCTGGATGAACACGCCGCTGGAATTCCAGGTGGCGGCCGACAGGCTGCCGCTCGTGGTGCCGGCGGACCCGCAACGCCTGGACCGTCAATGACGCGCATTCTGCACCTTTCCGACACGCACTTCGGCACCGAACGCAAACCCGTGGTCGAGGCCGCGCTGGACCTGGCTCGCGCGCTCGCTCCCGAGCTGGTCGTCCTCAGCGGCGACATCACGCAGCGCGCCCGGCGCGGCCAGTTCGCCGCCGCGCGCAAATTCATCGAGCGCCTGTCGCTGCCGGTCCTGGCCGTGCCGGGTAACCATGACATTCCCCTGTTCAACGTCTTCGCGCGCGCGCTCAACCCCTACGGTAACTACAAGCGGGCCCTGGGCGCCGTGCTGGAGCCCGTGTTCGAGAACGACGGCCTGCTGGCCATCGGCGTGAACACGACCACGCCCAGGCGCCGCAAGGACGGCGAGATCTCGGCCGGACAGATCGCCCGCGTCGCCCAGCGCCTGCGCCAGGCCCGGCCCGGGCAGTTGCGGGTCGTGGTGGCGCACCATCCGGTGCGCGCCAAGGTGGAGTCCGACCTGTCCAACCTGCTGATCGGGCGCGAGCCGGCGCTTGCGGCCTGGACGCAGGCTGGCGTCGATCTGGTCCTGGGCGGCCATATTCATCTACCCTACGTGCTGCCGCTGGATCCGTCGGCGCCGGCCGGCGGCTGGATCGTGCAGGCCGGGACGGCCTGCTCGCGCCGCGTGCGCGGCAACATTCCCAATTCGGTGAACGTCATTACCTGCGGCGGGGAGGGCGGTTGCCATGTCGAACGTTGGGACTACGCTGCCGGGGCGCATGCGTTTGCACCGGTCGACAAGACGCTGGTCGCGCGGTAGCGTGGGCAGCGGCGTGAATTTCCTCATGGGCGCTTGCAAATGACGGACGTCTTTGCGGCGTGGGTTGCGGCCCACGCCTTGCTGTTGTTCATTGCGCTGCCGCTCCTGTGCGGTGCGGCGGCGCTGCTGTTTGCGCGCTGCGGCCGGGGTTTGTCCGGCCGCGGCCGCGTCGTGTGCTTCGCGCTGGGCACCTGCCTTTCGTTCGCGCTGTTCCTGGCCCTGGCTTTCGCGGTCGGCCGGCAGGGCCCCGTGGTGGCATTCGACAGAGCGCTGGCCGGCGCCCTGAGCATGTCCATGTCGATGCCCCTGTTGTGGCTGCTGTCCTGGTTCACCTATCTGGGCGACCGGAATTTCCTCGCCGTGATCAGCGTGCTGATGACGCTGTTCCTGCTCTGGAATCGGCAATGGGGGCTGGCGCTGTTCTGCGCGGTGGCCACGGGAGCAGGGGGCGCGCTCAATTGGCTGCTCAAGCAAAGCTTCGAACGGATGCGGCCGGAACACGACCATGGCTTTGCCAGCGCGGTGGGGTGGAGCTTCCCGAGCGGCCACTCGTCGGCCGCCATGGCGGTCTACGGCACGGCCGGCTATCTGTTGTGGCGGCTGGCGCCGCCGGCCTGGCGGCTGCCGGGCATCGCGATCCTGGCGGGGCTCATCATGGCGGTCGGGCTCAGCCGCATCCTGCTGCAGGTCCATTTCGCCAGCGATGTGTTCGCGGGCTTCGCCGTCAGCCTGGGCTGGCTGGCGCTCTGCGTAGCGGCGGCGCAGCGCCTGCGCGCGTCAGGCGACGGGCGCCAGCACCTGCAATAGACGCGCCTCGGCGGCGCCCGCGGCCGCGGCCGCCTGCAAGGGCGCGCAGGTATAGCGTCCGCCCGCCGCGACGATCGCCTGGTCCAGCCGGCGCGCGCGTTCGGCGGACGGCGGCTCCAGGTCCACGATCAGCTTGCCGGCGACGGAGGCCGTTACGTGGCCGTCGCTGAAGCGCTCCAGGGTGCGGTCGATTTCGCGCTCGCGCGGCAAGGCCAGCACGATGGTGTCCGACTCCGCCAGCGCCTCGCGCGCGGACGTGGCAAGCGTGGCGCTGCCGCGGAAATCCTCGCAACGATCGGGTTCGATGTCGTACAGGGTCAGGGCGATGTCCGGCTCGGCCGCCAGAAGGCGCTGAGCCGCCAGCGTGCCGGTCCTGCCCATGCCGACGATGCTGACGCGCGGGCTCATGGCTTGGGCACCGACCACGTGCTCACGATATGGGCCAGAGGCTCGTCCGAGCCTTCGCCGGTCAGGATCACTTCCCCTGCGGACAGCCGGCCTACCTTGAGCAACCGGGCATCGGCGTAGATCGCGCCGGCGGGGCTCTTGCGCAGGAAGTTGATCGTCAGGCTGGCCGTGACGGCGTGCGCCTGCCCGGTGGCGCCCACCACCGCGGCGTACATCGTCAGGTCGGCCAGGCCCATCAGCATCGGGCCGGCGACGATTCCGCCCAGCCGCTGGTGGGCGTCGCGCGCGGGCAGCACGGCGCGCGCCGTGCCGTAGCCGATGCGCAGCACATCGATGCCGAGCAGCAGCGAGAAAGGGTGCTGGTCCGCCAGCAGGATATGAAAATCGGCCAGGCTGATCAGCGGGGCCTCGGTCCGGGTGTCCAGGTCGGTTGCGGTCATCGTTGTTCCAGGGCGTTGCAATAGTTGTCCAGCAGCGCGTCCGCGCGCTGGCCCAGGGATTTCAGGCGATGGGTGTGCTGCAGGAGCAGCAGCCCCATCAGATAAGTGAATAGATTCATCTGCTCGACTTCGATCACGGCGGCCTCCCATGATTTCGTCCTGGCCAGAGCCAGGCCCAGCAGGTCGACGCATTGGCGCAGGCGGGCGTTGAGCCGTTCGTCCATTTCCCGTCCCAGCCCGCGCGGCCCCAGCCCCTGGAACAGGTACAGGCCCAGCGAGAAATCGGTGCGGCGCTCGGCGTAGTAGCCGAAGAAGGCGTGGATCGCGTTGCGCGCGGCCGTCCGGGCCTCGCCAGTGGCTGCGGCGGCGCTCAGATGGGCGTGCAGCCGCTGCAGGGACTCCTCGAGCAGCGCGCCATAGATGGTTTCCTTGCCGGCGAACCAGGGGTAGATCGCGCCGGTGGTGCAGCCGGCTTCCGTGGCGATCGCACGGATCGTCGTTTTCTCGAGACCGTCGCGTTCGAACACGCGCTGAGCCGCATCGAGGATGAGCTGCCGGCGCAGCGCGTTCAGGCGTTCATTGCGGCCGGTGCGGGTAGAGGTGGAGGGCATGGCGTGGAATGAAGGATCCGATGCATCCCATCATATCGGCGATTTTTATTGATAACAATGTTATTTAACTTTGCGTGGACCGGGTTTCGCGAGGCGCTCGGGAACGGGAAGAAGGAGGCTGCGGGCTTGCGGTTGCGTGTGGTGCCGGAATGCGGACATGGCGGTGTGAAATACAGCGGAAAAACGGCCGCCTAAATGGAGCGGATAATTGGGGGCAGGGCTGAAAGTCGCATGAATAGGACCTTGTCCTGTTTTGCTAGGGTAAGCCCTAGCGGGATAGTCGGGCCGTCGGCGAGATGTTGCAATATCCCAACAAGCCTGTCGCAAACCTGCACTTTTCTGATGCCGACCATAGCCAGCCCCCCTGATTTTTGATGCAATAGCGTCAACTTCCCTTCGCGGAGTTAGGGGGGCGGCAGGCTGGTTTGCTGGATTGCTGCTCTTGTCACTCAAATCAACGGAGATTTCTTAAATGAAAAAGACTCTGCTCGCTGCCGCCCTGCTCGCCGGTTTTGCCGGTGTCGCCCAGGCAGAAACGTCTGTCACCCTGTACGGCATCATCGATACGGGCCTCGGCTACAACAAGATCAGCGGCGGTCCCGATGCCATGAACGGCAGCCGTTTTGGCATGATCAACGGCGTCCAGAACGGTTCGCGCTGGGGTCTGCGTGGTTCGGAAGATCTGGGTGATGGCCTGCGCGCTGTTTTCCAGCTGGGATCGGGCTTTGATTCGGGTAACGGCAAGTCGGCTCAGGGTGGCCGTCTGTTCGGTCGTCAAGCCACGATCGGTCTGGCCTCCGACAGCTGGGGTCAACTGGACTTCGGTCGCCAAACCAACATCGCGTCGAAGTACTTCGGCTCGATCGATCCGTTCGGCGCCGGCTTCGGCCAAGCTAACATCGGCGTTTCGATGAGCGCTGCCAACACGCAACGCTACGACAACATGGTCATGTATCAGACCCCGTCGTTCAGTGGCTTCCAGTTCGGCATTGGCTACTCGTTCAATGCTGATGACAACAACGCGGACCAAACCGGCTGGAAGACGGCTGACAACACCCGCGCCATCACGACCGGCCTGCGCTACGTCAACGGTCCTCTGAACATCGCCTTCTCGTACGACCAGCTGAATGCCTCGAACAAGTCGGTGCTGGCTGATCAGGACGCGACCCCGCGCATGTACGCCATTGGCGGTTCGTATGACTTCGAAGTCGTGAAGCTGGCCTTGGCCTACGCCCGCACGACCGACGGCTGGTTCGCTGGTCAAGGCGTGAACACCGGCACGGGCTCCCTGAGCCTCGGCACCAACATCTTTGCTGACGGCTTCAAGGCCAATTCGTACATGGTCGGCCTGTCCGCCCCGATCGGCGGCGCAAGCAAGCTGTTCGGTTCGTGGCAAATGGTTGATCCGAGCAACGATCGTCTGGATCGTGGTTCGGGCGCTGACGAGACGATGAACGTCTTCTCGCTGGGCTACACCTACGACCTGTCGAAGCGCACCAACCTGTACGCCTACGGTTCGTACGCCAAGAACTACGCCTTCATCGAAGACGTCAAGTCGACCGCTGTCGGCGTCGGCATCCGCCACCGCTTCTAATCCAGCGCAGGGCGCAAGTCCTGCCTGGATCCAAGCGTGCGAACGGGCTTCGGCCCGTTCGTATGAAGCCACCCTCCGGGGTGGTTTTTTTTCGTCCTGTGGACAGTTTTCGGTGCTTGGCGGGTGTACGCGGGCGGGGTGTTGTAAGCTTGTCGCGCTGTCCCGAAAGCCACGACTGTTCCATTTGATGAATGCTGTCTTTCACCTGCTGTTCGGGCTACAGAGTTCAGCCAGAAGTAACCGCGCGAATGCTACAATCCTAAGGTTTGCGCATTTGACGGACGCCTGAATGAACCTGCAACAGTATTTCCCCGTCCTGCTGTTTATCGTAGTGGCCACCCTCATCGGGTTCGCGCTTCTAACGGCCGGCTCCCTCCTTGGTCCGCGGCGTCCGTACGCCGAGAAGCTTTCGCCGTACGAATGCGGCTTCGAGGCTTTCGAAGACGCTCGCATGAAGTTTGACGTGCGCTACTACCTCGTGGCGATCCTGTTCATTCTTTTCGACCTCGAAATCGCGTTCCTGTTCCCGTGGGCCATCGCCCAGGGCACGGTCGGGCTCGTCGGCTTCTGGACGGTCATGGTTTTCCTGGCCGTGCTCACCGTCGGCTTCATCTACGAATGGAAAAAGGGCGCGCTGGACTGGGAATAAGCCGCAGGCTTCCTACACAGCACGCTATCAGAGACGAATATGGCTATAGACGGCATTCTCAAGCAAGGGTTCATCACAACCAGCGCCGACAAGTTCCTTAATTGGGCGAAGACCGGCTCCATGTGGCCCATGACCTTCGGTCTGGCCTGTTGCGCGGTTGAGATGATGCACGCGGGCGCGGCCCGCTATGACCTGGACCAGTTCGGGATCATCTTCCGGCCCAGTCCGCGCCAGTCCGATCTGATGATCGTGGCCGGCACGCTGTGCAACAAGATGGCGCCGGCGCTGCGCAAGGTCTACGATCAGATGCCCGAGCCGCGCTGGGTGGTTTCCATGGGCTCCTGTGCCAACGGCGGCGGCTACTACCACTACTCGTATTCGGTGGTCCGTGGCTGCGATCGCATCGTACCGGTAGACGTCTATGTGCCGGGCTGCCCGCCTACGGCCGAGGCGCTGGTCTACGGCTTGCTGCAAATGCAGAACAAGATCCGCCTGACCAACACGATTGCGCGCTGACCCTTTGCCCCGCTCGCGGCAGATCCTGCCGCCGGCCCCGCGAAATCAGCGTATCGGTTCACCTAAGCGTACAAGATGATGACCAGGCTCGAAACCCTGAAAAACAATTTGCAGACCACCCTCGGCGCGGATATCGCGCTGACCGAGGCGTTGGGCGAGCTGACGCTCGAAGTGCCCGCGCAGCAGTGGTTCTCGGTCTGCAACAAGCTGCGGACCGAAGCCGGCCTGCGCTTTGAAACCTGTATCGACCTCTGCGGCGTTGACTACCTGACCTGGGGCAACGGCACGCGCCAGATGCCCGAGGAAGCCAACGCCAAGATCCATCGCGCGCGTTTCGCCGTGGTCGTGCACCTGCTTTCCATCCAGCACAACTGGCGCCTGCGCGTGCGCACCTGGGCCGAGGACGACGAGTTCCCGGTGGTCGCCTCGCTGATGGAATGCTGGCCGGCCGTGGGCTGGTTCGAACGCGAAGCCTTCGACCTGTACGGCATCGTCTTCGAAGGCCACCCGGACCTGCGCCGCATCCTGACCGACTACGGTTTCATCGGTCACCCGTTCCGCAAGGACTTCCCGTTGTCCGGCACGGTCGAAATGCGCTACGACCCCGAACAGCGCCGCGTTATCTACCAGCCGGTCACGATCGATCCGCGCGAGATCACCCCGCGCGTGGTCCGCGAAGACTCCTACGGCTTGGGGCGTTAAATCATGGCAGAAATCAAGAACTACACGCTCAACTTCGGCCCTCAGCACCCGGCCGCGCACGGTGTGCTGCGCCTGGTGCTCGAGCTCGACGGCGAAGTGATCCAGCGCGCCGACCCGCACATCGGCCTGCTGCACCGCGCCACGGAAAAGCTGGCCGAGCACAAGACCTACATCCAGGCGCTGCCCTACATGGACCGCCTGGACTACGTGTCCATGATGTGCAATGAGCACGCCTACGTCATGGCCATCGAGAAGCTGCTGGGCGTCGAAGCTCCGCTGCGCGCGCAATACATCCGCGTGATGTTCGACGAGATCACCCGTCTGCTGAACCACCTGATGTCGCTGGGTTCGCACGCGCTGGACGTGGGCGCCATGGCGGTGTTCCTGTACGCCTTCCGCGAACGCGAAGACCTGATGGACTGCTACGAGGCAGTATCGGGCGCGCGTATGCACGCGGCGTACTACCGTCCGGGCGGCGTCTACCGCGACCTGCCGGATTCGATGCCGCAGTACGGCGACACCAGCAAGTATCGCGGCGACAAGGAACTGCGCGTCATGAACGACGCGCGTTCGGGCTCGCTGCTGGACTTCATCGAAGACTTCACCAACCGTTTCCCCGGCTGCGTGGACGAATACGAAACGCTGCTGACCGACAACCGCATCTGGAAACAGCGTCTGGTGGGCATCGGCGTGGTCGACCCCGAGCGCGCCAAGGCGCTGGGCTTCACCGGCCCGATGCTGCGCGGTTCGGGCGTGGCCTGGGACCTGCGCAAGATGCAGCCCTACGAAGTCTACGACCTGCTCGATTTCGACATCCCCGTCGGCGTCAACGGCGATTGCTATGACCGCTACCTGGTCCGTATCGCCGAAATGCGCGAGAGCAACCGCATCATCCGCCAGTGCGTGGAATGGCTGCGCAACAACCCGGGTCCGGTCATGATCGAGAATCACAAGATCGCCCCGCCCAAGCGCACGGCCATGAAGACCAACATGGAAGAGCTGATCCATCACTTCAAGCTCTTCACTGAAGGCTTCCACGTTCCTCCCGGTGAAGCGTACGCCTCGGTGGAGCATCCCAAGGGCGAATTCGGCATCTACGCGGTGTCCGACGGCGCCAACAAGCCTTACCGCCTGAAGATTCGGGCCCCCGGCTTTGTCCACCTGCAATCGCTGGATGAAATGTCGCGCGGTCACATGATCGCCGACGCCGTCACCATCATTGGCACGCAGGACATCGTTTTCGGCGAGATCGATCGCTGATCCGCCCAGACAGTCACGAGCACGCCCGCATAACCCGGATTCAAACTATGCTGCTTTCCGAACAGGCCTACCAGAAAATCGACCGAGAACTCGCGAAGTTCCCGGCCGACCAGCGGCAGTCCGCCATCATGGCCTCGCTTGCCATCGCGCAAGAAGAGAAGGGCTGGTTGGCTACCGAAATCATCGAAGATGTGGCCAACTACATTGGCGTTCCGCCCATCGCGGTCCAGGAAGTCGCCACTTTCTACAACATGTTCGACGTCAAGCCAGTCGGCAAGAACAAGATCGCCGTCTGCACGAACCTGCCCTGTGCCTTGCGCGACGGCGAACGCGCCGGCGACTACCTCAAGCGCAAGCTGGGTGTCGACTACCGCGAAACCACTGCCGACGGCCAGTTCACCCTGGTTGAAGGCGAGTGCATGGGCGCTTGCGGCGATTCGCCTGTGCTGATCGTGAACAACAAGCATATGTGCGTGCGCATGACCGAAGAAAAGCTGGACGCGCTGGTCGCGGCCCTCAAGGCGCAAGGAGAGTCGGCATGAACGCGCCCGACCTGTACAAGCAGTTCGCGCAGGGGCTTGAACCCAACCCGCTGAACGACCTGTCCAATTCGATGTGCCTGCACGGCCGGCACATCCAGCCGCAGATCATGGCCGACGTCGACGGCGCCAACTGGCGCCTGGCCGACTACGTCAAGCGCGGCGGCTACGAAGCCCTGAAGAAGATCCTGACCACCGGCATGAAGCCGGAAGACGTGATCGCCGAAGTCAAGGCGTCCGGCCTGCGCGGCCGCGGCGGCGCGGGCTTTCCGACCGGCCTGAAGTGGAGCTTCATGCCGCGCGCCTTCCCCGGCCAGAAGTACCTGGTCTGCAACTCCGACGAAGGCGAGCCGGGCACGTTCAAGGACCGCGACATCCTGCGCTTCAATCCGCATATCGTGATTGAAGGCATGGCGATCGCGGCCTACGCCATGGGCATCAGCGCCGGCTACAACTATATCCACGGCGAAATCTTCGAAGTCTACGAGCGCTTCGAAGAAGCGCTGGAAGAGGCGCGCGCCGCCGGCTTCCTGGGCGACAAGATCCTGGGTTCGGACTACAGCTTCCAGCTGCACGCGTTCCATGGCTATGGCGCGTACATCTGCGGCGAAGAAACCGCGCTGTTGGAATCGCTGGAAGGCAAGAAGGGCCAGCCGCGCTTCAAGCCGCCGTTCCCGGCCAGCTTCGGCCTGTACGGCAAACCGACCACGATCAACAACACCGAAACGTTCGCGGCGGTGCCATGGATCATCCGCAACAGCGGCCAGGCCTACCTGGAAGTCGGCAAGCCGAACAACGGCGGCACCAAGCTGTTCTCGATCACCGGCGACGTCGAGCGTCCCGGCAACTACGAGATCCCGCTGGGCACCCCGTTCTCGACCTTGCTGGAACTGGCGGGCGGCATGCGCGGCGGCAAGAAGCTGAAGGCGGTGATCCCCGGCGGCTCCAGCGCCCCGGTGCTGCCGGCCGACATCATGATGGAAACCACGATGGACTATGACTCCATCGCCAAGGCGGGTTCCATGCTGGGCTCCGGCGCCGTGATCGTCATGGACGAGACGCGCTGCATGGTGAAGTCGCTCTTGCGTCTGTCGTACTTCTATTTCGAGGAAAGCTGCGGCCAGTGCACGCCGTGCCGCGAAGGCACCGGCTGGCTCTACCGCATGGTGCATCGCATCGAGAACGGCCAGGGCCGCCCGGAGGACCTGGATCTGCTCGACAACGTGGCGGGCAATATCATGGGCCGCACCATCTGCGCCCTGGGTGACGCCGCCGCCATGCCCGTCCGTGGCTTCCTCAAGCATTTTCGCGACGAATTCGCGCACCACATCGAGCACAAGTCTTGTGTGGTCCCGCAATATCTGTAGGTCTCAGGAACAGCAATGGTTGAACTAACCGTCGACGGCAACAAGGTCGAAGTGCCCGAAGGCAGCATGGTCATGCATGCCGCCCAGAAAGTCGGGCTTTACGTGCCGCATTTCTGCTACCACAAGAAACTGTCCATCGCGGCCAACTGCCGCATGTGCCTGGTTGAAGTGGAAAAGGCGCCCAAGGCGCTGCCCGCCTGCGCCACGCCCGTGACCAATGGCATGGTCGTCCACACCTGCTCCGAGAAGGCGCGCGCCGCTCAGAAGTCGGTGATGGAATTCTTGCTCATCAATCACCCCCTCGACTGCCCGATCTGCGATCAGGGCGGCGAATGCCAGCTGCAGGATCTGGCCGTGGGCTACGGCGGCTCTTCCTCGCGTTACCAGGAAGAAAAGCGCGTCGTGTTCCACAAGGACCTGGGCCCGCTGGTTTCCGCCGAGGAAATGAGCCGCTGCATCCACTGCACCCGCTGCGTGCGCTTCGGCCAGGAAATCGCCGGCGTCATGGAACTGGGCATGCTGGGCCGTGGCGAGCACTCCGAGATCACGACCTTCGTCGGGCGCTCGATCGAGTCCGAGTTGTCGGGCAACATGATCGACATCTGTCCGGTGGGCGCGCTGACCTCCAAGCCCTTCCGCTACAGCGCGCGCACCTGGGAACTGGCTCGCCGCCGTTCGGTCAGCCCGCACGACAGCCTGGGCGCCAACCTGGTCGTCCAGGTCAAGGGCGACCGCGTCATGCGCGTGGTTCCGTTCGAAGACGAAGCCATCAACGAATGCTGGATCAGCGACCGCGACCGCTTCTCGTACGAAGGCCTGAACAGCGAAGACCGCCTGTCCGCCCCGATGATCAAGGGCACCGACGGCAAGTGGCAGGAAGCCTCCTGGGCCGACGCGCTGCAAGCCGTGGCCCAAGGCCTCTCCCGCGTTCGCGACAGCTTCGGCGCCGGCCAGATCGGCGCCCTGGCGTCCGAATATGCCACCACCGAGGAATACGCGCTGCTGGGCCGCCTGGTCCGCTCGCTGGGTTCCGAGAACATCGACTTCCGCCTGCGCCAGACCGATCCGGCTTTCGACGCCGCCCTGACGGGCGCGCCGTGGCTGGGCATGCCGGTCGCCGAACTCGACAACCTGGACCGCGTCCTGGTCGTGGGTTCGTTCCTGCGCAAGGATCATCCCCTGATGGCGCAACGCCTGCGCCAGGCCGCCAAGCGCGGCACGCAGATCCTGATGGTCGATAGCGCCGCGGATGATCCGCTGATGCCCGTGGCCGCCCGTATCACCGTGGCGCCGTCCGAACTGGCGCGCGCGCTGGCCGAAGTGGCCGTCGCGCTGGCCCAGGCCAAGGACCAGGCCGTGCCGGCCGAGTTCGCCGCCGTCGTTCCGGGCGACAACGCCAAGGCGATCGCCGCCAGCCTGGCTTCCGGCGCCAACACCGCCGTGCTGATGGGCAACCTGGCCGTGGCCAGCGCCCAGGCCTCGACCCTGGCGGCCAACGGCCGCGCCGTGGCCGACCTGGCCGGCGGCAAGTTCGGCTTCCTGACCTCCGGCGGCAACACCGTCGGCGGTTACCTGGCTGGCGCCATCCCGGGCAAGGGCGGCAAGAATGCCGCCGCCATGCTGGCCGAGCCGCTGAAGGCCTACATCGTCCTGCACGCCGAGCCGCTGCTGGATGCCGACAACGGCCAGCAGGCGATCGCCGCGCTGCGCGGCGCGCAATTCGCCGTCGCGCTGACGCCTTACCGTTCGGCTGCCGCCGAGTGGGCCGACGTCATGCTGCCGGTGTCGCCGTTCACCGAAACCTCGGGCACCTTCGTCAACGCGCAAGGCCTGGCTCAGAGCTTCAAGGGCACGGTCACGCCGTTCGGCCAGACCCGTCCGGCCTGGAAGGTCCTGCGCGTGCTGGGCAACGTCCTGCACCTGGCCGGCTTCGACGATGAAACCTCCGAGTCCGTGCGCGATTCCGCGCTGGCCGGCGGTATCGAAACCCGTCTGTCCAACGACATCAAGGCGCCGCTGGGCCTGGGCCAGGCCGGCACCGGCCTGGAACGCGTCGCCGACGTGCCGATCTACCGCAGCGATGCGATGGTCCGCCGTTCGGAGCCGTTGCAAGCGTCCCCGGCCTCGAAGAAGCCGGCTGCCGCCATGAACGGCCGCACGCTCACCAGCCTGGGCCTCACGGCCGGCGCCAAGGTGCGTGTGTCGGGCGGGCAGGGCGCCGTCGAACTCGAAACCGTGCAGGATGACGCCGTGGCCGATCGCGCCGTGCGCATTTCGGCAGCCTTTGAAAACACCGCGGCCCTGGGTGGCGCATTCGGTCAAATCAGCGTGGAGCGTGCCTGATGGAATGGCTTAATGTTCTTGAGAGCCAGGGTACGGCACTGCTGGGCCCGACGGTCTGGTTGGTCCTCTGGACCCTCATCAAGATTGTGATCATCGCCGTGCCCATCATCCTGTGCGTGGCTTACCTGACGTACTGGGAGCGCAAGATGATCGGCGCCATGCACGTCCGCATGGGTCCGAACCGCGTCGGCTTCAAGGGGCTGCTGCAGCCGTTCGCCGATGTGTTCAAGCTGCTGACCAAAGAAGTCGTGGTCCCGTCGCAGGCCAACAAGGTGCTGTTCATCGTGGCCCCGGTGGTCACGCTGATGCCGGCCCTGGCCGCCTGGGCGGTCGTGCCCTTCGGCCCCGACGTGGTGCTGGCCAACGTCAACGCCGGCCTGCTGTACATCATGGCCATCACGTCCATCGGCGTGTATGGCGTGATCGTCGCTGGCTGGGCGTCCAACTCCAAGTACGCCTTCCTGGGCGCGCTGCGCGCATCGGCCCAGATGCTGTCCTACGAACTGGCCATCGGCTTCGTGCTGGTGACGGTGCTGCTGGTCTCCGGCAGCCTGAACATGTCCGAGATCGTGCATGTCCAGAACCGCGGCTGGTTCGCCGAGAAGGGCCTGACGTTCCTGTCCTGGAACTGGCTGCCGCTCTTGCCGCTGTTCGTGATCTACGTGATCTCGGCCGTGGCCGAAACCAACCGCCACCCGTTCGACGTCGTGGAAGGCGAATCCGAAATCGTGGCCGGCCACATGGTCGAGTACTCGGGCATGGCGTTCGCGCTGTTCTTCCTGGGCGAATACGCCAACATGATCCTGCTGTCCTGCATGGCCTCGATCATGTTCCTGGGCGGCTGGGCTTCCCCGATCGACATCGCGCCGCTGACCTGGATTCCGGGTTGGATCTGGCTGGGTCTCAAGACATTCTTCGTGGTCTCGTTGTTCGTGTGGTTCCGCGCGTCGTTCCCGCGCTACCGCTATGACCAGATCATGCGCTTGGGTTGGAAAATCTTCATCCCGCTGACCGGCGTTTGGCTGGTCGTGGTGGCGATCTGGATGCAGACGCCCTGGAACATTTGGCGCTAAGCCGCCAAGCAGAGGCAGGATATGGAAGCGATCAAGGATTTCTTCGGCAGTCTGATGCTGACCGAATTGCTCAAGGGCATGCGCCTGACGGGCAAGTATTTCTTCAAGCGCAAGGTCACCTTGCGCTACCCCCAGGAAAAGACGCCTGCGTCGGCGCGTTTCCGTGGCCTGCACGCGCTGCGCCGCTACCCCAACGGGGAAGAGCGGTGCATTGCGTGCAAGCTGTGCGAAGCGGTCTGCCCGGCATTGGCGATCACCATCGAGTCGGACCAGCGCGATGACGGCACCCGCCGTACCACGCGCTACGACATCGACCTCACCAAATGCATTTTCTGCGGCTTCTGTGAGGAAAGCTGCCCGGTGGATTCCATCGTGGAAACGCACATCCACGAATACCACGGCGAAAAGCGCGGCGACCTGTATTTCACCAAAGACATGCTGCTCGCCGTGGGCGACCGCTACGAAGCCGAAATCGCCCGCCGCCGGGCCGAAGACGCTCCTTACCGTTGAAGCCCAGGGTCTGATCCATGACTTTTACCACTGTCCTGTTTTACATACTGGCCGCCGTGCTGGTGATCGCGGCGTTCCGCGTGATCACCGCGCGCAGCCCGGTCACCGCCGTCCTGCACCTGATCCTGGCGTTCGCCAACGCGGCCATGCTGTGGATGCTGCTCGGCGCCGAGTTCCTGGCGCTGCTGCTCGTGCTGGTGTACGTGGGCGCCGTGATGGTGCTCTTCCTCTTCGTCGTGATGATGCTCGACATCCGCATGGACACCCTGCGCCAGGGCATGAAGACCTACCTGCCCCTGGGGCTGGTGATCGGCGTCGTGCTGGTGCTGGAAATGTCTTTCGTGCTGGGTTCGACCTGGTACGGCGCGGGCCCGCAAGCCCCGGTCGCCGGCGACTACAACAACGCCCGCGCGCTCGGCGAAGCCATGTACACGCAGTACATCTACGCGGTTGAAGTGGGCGCCGCGCTGCTGCTGGTCGGCATGGTTGCCGCCATCGCGCTGACCCTGCGCCGCCGCCGCGACGTCAAGTACAACGACCCCGTCGCCGCCGTCCGCGTGCGCGCCAAGGACCGTTTCCGCCTGGTGAGCATGACCGCCCAGAGCGAGCGCGCCCAGTCGCAGATCGGTGCCTCGTCCGCCGCCGCGCCCCAAGGAGAACAAAAATGACGCTGACGCTGGCCCATTACCTGATCCTCGGGGCGATCCTGTTCGCCATCGGGATCTTCGGCATCTTCCTGAACCGCCGCAACTTGATCATTCTCCTGATGTCCATCGAGCTCGTGCTCCTGGCCGTCAACATGAACTTCGTGGCGTTCTCCAGCTGGTTCGGCGACACCGCCGGCCAGGTGTTCGTGTTCTTCATCTTGACTGTTGCCGCCGCCGAAGCGGCGATCGGCCTGGCCATCCTGGTGCTGCTGTTCCGCAACCTGAACACGATCAACGTTGACGAACTCGATCGCCTGAAGGGCTGACGGGGTATTGGAAGAAAATGTCTAGCTCACCCAATCTCTACTTGCTCATCGCGCTGGCGCCGCTGGCCGGAGCAATTCTCGCGGGCCTCTTCGGCACCGGGTTCCTGGGCCGTCCCATCGGCCGCCGCGCTTCGCACATGATCACCATCGTGGGCGTGCTCATCTCCACCATCGGTTCGGTAGTGGTGCTGAACGACGTGCTCAACGGCCTGCGCTTCGACGGCGCGGTCTACACCTGGAGCCTGATCGGCCAGACGAAGCTGGAAATCGGCTTCCTGATCGATCCGCTCTCGGCCATGATGATGGTCGTGGTCACGTTCGTGTCACTGATGGTGCACATCTACACCATCGGCTACATGGCCGACGATCCCGGCTACCAGCGCTTCTTCTCGTACATCTCGCTGTTCACGTTCTCCATGCTGATGCTGGTGATGTCGAACAACATGGTGCAGCTGTTCTTCGGCTGGGAAGCGGTGGGCCTGGTGTCGTACCTGCTGATCGGCTTCTGGTACACGCGCCCCACGGCGATCTTCGCCAACATGAAGGCGTTCCTGATCAACCGCGTCGGCGACTTCGGCTTCGTGCTCGGCATCGGCCTGCTGTTCGCTTACGCCGGCACCATGCACTACGGCGAAGTCTTCGCCCAGGCCGACAAGCTGGCCACCCTGACGCTGCCCGGCTCTGACTGGATGCTGCTGACGGTCGCCTGCATCTGCCTGTTCATCGGCGCCATGGGCAAATCGGCCCAGGTTCCGCTGCACGCCTGGCTGCCCGACTCGATGGAAGGCCCGACCCCGATCTCCGCGCTGATCCACGCCGCCACCATGGTGACGGCCGGCATCTTCATGGTCGCGCGTTTCTCGCCGCTGTTCGAACTGTCCGACGTGGCGCTGTCCTTCATCATCGTGATCGGCGCCATCGGCGCGCTGTTCCTGGGCATCCTGGGCATCATCCAAAACGACATCAAGCGCGTCGTCGCGTACTCGACGCTGTCGCAGCTGGGCTACATGACCGTCGCGCTGGGCGCTTCGGCCTACTCGGTCGCGATCTTCCACCTGATGACCCACGCGTTCTTCAAGGCGCTGCTGTTCCTGGGCGCGGGCTCCGTCATCATCGGCATGCACCATGACCAGGACATCCGCAACATGGGCGGCCTGCGCAAGTACATGCCCATCACCTGGATCACCTTCCTGCTGGGCACGCTGGCCCTGGTCGGCACGCCGTTCTTCTCGGGCTTCTACTCGAAGGAACACATCATCGAGGCCGCCGGTGCCGCGAACGTCTGGGGTGCGAATTTCGCGTACTACTCGACCCTGATCGGCGTGTTCGTGACCTCGCTGTACTCGTTCCGCGTGTACTTCCTGGTTTTCCACGGCAAGGAACGCTTCGACACCAGCGGTCACGGCCATGGTCATGACGACCATCACCACGCCGCCGACGTCGACCACGAGCCGGACGGCCACGGCCATCACGGCACTCCCCACGAGTCGCCCTGGGTGGTCACGCTGCCGCTGCTGCTGCTGGCGATTCCCTCGGTCATCATCGGCGCCTGGGTGGTCGATCCGATGCTGTTCGGCAAGTTCTTCGACGGCGTGATTAAGGTCCTGCCGCAGCACCCCGCCATGCACGAGCTGCATGAAGAGTGGCACGGCTGGGTCGCGTTTGGCATGCACGCCTTCCAGACGGTTCCGTTCTGGCTGGTCGTGGCCGGCGCCGTCGTCGCCTGGTACTGCTACCTGATCAATCCCAAGGTCCCGGCCGCGATCAAGTCCAGCCTGTCCGGCATCAACAACGTGCTTGAAAACAAGTACTACGTGGATTGGGTCAACGAGCAGATCATCGCCCGCGGCCTGCGCTGCCTGGGCCGTGGCCTGTGGCAGACCGGCGACCGCGGCATCATCGACGGCTTGCTGATCAACGGCAGCGCCCGTGTGGTGGGCTGGGTGGCAGCGCTTAGCCGCCACCTGCAGTCCGGCTTCATCTATCACTACGCGTTCGCGATGATCATCGGCATCATGGCGCTGGTGACTTTCTTTGTGCTGATTCCCCAATGATGGCAAGCGAGATGGCATCCAACACTTTCCCCTGGCTCACGCTTGCGATCTTCGTTCCGATCGTATTCGGCCTGCTGGTGCTGGCGGTGGGCCGTGACGACCGTCCCGGTCTGACCCGCGGCCTGTCGCTCATCGGCGCTATCGCCGGTTTCCTGGTCACGATCCCGCTCTACACCGGTTTCGACTCCTCCACGGCCGCCATGCAGTTCGTGGAGAAGGCGTCCTGGATCGAGGCCTTCAACGTCAACTACCACCTTGGCATCGACGGCATCTCGATGTGGTTCGTGCTCCTGACCGCCTTCATCACGATCATCGTGGTGCTGGCCGGCTGGGAAGTCATCACCAGCCGCGTCGCCCAGTACATGGCCGCCTTCCTGATCCTGTCGGGCCTGATGGTGGGTGTGTTCTGCGCGCTGGACGGCATGCTGTTCTACGTGTTCTTCGAAGCCACGCTGATCCCGATGTACATCATCATCGGCGTCTGGGGCGGCCCGAACCGCGTTTACGCAGCGTTCAAGTTCTTCCTGTACACCCTGATGGGCTCGCTGCTGACCCTGGTGGCGTTCATCTACCTGTGGAACGCGTCGGGCGGTTCGTTCGACATCCTGACCTGGCAGCAGACCAAGCTGGGCTACACCCCGCAGATCCTGATCTTCGTGGCCCTGCTGGCGGCCTTCGCCGTGAAGGTGCCGATGTGGCCGGTCCACACGTGGTTGCCGGACGCTCACGTCGAAGCCCCCACGGGCGGCTCCATCGTGCTGGCCGCGATCATGCTGAAGCTGGGCGCCTACGGCTTCCTGCGCTTCTCGCTGCCGATCGCTCCCGACGCCTCGCACAGCCTTGCCGGCATGATGATCACGCTGTCGCTGATCGCCGTGATCTACATCGGCCTGGTCGCGATCGTCCAGGACGACATGAAGAAGCTGGTGGCCTATTCGTCGGTGGCCCACATGGGCTTCGTGACGCTGGGCTTCTTCATCTTCAACACGGCCGGCGTCGAAGGCGCCATCGTGCAGATGATCTCCCACGGCTTCGTGTCGGGCGCCATGTTCATGTGTATCGGCGTGCTCTATGACCGCATGCACTCGCGCCGCATCGCCGACTACGGCGGCGTGGTCAACGTGATGCCGCGCTTCGCCACGTTCTTCATCCTGTTCTCGATGGCCAACAGCGGCCTGCCGGCCACCAGCGGTTTCGTCGGCGAGTTCATGGTGATCATGGGCGCGGTCGAGCATAATTTCTGGATCGGCCTGCTGGCGGCAACCGCCCTGATCCTGGGCGCCTCCTATTCGCTGTGGATGGTCAAGCGCGTGGTCCTGGGCGACGTCGCCAATGACCATGTGCGCGAGCTGACCGATATCAACCGCCGCGAGTTCGTGATTCTTGGCGTGATGGCGATCGCCGTGTTGTACATGGGGATCTATCCCAAGCCCTTCACCGACGTGATGCACGTTTCGGTGGAGGCCCTGCTGCAACACGTTGCCGTCTCGAAACTGTAAGACAAGACAATGATGCAATCCCAAATCGATTTCGCCCTGGCGACACCGGAAATCCTCTTGCTGGTTTTCGGCCTGGCTATCCTGCTCGTCGACGCGGTCAGCAATCATCCCGAGCGCAAGCCGACGTTCCTGCTGACCATGCTTGCATTGGGCGTGCTGACCGTCGTGTCGGCGCTGCAATGGAAGAATGGCGTGGCAGGGTCGACCTTCAACGGCCTGTACGTTACGGATGAGCTGTCGCACCTGCTGAAGATCGCGTCTTACATCGCGGTTGCCGTCACCCTGATCTACGGCCGCGTCTATGCGCAAGTCCGCGACATGCTCAAGGGCGGCGAACTCTACGTGCTGACGCTGTTCGCCCTGCTGGGCCAGATGGTCATGATTTCCTCCGGGAATCTCATCTCCATCTACCTGGGCCTGGAGCTGATGTCGCTGGCGCTTTACGCGCTGATCGCGCTGCGCCGCGACAACGTCGTGGCTACCGAAGCCGCCATGAAGTACTTCGTGCTGGGCGCGCTGGCCTCGGGCTTCCTGCTGTACGGCATGTCCATGGTCTACGGCGCCACCGGCCACCTGGACCTGGCTGAAGTGGCCAAGGTCATCGCCGCGGGCAAGGCCGAGAAGCTGGCCCTGGTGTTCGGCATCGTGTTCCTGGTTTCCGGCCTGGCGTTCAAGCTCGGCGCCGTGCCGTTCCACATGTGGGTGCCCGACGTCTACCAGGGTTCGCCCACCGCCGTGACGCTGATCCTGGGCGCCGCGCCCAAGCTGGCCGCCTTCGCCATCACGCTGCGCCTGCTGGTCGACGGCCTGCATGGCCTGGCCGCCGACTGGCAGCCGATGCTGATGATCCTGGCGGTGCTGTCGCTGGCCATCGGTAACCTGACCGCCATCGCGCAGACCAACTTCAAGCGCATGCTGGCCTATTCGACCATCTCGCACATGGGCTTCGTGCTGCTGGGCCTGATGTCGGGCTCGGTCGCGGGCAAGCCGGAACTGTCGTCCGCCGCCTACGGCGCGTCGCTGTTCTACATGCTGACCTACGTGCTGACCACGCTGGCCAGCTTCGGCATCGTCCTGCTGCTGTCGCGCCAGGGTTTCGAGTGCGAGCACATCGACGACCTGAAGGGCCTGAACCGCCGCAGCCCGTGGCACGCCGCCATCGTGCTGCTGCTGATGTTCTCGCTGGCCGGCATCCCGCCGCTGGTGGGCTTCTACGCCAAGCTCGCCGTGCTGCAGTCGCTGATCAGCGCGGGCCACGTCACGCTGGCGGTGATCGCGGTGCTGTTCTCGCTGATCGGCGCGTTCTACTACCTGCGTGTGGTCAAGGTCGTGTACTTCGACGAACCGGCGGCCGATGCCGCGCCGATGGTGGCCACGAGCGGCCAGCGCGGCGTGCTGTCGATCAACGGCGCCCTGATCCTGGTGCTGGGCCTGCTGCCCGGCGGCCTGATGGCTCTGTGCGTGCAGGCCATCCGCAGCTCGCTGAGCATGTAAGCGGAAAACGGGGCCATGAACCAGACGCTGGCGGTATGGCTGCTGATCGCGTTGGCCCTGGTCAGCGCGAATCTCCCGTTCCTGACCGAGCGGGTATTCGCGGTCCTGCCCTGGAAACGGGACGGGGCTGTGGCGGTCAAGCCGTTCTGGGTCCGCCTGTTCGAAGTGCTGGTGTTCTACGCAATCGTCGGCGCGCTGGGCTTCGCATTCGAGTCCGCGCTGGGCAACCGCTTCTCCCAGACCTGGGAGTTCTACGCGATCACCCTGAGCCTGTACCTGGTGCTGGCCTATCCCGGATTCGTGTACCGGTATCTGTTCAAACGGCATCCCCGCCTGCTGACCTGAGTTTTATCCGTCCCTCGAAAAAACGCCCTATGGGGCGTTTTTTTTTGCGGACATGAGTATGTACCGGCCCGGTGCGGCGGCGAGCCCTGAGGCCGTTGCAGCGCGGCGTAGGAGGATTTCCGGGGCAAAGGGACCGCAGCGGACCCGGCCCGCGTCGCCGCTGCCGCGGAAGGAGGGCGCGTGACGTTGCAACGTTTCGCCCAAATGGGGGAGATATTCAGATTCTGGTCGGAAATCGGTGAGGAATAGAGGGCCAGATTCAAGCTGCCGAAATACGGCACAACGGCCGGCAAAGCCTGGGCCGGGTGTTGTTTTTTCATCTTTTGGCCGGCGTCGTCCGTTAGATTCAGGTTTCATTCAGCAAGCCAGTTCAGAATCGCAAACGTTAAAAAAACAAGAATCGTTGCTATTCACAATTGGAGAAGCTGGTTTGAAGCCCCAAGATTCGTATTCGCTGAATACGCTTACTACCTCGCTGGCCGCCGCCATCGCCGTTCCCGCCCTGTTCATCAGCCCTTACGCCTCTGCCCAATCGGCTGACGGGGTGACGCAGCTTGCGCCCGTGCGCGTGGAAGGCGAAGGGTCTTCCTACCAGACGACGACCGTGCCGTCCCCCAAGATGACCGCCCCGTTGCTGGACACGCCGCGCACCGTGCAGGTGGTGCCGAAGCAGGTGATCCAGGACCAGTCGGCCTCCACGCTGCAGGACGTGCTGCGCAACTCGCCGGGCATTACCTTCGGAGCGGGCGAAGGCGGCCGCCCGGGCGGCGACCTGCCCATCATCCGGGGCCAGAACTCGGCGGGCAGCATCTTCCTGGACGGCATCCGCGATTCCAGCACGCAGGTGCGCGACACCTTCAACCTGGAAGAGGTGGAAATCATCAAGGGCCCGGACTCTGTGTATTCGGGCCGCGGCGGCGCGGGCGGCAGCATCAACATGATCAGCAAGACGCCCAAGGCCACTGACTTCACGGAAGGCACCATCCAGATCGGCACGGACAACAACTACCGCGCGACGATCGACAGCAATTGGCGCCTGGATGAAAAGGCGGCTTTCCGCCTGAACGTGATGGGCAACAAGGGCGACGTGCCGGGCCGCGACAATGCGGTGGACTTCGAGCGCTGGGGCGTGGCGCCGTCGCTGACGCTGGGCGTGGGCACGCCGACGCGCATCACGCTGAGCTATTACCACTATCAAGACGACAGCATGCCCGACTACTCCATCCCGTATGACCCGACGACGGGTCAGCCGGTGACGGAGACCATGGGCGTGAGCCGCAAGAGCTTCTACGGGCTGACCGGCCGCGATTTCATGCGGACGCGCGATGACGTCGCCAGCGTCGACTTCCAGCACGATTTCTCGGACAAGCTGCAACTGCGCAACGTGACCCGCTATGGCCGGGGCACCACCGACTTCGCCGCGACGAACCCCGACGACAGCAAGGGTAACGTGCCCAACGGCCTGGTGTACCGCGCGCTCAAGTCGGGCTATTACGTCACCAAGAGCTTCGCCAACCAGACGGACCTGACCGGTGAATTCGAGACCGGCAGCCTCAAGCACTCGTTCGACCTGGGCTTCGAGTACAGCAACATCAAGCAGGACAAGGACGGCTACACGCAGTCCGGAGTGCCGACCAGCACGACATGCACGACGGTTTCGGCGATGTGCGCGTCGCTGTGGGATCCCGATCCGGGCACGAACTATCCCGGCCATCTGCAGCGCAACGGCAACCCCGCGCGCTACAACACCGACACCGTCGCGCTTTACGGTTTCGACACGATCAAGTTCAACGAGCAATGGCAGGCCAGCCTGGGCCTGCGCTGGGACAACTACCGCACCAGCGGCAGCAACATCGCCAAGGGCCGCAACGATCCGGCAGGCACGCCGGACTTCTACAGCACCAGCCGCGAAGACAATCTCTTCAACTACCAGGTCGGCGTGGCCTACAAGCCCATGCCCAACGGCACGATCTACGCCACCTATGGCACGTCGTCGACGCCGTCGGCCGTCGCCGCCAGCGCGGTCAGCGATGCCGCGTCGATGACGAGCCAGTCGCTCGAGCCGGAAAAGAGCCGCACGGTCGAGGTGGGCACGAAGTGGCAGGTGTTCGATGACCGCCTGACGCTGTCGGCGGCCGCCTTCCAGGACATTCGCAAGAACACCAGCGTCGCCGTGTCGGCCACCGAGACCGAGCAGGTCGGTGAGGCCAAGGTGCGCGGCATCGAGCTGGGCTTCTCGGGCAGCATCACGCCCAGGTGGAACGTGTTCGGCGGCTACACCTTCATGGACAGCGAGATGACCAAGGGCGCGTTCAACAGCGGTGCCGTGGGCCAGGACCTGCCCAACACCCCGCGCAACGCTTTCAGCCTGTGGACCACCTACAAGGTGCTGCCCAAGCTGACGGTCGGCGGCGGCGCCTACTACGTGGACAAGGTGTACGGCAATTCGGATTCGTCGAAGAATCCCAATGGCACGCCGAAGGCGCGCTGGGTGCCCTCGTACTGGCGCTTTGACGCCATGGCCGCCTACGAGTTCAACGAACGCGTGTCGGCCCAGCTGAACGTGATGAACATCTTTGACGAGACGTATTACACCAAGGCCTATGCCGCGCACTATGCGGCGCTGGGCACGGGCCGCGCCGCGCTGCTGTCGCTGCGCATGCGCTACTGATCCCGGTCCCGGGAATGGAAAAAGCCACCGTGAGGTGGCTTTTTTCTTTTTGCCGGGTGTCTGGCACCCGTGCAGGGCGCTTCAAGCTCGTCGCGCCTCGCCATAAGGGTGTCAGACACTTGGGGGCAGCTCGCGGGTGTCAGACACCAGAAAACTGCGGCTCAGCTTTCGAACCAGTTCAGCACGCCGTCCAGGCCGGATACGTTGAGCGCGTAGCGGGTTTGCTGACGCACCAGCGGCTTGGCGTGGTAGGCCACGGGGAAGCCCGCGGCGCCCAGCATTTTCAGGTCGTTGGCGCCGTCGCCCATGGCGATGATCTGTTCCTGGGCGGCGCCGTGCTCGCGGGCGAACGCGCGCAGGTGCGCCTCTTTGGCGTCGGCGTCCAGGATGTCCCCCACGACCTTGCCGGTCAGCACGCCGTTGGAAATCTCCAGGGTATTGGCATGCGCGCTATCCAGATTCAGCCGCTCGCGCAGGCGCTCCGTGAAGAAGGTGAAGCCGCCGGAAACCAGAAGCACCTTGATGCCGGCGGCCTGGGCCGTGGAGATCAGGCGTTCGGCGCCGGGGTTCAGGCGCAGCTTTTCCGTGTACACCTGTTCCAGCGCGTCGGCAGGCACGCCTTCCAGCAGGGCGACGCGGCGGCGCAGGCTTTCGGAGAAATCCTTGATTTCGCCGCGCATCGCGGCTTCCGTGATTTCCGACACCTTGTCTTTCAGGCCCGCCATGCCAGCGATTTCGTCGATGCACTCGATGTTGATCAGCGTGGAATCCATGTCCATGGCCAGCACTTTGCAACCCGACAGCTTCAGGCCCGCGGGCACGAAGGCGGTATCGACGCCATGGCGCTCAGCCCAGCCCGTGACTTCGGCACGGGTGCCGTCGTCGTGCTGCACGTCGAGCAGGCGGGCGGCGGTGGCGTTGATGCGCGCAATGCCTTGCGCCTGGGCCAGGGCCGCCAGCTGTTCGGCATGTTCGGCGCTCAGGCCGGGGGATTGGACGACGAGGTGATGGGTAGTCATGGCAATTCGTGTAATGGGTACGGTTACTTCAAGGCGCGCAAAACGGCGCGCACGGCGTCGGCGCGGGCCGGAACCTGCGGGGCCTTGATCTCAACCCGCAATTTATCCTGTCCTGCCAGTTTGATGTGGCGCTGGCGCTGGACGAGTTCGATGATCCTGGCGGGATCGACCGAGGTTTTGGGGCCGAACTGGAGCAGCGCCTGCGTTTCGCTGGCGTCGATCTTGACGATGCCCAGGGGCTGGGCGGCCAGGCGCAGGCGGTGCGTGGCAAGCAGCGTCTGGGCGGCTTCGGGCAGCTTGCCGAAGCGGTCGATCAGTTCTTCCTGGATGTGAATCAGGTCGTCTTCGTCGGCGGCATGCGCCAGGCGCTTGTAGATGCCCAGGCGGGCATGCACGTCGGCGCAATAGTCCGAAGGCAGCAGCGCTGGGGCATGCAGGTTGACCTCGCAGGCCAGGTTGAAGGGGGCGTCCAGATCCGGCTCTTCGCCGGCGCGCAGCGCCCGGACGGCCTCGTTGAGCATCTCGTTGTACATCGAGAAGCCCACTTCCTGGATATTGCCCGACTGGGAGTCGCCCAGCACTTCGCCGGTGCCCCGGATCTCGAGGTCGTGCATTGCAAGGTAGAAACCGGAACCCAGCTCCTCCATCGCCTGGATCGCTTCGAGGCGTTTCTTGGCGTTGTTAGTGATGGCGTCTTCGCCCGGCGTCAGCAGGTAGGCGTAGGCCTGGTGGTGGGACCGGCCGACGCGGCCGCGCAGCTGGTGCAGCTGGGCCAGCCCGAAGCGGTCGGCCCGATGAATCACGATAGTGTTGGCGCTGGGCACGTCGATGCCCGTTTCGATGATGGTGGTGCACAGCAGCACGTTGTAGCGCTGCTGGTAGAAGCCTTTCATCACCTGTTCCAGTTCGCGCTCGGGCATCTGGCCGTGGGCCACGGCGATGCGCGCCTCGGGCACCAGCTCTTCGAGGCGGGCGCGGCGGTTGTGGATGGTTTCGACCTCGTTGTGCAGGAAGTAGCACTGGCCGCCGCGCTTGAGTTCGCGCAGAAGCGCCTCGCGCAGGGTACTGCCGTCCTCGCGCCGGACGAAGGTCTTGATGGCCAGGCGCTTCTGCGGCGCGGTGGCGATGACGGAGAAGTCGCGGATGCCTTCCAGCGACATGCCCAGGGTGCGGGGAATCGGCGTGGCGGTCAGCGTCAGCACGTCGACCTCGGCGCGCAGCGCCTTCAGCGCCTCTTTCTGGCGCACGCCGAACCGGTGTTCCTCATCGATGATGACCAACCCCAAGCGCTTGAACTTCACGTCCTTGGACAGGATCTTATGGGTGCCGATGACGATGTCGACCCGGCCGTCGTTGATGCCCTCGATGGCGGCCGACACTTCCTTGGCGGAGCGAAAGCGCGACAGCTCCACGACGCGCACGGGCCAGTCGGCGAAGCGGTCGGAGAAAGTCTGCGCGTGCTGTTCGGCCAGCAGGGTGGTGGGGCAGAGCAGGGCGACCTGCTTGCCGTTGGCTACGGCCAGGAAGGCGGCGCGCAGGGCGACTTCCGTCTTGCCGAAACCCACGTCGCCGCACACCAGGCGGTCCATGGGGCGGCCGGAGGTCATGTCGGCGATGACGGCCTCGATGGCGGCGGCCTGGTCGACCGTTTCCTCGAAGCCGAAGCCCTCGGCGAATGCCTGGTAGTCGTTCAGGGGCAGGTTGAAGGCGTAGCCTTCGCGAGCGGCGCGTTGGGCGTACAGCGCCAGCAGCTCGGCGGCGGTGTCGCGGACCTGGCGGGCGGCCTTGCGGCGCGCCTTGTCCCACTGGCCGGAGCCCAGCTGGTGCAGGGGCGCGGCTTCCGGGTCGGCGCCGCTGTAGCGGGCGATCACGTGCAGCTGCGATACCGGAACGTACAGCGTGCTGCCGTTGGCGTATTCGAGATGGAGGAATTCCATTTCGCCTTCGCCCATGTCCATGTTCGCCAGGCCATGGTAGCGGCCGATCCCGTGCTGCGCGTGGACGACCGGGTCGCCCTCGCGCAGTTCGGACAGGTCGCGCACCATCGCTTCGACGTTGCTGGCGCGCTCCTGGTCGCGCTTGCCGCGGCGGCCGGTTCCCGCGACGCCCGGATACAGATCGTTTTCGGTCAGGAAGGCCAGGCTGGCCTGCGGCAGCAGGAAGCCGGTGGACAGGGGCGCTGCGACGATGCCGAAGTGCGCGTCCGAGGCCAGGAAGGTCCCGATCGTGTCGGGCTGCGCGTCCGGCGTGACGCCGAATTCGTTCAGCATCTGCACCAGCGTCTCGCGCCGGCCGGCGGAGTCCGCGCACAGCAGCACCCGTGTCTGGCCCGTCTGCACCAGCGCGCGCAGCTTGGTGATGGGATCCTCGGAGCGCCGGGCCACGCTGACGTCGGGCGCGGCGCGGAAATCGGGATGCGGCTGGCCGGTGTTCAACGCCAGGCGGCGGAAGGTTTTCAGGTGCGAATAGAGCGCTTCGCTGTCCAGGAACAGCGCGGACGGCGGCAGGACCGGGCGTTCGCGGTCGCTTTTCAGGAAGCCGTAGCGGCTGGCCGTGTCCTGGTTGAAACGCTGGATCGCATCGTCGATATCGCCGACGGTCACGGTGACCGTGCCATCCGTCAGGTAGTCGAAGAGGGTGGCCGTTTCTTCGAAGAAGAGCGGCAGGTAGTACTCCACGCCCGCAAACGGGATGCCGTTGCCGATGTCTTTGTAGGGCACCGCGCGCGACGGGTCGCCTTCGAAGACTTCGCGGAAGCGGGCGCGGAAGCGGGTGCGCGAGTCCTCGTCCATCGGGAATTCGCGGCCGGGCAGCAATTGCACTTCACGCACAGGATACAGGCTGCGCTGCGTATCCACGTCGAAACTGCGGATGGTCTCGATTTCGTCGTCGAACAGGTCCAGGCGGTAAGGCACCGCCGAGCCCATCGGGAACAGGTCGATCAGCCCGCCGCGCAGGCAGAACTCGCCGGGCGCCGTCACCTGGGTGACGTGGTTGTAGTTGGCCAGCGTGAGCTGCGCGCGCAGCGCCGCTTCGTTCAGCTTGTCCTTCTGCTTGAAGGAAAAGGTGTAGGCCGCCAGGAACGAGGGCGGGGCCAGCCGGTACAGCGCGGTCGTGATCGGCACCGTCAGCACGTCCACCGACTTCGTCATGAGCGAATGCAGCGTGTGCAGGCGTTCCGAGATCAGATCCTGGTGGGGCGAGAACGCGTCGTAGGGCAGCGTTTCCCAGTCGGGAAGCTGGCGTACGCGCAGGTCGGGCGCAAATAGCTGGATTTCTTCGGCCAGGCGCTGGGCTTCGACCGGCTCGGCCGTCAGGATGACCAGCGGGGCCGACGCCTGGCGCGCCAGGTCCGCCAGCAGCCAGGCGTCGCCCGAGCCCGGAGGTCGTGGTTGCGCATAGCGCGCGCCGGGTTTGAGCGCGGACAGGGTAGGGGCCGTCGCGGGGACGGGAGGCGCGGCTGTGGCGGAGGTAGAGGGGGCAGGCATCAGGCTGGCAGCAGGCATCAAGCGGAAGATTATAAAATCACCGCACCATGTCTGCCTCCATCATTGCGATCGTGCCCGCCGCGGGCGTCGGCGCCCGCGCCAGCCGGCCCGGGCACGAGACCGTTCCCAAGCAATATCGTCCCTTGTCCGGACAGCCCATGCTGCGCCACGCGGTGTGCGCGCTGCTTGCCGACGAACGGGTGTCCCAGGTGCGCGTGGCCGTGACGCCGGGCGACGGCTGGGTGGACGCGGCGCTGGCCGGGTTGCCCCGCACCGTGTGGCGAGCCTGCGGCGGCGCGACCCGCGCCGATACCGTGGCCGGCGCGCTGGCCGATAGCGGCGCCGATGACGATACCTGGGTGCTGGTGCACGACGCGGCGCGTCCCGGCCTGCCCGCCGACGCGCTGGGCCGTCTCATCGACGCCTGCCTGGCGGATCCCGTGGGCGGCCTGCTGGCTCTGCCCGTGGCGGATACGGTCAAGGCAGGCCATGGGCGCGTAGAGCGCACGCTCGACCGCAACGGGTTGTGGCAAGCGCAGACCCCGCAGATGTTCCGGGCCGGCGTGCTGCGCGACGCGCTGACGGCGGCCTCCGTGAGCGGCGTGACCGTCACCGACGAGGCTTCGGCCATCGAGGCGGCCGGTTATGCGCCGCTGCTCGTATCCGGCGCCATGCGCAATTTCAAAGTGACGTGGCCGGATGATTTCGAACTGATGGAAAAATGGCTATGAGCATTCCCTTTCGCGTCGGACAAGGCTTCGACGTGCATGCGCTGGTCGAGGGTCGGCCGCTGATCATCGGCGGCGTCACGATCCCCCATACGCACGGCCTGCTGGGCCATTCCGACGCGGACGTGCTGCTGCATGCGATTACCGACGCGTTGTTGGGCGCGGCCGGCCTGGGCGATATCGGCCGCCATTTCCCGGACACCGATCCGGCCTTCAAGGGCGCCGACAGCCGCGTGCTGCTGCGCGAGGCAATGGCCCGCGTGCGCAAGGCCGGCTGGGTGCCGGTCAATATCGACGCCACCCTGCACGCGCAGGCGCCTAAGATCGGCCCGCACGCGCCGGCCATGGTGAAGAACATCGCCGCGGACACGGGGCTCGCGGAAACCGAGGTCAACATCAAGGCCAAGACCAACGAAGGCCTGGGATACCTGGGAAGAAAAGAGGGGATTGCCGCGACGGTGGTCGCGCTATTGGCGAAGGCCGGATAGGGGGAGGTAAATACGGGCGGTGTCAGACACCAAAGGTGTCAGACACACGCGGAAAGAGAATACGGGCGGTGTCAGACACCGAAGGTGTCAGACACACGCAGTATTAGGCTTTGCCTTGGGCGGTCAGCGCCAGCGCGGCGGCATTGACGACCGCGGCGATGCGGCCGGCGTCGCGCAGCTGTTCCGTCGACAAGCCGTCGTTCTTCAGGTTTTCATAGTGCGAGGCCACGCAGAAGTGGCACTTGCCGATGATGGACGCCACCAGCGCGAACAGTTCGAAGCGCTTCTTTTCCACGCCGCCATGGGTGGCGTAGGCGTTCATGCGCAACTGCGCGGGCAGGCTCTTCAACTGGGCGTCGCCGCTCATCTCTACGTAGGGATACCAGGTGTTATTCATGCCCATGAGGGCCGAGGCGGTCAATGCGGCATTGGCGTCGCCTTCCGACAGGCCGCTCTTGAATGCTTCCACCAGCGCCGGGCTGCGCGCGGCGTAGGCGGCGGACAGGGCGGCGCCAATGGCGTCTTCGGGGGCCAGCGTCGAGCGGGCGATCACGGCGTCCAGATTCAGGCGGATGTCCTTGGCCCAATCCGGCAGCTGTTCCTTAATGGTCGTAAGAAATTCCATAGTTTTTACCTATAATCTAGAGCAGTTAAAGCCCAGCGCGGGACCTGCGGAGCAGATCCCTGGCCGGGCTGGAAATTACAGCGTGGCGCCGCCAACCGTACGGTTGCACGGGCACAGCTCGTCGGTTTGCAGACCGTCGAGCAGACGCAGAACTTCTTCCGGGTTACGGCCGACGTTCAGGTTGTTCACCGAAACGTGCTGGATCGTGTTGTCCGGGTCGACGATGAACGTGGCGCGCAGGGCAACGCCAGCGCCCTTTTCGCGGACGCCCAGCTGGTCGATCAGGGCGCCGGTGGTGTCGCCGAACTGGTAGTGACCCAGCTTGTTCAGGTCCGGGTGCTCACGGCGCCAGGCCAGCTTGACGAATTCGTTGTCGCTCGAACCGCCCAGCAGGACGGCGTCGCGGTCTTCGAAATCCTTGGCCAGCTTGTTGAAGCCGACGATTTCGGTCGGGCAAACAAACGTGAAGTCTTTCGGGTAGAAGTAGATCACCTTCCACTTGCCGGGGAACGAGCTTTCGGTGATGTCTTCAAACGCCGACACGCCGTTTTCTTCGTGTTGGTTGAAGCCGGGCTTGACGCCGGTGACCTTGAAGGGCTCGAGTTTGTCGCCAACAGTTTTCATGTTTACTCCCAGTTGTTGGTGGAATTAAGGCTGTGCCTCAAACCATAAATTCTACGCTATGGATTATCGTTGTCTAATTGATAATTCCTAAACTTGGCTTTGGGCAACTCTATCCTGGCGGTCAGGCCGCCGCCCTCGCGGGGAAGCATGCGCAAAGAGCCGCCCACGTGCTTGAGCAGCCGCTCGACGATGGCCAGGCCCAGGCCCGCGCCGCTGACGCCGGTGCGCGCCGCCTCGCCGCGGGAGAAGGGCCGCAGCAGGCGGTCCACGTCTTCGGGGGCAATGCCGGGACCGCGGTCGGAGACCTCGATCACGATCATGGCGCCGTCAGCTTGCAGTGTCATGACCAAGTGCGCCATGCCATCGGAGGAACGGCCGTAGCGGCGGGCGTTCTCGATCAGGTTGCTGACGATGCGCTTGAGATCCAGGGCGGTAATGCGGGCGCGCAGGCCGGGTTCCAGCGAGGCTTCGAGTTCGCCGCCCAGAGAGGCGGTATGGCTGCGTTCGCGTTCGTAGAGTTCGGCCAGCACGGCGGAAATATCGGTGGCCAGCTGCGGCAGCGTGCCGGCCGGGCGCGCGTATTCCATCAATTGGCCGATACTGTGGTCGATCTGGCCCAGGTCTTCGTCGATGGCCTGGCGGGCGTCTTCGGAGACGCCGCTCAGTTCGATTTCCAGCCGCATGCGCGCAAGCGGCGTGCGCAGGTCGTGTGAAATCCCCGCCAGCATCAGCTCGCGGTCTGCCTCGGCCTGCCTGAGGTCCTTGGCCATCCGGTTGAACGACGCGTTCAGGTCGCGGATCTCGAGCGGCCCCTGCTCGGGCAGGGCGGCGGGGGTTTCGCCCCGCGAAAGTACCTGCGCCGCCCGGGCCAGCCGCGATAGCGGCCGGTTGACGAACCCCACGCTGACCGCGGCGCCGACCAGGGACAGCAGCAGCGCCGTGGCGCCCCAGCCCAGCCATTCGATCCCGCCGGTCAATCCGATCTGTTCCCGTTCGAACACCAGCCAGTAGAGGTCCTTTTCTATCTGGAAGCTGACCCAGAAGCCGGGCACCTGGTTCACGCCCCAGGCAATCTGCGTCTCCGGGCCGAAGCGCGTGCGGATGTGCTGGGCAACGCGTTGCCAGTAGTCGTCGTCGGGGAGCGCTTCCGCGAAGTCGGTCACTTCGCGCGGATAGACCTGGATGCCTTCGTTGGTGGCCAGGTCCAGCAGCAGCTTGCTGCGTTCGTCGTTATGGGAGTAGATCAGCGCGGTGCGCGTGATATTGACAGCCGTGATCACCCGCTGCGCCATCTGGTTGGCGCGCGGTCCCAGCTCCATGCTGAAAAAAACTTGTAGCCACGCGCCCAGGCTGACGAGCATCAGCGCGGCGAGCAACAGGAACGTGCGGCCGAACAAGCCGAGCCGCAATCGTGACGTCAGGTTCCTGAAGGTTCTGCGCAAGCGGGGCACGAAGCTGCGCTCCTGCCCGGGGCGGGCGAGCCGGTCAACTACCACCGTCCGGCACGAACACGTATCCCAGACCCCAGACGGTCTGGATGAATACGGGCTTGGACGGATTCGGTTCGATCAGTTTGCGCAGGCGCGAGATCTGGACGTCGAGGCTGCGGTCGAAGGCTTCGTATTCGCGGCCGCGGGCCAGCTCCATGAGCTTGTCGCGCGACAGCGGGATCTTCGGGTGCCGCGCAAACACCTTGAGCACCGAGAATTCGCCCGTGGTGATGGGCACCTGTTCGCCGTTGCGCGTGAGCGTGCGGGTGGACAGGTTCAGCACGTAGGGGCCGAAGGCGATGGATTCGTTCTCCTGGCTGGGGGCGCCGGGGTGTTCCTCGGTGCCGCGGCGGCGCAGGGTCGCGTTGATCCGCGCCAGCAGTTCCCGGGGGTTGAACGGCTTGGACAGGTAATCGTCCGCGCCCATCTCCAGGCCGACGATGCGGTCGATCTCTTCCGCCTTGGCCGTCAGCATGATGATGGGAGTATTGTCGTGGCCACCGCGCAGCCGGCGGCAGATGGACAGGCCATCTTCGCCAGGCAGCATCAGATCCAGCACGAGCAGGTCGAAATGCTCGCGTTGCCAGAGTTTGCCCATCTCTTTCGCGTCTTCTGCGACGAAAACGTTGAATCCCTGCTCGGACAGATACCGACGCAGCAGATCGCGCAAGCGCGGATCATCGTCGACGACGAGGATTTTTCGGGTGGGGGTGGTGTTTTGCGTATTCATGGCCGGAAATGTAACAGTGACAAGAACCAGCGGCTAGTGGGCGTTCACAAGATATTACACATTGCGAACCATCGTTGAAATCCCCCTTACAACCGGGGGCGGAGCCGCGGTATTTCGTACAATCTGCATCTATGGAACTAAACCTGCTGGCCTTGGAAACTTCTTCGTCCCGTTGCGGCGTGGCTCTTTTGCGCGCGGCCGGCGGCCGCCTGGAGGTCAGCGTCAGGGAACACGAGGGCTCCCAGGAGCACGCGGAACGGCTCTTGCCCATGGCCAACGAGCTGCTGGCGGCCTCGGGGCTGACGCCGGCCGCCCTGCACGCGGTGGCTTTTGGCCAGGGGCCGGGCGGCTTCACGGGCCTGCGGGTGGCTTGCGGCGTGGCCCAAGGCATGGGCCTCGGGCTGGGCATTCCTGTATTGCCCATTGTCTCTCATCAGGCGGTCGCTGCCCAGGTGGATGCGACGCCCGCGGATGCGATCGTCGTGGCGCTGGACGCCCGCATGAACGAAGTCTATCTGGCGGTGTACCGGCAGGCCGGCATTTCGGATGGCGAAATTTCCTGGGAAACGCTGCAGGCGCCGATGCTGATCGCGGCGGCCGAGGTCGTGCCCTGGACCGCCCATCACCTGCCGGGCTGGTCCGACAGCGCGGGTCGTCCGCTCGATGTGGTGCTGGTCGGCGACGCCTGGGATGCCTACGCGGCCGAGATGGTTCCGCCCGGGCAGTGGCGTCGCGCCGCTGGCGCGCAGCGCCCCGAAGCGGCCAGCGTGGCCCGCCTGGCGCGGCAGGGTTGGCTGCGGGGCGAGGCACTGGCTCCCGAGCTGGCCGCGCCGCTCTATGTGCGGGACAAGGTCGCCTTCACCACCGCCGAGCGCATGCGCGGGGAGGGCGGCAATCCCAAGGCCCAGCCCTCGCTGGCGCCCCTGGTTCCGCAGCCGATGATGGATGCGGACCTGGAAGAGGTCGTGGCGCTGGAGGCGCATGTGCAGTCCTTTCCCTGGACGCGCGGCAATTTCGCCGATGCGCTGGCGGCGGGCTATGGCGCATGGGTACTGCGGCGCGAGGGGAAACTGGCGGGATTCTGTGTTGTCATGTTTGCCCCGGACGTGGCCCACCTGCTTGTGATTGCCGTGGCGAAGAAGCTGCATCGCCAGGGGCTGGGCGGCATCCTGCTCGACTGGTGCGAACAGCAGGCGCGCGAACGCGGCCTGGAGGGGGTGCTGCTGGAAGTGCGTCCGTCCAATGCGTCGGCCATCAGCTTCTATAAGCGTCATGGCTACCTGCAGATCGGCGTGCGCCGCGCCTACTATCCTGCGGAAAAAGGCGGCAGGGAAGATGCCCTGGTCATGCAGAAGCGCTTTGCGGCAGCCGGAGCCGCCGAATGATGCCGCCCGCCGCCGCCCCGCGCGTCAATCCGCTGCAGCGCATCTGGCTGCGCGAGATCGGCATGGAACGGCTATGGCTGCGTCCAGCGCCGGCCGCCAGCCGCCCGGCCATCGAGCCCCAGGCCCTTGTTTCCAACCCGGTTTTGCCCGCATCGGCGCCTGCGGCGCTGGCGGATGCGCCTGGCGGCGCCGCGCCTGCCGTGGCGCGGCCTGCCGCTACACCTGCGGCGCCGCCCGCGGAGCCCGCAGCGGCTCGTCCGGGCATGCCTGCTTCCATCCTGAACCGCAACGGCCCGCCACCGCGTCCGGCGCCCAAGGCCGCGGACGAAGCGCCGCCGCCCGCGCCCATCCCGGTGGCCGAAACCATCAGGAATGCCACCCTGGACGAGATGCGCGACCTGGTCGTGGCCTGCGAGGCTTGCGGGCTGTGCAAGGGCCGCCGCAACGCGGTATTCGGCCATGGCGGCCAGCCGACGCGCTGGCTGGTGGTGGGCGAGGCGCCCGGCGAGCAAGAGGACCGGCAGGGGCAACCGTTCGTGGGCCGCTCCGGCCAACTGCTGGACGCCATGCTGTCGGCGGTGTCCATGAGCCGCGAGCGCGACGTTTTCATCACCAACGTCATCAAGTGTCGTCCGCCCGGCAACCGCAACCCCAAGCCCGAGGAAATCGCGGCCTGCAGCCCGTATCTGATGCGGCAGATCGCCCTGCTCAAGCCCGAGCGGATCCTGGTCCTGGGTCGTTTCGCCGCCCAGACGCTGCTGGGCACGGACGCCACGATCGGCAGCCTGCGGGGCCGCATCCATCAGTTGAAGACGGACGAGGGGCAGCAGATTCCGGTCGTGGTCAGCTACCACCCCGCCTATCTGTTGCGCAGCCCGAGCGAGAAGGCGCGGGCCTGGCAGGACCTGAAGCTGGCGGCGCGCATGGGCTGACCCCCGCCGCGGACGAAAAAAAACCGGGCGAAAGCCCGGTTTTTCATTGGAAGATCAAGCGCTTAGTGCGAGGAATCCAGCGCGCGGCCGTGGCCTTCCTGGCCGATCTGCTCGTGAAGCTCGGGGTTGGCCTGCAGGTTGCGCTTGCTCCAGCGCATGAAGACCACCATCAGCACGGCGACCACGGTGCCGAAGATCACGATGATCACGTTGATCGGCAATTGCAACCACAGCAGCAGCGTGTACATGGCCACCATCAGCAGGATGTTGAGCTGCTCGTTGAAGTTCTGCACGGCGATGGAGTGGCCGGCCGACAGCAGGACGTGGCCGCGGTGCTGCAGCAGGGCGTTCATCGGAACCACGAAGAAGCCGGCCAGGCCGCCCGTGATCAGCAGCAGCAGGTAGACGCTCCAGGGCGAATAGACCAGCGGCATCAGCAGGACGACGAGGCCCATGGCCGCGCCGACGGGCAGCACGGAGAGCGCGCGGCGCAGCGGGATGCGGCCCGCCAGGATCGAGCCGACCACCGTGCCCAGGGCGGCCACGCCCATCAGCATCGAGGCCTTGTCCAGCTGGTATCCCAGATGGCTGCGGCCCCATTCGATGACGATCAGCTGCAGCGTGGCGCCCGCGCCCCAGAAGAGGGTCGTGACGGCCAGCGAGATCTGGCCCAGCTTGTCTTTCCAGAGCACCCGGACGTAGCCCCAGAAGGTGCGGACGAGACGGACCGGGTTCTTCTGCTGCGGCGGATAGCGCACGTGGGTGTGCGGAATCAGCAGGTTGCACAGCGCCGCCAGCAGGTAGACGAATGCGATCACCAGGATCGCGGCCTCGGCCGGGGTGTGGACCAGCTTGCCGATGAACGAGTGGCTGAGCAGGGCGGCGGAAACGGAGGACGAAATGAGCAGGCCGCCCAGCACCGTGCCCAGGATGATGGAGAAGACCGTCAGGCCTTCGATCCAGCTGTTGCCCTTGACCAGCATGGCGGGCGGCAGCATTTCGGTCACGATGCCGTATTTGGCCGGCGAATAGGCCGCGGCGCCGATGCCCACGATGCCGTAGGCCATGCAGACGAGATAGGTTTGGTACTGAGAGGGGACGCCGATGTTGGCGTAGGAGAACATCAGCATGCAGCCGGCCACTTTCAGCGCGTTGGTCGAGAACATCACGCGCCCCTTGGGGAAGGAGTCCGCCAATGCGCCGACAAAGGCCGCGAGGACGACATAAGCCAGCGCGAAGGACCACTTCATCATGGGGGCCAACCAGTCGGGGCCGTGCAGTTCCTGTATCAGGGCGATGGCTGCGATGAACAGCGCATTGTCCGCCAATGACGAGAAGGCCTGCGCGGCCATGACCAGATAGAAACCACGTTTCAAGAATGTCCCCGTTCTTCGGCCTGAGCCCGGTCAGTCCGCGTGAAAATTTATGTGCCGTGCCAAAAAGTGTCAGGGAGTATAGCCGGAGCCCAAACGGCGGCCATTGAGCGTTTGCCCGTGGGTTGCGCATTGCCGGCTTCGGCAATGGACCGCCTGCGGTATCATACGTGGCATATGAGAGCCGGCCCTCTATGGGCCGGTTTGCAATCTGCGCGGCAGGTCCGTTAACGCCTTTCGTTCAACCCACCCCGTCGTCATCGTACTGTGCGTCTTACTCAGCTCAAACTAGCCGGCTTCAAGTCCTTCGTCGATCCCACCGTGATTCCCGTGCCCAGCCAACTGGTGGGCGTGGTGGGTCCCAATGGCTGCGGGAAGTCGAACATCATCGACGCCGTGCGCTGGGTGCTGGGCGAGGCAAAGGCCTCGGAACTGCGCGGCGAGTCCATGCAGGACGTCATTTTCAACGGCTCCGGCAATCGCAAGCCGGCCGCCCGCGCGTCGGTCGAAATGGTGTTCGACAACAGCGAGGGGCGCGCCGCCGGCCAATGGAGCAGCTACGCGGAAATCGCCGTGCGCCGGGTGCTGACCCGCGACGGCACCAGCAGCTACTTCGTCAACAACCAGCAGGTCCGCCGCCGCGACATCCACGACATCTTCCTGGGCACCGGCCTGGGCGCCCGGGGCTACGCCATCATCGGGCAGGGGATGATCAACCGCCTGATCGAGGCGCGCCCGGAAGAACTCCGGGTATTCCTCGAGGAAGCGGCCGGGGTGTCGCGCTATAAGGAACGGCGCCGGGAAACCGAGAACCGCCTGTCCGACACGCGCGAGAACCTGACCCGCGTCGAAGACATCCTGCGCGAACTGAATAATCAGCTGGAAAAACTGGAAGCGCAGGCCGAAGTGGCTACGCGCTACCGCGAGCTCCAGGCCGATGGCGAAAAGAAGCAACATGCGCTGTGGTTCCTGAAGGAAACCGGGGCGCGCGAGGAGCGCGCCAAGAAGGCCCAGGAAATGGCGCAGGCCCAGAACGAGCTGGAAGCCGCCATCGCCGGCCTCCGCGCGGGCGAAGCGGCGCTGGAGTCCCGGCGCCAGGCCCACTACGCGGCTAGCGACGCCGCCCATACCGCCCAGGGCGCGCTGTACGAAGCCAATGCCCAGGTGAGCCGCCTGGAAGCCGAGATCCGGCACGTCGTCGATTCCCGCAACCGCCTGCAGGCGCGCCGCGAGCAGTTGCAGCAGCAGATCGGGGAATGGACCGCCCAGCGCGAGCACTGCACCGAGCAGATCGCCCAGGCCGAGGATGACCTGGCGACCGGCGCCGCCCGTACCGAAGAGGCGCGCGCCAAGGCGGAAGACGCCCAGGCCTCCCTGCCCGCGGTGGAGCAGCGCGTGCGCGAGGCCGCCTCCGGGCGCGACGAGATGCGCGCCGCGCTGGCCCGCGTCGAACAGAACCTGGCCCTGGTCGCCCAGACGCAGCGCGACGCGGACCGCCAGATGCAGGCCCTGGAGCAGCGCCGCGAGCGCCTGCAGCAGGAACTGCGCGAATTGCACAGCCCCGATCCGGTCCGCCTCGAGCAACTGGCCGGCGACCGGGTGGCCGGCGAAGACCAGCTCGAGGAAGCCCAGGAAGAACTGGCCACCCTGGAAGGCCGCGTGCCCGAAGCGGACGCCGAGCGCAGCAGCGCCCAGGCCGCCGCCCAGACCGACGCGCAGAACCTCGCGCGCCTGGAAGCCCGCCTGTCCGCGCTGGTCAAATTGCAAGAAGACGTGCAGAAGCAGGGGGCGCTGGAGCCCTGGCTTGCCAAGCATGAACTGACGGGGCTGACCCGCCTGTGGCAGAAGCTGCATGTCGAGCCCGGCTGGGAAACCGCCCTGGAAGCCGCCATGCGTGAACGCATGGCCTCCATGGAAGTCCGCAGCCTGGATTGGGCCCGCGCCTTCGCCGAGGACGCGCCGCCGGCCCGCCTGGCGTTCTATCAATTGCCGGTTGCCGCGCCCACGCCGCCGGCCCCGGCCGGGCTGACCCCGCTGGCCAGCCTGCTGCGCATCACGGATCCCGACCTGCGCACGCTGCTCAACGAGTGGCTGGACGGCGTCTATACGGCCACGGATCTGACCCAGGCCCTGTCCATGCGCGCCAGCCTGCCCGCCGGCAGCGCGTGCGTGGTCAAGGCCGGGCATCTGGTGGACGCGCACAGCGTGCGCTTCTACGCGCCGGACTCCGAGCAGGCCGGCCTGCTGGCCCGCCAGCAGGAAATCGAAAACCTCCAGCGCGAAATCAAGGCCCAGCAGCTGATCGCCGATCAGGCGCGCGCCGCCGTGGCCCGCGCCGAGGCCGCCTGGCAGCAAGTGTCCCAGGCCATCGCGCCGGCCCGCCAGCGCGTGGCCGAAGTCACGCGCCGGGTGCATGACATCCAGCTGGAACATTCGCGCCTGCAGCAGCAGGCCGAACAGTCGGGCGAGCGCGCCTCGCGCCTGCGGCAGGACCTGGAAGAAATCAAGGTCCAGGAAGAAGACCTGCGCGCCACCCGCGAAGAGGCCGAGGCCCGCTTCGAGACGCTGGACGAAGAACTGGCCGAACACCAATCCCGTTTCGCCGACGCCGAGATCGACGGCGAAACCCTGGCCGCCCAGGCCGAAACCGCTCGTGCCGGGCTGCGCGAACTGGAGCGCGCCGCTCAGGAAGCCGAATTCGCCGAGCGCAGCATCCAGGTCCGGATCACGGATCTGCAGCGCAACCAGCAATTGGCCGCCGACCAGAGCCAGCGCGCCAGCGTCGAACTGGAGCAGTTGCAGGAAGACCTCGTCGAACTGGACGCCTCGGCTTCCCAGGCCGGCCTGCAGGACGCCCTGGAAGTGCGCGCGGAGCGCGAGGAAGCCCTGTCGCGCGCGCGCCAGGAAATGGACAACCTGGCGGCCCTGCTGCGCGGCGCCGACGAAGACCGCCTGCAGCAAGAGCAAACGCTGGAACCGCGGCGCGCCCGCATCATGGAATTGCAGCTGCAAGAGCAGGCCGCCCGTCTGGCCGAAGAGCAGTTCACGGAACAGCTGAATGCGCGCGAGGTCGACCGCGAGGCCCTGGCCCAGGAACTGGCCAACCAGTCCGACGAATGGCGCCGCGCCAGCTGGCTGCAGTCGGAAGTAGGCCGCATTTCGCGCCAGATCGAGTCCCTGGGCTCGGTCAACCTGGCCGCGCTGGACGAACTGAACACCTCGCGCGAGCGCAAGGGCTTCCTGGATGCGCAGCACCAGGACCTGATGACCGCCATCGAGACCCTCGAAGACGCCATCCGCAAGATCGACCGCGAAACGCGCGAACTGCTCCAGGAAACCTTCAACGTGGTGAACGGCCACTTTGGCGAGCTCTTCCCCAAGCTGTTCGGCGGCGGCGAGGCCAGGCTGAGCATGACGGGCGAGGAAATCCTCGACGCCGGCGTGCAGGTCATGGCCCAGCCTCCCGGCAAGCGCAACAGCACCATCCACCTGCTGTCGGGTGGTGAAAAGGCGCTGACCGCGACCGCGCTGGTGTTTGCGCTGTTCAAGCTCAACCCCGCCCCGTTCTGCTTGCTGGACGAGGTGGACGCGCCGCTGGACGACGCCAACACGGAACGCTACGCCAATCTGGTCGCCAACATGAGCGAGCAGACCCAGTTCCTGTTCATCTCGCATAACAAGATCGCGATGCAGATGGCCAAGCAATTGATCGGTGTAACCATGCAAGAGCAAGGGGTTTCGCGTATCGTTGCGGTAGACATAGATTCGGCCGTGCAGATGATGGCCTCCGAAGCGGCATAAACCAATATTCAGAAGGGCGCCGGGCGTTTCGGCGCGGGATTGATACATGAGTGATTTGCAGATCGGGCTGATTGCCCTCGGCGTCCTGCTGATACTGCTGGTGCTGGGATTCAACTGGTGGCAGGACCGGCGCGTCCGGCGCAAGATGCAGACCCATTTCCCCACGTCCGAGCAGGATCCCCTGCTGGGGGCGGGAACCGCCGCTGGCGCCGCCGGCGCCGGCAGCAGTCCGGCGCCCCGGCGCGAACCTGGCATGGGCGGCGAGGCGCCGCGCGCGCAGGCCGGCCAGCCGGCTCCGGTCGATCCGGGCACGGATGCCGACGATGCCGCCGAGCCGGATCCCGCCTGCGAGGTCGTCATCGAGATCAATTTCGCCGAACCGGTGCGCGGTGCCGAGCTGCTGCCCTATATGCAGAGCCTGCGCCACGTGGGCCGCAAGCCCATGCGCGTGTTCGCCGAGACCGACCAGCGCCGCCACCGCGCGCACGTCCACGCCGACGAATCCTACGCCTCGATGCAGCTGGCTGTCCTGCTGGCCAATCGCAGCGGTCCGCTGACCGCGATCGAATGGTCGCAGGCCTGGGCCAGGGCCCAGGACATGGCCGAGCGCTTCGACGCCACCATCGAGGGCCCGGACCAGCAGGCCGTGCTCGAACAGGGCGCCCGCCTGGACGACACCTGCGCCGCCCTGGATACCCAGGTCGGCCTGACCCTGCTGCTGGGCACGGCCCAGCCCGCCGCCGAGGTGCTTGCCGTGGCACGCGATAGCGGCTTCGTCCCGGACGGCAACCGCCTGGCCTGGCCCGCGGAAAACGGCGTGGCCCGCTTCACGCTGGCGCGCGCCGACGGCGCGGCGTTCGATGCCGGCATGGGCGGCATCGAACGGCTGTACCTGTTGCTCGACGTGCCGTGCAGCCCCGCTGACACCCGCGCGTTCGGTCGTATGGTCGACGTGGGCCGCGACCTGGCCGCCCGTTTGCGTGCGGAACTGGTCGACGATCAGGGCAAGCCGCTGGCCGATGGTTCTGAAACGGTCATCGACGAACGGCTGCAGGTGCTGTTCGGCCAGCTGGAGCAGGCGGGCCTGCCCGCCGGCAGCGAACGCGCCCAGCGGGTGTTCGCCTGATATGAAAGGGTCTTCCGGCGGTGAAAGCGCGGCGCAAGCCGCGGCGCGCTTGCGCGCTGAAATCGAACAGCACAACGTCCGCTACTACGTCTACGACGACCCCTCCGTTTCGGATGCCGAGTATGACGGGCTGATGCGGGAGCTGCAGGCCCTGGAGGCCGAACACCCTGAACTCGTAACGCCGGAATCGCCCACCCAGCGGGTCGGGGCGGCGCCCGTGTCCGCCTTCGGCGCGGTGCGCCACGCGGTACCCATGCTCTCCCTGAGCAACGCCTTCGACGAGGAGGACGTGGTGGCGTTCGACCGCCGCGTGACCGATACCCTGCGCGGCGCAGGCCTGCTCGGCCCGGCGCAGCAGGCGGATTACTTCTGCGAACTCAAGCTCGACGGTCTGGCGATCAGCCTGCGCTACGAGGACGGCCGCCTGGTGCAGGCCGCCACGCGCGGCGATGGCCAGACGGGCGAAGACGTCACCTCTAACATCCGTACCATCAAGGCGATTCCGTTGCGGCTCAAGGGAGCCGCGCCGAAGGTGCTGGAGGTGCGCGGCGAGGTGCTGATGAACCGCACCGACTTCGAAAAATTGAACCAGGCCCAGGCCAAGCGCGACGAAAAGGTGTTCGTCAACCCGCGCAATGCGGCGGCAGGCAGCCTGCGCCAGCTGGATCCGCGCATCACCGCCAAGCGGCCCCTGCGTTTTTTCGCTTATGGCTGGGGTGAGGTGCACGGCTTGCCGGGGGCGCAGGGCGGCCTGTTCGCCGAGGCCTCGGCGGGTGCGGCCGAAGCCTCGCAGCTGCCAGAGAAATCGCATGGCGCCATGCTGGACTGGCTTGCCTCGCTGGGCCTGCCGGTCAACGTGAAGCACAACCATCGCGCCACCGGCGCCGAAGGCCTGATGGCCTTCTACGCCAAGGTCGGCGCGATGCGCGCCGAATTGCCCTACGACATCGACGGCGTGGTCTACAAGGTGGATTCGCTGCCCGCCCAGAAGGTGCTGGGCTTCGTGGCGCGCGCGCCGCGTTTCGCGCTGGCGCACAAGTTTGCCGCCGAAGAGGCCACCACCACGCTGCTGGATATCGAGGTGCAGGTCGGCCGTACCGGCGCCATCACCCCCGTCGCCCGCCTGAAGCCGGTGTTCGTGGGCGGCGTCACCGTCACCAACGCCACGCTGCACAACGAAGACGAGATCCGCCGCAAAGACGTGCGCATCGGCGACACGGTCATCGTGCGCCGCGCGGGCGACGTGATTCCCGAAGTCCTGGGGCCGGTGCTGGAGAAACGGCCGGACGACGCCCGGGAATTCATCATGCCCACCGCCTGTCCGGTGTGCGGTTCCGCCATCGAACGCCTGGAAGACGAGACCATCGCACGCTGCACCGGCGGCCTGTTCTGCGGCGCCCAGCGCAAGCAGACGCTCTGGCACGCGGCCAGCCGCAAGGCGCTGGACATCGAAGGCCTGGGTGAAAAGCTGGTCGACCAATTGGTCGACAGCGGCCGCGTCAAGACGCTGGCCGATCTGTACAGCCTGCGTCCGCTGGAGCTGGTTGGGCTGGACCGTATGGGCCAGAAGTCCGCCGACAACCTGGTGGCCGCCATCGAAAAGGCGCGCGCACCGGCGCTGGGCCGCTTGCTGTTCGCGCTGGGCATCCGCCATGTGGGAGAGACCACAGCGCGCGACGTGGCTCGCCATTTTGGCAGCATCGACGCCATCATGGACGCCGATGAGGACGCCCTGTCGTCCGTGCCCGACGTGGGGCCGGTGGTGGCGGCCTCGATCCGCCGCTTCTTCGCTGAACAGCACAACCGCGACGTGATCGGGCAACTGAAAGCGCAGGGCGTGAATCCGGTGGCCGAAGCGGCGCCGCAAGGCACGACGCTGGCGGGCAAGACTTTCGTGCTCACGGGCACCCTGCCCAACTGGACGCGCGAAGAAGCATCGATGCACATCCAGGCCGCCGGCGGCAAGGTCAGCGGCTCGGTGTCCAAGAAGACCGCCTATCTGGTGGCCGGCGAGGATTCCGGCAGCAAGCTCGCCAAGGCCCAGGAACTGGGCGTGGCGGTGCTGGACGAAGACGGGTTGAAAACCCTGCTGGGAATGGCCGGCTGAGGCCTGCTCCCAGACATTATTCTTTCTCCAAACAAAAACTGCCCGCGAAAAGCGGGCAGTTTTTGTTTGAGCGGGCCAGGGTTACTGGATCTTGGCCTTTTCGCGCAGTTCCTTCTGGTAGTCGGCCAGGGTTTGCTGGCGCAGCATTTCTTCCAGCTGCGTGCGCACCTGGTCGAGCGGCGGGAATTCCACCGGGCGGGTGTCGTCGACCATGATGATGTGCCAGCCGAACTGGGTTTGCACCGGCTTGTCGACCAGTTCGCCCTTCTTCAGTTGCGTCACGGCTTGCGCGAACGGCTGGACGTAGTTGGTGGGGGGAGCCCAACCCAGGTCGCCACCCTTTTCGGCGCTGCCGGGGTCCTTCGAGTTCTTCTTGGCCAGGTCGTTGAACTTGCTCTTGTTGCTCTTGATCTGGGCCAGCAGGTCATTGGCCGTCTTCTCGTCTTCGACGAGGATGTGACGGACCTTGTATTCCATCTTGCCGGCCTGTTCCTTCTTGATCTTTTCGTATTCCGCCGTGACCTTGGCGTCCGACACCGGGTGCTTGGCCAGGTAGTCGGCCATCAGGGCGCGGACCAGGATGCCCTGGCGGGCCAGTTCGATTTCGGTCTGGACGTCGGCCTGCTTGGCGATGCCGCTGGATTCGGCGGCCTGCACGAAGATCTGGCGGTTGATCATTTCCTGCTTGACCTGTTCGCGCAGTTGCGGCGAATCGGTCGCGCCCTGGCTGACCAGCAGCTTGACGAATTGATCCAGGCTCTTTTGCGGAATGGCCTTGCCGTTGACCGTGGCAACGTTCTGGGCGAAAGCCGGCACGGCGATGACGCAGGCCGCAGCCAGCATGACGATGCGTTTCATGAATATCCTTTTACTTTCTATTTGGGAGCCTGGGCATCAAGCGCAAGCGCATGAATCGGATAAGGGATCAAATCTTGCAAATGATGATACACCAGCCTATGCCGCGCGACGGGGGAGAGCCCCGCAAAGCAAGACGCAACGATGACCACGCGATAGTGGCCGGCGCCGTTTTTACTGCCTTCGTGCCCGGCGTGCAAATGTGAGTCATCCAGGATGTCCAGGCTGGCGGGTTCCAGGACGGCGAGCCGTTCCCGGATCAGGGCGATGCGGTCGGTGGTGTCTGACATGGTGGCGAGTATGAAAATTCCGGCGTCTGGGACGCCGGACAGGGGAGGGCGGAGCGGTTCAGGGCTTGCCGGGCGGGGTGTCGGGGCCGGAGGGCGTTTGCTCTTCGGTCTGGATGTGCTTGCCTAGCCACACCGACTGCCCGATCACGAAGACGACCATCAGGCCCATCAGGCCGAAGGCCTTGAAGCTGACCCATTGCGACTCGGTAAAGTGGCCGGAAAACGCCACGTAGAGGTTGAGCGCGCCGGCGATCAGGAAGAATGCGGCCCAGACGAGGTTCAGGCGTTCCCAGGCGGCATCCGGCAACTGGATCTGCTTTTCCATCAGGCGGCGGATCAGGTTGCGGCCGAACAGCAGGCGCGCGAAAACCAGCGAGCCGCCGAACAGCCAGTACAGCACCGTGGGCTTCCATTTGATGAAGACGTCGCTGTGCAGCCAGATGGTGGCGCCGCCAAACACCAGGATGACCGTGAGGTTGATCCAGTGCATGGCCTCGGTGGCGCGCCCGGTGGCCTTCAGCCAGATGATCTGCGCGACGGCCGCGGCCATGGCGACGCCCGTGGCGATGAAAATGTCCGTGTACCGATAGGCGATGAAGAAAAGGAACAGCGGAAACAGGTCGAACAGGAACTTCTTCATTCAGTCTTCTACGGGTTCAAACGTCATCGACAGGGAATTGATGCAGTAGCGCAGGCCGGTGGGCTCGGGGCCGTCGGGGAAGACGTGGCCCAGGTGCGAGTCGCAGACATTGCACAGCACTTCGGTGCGGACCATGCCGTGGCTGGCATCCCGCTCTTCGCGCACCTTTTCCGGATCCAGCGGCTGGAAATAGCTGGGCCAGCCACAGCCGGCATCGAACTTGGTGTCGGACGCGAACAGCGCCGTGCCACAGCCTACGCAGCGGTAGATTCCATGCGAGAACGTATTCCAGTAACGCCCGGTGAATGCGCGTTCGGTACCCTTTTCACGGGTGACGACGTATTCTTCAGGGGAAAGCTGGGCACGCCATTCGGCGTCGGATTTTCGTACTTTGTCCATATGAGCTCTTGGAGTCCCGATGCCCGAAATGGTTCGGGCATAATCCCGCCCCATGTTAATCGAGTTTGACCAGGCGGTTGTATCCACGCCCCAGGCGGAAGTGCTGCGCGGGGTGAGCGTGACGCTGGCCGAGCGCCGCGTCGGCATCGTCGGCCCCAACGGCGCCGGCAAGAGCACGCTGGCGCGCCTGGTCAACGGGCTGGTGCTGCCGTCCTTCGGCAGCGTGCGGGTGGGCGGGCTGGATACCCGGCAGGACCTGAAGGCGGTGCGCCGGCAGGTCGGATTCGTCTTCCAGAACCCCGAAAACCAGATCGTCTTCCCTATCGTGCGGGAAGACCTGGCGTTCGGCCTGAAACACCTGGCGCCGGACCGCCGGCAGCGCGAGACCCGCATCGAGGCCCAGTTGGGCAGCCTGGGGGTGGGGCACCTGGCCGACCGGACCAGCCATACCCTGTCGGGCGGTGAGCGCCAGTTGGTGGCGCTGGCGGCGGTGCTGGTCATGGAACCCGCGCTCATCGTGTTCGACGAACCCACCACCCAGCTCGACCTGCGTAACCGCAACCGGGTGCGCGACGCCATCGGCGGGCTGCCTCATGACGCCATCGTCGTCAGCCACGACCTGGAACTGCTGGAAGATTTCGACCGGGTGCTGGTCGTGCGCGACGGCAATATCGCGGCGGACGATACCCCGGCCGCCGCCCTGCGCTGGTACCGGGAGCATTGCGCATGATGGAGCCGCTGTATGTGCCGGGCGGCACGCCGCTGCACCGCTTGCCGGCTTGGCTGAAGCTGCTGACGCTGATGGCCGCGGGGGCGGGGCTCTTCCTGCTGCGCGACCCGCGCTGGCTGGCGCCGGCGTTCCTGGCCGCCTGCGTGCTGGTCTGGTCCACGGGCGTGGGCGCGGCCGCTGTCTGGCGGCAGTTGAAGGGGCTGGTCTGGGTACTGCTGGCCGTGGGCGGCTTCACCGCCTGGTTCCAGGGCGGGATGGCGGCGCTGGCCGTGTTGCTGCGCGTCGGGGCGCTCGTGGGCCTGGCGCTGGCCGTCACCCTGGCCACCCGCACATCCGACCTGATCGAGGTCTGCGAAAAGGCGCTGATGCCGTTGCAGCGCGCCGGGTTGGTCGACGCCGGTAAGGTCGCGCTGGCGCTGGCGCTGGCCCTGCGCTTCGTGCCCGAAATCTGGCGCAATTTCCAGGAAATCCGGGAGGCGCAGGCGGCCAGGGGGCTGGGCGCCAATCCCGTGGCGCTCATCGTGCCATTGATCGTGCTGACCCTGAAAAGGGCGCAGGAAGTCGCTGAAGCCATCGACGCGCGCAGCGCCTGACTATCATCCACCAGGGGGAAAACCCATGAAATCCAGCAACACCGTGCTGATCGCGCTGTTCGCGGCGCTGATCGTCGTCCTCAGCCTGATCCCGCCTATCCCGCTGCCCGCCATCCCGGTGCCCATCACGCTGCAGACGCTGGGCGCCATGCTGGCGGGCGCGATGCTGGGACCCGTGCGGGGCGCGCTGGCCTGCCTGTTGTACCTGGCGCTGGCGGCCATCGGGCTGCCCGTGTTGCCGGGCGGCCGCGGCGGACTGGGCGCGTTCCTCGGGCCGACGGGCGGCTTTCTTGTGGGGTTGGTGGCCGGCGCCTTCGTGACAGGCTGGCTGGCCCGCCGGCTGGCCGCCCGTGCAGCGGGCGCCGCGCAGGTGGCCGGTTATGTGGCCGCCTGCGTCGTGGGCGGGATTGCCGTGGTGTACGCCTTCGGCGTGCCCTGGCTGGCCGCCGTCGCGAAGATGGACCTGGCGAAAGCCGCGCTCGCGGTAGCCGTGTTCGTGCCCGGCGATCTCATCAAGGCCGTGGTGGCCGCGTGGGTGGCGTCGAGGGTGGAGCGCGCGTGGCCGATGCTGGGGCGCTGACGCGGGCGCGGTGGGCCAAGGGAATCCCCCAACTGACGCGCGGCAGCCTTTTCTAGTACAAGTTCGCCATTAACGAATGCGTTTGCTGAAACGCCTTTCTGTACCACATCAGGGATTTACCGGAGTTGCGCGTAGTCATCTGATACTGTTTTAACCCTATAATATTTTTTTCTGTATAACTTTAACTAGGCTCGCCCATGCCTCGATCGAGGCGCCTCTGAGCCACCACAGGAGACAAAAATATGCGCAAGCACTTCGGCTTGTCCGCGGCGGCTGCCGCTGTTGCCCTGACGCTGCCGCTTCTGGCAAGCGCGCAGGTCAAGGTTGGCGTGACGGTGGCCAGCACCGGCCCCGCCGCCTCGCTGGGTATCCCCGAGCGCAACACGGTGGCGCTCCTGCCCAAGGAAGTGGCCGGCCAGAAGATCGAATGGATCGTCCTGGACGACGCCACCGATACCACGCAAGCCGTCAAGAACTCGCGCAAGCTGGCGTCCGACGACAAGGTCGACGTGCTGATCGGCACCTCGGTCACACCGGGCTCGCTGGCCATGGTCGACGTGGCCGCGGAAGCCAAGGTCCCGATGATCAGCGTGGCCGCCAGCGCCAAGATCGTCGAACCCGTGGACGACAAGCGCCGCTGGGTCTTCAAGACCCCGCAGAACGACGCGCTGATGGCAGGCGCCTTGGCTGACGCCATGGCCAAGTCCAAGGTCAAGACCCTGGGCTTCATCGGCTTTGCCGACGCCTACGGCGACGGCTGGCTGGACGTGATGCAGAAGGCCGCCAAGGCCAAGGGCATCGAGATCGTCGCCGTTGAAAAATACAGCCGCACCGACACCAGCGTCACCGGCCAGGTGCTCAAGCTGGTCGGCGCGAAGCCCGACGCCATCCTGATCGCCGGCGCCGGCACCCCTTCCGCGCTGCCGCAGAAGGAACTGAAGGCCCGCAACTACGGCGGCACCATCTACCAAACGCACGGCGCCGCCAACAACGACGTGCTGCGCGTCTGCGGCAAGGATTGCGACGGCATGCTCCTGCCGGCCGGCCCGCTGCTGGTCGCGGCCCAGCTGCCGGACAGCAATCCGGTCAAGAAGTCGGCCCTGGCCTACGTGCAAGCCTACGAAAAGGTCAATGGCGCGGGTTCCACCAACACGTTCGGCGGCCATATGTGGGACGCCGGCCAGCTGGTTGTGGCCGCGCTGCCGGTGGCGCTGAAGTCGGGCGCCAAGCCGGGCACGCCGGAATTCCGCGCCGCCATGCGCGACGCCCTGGAAGGCGTGAAGGACCTGGCCGCCTCGCAAGGCGTGTTCAATATGTCGCCGACGGACCATGCCGGCTTTGACGAGCGCTCGCGCGTCATCGTCAAGGTGGAAGGCGGCAAGTGGGTCTACCAGCCCAATCTGTAAATCCACGGGATCGCCCGATCCACGGGCGCACAACGCGGACGGCGCCGGCAAGGCGTCCGCCTGCGGCGCTCGAGCAATGCTTCGCACCGGCCCTTCCGGCCGGTGTGTCGTATCAGTGTCCCGGGTGCGGCCGGAGCACCAAGAATAAATAAGGTTGTTAGATGGATTCCTCAATTGCGCTGATCCTGCTGCAAGACGGTGTCGTCAACGGCGCCATCTATGCCCTGCTGGGCATGGCTCTGGTGCTGGTATTCGCCGTTACGCGCGTCATTTTCATTCCCCAGGGCGAGTTCGTGGCGTTCGGCGCCCTGACCTTGGCCATGCTGGTGGACGGCAAGGTGCCCGGCACCGCTTATCTCTTGCCGTTGCTGGGCGCCGTCTGCCTGGCGCTCGAGCTGTTGCGTGCGCTGCGCACCCGCAGCGCTTCCGGCCTTCCCAAAGCCCTGGTGACCTGCGTGGCCCTCCCGCTGGCGCTGCTTTGGCTGACCGTGACCTACACCGCGCCCGGCAATTCGCTGTGGCTGAACATGCTGCTGACGCTGTTGCTGGTGATCCCGATGGGCCCGATGGTCTATCGCATCGTCTACCAGCCGCTGGCTGAAGCCACCGTGCTGGTGCTGCTGATCGTTTCCGTGGCGGTGCACTTCGCGCTGACCGGCCTGGCCCTGGTGTTCTTCGGCGCCGAAGGCTGGCGCACGCCGGCATTCGTCAGCGGGCAGGTCGACCTGGGCTTTACCACGTGGTCCGCGCAGAGCCTGTTCGTGGTCGCGACCTGCGCCCTCCTGATCGTGGCCCTGTGGCTGTTCTTCGGCAAGACGCTCTATGGCCGCGCCCTGCGCGCCACCGCGGTCAACCGCCGGGGCGCCCGCCTGGTGGGTATCAGCACGACCATGTCCGGCAGCCTGACCTTCACGCTGGCCGTCGCCATTGGCGGCATGTCCGGCATGCTGATCGCGCCCATCACCACCGTCTACTACGACACCGGCTTCCTGATCGGCCTGAAGGGCTTCGTGGGTGCCATCATCGGCGGCCTCGCCAGCTACCCCGTGGCGGCCGCGGGCTCGCTGCTGGTGGGCGTGCTGGAATCCTTTTCCTCCTTCTGGGCCAGCGCCTATAAGGAAGTCATCGTCTTCACCCTGATTATCCCGGTTCTGGTCTGGCGTTCGTTCAGCACCCATCACGTGGACGAAGAGGAATAAACGTCATGAACCGCATTCTGCTTGCCGTCTTCATCGTCGTCCTGGCGGGCCTGCCCATGGTGTCGGCCACGCCCGAATTCTGGGTGACGCAACTCAACTACATCGGGCTGGCCAGCCTGGTCGTGCTCGGCCTGGTGCTGCTGACCGGCGTCGGCGGCCTGACGTCGTTTGGCCAGGCGGCCTTCGTGGGCCTGGGCGCCTACACGACCGCCTTCCTCACCACGCAGTACGACGTGTCTCCCTGGCTGGCGCTGCCGGCCGGGCTGATCCTGACCGCCGTGGTGGCTTACCTGCTGGGCGCCATTACGCTGCGCCTGTCGGGCCACTACCTGCCGCTGGGCACCATCGCATGGGGCCTGTCGCTGTACTTCCTGTTCGGCAACATCGATTGGCTGGGCAAACATGACGGCATCGCTGGTATCGAACCCATCAGCATCTTCGGCATGTCCCTGGCCAGCGGACGCCACATTTACTACCTGATCTGGGTGTTCGTGCTGCTGGCGCTGTGGGCGACCCGCAACCTGCTGAATTCGCGTCCCGGCCGTGCCATCCGCGCGCTCAAGAGCGGCGCGGGCATGGCCGAGTCCATGGGCGTGAACACCGCCGCCTACAAGGTCGTGATCTTTGTCTGGGCCGCGCTGCTGGCTTGCGTGTCCGGCTGGCTCTATGCGCACATGCAGCGCGCGGTCAGCCCCAGCCCCTTCGGTGTGAACTACGGCATCGAATACCTGTTCATGGCCGTGGTGGGCGGCGCGGGCTACGTCTGGGGCGCTCTGCTGGGCTCTAGCGTCATCCTGGTGCTGAAAGATCAGCTGCAGAACCTCCTGCCCAAGCTGCTGGATACCAACGCCAACTTCGAGATGATCGTTTTCGGCGTGCTGCTGATCTTGATGCTGCAATACGCCCGCAACGGCCTGTGGCCGATCCTGGCCGGCTGGTGGGACAGCATCACCGGCGCCGACGGCTCGCGCCGCAACCTGGCGCCGCCGGCCCCGGCGCCGGCCCTGCCGACGCGGGCGCGTCCGCAAGCCGGCCAGGTGGTGCTGGAAGTGGATGCCATCCGCAAGGAATTCGGCGGCCTGGTCGCCGTCAACGACATCTCTTTCAAGGTCAGCTCCGGCGAGATCATGGGCCTGATCGGCCCGAACGGCGCCGGCAAGAGCACAACCTTCAACTTGATCAGCGGCGTGTTGCCGGTCACGCGCGGCAAGGTCACTTTCATGGGCCAGCGCATCGACAGCCGCTCGGCGCGCGAGATCGCCAAGCTCGGCGTCGGACGCACCTTCCAGCACGTGCAGCTGCTGCCCGGCATGACGGTGCTGGAGAACGTGGCGCTGGGCGCGCATCTGCGCTCCGACGTCGGCGTACTGGCTGGCGCGCTGCATTCGGACCGTGCCCGCGAAGCGCAATTGCTGCACGAGGCCGCCGAACAGATCAAGCGCGTGGGCCTGGGCGAATACCTGTACGAACAGGCGGGCAACCTGGCGCTGGGCCAGCAGCGCATCCTGGAAATCGCGCGCGCCCTGGCCGCCGATCCGATGCTGCTGCTGCTGGACGAACCGGCCGCCGGCCTGCGCTACAAGGAAAAGCAAGACCTGGCCCGCGTGCTGGAGCAGCTGCGCGCCGAAGGAATGAGCATTCTGCTCGTCGAACACGATATGGATTTTGTGATGCGCCTGACCAACCACCTGGTGGTGATGGATTTCGGCACCAAGCTGGCGGAAGGCGTGCCGGCCGACGTGCAAAAGAACCCGGCGGTGCTGGAGGCCTATCTGGGCGGCATCGATGATGACCTGCCCGAAGCGGACCAGGCCAAGCCCGTATCGGCAGGAGGCGTGTGATGAGCGCAACGCAATCCCCCGTCCTCGAAGTCAGCAGCCTGTCGGCCCGTTACGGCAAGGTCGGCGCGCTGGTGGGCGCCACGCTCACCGTGCCCGCCGGCAGCATCGTCACGGTGATCGGCGCCAACGGCGCCGGCAAATCCACCATGTTGAACGCGATCATGGGCTCTTTGCCCCATACCGGCCACGCGGCGGGCGCCGTGCAGTACGCCGGCGCCGACGTATCGGGCTGGCAGGTCGAGCGCCGCGTCGCGGCCGGCATGTCGCTGGTACCCGAACGCCGCGAGCTGTTCGGCACGATGTCGGTGGAAGACAACCTGCTGCTGGGCGGGTTCCGCCGCTACCGCGCCCGCGAGAGCGGCTGGCGCGACACGCTGAACGAAGTCTTCGACCTGTTCCCGCGCTTGCGCGAGCGGCGCGGCCAGCAGGCCGGCACGCTATCGGGCGGCGAACGCCAGATGCTAGCGGTGGGCCGGGCGCTGATGGCCAAGCCAAATCTGCTGATGCTGGACGAACCCAGCCTGGGGCTGGCGCCCCGCATCGTGCGCGAAATCTTCCACATCATCGCGCGCCTGCGTGAAACCGGCGTGGCGATCCTGCTGGTCGAGCAGAATGCGCGCGCGGCGCTGCAAGTGGCCGACTACGGCTATGTGCTGGAAACCGGCGAGGTCATCCTGCACGGCCCGGCGCGCGAGCTGGCCGGCGATCCGAAGGTTATCGAAAGCTACCTGGGGCTGGGCAAGGGCGGCGAGCAGGGCTGAACGGCCGCGTCTCCCTGGGCATTCTTGTTCCGCAAGAGAAAAAGCGCCGGCTTATGGCAAGCCCGGCGCTTTTTCATTACGGGCGTTCGCCCTGGCCAGCGCGGGCGAGGCGCCGAACGGGAACGTCACGGCGTTTCCATCGGGGCGGGCGGTTTCACTCCGCGGGTGTCCATTGCAGTATCAGCGCCTGTCCCATGGCGGGGTCGGACGTGGACGGTGCCCCGGTTTCGATGCGTCCGGCCAGCCGGCGGGCGTAAGCGGGGTCATTGTTGTCGCGTACCGTGACGTCGTACCAGCCCGCGCTGCGCGACATGTCCCACGACAGGCTGACCGCCTCGCCCGGGGGCAGGGCGGTGGCGGCCGGGCGCGGGTAGCCATAGGCGTTGGCCTCCACCAGGAACGAGCGGGCCTGCGGCGCGGGGTTGCGCACCGTCAGGCGCAGCGGCATGCCGGGCCCCTGGTGGTCGGCCGTGACTTCCAGCGGCGGCGTGGCCGGCGAGCCCAACCGCCCCGTGCAATGCCGGTGGAATCCATTGGGGCCCAGCACCCACAGGTCGTAGCGGCCGTCGGCCAAGGCCGGCCATGCGTCTTGCAGCGACTTGCCGGCTTCCACGGTGTAGCGGCGCGGACCATGCTCCAGATGCAGCCGGTCGTACACGTGGAGCACGGCGCCGGCCGCGCCGGTGTTTTCGAAATGCAGCGTGATGCCTTCGCCTTCCGTGCGCGCATGGACTTGCAGTGCGTAAGGCAGCGGGCGCGACGGGCGCGTGCCGGGCTGTTGCCGGGCCCCTTCGGGCTGGAGCGGCGGCAGCGGGATGACGGTGCCCGGCAGCGCGGAGGCGAGGCCGGCGCGTTCGGCCGTGGGCGGCAGCTCGCGCAGCAGGTCTGCGTCGTTGGGCGTGGCGAAGTTGAAGATCGAGGTCAGATCGCCGCAGACTGCCCGGCGCCACGGCGAAATGTTCGGCTCGGCCACGCCGAAGCGGCGCTCGATGAAGCGCAGCACCGAGGTGTGGTCGAACACCTGAGAATTGACCCAGCCGCCCTTGGTCCAGGGCGACAGCACGTACATCGGCACGCGCGGCCCCAGTCCGTACACGCCATGCAGGTGCGCCGGCGTATCGTCCTTTTCGGCGCCGCTGACGATCTCGTGGTATTCGCCTGCCGTATCGACGGTGGATGCGCCGGCCAGCGTGCCCGAGGGATCGCGCGAGGGCGGCGCGGGCGGCGGCATGTGATCGAAGAAGCCATCGTTCTCGTCGAACATCAGCAGCAGGACCGTCTTGCTCCAAACTTCCGGGTTGGCGGTCAGCGCATCCAGCACGCGGGCGGTGTAGTCTGCGCCCTGCGCCGGGCTCGACGGACTGGGATGTTCGGATCCGGCCTTGGTGGCGCAGATCCAGGACACCTGGGGCAGCGTGCCGTCCAGCACGTCCTGGCGCAGCCGGTCCAGGCTGCGCGTGGTCAGGGCCTTTTCCTTCAGCGCGGCAAGCGAACCGGGCGCGCCATGGTAGGCATCGCGGTAGGCCTTGAAGCCGGCGGTAGGGTTGAGCGAATAGTTGTCCGCCATGTCCTGGTAGATGCGCCAGCTGACGCCGGCCGCCTCCAGCCGTTCCGGATACGTCGTCCAGGTGTAGCCGCCTGCGGGATCGCCGCCGGAAAGCTTGTTGTAGAGATTGCCCAGCGCCGGACCGTTGCCCCGGCCCAGGCCGTCATTGGTGCCGGTCCACAGGAACAGCCGGTTGGTGTTGGTGCCGCCGGTGAACGAACAGTGATAGGCGTCGCACACGGTGAAGGCGCGCGCCATGGCGTACTGGAAGGGCATGTCGCCTTCCGTGAAATACGCCATGGAATGGTTCTTCTTGGCCGCGGGCCACTTGCCCATGCGGCCGCCGTCCCAGGCCGCTTGCGCGTTCGACCAGGTGTGCGGCGTGCTGGCGATGCGCATGTACTCCGCCACCTTGCGCGTATCCGTATGGAAGGGCAGGACGGTGCGCGGCCCTTCGCCGACCTGGTCGTTGTACTGGGCCCAGACCGTGCGATGCGCGTGGTCGGGGCTGCCGGGCACGGGAATGGGAAAGCGGTCGCCGAAGCCGCGCACCCCCGCCAGCCCGCCAAAATAATGGTCGAACGAGCGGTTTTCCTGCATGAAGACCACGATGTGTTCGACGTCGCGGATCGTGCCCGTGCGGCGGGCGGCCGGAATCGCGAAGGCGCGGCGCAGCGATGCCGGCAACAGGGCCAGGGCGCTGCCTGTGGCGGCGAGCGACGCGCTGTTGCGGAGGAAGTCGCGGCGGGTGTGCATGGAGTTCCTCCGTGGGGGCGGCGTTGCCGGTGTTTCCCTACCTGCCCGATGGCCAGCGGCCGCCCAGCGCCTGGGTTGCCGAAGCCGCGGCCTCCTGAGCCAGCTTCGACATTTTCTTGACGGCGGCGGGGGAGAAGCGTTCTTTCGGACCCGACAGCGAAATGGCGCCGCAGATATCGTCGTCCGGACCGAACACCGGGCTGGCCACGGCCGCGCAGTTTGGATCCCGTTCGCCCATGGACGTCAGGACCAGGCCCGCCTGCGCGGGCGCCTGACCGTCGATCAGGTAGGCGGTGATCAGCCTGCCCGCCGCGCCCTTGTCCAGGGGAAGAAGATCGCCGACGCGGATCCGGTCCAGTGTGGAATGGTGGGAATCCACGCGCAACACGCAGACGCGCGATTGCCCGTCATGGTAGACGTGGAAGGACGCGCTTTCCGTTCCCTTGTCCACCAGCCCCTGCAGCAAGGGCAGGATGGTTTCCGTCAAGCGGTAGGTGGCTTCGTAGGCGCGCCCCAATTGATGGGCATAGGGGCCCAACGCGTAGCGGCCGTCGGCGCGGCGCACGACCAGGGCGGCTTTTTCAAGCGAGGCGATAAGCCGCAAGAGCGTGCTCTTGTAAAACCCCGTGGCCCGGGAAAGGTCGGCAAGCGTGATGGGATCGGTGCGTTGCGCAACGGCCCCGATGATTGCCAGGGCGCGTTCGACGGCGGCGACGCCGTCGGTGGAGTTGTCCTGAGTGGGGGTACGGCTCATTGGAATGATAAGGGGGTGATTTGGCGGTGGTTCCCTACTCCGCGTCGATCACCCGGCTGATGACCGGGAAATAACGGTTGCCTTGTCCCTGGACGAGCGCCGCATCGAACCAGACATCCACGTTGCGGGCGCCAAGCGCTTGCACGCCGGTCTGTTCCGCCAAGGCCAATGCATAGCGCAGGTCTTTGCGGGCGTAGTCCACTGGGAAGGCTTTTTCGGGAAAATCTCCAGGCAGAATAGCCTTTAAGCCGTGGTTGCGCAACGCGAAGCTATCGGCCGATCCACGGGTGAAGGTCTCCAGCAGGACTTGCGGATCCACCCCCGAACGGCGCGCGATGGCGCGCGCTTCGGACAGGGCTACCACCGTCTCGAACAGCACCATATTGTTCAGGATCTTCACCACCTGGCCGCTGCCGATGGGGCCGCAATAGGTGATTTCGTTGGCGAAGGTGGAGACCAGGGGCTTGACGGCTTCGAAGGTCTGTTTGTCCCCGCCGATCATGACCGACAGCGTGCCGGCCTCCGCCGCGGCTCGGGTGCGGGCCACCGGGGCGTCGATGAAGGTGGCGCCCTTGGCCGCGAACTCGCGCGCCAGTTCGCGCGTGACGTCCACCGGCGAGGTGCTCAGGTCCACGATCAGTTGGCCCGCGCGCGCGTTCGCCAGCAGGCCGTCGGCGGCGCGCGACAACTGGGCGACCACTTCGCCCGACGGCAGGGACAGGAACACCACGTCGCTCTGCTGCATGATCTGCACGATGGTCGCGGCCGCCACGCCGTGCGGTGCCAGACGTTGCAGCGGGGCAGGGTCGGTGTCGCAGCCCAGTACCGGCAATCCGCATTTGACGGCCAGGTTGCGGCAGATCGGTTCGCCCATGACGCCCAGGCCAATGAAACCGGCGCGTTGAAATTCAGCCATTTAGGTAGTCTCCGATAGGAAGAAGGGGCCGCAGTCGCGGCCAGGATTGGAAAGGATGGCCGCTGCGGCTACATGCCGAAGTAGATGCCCTTGGATTGCTGGTAGAGCCGCAGTCCGCTCGCGCCTTTCTCACGGCCGATGCCGCTTTGCTTGAAGCCGCCGAAGGGGGTGGAGATCGACAGCTGCTTGTAGGTGTTGATCCACACGCTGCCTGCTTCGAGGCGCCCGGCCACGCGCCAGGCGCGGCGGTAGTCGGCGGTCCAGATGCCGGAGGCCAGGCCGTAGGCGCTGTCATTGGCCTGCTCGACCAGATCGTCTTCGTCGTCGAACGTCAGCGCGCACAGCACCGGCCCGAAGATCTCCTCGCGCACGGCCTGCGCCTCGCGCGAGAGCCCGCCCAGCACGGTGGGCCGGTAGAACGCGCCCGCCGACAGCGCGGCACCGTCCGGCCGTTCGCCGCCGGTCAGTACTTGCGCGCCTTCGCGGCGGGCCGTCTCCACCATGCTCTCGATCCTGCCGCGATGCGCGAAAGAGGCAATTGGGCCCATTTGCGCGCCTTCCGCATCGGGCAGGCCGACTTTCAGCTGGCCTGCGCGGGCCACCAGCTTCGCGATGAACGATTCGGCGATGCTGCGTTGCACGTAGAGCCGCGAGCCCGCCACGCACGATTGCCCGCTGCCTTCGAAAATGCCGCCGATCACGCCGTCGATCGCGGCATCCTGGTCTGCGTCCGCGAACACGATGTGCGGCGATTTTCCGCCGAGTTCCAGGGCGACCGGCATGAGCTTTTCCGCGGCGGCATGCGCGATGGCGCGGCCGCTGGCGGTGCCGCCGGTGAACGACACCATGCGCACGCCCGGGTGTTCGACCAAGCGGCGGCCCACCGTCGATCCCAGTCCGGTGACGACGTTGAGGATGCCGGGGGGGAGGCCGGCCTCGAGCGCGATGCGGCCCAGCACCAGGGCGGGAGATGACGTGACCTCGGAAGGCTTGAGGATCACGGCATTGCCCGCGGCGAGCGCGGGCGCAACCTTCTGCGCTTCCATCGTCAACGGCGAATTCCACGGCGTGATGGCCACGACGACGCCATACGGTTCGTAATGCGTCATTGAAAGATAGTTGCCGCGCGGCGGCGTCACTTCTGCGCAGAGCGTCTCGCAGACGCCGGCGTAGTAGCGGAAGGTGGCCGCGGCGCTGGCGACCTGGGCCTTGCACTCTGCCCACACCTTGCCGTTTTCGATCATCTGCAATCGCGCCAGGACGGAAGCGTTGGCGTCCATGCCGTCCGCGATGCGCCGCAGGATCGCCGCGCGTTGATGCGGCAGCATGTTGCGCCAGGCCGCTTGGCGTTGCGCCTGCCACGCGGTGTCGACGGCCTGGTCCACCTGGGCGTCGGACGCTGCGCTGATCAGGTAGTTGCGCGCGCCGGTCGCGGGGTTGATGGACTCGAATGGGCTGACTTCCTGCGCAATCCACTGACCGCCTATCAGCATGGATTTCAGGGTGTCCGGTGTGTCGGCCATGATGCTTTGCTCCTCTCTCGTTGGCGTTTTCCGGATGGATCGCAGAACGCCGGAAAACACTTGGTCATTGACATATCAGGTTTGAAAAAATATAAAATAGAATAAGCGTTCTGTCTACAGGAACGATAAAAAGCAAGCTCAAACCGAAGAAAAGAGGAGACATTCCGATGCCATGCAATTGGTTGCGCGCCGTGGCCTGTGCCGCCGCGCTGTTGTCCGGAGCGGTTCAGGCCGATTCGTATCCCGCCAAGCCCGTCACGATGGTGGTGCCTTATCCGGCAGGCGGGGCCACCGACGTGGTGGCGCGGGCCGTGGCCGAGAAACTGACGCAGGCGTGGAAGCAGACGGTCATCGTCGAGAACCGCGCCGGCGCGGGTACGACGATCGGGGCGAGCGCGGTGGCGCGCGCGCTGGGTGACGGCTACACGCTGTTCATGACCACGTCGGCGCACACCATCAGCGGCCATCTCTACAGCAAGCTCAGCTACGACCCGGCAAAGGACTTCGCGCCCATCACGCTCGTCACCAAGGTTCCGCTGGTGCTGGTGGTCAATCCGTCCGTTCCCGCCAGAAACCTGCAGGAATTCCTGGGCTATCTGAAGCAGGATGGCGCGGCGGTGAACTTCGCGTCGCCAGGCAATGGCACAGCCCAGCATTTGAGCGGCGAACTGTTCAAGATCGCCACGCGGTCCGCCATCACCCATGTGCCGTATCGGGGAGACGCACCCGCCTTCACCGACCTGGCCGGCGGCCAGGTGCAGATGATGCTGGCGACCATTACGTCCGCGCTGCCGCTGATCCAGTCCGGCAAGCTGCGCGCGCTCGCAGTCGCCAACGGCAAGCGCGTGCAGGCGCTGCGCGACGTGCCCACTTTCGCCGAAGCCGGCATGCCGGGCTTTGAGGCCGCCACCTGGTTCGGATTGCTGGCCCCCGCGTCGCTGCCGCCGGCGCAGGCGCGGCGCATCTACGAGGACGTGTCGAAGATCGTCGCCACGCCCGACATGCAGGCGCGGATCGAAGGGCTGGGAGGGGAGGTCGTCAACAGCACGCCCGAGGCCTTCGCCGCATTCATGGCTCAAGAGCAGGAGAAGTGGGGGCAGGCCGTCAAGGCTTCGGGCGCCGTCGTGACGCAATGACCAATACCGGCCCGTAGCGCCGCGCCGATGTAGCGCGGAACGCGGAGCCGGGATTCAACGGAGGAGACTCATCATGCAAGCATCAAAACTGCTGGCCGCGGGCGCGTCCGTCCAGTCGACGATCGTTCCCCTGACGGCTGGCGCCGCCATTCGTCGTCGAGAACAGGACGGGCGCCAACGGCATGATCGCCGCGCGCGCGGTCGTGCAGGCCGTGACGAGATGCCCGTTGGTACTTGCGCCCGACTGCCGATCCCTCTAGCAATAATCAGCCAAATCTTTGACGCGCCGTGTTGACACGGAAAGTTTTCGATCGATAGAATGTTCTTACAGAAAGAATATTCGTTCTGTCAAAAAGAACGACAAAAGAAGGGAGACACCATGGAAGTCCAATCCATTCCCACCGACGAGAGCCTGGGCGCCCAATTGGTCCGGCGCTTCTGCCGGCTGGCGCCGTCGTTTTCGCGCCCTCGGGCCGTGCAGCTGGACATGCTGGTCGGGTTCGGCGTCCACCGCGTGCTGGTGCGTGTCCGGGATGGACGCGTGGACTCGGCGGAAACGCCGTTCGGGCCGCTGCCGTCGTGCGACTTTTCGCTGCGCGCCTCGGCGGACGCCTGGTCGCGCTTCTGGCAACCGGTGCCGGCCGCCGGCTGGCACGATCTCTTCGCCCTCAGCAAGCGGCGAGAGCTCGCGATCGACGGCAACCTGCAACCGCTGATGGCGCACCTGCAATTCATCAAGGACCTGCTGGCCGTGGGGCGGGAGACACAAGCATGAGCGCGGCCCTGGAACCCATCGTCGGCCGCTACGTGTCGTTCGACATCGCCGGCAAGATCTGCCGCGTCTATTTCGAAGAGGCGGGCAGCGGCATTCCGCTGGTCTGCCTGCATACGGCGGGCGCGGACAGCAGACAGTACCGGCACATGATGTGCGATCCCGACATCACGTCGCGGTATCGCGTGATTGCTTTCGACCTGCCATGGCACGGCAAGTCCTATCCTCCGGAGGGCTGGCAGGACGAGGAATATCGGCTGTCGACCGACCGTTACGTCGAGACCGTCCTGGCGTTCTGCGATGCGTTGGCCCTGGAGCGTCCGGCGCTGATCGGCTGTTCCATCGGCGGGCGGATCGTCCTGGAGCTCGCGAATCTGCACGGGGCGCGCTTTCGCGCATTGATCGGCGTGGAAGCGGCCGATTTCCAGGAACCCTGGTACGACACGTCCTGGCTGCATCGCGGCGATGTGCACGGAGGCGAGGTCTGCGCCGCCCTGGTTTCGGGCCTGGTCGCGCCGCAATCGCCGGCCGTGTATCGCCATGAAACCCTGTGGCAATACATGCAGGGCGGACCCGGCGTGTTCCGCGGCGATCTGTATTTCTATCGCGTGGATGGCGACCTGCGCGGGCGGCTGGACGGTATTCGCACCGAACAGTGCCCACTCTATCTGCTCACAGGCGAGTACGACTTTTCCTGCACGCCTGAAGACACTTTGCGAACCGCCGCCGGCATTCCCGGCGTGCAGGTCACGATCATGCGCGAATTGGGGCATTTCCCGATGAGCGAGAACCCGCGGCAGTTCCGTGGCTACGTGCTGCCGGTCCTGGACGCCATCGCCCGCCAATAGCGCGGACGCAATAGACGGGCAGCCATTGCCCGCGCCCCACAGGAGACATCATGCGTTATTCGATCATTCTGGCCAGTCTTCTGGCCTTTGCTGCCGTGCCCACGTCCCAGGCGCAGGAAACTCTGAAGCTGGGCGCGCTGGTCACCCTGTCCGGCGCCGGCGCCGCATGGGGGCAGGGCATGAAGAACGCCGCCGAGGTGGCGGCCGACCAGGTCAACGAGGCCGGCGGGCTGGAGGTAGGCGGCAAGAAGTACCGCGTCCAGGTCGTCGCCTATGACGATAAATACCAGGCGAACGAAGCGGTCACCGTGGCCAACCGGCTGGTGTTCGAGGACAAGGTCCGCTACATCATCGGGCCGGTTGGTTCGGCGCCGGTGTTGGCGATCCAGCCCATGACCGAGAAGAACAAGGTCATCCTGCTGACACTGGGTTTCACGGCGAAGGCCTTAGCGGCAGAGAGGCCCTATACCTTTCGCCCCAACGTGACCACGGCCGAGGTGTCGCAGCCGCAGATCGACTGGCTCGTCAAAGCGCAGGGGCTGCGCAAGGTGGGAGCGCTGTTTCCCAACGACGAGACCGGGCAGCAGATTGCGCTAGACCTCGAGGCTGCCTACAAGAAGGCGGGCGCGGCGCTGTCGACGAAGGAATTCTTCGAGCGCGACCGGGTCGATTTCGTGCCCTTGCTGACCCGCATGATGGCGCGCGGCATTGACGCAATCGAGCTTGACGGAAACTCCCCCACTACGGCCGGCCTGATCGTCAAGCAGGCGCGCGAGCTCGGTTTCGAAGGGCGCATCGTTCGCACGGGCGGGCCTGCGACGCAGGAGATCGTGAACGTGGCCGGAAAGCAGGCCACGGAAGGCATGTTGGTCCATACGCCGATCGATCCCGACCTGGCCGCGACCAAGGCCTACGCCGAGCGGTACGCGGCCAAGTACAAGCATCCCATGAACGGCTTCAGTCCGGCATTCTATGACGGCACGCTCATGCTGTTCGAGGCCATGCGGCGCGCGGGCACCGTCGAAGATACCGAACGCGTGCGCGTCGAGATGGAGAAACTCGACGGCTTCGAAGGATCGCTGGGCAAGTTGAGCTGGACCGGGCGGGCCATGTACGGCATCGACCATCAGCTCAACGCGCCGTTCTACGTCGCCGAGGTCAAGGACGGCCGCGAGGTGATCCGCGCGCGTTGCAGCGTCGAGGGCTGCCGCTGACGCGGCGGGAGGGCGACGTGGATTGGAGCACTCTGCTGGCACAGGCCACCATCAACGGTCTGATCGTGGGCTTGTTGTATCTGCTTATGGCGGTGGGTTTCACCCTGGTGTTCGGCGTAATGAGGATGGTGAACTTCGCGCATGGCGAGTTCTACATGCTCGGCGCGTTCGGCGCCTACTTCCTGACGACCCAGGCGGGCCTGTCTTTCCTGCCGGCGGTGGCGTTGACCTTCGCGCTGGCTGTCGCCGGAGGCGCCGTGCTGGAATGGGGCGTGCTCAAGCCGTTCCGCCGGGACGAGCTTAACGGCATGATCGCGACCATCGGCCTGGCGATGATTCTGCAGAACGTCGCCCTGATGTTCTTCGGGCCCGATCCGCTGTCCATGCCGGCGGTCGCCCAGGGCACCGCGCGGCTGGGCAAGGTCGTCATTCCGCTGTCGCGCATCTACGTGGTGGTGTTCGCGCTGCTGGCGTTGGCGCTGCTATACGGGTTCCTGAAGTTCTCCCGCCCGGGCCGCGCGCTGCGGGCGGTGGTGGAGGATTTCGAGATCGCGGCCATACAGGGGATCCGTTCCCGCATCTACTACCCGCTGGGTTTCGGGCTGGGGGTTGGGCTGGCGGCGGTCGCCGGCGCGTTGATGGCGCCGCTGTTTTCGGTCTCGCCATTCGTCGGCGCCACGCCGCTGCTCAAGGCGTTCATCGTGGTGATCCTGGGCGGGCTGGGCAGCATTCCGGGCGCGGCCGTGGCGGGCCTGGCGCTCGGGCTGGCCGAGAGCTACGGCAGCCTGATGTTCGAAAGCAGCACGGCGGACATGCTGATTTTCGCCATCGTGATCGTGATGCTGGTCGTGCGGCCCAAGGGCTTGCTGGGCCGGGGGGAGGCATAAGCCATGACAGTAATTTCACTTGAATGCGGTTCGGCGCGGCCGGCGCCGTTGCGCTGGCTATTGTGGTCGGCGCTGGCCGCGGCCGCGGTGGCGCCCTGGTTCGCCGGGCCTTTTGTCCAGCATCTGGCGGTGTTGACCTGCCTTAACGTGCTGATCGTCAACGGCCTGGCGCTCATTGCGCGTTGCGGCCAGCTGTCGCTGGGGCACGCGGCCTTCGTCGCCGTGGGCGCCTATGGCTCGGTGCTGGCCGGACGCCATCTGGGCCTGGGTTTCCTGCCCGCGGCGCTGATCGGCATTGCGCTGACGGCGTTGGTCGCGCTCGCGCTGGGCGCGGTCATCCTGCGCCTGAAGGGCGTCTACTTCGTGCTGGTCACGTTCGCGTTCGGCGAACTGCTAAGGCTGATTCTCCTGGATGGCGCCTCCTGGTCGGGCGGCGCCAACGGCATCGCCGGTATCGAACCCGCCGCGCTGGCCGGGTTGGTGTTCGACTCGCGCGCCCGCTTCTATGGACTGGCGCTGCTCATTGCGCTGGGCTCGGTCGCCCTGTTGAGCGCGCTGGCGCGGCGACCGTTCGGCCACGCGATCGACGCGGTGTCTGAAAACCCCGCGCTGGCGGAATCCACGGGTCTGAGCGTGCGCCGCATCCAGCTGTGCGCGTTCGTGGGCGGCTGCGCGCTTGCCGCCGCGGGCGGTGCGTTGCAGGCGCGCTATGTGGGCTACGTGTCGCCGGAATCGTTCAATGCCAGCATCTCTATCGGCTTCATCATCATGCTCGTCATCGGCGGACGGCGTTCGGTATGGGGAGGACTGATCGGCGCGATGGTGCTGACGCCGCTGCCGGAATTGTTCCGCGGCGCGGTGCAGACCCAGCACATTTTCTACGGCGCAGCGCTGATCCTCATCCTGCGTTTCCTGCCCGTGGGCCTGGCGGGCCTGCCGGGCCCGTGGCAAGCCCGCCGGGGCCAGGAGTCCCAATGAACCCGTCCCTATTGCAAGTCGAGGGCTTGTCGCGCAGCTTTGGCGGCCTGGCGGCCTTGCGCGGCCTGAGCTTCTCTATCGCCGAAGGCGAGATCGTCGGGCTGATCGGCCCGAACGGCGCCGGCAAGACGACGGCATTCAATGTCATCAGCGGCACCATGCCGCCCAGCGCCGGCCGTGTGCGCTTCGACGGCCGCGATATTTCCGGTGGCCCGCCCAGCCGCGTGGTGGTGCAAGGCCTGGCGCGCACCTTCCAGTCCACGTCGACCTATCCCGAGGCCACGGTCGCCGAGAACATCCGGCGCGGCATGTTGTCGCGCGTCCAGCATTCGTGGCTGCGCCGGCTTGCCGGGCGCAGCCACGACCTGCTCGGCGATGCGCAGCTCGCGCAGGAGGTGGATCGCCTGTTGACCCTGCTGGACCTGCATGCCTGGCGCGACGCGCCCGCGGGGGCCTTGGCGTATGGGCTGCAGAAGAAGCTGGGGATCGCGGTGGCGCTTGCGTGCCGTCCCCGGATGCTGCTGCTGGACGAGCCGGCCGCGGGCCTGAACCATGAGGAGTGCAATGAGCTGGGCCGGCTGCTGCGCAGGCTGCAGGCGGAGGAGGGCCTGACGATGCTTCTGGTGGAGCATCACATGGCGCTGGTCATGGAACTGTGCCACCGCATCGTCGTCCTGGTGCAGGGAGAGAAAATCGCCGAAGGCGAGCCACAGGCAATCCGCGAGAATCCCGCCGTCATTGAAGCCTATCTGGGAGCGCCTGACTATGCCCATGCTTGAAGTCCAGGACCTGAATGTGCGCTACGGCCGGCTGGAGGCCGTCCGGGGAGTCAGCTTCTCGGTGGAACGCGGCCAGATCGTGGCCCTGGTCGGTTCCAACGGGGCGGGCAAGAGTTCCACCCTGAAGGCGCTGATCGGGCTGACGCCGGTGGCGGCTGGCCGCATCGTTTTCGACGGCCGCGATATCGCCGGCCAGGGATCCGCCGCCCGCGTCGCGGGCGGGTTGTCGCTCTCGCCCGAAGGGCGCCGCCTGTTCGGCCGCATGACCGTGCGGGACAATCTGCTGGCCGGCGCCCATGCGGTGCGTTCGCGCGCGGCCGTGCGCGGCAGGCTCGACGAGATCTACGCGCTGTTTCCGCGGGTGCATGAACGCCGGGCCCAACTGGCGGGATCGTTGTCCGGCGGAGAGCAGCAGATGGTCGCCATCGGGCGCGCGATGATGGCGCAGCCGCGTCTGCTGATGCTGGACGAACCCTCGCTCGGCATCGCGCCTAAGATCGTCGCGGAGATCGCCGGCGCGATCGAACGCATCAATCGCGACAATGGCATCGCCATCGTGTTGGTAGAGCAGAACGCGCGCCTTGCGCTGCGCCTCGCCCATCAGGCATATGCGTTCGAGCACGGCGAAGTGGTGCGCAGCGGCAGCGGCGCCGAACTGCTGGCGGACCCGTTCGTGCAGAAGGCCTATCTGGGAGTTTGACGTGAGCCATAGCCAGCTTGGGCCCATGCCCGAATACGAGGTCTATGCCATCCGCTATGCGCGGATGCCGCGTCAGCGGCGCGATAACTTCCTCGGCGGAGATCCGCATGACGGCGACATGCCGATGGATTTTTTCGTGTGGTTGTTGCGCGGCGCCGAAGGCATTGTCCTGGTCGATACCGGATTCAACGCGGAAATGGCGCGCAGGCGCCGCCGCGAATTGATCCACTGCCCGATCGAGGCGCTGGCGCCGTTGGGCGTGCGCCCCGAAGACGTGCAGCACGTGGTGTTGACCCATCTGCACTACGACCATGCCGGCAATCTCGACCGCCTGCCGCGGGCGCGTTTCCATGTGCAGGACGCCGAGATGGAGTACGCGACGGGCCGCTGCATGTGCTTCGAGCCGCTGCGGCACGCTTATGCGGCCGAGGACGTGGTTGCCTTGGTCAGGCGGGTCTACGAAGACCGGGTCGTGTTCCATGACGGGGATTCGGCGCTGCTGCCCGGCATCGAACTGCTGAAGATCGGCGGCCATACGAAGGGGCTGCAAGCCGTGCGCGTGCACACGGCAAGGGGATGGGTGGTGCTGGCCTCGGATGCCAGCCACTATTACGAGAACATGGGGGCGGGCCGCCCCTTTCCCATCGTCTACAACACCGCCGAGATGATTTCAGGATACGCCAGGCTGCTCGGCGCGGCGCAATCCCGGGCGCACGTCGTGCCGGGGCACGATCCGGAGGTGCTGGAGCGCTATCCGCGCTGGCGGGAATCGCCGCATGTGGCGGCGCTGCACCTGCCGCCCCGGGAACCTTGACTCCGGAGCGGCCCAGGGCCGCGTCAGCGGCGGCCCGTGCTTTCCGCGTAATCCATGTACAGCTTGTGCGCGCGGCGCGCTAGCGGGCCGTACTCCAGGGCGCGGTCTTCGACGCGGTTCACGTGTACCACCTTGCCATAGTTGCCGGACGAGAAGACTTCATCGGCGGTTTCGACGTCGGCGCGGGTGAGGCTGCGCTCTTGCACGTCGACGCCGTCGGCCTTCAGCAGGGCCAGCACGCGGCGGCGGGTGATGCCGTTCAGGAAGGTGCCGTTGTCCACGGGCGTGGAGACCACCCCGTTCTTGGCGATCCAGAGGTTGCTGGTGGCGAATTCGGCGATGTTGCCCGCGCCGTCCAGCATGATGGCGTTGTCGAAACCCTTTTCCGCAGCTTCGCGGATGGCGCGCTGGCCGTTGGGGTAGAGGCAGGAAGCCTTGGCGTCTGTCGGCGCCATGTTGGGCCAGGATCGGGCGAAGCTGGAGAAGCAGGCGGAAAAGCCCTGGTCGCCGGGCATCGGGACCTTGAACACGTGCAGCACGAACTGCGTCTTGTCGGCGTCGGGCAGCAGGAAGCCGTCGGCGCAGTAGAACATGGGCTTGATATAGAGCTCGGTGCCCGGCGGGAACTTGGCGACGGCCTGCAGGCACAGCGACTGGATTTCTTCCCAGCCGAGCTGCGGCTTCATCAGCATTTTCTCGGCGGAGCGCACGACGCGCTGACAGTGCAGGTCCAGGTCGGGTGTCAGGCCGCGGAAGGCGCGGGCGCCGTCGAAGACCATGCTGGCCATCCAGAAGGCGTGGTCGGCGGGGCCGAGCAGTTTGGGGTTTTCAGTGGTCCAGCGGCCGTCGTGCCAGTACAGGGCATCCATGGTTGTCTTCCTTCGCTTGTATGAGGTGGCGCGTCAGCCGCGCCGAAACGTCAGGATACATGAGCGCGGGGCTGGGGCGGCCCCGGCCGCCCGCCTCACTCCTTCGCCAGCGCCGCCTGCACGCGCGCGGCGGTCTCGGCGGGCATCCACTGCCGCCACACCGCGCCGTACTGCTTGAGGAAATAGCGGGCGGCGTCCTCGGGTTCCTTGCCCTCGTTTTCCAGCCAGCCGAGGGTTGCGTCGATGGCGTCTTCCGGCACGGTCAGCTTGGCGAAGAAGGCAGCCAGCTGCGGCGCGTCTCTGGCGAAGCCGGTGTTCAGGCCCGTCACTACGGGGTTGGGCTTGAACTCGGTGGCCACCGGCTGAGCGCATTTCGGGTCGGTCATGCAGGTGTAGGCCTGCTGGTCGAAGGGGGGCAGTTCCAGCTTGACCAGGTCCAACGCGCCCACCAGCGAGGTGGGCGTCCAGTAGTAGAAGACGATGTCGCGCTTGCGCTTGTAGGCGGAGACGATGGCGGCCTTCTGCGCGGCGCCCGAGCCGGGCGCGAAGAGGGCGTAGTCGCGGTCCAGGCCCAGGGCGCGCAGCAGGTTTTCGTTGAGCGTGCCGCAGGCCCACCCGGCGGGGCAGCCATAGATGCGGCCGCGCCCCGGGTCTTCGGGGTCGGCGAAGACTTCCTTGAAGCGCGCCAGATCGGACGCGGCCTTCAGGCCCGGGTGGCGTTCCGCGGTGTAGCGAGGCACGTACCAGCCTTCGCCCGCATCGTAGACGTGGCCCACGCCCACCACGCGGCCGCTGGACAGCGCCTTCTTCCATGCCCCCTCGATCTGCCCCGGCCAGACTTCCGGGGTGACGTCTACGTCGCCGCGCTGCAGCGCGGCCAGCATGGGCAGCGTTTCGCCGATTTCGACCGAGGTCTTGCAGCCGTAGCCATGTTCGAGCACATAGCGTTCAATGCCGGCCAGCACCAGGTTGGATTCCCAGTTCAGGCCGCTGAAGCGCACGGGACGGTCTACTTCGCAGACCGGAGGAGCGGAGGGAGGGGTTTGCGCCGCCGCGGCGGACGGCATGGCCGCGGCCAAGGCCAGGGCGCAAAAGGCGGAGGCGATGTGCAAGTTGCGCATGGTCAGGCACCTGTCGGATTGGGTCTTGCCATTGTACGGGGGGGGCTGTGCAGGCGGGCGCCGGGGCGGAATGCAAACGGGGCCGCTTGCTGCGGCCCCGTCTGGTCATCGGGTGGTGGATGCGCTAGACGCGGGCGGCGCGCCGCCGGCTTATGAAGGCGCCGATCTCGCCCACGATGCCGCGCCGGAACGCCAGCACGCAGATCACGAAGATCAGGCCGATGACGATCGTGACGGATTCACCCAGCCGCAGGAACCAGTCCACGCCGGTCACGTTGGCCAGCATCTGGCCGAAGTCGCCCACCTTGTTCTCGAGCAGCACCACGATGAAGGCGCCCAGGATGGGGCCGGTCAAGGTGCCCAGGCCGCCGATCAGCGTCATGAGGATCACGAGGCCGGACATTTGCCAGGTGGCGTCAGACAAGGTGGCCGATACGAAGACCAGCGTCTTGGTGGCGCCGGCCAGCCCGGCGATGGCGGCCGACAGCACGAAGGCAAGCAGCTTGAAGCGCTCGACATCGTAGCCCAGCGAGATGGCGCGCGGCTCATTCTCGCGCAGGGCTTGCAGCACTTGCCCGAAGGGCGAGTGCACCGTGCGCCAGATGATGAAAAAGCCCAGCGCGAACACGCCCATCACCACGTAGTACAGGTTCAGGTCCTTGGACAGGTCGACCAGGCCCAGCAAGGTGCCGCGCGGCACGCTTTGCAGGCCGTCTTCGCCGCCGGTGAAATGCGCCTGCAGGAAGAAGAAGAACACCATCTGCGCCAGCGCCAGCGTGATCATGGCGAAGTAGATGCCGCTGCGCCGGATGGCGAGCGCGCCCATGGCCAGGCCCAGCAGCGCCGCGACGGCCACGCCGAACAGCAGGCCGATCTCGGTGGGGAAGCCCCACACCTTCATCGCGTGCCCGGCCGCATAGGCCGCGCTGCCCAGGAAGGCCGCGTGGCCGAACGAGAGCAGCCCGGTGAAGCCCAGCAGCAGATTGAATGCGCAGGCGAAGAGGGCATAACACATGACCTTCATGGCGAAGATCGGATACACCCCGACGAAGGGAAGAATGGCCACCACGATGGCCAGCGCCGCATAGCCCAGGAATTGACGATTCATTTCTCTTTTCCGAACAGCCCGGCCGGGCGGATCAACAGAACAATGGCCATGATGATGAAGACGACCGTGCTGGAGGCTTCGGGCCAGAACACTTTGGTCAGGCCTTCGACGACGCCCAGGCCCAGCCCGGTGACGATGGCGCCCAGGATGGACCCCATGCCTCCGATCACGACGACCGCGAATACGACGATGATGAGGTTGGATCCCATCAACGGGGAAATCTGCAGGACGGGCGCGGCGAGCACGCCCGCAAAGCCCGCCAGCGCCACGCCGAACCCGTAGGTCAGCGTGATCATGCGAGGCACGTTCACTCCGAAGGCCTCGACCAGTTTCGGGTTTTCCGTGCCCGCGCGCAGCAGCGCGCCGAGCCGGGTGCGCTCAATGACGAACCAGGTGGCCAGGCACACCACGAGGGAGGCCGCCACGACCCAGCCGCGATAGTTCGGCAGGATCATGAAGCCCAGGTTGGTCGCGCCGCGCAGGGCGTCGGGCGTGGGATAGGGCTGGCCCGACACGCCGTAGAAGCTGCGGAACAGCCCCTCGATGAGCAGCGTCAGCCCGAACGTCAGCAGCAGGCCGTACAGGTGGTCGAGTTTGTACAGGTGCTTGAGCAGGAGTTTTTCGATGATGATGCCGAACAGCCCGACGACCAAGGGCGCCAGGATCAGCATGATCCAGTAGTTCAATCCCAGGTACGACAGCCCCATCCAGGCCACGAACGCGCCCAGCATGTAGAGGGCGCCGTGCGCGAAGTTGATGACGTTTAGCAGCCCGAAGATGACGGCCAGCCCGAGCGACAGCATGGCGTAGAAGGAGCCGTTGACCAGGCCTAGCAATAGCTGGCCGAACAAGGCCTGTATGGGGATGCCGAAAAAGTCAGTCATCTTGTGAAAATCCTGCGCTTACGGATGGGGGCGGGCGATTCGGGATGCTGCCCGGCGGGTGGCCGGACAGCATCAGGGACACATGGGCTGGATTACTTCTTGACCAGCTTGCAGGTGGACTCGGACAACTTGGTGTAGACCTCGTCGCCGGGCAGCGTCGCCACGACCTTGTAGTAGTCCCACGGAGCCTTGGACTCGGCGGGCGTCTTCACTTGCATCAGGTACATGTCATGGATCATGCGGCCGTCTTCGCGCACGTAGCCGCCCTGGGCGAAGAAGTCGTTGACCTTGTTCGACTTCATCCACTTCATCACGGCATCGCCGTCGTCCGTGCCGGTGGCCTTGATGGCGTTCAGATAGAAGGCCGTGGCGGAGTAGTCGCCCGCCTGCAGCATGGAGGGCTTGCGGCCGACCTTGGCCTCGAACTTCTTGGACCAGGCGCGCGAGGCGTCGGATTGATCCCAGTACCAGCCATCGGTCAGGTACATGCCCTGCGTGGCTTGCAGGCCCAGCGCGTGCACATCATTGATGAAGACCAGCAGGCCGGCCATCTTCATCGTCTTGGTCACGCCGAATTCATTGGCGGCCTTGATCGAGTTGATGGTGTCGCCGCCGGCGTTGGCCAGGCCCAGGATCTGTGCCTTGGAGGCTTGCGCCTGCAGCAGGAAGGACGAGAAGTCCGACGCGCCCAGCGGTGCCCGCACCTGGCCCTTCACTTCGCCGCCGGCGGCCTTGACCACGGCTATCGTGTCGCGCTCAAGCGCATGGCCAAAGGCGTAGTCGGCGGTCAGGAAGAACCAGCTCTTGCCGCCGTCCTTCACCACGGCGGAGCCGGTGCCGCGCGCCAGCGCCACGGTGTCGTAGGCGTAGTGAACGGTGTAGGGCGAGCATTGGGCGTTGGTCAGGTCCGATGCGCCCGCGCCGATGGCCATGAAGGGCTTCTTCTTCGCGGCGGCCACGCCGGCCATGGCCAGGCTGGTCGACGAGTTCGTGCCGGCGATGATGACGTCCACCTTCTGCTCGTCGAACCATTCGCGCACGCGCGCGGACGCCACGTCGGCCTTGTTCTGGTGGTCTGCGGAAACGATTTCGATCTTCTTGCCGTTGATCGAACCGCCGGCGTCTTCGATTGCCATGCGCACGGCTTCCAGACCGGCCTTGCCGTCGATGTCGGAATACACGCCCGACATGTCAGTGATGAAGCCGATGCGGATGACATCGTCGGAGATACCTTGCGCGTGGGCGGTCGCCCCAGCAAATCCCAGGCCCGCCATGGCCAGTGCAGCAGTGATGGTGTGCAGCTTCATGGGATGACTCCTCTTCCCTACGGTGTAGTGTTGCCGGGGTTCCGGCGGATGACAGGTTTATTACACGCCCAGCAGTTCGTTGAGCGTGTCCTGTTTTTCTGAAAGTTCTGCCGCTTCGAAGTGTTCGACGATCTGGCCGTGTTCCATGACGTAGAAACGGTCGGCCAGCGGCGCTGCGAAGCGGAAGTTCTGTTCCACCATGACGATGGTGTAGCCGCGCTGCTTGAGCGCCGTGATCATGCGCGCGAGCGCTTGCACGATGACGGGTGCGAGGCCTTCGGAAATTTCATCGAGCAGCAGCAGGTTGGCGCCGGTGCGCAGGATGCGCGCGACGGCCAGCATCTGCTGTTCGCCCCCCGACAGCCGGGTGCCGGGAGAATTCCGGCGTTCCTGGAGGTTGGGGAACATGTCGTAGATCTCGGCCAGCGACATGCCGCCGCCCAGCGAGCCGACAACGGGAGGCAGCAGCAGGTTTTCTTCGCAGGACAGGCTGGCGAAGATGCCGCGTTCTTCGGGGCAGTAGCCCACTCCCAGATGGGCGATCTTGTAGGTGGGCAGGTCGATGGCTTCGGTGCCGTGGATGCGTACCGAGCCCTTGCGCGATCCCGTCAGGCCGAGAATGGCCCGCAGCGTGGTGGTGCGGCCGGCGCCGTTGCGCCCGAGCAGCGTGACCACTTCGCCCTGCCCGACGCGCATATCCACGCCGTGCAGGATATGCGATTCCCCGTACCAGGCCTGCAGGCCCGAAATTTCCAGCGCGGGGGTGCTCATGCGTGTGCTCCTTGAAGTTCGCCCTCGGTGGTGCCCATGTAGGCCTGCATCACTGCCGGATGGCGGGAGACTTCGGCGTAGGTTCCTTCGGCCAGCACGGAACCGCGCGCCAGCACGGTGATGGTGTCGGCGATGGAGGACACGACATTCATGTTGTGTTCCACCATGAGGATGGTCCGTCCGACGCTGACCCGCTTGATCAACTGCGTGACGCGATCCACGTCTTCGTGGCCCATGCCCTGGGTGGGTTCGTCCAGCAGCATCAGCTCGGGCTCCATCGCCAGCGTGGTGGCGATCTCGAGCGCGCGCTTGCGGCCGTACGGCAGGTTGACGGTGGTTTCGTCGGCGAAGGCGCCAAGATCCACCTGCTCAAGCAGGGCGCGCGCCGGCTCGTTCAGCGCGGCGAGCTGCTTGTCGCTGCTCCAAAAGTGGAACGACAGCCCGGTCTTGCGCTGCAAGCCGATGCGCACGTTCTCCAGCACGGTGAGGTGGGGAAACACGGCCGAGATCTGGAACGACCGGATGATGCCGCGCCGCGCGATCTGCGCGGGCCGCTCGCCGGTGATGTCGATGCCGTTGAACTTGATGCTTCCCGAAGTGGGGGATAGAAACTTGGTAAGGAGGTTGAAGCATGTGGTCTTGCCCGCGCCGTTAGGCCCGATCAAGGCATGAATCTCGCCTCGCTTGATACGCAAATCGACCCCATTGACCGCGACGAAACCGCGGAATTCCTTCGTGAGGCCTTTTGTCTCCAGGATCGTGTCGTCCATGTTCGCTGCACCAGCGTTGTATTTATTGGTCTGCACCTGCCGTTATTGCGCCAGGCCCCGCGGGGTTCGGAAATCCAGCGAGGTATCGCAGTTTTCCGATGAGTTGCCGGCGAGTATGCGCACCTATTTATCAAAATTCCATGAGGGTTTGTCATAGGTTTTGCAGTGCGGAAAGGGCAATTGTCGGCGGGCCGACAATGCTCTCGCTGCGCGGGGAGAAAGCACTGCCAGAGTGGAAATGCATCGCAGCAAATAAGCGTTGATCGTCATCAACGCGTCACAACTTTTTGCACGAGGGAAAACCCGGTTTTCCCGTTGCTGATGCGATGCGCGCGCCATGGCACGCGGTGTTCAGGCGGGTGTTTTCTGCTTGAATTCGCAGAGATCGGAGATGCCGCACTGAGGGCATTTCGGCTTGCGGGCCACGCAGACATAACGGCCCAGCAGGATCAGCCAATGGTGCGCGTCCTGCATATATTCGCGGGGCACGAATTTTTCGAGCTTGCGTTCGACTTCCAGCACGTTCTTGCCGGGCGCGATGCCGGTGCGGTTGGACACGCGGAAGATGTGCGTGTCCACGGCCATCGTGGGTTGGCCGAACGCGGTGTTGAGCACTACGTTGGCGGTCTTGCGGCCCACGCCGGGCAAGGCTTCCAGCGCCTCGCGGGTTTGCGGCACTTCGCCGCCGTGCTGCTCCAGCAGAATCTTGCAGGTGGCGATGGTGTTCTTCGCCTTCGTGCGGAAGAGTCCGATGGTTTTGATGTAGTCCGCCAGGCCCGCTTCGCCCAGCGCCAGCAGGCCTTGCGGCGTGCCATGTTGCGGGAAGAACTTGCGCGTGGCGATGTTGACCGATTTATCGGTGGCCTGCGCCGACAGCAGCACCGCGATCAGCAGCTGGAACGGCGTGTCGTATTCGAGTTCGGTGGTGGGATGGGGATTGGCCGCTTGCAGGCGGGCGAAGATCTCTTGGCGTTTGGCGGCGTTCATGGCTGCTAGGCGTTGCGGCGGGCCCGGGCGCGAGCCAGCGCGGATTCGATGGCGGAGCGCTTGCGCTCCTCGTTGCCGGCGTCGGCGGCGGGCGTGCTGGGGGAGGCAGGCGCTTCGGGCGCCATCAGGCGCGCGTTGTCGGCCGCCAGGCGTTCCATTCGCGCCTGGTGGCTGCGGTGACGTTCGCGGCTGATGGCGGCGTCTTGCGCGCCCCAGGTGCGTCCCGCGGGCACCATCTCGATGCAGTCCACCGGACAGGGCGCCACGCACAGGTCGCAGCCGGTGCACCAGTCGTCCAGCACGGTGTGCATGTGCTTGTTGGCGCCGACGATGGCGTCCACCGGACAGGCCTGGATGCACAGCGTACAGCCGATGCAGTGCGATTCGTCGATGCGGGCGACCAGCAGCGGGCCGGGCTCGCCGCGGGCCGTGTCCAACGGCAGGACGGGCGTGCCGAGCAGGGTGGACAACGCGGCGATGCCTTCGTCGCCGCCGGGCGGACAGCGATTGATCGGAGCGGCGGCGTCGGCGATGGCGTCGGCGTAGGGCCGGCAGCCGTCGTATCCGCACTTGGTGCATTGCGTCTGGGGCAGCAAGGCATCGATGCGGTCGGCAAGGGAGCGACAGGACATGATAGGAAACAGAAAACCGTAGGAGGGGCGTGGCGCGTCGATGCAAGGCCCAAATGCCGATCGCGCGCAAGCGGTCAAGCGAAGACCGCTTGACCGCTTGCGCGCGCTTGACATCCGGGGGCTAGTTCAGGCGCGGCTCACGCGGCATCCATCCTACGCAGATTGCCGGATGAATTCGGCAATTTTAGGACAGATCATTTCCCGCCAGCGGCGGCCCGAGAAAATCCCGTAATGGCCGCAGTTGGGCGCCGTGTAATGCATCTTGCGCTCGGCCGGAATGTTCTTGCACAGCTTGATGGCGGCGCGCGTCTGGCCCTGGCCGGAGATGTCGTCCAGTTCGCCTTCAATGCTGAAGAGGGCGACCTTCTTGATGTCCGCGGGGCGCACCGGCTTGCCTTCGACTTCCCAGGTGCCGTTGGGCAGCTGGAATTCCTGGAACACCATGCGGATCGTGTCCAGGTAGAACTCGGCCGGCATGTCCAGCACGGCGTTGTATTCGTCGTAGAAGCGGCGATGCGCCTCGGCGTCGCTGTCGTCTCCGCGCAGCAGGTCCAGGTAGAAGTCGTAGTGCGACTTCATGTGGCGGTCCGGGTTCATGGCCATGAACCCGGCATGCTGCAGGAAACCCGGGTAGACCTTGCGGCCCGAGCCCGGATAGCGCGGCGGCACCGGGTGGATGACCTGGTTCTCGAACCAGGAGTAGGGCTTGGTCGTGGCCAGGCGGTTTACCTGCGTGGGCGACTGGCGCGGGTCGATGGGGCCGCCCATCATCACCATGCTGCGCGGCTGGCAGGGATCGTTGGCGGAGGCCATCAGGGAAACGGCGGCCAGCACCGGCACCGTGGGCTGGCAGACGGACATAACGTGCACGTCCGGGCCCAGATGGCGGATGAAGTCCTGCACGTAGCGCACGTAGTCGTTCAGGTGGAACGGTCCGGCGGACAGCGGCACCATGCGGGCGTCGATCCAGTCTGTGACGTAGACGTCATGGGCGGGCAGCAGGGCCCGCACCGTGTCGCGCAGCAAAGTGGCGTGATGGCCGGACAGGGGAGCGACCAGCAGGATCTTGGGATCGTCGCCGCGGGCATGGCGGACGTCGCGGTGAAAGTGCACCAGGCGGCAGAACGGCTTGTCCATCACCACGCCTTCGGTGACGCGGACGGCCTTGCCATCGATCTGGGTGGTGGGGAGGTTCCAGGCCGGCTTCTGGTATTCCTTGCCGATGCGTGTCATCAGCTCGTACCCAGCCGCCATCTGGCGGGAAATCGGGGTGTAAGCGAGAGGGCTGTAGGGGCTGGAAAACAGCTGGGAGCCGGCGTCCGTGAAAGCTGCGAACGGAGTCAGGAAGGCGCGCTGCATTTCGTGCAATTGATACAGCATGTGGGAAAAGTCCTTCTGGGTCGTGCGTGTGTCCCGATTATTGCCCCGGGGACTAACGATATTTCTAAACAGCCTGAAGAAACGTCGACAAAAAAAGCAAATATGTTGCTAAAAAACGACCCAATACCCGATTAGGCACCAGTTTAGGGCGCTTCTTATGCCTTGCCGTGATGCCAAATGGAGGATTTATGCACTACACCGGGCGGTGTCGGGTCACCAGTAGTTTTCGACCGCCAGATTGCCGGGGATGCCGCGGCGGCCCGGCTTGAATCCGCGCTCGCCCAGGAGCTTGCGGGCGTCCGCCAGCATGGCGGGGTTGCCGCAAAGCATGACCTTCGCGTGCTCGGGATCCAGGGATTGGCCGGCCAACTGTTCCAGGCGGCCGTCGGCGATCAGCGTGGTGAGGCGCTCCTGCGGCATGCCGGGCAGGGGCTCGCGCGTGGCGATGGGCAGGTAGATAAGCTTCTGCGGATCCGTCGCGAACAGCTCGGCGAGGCCGGGCTGCCGGCGCCAGGATTCGATCTCTTCGCGATAGGCCAGTTCCGCGGCGGTGCGCACGCCGTGCACCAGGATGATGCGGCGGTAGGCGCGCCAGGCGGCAGGATCACGCAGGATGGACAGGTAGGCCGACAGGCCGGTGCCGGACGCCAGCAGCCACAGGTCGCCGCCGGGAGCGAAGCGTTCCAGCGTCAGGAATCCGTAGGGGGCCTTCTCGACGTACAGCGAGTCCCCGGGCTGCAGCCGCGCCATGCGCGGGCTGAACAGTCCTTCGGGGACCACGATGGAATAGAACTCGAGCCACGGCTCGTGCGGCGCCGACACCATGGAGTAGGCGCGCCACAGCGTGGGGTCGCCGCCGGGGGCGTCGGCTTCAGGCAGGCCTACGCGGGCGAACTGGCCAGGCAGGAATGCGTACGCGTCGTCGCGCGTCACGCGCACGGAGAACAGCTTGTCCGGCACCCAGGTATGGACGTGGGTTACGGTCTGGCACGTGTATTTGGAGTCGTCGGTCATCGGGGCATCGCACGAAGCCGGCCGCCAGGCGGGGCCGGCCTTCGCCGATTATTTTTCCAGGTATTGCAGCTTGTCCTGCTTGCCGTTCCAGTCGTCGGCGTCGGGCAGGGGCTTCTTGGCGCGGCTGATGCTGGCGAACTCGGGGGAGAGTTCGGCGTTCAGGGCGATGAAGTTCATTTGGTCCTGCGGCACGTCTTCTTCGGCGTAGATCGCATTGGCCGGGCATTCCGGGATGCAGACGGCGCAGTCGATGCATTCGTCGGGATCGATCACGAGGAAGTTCGGGCCCTCACGAAAACAGTCCACCGGGCACACGTCTACGCAGTCGGTGTACTTGCACTTAATACAGTTTTCGGTGACAACGTGGGTCATTCAGGAACTCCGGGATCGGCGGCTTTGGTCTTGTTGCAGCGATTTTACCCAATGCCGCGCGGATGTGCCGGTAATACCCGTATTGACATCGTGGCCCTTCGCCCCTTGCGGCGCACGCTCTATGCTATGGTGTCGCGAAACGAAACGCGCAATCATGATAATTACCTCGCTGCTCGACACCGACCTGTATAAATTCAGCATGATGCAGGTGGTCCTGCATCAGTTTCCCGCTGCCCAGGTCGAGTACCGTTACAAATGCCGTACTGCCGGGGTGGACTTGCGCCCCTATCTGGACGAAATCCGCGAGGAAGTGCACCAGCTGTGCCAGCTTCGGTTCACCGACGACGAACTTAAATATCTCGGCGGCTTGCGTTTTATCAAGAGCGACTTCGTTGATTTCCTCGAGCTGTTCCACATGCCCGAGCGCTGCATTCATATCGGCGAGGGCGATGCGCCCGGCGAAATCAGCATTGAGGTCAAGGGGCCGTGGCTGCACACGATCCTGTTCGAGATCCCGGTGCTGGCCATCGTCAACGAGGTCTATTTCCGCAATACGCGCAAGAGCCCCGACTGGGAAGAGGGGCGCAAGCGCCTGCAGTCCAAGATGCACCTGGTGCTTGACGACCCTGCGCTGGCGGACTTCCGGGTGGCCGAATACGGCACGCGCCGCCGGTTCTCCAAGGTCTGGCACGAGGAAATCGTGTCCACCATGAAGGCACAGATGGGCCCGCATTTCGCCGGCACCAGCAACGTGTTGTTCGCCAAGCAGCACGAGGTCCTGCCGCTGGGAACGATGGGCCACGAATACCTGCAGGCCTGCCAGGCGCTGGGTCCGCGCCTGCGCGATTCGCAAGTATTCGCGCTGGAGGTCTGGGCCAAGGAATACCGCGGCGACCTGGGCATCGCGCTGTCCGACGTCTACGGCATGGATGCCTTCCTGCGCGATTTCGACATGTATTTCTGCAAGCTGTTCGACGGCGCGCGGCATGACTCCGGCGATCCGTTCATCTGGGGAGAGCGCCTGCTCGAGCACTATCGCCAGAACCGCGTGGATCCGCGCGCCAAAACGCTGGTGTTTTCAGATTCCCTGACCTTCCCGCGCGCCATCGAACTGGCCCGCCAGTTCTCCGGCCGCTGCAAGGTGTCCTTCGGCATCGGCACCAACCTGACCAACGACCTGGGCCACGAACCTCTGCAGATCGTCATGAAGATGGTCCGTTGCAACGGGCAGCCCGTCGCCAAGGTGTCGGACGCGCCGGAAAAGACCATGTGCGACGATCCGGCCTACCTGGCCTACCTGCGCCAGGTTTTCCAGCTGCCTCCCGCCTGAGGGCGGCTCGGGGTACAGTGCGGGTTCCTTGTCATTGTTTCACCCAACCCACTCGAATCTAGGGGAATATTCATGAGCAGCATCAAGCGCTTCCACGTCGACAAGCGCCTGTCGGACATGGCCGTGTTCAACGGCGTTGCATACCTGGCTGGTCAGGTGCCGGATGATGCCACGCTGGACATCACCGGCCAGACCGCGCAAGTGCTCGCGACGATCGACCGCCTGCTGGCCGAAGCCGGCACCGACAAGACCAAGATCCTGATGGCCCAGATCTACGTGGCCAACATGAAGGAATTCGACGGCATGAACAAGGCGTGGGACGCCTGGGTCGCCGCCGGCAACTCGCCTCCGCGCGCCACGGTCGAAGCCCGCCTGGCCAATCCCGACTACAAGGTCGAGATCGTCGTCACGGCCGCGATCTAAAACCCAGCCGAGCCTTCCGTGTGTCTGACACCAGCCGAGCCTTCCGTGTGTCTGACACCTTGTGTGTCTGACACCGGCTGACTTCGAGGACACCGGCTGACTTCGAGAGATATCTGCCATGCGGTTGGTGTCAGACACCCGCGAAACACCCGAGCATGGCGCAGTCCGTCTCCTCGGGTGTCAGACACCTGTCCTATAGCCGAGTCCTGTCTTATAGCGACCATCGACCCAGCGACCGCCTCACACCCGCCCCGAGCGCGGCATCGCCCTCACTGCCCCAGTAGCAGTGTCCCCGCCAGCAATCCCCCCAGTTCCTCGCATTTCTCCAGGTCCGCCTGAGCCACCGTCTTGGGCGCCAGGATCTGCTGCGCCGTCTGCGCGCCCATATTGACGATGAGGGCAGGGGCCACGGCCTTGAGCCGCCATCCGGTGCAGATGCGTTCCGTCTGCCGGGCGGCGCCCGAGCCGTCGCTGCCCGCGCTGATCGCGCAGGCATAGGGCAGCCCCTGTATCCGGTCCAGCACCGCGTAGTAGTTGCGGTCGAAGCATTCCTTCATCTCGCCGCTCAGCCCCGCCAGGTTCTCGGGGGGCGCAGAACAGATAGCCATGGCTGGCGAGCAGGTCTTCGGCCTGCACGTCCGAGGCGCGCCGCAGCTCGACGCGCAGCTCGCTCTCTTGTTCGAGCTGGGCGGCGGCGGACTGCGCGCCACGGGCTGCGGCCTCGGCCATCTGGCGCGCGGCGCCGGTGCGGGAATGCCAGACGATCAGCAGCTGTTTCATGCGTAGCGTTCCAAGGGGTCCTGCCGGTAGTAGGCCTTCAGCAGTTCATACCATTGCGGCAGCGCCTGCTGCATGGGGTAGGGATCCACGAAGAAGTGTTCCGAGCTGACCGCGAAGAACTCGGCTTCGTCGGTGGCGGCGTACGGGTCCATCGGCAACTGGCCGTACCAGGTGTCCGCTTCTTCGCTTTCGGGATCGACGTCGGGCGGGATGGCGGCCTCCACCGCGTCGAGGGCGGCGATGAAGCGGTTCAGGCTGTCGTCCAGGACGCGGCGCCAGGCGCCGGGCTTCAGGCTGGGATGCGCCGCCAGCGACGGCATCCCGTCCGCGAAACCCGAGCGCAGGTCCAGCTTGTGGGCGAATTCGTGGATGACGACGTTGAAGCCGCCTTCGGAGAGCTGCGCGTCCTCCCAGGACAGAACCAGCGGCCCGCCTTCCCAGGCCTCGCCGGCGGCATCTTCGATGTACTCGTGCACCACGCCGTCTTCGTCCTGGCGCGACCGGGGAATGCGGAAACTGGCCGGGTACACGATGATTTCGTCCCAGCCTTCGTACAGTTCGGGGGCGAGGTTCAGGATGGGCAGGCTGGCCTGGGCCGCAATGGACAAGCGCATGAAGTCCGACACTTCCAGCCCCTGCGCGCCGTTGATGTTCTTGCTGGCCAGCAGCCAGGCCGAACGCGCCAGCAACTGGGCGGATTCATCGGCGTTCAATACCGCCAGGAACGGGTGGGTGTCCAGCACCTGCCGCCACAGTTCAGGCGAGATGCGGGACTGCATTTCGGCCACTGCGGACGGGCGGGCGCCGCGGCCCTTCAGCCAGCGCAACATAAGCTCGGGTTCCTTCCATATGCCGCGGGCAGCGGCGCCTTTTGGTGTCTACAGGCCCTAGTGTAGAGTGTCGGAATATCAACCTACTTCGCTCACGTCCGTCATGTCCGCCCCGCCTGTTCTCGACGCGCCTTCGCCTTTCGACGCCGCCTGGCGCCAGGAGGTAGGGGTTGGCCTGGATGCCGACGGCCGGGCGTTGATCGATCAGGCCGTCGCCTGGGCCGAACCCCGTTTCGACGGGCAGCACGCGCTCACGGGCGAGTCCCTGGTCGGGCACGGCGCTGGCGTGGTCCGGATCCTGGCGGCCCTGCATACCGATGCCGCGACGCGGGCGGCGGCCTTGCTGGCCGCCTTGCCGACCGATCTGATGGCGCCCGCGCCGTCCTTGCGCAATGACCCGGTCGCGGCCGCCTTCGGCGCCGAGGTCGCGCGGCTGGTGCAAGGCACGCACGCTTTGCTGCGGCTGGGCGTGGTGGCCCGGCAGGCCAGCGACGCCGAGGCCGAAACCGGCTCGCAGAAAGAGATGCAGCGCAAAATGCTGCTGGCCATGGCGGCCGACCTGCGCATTGTGCTGATGCGGCTGGCGTCCCGGCTGCGCAGCCTGCGCTGGCACGCGGAAAGCAAGGCGCCGTGCTCCATCGCCTTCGCCCGGGAAACCCTGGACCTGTACGCGCCCCTGGCCAACCGGCTGGGGATCTGGCAGATCAAATGGGAAATGGAAGATCTGGCGTTCCGCTTCCTGGAGCCCGAAAAGTACAAGCAGATCGCTCGTCTGCTCGAGGAAAAGCGGGTGGAACGCGAGGCCTTCATCGCCGGCGCCATCGAGCGCCTGCAGGCGGCGCTGGCCAGGAGCGGGGTCGAGGCCGAGGTCAGCGGCCGGCCCAAGCACATCTACAGCATCTGGAACAAGATGCGCGTGAAGGGCCTGGACTTTGCCCAGATGTACGACCTGCGCGCCCTGCGGGTCATTGTGGACGACGTGCGCGCCTGTTATACGGCGCTGGGCATGGTGCACGAGATGTGGACGCCGATCTCCGAGGAGTTCGACGACTATATCTCCCGGCCCAAGCCCAACGGCTACCGCTCCCTGCACACGGTCGTGACCGACGATGACGGCCGTCCCTTCGAAGTGCAGATCCGCACCCGCGAGATGCACCAGTTCGCCGAGTACGGCATGGCCGCGCACTGGCGCTACAAGGAAGCGGGAGCCAAGGGCGGCCAGGTGGCGGCCTCCAGCGAATACGACCGCCAGCTGGCCTGGATGCGCCAGCTGCTGGCCTGGAACACCGATGTCGAAGGCGGCGAACCCGCCAAGCCGGCTTCCGGCAAGCCCGCCGCGGGCAAGGGCCGCAATGCCGCGGCCGCGCCTGCCCACACCGACGAACGCATCTACGTGCTGACGCCGCAGGCGCGCGTGATCGAGCTGCCCGCCGGCGCCACGCCGGTTGACTTTGCCTATCACCTGCATACCGACCTGGGCCACCGCTGCCGCGGCGCCCGCGTCGACGGGCAGATGGTGCCGCTGCAGACAAGGCTGGCCACGGGCCAGACGGTAGAGATCATCTCCGCCAAGTCCGGCGGCCCGTCGCGCGACTGGCTCAATCCCCAGCTGGGCTTCCTGGCCAGCCCCCGGGCCCGCGCCAAGGTGCGCATGTGGTTCAACGCGATCGAGCTGCAGCAGCGCATCACCCAGGGCCAGGCGCTGGTGGAAAAGGAGTTGCAGCGCCTGGGCAAGACCGCGGTCAATCTCGAACAGCTGGCGCAGAACCTGGGTTTCGCGCGGGCGGACGACCTGTACGTGGCGGCGGCCAAGGAAGAGTTCAGCCTGCGGCAGATCGACGCGCTGTTCCAGCAGCCGGCGCCCGCGGCCGAGCCGCAGCCGGCCGCGCTGCGCAACGCCAGCGCGGGCAGCGCCGAAAAGAGCGGCAAGAGCGGTGTGCTGGTGGTGGGCGTGGGCTCGCTCCTGACCCAGCTGGCTCGCTGCTGCCGCCCGGCGCCGCCGGACGCGATCGCGGGCTTCGTCACACGGGGGCGCGGCGTGTCCATCCACCGCAGCGACTGCCATAGCTATCTGGCCCTGGCCGCGCGCGAGCCCGAACGCGTGATCGAAGTGGCGTGGGGCGAGACGGCCGACACCTTCTATCCGGTGGACATCAGCGTGCGCGCGCACGACCGCTCCGGCCTGTTGCGGGACCTGTCCGAAGTCTTCGCCCGGCTGCGCCTGAATGTGGTGGGCGTGAACACACAGAGCAAGCAGTCGCTTGCCCATATGGTGTTCACGGTGGAGGTGCGGGGAGGGGAGTCCCTGGCGCGCGCGCTGGACGCGCTGGCCGAAGTGCCGGGCGTGTCGTCGGCGGCGCGCCGCTGACCCCTACGGCGCGCGCGGCGCCGAGGGGCGGTGCCGGACTCAGTCGTCCAGCGTCTCGTGCGCGCGGTCGCGCATGTAGAACGAGGCGACCAGGCCCAGGGCCACGCCGAACATGACGTAGTAGGCGGGCGCCATCGGCGAGCCGGTCGTCTTGATCAGCCAGGTGACGATGAACTGGGCGAAGCCGCCGAAGACCATGACGGCCACGTTATAGGCCAGGGACAGGCCCACCGAGCGCACGCGCGCGGGGAACAGCTCCGCCATCACGGTGCTGAACACGCCGAAGAAGGCCGAAACGAACAGGCAGACGACGATCTGCACGGTCAGGAGGCGCGCGATCGACGGCGCGTCCGACAGCCAGTAATACAGCGGATACAGCACGAGTAGGTAGCCGATCAGCGAGCCGATCACGATCGGCCGGCGGCCGACGCGGTCCGACCAGGCGCCCATGAAAGGCGTCAGCAGCACCATCAGGGCCGCGCCCGCCATCTGTACCAGGAAGGTCTGGTTCAGCGGCAGCTTGAGGATCTGCGTGGAGTACGTCACCAGGTACGTGAAGGTGATGTAGATGGAGACGGTCGCGGTTACGACGAGGCCCACGCCGATCAGCGTTTCGCGTGTGTGCGTCTTCAGCATCTGTCCCAGGCTCAGGCGCTGCACCTCGCCGCGCGCGGCCGCCTGGCGCTCTTCTGCCTTGATCTGCTTGAAGGCGTCGGTTTCGTCGATGTTGCGGCGGATGTAGATCGCGATCGGCACGATGACCAGGCCGAAGGCGAAGGGCAGGCGCCACGCCCAGTCGGCGATCTGCTGCGGGGTGAAGAATTCGGTGATGAGCGTGCCGCAGGCGGCGCCGATCAGCAGGGCCAGCATCTGCCCGGCCATTTGCCACGAACCGTAGAACCCGCGCTTGCCGTTGGGCGCCATTTCGATCAGCAGCGCCGTGGAGGTGCCGAATTCGCCGCCAGCCGAGAAACCCTGCAGCAGACGCGCGATTAGGATGAAGATCGGGGCCAGGATGCCGGCGGCGTGATAGGTGGGAGCGACGGTGATCAGCGCGATGGATACGGCCATCAGCGACGTGACCATCACCATGGCGGCCTTGCGGCCCTTTTTGTCGCCGTACAGGCCCAGGATGATGCCGCCCACCGGGCGCATGAAGAAGCCGACGCCGAAGATCGCCGTGGTCATCAGGATGGCGTTCAGCTCGCTGCCGGGCACGCTGGGATCGGTGGGGAAGAACAGCTTCGAGATGATCGGCGTCATGAACGCGAACACCAGGAAGTCATACCATTCGAGGGCGTTGCCGATTACTGCCGCCACGATGTTGCGTGTGGGAACTGCCTTGTGCTGCACGGTTTCTCCTTGGGGTGTTTGTTCGATGCGGCCGACATTCTAGGCGCTTCGCCGGACCCGGCGCCTGTCCGGTCGTCCGAGACGCGGGCGCCGCCTGGCTTTACACTTCTCTTTTTCCCCACGAGAGTAGTGACATGAACGCGCGCACCTGGCTGGAAACGCTGGTCGGTTTCGATACCACCAGCCGCAATTCCAATCTTGCCCTGATCGAAACCGTCCGCGATTGGCTCAAGGGCCAGGGCGTCGACGCATGGCTGGCGCACAATCCGGAGCGCACCAAGGCCAATCTGTTCGCGACCCTGCCGGCGCAGGACGGCGGCCTCCAGGGTGGAATCGTCCTGTCCGGCCATACCGACGTGGTGCCGGTGGACGGCCAGGACTGGAGCACGGATCCGTTCAAGCTCGTCGAAAAGGACGGCCTGCTCTACGGCCGCGGCAGCTGCGACATGAAAGGCTTCATCGCCGGTTCGCTCGCGATGGTGCCGGAATTCCTGGCTATGCCCCGCAAGAAGCCCATCCACCTGGCGTTCTCGTACGACGAGGAAGTGGGTTGCGCCGGGGCTCCCTACATGCTGGCCGACCTGCACGAGCGGGGCATCCGGCCCGAAGGCTGCGTGGTGGGCGAGCCCACGGGCATGCAGGTCGTGGTGGCGCACAAGGGCATCAACCTGTTCCGCTGCAAGGTGCATGGCAAGGCGGCGCATTCGTCCCTGACCCCGCGCGGCTGCAACGCCATCGAATACGCCGCCCGCCTGATCTGCCGCATCCGCGATCTGGCCGACAGCTTCAAGGCCAACGGCCCCTACGACCAGTTCTACGACGTGCCGTTCTCCACGATGACCACCAACCAGATCCAGGGCGGCATCGCGGTCAATACCATTCCGGAATCCTGCGAATTCAGCTACGAATTCCGCAACCTGCCCGGTATGCAGCCCGACGCGATCCAGGCCGAAGTCGAGAAATACGTTCGTGAAGAGCTCCTGCCGCGCATGAAGGCCGAGTTCGACGGCGCCAGCATCGAGATCGAAACGGGCGCGGCGGCGCCGGCGCTGGAAGCCTCCGAGGAGGCCGCGATCACCCAGCTGGTGCGCGCGCTGACCGAAGACCGTGCGACCCGCAAGGTTGCGTACGGCACCGAAGCCGGCCTGTTCCAGGGAATTGGCATCCCTACGGTCGTCTGCGGCCCCGGTTCGATCGAACAGGCCCACAAGCCGGACGAATACGTCGCACTGGACCAACTGGCCTCGTGCGAGACCTTCCTGCGCCGCCTCGGGCAGTCGCTCTGACGCCGCTTCAGCCGTTTCCGGGCCGGGTACGCGCCCGCGCCCGTACCCGGCCGTGGCCGGCGTCAGGTAAAATGCCGGGTTGCAAACCGGATTTGCGGACGGCAGAGGCCTGCCGCGATGCCGGGGGAGATGCTTGGTGAAACCTTACGACTTTCCGGATGCCAAGGGCCATTTCGGCCCTTATGGTGGCGTTTTCGTGGCGGAAACGCTGATGCACGCGCTCGACGAGCTGCGCGCGGCTTACGACCGATATCGTGTCGACCCCGCTTTCCTGGAAGAGTTCAACTACGAACTCAAGCATTTCGTGGGCCGGCCCAGCCCGGTCTACCATGCCCGCCGCTGGTCTGAACAGCTGGGCGGCGCCCAGATCTGGTTCAAGCGCGAAGACCTGAACCACACCGGCGCCCACAAGGTGAACAACTGCATCGGCCAGGCATTGCTGGCCAAGCGCATGGGCAAGCCGCGCGTCATCGCCGAGACCGGCGCCGGCCAGCACGGCGTGGCCACCGCCACCGTGGCGGCCCGCTACGGCATGGAATGCGTGGTCTACATGGGCAGCGAAGACGTCCGCCGCCAGGCGTCGAACGTCTATCGCATGAAGCTGCTGGGCGCCACGGTCGTTCCGGTCACCTCTGGCTCGTGCACCCTGAAGGACGCGCTGAATGAAGCCATGCGCGACTGGGTCACCAATATCGAGAACACGTTCTACATCATCGGCACGGTGGCGGGCCCCGACCCTTACCCCCGCATGGTGCGCGATTTCCAGACCGTGATCGGCAACGAATGCCTGACGCAGATGCCCGAAGCCGCCGGCCGCCAGCCCGACTACGTCGTGGCGGCGGTGGGTGGCGGCTCCAATGCCATGGGCATCTTCCATCCCTATATTCCGTACGAAAACGTGCGCCTGATCGGCGTCGAGGCGGCGGGCGAGGGCATGGATACCGGCCGCCACGCCGCGTCCCTGGCCGCGGGCCAGGTGGGTGTGCTGCACGGCAACCGCACCTACGTCATGCAGGACGCCGACGGCCAGGTCATCGAAACGCATTCCGTGTCGGCCGGCCTGGACTATCCCGGCGTCGGTCCCGAACACGCCTGGCTGAAGGATTCCGGCCGCGCCGAATACGTCGGCATTACCGACGAAGAAGCCCTGAAGGCCTTCCACGACTGCTGCCGCATCGAAGGCATCATGCCGGCGCTGGAATCGTCGCACGCCATCGCCCAGGCCGTGAAAATGGCGCCTGCGCTGCCGCGCGACGCCATCGTCCTGGTCAATTTGTCGGGCCGTGGCGACAAAGATATGCATACCGTCGCCGAAAAGGCCGGTATCGAGCTTTAAGGGCCCCGACCATGGCAACTCGCACCGACCGCATCGCCGCCGCTTTCGCGCGCACCGCCGAATCCGGCCGCGCCGCGGCGCTGATCCCCTACATTGCCGCGGGCGATCCCTCGCCCGCGACCACCGTTCCCCTGATGCATGCGCTGGTCGAGGCCGGCGCCGACGTCATCGAACTGGGCGTGCCGTTCTCCGATCCCATGGCCGACGGCCCAGTCATCCAGCGGGCCGCCGAGCGCGCCATCGCGCAGGGGGTGGGCCTGGCCCGGGTGCTGGACATGGTGGCCGAGTTCCGCCAGCGCGACACCGTCACGCCGGTGGTCCTGATGGGCTACGCCAACCCGATCGAACGCATGGGCCAGGACCGGTTCGCGCGCGACGCCGAGCAGGCGGGCGTGGACGGCGTGCTGGTGGTGGACTATCCGCCCGAGGAAGTCGTCGAATTCGCCGCCACGCTGGGCGAGCATGGCATTGCCCCCATTTTCCTGCTGGCGCCCACCTCTACGGAAGACCGCATCAAGGCGGTCGCCGAGGTGGCCCGCGGCTACGTGTACTACGTGTCGCTCAAGGGCGTGACGGGCTCGGGCTCGCTGAATACTGACGACGTGGCCGAGCGCGTGGCCGTGATCCGCCGCCATGTGCGCGACATTCCGGTCGGCGTGGGGTTCGGCATCCGTGACGCCGAGAGCGCCCAGCGCGTGGCGCGCGCGGCCGATGCGGTCGTCATTGGCAGCAAACTGATTGAAACCATGGAGCAGGCGGTGACGGACGTCCCAGCTGCCCAGAAAACCGATGCCGCAGTCGCCGCCGCCAGCGGCTGGCTGCGCACCATCCGGCAGGCGCTGGATCTAGTGAAACGAGAAAACGCGTCGGCCTGAATGGCGGGCGCGACCTCATACGGGATGAAAAAACAATGAGCTGGATCGAAAAACTCCTGCCTCCTCGCATCAATAAAACCAGCGACAGCGGCGCCCGCCGCGTTCCTGAAGGCCTATGGGTGAAATGCCCGTCGTGCGAGTCGGTGCTGTACAGCGAAGACCTGGCCGCCAACCTGCATGTCTGCCCCAAGTGCGACCATCACATGCGTATCGGCGCCCGCGCCCGCATCGATTCGCTGCTCGACATGGAAGGCCGCGTCGAAATCGGCCAAACCACGCGTTCGGTCGATACGCTGAAGTTCAAGGACACGCGCAAGTACCCTGAGCGCCTCCAGGAAGCGGTCAAGCAAACGGGTGAGTCCGACGCCCTGGTGGTCATGAGCGGCTCGATCCGCGGCGTGCCGGCGACGCTGGCCTGCTTCGAATTCGAATTCATGGGCGGCTCCATGGGCTCGGTGGTCGGCGAACGCTTCGCGCGCGGCGCCCAGGCAGCCCTGGACAACAAGACGCCCTTCATCTGTGTGGCCGCCTCGGGCGGCGCGCGCATGCAGGAAAGCCTGCTGTCGCTGATGCAGATGGCCAAGACGAACGCCATGCTGACCCGCCTGTCGGCGGCCGGCCTGCCGTTCATCAGCGTGCTGACCGATCCCACCATGGGCGGCGTGTCGGCCAGCTTCGCCTTCATGGGCGACGTGGTCATCGCCGAACCGAAGGCGCTGATCGGCTTTGCCGGCCCGCGTGTGATCGAACAGACCGTGCGTGAAAAGCTGCCGGAAGGCTTCCAGCGCGCCGAGTTCCTGCTGCAGAAGGGAGCCATCGACATGGTCGTGGACCGCCGCCAGCTGCGCGAGGAGATCGCCCGCCTGCTGGCCTTGCTGACCAACCAGCCGGCGGACGTGGTCACGGCCTGACGAATTCCTTCCGATTCCCGGACCAACCGCCACTAGGCGGCGGGGGCTGGCAGTAGCAAAATGCCGTCGGCGGGCCGAGCCCTCCGGCGGCATTTTCGTGGGGCGAGCGTAGTACCCCCGGCATGCCTGGCGGGTTTGTGGCGGCTGTTTTACGGAACAGTGTTTTCCATCGGCGATGTTGCCTGCGTGCGACACAAATCAAGTCGTTTGACCCGTATTTTGCTATGTTGCGATCTAGAGTTGAAATCACGGAGTAATTCCAATGCAGTCGATCAAGAAAAAAATGCTTACAGGCCTTGTCGGGCTGGCTCTGGCGGCAACCACGACCTTAGCAAGCGCCCAATCGGCCACCGGCACCCAGGGTGGCGTGAGCATGCATTACGGCATTGGAGACCACTATCAGCGCCTGACGCTGAACTACGAAACGCCTTCCGTGTGGACGTACCAATTCGGCGGTAATTGGGGCCGCCTGGACCTGACGCCCGAATTCGGCGCCTCGTACTGGTGGGCAGACGGTTCGCGCTCCCCGGGCCATGTCTGGCAGTTCAGCGCCATCCCGATGTTCCGCTGGTGGACCGGCGAACGCTTCTACATCGAAGCGGGCATTGGCGCCACGCTCTTCTCTAGCACGCGCTTCGCCGACGAAAACATCAGTACAGCTTTCCAGTTCGGCGACCACGTCGGCCTGGGCTTCTTGTTGACGCCGAACAATCGTATTGGGGTGCGCTATTCGCACTTCTCGAACGCCAGCATCAAGCGCCCGAATCCTGGCCTGGACGTGGTGCAGCTTACGTACACCTACCAGTTCTGATTCCGCTGCCTGCCCGGCGCAGGGAACGCTCGCTTTCGAGGGTTCGCGCAGCAGGAAGTCTTGCAAATCCACCCGCGCGGGTGGATTTTTTTTGCGCCGCGGAATCCGCGGATCCGGCTGCCTCGCATCTGCGTTCAATACTCAAAAAATATTATGGTCTGACGGTGCGTTCACATACTTGTTGCTGTGGAGTGCGATGGCCAGAATGCCCTGGCAAGACACAAAACACACAATGAGCCGCCACGGGGCTCCGAGACTTCCAGCGCGCAGGGTCGCGCAGAAGGGCCCGAATGGCGGCAAATGGAGACCGTCAAATGAGTTACCCCTGTATGCCCGCGCGTCCGACGACGCGCATGGCTCGAGCGATCGGCCTGGCCTTCGCGCTTTCCTGCGCTTCGTCCGCCGTGATGGCGGACGCATTCCCGAACAAGCCCCTGCGGATGGTCGTGGGCTTCGCACCCGGCGGCGGCGCGGACATCGTGGCTCGCCTGGTCGGCGCCAAGATGGCGGAAAACCTGGGGCAGCAGGTGGTGGTGGAGAACCGGGCGGGCGCCACGGGTACGATAGCGGCCGACAACGTCGCGCGCTCGCCCGCCGACGGCTATTCGCTCTTCCTGGGATCGCAATCCACCATGGTGGTGGCTCCTTCCTTGTTTCCCTCGCTGCCATTCAAGCCCGAAAAGGACTTTTCCCCGGTGTCGCAGGTGGTGACCATGCCCTTGATCCTGGTGGTCAATCCCGCCTTGGTCGACGCGAAAAACGTGCAGGAACTCACCGAGCACATCCGCAAGGCAGGCGACGGCGCGGTGAGCTATGCCTCGTCTGGCCAAGGGGGGCCGCAGCATATCGCCGGAGAGCTCTATGCGCACATGGTGGGCACCAAAGTGACGCACGTGCCCTATAAAGGCGAATCGGCGGCGATCGCCGATGTGCTGGGCGGACACGTGCCGTATATGTTCGCGAATCTCCCCGTGGCGCTGCCCTACATCAACTCAGGCAAGGTCCGGCCGCTTGCCATTACCAGCCTGAAGCGGGATCCCAAGGCGCCGGAGATTCCGACGCTGGCGGAATCCGGGTTCAAGGATTTCGAGGTGTCGACCTGGTACGGCGTTTTTGCGCCGGCCAATACGCCCAAGCCCGTGGTGGACAAACTTTCCGGATCCATCCGCGCCGCCCTGGAACAGAGCGACATGCAGGCCAAGCTCAGCGAACAGGGCTTTACGGTGGTGGGCAGCGACGCCGACGCCTTCACGCGCTTCGTTGGGTCCGAACTGCCCCGCTGGTCCGTGGTGATCCGCGACATCGGCATCAAACCCGAGTAATCGGGGCTGCTTGTACGGAGCGGCCGCTGTCGGGCGCTCCATTATCAATCCGAGACGACGATATGATCGATTTGAACGAAAAACGCGCCACGGGGCCCGTCATACGGCTGCATTCCGCCGACAACATCGTGGTGGCGCGGGTGCCCATCGGCATCGGGACGGCGGTGACTTCCGAGGGGATCGTCAGCCGCAGCCAAGTGCCGGCCGGGCACAAAATCGCGGCGCGGGACCTGCGCGCCGGCGAACCCATCCTGAAATACAACGTCTGTATCGGCTTCGCCGCGGTGGACATCCAGGCGGGCACGTATGTGCATTCGCACAATATGGAGTTCCAGGAGTTCGACCGGGACTACGCGCATGCGCGGAAATACGTGCCCACCGAGGTCCTGCCCGAGTCCGAACAGGCGCGTTTCCAAGGCATCGTGCGCGCCAACGGGCAGGTGGGCACGCGCAATTACATCGGCATCATGGCAACGGTCAATTGCTCGGCGACGGTGGTGCACCGCATTGCCGCCGCCTTTACGCCCGAACTGATGGCCGCCTATCCTAATGTGGACGGTGTGGTGGCGCTCAGCCATGGCATGGGTTGCGGCATGGAAATGTCCGGCGAGCCGATGGATCTGCTGCGCCGTACGATGGGAGGGTACGCCTGCCACGCGAACTTCGCGGGTGTGCTGATCGTTGGGCTGGGCTGCGAGCGCAACCAGTTGGACGCCTTGCTCAAGGACCAGGGCCTCGAAGCGGGCGCGCGCCTGAAAACCTTCATCATGCAGGAGACCGGCGGCACGCGCAAAACCATCGAGGCGGGCGTCGCTGCGGTCCAGGCCATGCTTCCCCAGGCAAACGAGGTATCGCGGGTGCCGGTGCCGGCGCGCCACCTGAAGGTCGGCCTGCAGTGCGGCGGGTCTGATGGGTTCTCGTCGATTACCGCCAACCCGGCACTCGGCGCCGCCATGGACATCCTGGTACGCCACGGCGGCACCGCCATCCTGTCCGAAACGCCGGAGATCTACGGGGTAGAGCACACGCTGACGTCGCGGGCGCGCAATCGCGAAGTCGGCGAGAAGCTGGTGCAGCGCATCCGCTGGTGGAAAGAGGATTATTCGCCGGGACGCGATGTGCAGATCAATGGCAAGGTCAGCCCGGGCAATCAGATGGGCGGGTTGGCGAACATCTTCGAGAAATCGCTGGGATCCTCGATGAAGGGCGGCACGACCGGGTTGATGGAGGTGTACCGCTACGCGGAGCCGGTGCGGCAGCCGGGCATGGTGTTCATGGATACGCCCGGATTCGATCCCGTGTCCGCGACCGGGCAGATCGCGGGCGGCGCCAACATGATCTGCTTTACGACGGGGCGCGGTTCCATGTTCGGCGCCAAGCCCGTGCCTTCGATCAAGCTGGCCACTAATACACCGATGTACGAACGGCTGACGGAAGACATGGACGTCAATTGCGGAGACATCCTGGACGGCACCGCTACGCTGCCGGAAGTGGCCCAGCGCATTTTCGAGGAGATCCTGCTCGTGGCTTCAGGCACGCGCAGCAAGAGCGAACTGCTGGGGCTGGGCGATCACGAATTCGTCCCCTGGAACATCGGCGTCGTGAGCTGATCCGGCGGCCGTCATCCGCGGCCCCGCCAGGGACGATCGCGAATGATCGTCCCTGGCGGGCGCCCCCGCAGGGCGCGAATCAGGATCCGGCCAGCGTATCGGCGCCAGGCATGTCGAAACCAATGCCGTCCAGCGCGGCTTTCAACGCCGCGGTTTGCGCGGCGTTCAATTCGACCAGGGGCGGGCGCACCGTCGCCCAGGCGGCATCGCCGGACTTCCAGGCGATGGCGGCCTTCATGGCCGGAATCATGGGGAACTGCTGGAATGCATTGCGGGTCGCGTTCAGCCCCGCCTGGCGTTCGTTGGCGTCCGCGTCCTGCCAGTGCTGGTGCAAGGCGACGATCGGGCCCGGATTGACGTTGCCGGTGGCCGTGATGCAGCCCACGCCGCCCGCGCGCAGAGTCTGGAGCAGGAAGGCCTCGCTGCCGGCATAAACGTGGAACCCGCGCGGCGCAAAGCGTTCGATCATGGCCGCCGTGTTGCTCCAGTCGCCGCCGCTGTCCTTGACGCCCGCGACGATGCCCGGGTAGCGGTCCAGCAGGCGGTCGATCAGGTCCAGGCTCAACGGCACCTGGCTCACAGGCGGAATGTGATACAGGTACATGCGCAGCTTATCGTCGCTCACGCCTTCGATCAGTCCGGCGTAGTAGCGGAACAGGCCTTCGTCGCTCACGCCCTTGTAGTAGAACGGCGGCAGGACCAGCACGCCCATGCTGCCGCTACGGACAGCGTGGCGGGTCAGGGCGACGGCGTCGGGCAGCGCGCAGGCGCCCGTGCCGGGCATCAGGGCCGCCGGTTCCACACCGGCGTCCAGCAGCGCGTCCAGCAATTCGTGCTTTTCGCTCAGCGAAAGCGAGTTCGCCTCGGAATTGGTGCCAAAAATAGCCAGGCCGACCGATTGCTCACGCAGCCAGCGGCAATGCTTTACGTAGCGCCCCAGGGCCGGCCGGTGGGCCTCGTCGAATGGCGTCAATACCGGAGAAAAAACGCCGGGAATGCGGGCATGGGTCGTCATGATCTCTACTCGTCGTCGGGGGCAGGAGATTGGCGCGCCAGGAGCGGCGCGCCAGCAACATTCGATTCTGGCACTGATCCTGCCCATGAACATCTGCTGTTTAATTACTTCAATCCATAAAATTGTTGTGGTTTGCGGTCGCTCAAACCACGCAGCCAGAAAAGGGGGAGACTGTGGATACTCGATATGTGCAGAGCTTTGTGTCGGTGGTCGAAAGCGGATCGCTGGCGGAAGCGGCTCGGCGCCTGGACCTGACCCCGGCCGCCATCGCGGCGCGGGTGCGCACCCTGGAGGACGAGCTTGGCGCAACCCTGATCAAGCGGGTGGGCCGCAGCGTCAAGGCGACCGAGGCCGGCCTGAAGGTTCTGGAGCGGGCCCGCGCGGTGCTTCGCGAAGTGCGCGACCTGCGGGCCAGTGCCTGCGACGATGCCCCGCTGGGCGAACTGCGCCTGGGGGTGTCGGCTTCGGCCCTGACGGGGACCATGCCCGCCGTCCTGGCGCGCCTGTACCGGCGCATGCCGAAACTTGCCGTGTTCATGGAGCCTGGGACGTCCAATCACTTGTATCACCGGGTGATCAACGGGGATCTGGACGCCGCCTTTATCGTCAAGCCCCAGTTCAATCTGTCGAAGGGCTATGCGTGGCGGCTGGTCACCGAGGAACCGCTGGTGGTGCTGGCGCCGCCGGACACCCTGAGCGAGGATGCGCACGAATTGATGAGGACGCAGCCCTTCATACGGTACGACCGCAACGTCTGGGGCGGCCGCTTGGCGGATCAATACCTGCGGCAGCACGACATTACCCCGCGCGAGCGCCTGGAGGTCGATGGCCTGATGGGGATCGCCTGCATGGTGTCGGAAGGGTTGGGCGTGTCGCTGGTACCCGATTGGGCGCCAGACTGGCTCGACAGCCGGCGCGTCAAGCGGGTGCTTTTGCCCGGGCGAGCGCCGTTGCGCCGAATGGGCATCATATGGGCGCGGCACATGCCGCATTCGGCCCTGGCGGAAGCGTTTGTGGAAGAGGCCGCATTGGCGTTGAACCTGCCGGACCGCGGGCCGAGCGGCGATTGATTGGCCGTTCGCGCCGGGTAGAAGCAGGGCCGCCATGAAAAACACCCCGGAAGCTGGAACATGTCCAGCTTCCGGGGTGCGGTTTACTACCGGGCAAGCCTTTTCAGGCTTGCGGCGGATCAGTGACGCGTCTCGATCTGAACCAGGGGTTCGTTGGAGACGGCCGCGACCGGCTTGCGCTCGCGGCCCAGGCGGACCGGCGTGTGCGTGGCGGCGATGCGCAACTGCGTCTGAGCGTGGCGGTCCGGGTCGGTTTCAACCCACTGCAGGCCAGCGGCGTTCACCACGTCATGCAGGGCCTGGGCCTTGGCCGACGGGGCCGCGGCGGGCACCACGATAGGCTGTTGCGCGCTGGCCGGCGCTTGCGCTGCGGCGGGAGCCGGGGCGGGCGTGACGACCGGCGCGGGGGCTTCCACCTGGACCGGCACGGCGGGGGGCGTGATCACGGGTTCGGCCGCGGCGGTTTCCACGGGGGCGGCGGGAGCCGCGGGCGCGGAGACTTCGCTGGCGGGCTGCACCACGACTGGCTGCGTCGCATCGGCGGCAGGGGCGGTTTGCACGGGCTGGGCGACGGGCTCGGCGGCTTGCGCTTGCACGGGCTCGGCCTGCTGCTGGGGCGCCTCGACCGGGGCGGCTTCCGCCTGCTCGACTTGCACCGGAGCGGCTTCGACCGGCTGGGCCTGAGGGGCTTGCACCGCTTCCGCCACGGCTTGCGCGGGCGCTTCGGCGGGCTGGGCGGCGCCTTCCGGTTGCTCGCCGGCTTCTTCGTCGGCGCCTTCCTCGAGCTGCTCGTCTGCGGCCAAACCTCCTTCTTCCTGGCTGCGGCGGCCACGGCGGCTGCGGCGGCGGCGGCGCTTGCGTTCCGGATCGGCTGCATTTTCCGCACCTTCGGCGCCCGGAATGGCATCGGCGGTCTGCTCGACGGCCTCGGCGGCTTCCTGGATCGCGTCCGAGGCGGGCGGCTGCGTGGTGTCGGGCAGGGCGGTCGCGACCGTCTGCGCCAGGGCGGCGACCATGCTTTCCTGTTCGCTCATCGGCGCGTCGGACTGGCCTTCCTCGCGGCGGTTGCGGCCGCGGCCACGGCGGCGGTTACGGCCAGCGCCGGTATCCTCTCCGGCAGCCTGCTCGGCCTGCTCGGGGCGGTTCGACGCCAGGGCCGATTGCGTGGCCTGGGTGTCGCGCTCGGCGCGGGCTTCGTTGCGGTTGTGGCGTTCGCCGCGTTCCTGGCGCTCGCCTTCGGCGCGACGGCCGCCGCGCACGTGATGGCGGCCGCCTTCGCTGCCTTCCGCGCCTTCGCCGCGCGATTCGCCGCGGCGGTTGCGGTTGCGGTCCGAGCCATGGCGCTCGCCACGGCGTTCCTGGCCATCATGGTTGCTGCGGCCCTTGCCGCGGCCGGAGGCGGCGCGCTTGGCGCTGTCATCCTGGGCGGCGGGGGCGGGCTTGGCCGTGTCGGCATTGCCGGTCAGCCATCCGACCAGCCGCTTGAACAGGCCGCCCAGACCGCCGGAGGCTGCCGGAGCAGGTGCGGCGGCGGGAGCGGGGGCCGGCGTGGAAACGGGGGCGGGTTGCGAAGGCGTGATGCCCTTGACCAGCGCTTCCGGACGGGACTTGACCTCGTGCTCGCGCGGCTGCCAGGGGGCGTCCGTGGCCGGGGCCTCGACCAGTTCGAAGCTGGTCTTCAGCTCTTCCAGGCGGGGATCGTCGTGACGCAGGCGTTCGATGTGGTGATGCGGGGTCTCCAGGTGCTTGTTGGGGATCAGCAGCAGGTTGACCTTCAGGCGGGCTTCCATCTTGGTGATGTCGGCGCGCTTTTCGTTCAGCAGGTAGGTGGCCACGTCGACCGGCACCTGGGCGTGCACGGCGGCGGTGTTTTCCTTCATCGCCTCTTCCTGCAGCAGGCGCAGCACGTGCAGCGCGCTGGACTCGGCGTCGCGGATCACGCCGGTGCCGTTGCAACGCGGGCAGGTGATGTGCGAGCCTTCATTCAGGGCAGGGCGCAGGCGCTGGCGCGACAGCTCCATCAGGCCGAAGCGCGATATCTTGCCCATCTGGACGCGGGCGCGGTCGAAATGGAGGGCATCGCGCAGGCGCTGTTCGACGGCGCGCTGGTTCTTGCTGTCCTCCATGTCGATGAAGTCGATGACGATCAGACCGCCCAGGTCGCGCAGGCGCAGCTGGCGGGCCACTTCGTCCGCCGCTTCCGAGTTGGTGCGCAGCGCGGTTTCTTCGATGTCGGCGCCGCGGGTGGAGCGGGCCGAGTTGACGTCCACGGACACCAGCGCTTCGGTGTGGTCGATGACGATGGCGCCGCCCGAGGGCAGCTGCACCGTGCGCGAGTACGCCGTTTCGATCTGGTGTTCGATCTGGAAGCGGGAGAAGAGCGGGATGTCGTCGCGGTAGCGTTTGACGCGCTGGACGTTGTCAGGCATCACCACACTCATGAAGGCGGTGGCCTGATCGGCGATCTCGTCGGTATCGATGAGGATTTCACCGATTTCCGGGGAGAAGTAGTCGCGGATGGCCCGGATGACCAGGCTGGACTCCAGGTAGATCAGGATGGGCGCGGAGTTGTCGCGCGCGGCGCCGTCGATGGCCGTCCAGAGCTGCAACAGGTAGGACAAGTCCCACTGGAGTTCTTCGACGTTGCGGCCGATGCCGGCAGTGCGGGCGATGATGCTCATGCCCTGGGGCAGCTCGAGCTGCTCCATGGTGTCGCGCAGTTCCTGGCGGTCTTCGCCCTCGACGCGGCGCGAAACGCCGCCGCCACGGGGGTTGTTGGGCATCAGGACCAGATAGCGGCCGGCGAGCGAGATGAACGTGGTCAGGGCGGCGCCCTTGTTGCCGCGTTCTTCCTTTTCGACCTGGACAATCAGTTCCTGGCCTTCGCGCAGGGCGTCCTGGATGCGGGCACTGCGGACGTCTACGCCTTCCTTGAAGTAGCTGCGGGCCACTTCCTTGAAGGGCAGGAAGCCGTGGCGGTCTTCACCGTAGTTGACGAAGCAAGCTTCGAGGCCGGGTTCGATCCGGGTGATGACACCTTTGTAGATGTTGCCTTTGCGTTGTTCGCGGCCGGCAGTCTCGATGTCGAGGTCGATGAGTTTCTGCCCATCGACGATAGCGACGCGTAATTCTTCCTGATGCGTCGCATTGAACAGCATGCGCTTCATGAGAGGGGTTCTCCGTTGTCATGACGCGCCGATATCGGCGCGTGACCTCGGGTCACTCGGGCTGCGGGCTGAAGCGGGCAAGAAAGAATGCGGACCGTACCTGGGCGGCGCCCAGGCGTATCCGCCGCGGGTCAGGCGGGCACGTCGTGCCGTGGGGCACGGGGTTCTGTCAGCAGGAGGGTCAGCTTCACTGAATGTGGTTTGACGGAAAGATTGCTGTGAACGGCAGTTGCGGTCGGAATGGTTGCCCACGCGCAGCTGGTGCTTTAAATATGCGACGATTCTTGCAGTGCTTCAGAGCCGCTTGCGGCATGCAACGGACCTGCTGGGACAGCGGGCAAAATGAATGCCACACCACTATCCGGCAGGGCGCGGTTGCGCCGGCGACCAAGAGACCCAGGGACTGAATGAGCAGGCAGTACAATGGCGGCCCACGCGCTCGACGGAGTTGCGCACAGTTGCATCTCTACGTCAGGCGGCTAGTTCAGCCCCTTTAGGCTGTCCCGATTATATGTCGCTTTCCGCAATGCGCAAAGAAACTTCCTCCCCCTCATCTCCCTCTAAAGCCGCTCCCTCCGTCCGCATGGTGGAAGTGGGCGCCGAGCACGCCGGCCAGCGCCTGGACAATTACCTGGTCAGGCTGTGCAAGGGCGTCCCCAAAACGCACATCTACAAGGCCATCCGCGGCGGCGAGGTGCGGGTAAACAAGGGACGTATCTCGGCCGACTACCGCGTCGCCGAAGGCGATGTCGTCCGCATTCCGCCGCTGCGGTTGCCCGATGCCGGCACGCCCCGTCCGGTGCCGGGCGCGGAATTCCCCATCGTCTTCGAGGACGACGCGCTGCTGGTGGTGGACAAGCCCGCCGGCGTGGCGGTACACGGAGGCAGCGGCGTGTCCTTCGGCGTGATCGAGCAGTTGCGGGCCGCCCGGCCCGGCGCCAAGTTCCTGGAGCTGGCGCACCGGCTGGACCGCGAGACCTCGGGCCTGCTGATGGTGGCCAAGAAGCGCAGCGCGCTGCTGGCGCTGCATTCCATGCTGCGCGAAGGAAAAGGGGACAAACACTACCTGGCGCTGGTCGAGGGCGATTGGGTCAACGACCGTCAGCACATCAAGCTGGGCCTTTCCAAGTGGACCACGCAGTCCGGCGAGCGCCGGGTCAAGGTGGACCCGGACGGGCAGTCGGCGCACACCATTGTCACGCTCAAGCGCCGGTTCGGCGGCTACAGTCTGGTGGACGCCGAGCTGCGCACCGGGCGCACCCACCAGATCCGGGTGCACCTGGCCGCCAGCGGCTTTCCCATCGTGGGCGACGACAAGTACGGCCATGACGAGGTGCGGGCGCATTTTGCGCGCCAGGGCTTCGGCAGGATGTTTCTGCACGCCCACCAATTGACGCTGGCTCACCCCACCACGGGCGAGCCCCTGACGCTTACTGCCGAACTGCCCCCGGCTTGCGTGAAAATACTGAAACAACTGGAGTCGGTCTGATATGTCGTATTCGCTGGTCGTTTTTGACTGGGATGGCACCCTGATGGATTCCACGCACAGCATCGTGGCCGCCATCCAGGGGGCTTGCCGCGACCTGGACCTGGCGGTGCCGTCGGCATCCGACGCCAGCTGGGTAATTGGTCTGTCCCTGGAAAGCGCCCTGCGGCGAGCCGTTCCGGAACTGACGCAGGCCATGCTGCCGCGTTTCCTGGAACGCTACCGTACGCATTACCTGCTGCGGGATCCTGAGTTGCGCCTGTTCGAGGGCGCGCGGGAACTGCTGACCGAACTGGCGGAGCAGAACGTGCGCCTGGCGGTCGCTACCGGCAAGAGCCGAGTCGGCCTGACCCGCGCCTTGGCCGCGACGGGGTTGGGGCCGCTTTTTGACGCCACCCGCACCGCCGACGAAACCTTCAGCAAGCCGCATCCCGCGATGCTCCACGAACTGATGCAGGAGCTGGACGTGGCGCCGGACCGCGTGGTGATGATCGGCGATACCTCGCACGACCTGCAGATGGCGATCAACGCGGGCGTGCACGGGCTGGGGGTAACCTATGGCGCTCATACGCTGAAGGAACTTGAGGGTTGTGCCCCTCAGGCCGTGCTCGACAGCGTGCCCCGCGTGCGCGAATGGCTGCTGCCGCGGGTTTTGGCTGGCGCCGAGCTGTAAAGCCAGGCGTTTTCGGGCGAGGAACGTCTGGCTTGCCGGCCGGTCTATAAGAAATACCCGCAAGCGCCGCATCTGCGGCGGAATATCATGGAGCCCCGCGTCGTCCATGGGAGGCGCGGGCGTGATTCCGCAGGCGCCACACCGGAGACCATGATGTTGATACGCAAGCCCGACGATATTCTTCCCTCCGAGATTACCTCCGAAGCCGTCTGGCGGTCGCGCCGCGAGTTGATGTTGCGGGCCGGCCTGGTTGCTGCCGCAGCGGGCTTGCCGGGCTGGACCATGCGCAGTGCGTTTGCGCAGGAGGCCGGCATATTGCCCGGCAAGGCCAATCCGGTCCTGAGCGTCATGGACAAGCAGACCTCGTTCGCCGACGTCACGTCTTACAACAATTACTACGAGTTCGGCGTCGATAAGGGCGATCCGGCCGCCAATGCCGGCAAATTGCAGACGAGCCCCTGGGCCGTGAGCGTCGAGGGCGAGTGCGGCAAGCCGCGCACGTTCTCCCTGGACGAGCTGCTCAAACTGGCGCCCATGGAAGAGCGCGTCTACCGGCTGCGCTGCGTCGAGGGCTGGTCCATGGTCATTCCCTGGGTGGGCTATTCGCTGTCGGCGCTGCTCAAGCAGGTCGAGCCCACGGGCAACGCCAAGTACGTGGAATTCGTGACGGCGGTGCAGCGCGAGAACATGCCGGGCGTGCGCGCCGCGATCCTGGAATGGCCCTACGTCGAGGGGCTGCGCATCGATGAAGCGATGAATCCGCTCGCCATGCTGGTTTTCGGCGTCTACGGCAAGGTGCTGCCCAACCAGAACGGCGCGCCGCTGCGGCTGGCCGTTCCCTGGAAGTACGGTTTCAAGTCGGCCAAGTCCTTGGTGAAGATCCGCCTGGTGGAAAAGGCGCCCGTTTCATCGTGGATGCAGGCCGCGTCCCAGGAATATGGCTTTTACGCCAACGTGAACCCCGGCGTGCCCCATCCGCGCTGGAGCCAGGCGACGGAGCGCCGCATCGGCGAGGACGGCCTGTTCTCGCCCAAGCGCAAGACCCTGATGTTCAACGGCTATGGCGAACAGGTCGCATCGCTCTATCAGGGCATGGACCTGAAGGCGAATTACTGAGGCGCCTATGCCCGATGGCATTTCGCAGGCGCCGCCGCGCAAGGCGCAGCTTTCCGCAAAGGCGGTCGGGCGTTTCAAACCCCTGTTGTTCCTGCTGGGGCTGGCGCCGTTCGCGCGCTGGTTCTGGCTGGGCGCGAACGACGGCCTGACCGCGAATCCGGTCGAGTTCCTGACCCGTTCCTCGGGCACCTGGACGCTGGTCTGCCTGCTGATTACTTTGGCCATTACGCCGCTGCGCCGCCTGACCGGGCAGCCGGCTCTGGTGCGCCTGCGGCGCATGTGCGGGTTGTTTGCCTTTTTCTACGGCGCCATGCATTTCATGGCCTGGGTCTGGTGGGATCGCGGCCTGGACCCGGCGGCGATGCTGCGCGACATCGGCGAGCGTCCGTTCATCACCGTGGGATTCGCGGCGTTCGTGCTGATGAGCGCGCTGGCGGCCACGTCCACGCAGTGGGCCATGCGCAAGCTGGGCAAGCGCTGGCAAAGCCTGCATCGGGCCGTCTATGCCATCGGCCTGCTGGCAGTGCTGCACTACTGGTGGCACAAGGCCGGCAAGAACGACTTCGCGCAGCCCTTGCTCTATGCCTCCATCCTGGCCCTGCTGCTGGGCTGGCGGGTGGTGGCTTGGCTGCGGCGCCGTCCCTAGCGGGGCTTGGCGCTACAGCATCGCCAGCATGATGGCGGCGGTTTCCGCGTCCGGCTGGCCATCGTGCAGCGCCGGGCGATAGTGCATCTGGAATGCCGCCAGTGCATTGATCGTGGGTTTGTCCAGCACGCCGTCCTGCGGGCAGGCGTAGCCCAGCCGCTGCAATTGCTGCTGGAACCAGGCGGTGTCCGGAAGGCCCTGCAACTGCAGGCGGGCAAGATGCTCGGCCGCGCCGGTTTCGTCGTACCAGCGTCCGATCCCGGCGTCGGCCAGGGCCTTCCAGGGGAAAAGGGGGCCGGGGTCCACCTTGCGCTGCGGCGCGATGTCGCTGTGGCCCACCACGTTCTCGGGCGCGATGCCGTGACGCTGGATGATGTCGCGCAGCAGGATGGTCAGCGCGCGCAGTTGGCGGTCGTTATAGGGGTGCCACAGCGGTTTGCCGTCAGGCCCTTCCGTCCAGCCCGAATTGACGACTTCGATGCCGATGGACGTGCTGTTCATGGCGATATTGCCGTACCAGGAACTGGCGCCCGCGTGCCAGGCGGCACGGTTTTCGTCGACCAGCCGATAGGCTCGCCCCGAATCGGTCACGAGATAGTGGGCGCTGACCTTGCCCTTGGAGAGCAGGTGTATTGAGCTGGCATCGTCGACCGACGTGTAGTGCAGCACGACGGAGCGGACCCGGCTGGCCTGGCTGACGGCGGTGATGGAGGTGTCCAGGTCCAGGCCGGCGGGGCCGCGCGCCGCGCATCCGGCCAGGACTGCCGTGGTCAGCAGCGCGGAGGTCAGGCGGAACATGGTTCAGCGGGCCAGATAGAGGAACAGCGTGGGCAGCTTGTCGAGCTGGGGCGCCGGTTGCTGCTTCCACTCGGCCACGCTGCGAGTAGCGATCCATTCGTCGGCGGTCGTCACTGAGCGGGCCACGCATAGCCTGGTGTCGCCTTTCAGGCTGGCCAGCAGCGTCGCGAACATCGCGGCGTTGCGATAGGGTGTTTCGATCAGCAGTTGGGTCTGGTTGTGCTTGGCGGAATGCTGTTCCCAGGCCCGCAGCTGCTTGGCGCGCTCGGCGGGGTCCACGGGCGCGTAGCCGTGGAAGGCGAAGCGCTGGCCGTCCAGCCCGCTCGCCATCAGGGCCAGCAGGATGGAGGAGGGGCCGACCCAGGGTTTGACGGGCATGCCCAGCTTGTGGGCGGTATCCACGACTTTGGCGCCGGGATCCGCCACCGCGGGGCAGCCGGCCTCGGAAACCAGCCCGATCTCCGCCCCGTGCTTGATGGGGGCGAGCCAGGCCTTGATCTGGGCGGCGTCGACCCTGTCGTTCAGGGTGTGGATGGTGATTTCCTGGAGCGGCCGGGCCGTGCCGATCAGCTTGAGGAAGGCGCGGGCGGTCTTGGCGTTTTCCGCGATATAGGTGTCCAGGCGGCCGGCCAGGGCGCGTACCTCGGCGGGTAGCCAGCGCTCGGGCGGTGCGTCGCCCAGGCCGACGGGGATCAGGTGCAGGGCGCCGTTTGCCGGAGTGCCTTCGCGCTGGCGCGCTGCGGCGCTATGAGCCGTCGGGGTGGCCGGGGGGCTCATGCGGGCGCTCCAGGCGCGTCCAGCGGGTCCAGTCCGAAGCGGACCAGCATGCCGGTCAGGGCGATCAGCGGCAGGCCGATAATGGCGGTCGGATCGTCGCTCTGGATGCTTTCCATCAGGGCGATGCCCAGGCTTTCCGCCTTGGCGCTGCCTGCGGTATCGTAAGGTTCCTCGGCGTGCAAATAGGCCTCGATCTCCTGGTCCGTCAGCCGGCGGAAGCGGCAACGCGTGATGATGTCGGCCTTTTCCACGCGTTGGCCGTCCGTGACCGCCAAGGCACTGTGGAATTCCACGATCTGCCCCGACAGGGCCTGCAATTGCGCGAGAGCGCGCGGAAAATCGCCGGGTTTGCCGATGGGCTGCCCGTCCACGGTGGCCACCTGGTCCGAGCCGATCACGATGCTGCCCGGGCGGTTTGCCGCCACGGCCATGGCCTTGGCGACGGACAGCCGCAGGGCCAGGGCCTCGGGTGTTTCGCCGGGTTGTGGCGTTTCGTCCACATCGGGGGAAATGGCGGTAAACGGCAGGCGCAGGCGGGACAGCAATTCTCTGCGGTAACGCGAGCTGGAGGCGAGGATGAGACTGGGCTTCAAGGACATGCGATATTTGACGCTGATACGTAAGTCACAGTATTATCTAACGTTTTGCGGCATTTTTGCAGGAACATCGACATGAACACCAAGGGCTTAGCTGAGCTTGGCGAAAGCGCGGGTGACCGGGATGTGAGCGCCGATGCCGCGGCAGTGGTTGCAAACGCGGGTGCAAAACCGGGTGCAAAACCCGGGGATGCAAAGCAGGCAGATGCGAAGCCGGTAGATGCAAAGCGCATCGACGCGTTCGCGTTTGCCCGGTTGGGCAAGGAAGCGCAGGGTAGTGTGCCGCTCGTGCGGTTCACGAGGCTCGTCGATGGGCTGCCCGAGCAGCCTGCAGGCGAAGCCGGTCTTGTGTACTGGTCCGTTCGCGGAGAAGAGGGCAAGTCCGGTCTCCTGGCAGGTCTGCCGCTGCTGCATCTTCATGTGCAAGCGAATCCGGTGGTCGTGTGCCAGCGGTGCAACGTGCCGTTTGCGTACCCGGTCGACAGCGAAGTCCTGCTGCAGCTGGTCAAGTCCGAAGACGATCTCGATGACGGCTTTGCTTCCGGAGAACACTCCGGCGGCATCGAAGACGAGGACGACGAGGACGAAGAAGGAAAAGGTTTTGTGTCCAGCCTGCCTGAAAAGGTGGTGGGTTCACATCATTTCGATCTGCTGGCCCAGATCGAAGATGAGCTCATTCTGAGCGTTCCGTATGTGCCCAAGCATGATGTATGCCCGGGCGCGCAGGCCAATGCCGGCGAAGCTTCTCCCGAGGAGCCCGCTGTCAAGCGTCCGTCGCCGTTTGCGGTGCTGGAACAACTGAAGCACAAAGATTGAGATCAACATCGGGCCGCATCGCGTACAATGCGCCCCGTTTCTAGGAGTCATCATGGCCGTTCAACAAAACAAGAAGTCCCCGTCCAAGCGCGGTATGCACCGCTCGCACGATTTTCTGGTGAACCCGCCGACCGCGATCGAGCCCAACACGGGCGAAGCGCATCTGCGTCACCACATCAGCCCCAACGGCTTCTACCGCGGCCGCAAGGTCCTGAAGACCAAGGCCGACGAATAAGGCCCCCGGGCCGAACTCGTACTCGGACCAACTCGGCTGAGCGCTGATACCTGGCACCCGTGATACGCATCGCCATAGACTGTATGGGCGGAGACTTCGGTCTGCCCGTCACGATTCCGGCTGCGATCGAGTTCGCCCGGCAATTTCCGGATACCCGGCTATTGCTGGTCGGGCTTCCCGACGCTATCGAAGCGGCGCTTTCCGAGCACCGCGGCGTGGCGCGCGATCGTCTTGAGATCGTGGCGGCTTCCGAGGTCGTCACCATGGACGACCCGGTCGAGGTCGCCTTGCGCCGCAAAAAAGACTCCTCCATGCGCCTGGCCGCCCAGTCCGTCAAGGACGGGCGCGCCGACGCCTGCGTTTCCGCGGGCAACACCGGCGCGTGGATGGCCATTTCACGCTACGTGCTCAAGACGCTGGACGGCATCGACCGTCCCGCTATCGCCACGTCCATTCCGAACCAGACCGGCCGTGCCACCACGGTGCTGGACCTGGGCGCGAACGTGGACTGCACGGCCGAGCACCTTCTGCAATTCGCCATCATGGGCGCCGCGCTGTCGCAGGCGGTGGACCATCGCGACAACCCTTCGGTTGGCCTGCTCAACATCGGCGAAGAAGTCATCAAAGGCAACGAAGTCGTCAAGGAAGCCGCTGAACTGCTACGCAGCAGTCCGCTGAACTTCTACGGCAACGTCGAAGGCAATGACATTTTCAAGGGCACGGTCGACGTCGTCGTTTGCGACGGTTTCGTCGGCAACGTCGTGCTCAAGTCCGTCGAGGGGCTGGCGAAGATGCTTTCCAGCGTCATTCGCGAAGAGTTCAAACGCAATCTGATCACGCTGCTTGCCGGCGCGGTGGCCAAGCCGGTGCTGAACCGCCTGCGCACCCGCGTCGACAACCGGCGCTACAACGGCGCCGCGCTGCTGGGCTTGCGCGGCGTGGTCATCAAAAGCCATGGCTCCGCGGACGTTTACGCCTACGGTTTTGCCTTGCAGCGTGCCCGTGAAGCCGTAGTGAGTAAACTGCTGGAGCGTACCGCTCAGACGGTCGCTCAGATTACCAAGCGCGTTCAATCCGGCAGCGTCCCTTCGGCGCCGCCGCAAAACGTGGCTGGGGACACCGCTTGATGGATACCGCAATGAAATATTCCGTGATCGCGGGCACCGGCAGCTTCTTGCCGGAACGCGTGGTTTCGAATGACGATCTGGCAGCGGAACTGGCGACGCGCGACATCGCTACTTCCGACGAGTGGATCGTCGAGCGCACGGGCATCCGGCAGCGCCATTTGGCCGAGCGCGGCGTCACGACTAGCCAACTGGCCACCGAAGCCTCGCGCCGCGCGCTGGCCGACGCGGGCGTGGACGCCTCCGAGGTCGACCTGATCGTCCTGGCCACGTCGACGCCGGACTTCGTTTTCCCAAGCACCGCCTGCATCGTGCAGGCCAACCTCGGCGCCAAGGGCTCCGCGGCTTTCGACGTTCAGGCCGTGTGCAGCGGTTTCGTTTACGCGATGACCACCGCGGACAGCTTCATCCGCGCGGGCCGCGCGCGTTGCGCGCTGGTCATCGGCGCCGAAGTGTTTTCGCGCATCCTGGACTGGAACGACCGCAGCACCTGCGTGCTGTTCGGCGATGGCGCGGGCGCCGTGGTACTCAAGGCTTCCGACAAGCCGGGCATCCTGGCCGCGCAATTGCATGCCGACGGCAGCCAGGGCAAGATCCTGAACGCCGCGGGCAACGTGGCCTATGGCGACGTGACCGGCGATCCGTTCCTGCGCATGGACGGCCAGGCCGTGTTCAAGCAGGCTGTTACCGTGCTGGACCGCTCTGCGCGCGACACCTGCGCCGAGGCCGGCGTCGACCTCGCCGAGGTCGATTGGCTGATCCCGCACCAGGCCAATGTGCGCATCCTGAATTTCCTGGCGCGCAAGCTGTCCGTGCCGGTAGAGAAAGTCGTCATCACCGTCGACACCCATGCCAACACCTCCGCGGCAAGCGTGCCGCTGGCCCTTGATGCCGCGCGCCGCGACGGCCGCGTCAAGCCGGGCCAGCTGGTCCTGATGCAGGGCGTGGGCGGTGGATTCACCTGGGGCTCGGTCCTGGCTCGCATGTAAGGGCGGGCCCGGCCGGAGGCGGCTCGCCAGCCGCCGCCGCTGGGCAGGCGCGCCCGACATTCCACACAGACACTGAATCAATCCATACGGTCAACCATGAAAATTGCTTTTGTCTTCCCTGGCCAAGGTTCTCAAGCTGTCGGCATGCTGGACGCCTGGTCGGGCGTCGCGGCCGTCACGGAGACCGTGGCACGGGCGTCGCAAGCCCTGGGGCAGGACCTGGGCGCGCTGATCGCGCAGGGCCCTGCCGAGCAGCTCAACCTGACCACCAACACCCAGCCCGCGATGCTGACGGCCGGCGTTGCGATGTACGCCGCCTGGTGTGCCGCGGGCGGCCGCAAGCCGGATGTCGTGGCCGGGCACAGCCTCGGTGAATACGCCGCGCTGACGGCCGCCGGTTCGCTCTCGCTCGAAGACGCTGTGCGCCTGGTGCGCGTGCGCGCCGACGCCATGCAGGCCGCCGTGCCGGTCGGCACCGGCGCCATGGCCGCCATCCTGGGCCTGGACGATGACGCCGTGCGCGCCGCCTGCGCCGCCGCCGCCCAGGGCGAGGTCGTCGAGGCCGTGAACTTCAACGCGCCCGCCCAGGTCGTGATCGCCGGCGACAAGGCCGCCGTCGAGCGCGCCTGCGAACAGGCCAAAGCGGCGGGCGCCAAGCGCGCGCTGCTGCTGCCGGTATCCGCGCCGTTCCATTCCAGCCTGCTCAAGCCCGCCGCTGACGTGCTGGCCGGCGCGCTGGCCAGCGTGGCGGTGTCCGCACCGCAAATGCAGGTCATCAACAACGTCGATGTGGCTTCGCCCGTCGAACCTGGGGCAATCCGGGATGCGCTGGTCCGCCAGGCATGGCATCCTGTGCGCTGGGTCGAAACCCTGCGCGCGATGAAGGCGCAAGGCGTCACGCACGTCATTGAATGCGGCCCCGGCAAGGTGCTGGCCGGCCTGACCAAGCGCATCGATCCCGAACTCACGGGCATGGCCATCACCGATCCGGCTTCGCTGGAAGCCGCGCTGGCCGCCGTCAACGGAAACTAATGAATATGGACAACACCTCGATCGAACTGCAAGGCAAGATCGCGCTGGTGACCGGCGCCACGCGCGGCATTGGCCGCGCCATCGCCCAGGAGCTGGCTGCGCGCGGCGCGACCGTCGTCGGCACCGCGACGTCCGAGTCGGGCGCGGCCGCCATCACCGAAGCGCTGGCCCCGTCCGGCGGCCGCGGCGTGGTGCTGGATGTGACCGACGCCGCTGCTTGCGACGCGCTGATCGACGCGTTGGGCAAGGAAGGCGGCGGTCCGCACATCCTCGTCAATAACGCCGGCATCACGCGTGATACGCTGGCGATGCGCATGAAGGACGAAGACTGGTCGGCCGTCATCGACACCAACCTGGCGTCGGTGTTCCGTCTGTCGCGCGCGGTGTTGCGCAACATGATGAAGGCCCGTTGGGGACGCATCATCAACGTGACCTCGGTGGTGGGCTCGAGCGGCAACCCCGGCCAGGCCAACTACGCGGCCGCCAAGGCCGGCGTGGCCGGCATGTCGCGCGCGCTGGCCCGCGAGCTGGGCAGCCGCAACATCACCGTGAACTGCGTCGCGCCCGGTTTCATCGATACCGACATGACGCGCGCCCTCGGCGAAAGCCAGACCGCGGCCCTGTTGCAGCAGATTCCGCTCGGCCGTCTTGGCTCGCCGACGGACATCGCGCACGCGGTGGCCTTTTTGTCCGGGCCGCAGGCGGGTTACATTACCGGCACCACCCTGCACGTCAACGGCGGGATGTACATGCAATAAATCACGAATCGCGCGAAGGCGGCCCAGGCCGCCGCGCCGCAGCCGGGCCACTGGCAAGGCTATGCGCGGTTCAACCGGAAACGCCGCACACGGGTTTCCTGCGCCATTCCCGGCGACAGATCAAGTGCGCGGTGTTATTTTTGTCACGGCCAGGCGTCGCAATACTCCGCGCTTGGCTATAATTCGCGGGATTTTTCCCATTTGGAGATCTGCATGGAAAGCATCGAACAGCGCGTCAAGAAGATCGTCGCTGAACAACTTGGCGTCAACGAAGCCGAGATCAAGAACGAATCCTCCTTCCTTGACGACCTCGGTGCCGATTCGCTCGACATGGTCGAACTGGTCATGGCGCTCGAAGACGAATTCGAGACCGAGATCCCCGACGAAGAGGCCGAAAAGATCACGACCGTGCAACAAGCGATTGACTACATCAACTCGCACGGCAAGCAGTAAGCTAGGCTTATACCCTTCTGGTGGCCCGAGGACGGACTTCGGAGCCAACTGGAAAATCGGGGCGGTTTCAGGAATTTGCCGTGTGGTCCGCATGCGGGAAGGGCGTGGTAGAGCCCGACCCGCTTTTGCGTGGGCCGCACGAGCAGCGCATCCCGAAAACCGCCTTTCTTTTGTCTGTTTGAGGAGTCATCCGTGAAGCGACGTGTCGTCATCACCGGCCTGGGTATCGTTTCTCCCGTGGGGAACGACCTGACCACCGCTTGGGACAATATCGTCAACGGACGTTCTGGCATCAGCCGCATCACCCGTTTCGATCCCTCGGCCATCACCACGCACATTGCCGGCGAAGTCAAAGACTTCGACATCAGCACCTATATCTCGGCCAAGGAAGCCCGCCAGATGGATACGTTCATCCATTACGGGCTGGCTGCCGGGATGCAGGCATGGCGCGATAGCGGTCTTGAAGTCACCGAAGCCAACGCCGAACGCATCGGCGTGATCGTGGGCTCGGGCATCGGCGGCTTGCCGCGCATCGAAGAAACCCAGGTCGAATACCTGTCCAAGGGTCCGCGGCGCATTTCGCCGTTCTTCGTGCCGGGCTCGCTGATCAACCTGATCTCCGGCCACCTGTCCATCGCCTATGGCATGAAGGGTCCGAGCTACGCCGTCGTGTCGGCTTGCACCACCGGCCTGCATTGCATCGGCGATGCCGCGCGCCTGATCGAGTACGGCGATGCCGACGTCATGCTGGCCGGCGGCGCCGAATCGACCGTGTCGCCGCTGGGCATCGGCGGTTTTGCCGCCATGCGCGCCCTGTCGACCCGCAATGATGATCCTCAGACGGCTTCGCGTCCCTGGGATCGCGACCGCGACGGTTTCGTCCTGGGCGAAGGTGCCGGCGTACTGGTGCTGGAAGAGTACGAACACGCCAAGAAGCGCGGCGCGCGCATCTACGGCGAGTTCGCGGGCTACGGCATGAGCTCCGATGCGCACCACATTACCGCGCCGGACAAGGACGGCCCGCGCCGCGGTGTCGCGAACGCGCTGCGCAACGGCGGCCTGAACGTCGATGACGTCCAGTACGTCAACGCGCACGGTACGTCGACGCCCCTGGGCGACAAGAACGAAACCGACGCATTGAAGCTGGCTTTCGGCGACCACGCCAAGAAGCTGGTGGTCAACTCGACCAAGTCCATGACCGGGCACCTGCTCGGCGCAGCGGGCGGCATCGAGGCGGTGTTCACCACGTTGGCCGTGTACAACCAGGTTTCGCCTCCGACGATCAACATCTTCAATCAAGATCCCGAATGCGATCTGGATTACTGCGCCAACGAAGCGCGGCAGATGAAGATCGACGTGGGCCTGTCCAACTCGTTCGGTTTCGGCGGCACCAACGGCTCCATGGCCGTTCGCCGGGTCTGATTTGGAAGGCTTGGTCGGGAGGCCTTGGTCGTTTCGCGTGCCTGTCTCGCGTCCGAGGGGCGCCAAGGCGCTTTACAGCCTGGCGCTGGCCTCGGCCGTGGGCAGCGTGCTGACGGCCGCCTCCTGGCACGGCCTGACCTGGCCCGCGTCGGCGGCGATTGCGTTGTTGCTTGGGCTGGCGGGGCTGTTACACTCCGCACGGAGCGGCCCGTCCCCGGTATCTGCGCTGCGCACGGCGGCCGGGGCAGGGCATTGGCAGTTGAGGCTGCCGCAAGGCTGGCAGGAGGCACGCCTCCTGGACCGGCAGCGCGGCCCCCGCTGGCTTACGCTCACTTTGCAGCCCTTGCCCACCGGGAGTACAGCCTTTACCCATAGCACAATCACCCTCACCGTCTGGCAGCGGACGTTGCGACCCGAGTCCTGGCGGCGCCTTTGCCTGCTGACGGGCACGGCGCGGCGCGCTCAGCCGGCGGCCCGCCCGCGGGAGGCGTCATGAGCGAGCGCGAAGTCGACGCCGAGCTTGTCGCGCGCGTCCAGCGAGGCGACAAGAAAGCCTTCGATCTGCTGGTGCTCAAGTACCAGCGCAAGATTCTCCGTCTGCTGGCCCGGATGATCCGCGACCCCGCGGAAATCGAGGACGTGGCCCAGGAAGCGTTCATCAAGGCCTACCGGGCCTTGCCCCAGTTCCGGGGCGAGAGCGCCTTCTACACCTGGTTGTATCGTATCGCCATCAATACGGCGCGGAACTGGCTGGCCTCGCAAGGCCGGCGTCCCAGCGCGCCCAACGCGATAGAAACGGAAGACGGTGAAACTTTTAACGAAACCGACAACCTAACCGATATAAGCACGCCGGAATCCATGGTCGCCAGCCGCGAAATCGCCGAGACGGTGAACGCGGCTATCGAGGAATTGCCTGAAGAATTGCGCACTGCAATCGTCCTGCGTGAAATCGAAGGTATGAGTTACGAAGACATCGCCCAGAGCATGGATTGCCCGATCGGTACGGTGCGTTCCCGCATTTTTCGTGCGCGTGAAGCCATCGCCACCAAATTGCGCCCATTGCTAGGCACCGATGACGAGCGTCGCTGGTAAGGAGTGGCAGTCATGCAAACAGCAGCCAAATCCGTCGTGATCTCCGAGTCCTCCTGGGAGGAGTCGGTCTCCGCCTGGATGGACGGAGAGGAATCCGACGATATTTTTTCCGGTTTGTTGTCCCGAGAGGGGCGCGAGACCTGGGATACCTATCACCTGATCGGTGATTCCCTGCGCAACGCCGATCTGGCGCTGACCCCCAGTGCGGCCTTCCAGGCCCGGCTGGCACGGGCTCTGGACGCGGAATTGCCTATCGTTGCGGCGCCTCGGCGCCGCTCGCCTTTGCGGGTGGGCCTGTCCGGCCTGGCCGTGGCCGCCGCCGTGGCGACCGTGGCCTGGGTGGCGCAGCCCTACCTGACCGGCGAGCAGGGCGGCGAAGTGCGCGTGCTGGCCGACGCCAGCGCGCCGGCTTCGGCGTCCGCCGCGGACGATTCGGGCCTGCGAGACTACCTGGAGGCCCATCGTCAGATGGCCGGCCCCAGCGCCGTCCGGCAGGTGTCGTTCGACGTAGGTGCGGGGCGTTGATGGCGCTGGTGCTTCCATCACGCTGGCCGGTGCTGGGTTTGGGACGCGCTGCTTCGCTGCAGGCCCACCGCGCCGGCTGGTTCGCCGCAACGCTCCTGACCGCTTTCCTGGCTGCGCACGAACCTGCGCGCGCCGCCGACGCCGCCCCGGCCGCCACCGATGACGTGGTCCAACTGCTGACCCGCATCCAGCAAGCCGCCCGCAAGCAGGACTATGCGGGCGTCTTCATGTACCAGCAAGGCGAGACGATCCAGTCCTCGCGCCTCGTGCACGTCCTGGACGGCACCGGCGAGCGCGAGCGCCTGGAAATCCTCGACGGCCAGCCCCGGGAATACCTGCGCCACAACGATGACGTGCAGTGCCTGATCCCCGAGCGCAAGACCGTGCTGCTCGAGCGCCGCCGGGGGGACCGCTTCCCCGGCCTGCTGCTCGGAGACGCCGCGAGCCTGACCGAAAACTACAAGATCCGCACCGAATCGGCCCTGCATCGCGTGGCCGGCCGGGAGTGCCGCCTGATCACGATAGAACCGCTGGACAAGCTGCGCTACGGCTATCGGCTCTGCGCCGACGTCGAAACCAACCTGCTGCTGAAGGCCCAGACCCTCAACGCCGCGCGCGGCGTGGTCGAGCAGGTGTCGTTCACCTCGCTGCGCCTGGGCTCGGAGGTCGATCCCCAACTGCTGACTTCGCGCTGGAGCACGCGCGACTGGAAGGTGCTCGAAGCCTCCATGAAGCCCGTGGACCTCGCCGCCCAGGGCTGGCGCATTCCGGCCCCCAAAGGCTTCAAGACGGTCATGCAGGTGACACGAGCCATGGGGCGCGGGGCCACGGTCAGCCAGATGGTGCTGTCCGATGGGCTGGCGGCCATCTCCGTGTTCATCGAACCGTACGACAGCCAGCGCGGCCACCGCCCGCCCCATGGCGCCGCACAGCGGGGTTCGATTACCGTATATGGCACGCGCATCGCGGATTTCTGGCTGACCGCCGTGGGCGAAGTGCCCGTGGCGACGCTGGAACAGCTTGCCGAGTCCACAGAATACGTGCCCGCTGCCGGGTCCCAGTGATCCGCCGGCTGCGGCAAGCAGCAATTTCGGAGTAAGTCTATGAAAGCAATGACAGTGTCGAACGCGTTTTTCCGGCGCTTTCTGGCGGCGGCGACGCTGGGCGTGGCGATGTCCGTCGCCCAGGCGCCCGTGGCGCTCGCGCAGTCGCCCGGCGTGGTACTGCCTGATTTCACGAGCATCGTCGAAAAGGCAGACCCCGCGGTCGTCAACATCCGCACCACGGCGACCGTGCCGGTGCGCGGCATGGGACCGGGCGGCGGCAACGACCCGTACGAACTGTTCCGCTGGTTCTTCGGCCCCGAATTCCAGCCGCCGGGCGGTGGCGGCGCGCCGACGCCGCGCCAGCGTCCGCAGCCCCAGCCCGAAGAGCGCACCGTGCCGCGTGGCGTGGGGTCGGGTTTCTTCATTTCCGACGACGGCTACATCCTGACCAACAACCACGTGGTCGTGGACGCGACGGACATCTACGTCACCCTGACCGACGGCCGCGAGTTCAAGGCCAAGGTCATCGGCACGGACGAGCGCACCGACGTCGCGCTGATCAAGATCGAAGCCAAGGACATGACGCCGCTGGTCATTGGCGATCCGAAGAAGCTCAAGAAGGGCCAATGGGTGCTGGCCATCGGTTCGCCGTTCGGCCTGGATTCGACCGTAACGTCCGGCATCGTCAGCGCCATTGGCCGCGATACCGGCGAATACCTGCCTTTCATCCAGACGGACGTGGCGGTCAACCCGGGCAATTCGGGTGGCCCGCTGATCAACCTGGACGGTGAAGTGGTAGGCATCAATTCCCAGATCATTTCGCGCAGCGGCGGCTTCATGGGCATTTCGCTGGCCATCCCGATCGACGAGGCCATGCGGGTCGTGGACCAGTTGCGCGCCACGGGCAAGGTGACGCGCGGCCGCGTCGGCGTGCAGATCGGCGAAGTGGGCAAGGACGTGGCCGAAGCCATCGGCCTGCCCAAGGCCGAGGGCGCGCTGGTGAGCAGCGTGGAAGCCGACGGCCCCGCCGAGCAGGCGGGCGTGCAGCCGGGCGACGTGATCTTGAAGTTCAACAACGAACCGATCAAGCGCTGGTCCGACCTGCCGCGTATCGTGGGCGAAACCAAGCCGGGCACCCGCGCCGACATGCAGGTCTGGCGCAAGGGCAAGACCCTGACGCTGACGGTCAAGGTCGGAGAGATCCCGGCCGAGAAGACCCCCGCGGCGGGCAAGCCGGGCGCGGCGCCCGTGCCTGAAGCCACCAACGCGCTGGGCCTGAGTGTGGTCGACGTGCCCGCCGACGTGCAGAAGAAGCTGCGCATCAAGGGCGGCGTGCAGGTGAAGATCGCCGAAGGCGCGGCCGGCAAGGCGGGTCTGCAGGAAGGCGATATCGTGTTGGCCCTGAACGACACCGACGTTACGAGCGCCAAGCAATTCGGCGATCTCGTCTCCAAGCTGGACAAGGGACGGGCGGCTGGCCTGCTGGTGCGTCGGGGCGACCAGACGCAATGGGTGGCGGTGCCCGCCTCGAAATAGGTGGAGATGCCCCCACGCTGCGCACACTTCGTGCGCTTGCTGCCCCCCGAGGGGGCGCTTTTTGCCTTGGGGCGGCCCGGCGGCAAAAAGGAGCCCCCACGCTGCGCACACTTCGTGCGCTTGCGGTCTCCCGAGGGGGCGTTTTTTGTGGGTTTGCCACCTCCCGAGGGGGCAATTTTTGCCCTGGGGCGGCCCGCCGGCAAAAATGGCTCAAGACCGGCTAAAATGCCTGATTGCCGCAAGAGGGGGCGCATGGCGCCCCCTCGTTTTGCCCGGGCAATGCCCACAGGCACCTCTTTCGTCAGCCGTGCGTACTCCGGCGGCGGTGTCTTCCGGCCCTGTGCCGAGTGTTCCGTCCCCTTATAATTTCAAGCATGCAGCATATCCGCAACTTCTCCATCATTGCCCACATCGATCACGGCAAATCGACCCTGGCCGATCGCCTGATCCAGCGCTGCGGCGGATTGGCGGACCGCGAAATGTCGGCGCAGGTCCTCGACTCGATGGAAATCGAGCGTGAGCGCGGCATCACCATCAAGGCGCAGACCGCCGCCCTGCATTACAAGGCGCAGGACGGCAAGGTCTACAACCTGAACTTGATCGACACCCCGGGGCACGTGGACTTTTCGTATGAAGTCAGCCGCTCGCTGTCGGCGTGCGAAGGCGCGCTGCTGGTGGTCGACGCCTCGCAGGGCGTCGAAGCGCAGACCGTGGCCAACTGCTACACCGCCATCGAGCTGGGCGTGGAAGTCCTGCCCGTGCTCAACAAGATGGACCTGCCGCAGGCCGACCCGGAGGGCGCGCGTCAGGAAGTCGAGGACGTGATCGGCATCGATGCCTCGCAGGCCGTGCTGGCCAGCGCCAAGACCGGCATGGGCATCGACGAGATCCTCGAGGCCATCGTCGCCCGTGTGCCGCATCCGCAGGGGGATCCCGAGGCCCCGCTGCAGGCGCTGATCATCGATTCGTGGTTCGACAACTACGTGGGCGTGGTGATGCTGGTGCGCATCATCAACGGCGTGCTCAAGCCCAAGGACAAGATACTGTTGATGGCCTCCGGCGCCACCCACCTGTGCGAGCAGACCGGCGTGTTCACGCCGAAGTCGCAGCAGCGTCCGCACCTGTCGGCGGGCGAGGTCGGTTTCATCATCGCCGGCATCAAACAGCTGGAAGATGCCAAAGTGGGCGATACCATCACCTTGGCCAACAAGCCTGCCGCGGAGCCGCTGCCCGGCTTCAAGGAAGTGAAGCCGCAGGTGTTCGCGGGCCTGTACCCGGTGGAAAGCTCCGAGTACGACCAGCTGCGCGATTCGCTCGACAAGCTCAAGCTGAACGATGCCGCCCTGATGTTCGAGCCGGAAGTGTCGCAGGCCCTGGGCTTCGGTTTCCGTTGCGGCTTCCTGGGTCTTCTGCACATGGAAATCGTGCAGGAACGCCTGGAACGCGAATTCGACATGGACATCATCACCACCGCGCCTTCGGTGGTGTACGAGGTCGAGCAGCGCGACGGTTCCGTGATTACCGTGGAAAGCCCATCGCGCATGCCCGAAGTGGGCAAGATCGCGGACATCCGCGAACCCATCGTCAAAGTCACGCTGTTCATGCCGCAGGACTACGTGGGCCCGGTCATGACGCTATGCAATAACAAGCGCGGCGTGCAGGTCAACATGAGCTACCACGGCCGCCAGGTGCACCTGGTGTACGAGATCCCGCTGGCGGAGATCGTGCTGGACTTCTTCGACAAGCTGAAGTCGGTGTCGCGCGGCTACGCGTCCATGGACTACGAGTTCCTGGAATACCGCTCGGCCGACGTGGTGCGCGTGGACCTGCTGATCAACAACGACCGCGTCGATGCGCTGGCCGTGATCGTCCACCGCAGCAACGCGCGCCATCGCGCTCGCGACGTGGTCACGCGCATGCGCGGGCTGATCCCGCGGCAGATGTTCGACGTGGTCATCCAGGCGGCCATCGGCGCGGAAATCATTGCGCGCGAGAATGTGAAGGCCTTGCGCAAGAACGTGCTGGCCAAGTGCTACGGCGGCGACATTTCGCGCAAGAAGAAGCTGCTTGAAAAGCAGAAGGCCGGCAAGAAGCGCATGAAGCAGGTGGGTAGTGTGGAAATCCCGCAGGAGGCGTTCCTGGCCATCCTGCAAGTGGAAGACAAATAGAACCAAAAAGAAGGCGGTTAGCTGATGAGTTGGAACTTTGCCCTGATCCTGTTTGTTTTGCTGGTGCTGACCGGCATTATCTGGGTGCTCGATCTGGCAGTGCTGCGCCGAGGCCGCGAACGCCGGGCCCAGGTCGCAATGGCGCAATACGATACGGCGCTGGTCGGAGACGCCCAGGAAGCCGAACGGCTGCGCCGCGAGGCGGGCGACGCGGCGCGCCGCGTGCCCTGGTGGATCGAATACGCGGTCAGCTTCTTCCCAGTCATTCTTTTCGTGTTTCTGCTGCGCTCGTTCGTGGTCGAGCCCTTCCGCATTCCGTCGGGCTCCATGCTGCCGACGCTGCAATCGGGCGACCTGATCCTGGTGAACAAGTTCAGCTACGGCCTGCGTCTGCCTGTCATTGACAAGAAAGTCATCGAGGTGGGCAAGCCCCAGCGCGGCGATGTTTTCGTCTTCCGCTACCCCGTGGATCCGGACGTCGACTACATCAAGCGTGTGGTCGGCCTGCCGGGCGACGAGATCGCCTACCTGGACAAAAAGCTGTACATCAACGGCGAATTGGTGCCGCATGTGCGCGATGGCGACTACTTCGAACCCGACCGCGTCTCCTATATTGCGCAATATAAGGAGAAATTGGGCGAAATTGAGCACAAAATACTGCTGAATGAGAGCAATCCCCAGGAGTATGCGCCGATGTGGCAATTTCCCAACCGTGGAAACTGCCAATACAGCCGCAATGGGGTACGCTGCAAAGTACCCGAAGGCCAATTTTTTGCAATGGGCGATAATCGGGACAACAGCGCGGACAGCCGGTATTGGGGCTTCGTTCCGGAATCCAACATCGTCGGGCGCGCGTTTTTCATCTGGATGAACTTTAGCGATCTCAGCCGCATCGGCCGGTTCAACTGATTATGTCGCTAGCCACGCTAGAAAACCGCCTGGAGCACCACTTCGGTGATCCGGCCTTGCTCGAACAGGCGCTGACCCATCGCAGTCACGGTGCGCGCCACAACGAGCGATTGGAATTCCTGGGGGATTCCGTGCTGAACTTCGTCGTCGCGGCGATGCTGTTCGAGCGCTATTCCAAGATCGACGAAGGCGACCTGTCGCGCCTGCGGGCCAATCTGGTCAAGCAGGCCTCGCTGGCGGATATCGCCCAGCGCCTGGAGCTGTCGCAGTATCTGCGCCTGGGCGAAGGCGAATTGAAGAGCGGCGGTTTCCGCCGCCCCTCCATTCTGGCGGACACGGTCGAGGCGCTGTTCGGCGCCGTCTTCCTGGATGCCGGCTTCGATGCCGCCCGCCGCGTAATCGTGCGCCAGTACCAGCCGGTGCTGGCGTCCGTCGATCCCAAGACCCTGGGCAAGGACGCCAAGACGCTGCTGCAGGAATTCCTGCAGGGCCGCAAGCTGGCGCTCCCGCAATACACGGTGGTGGCCACGCACGGCGCGGCCCATAGCCAGCAGTTCGAAGTCGAGTGCGCCATCCCGGCGCTCGAGATCAAAGTCATGGCCGCGGGCGCCAGCCGCCGCGCGGCCGAGCAATCGGCGGCCAAGCTGGCGCTTGAAGCCGCGTTGGCCGTCAGCCCGGCCACCAAGGCTGCCCGCAAGTCGGGCAAGGCGCGCAAAACCGCGCAATTGTCGCTGCCCGTGGCAGTGGCTCAAGAGACTAAATGAGCGATACCCCTTTCCGTACCGGCTTCGTTGCCATCGTGGGCCGTCCCAACGTGGGCAAGTCCACGCTGACCAACGCCTTGATCGGCTCCAAGATTTCCATCGTGTCGCGCAAGGCGCAGACCACGCGCCACCGCATTCATGGCGTGCTGACGCGCGAGCACGAGCAGTTCGTCTTCGTCGACACGCCCGGGTTCCAGACGCGCCATGGCGGCGCGATGAACCGCATGATGAACCGCGTGGTCACGCAGGCCCTGGCCGACGTGGACGTGGTGGTGCACGTGGTCGAGGCGGGCAAGTGGTCCGAAGGCGACGCCAAGCTGCTGCCGCTGCTGCCGTCGCCTGAGCGCACCATCCTGGCCATTTCCAAGATCGATGCACTCAAGAACCGCAACGACCTGTTCGCGTTCGTGTCCAAGATCATGGCGCTGCATCCGTTCGGCGCCGTCGTGCCGGTCAGCGCCACCAAGAACCAGCAGCTCGACCAGCTGCTGCAGGAAATCGCGGCCCGCCTGCCGGAAGGCGAGGCGATGTTCGAAGAAGACACCCTGACCGACCGGCCCATGCGTTTCATCGCCGCGGAACTCGTGCGCGAGAAGATCTTCCGCCTGGTGGGCGACGAATTGCCCTATGGCTGTACCGTCGTCATCGAACAGTGGGAAGAGACCGACAAGGGCGCGCGCATCGCCGCCTGCGTAGTGGTCGAGCGCGACAGCCACAAGCCCATCCTGCTGGGCACGGGCGGCATGCACATGAAGCGCATCGCGTCGGAGGCGCGGCAGGACATCGCCAAGCTGCTGGACAAGCCGGTGCACCTGGAGGTCTACATCAAGGTGCGCAAGGGCTGGTCCGACCGCGAGGGTGCGCTGCGCGACCTGGGCTATGAGTAGACGGGCGCCTCGCGTCCAGGATCGTCCGGGATATATGCTGCACGCCACCGCGTGGCGTGAAACCTCCCTCATCGTTCAGACTTTCTCGCGCGACCACGGCTGCGTGGCCATGGTCGCCAAGGGCGCGAAGCGCCCGTACTCCGTGCTGCGGCCCGTGCTGTCCGCGTTTCAGCCCTTGCTGCTGTCGTGGACCGGCAATGGCGAAGTCAAGACGCTGACGCGGGCCGAGATCGCCGGCATCCGCCCGCTGACCGGCACCGCGCTGATGTCGGCCTGGTACATGAACGAGCTGCTGCTGCGGCTGCTGCCGCGCGAAGACGCCCATCCGCTGCTGTTCGACGCCTATGACGTTGCTTTGCAGCAGCTGTCGGGAGGCACCCGCGCGGCCGGCGCGTTGCGCCGCTTCGAATGGACGCTGTTGCGCGAGACCGGCTATGGCGTAGACGAGGCGCCGCCCGATTTCGACGACCCAGCGATCGAGCCGGCCCTGCGGCGCGACCTGCGCGAGCGGCTGGCCGAAATCCTTGCCGGCCGGCCGCTGTCGACCCGGCGCGTGCTGCTGGACCTGCAGCGCATCTGAGCGCATCGCGTCCCGGCCATGACCTTCACGCTCAAGCAGGTCGAGACCTTCCGTACCGTCTACGAGACGGAAAGCGTCACGGCCGCCGCCAGGCGGCTGGACGTGTCGCCGGCGACCGTCAGTGCCACCCTGGCCGCGCTGGAGGCCAGCATCGAACTGCGGCTGTTCGAGCGCGTACGCCAGCGCATGCAGCGCACGCCCGAGGCGACGCTGTTGTATGAGGAAATCCGCCGCCTGAATGTCGGGCTGGAAAGCCTGGGACGCAAGATCCGGGCGATCCGCGGCGCCGCGCAGCCGCGGCTGCGCATCGGCTGCATCCACGCCTACAGCGGCGCGATCATCAGCGACACCATTTCCCGCTTCCGCGAGCGCTATCCCGATACGGCGCTGTATCTGCAGATCCGGGACTCCAACACCTTGCGCGACATGGTGGTGTCGGGCGAACTGGACCTGGCCGCGGTCGCGGACGAGTCGGAACTGGAAGGGCTGCGAGGCCACCGGCTCGCCAGCCTGCGCGCCGTGGCGGTCTTTCCCAAAGGGCATCCCTTGGCGCGCCTGGAATGCGTGGAGTTTACGCATCTGTTCGAAGCCGACGTGATCGCGCTGAATGCCGAGGACGGCTCGCGCAAGCGTCTCGACGCCCTGCTGGCGCAGGCGGGGCAGCGCCTCAAGGTGGCCATCGAGACGCCGTATTCGAGCACGGTGTGCCAGCTGGCGCTGGCGGGCCACGGCGTAGGCATCGCCAACCCCGCGACCGCGGTGGGCATGGAGGCGGCCGGGTTAAGCTACCGGCCGCTGGCGGCGCCCGTGCATTTCGAGTGCCACATGATCCTGCACGGCAGCCGCCCCCTGTCCGAGGCGGGGAAATTCTGGGCCACCTGCCTGCGCGGGGCGCTGGCCCCGCTCGTGGAGCGCTTTGGCGTCTAGCGGGCGAAGCGGCCGTTAGCCGCGCCGTCCATCCGAGGTCAGCAGCAGCACGACGGACGATTCCGCATCTACCAGGCCCGCGCGTCGCAGCCGGGACACGGCGGCCAGCGCCGCGGCGGAAGAAAGTTCGGTGGCGAACCCGCCGCGCTCCAGGCGCTGCTGCGCCTGCGCGGCCGCCGCGTCGGAGACTTCAACGGGCGAACCGCCCGAGCGCGACAGGACTTCCAGCGATTGCAGCGTGCACGTGCTGCCTGCGATCGAATATTGGTCCGTAACGCCTTCCCAGTTCTTGCGCGCGTCGCCCGCGGCGCGGGCGCGCGACAGGCGGGCATAGGGCTCCACGGCGTGCATCCGGGGCAGGCGGTCGATGCGCCCGATTTGCAGCAGGTGCTGCCAGCCCAGGAAAATCCCCCAGAACAGGTCGCCGCGCGCCACCGGCACGACGATATCGGTCGGAACGCCGCAGGCATCGAAGAGTTCCTCGGCGATCGGCTTGTAGCCTTCCACGCCGTAGGCATGCGTGCCGACAGGGGGATTGAGGTAGTTGGTGCCGGCGAACGCGCCGTGATTGCGGCACAGGTCCGCGATATAGGGCCAGCGGCTCAGGCTGTCCTCGAAGGCGCGCAGCTTGGCGCCGAAGCGCTGCATAGCCTCGCGCTGGAGCGGCGGGCAGTCGCGGGTGATGGCGATGTCGGCCTCCAGGCGCGCGGCGGCGCAATAGGCCGCCAGCGATACGCCCGCGTTGCCGCTGGAGGCGGCCGCCACGCGCGAAGCGCCGGCCAGGCGGGCGCGCGATACCAGCTGGGCCGCCATGCGGTCCTTGTGGCTGCCCGTGGGATTGGCGCTTTCGCATTTGAGCCATAGCTCGCCGACGCCTTCGGCCTGTGCGAGCGCGGGTGCGGCCAGGCAGGGCGTGGCGCCTTCGCCCAGCGTGACCGGATCGAGCACGGGCAGCGGCATGGACGGGTCCGCCGATGGCTCGTAGCGGCATTCCAGGGACGCGGGGTGGCCGGCTTCCAGGCAGCTGGGGCAACCTTCGGGGTAATCGGCCGGGGGCCACAGGCTGTCGCAGCGGATGCAGCGCAGACCGGACAATCTTGGGTTCATCTGCATGGTGCTTCAATACCTCGACGAGAGGGAATCCAGGGGAAGGGCGGGCGCGATCTGGAACAGGCAGTCGCCGTCGCTGCTGCGGGCGATGGCGCGCAGGCAGACGACGGTGCCGGCTTGCGGGCTGACCAGCGCGCGGGCGGGGGTGTCGGGACGGGCGGGTTCGATCATCTGGCCGATGCGCTGATGGGCCGCGACCGACTGTCCCAGTTCAACGCCCGGGATGAATACGCCGGGCTCACGGGCGCGCAGGGTGGCGGCCGGCGCGTCGAGATCGTAGAGCCGGATCTCGGGATTGCGCGGCAAGGGCCGGCCCGGCAGCAGCCCCAGTTCGCCGAGGCAACCCAGCAGGCCATCGCGGCAGCGTTCGACCAGGCTGCCGCTCGTCTCCCGGCCGCCGCCGATTTCCGCGCTTAGGCGCAGTACGCCATGGCGGCTGGCGGCGGCAGGCATGGAGCCTGCCTCGCTGCCGCGGAAGTAGATGCATTGCGGCAGCCCGAAGGCGCGGGCCAAGCCGGGCAGCCGCGCGTCGTAGGGATCGTCGCCATAGCGGGTGATCACGGAGGAGGGAAGGTAGCGCAGCGAGGCGCCGCCGCTGTGCACATCCACCAGCGCCTGTATGCGCGGCAGCAGGCGGGCTTCCAGCGCGGCCGCGACGCTTTCCGTATAGCCGCGCGCAGGCTGGCCCAGGAAGGCGCGATTGAGATTGCCGCCATCGGACGGGGAGAGCCGCGTGCCGGCCAGCGAGGCTTCGGCGTTGACTGCCGGCAGCAGGTAGACCGTGCCGCGCTGCAGAATGCCTGGCAAATGGTGCCATAGGTCCAGGATGGCCGCCTGGCCTTCCCATTCATCGCCGTGCACGCCCGCCATCAGGGCGACGGCGGGCCCCGGCCCCGCTTCTATTTTCAGTACCGGGACCGTGACGCGGCGGTAGGCGGACTCGTTGGTGGCCGCGGCGCAGGAGAAATCCTCGCGGCTTACCGTGGCCATGCGGCGGCTCCCGGGCTCGGCGGGGTTTCGGTCAATCCAGCGTCGTGCCGGCGGCCTTGATGATGCCTTCCCATTTGGGCAGCTCCTTGCGAATCTGAGTCTGTACGTCTTGCGGCGTGCCGCCCAGGGGTTCCTGGGAGCGGCTGCGCAATTCCTTGCTGACGCTGTCGGAGCGCAGCGCCTGGTTCATTGCCGTATTCAGGCGTGCGATGAAGGCCGGGGGCGTGCCCGCAGGCGCGACCAGCGCGCTCCAGGCGGATTGCTCGTAGTCGGGATAGCCCTGCTCGGCCACGGTCGGCACGTCCGGGTTGAAGGCGGCGCGGCTCTTGGTGGTAACCGCCAGGGCGCGCAGCCGGCCGTCTTTCAGATTGCCGATCAGGGGCGGCAGGTTTTCCATCATGGAATCGACGTGGCCGCCGAGCAGGTCCGCGAGCTGGGCGGCCGTGGCCTTGTAGGGGATCTGGCGCACCGCGGCGCCTGTCTGGGCGATGAACAGCTTCACGCCGACTTCGCTGGTCGTGCCGGGGTCCGCCGAGGTCATCGTCAGGCGTTCCGGCTGGGCGCGGCTGGCTTCGATGAAGCTCTTCAGGTCGCGATAGGGCGAAGACGCGTTCACGACGATGACGTTGGGCGTCTCGGCCACAAGGCCGATCGGCGCGAGGTCGCGGTCCAGGTCGTAGAGTTGCTGCTTGAACAGGAACCGGTGCAGCACGAGCGTGCCGACGTGCGCGTAGCCGATGGTGTAGCCGTCGGCGGCGGCCCGCGCCACGGCCTGGGTGCCGATGCGGCCGCCCGCGCCGACGCGGTTCTCCACCACTACCGCCTGGCCCAGCTGACGACTCATTTCCTGGCCGATGAGGCGGGCGGTGATGTCGGCGTTGCCGCCCGCGGCGGCGGGCACGATCAGGGTGATCGCGCGTTCCGGGTAGTCGGCCAGCGCGAGGGGTGCGGCCAGGCAAAGCGACAGGGCGGCAAGGCAGGCGGGGGCGGAGCGGTTCATGACGATTCCCGAGGCGTTGAGAGCGGTGCCATTGTGCGGTGGCGGCACGGGGAATCCGTTTGGAACAATGATATGAATGTTCAGTAAAACCTAATGATCGTCGCGCTTGCCGGCGTCGGCGCGCCGCCCCAGCCGATCGCCCACCGCGGCGGCGGCCAGCGCGCAGGCGGCGCCCAGCACGGCGATCAGCGCCGCGCCGTAGCCCAACATGTCCACGCCTGCCTTGACCCAGCCGCTGGCCGCATCGCCCGCCCGGTAGACCACCGTGTCGATGACGTTCTTGGCCTTGTACTTGTCTTCCGGCGGCACCGCGGTGAAGAGCATCTCTCGTCCCGGCTTGATCAACGCATACTCGCCCACGCGGCGCAGAATCATGGCCGCGGCCAGCACGCCGAAGACCGGGTAGGCCGCGAGCGCCAGGAACCCGGCCGCCATCGCAAGCGGCACGGCGGTCAGCAGGAAGCGCAGCCCCAGGCGCGCCGCGACCCGGCCGGTAATGAAGACCTGGGACAGCAGCGACAGCGCCTGCACCGCGAAGTCCAGCGTGCTGAAAACGCGGATGCGTTGCGCCGTGTCGGGAAAAGCATGAGCCACGAGCCGCGCCTGTTCCATGTACAGGAAGGTGCTCAGCGTGGCCAGCAGGATCACCAGCAGCGAGATCCCCATCAGGTAGGGGGACCGGAAGATGCGCGATATGCCGGCCAGCACGGAACCCTCGATCGGGCGCGCCATGTCGTCTGGCGCCGTGTCCTCCCGCGTAGCCGCGCGCCAGCGCAGCAGCCAGTGCTTGAGCGGCAGCGTGGCCGCGAGCAGCAGCGCGGACAGGAGCAGCAGGCCGGCCGGGCCCAGGGCGCCGGCCAGGAGGCCGCCCAGCAGCGGGCCGGACAGGCCGCCCGCGCTGGCGCCCGCTGCGATTAGGGCGAAGAGGCGCTTGGCGGACTCCATCCGGAACACGTCGGCCATCAGGCTCCAGGCGATGGAGACGACGAACAGGTTGAACACCGACAGCCAGACGTAGAACGTGCGCGCCGCCCAGACGCTGCCGGGCCGCAGATGAAGCAGGACGGCGAATCCGGTCATCGTGAGGGCGAACGCGGCGTAGACCCAGGTGACCAGCGTGGCGCGCGGCACGCGGGCGGACAGCCAGCCGAACAGCGGCACGACGGCCAGCATGGCGACGAAGGTGGCGGTGAACAGCCACTGCAGCTGATCGACGCCGGCCTGTATGCCCATCGTCTCGCGGATGGGGCGCAGCATGAAATAGCCGCAGAAGAGGAAGAAGAAAAAAGCGAAGCCGCAGGCTGCCGGCGCCAGTTCGTCGTCGCGTATGCCCAGCGCTTGCGCCGCCCGGCCCCGCAAGGTGCTGGGCGGCGCCATGGCGTCAGGCCAGCAGGGCGGCGATGCGTTCCCGCAGGGCGGCGTCCGGCTGCCGTCCGAATCCCGCCCGGGCGTTGTCCGCCATGTTGGCCGGCTTGGAGGTGGCCGGGATGACGGCCGTGACGGCGGGATGGCCGATGATGAATTTCAGGAAGAGCTGCGCCCACGAGGTGCAATCGACCTCCGCCGCCAGCGCGGGCAGCGCCACGCCCCTGACCTGGCGAAACAGCGCGCCATCCTGGAAAGGCCGGTTGATCAGCACCGCGACGCCGTTGGCCTGGCATGCGGGCAGCAGGCGCTTTTCCGCGTTGCGCGCGCCGACCGACAGGTTGACCTGCAGGAAATCGGGGCGCTCGCGCTCTACCAGCGTGGTCAGTTCGTCATGCGCGTAATCCGTGTAATGGGTGATACCGACATAGCGGATGACGCCTTGCCGCTTCAGGTCGCGCAGCAGCGCCAGCTGGTTGGCGGTGTCGATCAGGTTGTGCACCTGGACCAGGTCGAGCTTGTCGCTGCCGAGCGCCTTCTGGGACTGCCGCAGCTGGCGCATGGCCGATTCGTGCCCTTGCGTGCTGACCTTGGTGGCCAGGAAGGTACGGGTCCGCAGGCCGCCTTCGCGGGCCAGCAGCGCGCCGGTGACGGCTTCCGCCTGGCCATAGCTGGGCGCGGTGTCGATGAGGGCGCCCCCCGCCTGCAGGAAGACATCCAGCACCTGGGCCAGCGGCGCCATGGCCGCGGCGTCGGATGGGGGCGCATTGAAGGTGTCCGCAGTGCCCAGGCCGATGACGGGCAGCGCCTCGCCGGAGGCCGGGATGGTCCGGGCCAGCATGGGGGGCGACAGGCTGAGCGCGCGGGCGGCCCGCGACGAGCCGGCCAGGGCGGCGCCGGCGGCGGTCAGGAGGAAGTGGCGGCGGTCAGGCATGGCGAGGAAAAAAAAGGGCCTACATGACAATGTAGGCCCTTGGCGCAGGTTTGGCTGCTGGCGATTACTCGCGGTTGCCGCCGAAGATGCCCAGCAGCATCAGCAGGTTCGAGAAAACGTTGTAGACGTCCAGGTAGATGGCCAGCGTGGCGGACACGTAATTGGTCTCGCCGCCGTTCACCACGCGCTGGAGGTCGACCAGCATGAAGGCCGAGAAGATGACGATGGCCAGGACCGAAATGGTCAGCATCAGCGCCGGCAACTGCAGGAAGATGTTGGCCAGGGCCGCCACCAGGATCACGACCGCGCCGATGAACAGGAATTTCTGCATTCCCGAGAGGTCGCGCTTGATGGTCGTGGCCAGCGTGGCCATCGTGCCGAATACGATGGCGGTGCCGCCGAAGGCCGTCATGACGAGCTGCGAGCCGTTGCTCATGCCCATGACGAACCCGAGCAGGCGCGACAGCATGATGCCCATGAAGAAAGTGAAGGCCAGCAGCAGGACGACGCCCAGCGAATTGTTCTTGTTCTTTTCGATGGCGAACATCATGCCGAACGCGCCCACCAGGAACACGATCGCCGACAGGCCCGGGCTGGCGCCCATGACGGCGTTGATGCCGGTGTACAGGCCCACGGCGGCGCCCAGCACAGTGGGAATCAGCGAGAGCGCCAGGAGCCAATAGGTGTTGCGCAGGACTTTATTGCGCGCGACCTCGCCCGGCGCGCCGGCCATCGAGCCGGAACGGTTAAAAGGGGACGGACGATATTCGTTCATGGAGAACTCCTGTGTACGGCAGAGTAGTGGTTGCCTAGAAGGCTTAGATGGGAAGGATACCTTACAGTTCCCTGAAGAATCCAGTTTCACCAAGAATTAGACCAGACGCGGGGCATGGGTTCCAGAGGGGTCAACCCGGCCGGACGTTACGCAGCACGCGGGCCACGATGCCTGGCAGTTCGGCATCCATGCGGGCCTGGATCTGTTCGATGGCGTCGGCCAGGGCTTCCCGCATGAGCTCTTCAACCTCGGCCTGCAGGCGCGCGCTGACGACGGCCGCGTCGGGCAGGGGGGCGGATGGGGGGGCGGCGGAAGGCGCGTCCATGGGTTCCGCCACGTCGGTCAGCAGCGGGAAGGCATCGTCAGCGTACGCCGGTCCGGCGTCGTCGGCCAGCTCCGTCAGCACCGGCGCCTGCGCGTCGTTGCCGGCGGGGGGCGCATGAAACGTGGGCTCGGCCCGTTGGGTCAAGGTAGGGATGCCGGGGTCGTTGAGGCGAGAGGGCATGGTGGCTCCCGAGAGTCTGGGTGGCGCGGCGGGCGCGGGCACGCCGGCGCCGGTGTGGCGATCAGCCGTCAGGCTGGCGGCTGAGATCGTGGCTGTGCGGCGTGTGGCCGGCGCCCTGGTACGCGCGCCAACGCTGGCGGGCCGCCTGCTTGTCGTCCGGATCGTCGGAGACGATTTCGAGCAGCCGCTCGAAGGCTTCGAATCCGGGGGGGCAGTCGTTGTCCAGGTTCAGCAGCCAGGCGGGCGGCGGGAGCCCGCCCTGACTTGCGGCCGCTGCGGCCTGCTGCGGATCGCCGGCGGTCAGGACCACCGCGGTATCGGGCGCCAGCGGGTCGTTGGCCAGCACGTGCGGCACGAAAGACGTGTCGTCGAATGCCCACAGCATGCGGTCGAACGCGGCCAAGCGGCTGCCGTCTTTACAGTACACCACCAGCCGCTGGCCTGCCAGGTAGCGCTTGCGCACGACCTGGCAGGCCATGCGCAGGCGGTCGGGCGCGCCGAAGGCGAAATCGATGCGCGTCATGCCGGGTACCGTTGCAGGCGCTTCAAGCCTGGTCCAGCAGGTACTGCATCAGCAGCGGCACGGGGCGGCCGGTGGCGCCCTTGTCCTTGCCGCCGCGCCAGGCCGTGCCGGCGATGTCCAGGTGGGCCCAGGGATAGGCTGTGGCGAAGCGCGACAGGAAGCAGGCCGCCGTGACCGCGCCAGCCGGAGGGCCGCCGATGTTGGCGAGGTCGGCGAAGTTGGACTTCAGCTGTTCCTGGTAGGCGTCGTCCATGGGCATGCGCCACGCGGTGTCCAGCGACGCGCGGCCGGCCGCGGCCAGAGCGTCGGCCAGGGCGTCGTCCTTGGAGAACAGACCGCTGTTGACGTTGCCCAGCGCGACCACGCAAGCGCCGGTCAGCGTGGCGATGTCGATGACGGCGGACGGCTTGAAGCGTTCAGCGTAGGTCAGGGCGTCGCACAAGACCAGGCGGCCCTCGGCATCCGTGTTCAGGATTTCGATGGTCAGGCCGGCCATGCTGGTGACGACGTCGCCCGGCTTGTTGGCCTTGCCGCTGGGGAGGTTTTCGCAAGCGGGGATCAGGCCGACCACGTCCAGCGGCAGTTCGAGTTCGGCCAGGGCGCGGAACGAACCCAGCACGCTGGCGGCGCCGCACATGTCGTACTTCATTTCGTCCATGGTGGCGGCGGGCTTGAGCGAGATGCCGCCGGCGTCGAATGTGATGCCCTTGCCGACCAGCACGACGGGGCCGCGGGCGGCCTTCGCGCCCTTCTTGGCGGCTTTGTTGCCGGCGTGGCGCAGCACGATGAAGCGCAGCGCTTCCTCGGAACCGCGGGCGACCGACAGGAACGAACCCATGCCCAGCGCTTCGACTTGCTTCCTGTCGAGCACTTCGACCTTCAGCGACTTGAATTCGCGGGCCAGGCGCTTGGCCGTTTCGCCCAGGTAGGTGGGGGTGCAGAGGTTGCCGGGCAGGTTGCCCAGCGTGCGGGTCAGCTCCATGCCGTTGGCGATGGCGCCGCCTTCGCGCAGGCCCTTCTGCGCCTGGGCGGCGTCGGCGCGTTCGACGACCTGGGTGATCTTCTTGAGCTTGGGGCGGGCGTCGCGGTCGGGCTTGCCGAAGCTGGCGTCGTAGTGATAGGTGGCGCTGCCGGCCGCGATGGCGGCGCTGCGGGCGCGGGCGGCGATGCTCACGTCGGCGATGGGGTTGGCGGTCAGCGTGGACACGCCTTCGGTCAGCTGGGCGGCCACGCAGGCCGAGGCGAAGGCCTGTTCGGCGGAGGCGTGGGCGCGGGCGGCGTATTCCTCCTGCTTGCCCAGGCCCACCAGCACTACGCGCTGCGCGGCTACGCCGGGCAGGTTGCGCAGCGTCAGGGTGAAGCCGGCGCGGCCGCGGAACTCGGCCTTGACCACCGAGCGCACGGCGCCGTTGGAGGCGCGGTCGATGAGATCGGCGGCGGGACTCAACACGCCTTCCGCGTACACGCCGACGGCCAGCGCGGCGGTTTTGACTTGGTGCAGGGAAGCGGTGGTCTGTGTGCTAAATTCCATGAGGGTTTCCCGTGTGCGTCTGTGTATGATGCGGTCGATTATCCCGCATATTCTCCCATGTCTCTATTTAAACGCTCTGTCGTCAGCGAGATCATCAGTCACGCTGGCGTTGTCTTTTCCACGTTGCTCGTCGTGTGGCTCAGCGTGCTGCTCGTGCGCTTGCTCGGCGAAGCCGCGGGAGGCAACATCGGAGCGGACGTCGTGCTGGTCCTGGCCGCGCTGTCGACCATCACCGCCTTGCCGACCATCCTCGCGGTCTCGGTGTTCATCGCGGTCCTGACCACCGTCACGCGCAACTACCGCGAATCCGAAATGGTGGTGTGGTTCGCCAGCGGCCTGTCCTTGGCGGATTGGCTGAGGCCCGTGCTGCGCGTCGCCGTTCCCGTCGCGCTGGCGGTGGCGGGGCTGACGCTGGTGGCGGCGCCTTGGGCGTACCGCCAGATCGGCGAATACCACGAACGTTTCGAGCAGCGCTCGGACCTGTCCAAGGTCACGGCCGGGCAGTTCGCGGAGTCTTCGGGCGGCAGCCGCGTGTTCTTCGCGGAAGATCCGCTCGATGCCAACGACGAACTGGGCAACGTGTTCGCGCGTGAAACCGGGCCCGAATGGCTGAGCGTGCTGACCGCCAGCAAGGCGCGCAGCGAAACGCTTCCCAACGGCGACCGCTTCCTGGTGCTGGGCGAAGGGCACCGCTACGACCTGAAACCGGGCACGCCCGAGCTCCGCCTGGTGCATTTCGACAAGTACGGGCTGCGCCTGGAAAGCAAGTCGGGCGGCGATCCCGTGGCCGAGGCCCGCGCCGCGGCGGAGCGTTCCTCCAAGGCGCGCACCACCACGCAATTGATGGCCGACAACACCGACAGCAGCTGGTCGCAGGTCATGTGGCGCATCTCGCTGCCGCTGGCCGCGTTGAACCTCGCGCTGCTCGCGATCCCTCTCGGGGCGGTCAACCCGCGCCTGGGGCGCTCGGGCGACCTGCTCATCGCGGGCCTCGTGGGCCTGCTCTACATGAACCTGATCAACCTGTCGCGCGCCTGGATCTCCAGCGGCAAGCTCAGCTTCGGCGTGGGCGTGTGGGCCATCCACGGCGCCGTGGCCCTGTTGACGGTCTTCCTGCTGATGCGCCGCCTGCGCGTGAAGGCGCCCCGGACCAGCGCGTAGGCGCGGCTTCGGGGGCGGCCTCGGCCGTCACGGCAGGTATTTCATGGTGCCGCGCCTGCCGGCCAGCAGGTCGGCGTTCTTCAGCACCGACTTGCGGATGAATTCCCACAGGACCGTCACGCGCTTGAGCTTGCGCAGGTCTTCATGGCAGTACATCCAGAACGAGCGCGTGATCTCCACCTCGTTTTCCAGCACCGGCGTGAGCCGCGGATCCTGCGCGGCGATGAAGCAGGGCAGGATCGCCAGCGACTGGCCCTGCAGCGCGGCATGGTACTGCGCAACCACGCTGGTGCTGCGCAGCACCACCTTGCTGGCGGGCAGCAGGTCTTCCAGGTAGCGCAGGCGTTCGCTGAACAGGAGTTCGTCCACGTAGCCGATAAAGGAATGTCCGGCCAGGTCCGCGCGGGCCGCGATCGGCGGGTGGCGGGCGAGGTGGCCGGGCGTGCCGTACAGGCGCAGCGTGTAATCGCACAGCTTGCTGCACACATACGGGCCGCGCTGGGGGCGCTCGATGGTGATGGCCAGGTCGGCCTCGCGCTTGGACAGGCTGACGAACCGGGGCACCGGCAGGATGTCCAGCGTGATGTGCGGATAGCGCCGCTGGAAGTCGGCGGCCAGGGGCGTCAGCACGTAGCTGCCGAAACCCTCGGTGGCGCCGATGCGCAGGTGGCCCGATAGCGCCTGGCCGATGCCCGACAGGTTCTCGCGGGCGGAATGCACCGTGCTTTCCATCTGTTCGGCATGGACGAAGAGGCGCTGGCCGTCTTCCGTCAGCATGAATCCGGCGCTGCGCGACTTCTCGAACAGCAGCGTTTCCAGCTCGGCCTCCAGCGCGCGAATGCGCCGCGACACCGTCGTGTGCTCCACCCCGAGCTTGCGCGCGGCCGCGCTGACCCGCTGCGTACGGGCCACTTCCAGGAAATACCTCAGGCTGTCCCAATCAAGCACGATCTGGCGCTCCAGGCGTCCGCGGCGCTGCGCGCGGCGGGCCAGAAATTCAATTGTTCATTTATGCACAAGGAATGTGCATTTCTGGTGTTGCTCGTTGATTTTCACACATCTACACTGGGTTGGCAGGCCCTAGGGCATAACCCGGGGCCGCAGGCCGCAAAGACGGCGCCATAACGCATAGAACTCAGGAGACAAATCCATGAAATTGCACGCACGCGGGCTGGCCGTAGGTTTGTGTCTGGGCGCCGTCCTGGTTGCCCAGGCGCACGCGGCGGACAAGCCGCCAGTGAAGATCGGCATTCTGACGGACATGTCCGGCACCTACGCCGCCATGGGAGGAGCAGGTTCGGTGGCGGCGGCGCAGCTGGCCATCGATGATTGCCTGGCCGCGGAGTGCAAGGGCATGAAGATCGACCTGGTGTCCGCGGACAACCAGAACAAGGCGGACGTGGGCGCGGCCAAGGCGCGCGAATGGTTCGACCGCGACGGCGTTACCGCCATCGCCGACCTGACCAACTCCGCCGTGGCCCTGGCTGTGCAGGGCATTGCGCGCGAAAAGAACAAGGTCGTGATGTTCTCCGGCCCGGCCACCACGGCGCTGACCAACAAGGAATGCTCGCCCGTCGGCTTCCACTGGATGTTCGACACGTATTCGCAATCCGCAGGCGGCGCCAAGGCTACCGTGCGGGCGGGCGGCAAGTCCTGGTTCTTCATTACCGTGGACTACGCCTTCGGCCACTCGCTGGAAGCCGATACGGCCAAGGCCGTGAAGGCGCTGGGCGGCACGGTGACCGGCAGCGTGCGGCATCCGCTGAACGCGCCTGACTTCGCGTCCTATCTGCTGCAGGCCCAAAGCTCCAAGGCGCAGGTCGTGGCGCTGGCCAACGGCGGCCAGGACACCGTCAACGCCGTGAAGCAGGCGCGCGAGTTCGGCATCGTGGCCGGCGGGCAGCGCCTGGTGTCGCTGCTGATCTTCCTGTCCGACCTGCGCGCGCTCGGCCTGGAGAACGCCCAGGGCCTGTCATACGTGGACGGCTTCTACTGGGATTACGACGATTCCACCCGCCAGTGGTCCGGGCGCTTCGAAAAGGCCTTCCGCGGCCTGAAGCCCACCATGACCCAGGCCGGCGTGTATTCCAGCGTGCTGCACTACCTGCGCGCCGTGGCGGCGTCCGGCAGCACGGACGGCAAGGTGGTCGCCGACAAGATGCGCGAACTGCCCATCAAGGATCCGATCATGCGCAATGCGTCGATCCGTCCCGATGGCCGCGTGATCCACGACATGTACCTGTATGAAGTGAAGAAGCCCGCGGAGTCCAAGGGCGGCTGGGATTACTCCAAGCTGGTGGCGACCATTCCGGCCGCCGAGGCGTTCCAGCCCCTGGCCGATTCGTCGTGCCCGCTGGTGAAGAAATAAGCCGTGCGCGCGCCGCCGGCCCTCGGGCCCGGCGGCGCGCCGCGAGATCCATGATCGCGGAGTTCCCTCCGCATCGACTACGCAGTGTGAGGAGCATCAAATGAGTGAAGTCCCGCGCGTTCCGCTATTGATCGGCGGCAAGCTAGTGCAGTCCAAAACCACCGAATGGCGAGACGTGATCAATCCCGCCACCCAGGAGGTCGTCGCCAAGGTTCCCTTCGCCACCCGCGAAGAACTGGACCTGGCCGTCTCCAACGCCAAGGAGGCCTTCAAGACCTGGCGCAACAGCGGGCAGGGCATGCGGATGCGCGTCATGCTGAAGTTCCAGGAGCTGCTGCGCGCCAACACCGGCAAGCTGGCCGAGATGATCACCCGCGAGCACGGCAAGACCCTGCCGGACGCCGAAGGTGAAGTCGGCCGCGGCCTGGAAGTGGTCGAGCACGCCTGCTCGATCGCCAACCTGCAGCTGGGCGAGTACGCCGAAAACGCCGCCTCGGGCATCGACGTCTATACGCTGATCCAGCCGCTGGGCGTGTGCGCGGGCATTACCGCGTTCAACTTCCCCGTGATGCTGCCTTGCTTCATGTTCCCGATCGCCGTGGCTTGCGGCAACACGTTCGTGCTCAAGCCCTCCGAGCAGGATCCGACGTCATCGCTGTTCCTGGCGGAACTGGCCCTGGAAGCCGGCCTGCCCCCGGGCGTGCTGAACGTCGTGCACGGCGGTCCGGAAACCGCCAACGGCCTGTGCGAGCATCCGGACATCAAGGCGGTCTCGTTCATCGGTTCGACCCGTGTGGGCACCGAGATCTACAACCGCGCGTCGGCCGCGGGCAAGCGCTGTCAGTCCATGATGGGCGCCAAGAACCACTGCGTGGTCCTGCCGGACGCCGATCCCGATGTCGCCCTGAACCAATTGCTGGGCGCCGCCTTCGGCGCGGCCGGCCAGCGCTGCATGGCTTCGTCGGTGGCCGTGCTGGTCGGCGAGGCGCGCAACTGGCTGCCCGACTTCGTCGAGCGCGCGAAGAAGCTCAAGGTCAATTCCGGCACCGACCGCGCCGCCGACCTGGGCCCGCTGGTGTCGCCCAATGCCAAGAAGCGCGTCGAAAGCCTGATCCAGAAGGGCGTGGACGAAGGCGCCAAGCTGCTGCTGGACGGTCGCAACCTGAAGGTGGCGGGCTTCGAGCAGGGCAATTTCGTGGGCCCGACGATCTTCGACGGCGTCAACGAAAACATGACCATCTACACCGAAGAGATCTTCGGCCCGGTCCTGTGCGTGGTGGGCGCCGAAACGCTGGAGGACGCGGTGGCATTCATCAACCGCAATCCCAACGGCAACGGCGTCGCGCTGTTTACCCAGGATGGCGGCGCGGCCCGTTACTTCCAGAACAACATCGACGTGGGCCAGGTGGGCATCAACGTGCCGATCCCGGTGCCTGTGGCCTGGTTCAGCTTCACTGGCTCGCGCGGCTCCAAGCTGGGCGACCTGGGCCCCAACGGCAAGCAGGCCGTGCAGTTCTGGACGCAGACCAAGACGGTCACCGCGCGCTGGTCGGCCCACGCCAAGAGCGTGAACACCACAATCGCGATGCGCTGAAAAGGGGACGTCTTGCTCCTAAGCTTATATGAATAAGTGATATAGCAAGGCGTCCTTATTACTTATAATTGGTCCGTCTATCAGGGGCCAATTCATGAACCTGCAGCAATTTCGTTTCGTGCGGGAAACCATCCGGCGCGACTTCAATCTGACCGAAGCCGCCCGGATGCTCTACACCTCCCAACCGGGGGTATCCAAGGCAATCATCGAGTTCGAAGATGAACTGGGCATCAAGATCTTCGAACGGCATGGAAAACGCATCAAAGGGCTGACCAAGCCCGGCCTGGCGGTGTCGCAGGTCATCGATCGCATCATGCGCGAAGTGGACAACCTCAAGAAGGTCAGCGACGAGTTCGCGCGCCGCGACGAGGGTGGCCTGGTGATTGCATGCACGCATACCCAGGCGCGCTACCTGCTGCCCAGGGTCATCCCCGCGTTCCGCAAGCAATTCCCCAAGGTGCATCTGTCGCTGGCCGAAGGCAGCCCCGCGCAACTGGCCGAGATGGTCCTGCACGAGCAGGCCGACCTGGCGCTGGCGACGGAATCCCTGGCCCTGACGCCCGGCCTCGCGACGTTGCCGGTCTACGCCTGGGAGCACACCGTGGTGGTGCGTCCGGACCACCCGCTGGCCGAGCTGACTTCCAGCGCCGCCAAGCGGCTGTCGCTGGCGCAGCTGGCTGAATTCCCCATCGTGACCTATGACCGGGCCTTCACCGGCCGCAGCACCATCGACGAGATCTTCGCGAACCAGGGCATTCATCCGGACATCGTGCTGGAAGCCATTGACGCCGACGTGATCAAGACCTATGTCGACGTGGGCCTGGGCATCGGCATCATCGCGGGCGTGGCCTATGACCCGCGGCGTGACTCCAATCTGGTGGGGCTGCCCGTGGGCCATCTGTTCGGCACCCATACGACACGCGTCGGCGTGAAGTCTGGCGTGTTCTTGCGCGACTACGTCTACACCTTCCTGGAAATGCTGGCGCCTTCGCTGAGCCGTGCAGTGGTGACGGAAGCAGTGCAGGGCGTTCCCAAATAGACGGTTCGTCCTGTCGCAAGCAAGCCGCGCGGCGCCTTCCGGCCCGCGCTTTTTTTTTGGATGGACCGGGTCTCGCTATCCCTTTTTGCGGGCTCATAAAAATAATTAAATAAGAACAGATCTCATTTGTGTTGACTAAAAAATAGGAATCATTATCATTACATCCAGTCTCAACGACCCAGTGAGGTTCATCATGACGGCAGGACTCAGTGCAGTGGTAGTGGGCGCCGACCGCCTCGGCAACATTCCCGATCTTCTCAAAGGACACAATATTTCGATCACGCACCACATCAGCGGGCGTGATCCCTCGCATCAAAAGAAGACGCTGCAACTGCCGTCCGGCACCCAACTGGTCATCCTGCTGACCGATTTCCTCGGCCACAACGTCATGAAGACCTTCCGCAACGCGGCGCAGCGCGGCGGCATCCGGGTCGTGGCTTGTCGCCGTTCGGTCTGCAGCATGCAGCAGGCGTTGCAGCAATGCGGCCTGTGCTCCCGCGCGGGCACGGTGCACTAAACCGCCGGCCGCCTGCCGCGGCCGGGTAAAAGAACTGGGGAGGCCGAAACGGCCTGCGGCGTTCAAGCCGCGAAGAGAAACGAAAACGCCGCCGGACTGGAAAGCCCGGCGGCGTTTTGCTTGTTTGTACGGGAAGCGGGGCGGGGCTCAGTTGGCCGCGCGCGCGGAGGCCATGAGATTGTTGTCGAGGCGGCGGGCGCCGTTGTAGCGCTTGGCCCAGTAGGCCATGGTCATGTTTTCGACGCGGACCACGCCGCCGGCGCTGGGCGAGTGCACGAAGCGGTCATCGCCCAGGTAGATGCCCACGTGCGAATAGCGGCGGCCCAGCGTGTTGAAGAAGACCAGGTCGCCGGCCTTCAACTCGTTCTTGTCGACGGCGACGCCCTGACGCGCCATCTCGGCTGCGACGCGGGGCAGTTTCAGGCCCAGCGAACGTTCGGCGGTGTACGTGACCAGCCCGCTGCAATCGAAGCCGGTATCGGGGGAATTGCCGCCGAAGCGGTAGCGGATGCCCAGTTGGTTCAGGGCTTCGCTTACCATGGCGTTGTCGCTGCTCACGCCCGAGTGGGCCTTCTGGCGCTCGCGCTTGAACTTGTGCACCACCAGCATGCCGATGGGGTCATCGGCGGTGGCGACCCACTCCGTTTCGTAGGGGTCGATCTCCGACGTATAGGCGGTTGACTTTTGGCTTGTGCCGGCACAACCTGCCAGACCCGCCATGCACGCAAACAGCGCCAGCAAACGCAGACCGCGAGTTGCCTGGCCAGTAGATGAAATCTGTAGCGCGCGTGTGGAGTGTCGATGCATTCGCCTGGGGATGACTTGCGGACAACGACAGAAAGCACGGAATTCGCCGTGAATCTGACCAGGATGTCAGCAAAATCAACATTTTTGTACAACTTTGCGGGCGATTCTACCAAACTTTTAAGACCGGCCCGTTACGTTACCGGCTTAAATGTCCATGCAGCGTGGACGCTAGGCAGAATTTTTTTGACTTGCGGCAAGCCTCGTGCAAGGTTCGCCTACCAAAATGACCGAAGGATTCAAAAAGAAAGCAATCAGCCTTAAGGCTTACGAACGATAACAGGAGACATAAATGCAAAAAACCCGGGATTTCCATTACCGCTCGGTGCACGATCGCGATGCATTCTGGCGGGAAGAGGCGGGCCGCATTCATTGGGAAACGCCGTTCGAGTCTGTGCTGGACTTCTCCCGGCCGCCCTTCGCCAAGTGGTTCACGGGCGGGCGGACCAACCTTTGCTACAACGCGGTCGACCGCTGGCTGCCGACCCAGGCCGACGCGCCGGCCCTGATCTGGGTGTCTACCGAGGTTGAGCGGGAGCGCGTCTATACGCGCCAGGACGTCTTCGAAGAGGTCAATGCCGCCGCCGCCATGCTCAAGGAACTGGGCGTGGGGCGCGGCGACCGGGTGCTGCTGTACATGCCGATGGTGCCGGAAGCGGTGTTCACGATGCTGGCTTGCGCCCGGATCGGGGCGGTGCACTCCGTGGTATTCGGCGGTTTCGCCTCGGTCAACCTGGCCCAGCGCATCGACGACGCGGCGCCCAAGGTCGTGGTCTGTACCGATGGCGGTTCCCGCGCCGGCAAGGTCGTGCCGTACAAGCCGCTGCTGGACCGAGCGCTGGCGCTGGCCAAGTCGCCGCCGGCCTCGGTCGTGGTGTTCGACCGCGGCCTGGCCCCCTTCGAGCCTGTGGCCGGGCGCGACCTGGATTACGCGGCCCTGCGGGAACGTCACCGCGGCGCGCGGGTGCCGGTCGAATGGCTGGAATCGTCCGAACCCAGCTATATCCTCTATACCTCAGGCACCACGGGCCGGCCCAAGGGCGTGCAGCGCGACACCGGCGGCTACGCGGTGGCGCTGGCCTCGTCCATGGAATACATCTTCAACGGGAAGCCTGGCGACACCTTCTTCTGCACTAGCGACATCGGCTGGGTGGTGGGGCATTCCTATATTGTCTACGGCCCCCTGATCGGCGGGCAGGCGTCGATACTGTATGAAGGCACGCCGGTGCGCCCGGACGGCGCGATCCTGTGGAAACTGGTAGAGCAGTTCGGGGTCAACGCCCTGTTTTCGGCGCCGACCGCGGTGCGCGTGCTCAAGCGTCAGGACCCGGCGCTGCTCAAGCAGCACGACCTGTCCACGCTGCGCGCGGTGTACCTGGCGGGCGAGCCCCTGGACGAGCCGACGGCGCAATGGATTTCCAGCGGGCTGGGCAAGCCCATCATCGACAATTACTGGCAGACGGAATCCGGCTGGCCGATCCTCTCGGCCCAGCCCGGCGTAGAGAACGTGCCCACCCGCTACGGCAGCCCGTCGTTCCCCGTGTACGGCTTCGACGCGCGCATCGTCAGCGAATCCACCGGCGAGGACCTGGGCCCCGACCAGAAGGGCGTCGTGGCCATCGTGCCGCCGCTGCCGCCGGGCGCCATGTCCACCATCTGGGGCGACGACGAGCGTTTCGTCGAGACCTATTTCACCTCCATTCCCGGGCGCCAGGTGTATTCCACCTTCGACTGGGGCCTGGTCGACGCCGACGGCTACTGGTTCATCCTGGGGCGCACGGACGACGTGATCAACGTGGCGGGCCACCGGCTGGGCACACGCGAGATCGAGGAATCGGTCAACAGCCACAGCCAGGTCGCCGAGTGCGCGGTGGTCGGGGTGGCCGATACGCTCAAGGGGCAGGTGGCCATGGCGTTCGCCGTGCTGAAGAATCCGGCGGGCGCCGAAACGCCGGAGGGGGCAAAGCAGCTGGAAGGCGATATCATGCGGCTGGTGGAAGATCAGCTGGGAGCGGTGGCCAGGCCCGCCCGGATCCGGTTCGTGGGCGCGTTGCCCAAGACCCGCTCCGGCAAGGTGCTGCGCCGCGCGATCGTCGCGGTATGCGAAGGACGCGATCCCGGGGACCTGACAACCATCGAAGACCCAACCGCCCTGGAACAGATCAAGGAGTCGCTGCAATGAATACCAAACCCGTGCTGAGCGCCGAAGACGTCAAGAAAGTGTTGGCCGCGGCCGAGGCACACGCCCTGCAGAACAAATGGGCCGTCACCATCGCCGTGGTTGATGATGGCGGCCACTTGCTGGGCATGCTGCGCCTGGACGAAGCCGCCCCGATTTCGGCGCACATCGCGCCCGCGAAGGCCAAGACCGCCGCGCTGGGCCGCCGCGAATCGCGCGTCTATGAAGAAATGATCAACAACGGCCGCTATTCGTTCCTGTCGGCCCCGCTGATCGACGGCCTGCTGGAAGGCGGCGTGCCGGTCGTAGCCAACGGCCACGTGGTGGGCGCGGTCGGCGTGTCGGGCGTCAAATCGACCGAAGACGTGCAGATCGCGCAAGCAGGCATCGCGGCGCTGGGCCTATGAGCCTGCCGGGCCGCCCCAAAGGCGAATACCGGAGTGCGGAGCACGAAGGCGGACCGATGAGCCTGCCGGGCCGCCCCAAAGGCGAATACCGGAGTGCGGAGCACGAAGGCCGCCTCCTGAGCCAGGGCGAGCCCTCGGAAGCGTCGCCCGACGCTTCCGGCCAGAACGGCGGGGCAGGGGGCGGCAGCCCCCTGAATCCCGGCGTGGCCAAGCGCGAAGTCTGGGCCTGGGCCATGTACGACTTCGCCAATTCCGGCTACACCACCGTGATCCTCACGGCGGTGTTCAGTACCTATTTCGTCGGCGTGGTGGGCGGGCGCGCCCCGTGGGCCACGCTGGCCTGGACCGCGGCGCTATCGCTGTCCTATCTCCTCATCATGCTGACCATGCCCACGCTGGGCGCCCGCGCCGACGCGCGTGCCGGCAAGCGCCGCCTGCTCTACACGAGCACGGTGGGCTGCGTCGCCGCCACCCTGGTGCTGACGCAGGCGGGCCCAGGCGACGTCTGGCTCGCGCTGGCCGCCATCGTCATTTCCAACTACTGCTACTGCGTGGGCGAGTCCGTGGTCGCGGCGTTCCTGCCCGAGCTCGCCAAGCCCACGGCGCTGGGCCGGGTCTCGGGCTGGGGCTGGAGTTTCGGCTATTGCGGCGGCATGCTCACGCTGGGCCTGTCGCTGGTGGTCGTGACCCTGGCCGAGGCGCGCGGCGCGACCGCCGAGCACTTCGTGCCGTGGGTCATCGTCGTCACGTGTTCCGTCTTCGCGCTGGCGGCGCTGCCGTCCTTCTTCCTGCTGCGCGAGCGTGCCAAGCCGCAGGCCGGCCAGCCCGAGGCGCTGCACGTGCTCAAGCGCCTGGCCTATGCCTGGCGCGAAACCGGGCAGCACTTTCCGGAATTCCGCCGGCTGCTCATGTGCATTGCCTGCTACCAGGCCGGGATTTCGGTGGTGATCACGCTGGCGGCCGTATACGCCTCGGAGGTCATGGGGTTCACCACACCCCAGATCATGCTGCTGGTCTTCACGGTGAACATCGGCGCCGCGGCGGGGGCGTTCTCGTTTGGCTACGTGCAGGACCGCATCGGCCACAAGCCCGCGCTGGCCGTGACGCTGGTCGGCTGGATCGCAATGGTGCTGGTGGCCTACGCCGCCGTGACGGCGCCGGTGTTCTGGGTGGCCGCCACGCTGGCCGGGTTGTGCATGGGCACCACCCAGAGCGCGGGGCGGGCGATGACCGGCGCGCTCGCTCCCGCGGGCCGGCTGGCCGAATTCTTCTCGCTATGGACCTTTGCGGTGCAGCTGGCCGCCGTGATCGGCCCGCTGACCTACGGCCTGGTGACCTGGGCGACTGACGGCAACCACCGCCTGGCCATCCTGGTTACCGGCCTGTTCTTCGTCGGAGGCCTCATCCTGCTGTCGCGCGTGGATATGAAGCGCGGCCTGGCCCGGCGGGCCGCCTGAGTCTCACGAAAGCGGCGCCGCGGCTGCTATCCTTATGGTCTGCCCAGCGGCGCCGCGTTTGCAATGCGGCGCCGGTGCGTTGTTTGCTTGTGCATGCCGCTCGTTTGATGCCTTCCGGCCATTTCGGCGCGAGGCCGGCATTGCCGGCGCTCCGAGTTCCTGCGCCCGTGCGGGCTCTGGCCCGCATTTTGCGTAAGGTGCCCGTAAGAGCGTGGCGATACGGTTGCAGATGGGTAATAAAAAAGCGGCATAAACGACAGAATCACCGATTGGAGACAAAAATCATGTCGAACGCTATTGAGTCCGTCCTGGTGGAAACCCGTGTTTTCCCGCCGCCCGAGCGCGCGGCGCAGGGCGCCGCCATTCCCAGCATGGAAGCCTATAACGCGCTGTGCGCGCAGGTCGAGAACGATTTCGACGGGTTCTGGGCCGGGCAGGCCCGCGACAACCTGCAGTGGACCAAACCGTTCACGCAGGTGCTCGACGAATCCGACGCCCCGTTCTACCGCTGGTTCGGCGACGGCGAACTCAACGTCTCGGCCAACTGCCTGGACGTGCACCTGACCAACGGCAATGCCGACAAGACCGCCATCCTCTTCGAATCCGACGATGGCAAGGTCGACAAGGTGACCTATCGCGAACTGCTGGCCCGCGTGTGCCGCTTCGCCAACGGCATTGCCGCGCTGGGCTACAAGAAGGGCGACCGCGCCATCATCTACATGCCGATGTCGATCGAAGCCGTGGTGGCCATGCAGGCCTGCGCGCGCCTGGGCGTGACGCACTCGGTGGTGTTCGGCGGCTTCTCGGCCAAGAGCCTGCAGGAGCGCATCATGGACGTGGGCGCGTCGCTGGTTATCACCGCTGACGAGCAGGTGCGCGGCGGCAAGACTATTCCGCTCAAGCCGGCGGTGGAGGAAGCCTTTGCGATGGGCGGCTGCGAAGCCGTCTCCAAGGTCATCGTGTACCGCCGAACCGGCGGCAAGGTGCAGTGGAACGAAGGCCGCGATCTCTGGATGCACGACGTCGAGGCCGGCCAGCCCGACACCTGCGCGCCCGTGCCGGTCAACGCCGAGCATCCGCTCTTCATCCTCTACACCTCCGGTTCCACCGGCAAGCCCAAGGGCGTGCAGCATTCGTCGGCCGGCTACCTGCTGTGGGCGCTGCTGACGGTGAAATGGACCTTCGACGCCCGCAAGGACGACGTGTACTGGTGCACGGCCGATGTGGGCTGGGTCACGGGCCACACCTACATCACCTACGGCCCGCTGGCCGCCGGCCTGACGCAGGTGGTCTTCGAGGGCGTGCCGACCTACCCGAACGCCGGTCGCTTCTGGGACATGATCGCCCGCCACAAGGTCACCACGTTCTATACCGCGCCCACCGCCATCCGCTCGCTGATCAAGGCGGCCGAGGCCTCGCCCGAAGCGCATCCGGCGAACTACGACCTGGACAGCCTGCGCATCATCGGCACGGTGGGCGAGCCCATCAATCCCGAAGCCTGGATGTGGTATCACAAGAACGTAGGCCGCGAGCGCTGCCCGATCGTGGACACATGGTGGCAGACCGAGACCGGCGGCCATATGATCACGCCGCTGCCGGGCGCCACGCCGACCAAGCCGGGTTCCTGCACCTTGCCCCTGCCGGGCATCGCGGCGGCCATCGTCGACGAGACGGGCGCCGACGTCGAGCAGGGCAACGGCGGCTTCCTGGTCGTCAAGCGGCCATGGCCCGCCATGATCCGCAACATCTGGGGCGATCCGGAGCGTTTCAAGAAGAGCTATTTCCCCTCCGAGCTGCGCGGCTACTACCTGGCCGGCGACGGCGCGCAACGCGACGCGGATGGCTATTTCTGGATCATGGGCCGCATCGACGACGTGCTGAACGTATCCGGCCACCGCCTGGGCACGATGGAAGTCGAGTCTGCGCTGGTGGCGCACGAGATGGTGGCCGAGGCCGCGGTGGTGGGCCGTCCGGACGACACCACGGGTGAGGCCGTCGTGGCCTTCGTGGTCCTCAAGCGGACGCGTCCGGAAGGCGACGAAGCGCAGGCCATCGCCAAGACGCTGCGCGACTGGGTGGCCAAGGAAATCGGCCCCATCGCCAAGCCCAAGGACATCCGCTTCGGCGACAACCTGCCCAAGACGCGTTCGGGCAAGATCATGCGCCGCCTGCTGCGCGTGGTCGCCAAGGGCGAGGAAGTCACGCAGGACGTCTCCACGCTGGAAAACCCCGCCATCCTGGAACAGCTGTCCAGGCCCCTGTGAGCGCGACCGGCCGGCGCGCGCCGGCTGTTCGCTGCGCGACAGGCGCATAATGTCAGGCGCCCGTGCCGGCAATCCGCCGGCGCCGGGCGCCTTTTCTTTTTCTTCCTTCGCATTTCCACGGAGCCATAGACGTGAGCCGCAGCAGTTTCGATCGGGCAGGGCTGGCCCTTATGCTCAGCACCATTCTGGTCTGGGCGGGCAGCTGGATCGCGATGAAACTGATCGTGTCCTACATCGGCCCCTTCGATTTCGTGGCGCTGCGCTACGTGGCGGGCAGCCTGGTGCTGTTCGCGCTGGTGATCGCGACCCGCCGCCCGCTGGCCATGCCGCCCTGGAAGCTGACCCTGCTGATCGGTCTGACCCAGACGGCGGGCTTTCAAGGGTTCGTGCAGACGGCGCTGGTAACGGGCGGGGTGGGCAAGGTCTCGCTCATGGCCTACACCATGCCGTTCTGGGTGATCCTGTTCGCGTGGTGGCTGCTGCGCGAACGGCCCACCGCGACGCACGGGCTGGGCATCGGCCTGGCCGCTGTCGGGCTTATCTGCTTCGTAGAACCGTGGAACGGCCTGGGCGACATCCGCCCCGTGGTGCTGGGGTTGGGCAGCGGTTTGAGCTGGGGCGTGGGAACCGTGCTGTCCAAGCGCATGTTCGAACGCCATGCGCCGGACGTGATGACCTTTACCGCCTGGCAGATGCTGTTCGGCGGCCTGGTGATGGTGCCCGTGGCCTTGCTGGTGCCGCAGATGCCCGCGCAATGGGGCTGGCAGCTCTGGACCGGCATGACCTACATCGTGCTGATCGCGACCGCGGCCGGCTGGCTGTTGTGGCTGCAGGTCGTGCGCCGCGTGCCCGCGTCCATCGCCGGCCTGTCGAGCCTGGGCGTGCCCGTCGTGGCCATGCTGCTTGCCTGGGCGCTGCTGTCCGAACGGCCGACGCCCGCCGAGCTGGGCGGCATGGCGCTGATCCTGGCCGGCATCTGGGTCGTGAGCCGGGCCGCGCCGGCGCCGCGTGCCGACTGAGCGGTTTTTCGAACTCCGTTTTCTATCCGAGGATTTTCCATGATCGATCTGCGTAGCGATACCGTTACCCGGCCCTCCGCGGCCATGCTGCAGGCGATGGCCGCCGCGCCCCTGGGCGATGATGTGATGGGCGACGACCCCACTGTGATCCGCCTGCAGGAAGCGGTGGCCGAGCGCGCCGGGAAGGCGGCCGGCCTGTTCTTTCCTTCCGGCACGCAGAGCAACCTGGGGGCGCTGATGGCGCACTGCGGCCGCGGCGACGAGTACCTGGTGGGGCAGCTGGCGCACACCTACAAGTACGAAGGGGGCGGGGCGGCCGTGCTGGGCAGCATCCAGCCCCAGCCGGTCGAGCACGCGGAAGACGGTTCGCTGCCGCTGGAAAAATTGGCCGCGGCGCTCAAGCCCGAGGGCGATCCGCATTTTGCGCGCACCCGCCTGCTGGCCCTGGAAAACACCTTCCACGGCAAGCTGATCCCGGCGTCTTATGTGCGGGCCGCCACCGAATGGGCGCGCCAGCACGGCCTGGCGACGCACCTGGATGGCGCGCGTGTGTTCAACGCGGCGGTGGCCAGCGGCAAGCCGGTGGCGGACCTGTGCCAGCCCTTCGATTCGGTGTCGATCTGTTTTTCCAAGGGGCTGGGCGCGCCGGTGGGTTCGGTCCTGGTGGGCAGCGCCGAACTGATCGCCCAGGCCCGGCGCTGGCGCAAGATGCTGGGCGGCGGCTTGCGCCAGGCCGGCGTGCTGGCCGCCGCTTGCCTGTATGCGCTGGAGCACAACGTCGAGCGCCTGGCCGAAGATCATGAAAATGCCCGTTTGCTGGCCGAGGGGCTGCGCGGCATTCCGGGCGTCGAGGTGCTTAGCCAGGACACCAACATGGTGTTCATCCAGGTCGAGCCGGCGCTATGCGATGGCCTGACCGCCGCGCTGGACGCGCAGAACATCAAGATGCGCGCGGTGTACGGCGGGCCGACGCGTCTGGTGACCCACCTGGACGTCAGCGCGGACGATGTGCGCCGTGCGGCGCGCGCCGTAGCCGATTACTGCTCCACTGTCGCGCGCTGAGCGCCGCGGTAGCGCGCGGCGCAGGGTTCAACGCCGCGCCGCGCGCCTGAAAGCGTCAGGGCATGGACCGTAACGCGTCGTGCAGCGTCGAGAAGAGCCGGTCGATCTGATGGCGTTCGATCGTGAGCGGCGGCGACAGCAGCATGGTGTCGCCGGCCGAGCGGATCAGGCAGTCGCGTTCCAGGCAGGCCTGGTGCACGGCATAGCCGCGCTGGCCGGGTTTGCCTTCCTCCGGCGCCAGCTCGATCGCGGCCAGCAGGCCGATGTTGCGCACGTCGACCACATGCGGGGCGCCTTTGAGCGAATGCGCGGCGTCTTCCCATTCTTTCCATAGCTCGCCGGCCCGCTCGAACAGGTTTTCGCGCCGCGCGATCTCGAGCGTGGCCAGGCCCGCCGCGCACGCCACCGGGTGGCCCGAGTACGTATAGCCGTGCGACAGCTCGATGGCGCTCTCCGGCCCTTGCATGAAGGCTTCGTACACATGTTCCCGCACCAGCGTGGCGCCCATCGGGATCGCGCCGTTGGTCAGGCCCTTGGCGCTGGTGATGATGTCCGGCATCACGTCGAAGTGCGAAGCCGAGTACGCGCCGCCGATGCGCCCGAAGCCGCAGATAACTTCGTCGAAGATCAGCAGGATGCCGTACTTGTCGCAGATTTCGCGCAGACGCTGCAGGTAGCCGCGGGGCGGCACGAGCACGCCTGTCGAACCCGCAACGGGCTCGACGATGACCGCGGCAATGGTCGAGGCATCGTGCAGGGCCACGATGCGTTCTAGTGCGTCGGCCAGGTGCGCGCCCCACTCGGGCTGGCCGCGCGTATAGGCCATCTTCTCGCGGTCATAGGTATGCGGCAGGTGATCGACGAAGGGCAGCAGATTGCCGAAAGGCTTGCGATGACCCGCGATGCCCGAGACCGACAGGCCGCCGAAACCGACGCCGTGATACGAGCGCTCGCGGCCGATCAGGCGCACGCGCTGTCCGTCGCCGCGCGCCCGGTGGTAGCCCAGCGCGATCTTCAGCGCGGTGTCCACGGCCTCCGAGCCCGAGTTCGAAAAGAACACCTGGCTAAAACCGGCAGGCGCTGCCCGAATCAACTCATCGGCGAAGCGCAGAGCGAGCGGGTGGCTCATCTGGAACGAGGAGGCGTAATCGAGATCCGCCGCCGTCCGCGAAATGGCCCGCACGATCTCCGGCCGGCCGTGGCCGGCGTTCACGCACCACAGGCCCGCGATGCCGTCGAGCACTTCGCTGCCGTCGGGACGGAAGTAGTACATGTCCTGCGCGCCGCTGAATACGACGGGGTTGCGCTTGAAGCGGCGGTTGGCGGTAAAGGGCAGCCAATAAGCCTCGGAGTTTGGGGTCTGGGGCGACATCAGATGATCCTGTTGGGGCAGTGAATGACGCTTTATTGTGTACTAATAGATTAAAAAATACAATTAAGTTCGAGCCGGAACAATCCGGATCCGGTATGGGCCGGCAGGAAAGGCGCAGGGGATCAGGAGCGCTGCAGCGCGGATTTCAGATGCTGCCGCATCAGTTGGGCGGCCCATTCCTGGTCGCCGTCCTCAAGCGCGGCCAGTATCTGCAGATGCTCGCGGCTGGAGTTCGCGTATTGCGCCAGGTGATAGAACGCGCGGTGCTCCTCGAGCCGGCGCAGCTGATTCTGCTGCTGCACGGCCTGCAGGATGTAGCGGTTGCCCGAGAAGCGCGCCAGCATTTCGTGGAATGAGGCGTTCAGATTGAAGAATTCCGCGGCCGAGATGTCGCTGCCGTCGCTGCGCGCGGCAAGCGCTTCGTGCGCGGCGCGCATGCGCGCCAGGGCTTCCTTGTCCGGGCGGAACGTGGGCTCCAGCAGCCCCGCGCACTCGACCGTCATGCGGAAGCGGTAGCTTTCGTTGAGCGCGTCGCGGTTTTCCAGCGAGGGCGCGAACTGCCAGCCGTGGCCTTTGCGTTTTTCGATCAGGCCGTCGGCCGACAGCTGCAACAGCGCTTTGGCCAGCACGCTGCGCGGGGCGGGGTAACGCTGGAGCAGGTCGCTTTCAGTAAACGTGTCCGGTAGCGCGCGCGAGGCGCGATCGCCAATCAGGCGCCGGTACAGCTCGTCCTGGGTGGGGCCGGCTCCCTCGATCGCGGGAAGCGCGGCGGCGCCGCGCGCCGCCACCGTATAGCCGCTGTTGGGGCGATGCGTAATCAGGCCCTGCGTGGCCAGCAGCTTGAGCGCGCCGCGCACCGGGGTGCGCGAGACTTCATAGTCCGCCGCCAGCGCTTCCTCGGAAAGATGGTCGCCCGGCGCGTAACGTCCGGCCACGATATCTTCCGCGATATGGCGAGCCAGATCGACTTGCAGCGGTGTGGGGCGGGCGGGGACGGCGGTGGACATGGACGGGGCGGGAGCGCGCGTGGCGAGGGAGTGGGAATGGTACCGGAGAGCGATGTGGCGCGGGTGGCGCGCCAGCGATGGCGGCGGAGATGTTCATATTGATTGTTTTTGTATGTTAGTACAAAAAAGCTGGCGCTCGCACCCGGCGACCAAGGCTACTCGGTCTAGCCGTGGCGCTCGCGGCTGTCCGCTGGGGCTTCTCCGCGTTCATGCATGCCGTAGTCGCGCAGCACTTGCGCAACCCGCAGCCGGTAGCCCGCGAAGACGCCGCCGCGCCCGGCCTCCTGTGCGCGGCGGTGCGACTCCAGCGAACGCCAGCGGCGGACGGCCTCTTCATCCCGCCAGAACGACAGCGACAGCAGCTTGCCCGGGTTGGTCAGGCTCTGGAAGCGCTCGACCGAGATGAAGCCGTCCATGGCTTTCAATTCCTCGATGAGGCCGGCGGCTATTGCGAGGTAGGGCTCGGGGTTGCCGTTGGCGGGTTCGACTTCGAATATCACGGCGATCATTGGGAGGGCTCCTTGGGGAAATCAAACTGCGGTACGCGCGCGTTGGGTAGCGGCCGGTAGCGGAAGCGAGCCGCGAGCGATACGGTATCCGCGTCCGCGTGCAGCAGATGGGCCAGCGCCGCGGCCGCATGGCGGCGTGCCAGTTCGGCGCCGGGGCAGGCGTGCCCCAGCGCCCCGAAGGGCCAGCGCGCTTCGGGCTCGATCATGGCTGCGGCGGCCAGGACCAGCAGCACGGTCTGGCCGGCCTCGATGCCCTGGCCGCAAATCTCGATGCCGGCGGCAAGGAAACGCCGGGTATTGTGCACGGGCGGGTCCGTGCGCAGCACTTCATCCACCAGCGCCTCGGCCTGTCCGTCCGAGACGGCGCCGCGCAGGCCGCGGCGTCCGGCCAGGACGAGCGCGTTGCCCAGCAGGCCTGCGCCCGCCTCGCAGGATTGGAACAGCAGGCCCGCGAGGTTCGCGGCCAGCAGGGCCGGCGCCAGATCGGCGCGCATGCCGGCCTCGCGCAGCCTGCGCAAGGCCGGCGAGGCCTGCGGAGCCTGCAGGTGCGATTCAAGGCGGCCCTGCAGGCGTTCGGCGGCGGCGTGTGCGGCGGCAGTCTTGGGGCCGGCAGAAACCTCAGGCAACCCCGACAGGAAAACGCTGATATCGGCCGCGCAGTCGGCGTAGACGCTGGGCGGCAGGCCGAGGAAGGCGGCTTGCGCGTGCACCGGCGCCGCGGCGAGGTAGCGGTCGATGTCGTTCGCCGTCAGCGCTCCGGTATCGGGCCAGGCCATCACCTCCGGATGGCGTCCTTGTCCGCGAATGAAATCCGTGAGCAAACCTTTGAGCTGCGTGTGCGGCACGCTGTCGTTCATGCGCACGAAGCGGCCGAACAGCGTCGCCGCCGGGCCTGGGCACAGCGCGGGAGGCACGGGCGCAGCCGGGGGGCGCACTCGGGCGGCCGGGTGGCTCATGATGGCCCGGATGGCATCCGGGTGGCTGGCGATCCAGAGGTCGAGCGCCGGCTCCCGATATAGCGGCCGGTCGCGCGCCAGCGCTGCGTAGTAGGGATAGGGGGCGGCGTGCGTGACCGCTTCGAGAGGATGGGCGGGAAACATGACGATGGATGGCGGTAAGCGTGGCCGCCAGTATCCGGCAGGTTTGCGGCCAACGATTCGGCGTGGGCCGAACTATGCCTGTGCGGGATCGTCCTGGCCCGCCTCCGCCAGCAATGCGGCGTAGCCAAGGCGGGAGTCGGGCCATCGCAGGGTGAAGCCTGCCGCGCGCAACCAGGCATTGCTGAGCTTCTTGCTGCCGACGTTCGCGGGCGCGGGCGCCACGCGCGGCGAGGGCGCGCCGGCCAGCCGGGCCAGCTCGGCATACAACGTGTGCAAGGGCAGGGGCGTATCGTCGCAGCCGATGTACACCGGCGTCACCTCGGGCAGCAACGCCAGATGGACCACGGCGGCGGCCGCGTCGTCGATGTGCATGCGATTGGCCCAGTGCTCGGGATGGACGGGCGCGCCGGCCGCGCCGCTGCGCAGCCTGTCGATCAGTTGCAGGCGGCCGGGTCCGTACAGGCCCGCCAGCCGCAGCGCCGTGGACGGCAGGCGGCGGGCCGCCAGCGCGGCCTCGGCCTCCAGCAGCAGTCGGCCATTGGCGCCCAGGGGAGAGGGCGGCGTGTCTTCGGTGACCCAGTGGCCATCGTGCTCGCCGTAGACGGCGCTGGACGAGACGAACACGACGCGTTCGAGCCGCGACGTGTCCAGCGCCTCGAGCACGTTGGCCAGGCCGTCGATGAAGACGGCGCGGTAGGCGGCGGGGTCGCGCGCGCCGGGCGCGGGCAGGTGGACCAGGCGCGTCACGCCCCGGGGCAGCGCGGGAAGGCCGCCGGGGCGGGAGATGTCGCCCCGCAGCCAGCGGATGCCCTGCGGGCCGTCGGCCGGAGGATTGCGCCGCAGCGCATGGACCTCGTCGCCGCGCGCTAGGAAGCGCCGGGCGACACGCTGGCCCAGGTCGCCGCAGCCGATGAGGAGGACGCGTTCGGTCATGGGAGGATGGGAGAGGCCCCGCGCGGCCAGCGTGCGGGGCCGAGCGGATCACATGCCGCTGTAGGCGGGGCCTTCGCCGCCTTGCGGGGCCACCCAGACGATATTCTGGGTCGGATCCTTGATGTCGCAGGTCTTGCAGTGCACGCAGTTCTGCGCGTTGATCTGCAGGCGGTCTTCGCCGTGATCGTCCTTGACGAACTCGTACACGCCCGCCGGGCAGTAGCGCGACTCCGGCCCGCCGTACTTGGCCAGGTTGACCTGCACGGGAACGTTGGGATCCTTCAGCGTCAGGTGGACGGGTTCGTTCTCGTCGTGGTTGGTGTTCGAGATGAACACCGAGCTGAGCTTGTCGAAGGTGAGCTTGCCGTCCGGCTTGGGATAGTCGATGCGCGCGCACTGCGATGCCGGCTGCAGGCAGGCATGGTCGGGCTTGCTGTGGTGCAGGGTCCAGGGCATCTTGCCCTTGAACAGCAGCTGTTCGACGCCGGTCATCACCGTGGCGATGGTGCGGCCCTTCTTGAACCACTGCTTGAAGTTGCGCGCCTTGTTCAGTTCGGCGTGCAGCCAGGATGCCTCGAACGCCCGCGGGTAGGCGGCAAGCTCGTCCTGGCGGCGGTCCGCGACCAGGGCGTCGAAGGTGGCTTCGGCGGCCAGCTTGCCGGACTTGATGGCGGCGTGGCTGCCCTTGATGCGCGAGGCATTCAGGAAGCCGGCCTCACAGCCGACCAGCGCGCCGCCCGGGAACGTCAGCTTGGGTAGTGACAGCAGGCCGCCGGCCGTGATGGCGCGCGCGCCGTAGGCGATGCGCTTGCCGCCTTCGAACGTGCCGCGGATGGCGGGGTGCGTTTTATAGCGCTGGAATTCGTCAAACGGCGACAGCCAGGGGTTGGCGTAATCCAGCCCGACGATCATGCCGACCGCCACCAGGTTGTTGTCCAGGTGGTAGAGGAACGAGCCGCCGTAGGTGTCGGAATCCAGCGGCCAGCCGGCGGTGTGGATGACCAGGCCGGGCTTGGATTGGGCCGGGTCCACTTCCCACATTTCCTTGATGCCGATGCCGTAGGACTGCGGGTCGCGGCCGTCGTCGAGCTTGTAGCGTTCGATCAACTGGCGGCCCAGCTGGCCGCGGGCGCCTTCGGCGAACACCGTGTAGCGGGCGTGCAGCTCCATGCCGGGCTGGTAGTGGTCGGTGTGGCTGCCGTCGCGGGCCACACCCATGTCGCCGGTGGCCACGCCGCGGACGGCGCCGTTTTCGTCGTACAGGATTTCCACTGCGGCGAAGCCGGGGAAGATATCCACGCCCAGCGCCTCGGCCTGCTCGCCCATCCACTTCACGACGTCGCCCAGGCGGACGATGTAGTTGCCCTCGTTGTGGAAACAGGGCGGCAGCAGCCAGTTGGGCGTGCCGCGCGCGCCGGTTTCGGACAGGAACAGGAACTTGTCCTGCGTGACGGGCACGTTCAGCGGCGCGCCTTTTTCCTTCCAGTCGGGGATGAGTTCGGTCAGCGCCAGCGGGTCCATGACGGCGCCGGACAGGATGTGCGCACCCAGTTCCGCGCCCTTTTCAAGCACGCAGACGCCGATTTCCTGATTCTTCTCAGAGGCCAGCTGCTTAAGACGGATTGCGGTGGCCAGGCCGGCGGGTCCACCGCCGACCACGACCACGTCATATTCCATCGACTCGCGTTCAGACATTTGCAAAGCTCCCCGTATGTGTTCCAGATATGGCTGGAAGTATTATCGACGATTGTATTGCAGGCGGCGCCTCGCCCGCCTTCGTATTTCATTCAGCCATCAGGAGCTATTGGTGAACCCGGACAACCTGTCTGCACGGATTCTTGCGGTAGGCGATACCCACGAAACGGAATTGCCTTTGCGTTGGGGCGATTCGGACGCTTTGAACCATCTCAATAACACGCTGTATTTCCGCCTCATGGAAGAGGCCCGGATGCAGATCCTCTACGAGGCCGGCTTCGAGCTGCCTGCGGACGCGGGCCCCATCCTGGCCCACGCATCCTGCGATTTCCTGCGTCCCCTGACCTATCCCGCGAACGTGCGCGTCACGCACAAGGTCACCCGCATCGGCCGTTCCAGCGCGGAATTCGAGCTGCTGCTGGAGAAAGCCGGCGACGCCGGGGGGGCCTATGCCCGCGGGCGCAACGTGCTAGTCTGGATGGACTACGTGGCCAATGCGTCCGCCCCGTGGCCGCCGGAAGTGCTGGCGCAGCTGGGCGCGCTGTTCAGGCCCGCGGCCTGAGCCCCCCGCGTCGCAAGGCGCGATACCGGCAAAATAGGGCGTGCGTTGGCCGGGCATGCCGGTAAAATCTAGCGCAAGATTACAAAAGCAATAGAAAAAACAGGGCCTATCCCGATTTTTTCGATCCCAGCGCGGGACCGGTTGCGCGCAAGCGGCGGGACGGGCTCTCTTCAGTTCGACCTTAACTAGGAGTTGGAGCGATGGACAAGGTTTATGCAAGCGCCAAGGAGGCGCTGGCAGGCATCGTCAAGGACGGTCAGATGATCGCCGTGGGCGGTTTCGGCCTTTGCGGTATTCCCGAGGCCCTGATCGCCGCGCTGCGCGATTCGGGCGTCAAGGACCTTACCTGCATCAGCAACAATGCGGGCGTCGACGGCTTCGGCCTGGGCCAGCTGCTCAATACGCGCCAGGTCCGCAAGATGATTGCGTCCTACGTGGGCGAGAACAAAGAATTCGAACGCCAGTACCTGTCGGGCGAGCTCGAACTCGAATTCACGCCCCAGGGCACGCTGGCCGAGAAGCTGCGCGCCGGTGGCGCGGGCATCCCGGCGTTTTTCACGCGCACCGGTGTGGGCACGATCGTGGCCGACGGCAAGGAAATCCGCGAGTTCGATGGCCAGCAGTACGTGATGGAACGTTCGCTGGTGCCCGACGTGTCGCTGGTCAAGGCGCACATCGCCGACCGCAGCGGCAACCTGGTGTTCCGCAAGACGGCCCGCAACTTCAATCCGAACGTCGCCATGGCTGGCAAGCTTACGGTGGTCGAAGTCGAGGAAATCGTTGAAACCGGCAGCCTGGATCCCGACCAGATCCACCTGCCCGGCATCTATGTGCAACGGATCGTGCTGAACGCCACGCCCGAAAAGCGCATCGAACAACGCACCACTCGCCCGGCCTAAGGAGAACAGACATGGCATGGTCCCGCGATGAAATGGCGGCTCGCGCCGCGCGCGAACTGCAAGACGGTTTTTACGTGAACCTGGGCATCGGCTTGCCGACCCTGGTGGCCAACCACGTGCCCAAGGGCGTGGAAGTGTGGCTGCAATCCGAGAACGGCCTGCTGGGCATCGGCCCGTTCCCGACCGACGACGAAGTCGACGCAGACCTGATCAACGCCGGCAAGCAGACGGTGACGACCCTGCCCGGGTCCTCCATCTTCTCCTCGGCCGATTCGTTCGCGATGATCCGCGGCGGCAAGATCAACCTGGCCATTCTTGGCGCGATGCAGGTCTCCGAAAAGGGCGACCTGGCCAACTGGATGATTCCGGGCAAGATGGTCAAGGGCATGGGCGGCGCCATGGACCTGGTGGCTGGCGTGGGCCGCGTCGTGGTCCTGATGGAGCACGTGGCCAAGAAGAAGGACGGCACCGAAGATATCAAGCTGCTGCCCGAATGCACGCTGCCGCTCACGGGCGTGGGCGTGGTCAACCTGATCATCACCGATCTGGGCGTGATGGAAGTCACCGAAAACGGCCTGAAGCTGCTGGAAACGGCGCCTGGCGTGACGGTGGACGAAATCCAGTCCAAGACGCTGGCCAAGCTGGACGTCTCCGGCTTGTGATGCTGCGCTGTTGATGAGTTGCGCGCGACCGGCGGCGGGGCCTTTGCCCAAAGCCCTTCGCGCTGCACCCATCCTGCGATGCTCGACGCCCCGCAAGGGGCGTTTTTGTTTCGAGGCGCCGGCGAGCCTAGGGAGACTTATGGGCGGGTTCGCGGGACCGCCGCGCATTCGTCGGCGACGCACACCCATGCTTCGAAGTCGTTCGGCCCTTGATATGACCATTTCCTACCATCAAACATATAAAGCCCATTCCAGAAAAAGCGAGGTTGGCCGACATCTTGGCCGCTGCCCGGAATCGGCGTAACGGAGTCGCCCGGCCTGGGTTTGGCTGCGCCGCCATTTGACGGGTTTGCCAATTGCATTTGCCGGCTTCCGTCTACCAGGCTGACAGTGCCATCTACCCATACTTTGACGTACGCAGAGGTGGTAGCAGGATATTCCGGGCTGTAGCCGCTATAAAGGTTCTGATAGGCATCTCGATAGTGGTTGAAATAGCTGGTGCCGTCGCCGGCGCGGGTGTAAGTCACTCCCCTAAGGACATAGGCCAGCCCTTCGACGGTGGCCATAAACGCGGATCCGGTCATGGTGTTTCCGAAGGCGTCGGAATACACCAAGCCATTGATTCCCGTAATTTTTTTGGCGATTTGCGATGTGAGTCGGTCGATTCTGCGTTTCAACAAATCGACGCCGATTTTCGGCAAGTTGATCATCATCATTTTCTGCTGAAAGGTGAAAACCATGAAGGTGGCGTATGTCGCTTCGACTCTCGGCAACGTAAGAAAATTCAATCGCAAGAGCTTGCGCGATAGGTTGAAATCAGCCTCGGCAATCAGCCTCGCCTCGTTGCGAGCCCCGCGCGCGCGAAAATAGTCCAGATCATGTTCCTTGCATATTTGATCCACCTGGCTTGCCCTGCCATCGGGATAGAAAAATACTGGACGCGCGCGTAGTTCCTCTTCCGTAAGCTGGCTATTTCTTTCCCCTGCGGACCAGCCCGGGCCGCACCAGAGGCCAAATGTGGGAAGCCAACTCTGAACATCGAGAATTCTGAAGCTGTCGTAACTTGCCTGACGTTGTTTAGTGACCATGAATGCATTTCCTCGAAGAAACGGCAAGCCTTCCGGCTTGGACAGCAAACCGGCGTTCTTCGAGATGGCGCGAATGTGGCCGTTGTCATGGTTCTGCTCGGTTCATGAGCCAATAGCGCTGACGATCTGGGCGCTTTATCGGGGCAACGGCGGCGGCACTGGTACCGGTTTGGCCTCTTCCCATGCCGGCACCCGGATCTCGGTCCAGGTGGCGGTATGAGGATCGAGTTTTGCGAAACCGCCTAGCCGACCTGTCCGACTCTGGGGAAGATCCCAATAAATCGCGGCCAGGTACTCGCCATTGGGATCGACCGTCATGTCCCAGGGGCCTCGCGCGGTGCGCGTGCGCCATATGGTTTGCGCGCCGTTCGATGCAATGCGTATGATCCCCTGCGTGCGATCGTCGCTTGTGTGTCCCCAGAGGAAGGTATTTCCATGTTTGTCGATGGAGGGTAAGTCGGCGTCTCGGATGTCCGGGTACACGACGGGCTCCGGTACTTCCATCTGGCCACGCCGCAGCCGATAGACGTGGCTGCCGTCGTATCGATCTCGATAATCGAACTTCGCTTCGAAGCGTGCGTCCGGGCCATAGGATCGGAAGAGTATTTCATCGTTCCGGATGTATTGCAGGTTCCCTCCTGTGGCGAATTCGAATCGCTTGCCCGAAAACAGGCTCTCGGACTTCGATGCCAGGTCGAATTCCCAAATGTCGAACTCCATCAAGCCGATGCGGTTGTTCGGCGGGAGGATTTTCCCGCTTCTCCAGAACGCAATGCGTGTCTCGTCCGGAGACATGAAAGGCGCCAGCTTGACGCCCGGGGCGACGGGGATTTCTGCCAGGCCTGTCCCGTCGCTTTGCATGATCAGCAGCTGGGAATCCTTTGATGCGCGGACGCTTTGCTCTTTTGATGTGCCGTAACGCGGGCGGCGGCTCATCAGGATGTAGGTTCCCCGGGGCGAGTAGTGCGCGTAGGTGTACGTGTAATCGCGGGACAGCGTATAACGGAACAGCTTTCCCGACGTCAAGTCGTAGCGCATGACGTCGCAGCGGTAGTCTTGTTGTTCCAGGCATTCGACGAATAGCCAGTCCTGGCCGTTAGGATGCACGCTCAACGAGCGCACCTGGCGGTTCCCATTCTGCGGCGAAAACGGCACCAGGATGGACTTCGTGACTGTGCCGGGGGGCGGGGCGGCGGAAGCGGAGAATGCTCCCCCGCATAAGATTGCGAATAAAAGCGCCGCTCTGGTGCGGGCTGGGCCGGCCACAAGGCGCGAGGACGCCAAGGCAATCGATTTCAAAAAGACCATCGGCTTCTCCAGGAGGAATGAACGAAGCGGTCGGTCTAGTTAATCATAAATATAAATGAGAATCAGTCCGATTTTTTATTTCCGGTCCTACGAGTTAGCTGCGGACGGCCGCGTTCAAGCTCGGCGGTCAAGCAGCATTCCAATATGCGGGATGCCGTCCTCCATGTACTCATCGGTGACCGGCACGAAGCCGTGTCCGGCGTAGTACCCCCGCAGCCGCGCCTGCGCGCCCAGATACACGGGCTCGCCAGGCCATAAGCGCTCGACTTCGGCCTTGGCGCGGCGCATCAGTTCGTGGCCCAGCCCCGTGCCGCGGGCGGCGGGGGCGGTGATCACGCGGCCGATGATGGCCTTGCCTTCGTTCAGGGCCGGTTCCAGCAGCCGGCAGTAGGCGAGCAGCGCGCCGTTCTTCCAGGCCATCAGATGTTCGGTCCGGCCTTCCAGGTCCTTGCCGTCCATGTCGAGAAATACGCAGTTCTGTTCGACCACGAAAACTTCCGAGCGCAGGCGCAGGATGGCGTAGAGCTCGGTCGGCGTCAGTTCGGCGTGCGGTTTGCAGGTCCAGGCGGGCATGGCGGAAAGCGCTAAATAGGGAAGGGCGGTCAGGGTAACGCAGACCGGTCCCATTTTCTTGCCCGGGCACTGTTACATTTTTGCACGGGTATACCCTTAGCGTGAAAATCTATTTTCTTATCTAAAATTTGCATGTAAACAGATTTACATAAACCCCAGCTACCCCTCCCCCCATTCCGTCGATGAACAAGGCCGCACTTACGATCGCTGACCGGATCGCCCGGGCCCAGCCCGCGCTGAGCCGGACCCAGCACAAAATGGCCGACTACGTCCTGGCGCACCAGTTCCGGGTGGCGACCATGACCATCGATGAATTCGCCGCGGCGGTGGGGGTCTCGGTGGCCACGGCGAACCGTTTCGCGCGTGCCCTGGACCTGCCGGGCTATCCGCAGTTCCGCGCCGAGCTGGCGCGCGGCTTCGAGGCCGCGCTGGAGCCCGTGGAAAAGCTGCGTACCGAGCTGGCCCATTCCGCCAGCGCCGTGCAGATCTTCGCCGCCACGCTGGAAGAAGACATCCGCAACGCGCAACGCAACCTGCAGTCGCTGGACGCGGCGGCCTGTGAGCAGGCGGTGGACGCCATCCTGGCCGCGGAACGCGTTTTCATTATCGGTTTCGGCGCCAGCGGCTTCCTGGCGGGGCTGCTGCAGCGCGGCCTGTGCATGCACCTGCATTCGGTCGAATCCCTGGCGGGGCCCGGCGGCGTATCGCACGCGGCGCGCCAGATGTCGCGGATGACGGCCAAGGACCTGGTGATCGCCATCGGCTTTCCCCGCTATCTGGCCGACACCGTCACCCTGGCCGGCGCCGCCAAGCAGGCCGGCGTGCCCGTCCTGGTTCTGACCGACAAGCCCACCTCGCCGCTGGCGCCCACGGCCTCCGTGGTGTTGTACGCGTTCTCCGCGCGCCAGCTGAGTCCCAATTCCGAAACCGCCGCGCTGGGGCTGATCGAAGCCCTTTCCGCGGCGGTGGCCTATCGGGCCAAGAATTCCGTCGCGGCCGCTGCTGGGGTGACCCAGTCCGTCATGCCGTGGCTCATCCATGGAGTAGGTAAACGATGATTCAACCCGTGATCGCCATTCACGGTGGCGCCGGCGCGATGTCCCGCGCGGCTATGTCGCCAGAGAAAGAGCAGGAATACCTGAGTGCGCTGGAGTCGATCCTGGCCGCGGGCCAGGCCGTGCTGGCCCGGGGCGGCAGCGCCCTGGACGCAGTGACCGAAGCCGTCCGCCTGCTGGAAGACTGCCCGCTGTTCAACGCCGGCCATGGCGCCGTGTTCACCAGCGCGGGCACCCATGAGCTCGACGCCGCCATCATGGACGGCGCCACGCTGCGTTCGGGCGCGATCGCCAACGTGCATCGCGTGCGCAATCCGGTTTTCGCCGCGCGCAAGGTCATGGAGAACAGCAAGCACGTCTTCTTCGTGGGCGAGGGCGCCGAGGTTTTCGCCCAGCAGGAAGGCCTGGAACTGGTCGATCCTTCGTACTTTTCCACCGAAGCCCGCCGCGAGCAGCTGCTGCGCGTGCAGCGGGAAACGCCGGAAGCGGCCGTGCTGGACCACGACGGGCAGGCCATGGTCGCCCGCGGCCAGCCCGCGCCGGCGGATCCGCTGGACGCCGACAAGAAGTTCGGCACGGTGGGCGCGGTGGCGGTGGACGCCCAGGGCAACCTGGCCGCTGCTACCTCGACGGGCGGCATCACCAACAAGCAGGTCGGCCGCGTGGGCGATGCGCCGCTGATCGGCGCCGGCACCTATGCCAGCAACAAGACCTGCGCGGTGTCCACGACGGGCACCGGCGAGATGTTCATCCGCATGGTCGCCGCCTACGACGTGGCCGCGCAGATGGAGTATTGCGGCGCGTCGCTCGAAGCGGCCGCGGACCGCGTCGTGAATGAAAAACTGCCCACCATCGGCGGCAAGGGCGGCCTGGTGGCCGTCGACGCCCAGGGCAATGTGGCCTTGCCGTTCAACACGGAAGGCATGTACCGGGGTTACGCCCGCGTTGGCGAAAAGCCGGTCACCGCGATCTATCGATAAGCGGCGCGAAAGTGTTTTTTTTGGGGATTGAATAAAGATGGTTGATCGCGCAAACAGCCTGGCGCTGCCGGATAACCGCGTGGTCCAGGTCGACGACCTGACGGTGCGCTTCGTGGGATCCGAGCGCACGGTCGAAGCCGTGCGCAATCTGTCGTTCCATGTGGACCGGGGCGAGACCCTGGCCATCGTGGGCGAATCGGGTTCGGGCAAGTCGGTGACGTCGCTGGCGCTCATGCGCCTGGTGGAGCATGGCGGCGGGCGCATCGCCCAGGGCAGCATGTCCCTGCGCCGCCGCAACGGCTCCGTGATCGACCTGGCCGGTTCCAGCCAGCGCGTCATGCGCAATGTGCGCGGCGCCGACATGGCCATGATTTTCCAGGAGCCGATGACCTCCTTGAACCCCGTGTTCACGGCCGGCGACCAGATCGCCGAATCGATCCGCCAGCACCAGGGCAAGGACGCCGCGTCGGCGCGGGCCGAGGCGCTGCGCATGCTGGAGCAGGTGCGCATTCCGGAAGCGAAGTCGGTGCTGGACCGTTATCCGCACCAGCTGTCGGGCGGCATGCGCCAGCGCGTCATGATCGCCATGGCGCTGGCCTGCAAGCCGGCGCTGCTGATCGCCGACGAGCCCACCACCGCGCTGGACGTCACCATCCAGGCGCAGATCCTGCAACTGATCCGTCAGCTGCAGGAAGAAATGCACATGGGCGTGGTGTTCATCACCCACGACATGGGCGTGGTCGCCGAAGTGGCAGACCGCGTGCTGGTCATGTACCGGGGCGACAAGGTCGAGGAAGGCCCATCGGACCAGGTATTCGCCTCGCCGCAGCACCGCTATACCCAGGCGCTGCTGTCGGCCGTGCCGAAGCTGGGCGCCATGCAGGGCACGGACCTGCCCGCGCGCTTTCCGCTGCTGCAGGTGGACGGCCAGGTCCGGCACGAGGAAGCGCCCGCCGCCAGCGCGCCGCAGGCGTCCGGCGACAAGCGCGAACCCATCCTGAGCGTGCGCGATCTGGTGACCCGCTTCGACCTGCGCGGCGGCATCATGAGCCGGGTGCAGCGCCGCGTGCACGCCGTGGAACGGGTCAGCTTCGACCTGTACCCCGGCGAAACGCTGTCGCTCGTGGGCGAATCCGGTTGCGGCAAGTCTACGACCGGCCGCTCCCTGCTGCGCCTGGTGGACAGCCAGGGCGGCGAGATCCGTTTCGGCGGGCGCGATATCGTGCGCCTGAAGAACAACGAGCTGCAGTCCCTGCGCCGCGACATCCAGTTCGTGTTCCAGGACCCGTTCGCGTCGCTCGATCCGCGCGTGACCGTGGGCTTCTCGATCATGGAGCCGCTGCTGGTACACGGCGTGGCCAAGGGCCGCGACGCCGAGCGCCGCGTGGCCGAACTGCTGGAGCGCGTGGGCCTGCCGTCCGAAATGGCGCAGCGCTATCCGCACGAATTCTCCGGCGGCCAGCGCCAGCGCATCTGTATCGCGCGCGCCCTGGCCCTGAATCCCAAGGTCGTGATCGCGGACGAATCCGTGTCGGCGCTGGACGTATCGATCCAGGCGCAGATCGTGAACCTGCTGATCGACCTGCAGCGCGACATGGGTATTTCGTTCCTGTTCATTTCCCATGACATGGCCGTCGTGGAACGCGTCAGCCACCGCGTGGCCGTCATGTACCTGGGCCAGATCGTCGAGATCGGCCCGCGCCGCGCTATTTTCGAGAATCCGCAGCATCCGTACACGAAGAAGCTGATGGCCGCCGTGCCGATCGCCGATCCGGCGCGCCGCCACCTGAAGCGCACCTTGCTGTCCGATGAAATCCCAAGCCCGATCCGCAAGCTGGGCGACGAACCGGTGGTGCAGCCGCTGGTGCAGGTCGGAACGGATCACTTCGTCGCCCGCCATCCGGTCGGCGGAGCGTATTGAGTCAGTTGTTGTACTTGTTTTTCTTCCAACAAACCCCCCTAATTCCCATCCGGAACCAGGAGTTGCAATGATGAAAGTTCTGCGCCCCACCAAGCTGATGGCCGCCGCCGCGGTGGCCTTCGGCATGCTCAGCTCGCCGCTGGCGCACGCTGCCAAGGACGTGACGTTCGCCGTCGCCATCGCGCTGGAAACGCTCGACCCGTACAACACCAACAGCACGCTGAACCAGGCGGCCGGCAAGGCCTACTACGAAGGCCTGTTCGAGTTCGACAAGGACCTGAAGATCCAGAAGGTCCTGGCCACCGACTACTCCGTCAGCGAAGACGGCCTGGTCTACACCTTCAAGCTGCGTCCCGGCGTGAAGTTCCATGACGGCACCGATTTCAACGCCGAAGCCGTCAAGATCAACTTCGACCGTCCGTCCAATCCGGACAACCGTCTGTCGCGCTACATCCAGTTCAGCGTCATCGACAAGACCGAAGTCGTCGACCCGATGACCGTCAAGATCACGCTGAAGAAGCCGTTCTCGGCTTTCATCAACGCGCTGGCCCACCCGGCCGCCATGATGATCTCGCCCGCCGCCCTGGCCAAGTACGGCAAGGAAATCGGCTTCCACCCCGTGGGCACCGGCCCCTTCGAATTCGTCGAATGGAAACCGGCTGAATACCTGAAGGTCAAGAAGTTCGACGGCTACTGGAAGAAGGGCTATCCCAAGGTCGATACCCTGACGTTCCGCACCGTTACGGACAACAACACCCGCGCCGCCGTGGTGCAGACGGGCGAGGCGCAGTTCGCCTTCCCGGTGCCGTACGAGCAGGCCGCCGTGCTGCAAAAGAACGACAAGCTGGACGTGGTCGACCACAAGAACTCGATCATGGCCCGCTACCTGTCGATGAACACGCAGCAGAAGCCCTTCGACAACGTCAAGGTGCGTGAAGCCGTCAACTACGCCATCAACAAGGAAGCCCTGGCCAAGGTCGCTTTCTCGGGCTATGCCAGCATCGTCGACGGCGTCGTGCCGAAGGGCGTGGAATACGCCTACAAGACCGGTCCGTGGCCGTACGACATCAAGAAGGCCAAGGCCCTGCTGGCCGAAGCCGGTTATCCGAACGGCTTCGAGAGCCAGCTGTGGTCCGCCTATAACGACGGCACCTCGGTGAAGGTCGTCCAGTTCCTGCAGCAGCAGCTGGCGCAGGTCGGCATCAAGGTGTCGGTCGAAGTGCTGGAATCGGGCCAGCGCGTGCAGCGCGTCCAGCAGGTGCAGAAGCCTGAAGACGCCAAGGTCCGCATGTACTACGCCGGCTGGTCGTCCTCGACCGGCGAAGCCGACTGGGGCTTGCGTCCGCTGCTGTCCACCGCCGCTTTCCCGCCGGTGCTGAACAACGTGTCGTACTACTCGAACAAGTCGGTCGACGACGGCATCCAGCAGGCCCTGGCCACGACGGATCCCGCCAAGAAGACGGAAATCTACAAGAACGTCCAGGAAACCATCTGGAAGGACGCTCCGTGGGCCTTCCTGGTGACCGCCAACAACCTGTACGTGAAGTCGAAGAACCTGTCGGGCGTGTACGTTGAGCCGGACACCTCGTTCTGGTTCGGCGATATCGACCTGAAGCAGTAAACCTAGCAGCAACCCCCGGGGCCGCGAGGCCCCACAGTAAGGCCGCATACGGCGGGGACACGGTGTCCCCGCCGATGTCGCAGGAATTTCAATGCTGACCTATATCGTCAAACGTCTTTTGGGCATGATCCCCACGCTGCTATTGGTGGCCGTGGTCGTGTTCCTGTTCGTGCACATGCTTCCGGGCGATCCGGCTCGTCTGGCCGCTGGCCAGGAAGCCGACCAGGCGACCGTCGAACTCGTGCGCAAGGAACTCGGGCTGGACCTGCCCCTGCCGCAGCAGTTCGTGCGCTACTTCAGCCACATGCTGCAAGGCGACCTCGGCACCTCGCTGCGCACCAAGCGCCCCGTGTCGACGGAAATCGCGGACCGCTTCATGCCCACGCTGTGGCTCACTGTCGCCAGCATGGTCTGGTCGGTGGTATTCGGCATGGTCATCGGGATCGTGTCCGCCGTGTGGCGCAACCGCTGGCCCGACCGCCTCGGCATGACGCTGGCGGTGTCCGGCATCTCGTTTCCCGCCTTCGCGCTGGGGATGATGCTGATGCAGGTGTTCTCGGTGAACCTGGGCTGGCTGCCGACCGTGGGCGCCTCCAGCTGGAAGCACTACATCCTGCCGTCCATTACGCTCGGCGCCGCCGTCGCCGCGGTGATGGCCCGCTTTACCCGCGCCTCTTTCGTGGAAGTCATCCAGGAAGACTTCGTGCGCACCGCCCGCGCCAAGGGGCTGACGGAGCGCCGCGTGGTGATCAAGCACGCCCTGCGCAATGCGCTGATCCCCGTGGTCACCATGATGGGCCTGCAGTTCGGCTTCCTGCTGGGCGGCTCGATCGTGGTCGAAACCGTGTTCAACTGGCCCGGCCTCGGCCGCCTGCTGGTGGACGCCGTGACCCAGCGCGACTATCCGGTGATCCAGGGCCTTGTGCTGCTGTTTTCGCTGGAATTCATCCTGATCAACCTGATTGTCGACGTGCTCTACGGCGTCATCAATCCCAGCATCCGTTACAAGTGAGGCGGCCATGAGCAATACGACACCCGCCGCGACCGTCGCCGCCGCGCCCAAGAACGACGTGCGCACGCCCGCCACCGAATTCTGGCGCAAATTCAAGAAGCAGAAGCTCGCCGTCGGCGCGGGCATCTTCGTCCTGCTGCTGGTCTTCATCGCGATCTTCGCGCCGTGGATCGTGCCGTTCGACGCCGAGAACTTCTTCGACTACGACGCCCTGAACGCCGGGCCCTCCGCGACCCACTGGCTGGGCGTGGATTCGCTGGGCCGCGATATCTTCAGCCGCATCATCATGGGCGCGCGCATTTCGCTGGCCGCGGGCTTCCTGTCGGTCGCCATGGGCGCCATCGTCGGCACGTTCATGGGCCTGATGGCGGGCTATTACGAGGGCTGGTGGGAACGCATCACGATGCGCATCTCCGACGTGCTGCTGGCGTTTCCCGGCATGCTGCTGGCGATCGGCGTGGTCGCCATCCTGGGTTCCAGCATGGTCAACGTGATCGTGGCCGTGGCCGTGTTCAGCGTGCCGGCGTTCGCCCGCCTGGTGCGCGGCAATACGCTGTCGATCAAGCAGATGACCTACGTCGAGGCCGTCAAGAGCGTAGGCGCGTCCGACTGGACCATCATCATGCGCCACATCCTGCCCGGTACGATCTCGCCCATCGTGGTGTACGGCACGATGCGCATCGGCACCTCCATCATCACCGCGGCCAGCCTGTCGTTCCTGGGCATGGGCGCATCGCCTCCCACCCCGGAGTGGGGCGCGATGCTGAACGAGGCCCGCGCCGACATGGTGATCGCGCCGCACGTGGCGATTTTCCCGGCCCTGGCCATCTTCTTCACCGTGCTGGCGTTCAACCTGTTGGGCGACGGCCTGCGCGACGCGCTCGATCCGAAGATCGACCGCAAGTAACCCCACGCCGCCGTCCGTCGCCGCGGAAAGCGCGCCGTCCTGGCGCGCGCATGCGGCACCGGGCGGCGGCGTTTTGCATTCTGGAGCGTGGCGACACGCAGTGAATATGGACAAACAAGCGCAGGACATCCCCCGCATCGGCGTCCTCCCTCCCGGGCCGCTGGATTCCATCTGCGACGTGGACGGCGTCACCGTCGGCCACCACACCCTGGCCGAGGGCGCCTTGCAGACCGGCGTGACGGTCGTGCGCCCGCACGGCGGCGATCCCTATCTGGACAAGGTGCCGGCGGCCGTCACCGTGTTGAACGGCTTCGGCAAGAGCACGGGGCTCGTTCAGGTGCAGGAGCTCGGCGTGCTGGAAACGCCCATCGCCCTGACCAATACCTTCGGCGTGGGCACGGTGGCAAATGCGCAGATCCGGTCCGCGGTCGCTGCCAACCCCGGCATCGGGCGCGGCATGGCCACCGTCAATCCGCTGGTTTTCGAGTGCAACGACGGCTACCTGAACGACATCCAGGCGCTGGCGGTGCAGGAATCGCACTACGCGGCCGCGCTGGCCGGCGCCAGCGCGCGCTTCGAGCAGGGCGCCGTCGGGGCGGGGCGGGGCATGTCTTGCTTCTCCTTCAAGGGGGGCATCGGTTCCGCGTCCCGCGTGGCGTGCGCCGAGCCGGGCGTGGCGTACACGGTCGGAGCGCTGGTGCTGGCCAATTTCGGCCGCCTGCCCAACCTGACCGTGGCGGGCCGGCCATTCGGCCGCCGGCTGGCGCAACGCCTGGACGGCGGGCTGGCGCAGGCGGGAGAGAACGCCGCCATCGTTCCCGAAAAAGGGTCCATCATTTTGCTGCTGGCCACCGACGCGCCGCTGGACTCGCGCCAATTGCGCCGCCTGTCGCTGCGCGCCGGCGCGGGCCTGGCGCGCACCGGTTCGGTCTTCGGCCACGGCAGCGGCGATATCGCGCTGGCGTTCTCCACCGCCTACACGGTGCCGCAGCTGGCCGAGCAGCCCATGCCCGCGGTCGCCATGCTGCACGAGGCCCGCATCGACCCGCTGTTCGAGGCCGCGGCGGAAGCCTGCGAACAGGCCATCATTGCCGCGCTGTGGCGGGCCGAGTCCGTGACGGGCCGTGACGGCCATCGCCGCGCGGCCATCCGGGACGCCGCGCCCGACTGGCGCGACTGGCTGGCGCGCACGGAATTCTGACATCCATCGAAGGCACTCCCCATGAAGATCCTCATTTCCACCGATATCGAAGGCGTCGCCGGCGTCTTCCATTCCGAACAGGTCCGCGCCGGCAACGGCGAGTACGAGCGCGCCCGCGCCTGGATGACCGCCGAGGCCAATGCAGCCGTGCAGGGCGCGATCGCCGGCGGCGCCGAAGAGATCCTGGTCAACGACTCGCATGGCGGCTTCCGCAACCTGCTGCCCGACGGCCTGGACGAGCGCGCCCGCCTGGTGCTGGGCAAACCGCGCTACCTGGGCATGATGGGCGGGCTGGAAGAGGGCTGCGACGCCGTCTTCATGATCGGCTACCACTCGCGTTCGCAAGGCCGCGGCATCCTGGCCCACACGATCAACAGCTTTGCGTTCGCCCGCGTGTTCATCAACGGCATGGAGCTGGGCGAGGCCGGGCTGTACGGCGCGCTGGCCGGAGAGATGGGCGTGCCCGTCATTCTGGGCACGGGCGATGACGCGTTCATCTCGGAAACCCGCGATATCTTCCCCGGCGCCGAATGGGTGCAGACCAAGGTCGCTCATGGCCAGGGCAGCGGCGTCACGCTGTCGCCGGCCGCTTCGCGCCGCGCGATCGCCGCCGCGGCCGAAACTGCCGTGCGGAACTTGAAGAAAGCCGTTCCTTTCCGCATTCCCGCCCCTATAGAATGCCGGTTGCAGACGCAAAGCTCGGCGCTGGCCGACCTGTTCTGCATGTGGCCCACGCTGGAACGCGTGGACGGCGTGACCTTGCGATTCACCACGGATAGTATGCAGTCCGCCGTCCGCACGCTGAACAGCCTGGCCGCCATGTCTTTCATGTTGCGCTAAGGATCCCACCCCCATGTCTAGCACCGACGCCCGTATCGCCCAATTGCGGCAGGCCATGAGCCGCCGCGGCCTGTCCGCCTATGTCGTTCCGTCTTCGGATCCGCATCTGTCCGAATACCTGCCGGCGCGCTGGCAGGGGCGGCGGTGGCTGTCGGGCTTCACGGGGTCGGTGGGCACGCTGGTGGTTACGGCCTGCTTTGCCGGCCTGTGGGTGGACAGCCGCTATTGGGTGCAGGCCGAAGCGCAATTGGCCGGCACGGGCGTGCAGCTGATGAAGATCGCCCTGGCGACGACTCCGGGCCACGTGGACTGGCTGGCCGCCAATACCAAGGCGGGCGACGTCATCGGCGTGGACGGGCAGGTGCTGGGCCTGGGCGCCTTCCGCGCCTTGTCCGCTGCCGCCGCAAGCGCGGGCGCCGCGCTCGAGATCCGCGAAGATCTGCTGGACGAGGTCTGGCCGGATCGCGCCGGCCTGCCCGGCGCCAGGATCTACGAACACGTCGCCCCCGACGCCTGTGTCTCCCGCGCCGACAAGCTGGCGCAGGTACGCGAGGCGATGCGCGGGCATCGCGCGGACGTGCACTTCATCAGTACGCTGGATGACATCGCCTGGATCTTCAACCTGCGCGGCGCGGACGTGGACTACAACCCGGTGTTCGTCGGCCATGCGCTGGTCGGCCTGGACCATGCCACCTTGTTCGTGGCCGACGGCAAGATCGACGACGCCCTGCGCGCGGTCCTGGCCCGCGACGGCGTCGACGTGGCCGGCTATGCCCAGGCCGCGGACGCGCTGGCCTCGCTGGAACTGGACCAGACGCTGCTGATCGACCCGGCCCGCGTGACCTGCGGCGTGTTCCACGCCATGGATCCCGCCGTGCCGCGCGTCGAGGCCATCAACCCGTCCACGCTGCTGAAATCCAGGAAGACCGACGCCGAACTGGCCAATGTGCGCCAGGCCATGGCGCAGGACGGCGCGGCGCTGTGCGAGTTTTTCTCGTGGTTCGAAGAGGCGCTGGGCAACGAGGCCATCACCGAACTGACGATCGACGACCGGATCACCGCCGCCCGCGCGCGCCGGCCGGGCTATGTCTGCCCCAGCTTCGCCACCATCGCCGGTTTCAACGCCAACGGCGCGATGCCGCACTACCGCGCCACGCCGCAAGCGCACGCCGTCATCGAAGGCGACGGCTTGCTGCTGATCGATTCGGGCGGCCAGTATCTTGGCGGCACGACCGACATCACGCGCGTGGTGGCGGTGGGCACGCCCAACGCCGACCAGAAAGTGGATTTCACGCTGGTGCTCAAGGGCATGATCGCGCTGTCGCGCGCCTCGTTCCCGCGCGGCACGCCGTCGCCGATGCTGGACGCCATCGCGCGCGCTCCCATCTGGGAGGGCGGGGCGGAATACGGCCATGGCACGGGCCATGGCGTGGGCTACTTCCTGAACGTGCACGAAGGGCCGCAGGTGATCTCGTACCGCGCTGCGCCGGGGCCGCATACCGCAATGGAGCCGGGCATGATCACCTCTAACGAACCGGGCATCTATCGCCCGGGCCGCTGGGGCGTGCGCATCGAGAACCTCGTGGCCAACCGCGCGTGGCTGACCTCGGAGCTGGGCGAGTTCCTGTGCTTCGAGACGCTGACGCTGTGCCCGATCGACACCCGTTGCATCGAACCGTCGCTGTTGCGCGCGGATGAAACCGCGTGGCTCAACGACTATCACAAGACCGTGTTCGAGCGCCTGTCGCCGCTGGTGGACGGAGAGGCGCTGGCATGGCTGGAGCGCCGCACGGCGGCGATCTGACATCTGCGTCCGGACAATGAAAAAGGCCCCTCGGGGCCTTTTTCATTGTGCTATCTTCGCGATGCGGCCCTCCGGCCGCTCCGTTCAAGCCGGCGCGGCGTCCTGCTGCGCCTCGCGGCGCCGGTAGAACAGCCTGGCGCCGACGTGGCACCCCAGCGCCAGCAGGGCGCCGTAGGCCAGCAGCAGCACCACCGTCGTGGCGTTGGTTTCGGCGGCACGCACCAACTGGTTCCACGTCATGGCGCGGATGGCCAGGACGGCCAGGCCGATCCCGAGCGCCTGCGCCATCCAGAAAGCGAACGTCCCATGGGAGATGGCCCGGCCGAATCCGGCCGTGCCCAATGTTTGCGGCACGCGCTTCAGGCAGACCCACGCCGCCAGCGCCAGGATCAGGGCGGGCAGCACCCAGTAGCCCAAGGCGTACTCCAGCAGGTCCGTCGATTGCATGTACGACGTGAAGTAGCCGCCCAGTGCCAGCGCCGCATGCAGCTGCCACAGCAGCAGCGTCAGTGCGGCGATCCATGCCGCGTGGCGGGGCAGGTAGGAAGGCGCGCCCGAGGCGTCGCCTGGCTTGACGCTCCAGGCTGCGATGCGCACGGCCAGCCAACTGCCCACGATCGTGAGCAGGATGCCGCAAAGCTTGAGCGGCAGGCCCATTACCAGCATGCGGCCCGGGCCGTAAAAGCCGAAGGTGTTGTCCACCCATTCCTTGTAGGTGACGATGAGCGAATAGAAAGCATGCTGAAGCAGGGCCTGGGCGACGGAAATCAATACGAACAGGACCAGCGACAGCGCCAGCAGCACTGCCGTCATCCGGCCCGGGCGGTCGACGCCGCTCGCGCCGTGCCGGCGCAGCCAGCGCTGCGTGGTGCACCAGGTGACCAGGCCCACGAGGATGCAGCCGGCCGCAAGCTGCACGCCGGTGGTCGCCAGCATCTCGGGTCGCGCATATATCTCGCGCATTTGCGCGGCCATCGGCGAAGCGAGCAGCAGGTAGGCCTGGAGCAGCGCGGTGCCGAGCACCTGCAAGCCAATCGCGGCCATGGTCAGGCGCCAGGCCAGGGATTTTGGGGGGACGGGCGGGGTGTTCATGGGCGGCGGCGCTCCTTGTGGGATCCAAAATCGGGGACGACCATAGCACGAAGCCCCGGGCGCGATATTTCCATGCGCCGGCCGAGTGCAGCCAAATGTTACGCACTGGCTGCTAGGGGAAAACCCAAATAACCTCCGCCTCCCGGCTATAATCCAAATTTCCCGCACGCGCCCGCTCGTCCCGGGTGCTCATTACGATGACCAAATACGTATTTGTCACCGGCGGTGTGGTGTCTTCCCTGGGCAAGGGCATCGCCGCTGCGTCGCTTGCCGCCATCCTCGAGTCGCGTGGCCTGCAAGTCACCATGCTGAAGCTCGATCCGTACATCAACGTCGACCCGGGCACCATGAGCCCGTTCCAGCATGGCGAGGTTTTCGTCACCGAAGACGGCGCCGAAACCGATCTGGACCTCGGCCACTACGAGCGTTTCATTTCCGCTCGCATGCACAAGGTGAACAACTTCACCACCGGCCAGATCTATGAATCCGTGCTCCGCAAGGAACGCCGCGGCGACTACCTGGGCAAGACCGTCCAGGTCATTCCCCACATCACGAACGAAATCCAGGACTTCATCGCCCGCGGCGCTGACGCCGCCTGGAACGGCAACACGGACGTTGCCATCGTCGAAATCGGCGGCACGGTGGGCGACATCGAATCCCTGCCGTTCCTGGAAGCCGCGCGCCAGATGAGCCTGCGCATGGGCCGCAACAACGCGGCCTTCGTGCACCTGACGCTGGTTCCTTTCATCGCCTCCGCCGGCGAACTGAAGACCAAGCCCACGCAGCATTCTGTCCAGAAACTGCGCGAAATCGGCATCTACCCGAACGCGCTGCTGTGTCGCGCCGATCGCCGCATCCCGGACGACGAGCGCGCCAAGATCTCGATGTTCTCCAACGTGCCCCTGGACGCGGTCGTTTCCGTCTGGGACGCCGATTCGATCTACAAGATCCCGGCCATGCTGCACAAGCAGGGCGTGGACAACATCGTCTGCGAAGCGCTGGGCCTGACCCCGCCGCCGGCCGACCTGTCCATGTGGGACAACCTGGTCGAAGCGCTGGAGCATCCCCAGCACCAGGTCACCATCGGCATGGTCGGCAAGTACGTCGACCTGACCGAGTCGTACAAGTCGCTGACGGAAGCCCTGGTCCACGCCGGCATCCATACGCGCTCGAAGATCAACATCGAATACATCGATTCCGAAGACATCGAGACCCGCGGCACCGACCAGCTCAAGCACCTGGACGCCATCCTGGTCCCGGGCGGCTTCGGCAAGCGCGGCACCGAGGGCAAGATCGCCGCCATCCGCTACGCCCGCGAGAACGGCGTGCCGTACCTGGGCATCTGCCTGGGCATGCAGCTGGCCGTCATCGAATTCGCGCGCCACGTCGCCGGCCTGGGCGGCGCCAACAGCACGGAATTCGATCCGTCCGCCCCGCATCCGGTGGTGGCCCTGATCACCGAGTGGATGGATCGCGAAGGCAAGGTCGAAAAGCGCGACAACTCCTCTGACCTCGGCGGCACGATGCGCAAGGGCGCGCAGCGCGTTCCGATCAAGGCAGGCACTCGCGCACAGGCCATCTACGGCGACGAAGTCAACGAACGCCATCGCCACCGTTACGAAGTCAACAACGTCTACGTGCCCCGCCTCGAAGAGGCCGGCATGGTGATCAGCGCCCGCACGCCGACCGAAAACCTGCCGGAAATGATGGAATTGCCCAATCACCCGTGGTTCGTGGGCGTGCAGTTCCACCCGGAATTCACGTCCACCCCGCGTGACGGCCACCCGTTGTTCTCCAGCTATATCCGCGCCGCCATCGAGCAGAAGGCTCGCCGCGGCCAGGAGGCGTAATGGGCGCCTGCGGTCTCGAGTTCCGTAAGCGGATCTTCGGGACCGCGGGCCCGCTCCCCAGCGCCGCCCTGTACGGCGGCGCTTCTTTCGGATACAACCGATTAGCATCGGATATGCGTCGCCGGGCCGCCTTGCGCGACACTGGCGGCGTCGCCGTATCCGGCGTCAGACCGAAACCAACGCAACTGTCCTGAAGGAACCCCATGAGTGCTTACCTCATCGCCGACGTCACAGTGACCAAGCCTGCGCAGTACGAGGATTACAAGCGTCTGTCCACGCTCGCCATGCGGGCGTACGATGCGAAGATCCTGGTGCGCGGCGGCGAATCCCAGCACCTTGAGGGCCGTAAGGCTGGCCGCACCGTCGTCATGGAGTTTCCCTCCATGGCCGCTGCCCAGTCCTTCTACGACTCCTGGCAGTACCGCCGTGCCCGCAACGCCCGCGAAGGCGCGGCCGTCATGAATATGTTTATCGTTCAGGGAATGTAAAGTCATGAGTGCAATCGTCGATATCATCGGCCGCGAGATTCTGGATTCGCGCGGCAACCCCACCGTGGAATGCGATGTGCTGCTGGAATCCGGCGCCATGGGCCGCGCGGCCGTGCCGTCGGGCGCTTCCACCGGCGCCCGCGAAGCCATCGAACTGCGCGACGGCGACAAGGGCCGTTATCTGGGCAAGGGCGTGCTGCGCGCTGTCGAGAACCTGAATACGGAAATCTCGGAAGCCCTGATGGGCCTGGACGCCCAGGAACAGACCTTCGTCGATCGCACCCTGATCGAGCTGGACGGCACCGAATCCAAGGAACGCCTGGGCGCCAACGCCATCCTGGCGGCCAGCATGGCCGTGGCCCGCGCCGCCGCCGACGAATCCGGCCTGTCCCTGTATCGCTATTTCGGCGGCAGCGGCCCCATGAGCATGCCCGTGCCGATGATGAACGTCATCAACGGCGGCGCGCACGCCAACAACACGCTCGACCTCCAGGAACTGATGATCCTGCCGGTGGGCGCGGGCAGCTTCCGTGAAGCCTTGCGCTGGGGCGCCGAAGTCTTCCACATGCTCAAGAAGCTGATCCACGGCCAGGGCATGTCCACGGCAGTGGGCGACGAGGGCGGTTTCGCGCCCAACGTGCCCAGCCATGAAGCCGCCATCCAGCTGATCCTGAAGGCCATTACCGAAGCCGGCTACGAGCCGGGCTCGCAGATCGCCCTGGGCCTGGACTGCGCCAGCTCCGAGTTCTACCGCGACGGCAAGTACACGCTGGCCGGTGAAGGCGGCATTTCGCTGTCCTCGCAGGAATTCACCAACCTGCTGGCTACCTGGTGCGACAAGTACCCGATCATCTCCATCGAAGACGGCATGGCCGAAAACGATTGGGAAGGCTGGAAGCTGCTGACCGATCAACTGGGCAAGAAGGTGCAACTGGTGGGCGACGACCTGTTCGTCACCAACACCAAGATCCTGCGCGAAGGCATCCAGAAGGGTGTCGCCAACTCGATCCTCATCAAGATCAACCAGATCGGCACGCTGACCGAGACCTTCGCCGCCATCGAAATGGCCAAGCGCGCCGGTTACACCGCCGTCGTGTCGCACCGTTCGGGCGAAACCGAAGACTCGACCATCGCCGATATCGCCGTGGCGACCAACGCCATGCAGATCAAGACGGGTTCGCTGTCCCGTTCGGACCGCATGGCCAAGTACAACCAGCTGCTGCGCATCGAGGAAGAGCTGGCTGAAGTGGCGTCGTATCCTGGCCTGGAAGCTTTCTACAACCTGCGTTGATGAGAAGCGCGGCCCGGGGTGCCAGCCCGGGGCCGCATCCACGCCACGACTGCTGAGGGTTCCCGCGTATGCGCCTGTTGTTCCTGGTGCTGTTCGTGCTGCTAGGCCTGATCCAATACCCGCTCTGGCTGGGTAAGGGCGGCTGGTTCAAGGTCTGGGATCTGCAACGCCAGGTGGCGGAGCAGCGCGAGACCAATGAAGGCCTGCGCGCGCGCAATGCAGCGCTCGAAGCGGAAGTGCGCGATCTGGAAGGCGGGACTGGCGCCATCGAGGAGCGGGCCCGCGGTGAATTGGGCATGATGCGCGAAGGCGAAGTGTTCGTGCATATCCTGCCGCAGAACACGCAGCCGCCCGCTGGCGGAGCCTCCCTGGCGGCGGATCCCGCTGCCAAACCCGCCGTTCCCGCGCGCGCCAGCGCGCCGGTGCACAAGCCCGCCAATCAGGTGAACGCCCGGCACTGACCGCCGCCAGCGTTCCCGCCCTACATTCCGTTCCGATCAACCGCAGCGCACGCTGCGGCACTCGCCGTACACGATGCCGGCGGGGTGACGCGCCCTGCGCGCCCATTCGGCAGGGTGCGACTGCATTTCCATTTCCAGTTCGACCCGCAGGGGCAGCAGGCCCCGGGCCTGCGCATGGCCGGCGTAGCTGTCGGTGTTGCGCCCCAGGAGCCCCAGCAAGGCCCGCAGGGGCGGCAGCAGCGGCTTGTGCAGATAGGTCAGCCGAAGCTTCAGCGTATTGGCCTGGAAGATGCTCTGCCCGCCGGGCGGGGGAGGCCGGCGCGCGTGTTGCAGGTCCTGGTAGTCGTTGTCGATCGCGCGCAGGCCCGCGGCGGCGGCGATGTGCAGGCCCGGCCGGGCATGATCGCGGAAGGAGCGCTCGTCGGGAAGCAGCACCTCGATGCGCCAGGGGGGCGTTCCGGCAATGGCGGCGAGTTCGGCCAGGCGGCTCGCCTGACGGCGCCGGGCGTCCGCCAGGCCCTGAGCAGAGGCGTCGCGCGGCAATAGGGCTTGCAGAAAGGACGTGCGCATGCGCGCCGGGTCGCCGTGGGTGGTGGCTCCGGCCCGCGCCGCCTCTATCAGCGCCAAATGAATCATCTGGCGCGTGCCCTGCCAGTGGGCGGCTTCCAGCGCCAGCAGGCCCAGCAGCAGCACGATCGCGGCCGCGACCGCGAACTCGATGGCGGCGGCGCCGCTTTGCCGGCGGAGAGGTAGGACAAGAAAAAAAGCGGTCATGGCTGCGCAGTCTGGCGCAGGCATGACCGCCTGTCGATGAGGACAATCCGGTGTGATGGAAGCGTCGCGGCGGCGAGGCCGCCCGCGCCTCAGTGCACGGTGGGGGGCGCGTCCACCGCGGGAGGCGAGTTCGAGGAAAACAGGGCGGCGCAATCGACGGCGTCGAATTTGTACGGCTTGCCGCAGAAATCGCAGGACACGTCCACGTCGCCGCGTTCAGCGAGGATGTCCTGGACTTCTTCCTCGCCCAGCGAGCGCAGCATGTTGGCCACGCGCTCGCGGGTGCAGGGGCAGTGCCAGCGCACCTCCAGCGGGTCGAAGGCGACCAGGGTTTCTTCCCAGAACAGGCGATGGACCAGCGTGTCGATCTCGGTGGCCAGCAGTTCGTCGCGCTTCAGGGTGCCGACCAGCGCGCAGATGCGTTCCCAGGTCTCGGCGGCATCCTGTTCGGTCAGCACCGGCGCATCCGACCCGCCATGGCGCGGCAGGCGCTGGATGAGCGTGCCGGCGGCATGGTTGGCGTCGGCAGCCAGCCACAGCCGGGTGTCCAGCTGTTCGGAGGCTTTCATGTAGTGCTGCAGCGCTTCGGCTACGGTGCTGCCTTCCAGGGGAACGATACCCTGGTAGGCCTGCTGGCCGGGCAGCTTGCGCTGCGAGTCCAGTACCACGATGAAACGGCCGTTGCCGCCCGGATTGAGCAGGCTTTGCATATCGCCGTCGGTGGGCACCTCGTGCCCTTCGCGCATCTTGACGGTGGCGCGCAGGCTGAGGTCATGGCGGCATTCCACCACCAGCAGGGCGATGGGGCCGTCGCCCTGGATCTGCAGCACCAGCGAGCCGTCGAACTTGATGTTGGCGGCCAGAAGGGTGGACGCCGCCACCAGTTCGCCCAGCAGGTTGGTGATGGCGGGCGGGTAGTCGTGGTTGGCCTGCACGGCCTTCCAGGTCGCCTCGAGGCGCACGGCCTGGATGCGGACGCTGCGGTCTTCGGTAAGGTATTTTTTGAGCTGATCGGTCATAGAGGAATGTTAGCCGATCAGGCAGGCCAAATTCCCCTGCTGACAGCAGGGGTTGGGGCGCCGCCGGGGAGGGTTCAGCCGATCCGCTTGAGGGCGGTCTTGTAGTGTTGGCCGCGCGCCACGTAATGGGCGGTGTTCTTGTGCAGGTTGGCGATTTCCTCGTCCGAGAGCTCGCGGACGATCTTGCCGATGCCGATGACCAGGGAGTTATCCGGGATGATGCGGTCTTCGGGAATGATGGCGCCGGCGCCGATCAGGCAGTTGCGCCCGATGACCGCGTTGTTCAGCACAATGGCCTGCATTCCTACCAGCGCGCCTTCGTGGATGGTGCAGCCGTGCAGCATGGCCTGGTGGCCCACCGTTACATAGGGGCCGATGGTCATGGGACAGCCGTCATCCACGTGCAGCACGCTGCCTTCCTGGATATTGGTGCCCTGGCGGATCAGGATGGCGTCGTTGTCGCCCCGGATCGACACGTTCGACCAGATGCTGACACCGGCCTCCAGCGTGACGTTGCCGATGATGTCGGCGCTGTCGGCCACGTAGGCCGCGGGGTCGATGCGGGGGATCAGGTCGTCGAGCTGGTAGATGGGCATGCCTTTGGTCTCCGGTTGCGGCGTCAGGCCTGCGGGGCCGGCGGCGCGTCTGTATCGCCTGCGGCGCGGGCGAGGTCTTCTTCGCGCTGGCGCAGGATGCGGCGTTGGATTTTACCGGTGGTCGTCATGGGCAGCTCGTCGACGAATTCGATCTCCTTCGGGTACTCGTAGGGGGCCAGGCGCTCGCGCACGTGTTCCTGCAGGTTCTCGATGATGTCGTTGCGGTCGCGCTGCGCGAATTCCGGGGTCAGCACCACGTAGGCTTTGACCAGGGCGCCGCGCTCGGCATCCGGCTTGGGCACGACCGCCGCGTTGGCGACCGCCGGGTGCCCCACCAGGCAGCTTTCGATCTCTCCGGGGCCGATCCGGTAGCCGGCCGACTTGAACACGTCGTCCGCCCTGCCCGCGTACCAGAGGTAGCCGTCGGCATCTACCGTCGCCAGGTCGCCCGTCAGGCACCAGTCGCCCTTGAATTTGGCCTGGGTGGCGGCTTCGTTGCGCCAGTAGCCCAGGAACATCACGGGATCCGGGTAGCCGTGGATGTCGAGCCGGTTGACGGCGATCTCGCCGGTGCCGCCGGGGGCCACGGGATTGCCGTCGTCATCCAGCACGGCGACGTTGTGGCCCGGGTACGGGCGGCCCATGCTGCCGGGCTTGGCGGGCCAGCGCTTCTGGCTGTTGCCCACCACGTAGTTCATTTCGGTCTGGCCGAACATCTCGTTGGGCGTCACGCCCAGCGCGGACTGGCACCAGTCGAACACGCTTTCGCCCACGCTTTCGCCCGCGCTCATGACGGCGCGCAGCGCCAGCTGGTAGCGGTTGCGGGGATCCGGCACCGCCTTCATCATCATCTTCAGCGCGGTGGGGAACAGGAAGGTATTGGTGACCTGGTAGCGCTCCATGAGTTCGAACGCGCGCTCGACGGAAAAGCGGCCGCGCGTGCCGACGATGGCGTGCCCGAAGTAGAGCGTGGGCAACAGGGCGTCCATCATGCCGCCCGTCCAGGCCCAGTCGGCGGGCGACCAGAACACGTCCCCGGGCTTGGGGAACCAGTCCTGCGAGGCCACGAACCCCGGCAGGTTGCCGATCAACACGCTGTGCGGCAGCAGCGCGCCCTTGGGCGCGCCGGTGGTGCCGGAGGTGTAGAGCAGGATGGCCGGATCCGACGAACGGGTCGGGACGGCCTTGAATTCGCTGGGCTGGCGGGCCAGCAGGCTGCGCCAGGGCAGCACGCGTTCGTCCGCAAAGCCGATGCCGATGATTTGCTGCAGGGCGGGGCAGTCGTCGCTGATCGACAGCAGGTTCGCGCTGGAGGCGTAGTCCACGATCGCGACCCGGGCTTCGGCGTCGCGCAGGCGGCTTTCCAGGGCTTCGGGGCCGAATAGCGCCGACAGCGGCAGCACCACGGCGCCCACGCTGTAGATGGCCATGTGGGCAACGACGGTTTCGGGACGTTGCCCTAAAACCACACCAACCCGGTCGCCGCGGCCCACGCCCATTTTGATCAGGCCGTTCGCCAGCTGGTTGACCGCTTCCGCCAGGCGAGCGTAGGTCCAGACCTCGCGGTTGCCGGATTCGTCTTCATAGTAGATGGCGATGCGCCGCGCATCCGGACTGCTGGATGCCCAGCGGTGGCAGCACGCTTCCGCGATGTTGAACTGGGTGGGTACCAGCCAGCGGAATGATTGGTAGAGCGCCTGATATTGGTCGTTCATGGCCCTATGTTGTGAGCATGTTGCAGCGTGAACGGGTCAGATCGCCCGTTGCCCCAGATGCAAGCATGACCTAGAGGGCCGTGAACTGCAACATCCCCGTTGCGTAACGGGGACGCATACGGGTTATCACGGATGTTTGCCCTGGCGGCGCAATGCGGAGGGCAGAGCGGGCAGGGTCAGGGAGCGGGGCGGACGGGGGCCCGGGTCGGCCCGGCGCTCGGCCTGGATTGCGGCCCAGTCCAGGAGCTGGAGCTGGCCGTCGTGGGTTTCACCCAAGGCCGACAGGCTCTCCACCCAGTCGCCGTCGTTGCAGTAGAGGATCCCGCCCACGTCCCGCAGCTCGGCCTTGTGGATGTGGCCGCAGACCACGCCGTCCAGGCCGCGGCGCCGGGCCTCGCCCGCCAGCGTCTCCTCGAAATCGGTAATGAAGGACACGGCGTTCTTGACCTTGTGCTTCAGGTATTGGGACAGGGACCAGTAGTGGAGCCCCAGGCGATGGCGCAGCCGATTGAAATGGTGGTTGATCCACAGCGCCAGCTGGTAGAGGCCGTCGCCCAGGTGGGCCAGCCAGCGGCTGTGCTGGATCACGCCGTCGAACTGGTCGCCATGCAGCACCAGCAGGCGCAAGCCCTTGGCCGTGACGTGCACGTCCTCGTCGAGGATTTCTATGTCGCCGAAGGCGTAGCCGGCGAATTCGCGCGCGAACTCGTCGTGGTTGCCGGGGATGAAGACGACCCGGGTACCGTTGCGCGCCTTGCGCAGGATGCGCTGGATGACGTCATTGTGGGCGCGGGGCCAGTGCCAGTGCTTGCGCAGCTGCCAGCCGTCGACGATGTCGCCCACCAGGTACAGGGTGTCCGAATCGTTGTGGTCCAGGAAGTCGAGCAGGAATTCCGCCTTGCACCCGGCGGTGCCCAGGTGAATATCGGAAATCCAGAGGGCGCGCCAGTGCGCAGGGTGGATTTCGTTCACGGTCGCGTCCCCAAGGGCTGTGGTCATTCCTGGGAATGAAACCACCCGGCGATGACCGGAATATGAAGGCGCCGTGACGCTGTTGTGACGGCGCGCCCGGCCGTTCAGCGGCGCACGGCGCTCAGCATGTCATGGACGTCGTGCGCCATGATGGCCAGGATGCAGACCAGCGCCAGGTAAGCGCAGGTATAGGTCACCTTGCTTTCGAGCGTGGTGCCGTAATAGGCCTGGTTCTCCGGTAGCGAGGGATCGTACCGGAAGGCGCGCACGACGTTGGGAAAGGCCAGCACTGCCACCAGGATCAGGATGGGGCTGGGACGCCAGAAGAACAGGGCGATCAGGATCGGCACGCCAGCCAGCCAGATGCGGGGCGACAGCACCGCCGTGATGCGGCCGCCGTCGAACGGCGACAGCGGGATCAGGTTGAACAGATTGATGAAGAAGCCCGCGTAGGACAAGGCGAGCAGCAGGTCGCTGCCCGTCTCGCGCGCGGCGAAATAGCAGGCCAGGGAGGCCACCGTGCCGGCGAAGGGGCCGCCCAGGCCCACGTAGGCTTCGGTATCCGCGTCATGCGGCAGGCGCTTCAGCTGGATCCACGCGCCGACGAACGGGATGAAGACGGGGGCGCCCACGTCCAGCCCGCGCCGGCGCGCCGCGACGTAGTGCCCCATTTCATGCACGAGCAGCAGCAGCACGAAGCCGGCGGCATAGCGCCAGCCGAAGATGAAGGCATAGGCCGCCACCGACAGCAGCATGGTGCCGCCGGTGGCCAGCAGCTTGCCGAACTTCAGGTACTTGAAACCGGAAAACAGCAGCAGAAGCAGTTTCATGGGCAGGCAATCAGGATTGCTGCTGGCCGGCCTTCTTGGCGCGCAGGCGCTTCCAGAGGCCGCCGCCCAGGGCCGCCGCCGCCAGGATGCCGACCTTGGCGAACTTGGCCAGGAAGGCGGCGATCACGGCGAACAGGCCCAGTTTCTTGGCCGCCACGCCGGCCACCAGCGCGGCCAGCCCATATTCGGCCACTTTGTCGGTCGACGAATTGAAGTCGGCGTAGCGCTTGCCTTCCACGTAGTTCAGGTTGTCCAGCAGGGTCAGCACGGCAGCCTTGTCGTTGGGCACCCTGTTTTTCTGCGTGATCAGGTCCAGCGTGATGTAGCCGTCGCGGCCCAGGGCGTAGGTGTTGTAGTTGACGGTGGGGTTTTCGTTGGCGCCATCGCCCTTGTGTTTGACGGCGACCGACCACACCAGGCGTTGCGTGTTGCTGTCGTACTTGGGCGCTTCGACCCAGCCGTCCATGGTCAGTTCGGGGAAGCCGAGCTTCTTGCGCTCTTCGTTGGACTGTTCCGTGCCGTCGCGCAGGCTGTCCAGCAATTCCTCGACGTTCCAATTCTTGGCGTCGTCGTCCTTGATATAGCCGGCCTTGTCGAAATTGACGGTGATGACCCAATCGTCATCGTCGCTCTTGGGCATCACCAGGCCCAGCAGGGAGGGATCCTTGCCATTGCCGTGGGCGGCCATCAGGCGGTCGGCCTGGAGGCGCGGAACGAAGAACATGGATTCCGGCAGGCGCACCACGGCCTGGTCGCCCAGCTTGACGTCGGCAGGCCCTTCCTGGGCGGCCGCGTAAGCGGCTTTCGTGGCGGCCTCGATTTCCTCCTGGGCGGCGGCGTTCTGCGCGTATGCGCCAGCGGGCAGCAGGAACAGCGCGCTGGCGGCGGCCAGCGCAAAACGGGAAAGGAAAGCGCGCATGATCATTCTGAGGCGTTTGAAAAAGGGGCCTCATTGTCTTTGCGGTCGACTTTCAACTTTCTGAAAGCAAGCGGCGATTTCGCCGCTCGATGTTGCCGTTTGTCTCAGGATGTATTTGGGAGGGCTGGCGCGCCGGATCCGGGCTTACCGGGCCTTCTTGCGCTGCGGCGCGTTGCGCAGCCGCGTGCCCAGGATGCGGTCGTGCAGGAACTGCCCGTCCGGATCGAACCAGGACCAGATGAAAATGGCAAAGGGCGCGGCCACGATGAACATGTCCATGGATGGCCAGCCGGTGGCGGTGGCGGCGACCCACACCAGCCCCGCGCCGGCCAGCACCAGCGGCCAGGCCAGGACGTACCGCAGGATGAGGCGGGGAGTGGACGGCGTATTGCCGTCGCGGTCGACCAGCCGGATGTTCCAGGTCTTCATGGGCAGGGTTTGGCCGCGGCGGCGCCAGCAGAGCACGAAGTACGCGCCGATCGCGAGGAACAGCCAGGCCTGCCGGGCCGGACGCAGCTCCAGCGCGTTCTTGCTCTGGGTGAGGGTGTCCATCAGGTAGCCGGCAAGGAAAACCACACCGAACAGCAGCACGGCTTCATACATCATGCAGGCGAATCGGCGCAGCCGATTGGGGGTCTGGTCGAGATGGGCGTCGGTCATGGACGCGTATTATGCCCGGGAATGGCAGCGTGCCATGCCTGGGGCGCGCGGGTCCACGGGTTCGAGCTCCAGTGCCTTCCCTTCAGATTCCCTCGGGCTTATCGACTCCCCGCGCGCCCCAGTCCCCCGCCGTGTCCGGCTCGGTCGGCGTTGATTCTCGATCGCCGGGGAGGGCGGTGTGCTTAGGATTCTTGCGGCGGGATGTTGTGACGCAGAAGTTCTTGCGGGGCCCGCCCCAGGCCGGCCGCGCGGGCGGCCTTGTGGGGCTTACGCCATGTCTTGCCGTCGTGGATATAGGGACAAAAAAAACCCGCCGGTAAGGGCGGGTCTATAAAAGGGGCTATGCAGCCCCCAAGGGGAAAACTTTTCAGGCCCAGTGGCCTGGGGCGTCCAGCTTAGGCAGCGGAGTGCGCGTTCTTGGCGCTCGTCTTGCCGGCCAGGGCCTTGATGCCGTGGGCCAGCTTACGCAGCCCGGCGGCCAGCGCCCGCATCGGGTGCGGACGGAATTGTTCTTCAATCGCCTGGAGCATCAGTTGACGCTCGAGTTCGTCGGTCAGGCGGATGGTGTTGTTCGGGTTGATCACAATAGCCTCCACGGGCTTGCACAGTTGTTTAGCTACTAGGGATAACCCGAATTATAGGGTTAACCCTGAACATGTGCAAGGGGCCGGTGCATATTGGCAACACCTTGGTTCGATGATGCCCCAAAACCGCGCGGCGGGGCACCATAAGCAAAGATACGTGCACCATGTTGCGGCGCTTTTACAACGCGCCGCAAGGCATGGTGCTCAGGCGTCGCGATAGCCGGCCGCGACCAGCTCGAAACCGAACAGGCGGCAGTCCAGCGAGCCGTTGTGCAGGGGCACCCGGCGCTTGGGCTTTAAGCGCATCTGGTTGGGCAGCGTCAGGTCGCTGGTGATGGCGTGCAATTGCCAGCCGGCGAAATTGCGCTTGAGGCAGGCCGCCCAGTCGCGCCAGAGGTCCGGATCCTGTTCCGTCCCCATGCGTTCGCCATAGGGCGGGTTGGTGACGATCCAGCCATGGTCGGCGGGCGCCGTGATTTCCCGGGCATCGCCGATCTCGAAACGGATCGAATCCTGCGTCAGCCAGGCGCGCTCGGCGTTGTTGCGGGCGAACTCGATCGCTTGCGGGTCCAGGTCGTAGCCGACGAGCGGCGCGTCCAGCTGGGGCAGGATACGCGAGCGGGCGTCGTCCTTCAGGTCGCGCCAGCGATAGGCGTCGTGGCCGCGCAGGCGCTCGAAGCCGAAGGGGCGCGAGATGCCCGGGGGCACGCCCAGGGCGATCCAGGCGCCCTCGATGAGGATGGTGCCCGAGCCGCAGAATGGGTCCAGCAGCGGGGCCGCCGGGTCCCAGCCCGCCAGCGCCAGCATGCCGGCGGCCAGGTTCTCGCGCAGCGGCGCCTCGCCCTTGTCCAGGCGCCAGCCGCGCTTGAACAGGGATTCACCCGAGGTGTCCAGGTACAGCGTGGCGGTGTGCCCGGTCAGGAACAGGTGCACGCGGGCGTCCGGCCGCACCGTGTCGATGCTGGGGCGTTCGCCTTCCAGGTCGCGCAGGCGGTCGCAGATGCCGTCCTTGGCGCGCAGATTGCAGTACTGCAGGCTTTGCACCGGGCTCTTGATGGCCGAGGTGTCCACGCGCAGGGTCTGCTCGGCGCCGAACCAGCGTTCCCAGGGGGTGTCACGGGCCAGGTCCAGGATGTCGTCTTCGTGCGAGATCTCGGCGTGCGCGACCTGCACCAGGATGCGGGTCGCCAGGCGCGAATACAGGTTGGCGCGCTGCACGCCCGACCAATCGGCGGTGAAGGCGCAGCCGGCGCGGCCGGCCTGCGCGTCGTCGAAGCCCAGCGCCTGCATTTCCGCCGTCAGCGCCTCTTCCAGTCCCTGGGGGCAGGGGGCGAAAATGGGGAACACTTCGGCCTGGCGCGGTTCACGCGGGCGGCGGCTGCGGGTTTCCACGATGGGCGCGCGTTCGGGCGCTTCAGCGAATTCCGCCGCGCGCGCGGCCTCGGATTCCGCCAGGTATTCCGGCGCGGGGCCGTCGTCTTCGAAGGGGTCGTAGAAGCGCCCGGCCGGGGTGGCGGGCGCAATGTATTGGTCGTCCAGGCGCGGCGCGCGCTGCGGGGCGCGGCCGGAGCGCGAGCCGGGCGCGGCGTCGCGGCG
>NZ_UFQB01000020.1 GCF_900496965.1 Achromobacter agilis
ATCCTCTTCTGCCATCACTGCCTCGGACAAGTGGATCTGAAGGCCATGAAGTAAGCTGATCAACCTGTTACCCATGTTCCCGTACACCTGTTACCTATGTCCCCGGTCCGTACACTGCGCCGCCTTGGGGCGGCCCGGCGGCGGCGCGGCTATTCTTGCGTGAGCGTCCACGCTGCGCGCATTGTGTGCGTTCGCTGCTCCCTGAGGGGGGCGCGCTGCTTTGGGGCGGTTTGGCGGCGGGCCCGTTATTTTTGTGGAGGGCGGCGCTAGCTTTCCGCGCTGCGCGTTTGCCGATCACGCAAAAAATAAATGGGGACGAGCTTTGCGGAAGGAAACTTTGACGCGCCGCAATAGTCGAATTAGCACTCCCTTTACTAGAGTGCTAACATCGAATCCATGTCGTTACCCCTTCGCCTTCCGGAGACTCCCGCTATGAAGCAACCCAGTACCTCGTTGGCCACTTCCGGCAACGCCCTGGCGTTGGCCATTGCCAATCCGGGCGCACTTGGCACGATCGACGCATACATTTCCGCGGTGAACCGCCTGCCGGTCCTGTCGGCCGAACGCGAAACCGAGCTTGGCCGCCGTCTGCGCGATCAGGAAGACCTGGGCGCCGCGCGCGAACTGATCCTGTCGCACCTGCGGCTGGTGGTGTCGGTGGCCCGTCAGTACCTGGGTTATGGCTTGCCCCATGCCGACCTCATCCAGGAAGGCAACGTCGGCCTGATGAAGGCCGTGAAGCGCTTCGACCCGGAGCGCGGCGTGCGCCTGGTGTCGTTTGCCGTGCATTGGATCAAGGCCGAAATCCACGAATACATCATCCGCAACTGGCGCCTGGTGAAGGTCGCAACCACCAAGGCCCAACGCAAGCTGTTCTTCAACCTGCGCAGCATGCGCCCCGACGGCCAGACGCTGGATCCCGACCAGGTCGACCACATCGCGCGCGAGCTGAACGTGCGCCGCGAAGACGTGAGCGAAATGGAAGTCCGCCTGTCCGGCCGCGACATGTCGCTGGAAAACCAGGATGACGACGATGACAGCTACGCGCCCATCGCCTATCTGTCCGACGAAGGCCGCCAGGAACCCACGCGGGTGCTGGAACGCGCCGCGCGCGACCAACTGCAAGGCAGCGGTCTGAGCGATGCGCTGGAAGCGCTGGATCCGCGTTCGCGCCGCATCGTCGAAGCGCGCTGGCTGCAGGACGACGGCGGCGCCACGCTGCACGAACTGGCGCAGGAATTCGGCGTGTCGGCCGAGCGCATCCGCCAGATCGAGGCTGCTGCCCTGAAGAAGATGCGGGGCAACCTCGCGGCTTAAACCGCCGCTTCAAGCATACAAAAGGGCCGCTTTCGCGGCCCTTTGCCTGTCTACCGTGTCTTGGTGCGCGTCGCGCATAATTTGATACAAATTCGCCCGAAATTTTTGCACCGCGCCAGAAACTTAATGCGGATCGCGTCGCCTAACTTCATGTAGACCGCGAACTTCGGTTGGCCGTCTTGTCGTCCGTCTCGGCTTCTCCTCTTTCCCCTCCCCTATGAGACGGATGTTTGCGGGGCACCATGCATATCGGTGCCCCGTTTTTTATGCCCCCACGTTTTATGCCCCCACGCTGCGCGCACGGGTGCGCTTGCTGCCCCCCAAGGGGGCTGCGCCGCCTTGGGGCGGCCCTGCCGTATTCGTTGTCTGTGGCGCGCCCTGCGCTTTTCCCTTATGCGGCCCGCGCTTTGTCGGCGGCGGCCAAGGTTGGCTGCCACAGCGCGTCCTGCACGCGCCGCACGCCGGTCGCCATCGATCCGTCCTGGTACAGCTTGAGCCAGCGGTAGCCGGGCGCCATGTTGTCCACCACATGCTTGCCGTCCCGGATGCTGAACTGGAAGCAGGTCGACGGTGTGGCCAGCATGCGCAGGTTGTGGCGGCGGCGGTCGAATTCGTGATGGACGTGGCCCCATAGCAGCACGCGGGCCTGCGGCCAGTGGGCCAGCAGCTTGAACAGCGCCTGGGGATTGTCGATCATCATCGTGTCGTGCCAGTGGCTGTCGATCTGCATGGGATTGTGATGCATCGCCACCAGCGTATGGCGGCCAGGCGCTTCGGCCAGCGCCGCCTCCAGCATATCGAGCTGGCTGGCGGGCAAATGGCCCGCGTTGGAGCCGGGCACCGTGGTGTCGAGCGTGACGACACGCCAGGCGCCCACGTCGGTGACCGGCGCCGACCATTGCGCCAGTTCCTGGCGCATCACGGCCGGCAGATCATGGTTGCCCGGCAGGCAGCGCACGCAGGCGCGGTCCAGCGCCGGCGCTTCGGACAGGATAGAGGCAAAGCGCTGGTAGGACGCCGCCTCGCCGTCCTGCGACAGATCGCCCGTGGCCAGCAGCAGGTCGGGATGGCGGCCGTCGGCCTCGATCTGGCGCAGCACGGCGCGCAGGCTGGCGTCGGTATCGACGCCCAGCATCGCGGTGCCGGCTTCGCCGAACAGATGGCTGTCGGTCACCTGGACCAGCATGGCGGGCGCGTCGTCGCGCCGGGTCAGGGAATGGATGCGGGCCAAATGCCGCTCCTGAAAAGTTGGTGCGATTCCACATTACCCAAAAAACATGGCGCGACGCGTATCGCATGCCTGTATTGGGGTAACGAAACGTGCATTCTCTACGATTCTCTACAGTTGCCGGCCCGGGCGGGAGGAAAAAAGCCGCTATTCTTGTGAAACTTCACTCAAGCTTCAAGATCGGACGCAGCGCTACCCATGGATGTCGGTTTTCTCGTATTCGGCCTGGCCGGCTTGCTCACGCTGGTCTGTTTTATGCCGCCCCTGGCCGGCCGCCTCAAGCTGCCCTATTCGGTGCTGCTGGCCATCGTCGGCTGCCTGCTCGGCATCATCGTGCACGTCCATGGCTGGGCGCCCAGCTGGATCGGCGACTTCCTCGACTCCCTGGAACGCTTCGAAATTTCGTCCGAGACCTTCCTGATGGTGTTCCTGCCGGTATTGCTGTTCGAAACCGCGCTGTCCATGAACGTGCGGCGCCTGATGGACGATATCGGCCCCATTCTCATGATGGCCATCGTGGCCGTGGTGGTCTGCACCGTCGTGGTCGGCGTCACTCTGGACGCCATCTCGCCCTACGGCCTGGTGGTCTGCCTGCTGCTGGGCGCCATCGTGGCGACGACTGACCCGGTGGCCGTGGTGGGCATCTTCCGCGAAGTGGGCGCGCCCAAGCGCCTGACCACCCTGGTCGAAGGCGAAAGCCTGTTCAACGACGCTGCGTCCATCGCCTTGTATTCGGTGCTGCTGGCCGTGCTGGGCGGCCACGGCGAATTGACCGCAAGCGGCATCTTCAACGACTTCATCGTGCACTTCATCGGCGGCGGCGTGGCCGGCTTCGCGATGGGGCGCCTGGCCTGCTTCCTGTTCGCCTGGCTGCGCGGCTTCCCCACGGCGGAAATCACGCTGACGCTGACGCTGGCCTATCTGTCCTTCTTCATTTCCGAGCACTACCTGAGTGTTTCCGGCGTCGTTGCCACCGTGATCGCCGGTCTGGTGGTCGGGTCCACCGGCCGCACGCGCATGTCGCCCACCACCTTCGAATACCTGTCCAGCGCCTGGGAGCAGTTCGGGTTCTGGGCCAATTCGCTGATCTTCCTGTTCGCGGCCATGCTGATCCCGAAGCTGATGGCGGCGGCCGACTGGCAGGAACTGGCGCTGGTAGCGGTGGTGTTCGTCGCCACGCTGGTGGCGCGAGCCATCGTGGTTTTCGGCCTGCTGCCCTTGCTGGGGCTGACCCGGCTGGGGACCAAGGTCAGCAACCCCTACAAAGTGGTGATGCTGTGGGGTGGCCTGCGCGGCGCCGTGTCGCTGGCGCTGGCGCTGGCCGTGACGGAGCAGACCGGCGTGGCCGAAGAGGCGCGCCAGTTCATCGCGGTGGCCACCACCAGCTATGTGCTGCTGACCTTGTTCATCAACGGTATCAGCCTGCGGCCGCTGATCCGCATGCTGGGCCTGAACCAGCTGTCGCCGGTGGAGCGTACCATCCGCAACCAGGCCCTGGCCGTGGCGCTGGAAGACCTGCAAGGCAAGACCGAAGAGGTCGCCAAGACCGAGCATATCGGCACCGAAGTCCGCGACCGCATCCGCGCCGTGTTCGACGCCAGCCTGACCAGCGTGCACGACGGCCAGGTCGGCCAGATGACCGACGATCAGCGCGTAGCGGTGGGGCTGGCCATCGTGGCGCAGCGCGAAGAGGAAATGTTCTTCGACATTCTCAAGGCGCAGATCGTGGACTGGCGTATGGCGGAAGCCCTGCTGGCGCGCGCGGAACGGCTGGAGGACGCGATCCGGCTGGGCGGCATCCCGGGCTTCGAGCGCGCCATCGCCGCCGACGTGCGCTATTCCACCGGCTTTCGCCTCGCCCTGCGGCTGCACTACCTGTTCGGATTCCAGGGCTGGCTGGCGCGCGAGCTGGGCCAGCGCTTCGCCAACCTGATGAGCAAGCGGTCGGTCGCGCAGCGCCTGATCGTATTCGCGCGCGAACAGATCACGCCCCTGCTGGGCGAAGAGGCGACGCAGCGCATCGTGTCGCTGCATCAGCGCCGCCTGGACCTGATCGAGAACGCCATGCAGGCCCTCAACCTGCAATACCCGTCCTACGCGCAGTGGCTTCAGGAAAGCTATCTGGGCCGGGTGGCGCGCGAGATGGAGCGCATCCGCTACCGCGATATGCTCGAACAATTCCTGATCAGCGGCGAGGTGTACGCGGACCTGATGGCGCAATTGAAAAGCCGTTGGGCCCACATCGACACGCACCCGCCGCTGGACATCGAAATGAGCGCGGCGGAGCTGATCAAGCGCGTGCCCTTGTTCGAAGGCCTGTCGGCCGATTCGCTGCGCGCCATCAGCAAACTGCTCAAGCCGCGGCTGTCGCTGCCGGACCAGCGCGTGCTCACCAAGGGCCGGCACGGCGAAGAGATGTGTTTCGTGGCGTCCGGGGCCGTGGCCGTGCATCTGCCCGACAACACGATGATCGAACTGGGCAGCGGCGAATTCTTCGGCGAACTCGGGCTGCTGGGCGAACAGCAGATTGCGCCGGACGTCACCTCGCTGGGCTACAGCAAGCTTTTGATGTTGTCTTCGCGCGATTTCCACGCCCTGCTGGCACGCGACGAGCATTTGCGCGAACGCATCCAGCTGGTGGCCAAGCAGCGCCTGCGCGCGATCGAGGTGTGGAAACAGTTCTCGCAGGCCAATGCCGCGTCTGCTGCGGCGCCTGCCCCGGCGCCCAGCCCGGCCCAGGCGGCCGAAGCCGCAGAAGCCGCGAGCGAAAATCCGCCTTCCACCGCCGGCGGGAACGGTATGCCTGCCGCCCTCCAGGATTCCGCCGCGGACTCGCCAAACGAAGGCGCGGAAGGCGCGCCGCCGCCGGGCGAAGTGCTGGGCGAGCCGGGGATCGTACCCCGCTAGGCTGGAATTTCGCCCAAGCGGCGGCGCTGCATGATGTCTTCGACGATCACCAGCGCGGCTTCCAGCGTGAATTCGCCGTCCGTGATCCGGCGCACGGCCGTGGCCACGTCCAGGGTGGCGATCTCCATGACTTCGCCGTCCCGGTTGGCGGGGCGGGCGTCGGGCGCCAGGATGCAGGTGCTGGTCAGGACGTCTTCGACCTGATAGCCCTCGGGCAGGCGGCGGTGGATGCGCAGGATCGTGCGCAGCGGCGAGCGCCGCGCCAGGTCGGGTTCGTCCAGCCCGGCTTCTTCGCCGCATTCGCGCACCAGCGCCAATTCCAGGTCTTCGCGGCTGCCGGCCAGGCCGCCCACCAGTGTGTCCCACATACCGGGATCGGTGGATTTGCTGAGCGCGCGCCGCGCGACCCACAAGCGGCCGTCCGGCGTCCATGCGTTCAAGTGCACGGCCTTGGTGAGCAGGCCCAGGGGGCGGACCGCCGCGCGTTCGATCACGCCCAAGGGCTCGTCGCCGTCCATGACGTCCAGCAATTCGTCGCGCCAGCCGCGCAGGCAGTTGGCTTGGCGCAACAGTTCCGCGACCTGTTCGAGCACGCCGTCCAGGCCCGGGCCCGGTTCCATGCCCGTGCCGATGCGCAAGGTTTCACCGTCCGCATCGATGCCCGCGGCGCCGCGCAGGGCGTCGCAAGCTGCATGCGTAGCCCAGCCACAGCGACGCCCCGCTATATATAAAGCGCGCGCGCCGTCGGGAGCGGGCTCCTGGGCACGTGTGCAAAGGGCGGCATACAAGTCGGACAACTGCTGTGGCATCGTGGGATCGAGGTAGTGATGTTGCCGACGATTTTATGCCAGCTGGTTTACGGCGCGCGGTCAAGAGGGCGCGGGCAGATGGGGGCGCCGCCGATGAATTCAAGGGCACTAACTTACATCTGTTTGCGCGTCCGCTATAATCCGCCAGTTTCTTTGTGATTTCGAGTGGGAACGACAGGGGCCGCTCTATCTCCCTGCCTCGCCCTGCCATCTAATAATTGCGCGTTGCCCGTTTCCGGTGACTTCCGCCACTAGAGAACGGACCTACGCGCCGTGTTTCGAGGTAAGCATGAAGAAGTGGAGAGGGATACTGGGGGCTTGTGCGATGCTGATTGGCAGCGTGGCGGGTGCTCAGGTGCAAGACATGCCCGGCGGCCCGAAGGTCAATCAGCTCAACCTGCATGAGGGCGTGACGGCAATTTCGCGCGACATCATGTGGTTGCATTGGATGCTGCTCACGATCTGTATCGTGATCTTCATCGGCGTCTTCGGGGTGATGTTCTACTCCATCTGGGCGCATCGCAAATCCCGTGGCCACAAGGCCGCGACCTTCCACGAACACCTGGGTGTCGAAGTCGCATGGACGGTCATTCCGTTCATCATCGTCATTGCCATGGCGCTGCCGGCCACCAAGACCGTGGTCGCCATGAAAGACACTTCCAGCGCCGACGTCACCGTGAAGGTCACGGGCTACCAATGGAAGTGGGGCTACGAGTACCTCGACGGCTCGGCCGCCGGCATCAAGTTCCTTTCCACGCTGTCGACCCCGCGCGCGCAGATCGAGAATCGCGAGCCCAAGGGCGAGTTCTACCTGATGGAAGTGGACAACCACCTGGTCGTCCCCGTGAACAAGAAGGTCCGCGTCGTCCTGACCGCCGCCGACGTCATCCACTCCTGGATGATTCCGGATTTCGGCGTGAAACAGGACGCCATCCCCGGATTCCTGCGCGACGCCTGGTTCAATGCCGACAAACCCGGCATCTACCGTGGCCAGTGCGCGGAACTTTGCGGCAAGGATCACGCATTCATGCCCATCGTCGTGGAAGTTCTGGCGCAAGCCGACTACGATAAGTGGGTTGAAGACCAAAAGAAGAAGATGGCGGCGAATGCCGACGATCCCAATAAAGAGTGGACGGAAGCCGAACTGGTTGCCCGCGGCGAGAAGGTTTTCGCGGCGAATTGCGTTGCCTGTCACCAGGCTAACGGCAAGGGCATCCCGGGCAGCTTCCCACCGCTTGACGGAGACAAGGTTGTTCTGGGCCCCAAGGCCGAACAGATCAACACCGTGCTGAAGGGCAAGCCCGGCACCGCGATGGCGGCATTCGGCGGGCAGCTCAACGATGTCGAAATCGCAGCGGTCATCAGCTATACGCGCCATGCCTGGAGCAATGCAGGCAAGGGGCAGGACCCGACGGTTCTACCGAAGGACGTGGTGGCCGGGCGCTGATCGCGCGCGCGCCCAGTTCCTCCACCGTTAGAACCGGTTCCGTTTAGTTAGAGATACCCTGCCGGCCCCGTGGATCGGGGGCGGCACTCAGCAGGAAGGAGTCCATCATGAGCAGCGTCACTGTAGACCACGTGTCGCCGGGCCACGGCCACGGTCACGATGACCACCACCACGCCATCCCCACCGGCTGGCGCCGCTGGCTTTTCGCCACGAACCACAAAGACATCGGGACGATGTATCTCATCTTCTCGTTCGTCATGCTGCTGGAAGGCGGCACCCTGGCCTTGCTGCTGCGCACCGAGCTGTTCGAGCCGGGCCTGCAGTTCTTCCGCCCCGAGCTTTTCAACCAGTTCACCACCATGCACGGCCTGGTGATGGTGTTCGGCGCGGTCATGCCGGCCTTCGTCGGCTTCGCGAACTGGATGATCCCGATGCAGATCGGCGCATCCGACATGGCGTTCGCCCGCATGAACAACTTCAGCTTCTGGCTGCTGCCCGTGGCCGCCATCATGCTGACGGTGTCGTTCTTCGTGCCCGGCGGCGCCACCGCGGCCGGCTGGACCCTGTACGCGCCGCTGTCGCTGCAGATGGGCCCCGGCATGGACCTGGCGATCTTCGCGCTGCACATCATGGGCGCATCGTCCATCATGGGCGCGATCAACATCATCGTGACCGTGCTGAACATGCGCGCGCCCGGCCTGACGCTGATGAAGATGCCGCTGTTCTGCTGGACCTGGCTGATCACCGCCTTCCTGCTGCTGGCCGTGATGCCGGTGCTGGCCGCCGCCATCACCATGGTGCTGACCGACCGTCATTTCGGCACGGGCTTCTTCAACGCCGCCGCCGGCGGGGATCCGGTCCTGTACCAGCACGTGTTCTGGTTCTTCGGGCACCCCGAGGTCTACATCATGATCTTGCCGGCGTTCGGCATCGTGTCGGCCATCGTGCCCGCGTTCGCCCGCAAGAAGCTGTTCGGCTACGCCTCGATGGTCTACGCCACCGCCTCCATCGCGGTGCTGTCGTTCATTGTGTGGGCGCACCACATGTTCACGACGGGCATGCCGGTGACCGGCCAGCTCTACTTCATGTACGCCACCATGCTCATCTCCATCCCCACCGGGGTGAAGGTGTTCAACTGGGTCGCCACCATGTGGCGCGGCTCCATGACGTTCGAGACGCCGATGCTGTTCTCGATCGGCTTCATCTTCGTGTTCACCATGGGCGGCTTTACCGGGCTGATCCTGTCGGTGGCGCCGATCGACATCCAGGTGCACGACACGTACTACGTGGTCGCCCACTTCCACTACGTGTTGGTGGCGGGTTCCCTGTTCGCCCTGTTCGCCGGCGCTTATTACTGGGTGCCCAAGTGGACGGGCCGCATGTACAGCGAAAAGCTGGGCAAGCTGCACTTCTGGTCCACGCTGATTTCGTTCAACGTGACCTTCTTCCCGATGCACTTCCTGGGCCTGGCCGGCATGCCGCGCCGCTATGCCGACTACGCCGGGCAGTTCACGACCTTCCATCAGATGGCCACCATCGGCGCCTTCTGGTTCGGCCTGTCGCAGTTGATCTTCCTGTGGGCGATGCTGCGCTGCTATGCCGGCAAGGGCGAGCCTGCCTCGGCCAAACCGTGGGAAGGTGCGGAAGGCCTGGAATGGACGGTGCCTTCGCCCGCGCCCTTCCATACCTTCGAAACCCCGCCCGAAGTGAAGTAAACACGCTTTCATGATCCAGGTAGCACAGCAATGACACCCGAGCAGCGCCGTCGCAACAAGATCGCAGGACTGGTCCTGCTGGCATTCGTCATTGCCGTGTTCGCCTGGACCGTGCTGCGCGGGTCGTCCATGCTGGCCGGCTCCGCCATCAACTAGGCCGCGGCCATGAGCGATGACCTGCGCCAGACTTCCCAGCGCAAGCTGAGTTTTCTTCAGACGATGAAGGCGGTCGCGTGGGGGTTTTTCGGCGTCCGTAAAGGGGCGGGCCACCGGGAAGACATCGCCAGGCTCAATCCGGTCCACGTGATCGTGGCCGGGCTGCTGGCAGCGGCGCTCTTCGTTACTGTGCTGGTATTAATTGTGCGTTGGGCCGTTTCCAGCCTGACTTGAATCACTTAATCTATAAATCTGTACCAGGGAGAAAGCCATGAGTGCAAGCCACTCGGTTCAAGGTAAAGAGGCACCGTACTACTTTGTGCCCGCCGACTCGGGTCATCCCGTGCGTACGGCTGTGGCGCTGCTGTTCATGGGCCTGAGCGCCGCGGGCTGGATCAACGGCGTCAGCTGGGCCAAGTGGTCCCTGCTGGCGGGTTTCATCGGCTTGATCGTGGTGCTGTATTTCTGGTTCGGCGACGCCATCCAGGAATCCGAGGCCGGCCTGAACAGCAAGCGCATCGACGGTTCCTACCGCTGGGGCATGAGCTGGTTCATCTTCTCGGAGGTCATGTTCTTCGCGGCGTTCTTCGGCGCCCTCTGGTACACGCGCACCATCACCACGCCGTGGCTGGGCGACATGGACCACCGCCTGATGCTGTGGCCCGACTTCCAGGCTGTGTGGCCGAACTTCGGCCCCGCCGGCGTGGTCGAGCACTTTCAGACCGTCGGCCCCTTCTGGCTGCCCACCATCAACACCGCGCTGCTGCTGAGCTCCGGCGTCACGCTCACCATCGCCCACCATGCGCTGCGTGAAAACCATCGTGGCAAGACCATTTTCTGGCTGCTGGCCACCGTGGTCCTGGGCTTTGTCTTCGTGGCCTGCCAGGCCTACGAATACCACCACGCCTATACCGAACTGAACCTGAAGTTCAATTCGGGCGCCTACGGCTCGCTGTTCTACATGCTGACCGGCTTCCACGGCTTCCACGTGCTGCTGGGCGCCACCATGCTGACTGTCATCCTGGTCCGCCTGATTCGCGGGCATTTCACGGCCGACCATCATTTCGGCTTTGAAGGCGCCGCCTGGTACTGGCACTTCGTGGACGTGGTGTGGCTGGGCCTGTATCTGTTCGTCTACTGGTTCTGAGGTAACGCCAGCCCAAGGGGGCGCCGGCGGACCGGCAAAGCCGGATCCGCGGTGCCCTGGTTTTGGGAAGAACCTGCTGTGCGCGGGGAACGCCATGCCTCGCGGCGGGCAAAGCGCGATCGGACGCCCGGAGAGAAGTCCGGCGTCCATCGCGCTTTCACATTCTTGCCTGGCGTAGCGGGAACCCGCGCCCCGGATGCCTATCTAAGGCCTGTGCTCTCGATCCAGCCCATGTGGTGAGCGAACAGCACGAACAGGAACAAGGCGACCGATAGTCCGATGCGTACCGTCAGCGCGTTGACTGTGCGGCTGGTGGTGCCCTTGTCCCGCATCAGGTAGACCAGGGCGGATGCCAGGCTGGCCAGAATACCGATAAAGGCCAGGACGACAAAAACGCGCATGGTGGTCTCCGGACAAATCAGAATTATTGAAGAAAGATGGCCCGACCGCATTCAACCCGCTACACGGTAGCCGCCCTGCTGCTGCTTGGTGCCGCCGTGATCATCCTGGCGTCGCTGGGGCAGTGGCAATTGCGCCGCGGCGACGAGCGACGCGCCATTCTGGCGGCTATCGAGGCGGGCCGCAAGCAAGCGCCGCTGAAATTGACGCCGGATACCGACCTCGCCGGCATGACGGCATGGCGTGCCGCCCAGGCCACAGGCGTGTGGCAGCCGCAATTCAGTGTACTGCTGGATAACCGCAACCAGGATGGCAAGCCTGGCTACTGGCTGGCTACGCCGCTGGTGCTGGACGCCGATGCGAAGCGCGCAGTGCTGGTGCTGCGCGGCTGGCTGCCGCGCGCCCTGCCGGCGCCGGGGCAGGCGCCCGGCCCGGGGGGCGCGCAGCCTGTGTTGCCCGGCGCGCCCGGGGGCACGCAGACCGTGACGGGAGAGCTCTCCCTGCGGGTGCCGCGGCTATTTGAGATCTGGTCGCTGGGCGGGTCGGAGCAGTCTGCGCTGCCGGCGGCGTTGCCGGCACCCGGCGGCGTGCCGCAGGTGCAGAACCTGCCGCTGGACGCCTATGCCAAGGCTACCGGGCTGACCCTGCTGCCCACGGTGCTGATGCAGTCCGATGGCGGCGCGAACGACGGTCTGGTGCGGGATTGGCCGCAGCCGTCCGTGGACTTCCAGCAGAACACGTCTTATGCCGTACAGTGGTTCGCTTTCGCCTCGATTGCCGCCGCGGCATGGCTGGTGGTGCTGGGGGGCGCCGTCCGGCGCATGCGGCGCCGCGCGTCCGACGGGCCCCAGGCCTGATCCGGCGCCCACCCCCAACCCGTAAAACGACAGGATACAAAGTGGCTCGCGACATCTCTTCTACCCGGCCCAAAGGCAAGCGCTCCCTGACGCCCATGCTGCTGGTGTTCCTGTGCACCCTGGCGCCGATCGTCGGCGCCTTCGTGGTCTACATGAATCCGCAATGGTGGCCTGACGAATCCAGCAATTACGGCGCGCTGGTGAGCCCGCAGCGGCCCATGCCGGCGGCCGGCGACCTGCGCCTGACCACGCTCGACGGCAAGCCTTTCGACCTGCAGAGCCTGAAGGGCAAGTGGCTGCTGGTGGCCGCCGATGGCGGGGCCTGCCCGGAAAGCTGCGCCCGCAAGCTCTTCATCGCCCGCAATAGCCACGCCAGCCAGGGCAAGAACGTGGACCGGCTGGCCCGCGTCTGGTTCATCACCGACGACGCGCCGGTGCCGGACAAGGTGCTGGAGGCCTACAAGGGCACGATCATGGTGCGTGTGAACCCGGACCAGCTGGCGCATTTCCTGCTGGCGCGCGACACTGCCGCTGGCCAGCCCGGCCTCCAGGATCCGATCTGGGTGATCGATCCGCTGGGCAATCTCATGATGCAGTACCCTGCCGAAGCCGACGGGGTGAAGGTGCGCAAGGACATCAGCAAGCTGGTCTATAACTCAAGGATTGGGTGAGCCCCCCCGGAGCGCCTGCGGCGCTTCCCCCCAGGGGGGCGCCGCAGCAGACCGGCGGAGCCGGATCTGCGCGGCCCTGATTGTGGACGACGTTTGCATGCGGGGGGCATGTTGCGAAGGAAATAGCGGGATGGCTTGTCAGCGGAGGCGGCGGGGGGGCTGCCGGTTTTACGTGTCGCGGGGGAGTGCGCGGCGCGGCACAGTAATGGTTTATGGAAATGGAACGCATCAAAGCGCGGTATCGCAAACTGGTTTTCTTCACTTGGTTCCTCACGCTGGACCTGATCATGTTCGGCGCATTCGTGCGCTTGACGGACTCCGGCCTGGGCTGTCCCGACTGGCCGGGCTGCTACGGCAGTGTGACGCCGCTGGGCGCCATGGGCGATATCCACGAAGCGTCCCAGGCCATGCCCTTCGGGCCCGTCACGCTCTCCAAGGCCTGGATCGAGATGATCCACCGCTATGTCGGCTCCATCCTGGGCATGCTGATCATCGGCATCGTGTACATGGCATGGCGCTACCGCCGCGAACTGGGCCGCTCGCCGGCCCTGGCCGTGGCCACCCTGGTGGCCGTCTGCGTGCAGGGCGCGTTCGGCGCCTGGACCGTGACGCACAGGCTCATGCCCGCCGTCGTGACCGCGCACCTGGTGTTCGGCCTGTCGGTGCTGGCCCTGATGACCTGGCTGTCCGCGCGCGAACGCCCGCACCTGCCCGTGCCCGACTCGGCCGCGCGCTGGAAACCGTGGGTGGCCGTGGGCTTCGGCCTGTTGTTGGTGCAAGTGACGCTAGGCGGCTGGGTCAGCACCAACTACGCCGCGCTGGCCTGCATGGATTTCCCGATGTGCCACGGCCAGTGGGTGCCTGAAATGGACTTCCACGGCGGGTATTCCGTCATCCGCGGGCTGGGCGAGCTGCCATCGGGCGAGATGATTTCCCAGCCGGCGCTGACGGCGATTCATTGGGTCCACCGCAATTTCGCTTTCGTGGTGTTCCTGTACCTGGGCACGCTGGCCTGGCGCTTGCGGGCCGAGCCCGGGCTGCGCGGCCCAGCCACCCTGATGCTGGCGTTGCTGGCGGCGCAGCTCGTGACCGGCCTGACCACGATCTTCTTCCAGTGGCCGCTGCTGATCGCGGTGCTGCACAATGGGGGCGCCGCCGGCCTGACGCTGGCCGCGGTGGTCTTGATGGTGCGTTTGTCCACCGCGCGGCGCTTGCCCGCGCGCGACTACGGCCCCAATTCGGTGCGCGTTTAAAATAGGGCTCATTATGACCAGTATTGCCGCTCCCCAAACCGGATTGTTCCGCCAGTATTTCGTTCTCACCAAGCCGCGCGTGACGCAATTGGCGGTGTTTTGCGCCGTGATCGGCATGTTCCTGGCCGCACCCGGCATTCCGGACATGCGGCGGGTGGTGTTCGGCACCATCGGCATCTGGCTGCTGGCCGCAGCGGCCTTCGCTATCAACTGCCTGATCGAACAGGAAGTCGACGCCCGCATGCTGCGCACCGCGCGCCGGGCCACGGCGCGCGGCACCATCTCGGCCTTCCAGGTGCTGACCCTGTCGGGCCTGCTGGGCGGCGCGGGCATGTTCGTGCTCTATCACCTGGTCAATCCGCTGACCATGTGGCTGACCTTCGCCACCTTCGTGGGCTACGCGGTCATCTACACCGTCATCCTCAAGCCGCGCACCCCGCAGAACATCGTCATCGGCGGCCTGTCGGGCGCCATGCCGCCGGCCCTGGGCTGGGCCACTGTGGCGGACTCGGTGCCGGCCGAAGCCTGGATCCTGGTCCTGATCATCTTCATCTGGACGCCGCCGCACTTCTGGGCGCTGGCGCTCTACCGCAATCACGATTACGCCAAGGCCGGGCTGCCCATGCTGCCGGTGACGCACGGCAACCAGTTCACGCGCCTGCACATCCTGCTCTACAGCGTGGCGCTGGTCGCCACGACGTTGCTGCCCTACGCCATCCGCATGAGCGGCGAGCTCTACCTGGCGTCCGCGCTGGTGCTGGGTGGCATGTTCGTCTCGTACGCGTGGCGGCTGTACCGCGCCTACAGCGACGAGCTCGCGCGCAGCATGTTCCGGTTTTCCATTCTTTATCTGGCGCTGCTCTTCGGCGCCCTGCTGGCGGACCACTGGGTCGGCCTATTGCGCTGATTTCCTGGAGGTTGTAGATGTCCGTGTTTTCCACCAGCCGCCGGTTGGCCTTGCGCCTGGGCGCAGCCGCCACTATCGCCGTCGCCCTGGCGGCGTGCGGCGAGAGCGCGCCCGTGTTCAAGGGCAGCGACATCAGCGGAACCCAGCTGGGCCGCGGCCTGGAATTGTCCGACTACAACGGCAAGATGCGGCAGCTGTCCGACTTCGCCGGCAAGGTGGTCGTGGTGTTCTTCGGTTTCACGCAGTGCCCGGACGTGTGCCCCACGTCGCTGGCCGAATTGACCGAGGTCATGAAGAAGCTGGGGCCGGACGCCGACCGCGTCCAGGTGCTTCTGATTACGGTGGATCCCGAACGCGATACGCCTGAGGTTCTCAAACAATACGTTACGGCGTTCGACCCGCGTTTCCTGGGCTTGACGGGCACGCCGGACCAGGTCAAGAAGGCCGCCGCGTCGTTCAAGGCCTACTACGCCAAGTCGCCCACCAAGGACGGCAGCTACACCATGGACCATACGGCCGCCTTCTACCTGCTGGACGGCAAGGGCGAATCGCGCGTGCTGGCCAACAACAATATCGGCGTCGATGCGCTGACGCACGACATCCAGGCCCTGCTCAAGCAATAGGGGCGGCGCTATCTGCCCGCTGCGGCGGCCCAGCCGTCCAGCGCGGCGCGCGCCTTGTCGCCGAGTTCGGCGGCGGGGATTTCCCGCCGGTGGGCCATGATCATGAGCGCGTACGGGGTCGCCAGCGCGGCCGCCTCGGGGCACAGGCGGCATTCGTCGCCGACGGAAGGCGAGACGTTGCGCCAGTAATTGATTGCCTGTTCGAGCAGGGGCAGGGTGACGGAATCCATGCCCTATTGTCCACGATTGGCCATCGCTGTCCACCGGCCCCCCAGCAAAGAAGCGTCACCATCGCAACATGCCGAAACCGCGGGCGGGTGCTATACCACTGCCGGTTAGTTACGATGGAGCATCGTTATGAGTACCCCTACCCGAATCGAAGCCTCGCGCCGCGGGCTGCATCCGCTGGTTGCGGCCGCGGCGGTGGCCGTCATCGTCATGTGTTCGGTCGGCGTGGCCGCCGTCCTGGGATGGCTGCCCACGCCTTCGGCCAATCCGCACGCAGACGAACCCGTGGCCGAGGCCGGCCCGGAAGGCGCCAACCTGGCGCCCATGCCTGCCCCGTCCGCCCAGGGCGTGCCGGCCCAGCAGGGCGGCCAGGCATCCGCGCAGACGGTGCATCCCGCGCCGGCGCCCGCCCCGGCCAAGCAGCAGGCTTGCGTCAGCTGCGGCGTCGTGGAATCCATCCGCCAGGTCCAGGTGCCGGTGAAAGACAATAGCGACCACCTGGTCGGCACCATCGCCGGCGGCGTGGCGGGCGGCGTCGTGGGCAACCAGTTCGGCGGCGGCAGCGGCAAGACCGCGCTGACGGTGCTGGGCGCGGTCGGCGGCGCTTTGGCAGGCCGTGAAGTTGAGCGTAATATCAGACAGCAACAAACGGTGACGCACTATGAGCTCACCGTGCGCATGAGCGACGGCAGCGCGCGCCAGTTCCGCAGCGCCCAGCCGTTCGCGTTTGCGTCCGGCGACCATGTGCGCGTGGAAAACAACCAGCTGCTGCCGGGGTGAGCCCGGCGCGGATGGCAACAATCTGTCTTTGGGGAGACCAGGAATGAGCGACCAACAATCGAACCCGTTCGTCCTACCCGGCATGGGCCAGCATTCCGACTTGTCGGGCAACCCGCTTCTGGCCAGCATGGAAATGATGCGTCAGGCCTGGGCCGGCCTGACCGGGCCGGGCGGCCTGGCCAGCAGCCTGCCGATGGCTCCCCCGATGAACCTGGAAGACCTGGACCGCCGCATCGCGGAACTGCGGTCGGTGGAGAACTGGCTGCGCATGAACCTGAGCATGCTGTCCAGCACGATCCAGGGCATGGAAGTGCAGCGTTCCACCATCAGCACGCTGCGCGCGTTCGTGGACAGCGCGGCCAATATGGACATGGCCGCCGTGCGCGAAAGCGGCGCGGCGTCGCCGCTGGAAGTCGTGCTGGGGCTGAAGCCCGCGCCGAAATCCGCGGCCCCCAGGGCCGCCGAGAACGGCAATGCCAAGGGCCAGGAGGGGGCAGGCGCGGCGGGCGAACCGCCTTCCGCCCCGCCGGGCATGAGCGAACAAATGGGCGCCGCGGCGCAATCCGCTTCCAAGGCGTGGTGGGACCTGCTGCAGCAACAGTTCAACCAGATCGCCGCAGCGACGGCGGCTTCCATGCCGGCCGCGCCCGGCGCCGACACATCGGCCAAGGCGAAGCCCGACGATGCCAAGGCCGCGCCCGAGGCCCGGGCGTCCAAGCCGGCGGCCCGCAAGCCTGCCGCTTCCCGAAGCGCCGCCAAGGCCGGCAAGAAAACGGGGCCGGCCGCGAGCTAGCCCTCCTATTCAATCGATGCCCAGGATGGCCGCAAGGCCGCCGGGCTGTCTTCAACATTGTGGAACTTATGCTTAATGTAGTGATTCTTGCCGCCGGACTGGGTAAACGCATGCAGTCCGATCTTCCCAAAGTGCTGCACACGCTGGCGGGCAAACCCATGCTGTCCCATGTGCTCGACAGCGCGCGCCAGCTCGAGCCGGCGCGCATCATCGTCGTAGTGGGCCATGGCGCCGATCGCGTCAAGCAGGCTTTCGAAGGCCAGGCCGACCTGCACTTCGCGCTGCAGCAGCCCCAGCATGGCACCGGCCATGCGGTGCAGCAGGCCGTGCCGCTGCTGCTCGAAGGCGACGGCAAGGACGACGTGACGCTGGTGCTGTATGGCGACGTGCCGCTGGTGCAGCCCGAAACCCTGCGGCGCCTGCTGGAGGCCCGCGGCGCCGGCGCCGCCGTGCTGACCGAAGTGCTGGCGGATTCCTCCGGCTATGGCCGCATCGTGCGCGACGAGCGCGGCAACGTGTGCCGCATCGTCGAACACAAGGACGCCACCGACGCCGAGCGTGAAATCAAGGAAGTGAACACCGGCATCCTCAGCGCGCCCACCGCGAAGCTGAAGGACTGGCTCTCCCGTATCGACAACAACAACGCCCAGGGCGAGTACTACCTGACCGATACCGTCGGCCTCGCCGTGGCCGACGGCGTGCCGGTGGGCGCGGCGCAGCCCGGCGCCAACTGGGAAACGCTGGGCGTGAACAGCCGAGTGCAGCAGGCCGAACTGGAACGCCGCTGGCAGAGCGAGCAGGCCCGCCGCCAGCTGGAAGCCGGCGTGACGCTGGCCGACCCGGCGCGCTTCGACGTGCGCGGCTCGCTCACCTGCGGGCGCGACGTCTTCATCGACGTGGGCTGCGTGTTCGAAGGCCAGGTGACGCTGGCCGACGGGGTGCGCGTGGGCCCGCATTGCGTGCTGCGCGACGTCAGCGTCGGCCCGGGCACGCAGATCGAGGCCTTCAGCCATCTGCAGCAGGCCCAGGTCGGGCGCGACGCGCGCGTCGGTCCGTATGCGCGCCTGCGTCCGGGCGCCGAACTGGGCGACCGCAGCCATGTGGGCAACTTCGTCGAGATCAAGAAGAGCGTGCTGGGCGAGGACAGCAAGGCCAACCACCTGGCCTACATCGGCGACGCCGACATCGGCGCCCGCGTGAACGTGGGCGCGGGCACCATCACCTGCAACTACGACGGCGTGAACAAGCACCGCACCGTCATCGAGGACGACGCCTTCATCGGCTCCGACACGCAGCTGGTGGCACCGGTGCGCGTGGGCCGCGGCGCCACGCTGGGCGCCGGCACCACGCTGACCCGGGACGCGCCGGCCGACAAGCTGACCGTCTCGCGTCCCAAGCAACTCACCATCGACGGTTGGCAGCGCCCGGTCAAGAAATCGTGACGGGCGAGAAAGACCCCGCGCAAGGCGGGAGGGGCAAGCCCGCCCCGCCCGATGGACTGCCCACACCCCGTCGGTATTGGGCGGCGGCAACCGTGATGACGGGCATCAGCCTGTCGGTGCTGGACACCACGATCGCCAACGTCGCGCTGCCCACCATCGCGGTCGACCTCAACGCTTCGCCGGCCCAGGCGGTCTGGATCGTCAACGCCTACAACCTGGCGGTGGTGACGATGCTGCTGCCGCTGTCGGCGCTGGCCGAACGCATCGGCTTTCGCCGCATGTTCTCCTTCGGCCTGGTGCTGTTCACGCTGGCGTCGCTGGGATGCGCCCTGGCGGGCTCGCTCTGGCAGCTGACGGCGGCGCGGGTGTTCCAGGGCATAGGCGCGGCCACGCTGATGTGCATGTTCGGCGGGCTGGTGCGCAACATCTATCCGCTGAAGCTGCTGGGCCGCGGGATCAGCATCAACGCCACCACTGTGGCGGTCATGTCGGTGCTGGGGCCGACCATCGGTTCGGCCATCCTGTCGGTGGCGCCCTGGCCGTGGATCTTCGCGGTCAACCTGCCGATCTGCGTGCTGGCGATGCTGGGCCTGCGCCATCTGCCGGAAGTGCCCCGCAACAACGTCAAGCTTGATTGGATCAGCGCCCTGCTGTGTATGCTTACGCTGGGCGTGTTCATCTCCGGCGTGGACATGATGGGCATGGACCTGTTGCGCGGGATCGGCCTGGCGGCGATCGCCACGGTGGCCGGCCTGGTGCTGGTGCGCCGGGCCAGCCGGCAGCCGATGCCGCTGGTGCCCGTGGACCTGCTGCGCATCCGTCCGCTGGCCTTCGCCGTGGCAGCGTCGGCCTGTACGTTCGCGGCGCAGATGGCGTCCTACGTGTCCCTGCCGTTCTATTTCCAGCAGGTCCTGGGCCGGCCCTACCTCGAGGTGGGCATGCTGATGGGCGCATGGCCCGTGGGCACTGCGATCATCGCCCCGCTGGCGGGGCGGCTGTCCGACCGCTACTCGGCCGCCACCCTGAGCGGGGCCGGAGCGGCCACGATGGTTGCCGGCATGCTGTGGCTGGCGGCGCTGCCTGCCACGGTGTCCAACTGGCCGATCATCGCGGGCATGTTCGTGGCGGGCACGGGGTTCGGGTTCTTCCAGACGCCGAACAACCGGGCCATGCTTTCGGCCGCGCCCCGTTCGCGCAGCGGCGCGGCGGGCGGCCTGCAGGCCACGACCCGGGTGTTCGGCCAGAGCTTCGGCACGGCGCTGGTCGCGATCGCGTTCAGCATCAGCCTGGCCCATGGCCCGGGCCTGGCCCTGGTGCTGGGGACGGTCTGTGCCGCGCTCGCCGTGGTGGTCAACACCGTTCGCTTCACCAAGCTGAAACCCTAGCGGCCCAGTGTCTGACACCCTTACGACCCGGGCTTGGCGTTGAAGCAGGGCTTCCCGGGTGTCAGACACCCGCGGGGCGTTGCAGCAGGCCGAAGGTCATCCCATAAGGGTGTCAGACACTTCGCGCTGCCTGCGTCCTGGCCACCAGTGTCTGACACCCTTACGACCCGGGCTTGGCGTTGAAGCAGCGCTTCCCGGGTGTCAGACACCCGTGGAGCACCGCCGCAGGCCGAAGGTCATCCCATAGGGGTGTCAGACACTTCGCGCTGCCTGCGTCCTGGCCACCAGTGTCTGACCCTTACGACCCGGGCTTGGCGTTGAGGCAGCGCTTCCCGGGTGTCAGACACCCGCGGGGCGTCGCAGCAGGCCGAAGGTCATCCCATAAGGGTGTCAGACACTTGCTGGTGTCAGGCACCTGGTACCGGAGGCCTGTCCGGCAGGTGCTTGCCCCGGCTGCCGCCTCCGCCTTCGGCGGCTTCTATAATGGCGGCCAGCGCCCGGTTATGGATACCGGGCGCGAGGCTTACCAATTTTTAAGGCGTTCAGGCATGAAGATCACGGTCGTGGGTACCGGTTACGTGGGGTTGGTGTCGGGGGCGTGCCTGGCCGACATGGGCAACGACGTCATGTGCCTGGACGTGGACGCGGCGAAGATCGCCCTGCTGCGCCAGGGCGGCATTCCCATCTACGAGCCGGGCCTGGAAGACCTGGTGCGGCGCAACGTGCAGGCCGGCCGCCTGCATTTCACCGACGATATCGCGCAGAGCGTCGCCTTTGGCGACGTGCAGTTCATCGCCGTGGGTACCCCGCCCGGTGAAGATGGCTCCGCCGACCTGAAGTATGTGCTGGCTGCCGCGCAGAACATCGCGCGCCACATGACGGCGCGCAAGCTGATCGTGGACAAGTCCACCGTGCCGGTGGGCACGGCCGACAAGGTGCGCGACGTCGTCGCCCGCGAACTGGCCGCGCGCGGCGTGGAGATCCCTTTCAGCGTGGCGTCCAACCCCGAATTCCTGAAGGAAGGGGCCGCCATCAACGATTTCATGAGCCCGGACCGGGTCGTGGTCGGCGCGGACGACGAATACACCGTCGGCGTCATGCGCCGCATTTACGAGCCCTTCCAGCGCACGCACGACCGCCTGATGGTGATGGACGTGCGTTCGGCCGAACTGACCAAGTACGCCGCCAACGCCATGCTGGCCACCCGCATTTCGTTCATGAACGAAATGGCGAACCTGGCCGAGGCGCTCGGCGCCGACATCGAGCAGGTGCGCCGCGGCATCGGCGCCGATCCGCGCATCGGCTACCACTTCCTATATCCCGGCGCGGGCTACGGTGGCTCCTGCTTTCCCAAGGACGTGCAGGCGCTGGTCAATACCGCCGCGGAGAATTCCCTGCCGATGCGGGTCATTGAAGCCGCGGAAGCCGCCAACCACGCCCAGAAATTCCGCTTGTCCGAAAAGCTGGTCGAACGCTTCGGCGAAGACCTGAGCGGCCGCAAGATCGCGCTGTGGGGCCTGTCTTTCAAGCCCAATACGGACGATATGCGCGAAGCGCCCAGCCTGACGGCCATCGCCGAGCTGACGCGCCGCGGCGCCGAGGTGCGCGCCTACGATCCCGTGGCCATGCACGAGGCCGGCCGCGTGCTGGCCGGCAAGCCCGGCATCAGCTTCGCCGCCGATATGTACGACGCGCTGGATGGCGCGGATGCGCTGCTGATCGCCACCGAGTGGAAAGTGTTCCGCGCGCCGGACTTCGACCGCGTCAAGGCCTTGCTCAAGACGCCCCTGATCATCGACGGCCGCAACCTTTACACGCCGGCCGATGTGCGAGCCCTGGGTTTCGAATACTCGGGCATCGGGCGCGCATGAAAATCCTGCAGCTGAACTTCGAGAAAGGCTGGCGCGGCGGCGAACGGCAGACTCTGTACTGCATGCGCGCCTTCCGCAAGGCCGGCCACGACGTCGAAGTGATGTGCCGCGAGGGCGCGCCGCTGGCCGAGCGCGCCCGCCAGGAGGGTTTCGTGGCCCACACCTGCCGCAACGTGCCCGGGCAACTGGCCTTCCTGGCTGGCGCCGGCCGTTACGACATCATCCACGCCCAGACCGCCAACACCATCACCTGGGCGGTCCTGACCAAATGGCTGCACCGCCGGCCGGTGGCCTTCTCCCGCCGTACCTCCTTCGTGGTGAAGCCCGGCGACGAATGGAAAACCGGCTTCAAGTGGCGCCACGCGGACCTGTTCGTGGCGATCAGCGAGATGGCTGCCGGCGAACCGCGCCGCTTGGGGCTGGAGCCCGTCATCATCCGCAGCGCGGTCGAGCCGCACGAGATCAATGCGGAGAACGTCGCCAACCTGGTGCGCGAATTCGGCCTCGCCGGCAAGAAGGTCATGGCTACGTCCGCCGCGCTGATCCGCGACAAGGACCCGGTGACGCTGGTGCGCGCCATCGGCGAACTGGCCGGGACGCGCCGCGATTTCGTGTTCCTGCACTTCGGCGCAGGAGGCGACCGCGAGGAACAGGCCAAGGACGAGGCGCGCAAGCTCGGCATCGAGGACGTCTACCGCTTTGCCGGTTTTCGCAAGGGCGTGGAAGACTTCTACAGCATCCTCGACGTGTTCGTCATGAGCTCCGAGGAAGAGGCCCTGGGCAGCAGCGTGCTGGACGCCTTCCTGCAGCGGGTGCCGGTGGTGTCCACCGACGCCGGGGGGCTCAAGGAAAGCCTGGCCGATGGGCGGGGCGTGCTGTGCGCCGTGGGCGATTCCCACGCCATGGCGCAAGGCATGGCGCGTTGCCTGGACGACGCGGCGTTTCGCCAGGAAATCACCGAGCGCGCCTACGAATACGTCCGCAACGAGCACGACGTGCAGAAAATGGGCAACCGCTACCTGGCGCAGTTCGAGCGCCTGCTCGCCCGTCGCTGACGCGGCGGCATGGCGGTTTCAGGCCCGGACGTCGATCCGGGTTTCGAACTTGGCGCGATGCACCGAAAAGAACGTGCGCACGTTGCGCACGTTGGCCTGGGCCGTGAACGCCCGATGCACCAGCGCGTGATAGGCCGGCATGTCCTTCACCTGCGCGATCACCACGAAATCGGGCCCCGGCGACACCCGGTAGCATTGCAGCACCGCGCGCTCGGCCAGCAGGCTGCGTTCGAATTCGTCCAGGCGTTCCGCCGCCTGCACGTCCAGCGTGATTTCCACGATCGCGGTCAGCGTGCTGCCCAGTTTCTCGGCCGATAGGATCGCCACCTGCCGATCGATCACACCTTCGTCCACTAGCCGGCGGACCCGCCGCAGGCAGGTGGGGGGCGATGCATGCACGCGCTGGGCGAGGTCCTGATTGGTCAGCGAGCTGTCTTCTTGTAACTGTTCAAGAATGCGCCGGTCCAGATCATCCAATTCTGGCAAGTGAATCGGTGGATTCTGCATGGTTAATTTCAAAAAAACGTATTTGAAGAAAGATTATTTAATCACATTTATGTAAGGGAATTAATTTACATAATTGACCAGATAAAGAAATCAAATTTCTTCGCTGCGCGAGCACAATGCGTCGGTACACGAACTTCCCGGAGCACTTCCTATGTGCGGCATTGTTGGCGCCGTCGCCCAGCGCGACATCACCCCCATTCTTGTTGAAGGCCTCAAGCGCCTGGAATACCGCGGCTATGATTCCTGCGGCGTCGCCGTCTATGCCGACGGCCATCTGCGCCGTACGCGCAGCACGCAGCGAGTGGCCGAACTGGCCGAACAGGTTGCCCAGGACAAGGTCAGCGGCTTCACCGGCATCGCCCACACCCGCTGGGCCACCCACGGCGTGCCGGCCACGCACAATGCCCACCCGCATTTCTCGCACCTGGGCAACGACGAGCCGCGCATCGCCCTGGTCCACAACGGCATCATCGAAAACCACGACGAACTGCGCGCCGAGCTCCAGGCCGTGGGTTACGTCTTCGAAAGCCAGACCGATACCGAAGTCATCGCGCACCTGGTCAACCATCTGTATGCCGGCGATCTGTTCGAAGCCGTGCAGAACGCCGTGCGCCGCCTGCATGGCGCCTATGCCATCGCCGTCTTCTGCCGCGACGAGCCGCACCGCGTCGTGGGCGCCCGCCAGGGTTCGCCGCTGGTCGTGGGCGTAGGCCAGAACGAGAACTTCCTGGCGTCGGACGCGCTGGCCCTGGCCGGCACGACCGACCAGATTATCTACCTGGAAGACGGCGACGTCGTCGACCTGCAGCTGTCGCGCGTCTGGATCGTGGACGCCAGCGGCAAGAACGTGGACCGCGAAGTGCACACCGTGCACGTGCACACCGGCGCGGCCGAGCTCGGCCCCTACCGCCACTACATGCAGAAGGAAATCTTCGAACAGCCGCGCGCTGTCGGCGACACGCTGCAGGACATCGAATCCATCACGCCCGAACTGTTCGGCGACGATGCCTACAAGATCTTCAAGGACATTGATTCCCTGCTGATCCTGGCCTGCGGCACCAGCTACTACGCGGGCCTGACCGCCAAGTACTGGATCGAGTCGATCGCCAAGATCCCGGTGGCGGTGGAAATCGCCAGCGAATACCGCTATCGCGACAGCGTGCCCAATCCGCGTTCGCTGGTGGTCACCATCTCGCAGTCCGGTGAAACCGCCGACACGCTGGCCGCGCTGAAGCATGCCCGTTCGCTCGGCATGGAAAACACGCTGACCATCTGCAACGTGTCCACCAGCGCCATGGTCCGCGAGTGCAAGCTGTCGTACATCACGCGCGCCGGTGTCGAGATCGGCGTGGCGTCCACCAAGGCCTTCACCACGCAGTTGACGGCCTTGTTCCTGCTGACGCTGACGCTGGCGCAGGTGCGCGGCTGCCTGAGCGACGAGCAGGAAGCCGAGCACTTGAAGGCGCTGCGCCATCTGCCCGTGGCCATCGGCTCGGTACTGGCCCTGGAGCCCCAGATCATGGCGTGGGCCGATCGCTTCGCCTCCAAGGAAAATGCCCTGTTCCTGGGCCGCGGTATGCATTACCCGATCGCCCTGGAAGGCGCGCTCAAGCTCAAGGAAATCAGCTACATCCACGCCGAAGCCTATCCGGCGGGCGAACTCAAGCACGGCCCGCTGGCCCTGGTGACGGAACATATGCCCGTCGTCACCATCGCGCCCAAGGACGAATTGCTGGAGAAGCTGAAGTCCAACATGCAGGAAGTCCGCGCCCGCGGCGGCGAGCTCTATGTGTTCGCCGACGCCGACAGCAAGATCCAGAGCGCCGAAGGCATGCACGTCATCCGCATGCCCGAGAACTACGGCAAGCTGTCGCCCATCCTGCACACGGTGCCGCTGCAGCTGCTGTCTTATCACACGGCCTGCGCCCGCGGCACGGACGTGGACAAGCCGCGCAACCTCGCCAAGAGCGTGACGGTGGAATAAGGCCCGCTTCCGCTCCGGATTGCAGGCGGGGCATGGCGTCGGCTTGATGCTTGGCGCGGATGTCCCCGGATAAGCCGCCATTGGCGGCTTATTTGCATTCTGCGAATCCCATATTCAGGGATTTTGACTTTCAAATGGAAGGGCGCCGATCCGCATGCCAGGGGGGTGCGGCGATTCTCGGCTTCTCAAAATCCCAGGCAGTATCGGATATCGGCCCACCGCATGCGGTGGGCTTTTTCCTGTTTATCCGTTGCCGCGAGCCGAACCCCTAGCACGATATCCCTTCCGAATTATGGCTGCATTCATGACTTGGATTTTTAAACAGTGACATTTTCCCTGGATATTAATAAATAACCCTGGGATTGGTATTATGTTTTTTCAGTTTCGTGAAGCCGGACCAAGAAAAACTCTTTTTAATATTTATTAACAACCTCGCAGGCGAGTTTTGTTGCGGTTTGTGTAATGAATGTAATTATTTGAGGGATTTCCCGGGGTTATTACGACCGCTCTGACGTATTTCCACAGCAACAAAAATTTTTAGAAAAATAATTGCTGTCTGGTCCATCTACGATTCGTTGGCTCGTCGCTGAACACGTTTTAGCGCGTATCGAGCTGTAATCAATCTTTAGCAATACGTCCGCCCAGATAGGACAAGCGTATTCGATTTCACGTCGATTACTTGTCTCTGGGCGTCGATTTCTAGTGTTCCCAACACGACGAAAACAGTGAGGTCCCCCGTGGTAAAGAGAATCGCAGTGTGTGGCCTTGGATATGTCGGCCTGCCCGTAGCCGTCGCATTTTCCAAGCGCTTTGATGTCATCGGCTTTGATGTGGACAAGCGGAGAATCGCACGGCTGAAAGAGGGAGATGACTGGACAGGCGAAATCGAACGCGATGTATTGCTTGCCTCTCCCATGCAGTTTACCGACCAGGTGACGGAGCTGGAAGGCTGCGACTTTTTCGTCGTTGCCGTTCCGACGCCCGTCGATGAGAAGAACAATCCCGATTTTTCCCTGCTGGTCCGGGCTTGCCGCTCGATCGGCCCCGTCCTGCGCCCCGGCTGCATCGTCGTTTTCGAGTCCACCGTGCATCCCGGCGCAACCGAGGAAATCTGCGGACCGGAGCTGGAAAAGGCGTCGGGCCTGCGTTGCGGTGTCGATTTCAAGCTGGGCTACAGCCCCGAACGTATTAATCCGGGCGATCGCGAGCATCCGCTCGAGAAAATCGTCAAAATCGTGTCCGGCCAGGACGAGGCATCGCTGGAAATCATCGCGGGCGTCTACGAGAAAATCATCGACGCGGGCGTGCATCGCGCCTCCTCGATCAAAGTCGCCGAGGCCGCCAAGGTGCTCGAAAATACGCAGCGCGACATCAATATCGCGCTGATGAACGAAATGTCGAAGATCTGCGATCTGGTCGGCATTCGCACCTCGGACGTCCTGAATGCCGCGGGAACCAAGTGGAACTTCCTTAAGTTCTCGCCCGGCCTGGTCGGCGGCCACTGCATCGGGGTCGATCCGTACTACCTGACGTCCAAAGCCCAGGAACTGGGCTATCACCCCGAGGTCATCCTGTCGGGCCGCCGGATCAACGATGGCATGGCCACGCACGTTGCCTCGCGCGTGGTCCAGACCCTGGCCCGCAACGGCCGGCTCAATGCCTCGACCCGCGTCGGCATCCTGGGGATGACGTTCAAGGAGAACGTCCCCGATATCCGCAATTCGAAGGTGGTCGATCTCTACAACGCCCTGGGCGCCTATGGCATCACGCCGGTCGCGTGCGACCCGATGGTCGACCCGGAGCAGATGGAACACGAGTACGGCATCAAGCTCGTGGAGCGCGACGAGTTCCGCGACATGGACGTGCTGATTCTCGCGGTTCCGCACCGTGAAACCATGGAAACCATCTGGGACGACATGCCGAGCCTCGTGAAGAGCGGGGGCATGGTGTGCGATCTGAAATCCGTGCTCGACAGCAACCGGCTTCAATCCGGTCTTTTGTACTGGACCCTTTAAGTTCGGGCTCGCTGTCCATCACTACAGGAGAGACCCTGAATGACCGCTTTTACTATCGCTCCCATTGGAACCTGCCGCATCCATACGCCGCTGCGCGATGCCGTGGGCCGCTACCCGATCAAGCTGCAACTCGGGCGCAACTACGGCTTCGTGCACACCAGCGGCGAGGCGGTGCAGCAGGCCCGGTTCATGTTCGGCGAGGGTGACATCCCCGCCGACGTCCAGCGCGTGGTCTTCCGACCGTCGAACGGCGAGCAGGCCCGCCGCGGGACGCATAAGCCGGCCGACCTGTACATGGTCGAACTGTCGTCGCGCAAGCTGCTGACCATCGACGGCTATCCCATCCAGTCCAACTATCTGGTGCGCTACTTCAGTGAATTTTTCGCCGATCGCACGCGTACCCGGATGTTCTGGTCCCTGGCCAGCACTGAACGGCTTGCCGAGCGGCGCGCGCTGCTGGAGCAGGACCCGGTCTTCAATAGTCTCTCCGCGGATGACCGCGCGCTGCTCTCCCGTATCGTCAAGCGCGACCTGTCGGACGAAGAGATCGAGCAGGAAATGCGCCTGCTCGTCGACCTGCTCGGCAGGGACAAGGTGGTGTTCGTCACGCACGTCAACGCCTTCACCCCGGACAATGCGCCGATCGAACAGCGCGAGCAGTTGATCGCCGCGGTGACCGCGAGCGCGCTGCGCATCGGCGTGCCTTGCTACGACCCGACGCCGCTGATGAACAAGATCGGTCAAGCCGATGCGATGGAAAATGGCGGGCTCGACCTGACCCACTACACGCCGGCCTTTGCGGAGCGCCTGTGCTCCGACTGGTTCAAGAATTTCATGCGTCCCAGAATGGGCGCGTCCACGCCGCAGGCCGCTGTGCCCAAGCTGGGCGCCGACGAAAGCGCCGACCGCATTGAAAAGGCCTGGGATTCGGGTGACTTGCGCGAAGCGTCGCGGCGCGTGCGCGACGTGCTGCGCCGCTATCCCGGGCTGCCCGACCACGTGCTGCTGTTCGCGAAGATCCAGGAAGAGTTGGGCGATTACGAAGGATCGCTTGCGCTGCTGAGCAATGCGGATGGCACGCTGGCAGCCGGCAGTAAGGCCGAGCAGATCCTGATGCGCAATCAGTTCAAGCTGGGGCGCCATGACGTGGCGTACTCGCTTGCGGCGGGCCTGCTGGGCGATGAAAAGGAAACCCCCGAAATCGTGCGGATCGCGGCGGTGTCCGCCGGTCAGCTGGGCTACGTGGACGAAGCCCTGGGCAACTGGAAGCAGCTGTTCCGCATTTCGTCTCCGGACGACGCGGTGGCGGTGGAAGCGGCCGACACGGTGCTCTCGCTGCTGCAGGCAAGCGGCGACATGGAAGCCGCCATCCGGTGGGTCCACGAGGTCCGCGCGACAATGCCCGCGTATGGCCGCGGCTTTGCGGTGCTGTGGCGCGACCGGCTGATCGCCGGGGATCGCGCGGGGCTGCGCGCGCTGGCGTCGGAGTCGCCCGCGCTTGCTGATGCCGATGCCCTGGAACTCGTCAAGGAAGCCTCGTGGCGGGGCAGCATCATGGCCGCGGCGGCGCTGGCGGTGTCTTGCGGCCTGGCGAAAAGCGAACAAGAGGATATTTCCGCGTGGCTGCTGTCGCAGTCGTCGGCGTGGGCCGAGGAAGGCTCCCGTGCGTTGGAAGAGGGACGCCTGCGCGACGCGGCCGAACGAATCTGCGCACACCGCCTGCTCAATCCCGACGCCCTGGCCGGCGTGCGCGCGCAGCGCGCGTTCGAGCGCGCGATGCGCCTTGGCGTGCGGGCCGCGCTCCTGGCGGGCAACCACAAGGAAGTGATCGACCTGACGGATATCGCGCTGGATACCCAGGTCGATTTTCCCGAACTGGACGCAATGCGCGGCCGGGCGGCCGATGCGCTCGGCGACAAGCAGACCGCCATGCGGCATCTGGAGCGGGCCGCCGCCGGCGAATCCGCCCCGTTCAGCACGCAGCTGTACTTCGCGCGGGTAGCGTTCAACGGCGGCTGGTTCGGCGAAGCCATCGACGCCTACAAGGCGGTCCTGGCCCATTCGTCGGCCGACGAGAGCGCTAAGGAAGAAGCGGAGCGCCAGCTCGGCAGGCTTGGCCCTCGCGCGATCCGCGGCGCCCGCGAAATCCTGGCCGCGGGCGATCACCGCGGGGCGTGGAACCTGCTGGAGCGCGTGGCGCAGTCGTGGCCGCAGATGACGGAAGTCGACCACGAAAAGCGGCGCATCATCGCCGTCCTGTATGCCGAGGCCCGTGCGCTGGAGCCGTCGAGCACCACCGAGCGCCTGGCGCTCGGCGAGAGGATCCTGCAACTCGTTCCCCACGATCCCATCGGCCTGCGCTTGGCCGCGGTCGGCGCCATGCGCCTGCACCGCTTCGAGCAGGCCTTGCCCTATTGGCGGGCGCTCAAGGAACGTTCCGAGAATCCGGCGCAGTTCGATCACTACATCCAGCGTTGCCTGGTCTGGATCGAAAAGGCCAATCGTAGGAAGGCAGCATGAACCCACCTTTAAGCGCCGAGCAGGAGGACGTTACGTCCGATCTTCAGTGGGTCCATGCCCAGCTGGAAGAGATTGTCACGGAGTCGAGCCGGGTTCAGGTCGCACAGGAAAACCTGGCGCGCGCGGAAGCGCTGGCGCGCGACCATATGGCCGATTCGAAAGTCCGCTTTCTTCTCCTGCGTCTGCAGGAGTCGGCGGGCCTGAACGAGGGCCTGGCCGAGCAGTGGTCGACGCTCCTGGAAGAATGCCCTGACGATCTCCAGATCGTCCGCTATTGCGCGACCCGTCTCGTGAAGGAGCGGCATGTCGACGAGGCCTTGTCCCTGGTCGAACGCCATCTGCCCGAGTCGATGGAAAGTCCGGACCGCTTGTTCGCCCGGGCAAAACTGCTTAGCGACATCCGTGCGCACGAGCAGTCCGACGAGCTCTTCCGCCGGCTGATCTCGCAGAATACGGATCGCAATATGCGCGTCGAGTTCGCCAAGCGCTTGCGCAAGCGCGGCTTGCTGGCCGAAGCGTTCGAGGCGATCGCGCCCGTTATGAAACACCTTGCGCCGGGCAGCAAGGCGGCGGAACTCGCCAACGGCCTCGCGAGCGACTATGCCTTTTATCAGCGTTTCGAGCCCGAAGGGCTAGCCGGCAAGGACGTCCGGATCGTGTCGATGAAACATGCGATCCTGCACTTCCGCGACCGGCCCATCGCGGAGCCGTCGCCGGGCAAGTCCGTCTCGGTGGCGCTCGTGACGGGCAGCCTTGGGCCCGGCGGCGCTGAGCGGCAGCTGACGCGTCTTGCGGGGGAACTGACCCGCATGGCGGAATCTCCCGATTGCCGGCAGGCCGACGTGCCCATGAAGCCGAAAAAGGTCGAAGTGCTGGTGAAGCAGCACACCGAACCGTCGGGCTCGACCAAGAAGCAAGGCCTGGATTTCTTCCTGCCCGTTCTGGCCAAGGCGCAGATCCCGGTCACGGAAATCAACCGGTTGCCTGCCGTCTCCGTGTCCCATCAGCCGGTTCCCGAGGGCAGCCTGGGCCGTCTGCTGGAACAACTGCCGCCGCCCGTCCACTACGGCGTGACGCGGCTTACGCCAGTCCTGCGGGCGAACCCGTTCGACGTGGTGAGCCTGTGGCAGGACGGAACCTGCCTGTTCGGCGCGCTGGCGGCGTTGCTGGCCGGCGCTCGTACCATACATCTCGTGTTCCGCGGACTGCCGCCGAATATCCGCAAGGACCGCTTCCGCGAAGAGTATCCCGAGCTGTACCAGGCCCTGGCCCAGGTGCCCGGGGTGTACTTCGTCAGCAACAGCTGCAAGGCGGCGGAGGCCTATTCCGAGTGGCTGGGCATCCCGATCACGCGCTTTCACATCCTGTACAACGGCGTGCCGGACCTGGCGACCGACGCGGCGGCCGTGGACGAGGAAAAGTGGAAGGCCTTCCAGGAAAGCACGACCGATGCCACGGAGACGATCGGCGGCGTGTTCCGCCTGGAGCCGGACAAGCGGCCGCAACTCTGGATCAAGCTCGCGGCGCTATACCTGAAGGAGCGTCCGCAAGCGCGCTTTGTCATCGTGGGCGACGGCCGCCTGCACGAGAACATCGTGGCGCTTGCGCAAGAGCTTCGCGTGACGGACCGGCTGTTGCTTGTCGGCCTGTCGAACCACGTCGGCTATTGGTATTCCCAGATGGACGCCAGTGTTTTGCTGTCGCGCTACGAGGGCCTGCCGAACGTGCTGATCGAAGCGCAGCTCCTGGGTGTGCCGGTGATCTCCACTCCCGCCGGTGGCGCGGGGGAATGCTTTGTGGAGAACGAGACCGGCCACCTGCTCAGCGATGTCGATCACCCGGACCTGCACGAGGCGTGCGAGAAAGTCGCCTCGATGGTGGACCAGGTGCGCGGCAATGAGCAGTTGAGAGCGCATAGCCGTCACCGCGCGCAGAAGCTGTTTTCGCTCGATGCGATGCTGGCGAAGTTCCTGGCCCTGTGCGTGCCCGCCATGCCCGTGTCCGAGAACGACGAACGCATGGACATTCCGCCTATGCGTCTGATGCAAGCCTGATTGGCCGCTTGTCTTTTTGAGCTGCTGAAGCTAAAGGAACTTATGCAAATGAATGTCCCGGTTTCGGGTCCGCGGCGCAATGCGGCCCTGGCCATGGTGCTGTTTGCCGCACTTTCACTGACGGGATGCCAGCTTCCGCGTTCCGGTCCGATGTTGAGCGAGATGACGGGCGCGCACGATGACAAGGATGTCATCGTGATGCCCGTGTCGCGCGAACTCGTGCAGGAGAGCCGCGTGCCCGAGGTCGCCGATTTTCCCGTGCACTATCGCGACCTTACGCAGGCGGGATTCGACCGGCTGGTGCCGGGCGACGGCATTAACGTGAAGGTATGGGAGCGCGATGGGCTGGGTGTTTTCGCGGTGGACCCGTCCGGTGTCAGCGACCTGGGAAACCAGGAGATAGACCGGATGGGGAATGTCCATTTCCCCATTCTTGGAAAATTCCAGGCCGCGGGCCTGACGCTGGCGCAGCTGCATGACGCCGTCGTGGCGCGCTTGAGCCAGCTGGTCGTCGCTTCCGACGTCAGCGTGACGCGCGCCGCCGATGCGCGCGGCCAGATGGTGACCGTGCAGGGCAATCTGACCAAGCCCGGCATGTATCCCATCACGCAGACGTCTCAGCGGCTGAGCAGCGCGCTGGCGCAGGCCGCGCCGGTACAGACGAATCCCGAACAGCTCGTCATCAGCCTGCGCCGCGACAATCAGGTGGCGTCGGTGCGGCTGTCGGATATCTATCGCAATCAGAACAACGACATTCTGCTGCGGGCGGGCGACGTCATTACCGCCTATGACTCGCGTGAGTACCTGACCGTGCTGGGCGCGGCCGGGAACCAGGGGCGCGTGGCCATCAGCAAGCGCAACTACAGCGTACTGGACGCCCTGGCGGATTCCAGAGGTCTCGATGACAAGCTGGCGGATCCGCGTTCCGTGTTCCTGTTCACGCCCGCCAAGGCCGGCGTCGACGGCAAGCCCGACATGCTGCCGGTGGTCTATCAGTTCGACCTTACCCGTCCGGAACAGGTGGCACTGGCCCGCGAGTTCACCGTGCACGAAGGCCAGGCCATTTACATCTCCGATGCGCCGTTCACCCAGGTGCAGAAGGTTCTCTCGGCATTCCGCGTCACCATGAGCGCAGGCTTCAGCGCCACGCGGGCAATCGATAGCGATTCGGGCTCCAGTTCGTCCGGCGTCAATCAATAGCGTGTCGATGAGCAACGAGGATCGGATCAAGGGTTGGCGCTCGCGCCGAAAGGACAGCAACTACGCAGTAGGGTCCGGGGTGGCGGCCTGGCGCCTGGACCCCGCCGCATTGTTTGAAGCAAAGGCCACGCCGGCCGTCTTGCTCAAGCCATTACTCGCGCGCCTTCAGGGCGAGCCGCACGATTCCGTGGCCGCCCGGCGGGCGGTGTACGAAGCCGTGCAGGCCGAGCTGGATGCGGAGATCGCGCGCAGCGGGGTCGACGAGACGCTGGCCGATTTTTCGCGGCGGCGCCTGCGGGTCATCGTGCGCCTGCTCGAGCTGGACATCCGCGCGGGCGCCGAAGTGTTCGCGCCGGGATACATGCCGGCCAAGCTGGTGGCGGAGGATGAGCGCCTGGCCGCGGCGCACGAACGGCGCGTGCAGCGGCGCAAGCAGGACGAGGCGCGCGACGCCCGCCGGCATGCTTCCCGCAACGATATCGCGCTGGAGATCGAGCTGTCCCAGGACGAGGCCGGCGACATCGCGATTCTGCGGGAGCGCTTGCGCGCCCTGCATGAAGGGCATGACCCGGGCAACGCCGTCAAAGGCCGGTCGGTCGGACGCACGCTGTTGGCGATGTTCATCTACCAATTGCGGGTGATGCATGGCGAGAGCCGGATTGCGCTGGTGTGGGCCTTGGTAGGCCCCGTCGTGCTGCTTACGTTGATTTCGTCGCTGTACATCCTGATGGGCACGCATTACATCCTGGGCATGGATGTGCAGACCTTCTCGCTGCTGGGGGCGACCACCTGGATCATGTTCCGGCAGATCGTCTTCAGAAGCAGTACGGCGTACATATCGGCCCGGGGCCTGTTGAATTTCCAGGGCGTTACGCCATTGATGTGCGCGCTGGTGCAGGCGCTGATCTATGTATCGGTGTATCTCGTGGTGTTCCTTGTCCTGATCAGCGCCGGCCATGCCTTGGGCCTCATCACGCTGCCGCAAAGCTGGGCGGGGTTCCTGTTGTACGTGGTGCTGATGGGCGTCGGCGGCGTCGCGATGGGGGTGCTGTTCGGCTCGATCGCGACTTTCTGGCATTTCTTTCTCAGGCTGGCGCCGATCATCGAGCGGTTTCTCCAGATTTTCGCGGCCGTCTTCTTCGTATCGGAGCAGCTGCCGGAGACCCTGCGCCCCTGGATGCTCTGGTTGCCGTTCGCGCACGGCATGCAGCTTTTGCGCTCTGCCTACTTCGAGGCCTATGAATCGCAGGATGCGAGTGTGGGGTATTTCCTGACGGCGTTGGTTTTCCTGATGGTGGCAGCCCTGGCGGCCGAGCGCCTTGCCCGTCCCAATGTCCAGCCGATGTGAGGGAAGAAGATGATCCATCTCAATGGCGTCACTGACGAGCCTTATGCATTCGGAAGCCGGCAACCGCTGCTCTCCAACGTCGATCTCGACATTCCGGTCGGGCGCTATGCCTTGCTGTCGCCGACGCCGGAACTGCATCGCCAGATCGTCGATGTGTTGTGCAACCTGCGTCCGCCCCGCCAAGGCTTCGTCAAGCATGACGGAAATGTGTCGTGGGCCATCGGCCGGCAAGGCTTCATCCGCGGCAAGGCAAATGGCCTGAGCATGATCGACTTCGTCAGCGAGATGTACGAAATCGACGCGGATGCCGCGCATGAACTGGTCGCGGACCTGATCAGCGACCCCAACATCCTGGCCAAGCCCATGGAACATTGGCCGCTCTACGCACGGCAGGAGTTTTCGTTCGCACTGGCGCTGGCGCCCGCGTTCGATGTCTACGTGATCGAAGGGGCCATCCCTTTCGAGCCTTGCCGTTTCACCCGTCTCTGGCTGGCGCTTTTCGAAGAGCGGCTGGTTGGCCGGACACTAATTCTCTCCAGTTATCGCCAGAATCAGTTGGCGGACTATTGCTTCAAGGGTTTGATTTATGAACGAAGCGCACTCAGCATCGAAGACGACCTCGACCAGTGCATCAGCAGGTTCCCCCCGAGACGATCAAGGAGTGAATCCGGCAGCGCAGGCGACGACGTCTTCGGAGGCGGCTTCGACGAAGGCCAGCTCGGCCTCTGAGGTCCGGTCTGAAATCGAACGCCGCCGCCGCGAGCGGCAGTCGGCGCTGAGCGAACGGCGCCGCCACCGCTGGATCAATACGCTCATCGTGCTGGCGCCGGTAGCGATTGCCCTGCTCTATGCGCTCGTCGTCGCCACGCCGCGCTATGAAGCGGAGTCGCGGTTTTTCGTGCAGTCGGCCTCCGGCCAGCAAGGCGGGGCGGGCGCGGCGGCGAGCCTGCTGACCACGGGAAACTCGGGCGGCATGCTGGGCGGCTTCGTGGACGGATGGGCGGTGGCCGACTTCCTCAAGTCGCGCGACGCCATGCAGCAGCTCGACAAGAAAGTCGGCCTGCGCCAGTACCTGATTCGCGGAGGCCTGGACCCGGTGAACCATCTTGCCGAGGATTCCAGCGAGGACGACCTCTTTCGCGCCTACCAGGCTTCGGTCAAGGTCTCCTTCAACGCGCTGGAGCAGATCGACGTGCTGCGCGTGAGCGCGTTCTCTTCGGAGGACGCGGGGATCCTCTCCAAGGCGCTCATCGACCTGGCGGAGGAATTCGTGAGCACCATGAACGAGAAGGGCGTCGCCGACAAACTGAAGGTGAGCGAGGAGGCGGTCAAGCTCGCGGAGCAGAAGGCGCTTGCCGCCAGAGAGACCCTGACTGCCTGGCGGACCACCCACGGCAACATCGACCCCACGGCTACGGTGACCATGCTGCTTAACCTTTCCAGCCAGCTCGAAGGAGAGCTCAACACGGCGCAGATCAATCTCGACAAGATCCGGGCGCTGGGCAACAAGGACCATTTCATGCTGCGGCCCGCCGAGCAGCAGGTGGCGTCCCTGAAGAAGCGGATCGCGGCCGTGCGCCAACGCTTGAGCGGCGCGGGCAATACGGAAGCGAAACAGCTCAAATCCTACGAGGCGCTGCGCAACGCCCAGGCGTTCGCGGATTCGAACTTGACCCTGGCGCAGCAGACCTACCAGCAGGCCATGACGGATACCCTGCGCCTGCAGCGCTACCTGTCCATCATTGCCCAGCCGGTTCCCACGGACCGTCCAAGCAGCCCGCGCACCGGCATCCTGTTGCTGCAGGCATTGGCGCTGGGTTTCGTGCTGATGTTCATCGCTCGCGTGGCGATGGCTTTGTTGAGGGGGTTGCGCCATGGTTGATACGGCAACTGCGAATCGTCTCGCCGGGGCCGACGCCACGGCCCGGCTGCGCGAAGTGATCAAGCAAATCCACGCTTCGGCCGATCCCCTGCGCGAGATGCCAATGCTGGAGCCGGTGCTGCGGCAGGCCGCCGACGGCTGGCGCGATGCGCGCCGCCTGCTGGTGTCTCCGTTCGTGCGGGAAGGCAAGACCGGGCCGGCGATCGCCGCGCTGGAGATAATGGTCGCCGTTTATCCTGCACGCGCCGATGAGCGCCGCCTGCTTGCCAGCCTCTTCGGGCGCATTGAGCAGTGGGAACGCGCCATCGCCGAGGCGGATGCGGCCGCCGGTATTGAACCCGGCGCCGCGGCGCTGCATGCCGCGCGCATCCAGTTGCGCGTGCAGGCCGGGCGGGTGGGCGAAGCCGCCGAAGTCGCTCGCGCGACCCGTAGCATGGCGGAAAGCGAATCCGGCGAAGCTTATGCCTGGCTAATGGCCTTCGTGCGCAACGGCGACGCGGCCGAAGCCGCGGGCGTTGCGGCGGCCCTCGATCCGCTCGAACTTCCGAACGAGCGAGTGGCGACGATGGCGGTGCGGGCTTTGCTGGAAGATGCGAGGGTGGAGGCGGCCATTCGGTTTGGCGCTGCGGCGTTGAGCGCGGGCCACGACTGCGCCGCCTTGCGCTCGTCCCTGGGCCTCGCACATCTGCGGCGCGGCACCGAGGAGGACCGCAAGACGCATGCCGTGGCGCATTTCGAGGCTGGCTTGAACGCGGCGCCGGCGGACGTCAGGCTGTTGACGCTGCATGGTGAGACCCTGCTGCGCGCCGGGCGGTACAAGGAGGCCTTGGCGCCTCTGGCGCAGGCCATCGAATTGGCGCCGGACCTGGAGCAGACGCGGGCGTTCTATGCGCGCGCGCTGCGTTACACGCTGCAGTACGATGCCGCGGCCGACCAGATGATGCATCTGTTGGAAAAGTCCCCGGAGAAGCCGCTCTGGCAGCGCGGGGCCATCAGCGCGCTCTCCCAGGCAGGGCGCAAGCAGGAAGCCGAAGCGCTGTTCGGGCAATACGTCGCGCAGCGCGGCCAGCGGCTGCCAGCGACCTTCAAGGAGGCCATGGCGCAGCTGGAGGAACGGCTGGATACCGCCCCGATTCCGCAGGCGCGCATGGACTGGGCCTGGTCTATGCGCGGCGACACAGGCATCGACCGCGCGCAATGGGAACGCCGCGCGCGCTGGGGGCATCTGGTGGACCATCTGCTGTTCGATTGGCTCGAATGCCGCGAAGAGAGCGTCGAAGAGGCCATGCAAGTGCTGGGCGAGCTTGACACCGGCGAGCGCTTTTTTGCGCCGTTGCTGGCGGCCGGCAAGGGTGTCGTGGTCGCCACGGCGCATGTCGGCCCCATGTATGCCGGGCTCATGGCGCTGGAACTGGTCGGCATTCCATCGCGCTGGCTCGCCACGGCGCCCAACATCGCCCAGAGCAGCTACGCCGCGGCCTTGATTTCCACCGCGGACCAGACGGAGGCGCAGGTCGCCAAGGCCTGCATGCGCGCGCTGGGATCGGGCTACGTGCTGTGCCTGGCCATCGACGGCGCGGCGAATCCGGCAGCGCCGCGAACGACCTTCGAAGGGCAGGAAGTGACCTACTCCAGTTTCGCCTCCCACCTGGCCCATCGCATGGGCGTGCCTTCGGTGTTCTACGCGCCCCGCTGGGAGAACGGCCGCGTGGCCTACACGCTGGAGATGCTGCCCGCGGCCAACCCCGGCGAGGACGCGGAGGCGTACGCGCAGCGATGGCAGCAGGCCTATTTCGAGCGGCTCAGGGAACATCTGGCTGGCCCCCCGGAAAACCTGCGCCTGAGCGGCGGAATCTGGCGCCATGTAAAGGCCGCGGATCGGTCCGCGCTGCAATAGGGAGTGAGCCACGATGAAGCCGGGAATGACTACGATGCGCTGGCTGCTTGCCCTGGCCATGTTGTATGGCGGCGCGGCCGCCGCGGATGACGCGTGCAAAAGCCCCGACGAACACTGTCCGTCCATTGCTTCGCTGCTTCAGCAGCGCGAAGGCTACGGCGCCAAGGCGACGGGCGGGCTGGGAGGCAGGTTCATCGAGGTCACTTCCGACGAGGACTCGGGGCCGGGGACGCTGCGCGCCGCGCTGGCGCAGGCCAAGAAAGGACCCGCGTGGATCCGCTTCGCGTCCGACATGACGATCGTTCTGGACTCGCAGCTTCGCGTGCCGTCGAACGTAACGATCGACGGGCGCGGCAAGCGCGTCACCCTGATCGACGACGGGCTGGGCGTGTACGGCAGCAAGAACGTCATCCTCACGCATCTCACGATAGACGGGCGCCTGAACCGGCTTACGCAAGCGGTGAATGTGGCTAACGGCAGCCGCGATGTGTGGGTCGACCACCTTGATCTCTCGCGGATGTCGGACCGGCTGCTCAACGTGAAGAACGGCTCGACCGACGTCACGATTTCATGGACGAAATTCCATAATTCGAACAAGGTCATGCTGCTCAACAACATCACCTCGAAGAACCTTTTCCAGAACTACGACCGCGATTCGATCGCGCGAGTGACGCTGCACCACAATTACTTCTTCAATACCGTGCAGCGCAATCCCCGCGGGCAATTCGGCACTTTCCACCTGTTCAACAACCTGTTGGAGAACTGGGATTTCTACGGCATGAGCTTCAGCCTGGAGGCCAAGGCGTTTGTCGAAGGAAACATATTCAACAACGAAACGCAGCGCAAGTGCGTGGAGCCCGAGTTCTTCCCCACGGTGGAAGGCATCAATGTGAACTACTGCCGCTATATCCCCATTGCGCCGGAACGCAGCGCGCTGGGCAACGGCGAATCCGACCGCGGCGCCTACGAGAAGCGGAAGGCGCTGCACGGCTACACGCGTGATTACAAGGCCTTCCTGCGTTTGAAAGACAATCTGTACCTGGGCGACGCGAAGCCGGTGTTGGAGGACTACCGCCCCGAGTCGGCGCCGACCCCGCCGTACTGCTACGGCTACGAACGGCCGACGCCGGAACTGGCGGAGAAGATCCGCCGGTTCGCCGGTAACACGGCCGGCGATACGCCGTTGCCCGCGTCACGGATCGGGTCGGGCTGCCCGGGGTGAATGGCTGAGGCCGGGCCGTGTCCGATTCCGGACCCGGCCCCGGCCGCTACTGGACCAGCGGCGTGCTGGCCGCGTCCAGGTCCACGCCTGCCAGGTGCGCGTCGCTGGCCAGGAGACGCAGGTATTGCGACAGGGCGGTGGCGAAGCTCTGCTGGTGAAGCCGCTGGAAAACCGCGGCGCGCACCTGCTCGTAGGGCGGCACGATGCCCTGCTCGCGCTCTAGCACTTCCACCACATGCAATCCGAAGCGGCTGTGAACCAGGCGCGGGAGCACGCCGATCTCCAGATGCCCGAATAGCTCCTTGGCAAACTCGGGGGCGCAGTCTTCGGGCTGGAGCCAGCCCAGCGTTCCGCCTTCCGCGCCGCTCGGGCAGTTGCTCAGGGCCGCGGCGGCTTTGGCGAAGCCATCGCCGGCGGCCAGTTCCTGCGAGGTATTGCTGCGCACGTCCAGCAGGCAGGCTTCCGCCCGTTGCCGCAGCGCATTCAGATCCACGCCGGGCGTGACGGCAAACAGCACGTGACGGGCCAGGACGCGCTCTCCTCTGGCGTAGCGCGAGGCATGGGCGGCGTAATGGCGGCGGCCGGCCTCATCGTCGAACTCAGGCAGCTGCAGCGCGGTTTCCAGCAGGTCTTCGATGGCCGCGCTGGCGGCTTCGCTGATTGCGCCTTGCCGAGGAATGGGGTCGTCCGCCGCGAGCAGGCCGCGGGCGATCGCGGCCTGCCGCAGCAGCTCGGTGCAGGCGCGCTGGCTCAGCTCGGAGGCGCTCAGAACTTCTTCCGGGTCTGCCAGGAGGACGCCGTTGATGTGAGCCGGTTCGGCGGGTTCGCGCCCATAAGCCGGTTCGATCCGCTCTTGCGTCTGTTGCGGTTGCGGTGCCTGCTGACAGGAGCAATTGCCGCTGCCGCATCCTTCCTGCTGGGTTTCCATGACGCTGCTCATGCCTTTTCTCCATCGCGGGGGGCCGATGCGTGCGTGGACAGATCCATGCGGCGCGAACGCACCAGCTGGTAGGGCCTGACCAGGTAAGCAAGCGAGGCGAAGCCGCTCCATACGTGCACCAGCCGGCTGAAGGGGAACAGCAGGAAGATGGTCATGCCCAGCACCATGTGGACCTTGAACTGCCAGCCCACGGTCAAGAGCCCGGCGGCGTCGGGGCGGAAGGTGAAGATGCCCTGGGCCCAATCGGCGAGTATCAGCATCGCGCTGGCATCGACGCGGTGGCTCCAGGAGACCGGCAGGGTCACCAGGCCCAGCACCAGTTGCACCCACAGGATGCATAGAATGGCCAGGTCGGTGCGGTGGCTGGTGCGGCGTATGCGCGGATCGGCAATGCGCCGATGCAGAAGCATGGTCAGCCCGACGAAACAGATGAGGCCGGCAATGCCGCCGGACACGATGGCCAGCAACTGCTTCTGCGGCGCGGTGATGAGCCAGGCATACAGGAAGTGCGGGGTCAGCAGGCCGACAGTGTGGCCGAACAGCAGGAACAGGATCCCTATGTGGAACAGATTGCTGCCCCATCGCAGCTGGCGCGCGCGCAGCAACTGCGAGGAATCGCTTTTCCAGGTGTACTGGTCCCGGTCGAAGCGGGCCAGGCTGCCCATCAGGAACACGGCGAGGCAGATGTAGGGATAGACGACGAAAAGAAAATTGTGGAGCCCGAGCGGCATGGCGATCTCCTCAAATTTAACGCGCCTCGGCCGATGGCGGCCGACGGTGGATATGTACGGGTTGAGGGGTGTTGGGCGCCGCCTGGCCTTGCGTGCTGCAGCCGTCGAAGGCCGCCGGTTCCGCCCAGCTGATGTCCAGCGGCTCTTCCTCCGCCACGGCTCCGGCGCTGGCGCCGGCTGGCACGAGCTGCTTCACGCCGGCGAGTTCCAGCACCGCCGCGATCACGGAAAAATAATCGCTGTCGCGTTGCCGCAAGGTCTGCGCGATGGCCTGCAGGATGTGCGCGAATTCCCCGATGAAGGCGCAGGCTTCCTGCCGCGGCTGGGTGGACGCGAATTCCAGCAGCACGGGCAGGTAGTCCGGCAATTCGGAGGGGTCGAGCAGCAGGCCGGCCTGCTCGTAGGTCTTGACCAGGTCCACCATGGCCGGGCCCCGGTCGCGGGAATCGCCGTGCACGTGCTCGAACAGGTAGAGCGAGGTTCCGCGGCCACGGTCGAACAGATCCACATAGACGGCCTCCGCGCGCATGCCGCCGGCCAGCAGCCGGTCTGCCAGCGCCGCGAGCTCGGCGCGGCGCGCCTTGCCCAATGCCGGGTCGGCTTCCAACGTGGAGCGCACCTCGGGCAAGGGATTGCGCATTGCGGCGTCGGGGTAACGCAGCAAATGGGCCAGGGCGCGCAAAGGAAGGGAAATTCCGTGCTTCATGACGCGCTCCTCACAGGGTGACCTTGAGCGGGATGGTCCGCTTCTTCTCGCTGCCGAACAGACTGGTCTCGGTCACGCCCTCGCTGCAGCCGTTGCCGAACGAAAAGCCGCAGCCGCCGCGCACGTTGAACGCGTTTTCAGCGTATTCGCGATGCGTGGTCGGGATGACGAAGCGATCTTCGTAGTTGGCGATGGCCATGATGTGATACATGTCCTCGACCTCGGCGATGCTCAGGTTCGTCTGCTCCAGCACCGCGTTGTTGACCTCGCCATCGACGTGCTTGCTGCGATGGTAGGCGCGCATGGCCAGCATGCGTTCCAGTGCGCGGACCACGGGCTGGGTGTCGCCGGCCGTCAGCAGGTTGGCCAGGTACTTGACCGGAATGCGCAGCTGGTTGACGTCGGGCAGCACGCCGTTGACGGTGCCCACATGGCCAGCCTGCGCGGCGGCGGTGATCGGCGACAGTGGCGGCACGTACCATACCATCGGCAGCGTGCGGTATTCGGGGTGCAGCGGCAGCGCCACTTTCCAGTCCACGGCCATCTTGTAGACGGGGCTGTTGCGGGCCGCGACCAGCCAGGCGTCGGGAACGCCGTCCGCGCGGGCCTGGGCGATGACGGCCGGGTCGTTGGGATCCAGGAAGATATCGAGCTGCGCCTGATACAGGTCTTTGTCCTTTTCCACGCTGGCGGCCTGCTCGATGCGATCGGCGTCATACAGCAGCACGCCCAGGTAACGTATGCGTCCGACACAGGTCTCCGAACAAACCGTGGGCTGGCCGGCCTCGATGCGCGGATAGCAGAAGATGCACTTCTCGGCCTTTCCGCTCTTCCAGTTGTAGTAGATCTTCTTGTAGGGACAGCCCGACACGCACATGCGCCATCCGCGGCACTTGTCCTGGTCGATGAGCACGATGCCGTCCTCTTCGCGCTTGTAGATGGAACCGCTGGGACAGCTCGCCACGCATGCCGGGTTCAGGCAGTGCTCGCACAGCCGCGGCAGGTACATCATGAAGGTGTTTTCATACTGCCCGTAGATTTCCTTCTGGACGTCGTCGAAGTTCTTGTCCCTGGAGCGCTTGCTGAATTCGCCGCCGAGGATTTCTTCCCAGTTCGGTCCCCATTCGATCTTGTCCATGCGCTGGCCCGTGATCAGGCTGCGCGGCCGCGCGGTGGGCGCGTGCTTCATCTCGGGCGCCGACTGCAGGTGGTCGTAGTCGAAGGTGAAGGGTTCGTAGTAGTCGTCGATCTCCGGCATGTTGGGGTTGGCGAAGATTTTCATCAGCAACTGCCACTTGCCGCCCTGGCGCGGCACGATGGAGCCGTTCGCCTTGCGTATCCATCCGCCGTTCCAGCGGTCCTGGTTCTCCCATTCCTTGGGGTAGCCGATGCCGGGCTTGGTTTCCACATTGTTGAACCAGGCGTATTCGACGCCGGGACGGCTCGTCCAGACGTTCTTGCACGTCACACTACAGGTGTGGCAGCCGATGCACTTGTCCAGGTTCAACACCATGCCTATTTGCGCGCGCACCTTCATGTGTGGTCCTCCGAGGAGATGTCTTGGGCGCACAGGCAAGCCCGCGCCGTGGCGGGTTTCCGTGCCTGTGCCGAATACGGTTCATAGCGGGCGGTCATTGCCATTTCGCGGATCCCGTTGCGTGCGTTCAAGGGTTTTCGCCTTGCGCCTGGTAGGCCGCGGCAAGATGCTCGCCACGGGGCGTGTCCAGCCAGTCCACTTTGTCCATCTTGCGCACCACCACGAACTCGTCCCGGTTGGTGCCGATGGTTCCGTAATAGTTGAACCCGTAGCTGTATTGGGCGTAGCCGCCGATCATGTGCGTGGGCTTGAGGACGACCCGCGTGACGGAGTTGTGGATGCCGCCGCGCACGCCCGTGATCTCGCTTCCCGGCGTGTTGATGATTTTTTCCTGCGCGTGGTACATCATCACCATGCCCGGCTTGACGCGCTGGCTCACCACCGCGCGCACGGCGACGGCGCCGTTCACGTTGTACATCTCCATCCAGTCGTTATCGACAATGCCGGCGCGTCTGGCGTCCTCTTCGCTGATCCAGGCCACGGGGCCGCCGCGATTGAGCGTCAGCATCAACAGGTTGTCGGTGTAGGTGCTGTGTATGCCCCATTTCTGGTGCGGCGTGATGAAGTTGAGCTGTATCTCCGGATTGCCGTTGGGCCGGATGCCATGCATGGCCGTCGTCGTCTTCGTGTCGATCGGCGGGCGGTAGCTGGAAAAGCCTTCGCCGAAGGCGATCATCCACGGGTGGTCCTGGTAGAACTGCTGGCGGCCGGTCAGCGTGCGCCAGGGAATCAGCTCGTGCACGTTGGTGTAGCCGGCGTTGTAGCTGACGGTCTCGCTTTCGATGCCGCTCCATGTCGGCGAACTGATGATCTTGCGCGGTTGCGCCTGGATGTCCCGGTAGCGGATCTTCTCGTCTTCGCGATACAGCGCCAGATGCCGGTGTTCGCGCCCGGTTATCTTGGAGAGCGCATCCCAGGCTTTAACGGCCACATGTCCGTTGGTTTCCGGCGCCAGGTGAAGAATGACTTCGCATGCGTCGATGTCGCTGACGATGCGCGGGCGGCCTTGTGTGATTCCGGTTTCGGGGGTTATGCCATTGAGCTGGCCAAGCTGCTCCACCTCGGTGCCGGTTTTCCAGGCGATGCCCTTGCCGCCGTTGCCGACCTGGTCCATCAAGGGACCCAGCGCCGTGTACTGCTTGTAGATGTTGGGATAGTCCCGATTCACCACGGTTACCTGTGGCGCCGTCTTGCCGGGGATAAGGTCGCATTCCCCCTTCTTCCATTCCGCGACGCCGTAAGGCTGCGCCAGCTCGGCCGGCGTGTCGTGCATGAGCGGGGTCAGGACCGTATCGCGTTCCACGCCCAGGTGGCCCACGCAGAGCTCGCTGAAGGTCTTGGCGAAGCCCTTGTAGATCTCCCAGTCGGAGCGCGATTCCCAGACTGGGTCCACCGCCGCGGAAAGCGGGTGTATGAATGGGTGCATGTCGCTGGTGTTGAGGTCGTTCTTTTCGTACCAGCTTGCCGTGGGCAGAACGATGTCCGAATACAGACAGGTCGTGCTCATGCGGAAATCCAGCGTGACCAGCAGGTCGAGCTTGCCTTGCGGCGCCTGCTCGTGCCACTTCACTTCGGACGGCTTGGCGTCGTCGGCGCCCAGGTCCTGGCCCTGCACGCCGTTGTTGGTGCCCAGCAGGTGCTTGCAGAAGTACTCGTGCCCCTTGCCGCTGGAGCCGAGCAGATTGCTGCGCCATACGAACAGGTTGCGCGGCCAATTCTCCGGGGCATCGGGGTCCTCGCAGCTCATCGATAACGTGCCGTTCTGGATCGATTGGGCCACAAAGTCGCGCGGGGAAAGGCCCGCGGCGTCGGCCATGCCGGCGATTTTCAAAGGGTTCGTGCCGAGCTGCGGCGCGCTGGGCAGCCAGCCCATGCGTTCGGCGCGCACGTTGTAATCGATCATGCTACCGCCGTACTGGCCAGGGTCGGCCAGCGGGCTGACGATCTCCTCGATGCCCAGCTTCTCGTAGCGCCACTGGTCCGTGTGCGCGTAGAAGAAGCTGGTGGAGTTCTGCTGGCGCGGGGGCCGCGCCCAGTCCAGCGCGAAGGCCAGGGCCGTCCAGCCGGTCTGCGGCCGCAGCTTTTCCTGGCCCACATAGTGCGACCATCCGCCGCCGCTCTTGCCGATACAGCCGCAAAGCATCAGCAGGTTGATGACGCCGCGGTAGTTCATGTCGCAGTGATACCAGTGGTTCATCCCCGCGCCGATGATGACCATGGAGCGGCCTTGCGTCTTGTCGGCATTGGAGGCGAACTCGCGCGCGACCGTGACGATCTGCTGGCGCGGCACGCCCGTTATCTGCTCGGCCCAGGCCGGGGTATAGGGCGCGTTGTCGTCGTAGCTCGTCGCGCCGCTGCCCAGGCCGCGGTCGATGCCGTACTGCGCGGCCTGCAGATCGAAGACGGAGGCCACCAGCGAATCCCCGCCCTCGCCGCTTGCAGCCAGGCGCAGGCGGACCGCCGGCACGCGGGTGCAATTCACGTCGCCTTGCTGCGCATTGCTCGGAAAATGGGGCGTTTCGATGCCGCCGAAATACGGAAAGCCTACATCGACGACGTCGTGTGTATGCTGGCCGTCCTCCAGGAGGGACAGCTTGAGCCGGACCTCGGCGCCGTCCTTGGCGTTCCTGTTTTCCAGATTCCATTTGCCGGTGTCGCTTCGGCCCTCCGCGCCCCAGCGGAAACCGATGGAGCCATGCGGCACAACGGCGCGGCCTTCGGCATCGAAAGCAATGGTTTTCCATTCCGGGTTGTTGTCCTGGCCCAGGCTCGCGTCGAAGTCGCTGGCGCGCAGGTAGCGGTCGGGAACGTGCACGGTGCGGCCGTCGGCCAGGCGATGCTCCTTGAGCAGCACCAGCATGGGCAGGTCGGTGTAGCGGCGCGCGTAGTTGTCGAAGTACTCGCTGCGTTGGTCGAAATAGAATTCCTTGAAGGCGACATGGCCCATGGCCATCGCCAGCGCGGCGTCCGTTCCCTGCTTGGGATGCAGCCAGGTGTCGGCGAGCTTGGCGACTTCGCTGTAATCCGGCGAGATGGCGACCGTCTTCGTGCCCTTGTAGCGCACCTCGGTGAAAAAGTGCGCGTCGGGCGTGCGCGTCTGGGGCACGTTGGATCCCCAGGCAATGATGTAGCTGGAGTTGTACCAGTCGGCCGACTCGGGAACGTCGGTCTGTTCGCCCCAGACCTGCGGGCTGGACGGCGGCAGGTCGCAGTACCAGTCATAGAAGCTCATGCACACGCCGCCGATCAGGCTCAGGTAGCGGCTGCCGGCGGCGTAGCTGACCATGCTCATCGCGGGGATCGGAGAAAAGCCGATGATGCGGTCGGGGCCGTGCTGCTTGATGGTGTAGATATTGGCGGCGGCGATCAGCTGGTTGACTTCATCCCAATGGCTGCGCACGAAGCCGCCCATGCCGCGCTCGCCCTGGTAATCCTTTCTGGCCGCATCGTCTTCGGCGATCAGGGCCCAGGCATCCACGGGTGTCTTTGCCGTTTTCAGCGCGGCGCGCCAGCGCTTGAGCAGCCTGCCGCGCACCATCGGATACTTGACGCGATTCGCGCTATACAGGTACCAGGAATAGCTCGCGCCGCGCGCGCAGCCGCGCGGCTCGTGGTTCGGCATGTCCCAGCGGGTGCGTGGGTAGTCGGTCTGCTGGGTTTCCCAGGTAACGATGCCGCCCTTGACGTAGATTTTCCAGGAACAGGAGCCCGTACAGTTCACGCCGTGCGTGCTGCGCACGATTTTGTCGTGTGCCCAGCGCAGCCGGTATGCATCTTCCCAGGTGCGGTCTTCGACGGTGGTGCGGCCGTGGCCATCCGCAAAGCTCTCCTTGGGCAGTCGGAAATGAACGAGGCGATCGAGGAAGTGGCTCATAGTGACTCTTTCTCAGCAAGGCATGGCCGCGTTGCGGCGGGCATAGCACCACCAGGTGATAGCGGCGCACACTAGATAGAAAATCGCGAAGATCCACAGTGCGGCTTCGGGCCCCCCGGTGGAGGCGATCGAGCTGCCGTAGCTCTTGGGGATGAAGAAGCCGCCGTAGGCGCCCAGCGCGCCGGCAAATCCCACCGCGGCGGCGCCTCGCACGTTGCCTTCCTTGAGCGCCGCGGCCTGCGATGGCGGGTCGGACGCCGCGTTGCGCATGGCCAGCTGATTGAAGATGATCGGGATCATGCGGAAGGTCGAGCCGTTGCCGATGCCGGTGGTGACGAACAGCACCAGGAACATCAGGAAGAAGCCGGCAAAACTGCCTTCCTGCGGGCCGAAGGGCAGCGTCAGCGATCCGGTTCCCTTGGGCAGGAACCACAATACGCCGATCACGCCGACCGTCATGATCAGGAAATTCCAGAATGTGACGACGCCGCCGCCGATCTTGTCGGCCAGCCAGCCGCCGAACGGGCGGATCGCGGCCCCGACCAGCGGGCCCAGCCAGGCGTAGGCCAATGGGTTCACCGACGGGAACAGGCCCTTGACCAGCAGCGGGAATCCGGCGGCGAAGCCGATGAACGAGCCGAACGTGCCCAGATACAGCAGGCACATGATCCAGTTGTGCCGTTGCCCGAAAATGGCGGCCTGGGCGGCTACCGACGCCTTCGCGTCCGCGACGTCGTTCATCGCGAAATAGGCCACCACCGCCGTCAGGGCGATCCAGGGCACCCAGATAAAGGCGGCGTTCTGCATCCAGACTTTGGTTTGCACGCCGCCTTGCGTGACGATCTGGGGCTCGCCGCCGAATATGCCCAGCACGCCGACCGTGACGACGATGGGGCTGAGGAATTGCACTACCGAGACGCCCAGATTGCCCAGGCCGGCATTGACGCCCAGTGCGGAACCTTTGCGGTCATTGGGAAAGAAATAGCTGATGTTGGCCATGCTCGAGCTGAAATTGCCTCCCCCCAGGCCGCAAAGCAGGGCCAGGATCAGCATGGTCGGATAGGGCGTGGTCGGATCCTGCACGGCGACGCCGATGCCGATCGCGGGGATGAGCAGGCTGGCGGTGGAAATCGCCGTCCAGCGCCGTCCGCCTACCAATGGCACCATGAACGAATAGAAAATCCGCAATGTGGCGCCGGATAATGCGGGCGCAGCGGCCAGCCAGAATAATTGGTTGGTCGAATACTCGAATCCGATTCCGGGCAGGCTCACCGCCACCACGCTCCAGACCTGCCAGACCGCAAAGGCCAGAAACAGGGCGGGAACCGAAATCCAGAGATTGATTTTTGCGATGGCCTCGCCTTCCCTGGCCCAGAAAGCCTTGTCCTCGGGCGTCCAGATTTTCAGGGTTTTGCCTGGACGGGCCATATTGCGCGGATGGGTGTCGTTCATGTCTAGCCTTTGCGTGAAGCTGCATTCGCGGTCGAACCCCGATCACGTCGGCGTTTCGCACCCCGGCCCTGGTACGTCCGGATCAGAAGACCCGGGCGACCCGGTAAACACCCATGGCCATGCTCCGGAGGCCGCGCGGAAACCGGCGCGGAGACACGGACAGGACGGGTGTCGCCGTCAATAAACGGAATTTGGTGGTATTCGGGCCCGATGGCTGTTGCAGCGGGGCGCCGATGAAGCCAAACATCATCCACACCTCGGAACACACTGGGAAGGCCAGCATGCGGACGGCCAGGATTATCCGGGCGCCGGAGGGAATATTGTTTGACTGGATTTGATCAGGCATAGGCGAACAAAAAGAGATGCTGTTGACGTCATCACAAATGTCGCGCGCCGATAGCGGCGGCCTTTCCATTGAACAAATGGCGCGGCGCCTTTTCGTATTGTTTCGCAAAGGCTGCCATTTGTTGCTAGCACCATATGGTCGTTATATGAACGAGATATGGCTATTCCATTAAATTAATGAATATCGATCTATTCATAGGGTTTGCTTATTCGTCCTGGCCAACGGAGCGAGACGTTCCGCCATGAAGTCGATGAATAGCTTCGCCCGGATGGGCAGGTTGCGGCCGAACCCGTGCATCACCTGCACCGGCACCGGCATAAGCGGCAAGTGCGGCAGCACGCAGCGCAATTTTCCGGAATCGAGTTCGTCCTGCACGGTCGTCATCAGGATTTGCGCGATGCCCAGCCCATTGACCGCGGCGATTTTCATTGCCTGGCCGCTGTCTGCGTCGAACATGCCTTCGATCGGCAAGCGCGTGCCGTCAGCCAGCAGGATCGGCAATACCTGGCCGTCGAGCCGATACCGCACGTGGCGGTGCGCGCCAAGCTCGGCGGCCGTCTGAGGCTCGCCGTGCCGGGCCAGATATTGCGGGGACGCGACCAACACCAACGGCAGGTCGATGAGCGCCCGGGCGTGCAGCCCGCTGTCCGCGACCTTGCCGACTCTCAATGCCAGGTCGAAACCCTCCTGGATCAGATCGACATACCGGTCGCTGAGGCTGACATCGAGCGCCAGGGCAGGATGGCGCGGCATGAGCTGCGAGGTGATGGGGTCTAGCAGCTGGCGCCCAAGATCCACAGGCAGGCTCACCCGCAGCTTCCCGGCCGCCGTGGTGGGCGCCTTCAGCGCTTCGTCCGCCTCTTCCAGGCCGCGTACCAGCGGCGCGATGCGCTCGTAATAGGCCTGTCCGTCGCCGGTCAGGACAAAAGCGCGGGTGGATCGCTGGAACAGCCTGACGCCCAGCCGCCGTTCCAGCCTTGCAATGCTCTTGGAGACGGCGGATGGCGTGGTGCCCAGCAGCCGGGCGGCGCCGGTAAACGATCCCGCCTCGACCGACCGCACGAATACGGACAGGCCATGTAAATGTTCGACCGTCATTGATGACTATTTGGAACAAATAATAGGTTTATTGTAGGACTGGCACGCCATTCGGGTCCAAATTAAATTGCTGCTATCCAACACTGCGGGTGCGCGAAAGGAGAGCGGCAAATGAACAGACTTATGGACAAAGTAGCGGTCATTACCGGCGGCAACAGCGGTATCGGCTTTGCGACGGCGAAGCTATTCGTCGAGGAGGGGGCGCGCGTGGCGATCGTCGGGCGCCGCCGCGAGGCCGTCGACGCCGCCGTGGCGGAACTGGGCCCCCGGGCTTTGGGCATCACCGGCGACCTGGCCGACCTGGCGACACACGATCGCGTCGCATCGCTCGTGGCCGAGCGTTTCGGCGGCGCGGATATCTATGCGGCCAACGCTGGCGTCAACACGATCACGCCTTCGAGCGCGGTCGGGGTCGAGGAGTACGACGCCCAGTTCGACACCAATACCCGCGCGGTCTTCTTCGGCGTCCAGAAGATGGCGCCGCTGCTGCGCAACGGCGGTGCGATTCTGTTGACCAGCTCGATCGCGAGCGGCAAGGTCCTGGAAGGACACGCGGTCTATGCTGGCACGAAGGCGGCGATCGAGGCCTTTGCGCGCAGCTGGGCGCTCGAATTCAAGGATCGCGGCATCAGGGTGAACGTCATCAGTCCCGGCCCGGTCGATACGCCGATTCTCTCGAAGCTGGGCATCACCGCCGTCGACCGGCCGGCCTTCGAAACGGGCATGGCCGGCGCCATTCCGCTCGGCCGCCTGGGCCGCCCGGAAGAGCTGGCGCGCGCTGCGCTGTTCCTGGCGAGCGACGAAGGCAGCTTCATTACCGGCGTGGCGCTGAATGTCGACGGCGGCATTTCGCTGGCCTGACGGGGAATCGCCGCCGCGCGCCGGCCGGTTGCGGCCCATCAGGCCGGCGTTGCGGCAGCCCTGTCGAAGTCTGCCTCACGAATCAGGCTCAAGGTATTCAGGAACAGATCCAGGCTCAGGATGCCGAGGCCGATCGTGGACAGCACGATGTTGCCGGACGCATCCTTGATGACGACCTTCTCCGTCCAGGTGTTCAGGTCGACGCTGCGCAAGCTGGACAGGGGGATCTTGTGCCCCTGCACTTCAAGCGCGTCCCGGGTCAGGACGATGGGCAGGGTGGATATGTTCAGGAACTTCCCGCTGACACGCTTGCGCCAGACCTGTCCGGTGCTGATGTAGTTGAACGTGACGGCCCCCCCGGATGCCAGGGTCTCGAGAATGGCGGGCTGGCGCTCGTTCAGATACCGTTCGCGGACGAGCTGCTGGAAATCCATGAAGCCCCACAGGTGCTCGCTGATCCAGCGAAACGGCTCGCTCGCATTGCGGCGATAGGCCAGATTGGTTGCCATGCCGCTAAGAATGGTCTGCCCGGAACTGAACAGGTAGAGGTCTTCGATCTCGGTGTAGGGCGTGTATGCGGTCTGGTTGCCGATGATCTGGGCAATGCCTTTCTCATAAACGTCGTAGCTTGCCCGGCGCAGCTTTTTCTGCCACGCGGCCGCCCAGAACGCGCCGAGTCCGAAGCAGAGCAAGAGGCCGAAGGTGCCGTAGAAAAGCGCCGGATTCATCTTGGGTGCGATGGTGCTCAGATACATCACGAATCCCGCCATGCCCAGGCATACGAATCCCAATATCACAAGAAAATAGACAAAGACCTTGCCATGACGAAAGGTCTTGATCAGTTCGCCTGCGGAGAATGACTGAGAGTGCTGCATAGCAAGTATGACTTCCTGTTGAAAAGCGGATTGCGCCAATGCCCGGACGAACGAAGGGCGACTCGATAAGTCGCCCTTCGGTATGCAACGGGGAACTGGCCCGCCCGGATTGTAAAGGAGCGGGCATCTGCCCGCCGCGCCGCTCTCATTCCAGGTCGGGATGGCGATCCGCCAGTCGCTGGCGGCGCTGCCGCAATGCCTCCAGCTTTTCTTCCAGTTCCGCGATTTCGGCCTCCACATCGAGCACGCTCTGCTCGATATGTTCATGGGCTTGCTGCAGCAGGGCGTGCGCTTCGCGCCGGTTCGAGGCGGTTGGGGTGTCGCCCCGCAGCGGGCGGTTCGCGGTCTCGGGCAGGAAGAAGGACGTGACGATGCCGATCACCGACGCCGCCATCAGGTAGTAGGCGGGCATCATCAGGTTGCCGCTTTCCTCGACCAGCCAGGCGGCCACGGTTGGCGTCAGGCCTGCGGCGATGATCGCCACGTTGAAGGAACTGGCCAGCGCGCTGTACCGGATCCGGGTCGGAAACAGCGCGGGCAGCGTCGATGCCATGACGCCGGTCAGGCAGTTCAGGAACACGGCGATGAACAGCAGCCCCAGGAAAATCAGGCCGGTGTTGTCGCTGCCCACGAACTTGAAAGCCGGTAGCGCGATCACCAGCAGGCCGATGCTGCCGACCCGCAGGAAGGGCTTGCGGCCGATCTTGTCGCTGAAGAAACCGACGACCGGCTGCACGAAGAGCATGCCGATCATGACCACCACGATGATGAGCACGCCGTGCTCCTCGGAATAGCCGAGGCTGCTCGACAGGTAGGTAGGCATGTAGGTCAGCAGCATGTAGTAGGTGATGTTCGTCACCAGCACCATGCCGATGCAGACGAGCAGCGCCTTGCGGTACTTGGAGAAGATCTCCCGGAAGGAGACGGTGGGCCGTTCCTGCACGGCGTCGCGGTCCTCCTGCTCCATTTTTTCCAGCTGCTGCGTGAACGCGGGGGTTTCCTCGGCGGCGTGGCGCAGGTATAGGCCGAGCAGCCCGAGGGGGCCGGCGACGAAGAAAGGCGCCCGCCAGCCCCATTCCAGGAAGGCCCGCTCTCCGAGCGTCGCCTGCAGCAGCACGACCAGGCCCGCGCCCAGCACGAAACCGGCGATGGAGCCGAAATCCAGCCAGCTGCCGAGGAAGCCGCGGCGGCGGTCGGGCGCGTATTCGGCCACGAACACGGCGGCTCCCGTATATTCGCCGCCTACCGAAAAGCCCTGGGCGAGCTTGCACAGCAGTAGCAGGATCGGCGCCCACAGGCCGATGGACGCGTAGGAGGGAATCAAGCCGATGCAGAAGGTGCTGATCGCCATGATGATGATGGTCAGCGAAAGCACCTTCTGGCGGCCGAAGCGGTCGCCCATCACGCCGAAGAAGACGCCGCCCAGCGGACGCACCAGAAAGGGCACCGAGAAAGTGCCCAGCGCGGCGATGGTTTGAACGGCGGGCGAAGCGTCTGGAAAGAACACCTTGCCCAGCGCGAAGGCAACGAAGCCGTAGACGCCGAAGTCGAACCACTCCATCGCATTGCCGAGCGCGGCGGCCGTTACGGCCTTCTTGAGCTTGGTGTTGTCGATGACGGTGATGTCGCCGATCTCCAACGGCCGGACCTGCTGTGACGCTGGGGATATCTCTGCCATGAGTCAGCCTCCCATTGTGTGCAAGGTGTGCCGCGGCGCTCGCGGCGCGCTGCAATGCAAAAATTCTACTCTGCCGGCGGATTTCGGGAATTACTGACTATCAATTCGTCATATCCGAATTGTTCCGCGAGCCACGCTGCTCTAGACTGGATTCGTACATTTGCCGCTTGCCGCCGGCCGTCGCGCGCGGGGCGCGCGGCGATGGCGGGAGGCCCCTGATGAGCCAGGTCGAGACCTTTGCCACCCTGCCGATGTGGGTGGGCTTCGTCGGGTTCGTGCTGGTCGTGCTGGCGCTGGATCTCTATGTGCTGGGCGGCAGGCACGCGCACCGCGTTTCGTCGCGGGAAGCGCTTTTCTGGGTGCTTGCCTGGATGGCCCTCGCCATGCTGTTCGGCGCCTTGCTGTGGTGGTACCTGGACGCCACGCTGGGCCGCGCCGTGGCGCATCGGAAGGCGCTGGAGTTCTTCACCGGGTACCTGATCGAACTGTCCCTGTCGGTGGACAATATGTTCGTGTTCTCGCTGATCTTCGGGTACTTCGCCGTGCCGCTCGAACTGCAGCGCCGCGTGCTGCTGTATGGCGTGCTCGGCGCCATCGTGATGCGGGTTTCCATGATTCTCGCAGGCGTGTGGCTGCTGTCCCAGTTCTCTTGGCTGTTCTACGTGCTGGGCGCGCTCCTGGTCGTGACCGGGGCCAGGATGCTGGCCAAGGCGGACCACGAACCCGACATCGCCCGCAACCCGCTGGTCCGGTTCCTGCGGTCGTCCATGCGGATCACCAAGGACTATCACGGGGAGTCGTTCTTCGTGCGCATCGGCGGGCTGCGGTACGCCACGCCGATGTTCGTGGTGCTGCTGATGATCGAGGCCAGCGACGCGGTTTTCGCGGTGGACAGCATTCCCGCGATCTTCGCGGTGACCACCGACCCCTTCCTGGTGTTCACCTCCAATATCTTTGCCATCATGGGCCTGCGGGCGATGTACTTCCTGCTGGCCGACATGCGGGCGCGCTTTCGCTATCTCAAGCACGGCCTGGCCGCCGTGCTCATCATCATCGGCGGCAAGATGCTGGCCGAGCCATGGTTCCACGTGCCCGTACAGTGGTCGCTCGGGGCAGTTGGCCTTATCCTGTTGGCGTCCGTGGGCGCCAGCCTGATCCTGCCCGGACGGACTGCGGCAACTGCCGCGCGCCCCAAGGCCAAAGCGTCAAAAACCGGAGATTCGCCATGAACACGATCATTTTTGCCACCGATGGGTCGAGCTACAGCGATGCCGCAGCGCGCTACCTGGTCGGAAGTTCCCTGCTCAACCGGGATTTCATCGTGCACGTGGTGCACTGCGAGCCCGACGTGACCGGCGAGGTGCAGGCTTTCATCGGCAAAGCGGGCATCGATGCCTGGCATCACGAAGAAAGCGGCAAGGCGATGAAGTCGGCGGTCGACATCCTGACCGAAGGCGGCGTGGCGTTCGAATGCCATGAGCTGACGGGCCATGCGGCCGAGAAAATCATCGAATACGCGGGCAAGGTCGACGCCGCGGCGATCGTGATGGGTTCGCACCACCGGGGGCAGTTCGTCGACGCCGTATTGAGGTCGGTGTGCGGGCGGATCGTCGCGAACGCGCCCTGCCCGGTCCTGCTGATCTAGGGCCGCGCCATGCCGGAGACGGGCTGTGCGCGCGCCAGTTCCGGTGGCCGGCCTCGGCCTGGCGGGTTGCATTGCAGGGCGCGGCGCGGGCCTCGCCCTGCCTGGAGTGGTATCTTCTTCCCATTTTCCAGCAATCCGCTTCGCCTCATGTCCGACGTCCGCATTCCCGCCGATCCCCCGCCGCCCGCCGCTGGCGACGGCAGCCCCAGGCCTTTTTTCCTTGATTCCGGCACGAAGCGGACCCTGCATTTCACCGAGAAGGAAATCCAGAGCAGCATGTCCCTGCTCAATCCCGATGCACTCGACCTCGAGTACACGCGGATGATGATGGGCTTCGTGCTGTTCAATCCCGCGCCGGAACGCATTCTGATGGTCGGCCTGGGAGGCGGGTCGCTGCCCAAGTTCTGCCACCGCTACCTGGCGCGCACCGAGATCGAGGTGATCGAGATCGATCCCGGCGTCATCGCCCTGCGCGACGCGTTCATGGTGCCGGCGGACGACGCCCGGTTGCGGGTGATCCAGGCCGACGCCGCCGAATACCTGCGCGATGCCGAAGATCACGCCGACGTGATCTTCCTGGATGGCTTTGGCGTGGGCGGCATTCCCGACGCCCTGTGTTCGGCGGACTTCTACGCCGACTGCTTTCATGCCCTGCGCGATGACGGCATCCTGGTGATCAACTTCCACGTGAACCACCCGAACCATCACGAATACATGGACCGGGTGCGCGCGTCGTTCGGGCCGTCGATGTTCGAAGTGGTGGACGACGACATGACCAACAGCATCGTATTCGCCTGCAAGGGCGACCTGCTGGATGATCCGGACGCCACCACGCTTACGCGGCCGGCCGCCATCTCCAAGGATGCCTGGCGCCAGTTGATGCCGACCCTGCGCGTCATCGGCGCGACCCTGGTGCTCCGGTAGCGCAAGAGCGGGCCGCCCGGCCTGGCGGGTTGGCGATGGCCTCAAGCGCAGTCCGGTTCAGCGCTTGATGAACGCGATGACGTGCTGCTGGGTGCCTTTGTCGTTGTCGAAGCCGCCGTGCGTGCTGGAGGCGACGGGGGGCAGCCCCCCGCCCGACGGCTGGCTGCCGGTCGGCGAAACGTGCACGGCGTCGCAGGGGATGCCGGCATCGCGGAAATACCGTTCCATGCCGAGCAGCGGCGTGGTGGTGCCGCCTTCGAAGGACTCGCTGACCAGGTAGAGCAGCGAGCGGCGGTACGGGCCGCAGGTGGGGTCGTCTTCCTCGGCACGGTCCGACAGGTGGAACTGCTGGTAGCGCTTCACCCTGGTTTTCAGGTTCGGCACGACCAGCCTGCGGAACGTGTCCATCGTAACCGCCGGTGCCATGAGGCTCAGCGATTCGAGTTCGCCGCCATCGGCCGCAAGCCGTTGCACGAAGTGGCTGGCGACGATCGCGCCCGCCGAATGGCCCACGATGTGCAGGCGGACGCGGCCCTGGCTGACCTGCGATTTGAAATGCTTGTACAGCATGACCATGGCGGCCTCTTCCTGGACGCTGCCCTTGGGATTCGGTTCGCTCATGGCCTGGGCATTCTGCTTCATCTCGCCCCAGACGACCGTGCCGGGCCGCGCCAGCCAGCGTTCCAGGCGTTGGTTCCACCAACGCTCCAGCCGCTCGCCGAGGCCGCCCGTGGTCCTGGGCACGCTGTTGGCGGCGTCCTGGATAATGTTCTTCACCGTGGTGATGAAGTCGGTCTCCCACATCAGGAAAACCGGGAAGATCTGTTTTTCGTAAAGCAGGGGGATCCATTGCGCTGCTGCCTGGGCCGCATCTTCTTCCCCCACCAGCCCGCCGTGCGCGTAGACGCACACGTCCATCGGCTTTTCCTTCAAGCTCCATTTCTCGCGCGCGGCGTTCATGTGCACGTCCACGATGGCGCGAAGGTCGTCGGGGGTTGTCCTGAAGGTGCCGCTGTTGCTGAGCTTCCCGTTGTTGCCGATGTTGACGATGAATGGAGAGATTTCGCGGTTGCGCAAGACCGTGCCGGCGGCAAGCGTGACCTTCTTCCCGTCCGTGCGCAGGCTGATGCTGTTGGAGATTTTTTCGTGTTCGTGGGTGACAACGCCCAACTGGACCACCCAGCAGTCCATGGCGTTGCGCATCCAGTCGTCGTAGGTCAGCACGGCCATGCCGTGCGTGCCCCACTCCTCGCCCCACGAATTCTGGATCAGGAAGCCGTCCTGGGTGTATCCCACGATGACGAAGGCGTGGCCGTCCATCGCGGATTCCTGGTCATTGGCAGGGATGATCCAGAATGGCTGGGCCACAGGCGTGGCGGGCGCGGTGCGGGGCGTGATGCCGTGGCCGGCGTCCCATCCGGAATGGCATCCGGCGCTGGCATAGAGGATGCCGACCTCGTTGAGCGCCGCGTGCATTTCGACAATGCTGCGCGTATCGACGCGGTAGTAGGCCCCCAGCGGCCGCTTGACCGCGTCCAGCCACCAGTCGTCGGCGGTTTCGCTGGCGGCCGCGGGCATCTCCAATTCCGGAAACAGGGCCTGGGCGCAGGCACCGTGCTTGAACCAGCCCTTGAGCGCGCCGCGCAAGCTCGATCCGTTGTCGTCGACCGAGCCGGGGAATTCGTCGTAGCGCCTGGCCATGGAGTACAGCATGAACGGCGAGATGGCCGGACGCGGCTCGCGCTCGGAGCGGCGCAATAGATATTCGACGATGGTCGACAGGGCGAATCCGGTGCACGCGGAGGTTTCCCCCTGGTGCTTTACCGTAAGCCCCATGGCCGGAATCATTTCCGTCTTGGGCGTGACCGAGATATTGGGATGGAACGCGATGTCGCGGGCATCGAAGGCGTCGGGCTTCGCCGAGCGGCGGAAAGGCAGTTCCGGCGGGAGCTTGCGAGGCTTGCGCGGGCGCGGCGTCTTGCGCGCGGAGGCCTTTGCGGCCGGCTTTTTCTGGGCAGCGCGCCCCGCTTGCTTCCTGGCAGCCATGGCGGCCTCCCTTGTTGTCGGCCTGGTTCTGAGGTCTGTGTTAACGGCAAGACCACATGGCGGCGCGGTGCCGCGCGGCCGTAGCAGGGATATATAGGCGGAGCCTGGCGGGCCTGCCAGTATCCGAAAGGATGGCTCCGTAAATCTATACCCGTACTTTTAGACTGCCTGCAACACCGCCGGCTGCCGGGATCGTCAGGCGATGGGCCATTTCGGCAGCCTGGCCTTGCGGTACGGCAGGCTGCGCCAATCCGGGCTGGCCGAGCCGGGGGCGGCCACGTACAGCACCGCCTTGGCCAGCGGTGCGTACATGGCATGGAAGTGGTGCGCGGACTTCACCACGATCAGGCGCTGCGCGGTCAGGTCGCAGCCCAACTGGGTGAACAGATCCGTATGGTAGGCCTGGGTGCGCAAGGAGACGAGCGCGACCAGGATGCCGTCCACGTCGACCAGCGCGCAGTCGCCCAACGCGATGCGGGTGTTGGAGTTGCCGGTCATGAACATCCCGGCGCGGGTCGACACGACGCGGCAGCGGGCATCCACGGGATTGCCGGACAGGGAGCCGACCTTGCCGCCGATGCGCAAGTCCAGCACCGCGCCGGGGCCAGCGTCGAACGCGATGCGCGCCGCGACAGGGTCCCACATGGGGCCGATGGCCGCGCCGCGGATGCCGCGCTCGCGCATGCGGGCCAGCAGATAGGTGGAGTCGCCCGCGGCACCGCTGCCGGGGTTGTCGGAGCGGTCGGCCAGGACGATAGGGCCGTCGCCGAACGCCAGCGCTTCGTCGAGCGCCTCGTCCACGCCGCGATACGGCACCATGAGCTCTTCGCGCATGGCGATGAGTTCGTCGGCCAGCTGCCGGGCCAGCGCCTGCGCGCGGCCGGCGTCGCCGTCGGCATAGACGAGCACCTTGGTGCCCATCTCCGGCACGTCGCCCGTGGCGAAGCCCTGCGCCACGGAGATCGACAGAATGCCGCCGCGGCCTTCCAGCGCCTTGATGCGGCTGACGAAGCCGCGCGCGGGTTCGCGCGTGGTGTGCATGGGCACGATCATCTCGCAGTCCACCAGCGCCGGCACGGGATGCTGCTCGCCCAGATAGGCCGCATGGCTCAGTTCCACCACATCCTGCGCCCGTTCCAGAACGTCGGTGTGGGGATACTCCTTGAACAGCACCAGCACGGTGGCCTGCTCCACCATCAACGGGGAGAGGTGCGCATGCGGATCCAGTTCCGCGCCGACCACGACGTCCGGCCCCACGATCTCGCGCACGCGGCGCAGGATGTCGCCTTCGCAATCATCGTAGCCGTCGGCCACCATTGCGCCGTGCAGCCCTAGCAGCACCATATCCACCGGCATCGCCGCGCGCAGGTCCGCCAGCAGTTCGTCGCGCAGCGTTTCGTAGGCCGCGCGCGTCGTCGTGCCTCCCGGCTGCGCGGAGGCCACCAGGCCCTCGATGAGCGTCCATCCCTTCTCCTGGGCGCGCTGGCGCGCGACCCATAGCGGCCCCGCATAGAACGTCATATGGTCGGGGTGTGTGCCGCCGGGCAGGTACTCGCGCGATTTGAACGCGGCAAGCCCGGTGGGCAGGGGCGAGAACGTGTTGGTTTCCGTGGCGAGGGCGCCGGTGAAGACACGCATGGGACGACTCCAGGGCGCGGCGCGCCGGTCAGGGTTGGAAGGGAGCGGGGTCGATAGGCGGCCGCAGGCCGCTCAGTTGCGCCGTCAGCAGGGCGGCGCTGCCGCAGGCCAGGGTGAAGCCCAGGGCGCCCTGGCCGATGTTGAGCCACAGATTGCCGGCGGCGCGGCTTCTGCCGATCAGCGGCTTGCTGGTCGGCGTGGCGGGACGCACGCCCGCCCAGGCTTGCGCCTGCGACAGGTCCAGACGCGGAAAGGCCTCGGACACCTGGCGCCGCAGCGTGGCCATCCGGGACGCGTCGATCTCTTCCGGCGGGGCGCCGATGTCCACCATGGCGGCGATGCGCAACACGTCGCCCAGCCGGGCGTAAACGATACGGCGTTCGTAGTCGGTGACGCTGATGGCGGGGACGCCGGCGCTGTCGGCCGCGAGCGGAACGCTCAGGCTGTAGCCCTTGAGCGGATAGAGTGGCACGCGCTGGCCGAGGGCCGCAAGCAGCGGGCGGCTGCCGATTCCGGAGGCCACGACGAACGCATCGGCCTGCAGGTCGCCCTCGGACGTCTGCGCGGCCACGATGCGCCCGCGTTCGCGCCGCAGGCGTTGTACACGAGTGTTCATATGCACGGCGACGTTGGACGCGCGCTGCAGGCGCTGGAAGAGCGCGTCGGTGAAGCGGTGGCAGTCGCCCGCCTCTTCGCCCGGCGTGAAAACGGCGCCCGCGATCTTCCCGCCCAGGCCGGCCAGCGCGGGTTCCGCGGCAATCGCTTCGTTGGAAGACAGCACGCGCTGTTGCGCGCCATGCGCGGCTTGATAGCGCACCAGCGCGGCGGCCTTTTCCAGCAGGGCGGCGCTGCGGTACACGATAAGCTTGCCGGTGCGCGTCAGCCCGAAATCCATCGGCGCTTCATCCAGCATGGCGTGGAGGGTGTCGCGGCTGAGATAGGACAGCGACAGCAGCTGCGCCGTGGACGCGCGCGCGACCGACGCGCGGCAGGCGCTCAGAAAACCCGCCAGCCATCGCCATTGCGCCGGATCGCAGCGATAGCGCAGGCGCAGCGGCGAGTCCCGCCGGAACAGCCAACGCGGCATTTCGGCCAAGGTGCCCGGGCCGGCGAGCGGCGCGACGTAGCTATAGCTGAGCTGGCCGCCGTTGGCGAAGCTGCTGCCCAATGCGGGGCCGGCCCGCTCGTCGACCAGCGCAACCTCGTGCCCTGCCCGCGCCAGCAGGTGCGCCGTGGTGACGCCGACCACGCCTGCTCCAATTACGCATACCCGCATGACTTGCCCCGTAGGTCCAGAACAGGCCACGATTCTGGGCCGACCTTCGGGGCCCGGCAAATTCCAAATCATGGACTATCCATAACCTTGCGGCATGTGCGCGGCGCGTTTCCGCCGTCCTATCGTTTTCCCTTAAAAAAGCCCGTTTCATGCGCCTTTTGCGGCAATTTCACCCGAAAAATCGCACGCCATAACCTTGGGTTATCCATACGCGCACGTTAGCTATTTGTGCCGCGCTTGTGTGCCGCCGATGATCCGCGTTACGGAACGCAGTGCCGCTTTCCATGTAGCGGTAATGACGGATATCCGGTCCATACAAGGGGAAGAATATGTCGTCGTACTGGAACGCCGCGCGTGCCGCGGCGCTTGCTCCAGCTTGTCCGGGAGCGCGGCCATGAAGATCTTCAGCGCCGGCCTGGGCACGGAAACCAACACCTTCGCACCCATGCCCACCAGTCTCGCCGCCTTCCGGGAGCGGGACTACTACCCGGCGGGCAAGCATCCGGATTCGGTGACTTTCGCGGGCGCGCCGCTGTACGTGGCGCGACTGCGCGGCCGCGAAGCGGGCTGGACGCTGGCCGAAGGCCTTGTCACTTCGGCCCAGCCTGGCGGCACGACGACGCGCGCGGCCTACGAAACGCTGCGCGACGAACTGCTGGGGGACCTGCGCGCGGCGATGCCGGTGGACATGGTGCTGCTGGGCCTGCATGGCGCGATGGTGGCCGACGGCTACGACGATTGCGAAGGCGACATCCTGCGCCGCGTGCGCGAGATCGTGGGGCCGGATGTCGTGGTGGGCGCGGAACTGGATCCGCATGCGCACCTCTCCCCGTTGATGGTGGAGCAGGCCACCGTGCTGGTGCTGTTCAAGGAATATCCCCACACCGACATCCGCGAGCGCGCGGAGGATTTGCTGGCGCTGTGCCTGGATGCGCAGGCGGGCCGTAGCCGGCCTGTGGCGGCGCTGGTGGACTGCGAGATGATCGTACCCATGCACACCACGCGCGAACCCGCGCGCGGCTTCGTCAGCCGCATCAAGGCGCTGGAAGGCCGCGACGGCATTCTGTCGGTGTCGGCGGCGCAGGGCTTCGCCACGGGCGACGTGCCGGAGATGGGCACCAAGGTGCTCGTCTACGCCGACGGCGACGCCGGCCGCGCGCAGGCGCTGGCCCGGCAGCTGGCCGACGAACTCATCGCCATGCGCGAACAGCTCATGGTGCCGTACCGCAGCGTAGACCAGGCCCTGGACGAGGCGCTGGCGTTCGGCGAAGGTCCTGTGGTGCTGGCCGACAGGCCGGACAACCCCGGCAGCGGGGCGCCGGGCGACGCGACTTTCGTGCTGCGCCGCATGCTGGAGCGCGGCGTGACGAACGCCGCGCTCGGCCCCATGTGGGATCCGGTGGCGGCGCGTATCGCATTCGACGCGGGTCCCGGCGCGGTGCTGGACCTGCGCATCGGCGGCAAGGTCGGCCCGTTGTCCGGCGATCCGGTCGACCTGCGCTGCACGGTCAAGGCCATTAAGGCGGAAATGGTGATGACAGGCCTGTCGGGCGCACCCGCGCCGATGGGGGATTGCGCCCTGGTCGAAGCCCAGGGCATCGAGATCGCGCTGACTTCGGTGCGCAACCAGGCCATCAACATAGATCTCTTCACGCAGTTGGGCTGCGATCTGGCCGCCAAGCGGATCGTGGCGGTCAAGTCCGCCCAGCACTTCCATGCCTCGTTCTCGAAGGTCGCCCGCCACATCATCTATGTCGGCGGAAAGGGCGTCGCGACGCCCGATTGGAAGACGCTGACTTATCGCAACATCCGGCTGCCCAAGTGGCCGCTCTGAGACCCTGCCGGCGCATGCGCGCCGGCGAATCCACCATCAAGATGGGAGCCTAGCGCGATGAAGAAACGCCTGTTTTGCCTGTTCTCGACGGCCACGCTCGGCCTGGCCTTCACCTTTGGCGCCGTGCCCGCGCACGCGCAAGCCAAGACCCTGCGGATCGTGCCGCATGCCGACCTGAAGGTGCTGGATCCGACCTTCACGACCGCCTACATCACGCGCAACTTCGGCTACATGGTGTACGACACGCTGTTCGCGATGGACTCGAACAGCAAGCCGCAGCCGCAGATGGTCGAGAAGTACGAGGCCAGCGACGACAAGAAGACCTGGACCTTCACGCTGCTGCCCGGCCTGAAATTCAGCGACGGCCAGCCGCTGACGACGGCCGACGTGATCGCGTCGCTGGAGCGTTGGTCCGCCCGCGACAATATCGGCCAGGCGATCACGCGCGCCGGCGGCAAGTGGGAGGCGCTGGACGACAGCCGCTTCAAGCTGACGCTGGCGCAGCCCTTCGATCTGGTGCTCGATGGCCTGGCGAAGGTGTCGAGCTATCCGGCGTTCATCCTGCCCAAGCGGCTGGCTTCCCAGCCCGCCAATCGCCCGCTGACCGAGGTCATGGGCTCGGGCCCCTATGTCTTCAAGCGCGACGAATGGGTGCCCGGCAGCAAGATCGTGTTCGAACAGAACGCGAACTACATCGGCCCCAAGGCGCAAGCCGATGGCCTGGCGGGCAACAAGACGCCGCACATTCCTCGCGTGGAGTGGCGCGTGCTGCCGGACTCCAATAGCGCCACGGCCGCGCTGACCAATGGCGAAGTCGACATGATCGAGCAGGCGCCGGCCGACTATATCGACGCCTTGCGCGGGAACAAGAACGTCAAGATCGGCGTGATGGAGCGTGCCCAGGGCTACATCATCCTCAACCAGTCCATGCCGCCTTTCGACAACCCGAAGGCGCGACAGGCCGTCGCGCACCTGGTCGACCAGGACAAGTTCACCGCGGCCATGGGCTATCCCGACGACCTGCGCATGAAGTACTGCGCCACGGTCTTCATCTGCGGCGGGCCCAACGACACGGCCGCCGGCGCGGCGCCCTATGCCAAGGCCGATCCGGCGCTGGCAAAGAAGATGCTGGCCGAGGCTGGATACAAGGGTGAGAAGGTCGTGATCCTGCTGCCCACCGACCTGGCCTATCTGAATTCCGCCACGCTGGTCGCCATCCAGACACTGCAGGATATCGGCGTCAATCTCGACATCCAGTCCATGGACTGGGCGACGCTGACCGCCCGCCGCGCCCGCAAGGAGCCCATCGACAAGGGCGGCTGGAACATCTTCCTGTCGGCCGCTTCCGAGTTCAACGTCGACTCGCCCATCAGCAACACCTATCTGGGCGCGGTGTGCGGCAATAGCCTGCCGGGCTGGCCGTGCGACAAGAAGCTGGACGAGCTGCGCGCCCAATGGATCGCGGCCACCAGCTCGGACGAGCGCAAGAAGGTCCTCGACCTGTTCCAGGAGCGCGCCTATGAAGCCTTCCCCGTGATCTCGGTGGGACAGTATTCGCGGGCATTCGCCTCGCACAATAGCCTGAAGAACGCGGACAAGATCTGGAGCCTGCCGAACGTCTGGGTGCTGGACAAGTAATCCGCCGCCGGCCTTATCGATACGCGAGACAACTATGGGTTACATCATTCGGCGGGTGCTCGCCATCGTGCCTGTCATGGCGGTGGTGGCGGTGATCGTCTTCCTGTTGATCCACCTGTCGCCCGGAGACCCGGCGGCGCTGATCGCCGGGGATTTCGCTTCCGCGGACGACATCGCCAAGCTGCGCGTGGCGCTGGGCCTGGACGATCCACTGTGGCGGCAGTTCGGGCTGTGGGCCGGCAAGTTGCTGCAGGGCGACCTCGGCACGTCCATCTTCACCCAAGTGCCGGTGACGCAACTGCTGGCGCAGCGCGTCGAGCCCACGTTGTCGATTGCCGCGCTCACGATGCTGGTGTCGATCCTGGTGGCGGTGCCGCTGGGCGTGCTGGCCGCCTATCGGGCCGGCACCTGGATCGACCGCCTGGTCATGCTGTTCGCGGTCCTGGCGTTTTCTGTGCCGGTGTTCCTGGTCGGCTACCTGCTCATCTACGGCTTCGCCATCAAGCTGCAATGGCTGCCGGTGCAGGGCTACGTCAGCCTGTCCGAGGGCGTCGGCCCCTGGCTGCGCAACCTGACCCTGCCCTGCATCAACCTGGCGCTGGTGTACATCGCGCTGATCACGCGCATGACGCGCGCCACGGTGGTGGAAGTGCTGCACGAGGACTACATCCGCACGGCGCGCGCCAAGGGCCTGGCGGTGCTGCCCGTGCTCGAACATGCGCTGCGCAACGCCGCCATCCCCATCGCCACCACGGTGGGCGTCGGCATTGCACTTTTGATCGGCGGCGTGGTCGTGACCGAGACGGTATTCGCCATCCCCGGCATCGGCCGGCTGGTCATCGATGCGGTCCAGCACCACGACTATCCGGTGATCCAGAGCGTGCTGCTGCTATCGGCCGGCACTTACGTGCTGATCAATCTGCTGATCGACCTCAGCTACCGGCTGTTCGATCCGCGTATCCGCTACTGAGCCGCCGCAGGGAACCATCATGTCCGAAAGCTCGATTTCCACCAACGCGTCCGGCGCGCCCATCGTGCTGCACGAGGCGCTGAGCGCCAGCGGCCGCCGCTGGCGCTGGATGCGCAAGCACCCCACCCTTATCCTCGGTCTGTTGCTGCTGTTGATCGTGGCGGGCCTGGCGATCGCCGCGCCCTGGATCGCCACGCACAACCCCATCAGCATCAACCCCCTGCAGCGCATGAAGCCGCCATCGGCCGAGCATTACTTCGGCACGGACGCGCTGGGCCGCGACGTGTTCAGCCGCGTGGTCTGGGGCGGCCGCGTGTCTCTCGTGGTCGCCATCGTGGTGGCGCTGATCGCCACGGCGATGGGCGTGGTGCTCGGCCTGATGGCGGGTTTCGTGCGCTGGGCCGACGCGATCATCATGCGCATCATGGACGGCATGATGGCCATCCCCGACATCCTGCTGGCGATCGCCCTGATGGCCGTGATCCGCGCCAGCCTGACCACGGTGATCATCGCCATCGCGATTCCGCAGGTGCCGCGCGTGGTGCGGCTGGTGCGTTCCCTGGCGCTGACGCTGCGCGAGCAGCTGTACGTCGAGGCTGCCCATGCCGTGGGCACGCGCCTGCCCGTGATCCTGCGCCGTCACGTGCTGCCCAACATGGTCACGCCGCTGGTGGTGCAGGCTACCTTCATCGCGGCCACCGCCGTGCTGACCGAGGCCGTGCTGTCGTTCCTGGGCGTCGGCGTGCCGGCCCAGGTGCCCAGCTGGGGCAACATGATGGCCGACGCCCGCAACTACGTGGCGGTGGCGTTCTACACCATCCTGTATCCCGGCATCCTGCTAGCCATCACCGTGCTGGCGATCAACCTAATGGGCGATGGCCTGCGCGATGCGCTCGACCCCCGCCTGACCAATCAACGCTAGGACCTGCGTACAGGCCCTAGGAGGACGCCATGGCATCATTTCCCGCCGCCGCCGTCGCCCCTGGCGACGTGCTGCTAGAAGTCGACAACCTGCGCACTTACTTCGATACCGTGTCGGGCACCGTGCGTTCGGTGGACGGCGTTTCCTATCAGGTTCGGGCCGGCCGCACGCTGGGCATCGTGGGCGAATCCGGCTGTGGAAAAAGCGTCACCGCGCTGTCTATCCTGCGGCTGGTTCCCACGCCGCCCGGACGCTACGCCGGCGGCCAGATCCGCTATCGCGGCACGGACCTGCTGGGCCTGACCGAAAAGCAGATGCGCCAGATCCGGGGGAACCGGATATCGATGATCTTCCAGGAGCCGATGACGTCGCTGAATCCCGTGCTGACAGTAGGCCGCCAGATCGCCGAGACGGTCATGCTGCACCAGAAGCTGGGGCGCCGAGACGCCTACCGGCGCGCCGAGGAAATGCTGCGCCTGGTGCAGATCGCCGAGCCGGAACGGCGCGTGCATGAATATCCCTACCAGCTATCGGGCGGCATGCGGCAGCGCGTGATGATCGCGCTGGCCCTGGCGTGCAATCCCGAAGTGCTGATCGCCGACGAGCCCACCACCGCGCTGGACGTGACCATCCAGGCGCAGATCGTCGATCTGTTGCGCAGCCTGCAGAAGAGCCTGGGCATGGGCATTGTGTTGATCACCCATGACCTGGGTGTGGTCGCGGAATGCTGCGACCGTGTGGCGGTGATGTATGCCGGCCGCAAGGTCGAAGAAGCGCCGGTGACCGAGCTGTTCGACCGGCCTTCGCATCCGTACACGCGCGCGCTGATGGCCTCGATGCCCTCGATGAACGCGTCCACGCAGCGGCTGGCCGAGATTCCCGGGATGGTGCCCGCGCCCAGCGAGCTCGGCAAAGGCTGCAGCTTCGCGCCGCGCTGCGCCTTCGCCACCGAGCGCTGCCGCGTCGAGGCGCCGGCGCTGGCCGAGCATGGCGTCGACCATGTGGTGGCCTGCCACGAAGCGGCGCGCGTCGCCGCGCAACCCGGCCCCCACGCGGCGGCCACCGCGGCGTCCGACGCCGCCCTGACTGGAGCCCAAGCATGAGCGCCCGCAACGAGCCCGCCTCCGTCCCGGCCTCCACCCCCTTGCTGGACGTCCGCGACCTGAAGATGCATTACCCCGGCGCAGGCGGGTGGTTCAAGCCCCGCCGCAAGGTCATCCAGGCCGTGGACGGCGTGTCGTTCTCCGTGGCGAAGGGCGAAACCCTGGCGCTGGTGGGCGAGTCCGGCTGCGGCAAGACCACGACTGGCAAATCGGTACTGCGGCTGATCCAGCCGACCTCGGGATCGGTCCGCCTGGAAGGCGAAGAGATCCTGGCGCTGACGCCCGAGCAGATGCGCAGCCGCCGGCGCGACATGCAGATCATTTTCCAGGACCCGTACGCGTCGCTGAATCCGCGCATGACGGCGGGCGATATCGTCGGCGAGCCCTTGCAGAACTTTCCGGGCTCGGGCGGGCGATCCCGGCAGGACGAGATCGCCTGGCTATTCGGCAAGGTCGGCCTGCGTCCGGAGGCGATGAAAAAGTTTCCCCATGAATTCTCCGGCGGCCAGCGCCAGCGGCTGGGCATTGCGCGCGCGCTGGCCCTGCGGCCCAAGCTGATCGTTTGCGACGAGCCGGTATCCGCACTGGACGTGTCGGTGCAGGCGCAGGTGATCAACCTGCTGATGGACCTGCAGCAGGAGATGGGCATCGCGTACCTGTTCGTCGCGCATGACCTGGCGGTGGTGCGGCACATCAGCCACCGCGTCGCCGTGATGTATTTGGGCCGCATCGTCGAGATCGCCGACCGTGACACGCTGTTCTCGCGGCCCCTGCACCCCTATACCGAAATCCTGCTTTCGGCGGTTCCGGTGCCGGATCCGCACAAGCCTGCGCAGCGCAAGCTGCTGCAGGGCGATCCGCCCAGCCCGGCGAACCCGCCCAGCGGCTGCCGCTTCCACACGCGCTGCCCGCTGGCGCAGCCCGTCTGCAGGGAGAAGCAGCCGGCGCTGGCCGACCGGGCTACAGGTTCCGCCACCGGGCAGCACTGGGTGGCGTGCCACTTCCGATGAGCCGGCCGAGCCTGCTGGCGGGCCCGTTGCCGGGAGACCCGGTCTTCGGCCGGTCGATGGCCGAGTTGCAGGCGGCCATGGCGGCCGGAAGCCTGAGCGCCGAGGACCTGGTCCGCGGCTACCTGGCGCGGATCGCCGCCCATGATCAGTCGGGGCCGGCGCTCAATGCCGTGCTGGCCCTGAACGGGCGGGCGCTGGATGAGGCGGCCGCGCGGGATGCTCAGAGGAAGCGGGGCGCCGTGCTCGGCCCCTTGCACGGCATCCCCATCCTGTTCAAGGACAACATCGATACGGCTGGCATGCCGACGACGGCGGGTTCGCTCGCTCTGGCGCAACGCCGGCCGCCGCGCGACGCCGATGTCGTGCGGCGCCTGCGCGAGGCCGGCGCCATCGTGCTGGGCAAAACCACGCTGCATGAGCTGGCTTGCGGCATCACCAATGTGTCGTCATTGTCCGGCCGCACGCGCAATGCCTACGATGCCGAGCGCGTGCCCGGGGGCTCGAGCGGAGGCAGCGCCGTGGCGGTGGCCTCGAGCTTCGCCGCGGCGGCCATCGGCTCGGATACCAGCGGCTCGATCCGCATCCCGGCGGCCTTCAACCAGGTCTGGGGGCTCCGGCCCACGGCAGGACGGTGCAGCACCGCGGGGGTGGTGCCCCTGTCGCCAACGCTGGATACGGTCGGTCCCATGGCGCGCAGCCTCGTGGACCTCGCCGTGCTGTGGGCGGCCATGACGGGGCCGGCCGGCGCGGAAGAAAGCGCCCGCCGGGCAGGCGGCGCCTGGCGCGTCGGCACGCTCGATGCCTTGTTCGGAGCGGGGGATGCGGAGCGCGAGGTGTCCGGTCACGCACGGGCCGCGCTGGCGCGCTGGCAAGCGCACGGCGCACGGATCCAGCCGGCGGCGCTTGCCCTGGACGATGCGCAACTGGCCGCGGCGAACATCACGGGCTACGAGTTCCGCGATGCGCTGGCGCATTGCCTGCGCGATGCCGGGTTGCCGGTGCGCAGCCTGGCCGACATCCTGGAGGGCGCCCATCCGCACCCGGAAGTCGCGGCCCTATTGCGCGAGCGTGACGCGCTGCGCGATCCGGACGGCAGCGGGCGCGAGGCCGTGCTCGGACGCATGCAGGCAATCCGCGGCCAGGTGCTTGCCGCCCTGGAGCACGGCGCGCTGGACCTGCTGGCTTATCCCAGTGTGCGCGGTGCGCCGGTCTTGCTGGGCGAGCCGCAGCGCGGCGGCAACGGGCTGCTCGCGGCGGTGACCGGCCTGCCCGCCTTGAGCGTTCCCATCGGTTTTACGAACAGCGGCATTCCGGTAGGGCTGGAATTGCTGGGGCCAGCGGGCAGCGAGGAGCTGCTGTTGCGCGCCGCGCAGCGCTTCGAGTTGTGCGCGGCGGGTTGATCAATCAGCCGTGTTGGCGCCAAGCTGCGCATGCCAGCGGGCGGCCCACGCCAGCAGGGCGTGGTCTTCGTCAGGCCGCGCGACCCACTGCACGCCGACCGGCAAACCGATCTCCGTGCGTCCGGTCGGCAGGTGCAGCGCGGGCCAGCCCAGCAGCGACCAGACGCGATTGAAGACGGACGAGCCGGTGGATTGCAGGCCTTCGGGGGCGGGGCCGGGCGCGCTTGGCGTGATGATGAAATCGACATCACCGAAGCGCTGCAGCCATTCCCGGGAAAGCCGGTCGCGCGCGTGCTGCAGCCGCACGTAGTCGGCATGGGAAATTTCAAGGCCGCGCTTTACCGCAGCCCGCGATGCGGACGACATCAGGGCGGCCTGCGGGCTGAGCGCAAGTGGCAGCAGGCCGCGGGCGAGTTCGGCATGCATGGTCTGCGTGTGGATGTGTAGCAGGGTCTGCAGATCCGCGTCCGCATCGGGGGTGGCCACGCTTGCGCCATGCTCCCGCAGGCGCGCCGCGCAATCGTCCAGCGCCTGCCGCGAGGCGGTATCGAGCGGGCCGATCGCGCCGCAGGCCAGCAGGGCGACGCGCGGGGCGCGCGCCGGTTCGGCGTGCAGCCGTTCCTGCGGCAGCAGCACCGATGCCACCGCCCGCGACTGCTCCACCGTGCGGCTGAACCAGCCGATGGTATCCAGCGAATCGCACAGCACGCTCATGCCCTGCCGGTGGACACGGCCGAACGTGGGCTTGAAACCCACGACGCCGCAGAATGCGGCCGGCCGGATCATGGAGCCGCCCGTCTGCGTGCCTAGGGCGATATCGATCATGCCCGCCGCCACCGCCGCCGCCGAGCCGCTGGAGGAGCCGCCTGGGGTATGCGTGGCAAGAAGGGGATTGCGGGTGGGGCCGGGCGAGGCGTAGGCGAATTCCGCGGTGACGGTCTTGCCGATCGGGACCGCGCCCGCCGCGCGCAGCTGCGCCACGCAGGCGGCGTCCCACCGCGCCGGCTCGGGCGAGGTGGCGGGCGAGCCCGACCGCGTGGGCATGCCCGCGACATCGATCACGTCCTTGACCCCGATCCCCACGCCTGCCAGCGCGCCCTGCGCGGCGGAGAGCGGCGGGAAGTCCGCCGACTCGGGCAGCCATGCCCAGGCCTTGATGTCCGCGTCCCCGTCTTTGCTGCGGGTCCACGCTGCGCGCGCATCCAGCATTATTGGACCTTGATCTGTTTCTGTTGGATCAGCTGCGTCCAGCGCGCGCTTTCGCTGGCGATGAAGGCCTGGAACTGTTCGGGCGTGCCGCCCGCGACCTCGCCGCCCTGCGACTCGACGATCTCGCGGTACTGCCGGTCCTGTAGCGCGCGGTTGATGTGCTCATTCAAGATCTTGATCACTTCGGGCGGCGTGCCGGCGGGCGCAATGACGCCGAACCAGTTCGAGACCACCATGTCCGGCAAGCCAAGCTCCTTGAACGTGGGAACGCCGGGCAGCCCGGGAACGCGCTTGTCGGCGGCCACAGCCAGCATCCTGATGCGGGGCGCCGGGCCCGTCGCGTGCGGCAGGAACAGGCTGGGCAGTTCGATGTAGAAGTCCACGTTGCCGGCGATCAGGTCGTTGACCGCGGGCGCCCCGCCCCGGTACGGCACGTGGGTGGCGTTCATGCCGGCCTGTTCCTTGAATAGCTCGGTGCTCAGGTGCGAGGCGCTGCCCGCTCCGGTGGAGGCGTAGTTCAGCTTTTCGGGGTTGCGCTTGGCGTCTTCGATCAGCGCGGCGGGGTTCGCATAGGGCGACTTGTCGTTCACGCCCAGCGCCATGGGGCCTCGCTCGATGAGCGCGACCGGCGCCAGATCGCGCGCCGGGTCGAAAGGCATGGTGTACAGGGCCTTGTTGACGGCGAGCGGCGCGAAGTTGCCGAGGCCGATGGTATAGCCATCGGCCTTGGCGGTGGCGATCTGGCCGGTGCCGATGTTGCCGCTCGCGCCTGGCTTGTTGTCCACCACGACCGGAACGCCCAGCGAATCGCTCAGCTTCTGCGCCAGTTGGCGCGAGCGCGTATCGGAACTGCCGCCCGCCGCGTACGGCACGATGAACTTGATCGCTTGCGCGGGATAGGCGGTTTGCGCGGAGGCGCCGGCCGAGGCCAGGGACAGCCCGACGGCGAAGGCGCCGGCCAGCAGTCTGATTGTTGCGGTAGTCATGGGCATTGCATTCCCCCTGTTAGGCAGGGGAATCCATCCCCGGCGTTGATTGTCAGCGCATAGTAGGAAAGACCCTATTAGGTTGTCTAATACCTTATTATCCCGTTATTGATTCAATGGAAAAATAAATGCTGCTCGACAGCCGATTGCTCCAGGTATTTGCCGTGGTCGCCGAAGAACTGCATTTCGGCCGCGCCGCGCAGCGCCTGCACCTGAGCCAGCCGCCATTGAGCCAGAGCGTGCGCAAGCTGGAAGAGGAACTGGGCGTGCAATTGCTGGAGCGCACTACGCGCACCGTTCGCCTGACGTCCGCGGGCGCCGAACTGCAGCGCCGCATCCGCCGGATGGCGGCCGAGCACGAGGCGACCATCCGCCACGTACGGCAGGCAGCCAGCGGCGACGCCGGCCAGTTGACGATCGGCTTGACGCCCAGCGCGGCATACTCGAACGTGCCGCAGGCCCTGTTCGCATTTCGCCAGCGCTATCCCGGGGTCATGCTGGACCTGCAGGAGATGAACTCGAGCGAGATGCCGGACGCGCTGCACAAGCGCAGGCTGGATCTGGCCCTGCTGCGGCCGCCGTTCGCGGACGCCGATCTGGCGCCGGTGCCGTTGTATTCCGAACCGATGGTGCTGGCCTTGCGGGCCGACCATCCGTTGGCGGTAAAGCGCTGGGTGACGATGGCGCAGGTGCTGGCTCTGCCGCTGGTGGGCTATGCGCGGGACCGCTCGCGCTATTTCAGCCAGGTGTTGCGGCAGATGATCGAGGCGGCGGGAAAGCCCGCCAACATCGTGCAGGAAAGCATGATCCCGACGATCCTGACCTTGGTCGAAGCGGGCTTCGGCGCAGCGGTGGTGCCGGCCTCGCTGGCGCGGATGCGCATGGATATCCTGGCCTATGTCGGCATCCGCGGGCCGGGCGCGTTCCGGGCGGAGCTGGCCGCCGCGCGCCATCCCGACAACCCCAATCCGTCGATAGACGCGTTCGTGGCGATCATGCGGGAGTTTTCCGACAGGTCTGGCGGGGAACGGCGCGGCCGGCAGGAAGCCTGGCGCGCGCCGCCCCGGCCAAGTCCTGTCAGTCCCAGGCGGCGGCCAGGCCTTCCGGGCTGACTTCGCGGCCGTTGCGTTCCAGCGCCGCGATTTGGGCCATGTCGTCGTCCGTCAGGCGCAGTTGCTGCGCGAGCAGATTGCTGGCCAGGTTTTCGCGCTTGGTCGACGACGGGATCACCGCATAGCCCAGCTGGAGCGCCCATGCCAGCGTCACCTGCGCGGGCGTCGCATTGTGGCGCTGCGCGATCTGGCCGATGACCGGGTCCTTCAGCACCTTGCCGTAGGCCAGCGTCATGTACGAGGTGACCTGGATGCCCTGCTCCTTCAGGAACGCGGTGAGCTTGGCGTTCTGCAGATAGGGGCTGAGCTCGATCTGGTTGGTCGCGATCTGGTCCTTGCCCACCGCGGCGATGGCGGCCTGGGTCTCGGCAATGGGGAAGTTGGATATGCCGATCTGGCGGGTTAGGCCTTGCGCCTTGGCGTCGGCCAGTGCCGTCATGTATTCATCGACCGACACGCCATTGCCCGGAGCGGGCCAGTGGATCAGGGTGAGGTCGACGTAGTCGGTGCGCAGCTTGGCCAGGCTGTCCTTCAGGCTGGGGACGAGCTTGCCGCGGCCATAATTGGGGACCCAGATCTTGGTCGTGACGAACAGGTCTTCGCGGGCCACGCCGGACTCGGCGATGGCCTGGCCGACCTCGGCTTCGTTCTCATAGATCTGCGCCGTGTCGATGGCGCGGTAACCGACGTCCAGCGCGTTGCGCACGGAATCGATAACGACCTGGCCCTGCAGGCGGAAAGTGCCGACACCGAAAGCGGGAATGCTCATGTAAACCTCCTGGTGGTTCGTGTGGTCAGGCGGAGGTGCCTGGGAATGCGCTCAGTGTGCCCGTCTAATACTTGCTAAAAAAGTCCGATATAAGCGAAATACTTTTGATATAAATGCAAATATGAAGACGACGCTCGACGAAATGCAGGTCTTTATCGCCGTCGTGGACAGCGGTTCCATTACCGCTGCCGCGGACGTGCTGGGCCAGACCATCTCCGCCTCCAGCCGCACCATGAGCCGGCTGGAGGAAAAACTGCAGACCACGCTGATGCGCCGGACCACCCGCCGGCTGGCGCTGACCGAGGAAGGCCGGGCGTACCTGGAGCAGGCCCGCAAGATCGTTGCCGCGGTAGAAGAGACCGAGGAACTGATGAGCCTGCGCCGCAACCAGCCGGCCGGGCTGCTGCGGGTGGATGCGGCGTCGCCGTTCATGCTGCACGTTGTCGTTCCGCTGGTGCCGGGCTATTGCAGCCGGTATCCGCAGGTGGAGCTGGAGCTCAACAGCAATGAGGGCAATATCGACCTGCTGGAGCGGCGCACGGACCTGGCCATCCGAATCGGGCGCTTGAAGGACTCATCGCTGCACGCGGTGCCGCTGGGCAGCAGCAAGCTGCGCGTGCTGGCCAGCCCCGCCTATCTCAACAAGCACGGCATGCCCAAGAGCGTGGCGGACCTGGCCTCGCATACCCTGCTGGGCTTCAGCCAGCTGGAGTCGCTGAACGAATGGCCGTTGCTGGACGCTTCCGGCCAGCCGCTGCATGTTGCGCCCGCGGTGCGTTCGTTCAACGGGGAAACCCTGAGGCAGCTGGCGCTGAACGGCGCGGGCATCGTCTGCCTGTCCGATTTCATGACGCGCGCAGACCGCGAGACGGGCGCCTTGCAGCAGCTTTTCGCCAAGCAGACGCTGGAGGTCAGGCAGCCGATCAACGCGGTGTATTACCGCAATACGGCGGTCTCTTCCCGCATCAAATCCTTTATCGACTACATGACCGGGGCACTGGGGCCGCGCGGGTTCGAATAGCGGGGGTTCGTCGCATGCGCAATCTGGATTTCACTTCCTGGCAGGGCCTGCTGTCGACATTGCTGGGGCTGGCATTGATCACCCTGATCGGTGTCGGCATCCGCCTGCTGGTCATGCAGACGATCCAGCAGCGCCGCGCCCGCGAGAACCGGCAGATCAATGAACGCCTGCGCACGCTGATCGCGGCCTACAAGACGCTGGGCGGGTCGTTCACGGGCAATCTGGCGGTAGACCCCCGGCATCTGCGAGACTTGCGGCGCGAGGAGGAAAGCGCCGCGGAAGGCGGGCCGCTCGTGGCGCTGCGGCCCAGCGGCGACCGCGCGCGCCGCATGCGCGACGCGACCGAAGCCGCCCTGTCCGACGTCATTCTGCTGGGTACCGAGGAACAGGTGCGGATGGCGGCCAGCGCGGCATCGGACCTGGTGGCCGGACGCCCCGTGCATACCGCCGAGCTGGTGGTGTCCTTGCGTGAATTCATCCGCCGGGTGCTGGATCTGGAGCCCGTCCCCGCGCAACTGGCCATTCCCAGGCAAGGCCCTGCTAGGCCGTCCTCTGCGGGGCGCGGCAAAGGCGACGGGGGCGCCAAGCCAGGCGCGGGCGGCGGCCAGGGCGGTGGAACCGGCGGAGGGGGCGGCGGCCTGATGATGGGCCTGAACCTGGACCGGGACCCGGACCGCCATTCGTAGGCCGGCCGGCGCGCGGGCCTTGCGGCGCCACGGCCGGTTTTACCGGCCCGGCATCACGGACGGCCGACGGATTCGTACACCAGCGTTGCCAGCGTCAGGTCTTCCAGCGCGCTGCCCACCGCCTTGAACACAGTGATTTCCTGGTCGTCGCGGCGGCCTTGCCGTTGCCCGCCGGCAAGCTGGTGCAGGTTGCCGCGGATGTCTTCCTGCGTGAGCACGCCAGCGTCGAAGGCCGACAACAGGTCGCCGGACTTGGTGGGCGCCTCGTCGGTATCCACATAGACCGAGGTACCGTCGAAGCAGGCTGTGTCGGTTTCGCGCATTTCGGGCTTGAAGCTGCCGATCAGGTCCAGGTGCACGCCCGGACGCAGCCAGGCGCCCTGGATCAGTGGAACGGTGGACAGCGTGGCGCAGCTGATGATGTCAGCCTGGCGCGCCGCGCCTTCCAGGTTTTCAGTGGCCTGGGCGTCGAAACCCTGTTCGCGCAACTGTTCCGCCAGCCGTTCGGCACCGGCCGCGCGGACGTTCCAGACCAGCACGCGCTGGATGGGCCGCACGACGCGCATGGCCTGGGCGACCAGCCCGGCGATGCGGCCGGATCCCACGATCAGCAGGGTGCTGGCGTTGGCGCGGGCCAGATAGTCCGCACCCAGCGCGGCCGCGCCCGCCGTGCGGTAGACCGTGACGATGTCGCCGTCCACCTGGGCGATCGGCACGCCGGTTGTGGCGCTGTACAGGTTGTACGTGGCGTGCAGGCCCGGCAGGCCCTGGTGGGTGTTCTCGGGAAAGATGTTGATGATCTTCACGCCGAAATAGCCGCGGTCGTTCCAGGCCGGCATGATCAGCGAGGTGCCGTGGGCATTGCCCGACTGGATGGCGTGGACATGGCGCGGCGGCACCGTGGCCCCGTCGCGGAAAGCATCGCGCAAGGCGGGAATGACGGCGTCGAAGGACAGGGCGCCGCGGGTCTGTTCGGTATCGATGAAGTGCATGGGATCCGGATCGGTCGGTCTGAGGGCTAGGGCAGTCTAGCAGCGCGGCCGGCGCGGCGCGCTGGGAGGGGTCGGGGGCGGCCCCCGCGGTCTATCAATCTTTGCGCAGGCGTCATAACACCCCGTTATCGGGTACGCATTCCGAGCGCTGCTTGAGTTCTGAATAGTCCTTTTCTTTCAAATGCTTGCGTGGTTTGCAGCATGGGGCTGCCAAATCGCTCCGTAGTGGATTTCCCTGGGTCCACGGCGCCAGATGGCGCTGGCATCCTTCGACCACCGTAGCGCCTGGACGCACAGACAAGAGGTTGTTTCATGCCGAGTTCAGTTCTCCCCGCCATAGGACGGCCCTTGCCGGCTTGGCCTGCCCGCGGACAGCGCCGTGCGACCGGAGCGGGCTGCGCATGATCCGGCAACTTCTCAACCGCCTTACGATCTCGCTGCCCGTCCTGTTGGGTGTGGTGGTCGTGTGCTTCGTGCTGTTGCAGGTGGCGCCCGCGGATCCCGCGGCGGTGATCGCCGGTCCGACGGCGACGGCCGACGAGCTGGCGCAGGTACGCCAAGAGCTGGGCCTGGACAAACCGATGGCCTATCAGCTGTCGTTGTACATGTGGCGCCTGCTGCACCTGGACCTGGGCCGGTCAATGATCTCCAATGTGCCGGTGATCGACGAGATCGGCGGCACCATAGGCGCAACCGTGGAGTTGATGCTGGCAAGCGTGGCCTGGTCGATTCCGCTGGCAATCCTGCTGGGCACGCTGGCCGCCTATCGACGCGGCAAACTGATTGACCGCTTCGTGATGACGCTCTCCGTCGTGGGCGTGTCGCTGCCGGTGTTCTGGGTGGGACTGCTGTTGGTGCAGCACGTCGGGGGCGCGGGAATCCTGCCCTATATCGGGCGCAATGGCCCGATATGGACACTCGCCGGGCTGGAGTCCATCGCATTGCCCGCGCTTACGCTGGGTTCGGTGCTGATCGGTCCCGTGGCGCGCATTACCCGGACCGCCGTGATCGAAACGCTCAGTGGCGACTACGTGCGCACGGCGCGTGCCAAGGGTGCGGGCGAGCGCCGCGTGGTGATGCGCCATGCCCTGCGCAACGCGCTCCTGCCTATCGTGACGCTTGTGGGCCTGCAGGTGGGGAACCTGCTTGGAGGCGCCGTGGTCACCGAGCAGATCTATTCCTGGCCGGGCGTAGGCCGCATGGCCGTAGGCGCGATCTTCGCCGGCGACTTCCCGCTTGCCCAGGGTGCGATCCTGGTGACCGCCCTGGGTTTCATCGTCATCAATCTGATCGTGGATCTGCTCTACGGCTATCTGGATCCGCGAGGGAACAAATCATGAGCGCAGGAACGACCTCTTCCCTGAGCGGCCTGCCGCCCCAGGCCATGGCCACGCCGCTCTCGCGCATCGCGTCTCGCCTGCGCCGGGACCCTATCCTGCTGCTGTCGCTACTGGCTGTGATCGCCATCGTGCTGATCGCGGTGTTCGCGCCCTGGCTCGCGCCTCACGATCCCTACTCGACCAACATGTCCATCGCCCGCAAACTGCCGGGCTGGACTTCGGCGGATGGGGTGAGCTATCTGCTCGGCACTGATGTGCAAGGCCGGGACATCCTGTCGCGCATTATCTATGGCATCCGCGCCACGCTAATGCTGAGCGTGCTGGCTGTGATCGGCGGGTCGGGCATTGGCGCGGCCTTGGGCATCCTGGCCGCGTACTATCGTCCGCTGGAAGGCGTGATCATGCGCGTCGTGGACGTGCTGCTGTCATTCCCCGCCATTCTCTTCGGCCTGAGTCTGTCGGCCCTGCTGGGTCCCGGTACCTTGAGCATGGTGTTGGCGCTGGGCGTGTCCGCCATTCCGGGCATGGCGCGTATCGCGCGCGGTTCGGCCATGGTCGTCATGAAGCAGGAATACATGGAAGCGGGCCACGCCATGGGTTTCGGCAATTTCTATCTCATTACGCGCTACCTGCTGCCCAACTGCTCGTCGATGTTGATGATCTACGCCACGTTGCAGCTTGGCCACACGATTCTGCTGGGTTCCGTGCTGTCGTTCCTCGGGCTCGGCCCGCAGCCGCCGTTCGCGGAGCTGGGCAGCATGGCCGCCGACGGCCGCAAATTCCTGCAGATATTCCCGCACATCTCGACCATTCCCACGATGACGATCTTCTTCATCGTGCTGGCGTTCAATCTGCTGGGCGACAGCCTGCGCGACGCGCTGGATCCAAAGCTGCGGTTCTGAACCGCAACGAGCCTGACCACACAACAGACCAACTCGGGGAACCAAAACCATGAAGATCACAAAGGGCCTGGCCCTTGCGCCGTTCGCGTTGACCTGCCTGCTGGCCATGCCGGCGCCCGCGCTCGCGCAGTCCGGCACGACTGTCCTGATCCTGCGGGAGCTGGATACCGACAAGTACGACCCCCATCGCACCACAGCGCGCGGCGCGGCCGAAGTGCTGTTCATGGCTGCCGACACCATGGTGGGCCTGGACTACGACATGAAGACGCCGGTTCCCGCGCTGGCCAAGAGCTGGACCGTCTCGCCGGACGGCCTTACCTACACGTTCAGCCTGCGCGACGACGTGACGTTCTGCAGCGGCCGGAAAATGACGGCCAAGGATGTGGTGGCCAGCTACGAGCGCTGGTTGAACCCCGAAACCAAGGGGCTGGAACGCTGGCGCGCGGGGCCGGTCGACACCATCACGGCGCCCGACGACGTGACCGTGGTCTACAAGCTGAAGAAGCCTTACAACGAGCTGCTTCAGCAAATGGCCCACTACATGCATTCGGTCATCAATATCGATCAGGTCAAAGAGCTGGGCCAGGACTACGGCGTCAAGGCTTTTGACGGCACCGGGCCGTATTGCTTTCAGAGCTGGTCTCCGCGCAACGAGGTCGTGCTGACCAAGCATACCGGATACAACTGGGGCCCGGCCATCTACAAGGATCCGACACCCAAGGTGGACAGGATCGTCTGGAAAATCGTTCCTGAGGAGAGCACCCGCCTGACGGCTCTGCAGAGCGGCCAGGCCGACCTTTCGCGCTACCTGCCGCAATGGGCCGTCAAGGATCTGAAGGCCGACAAGCGCCTGTTCGTCAGCAAGGCGGATCCGTTCTACTGGACGTTCTTCCTGGGGTTCAAGATCGACAAGCCCATGTTGACGGACGTGAATGTACGCCGCGCCATCAACCTGGCCATCAACCGCAAGGCGCTGACCGAGGCCATTACCTTTGGCGAGGCCGTGCCGGCGACGGGCATGCTGGCCACCAGCACTCCCTCAGGCAAGAACGAAGCCTACCGCTACGATCCGGCCGCGGCCAATAAGCTGCTGGATGAGGCCGGTTGGAAGAAACAGTCCGATGGCTACCGCTATAAGGACGGCCAGAAATTGTCCCTGTTGCACTATGGCATTACGGGCTACTGGAAAGACATCATGGAGGCCGTGCAGGGCGACATGAAGAAAGTAGGCGTCGACCTGCGGGTGCAACTGTTCGACTCGACCTCGGCTTGGGGCAAGCTGGCCACGCAGGAATTCGACGAATTCAGCATGAGCTTCGGCTACATGAGCACGGGAGAAGCGCTCAATAGCTACTTCCTTTCCAACAGCATTCCCACGCCGAACCGCATGAACTGGAAGGATGCGGAGACCGATCGCTGGCTGGCCGAAGGCAGCGAGGCGCTGAACGCCAAGGACGGCGATGCCATCCTGTCCAAGGCGCTGACCAAGATATCCGATGGCGCCGCGTGGATCCCGCTGTACCACGACTCCCTGTATCTGGTGGGCGGTCCGCGCATGAAACCGATGCGTGCGCATGGCGTTTTCGGAGCCGCGGCCTACAAGGGCCTGGACATCGAGTTCAAGTAAACAGAGCTCGGCGGCGCGGCAAAGACCGCGCCGCCGCTTTTCCATTTCAGCTGCACAGAGAGTCTCCCGTGAGCGATACCAATCAAGCCCGTATCACCCATATCCAGAATCTCGCCACCCTGGTGGCGTGGGACGCGGAGTTGGGTTCGCACGTCTATATCGAAAACGCCGACCTGGTGATGCGCGGCAACACCGTCATCCACGCCGGGACCGGCTACTCGGGCCCGGCCGATGTCGTTGTGGCTGGCAGCGGCCTGATGGCGATGCCGGGCTTGGTCAATATCCATACTCATCCGTCCTCCGAACCGGGCAACCGCGGCCTGCTTGAAGAGCTGGGCAGCGATAAGCTGGGACAGAGCTCCCTGTACGAATACATGCCCGTGTTTCGCATGGGCATCGAAACCGCGCAGTACGCCAATCAGGTGGCGGTGGCCGAAATGCTGCTGAGTGGCGTGACCACTTACGTGGATATGTCGTTGCCTCGCCCGGGCTGGGCGGACGTGGTTGCCGCCACCGGCATTCGCGGTGTGCTGGGCCCTATGTTCCGTTCCGCCGCCTGGCGGACTCCCGATGGCCATTCAGTAGAGTACGCCTGGGACGAGGCCGCGGCAGTCAAATCCTTCGAAGCCGCACTGGCCGTCGTCGACAGTGCCGTCAATCATCCTAGCGGCCGCCTGGGCGCGATGTTGTGCCCGTCGCAGGTGGATACCTGTTCGTCTGAACTGCTCAAGCAGGCGCAGGCCGCCGCCCGCCGCCTGGGTATCCCGATGCAGATCCATGCGGCGCAGAGCGTGGTGGAGTTCTCGGAGATGACACGCCGCCATGGACGCACGCCGATCGAATGGCTGGATGATCAGGAATTGCTGGATGGCGATCTGATCATCGGCCACGGCATCTTTCTGAACGATCATCGAACGCTGTACTGGCCGCATGCGGACGACTTCGGCCTGCTGCAGCGCTCGGGCGCGCATGTGGCGCATTGTCCCACCGTCTTCGCCCGCCGCGGCATTGCGCTCAGTTTCCTGGGGCGCTATTTGCGGGCGGGGATCAACGTCGGCATCGGCACGGACACTTTCCCGCACAACATGCTCGATGAAATGCGGCTGGCCTGCTACGTGGCCCGTCTGCAGGCCGGCCATTTCCGCGCGGCCTCCACTGAGGAGGTGTTCAACGCCGCCACGGTAAATGGCGCCCGGATGCTGGGTCGTGAGGATATCGGCCGTATTACCGTAGGCGGCAAAGCCGATTTTTCGCTTGTCGATCTGTCGCACCCTTACATGCGGCCCGGCCGCGAGCCGTTGCGCAGCCTGATCTATTCGGCGGGCGACCGCGCCATCCGTGATGTCTACGTGGATGGAGAGCAGGTCGTGCAGAACGGCAAACTGCTGACCATCGATCTCGAAGAGGCCATGCAGCAAGTGGAGCGCGCCCAGGCGCAGACGATTGCGACCGTGTCGCAGCGCGACTATGCCGGCCGTGGCATCGACGCGATGTCGCCGCGTGTCTTTCCCTGCCGCGCCTGACGGAGAATTCCCATGAGCGAGACCTTACTGGCGGTTGAAGGCCTGAGCGTAGAGTTCGGTTCGCGAGCACAGCCGTACCGCGCCGTGAAATCGCTGGACTTCACCATCGGGCGTGGGGAAACGGTGGCGCTGGTGGGCGAGTCCGGCTCGGGAAAGTCGGTCACGGCGCTTTCCATTCTGCGTTTGATCGAGCGCGCCGGCGGGCGCATCGCCGCGGGCGTGGCCCGCTTCGTGCCGCGAGACGGCCGGGAGGTGGATCTGTTTGGACTGGAGGAATCCGCCCTGCGTCGCATTCGCGGCAATGAGATCTCGATGATCTTCCAGGAGCCGATGACGTCGCTGAATCCCGTGATGACCGTGGGCGACCAGCTGGCCGAGGTCTATCTGTTGCATCAGGACATCTCGCGCGAGCAAGCCTGGACCCGCGCCCAAGCTATGCTGGCGGCGGTGAAAATGTCGGAACCTGAGCGCCGTATGACGCAATATCCGGGCGATTTGTCCGGCGGCATGCGCCAGCGTGTGATGATTGCAATGGCCCTGGCTTGCCGGCCGCAGCTGCTTATCGCCGACGAGCCGACGACAGCGCTGGACGTAACGGTACAGGCCGAGATCATCGATCTGATCCGCGATCTGCAGCGCGAAGTGGGTATGGCGGTTCTGTTCATTACGCACGACATGGGCGTAGTGGCCGAGATCGCGGACCGCGTGGTGGTCATGCGGCATGGCGACAAAGTGGAAGAGAATCCGACCGTCGAGCTCTTCGGCGCGCCGGGGCAGCCTTACACGCGAGATCTGCTGGCCGCGGTGCCCAAGTTGGGTGACGGCTCGCCGGACGAAGCTGCCGTGCAAGGCCGTCCGACCGTGCTAGAGGTTTCGGGCTTGGCAAAGCGATTTCCAGTGAAAGCAGGCGCGTTCGGCAAAGTAGTGGCCAATGTGCATGCGGTAGAGGGCGTTTCCTTCGATTTGCGGGCAGGCGAGACGCTGGCTCTGGTGGGCGAGTCCGGATCGGGAAAGTCGACCACGGGCCGCCTGCTGATGAAGCTGGTGGCGCCCACGGAAGGGTCGATCCGCCTCGCCGGCCAGGATGTCACGCATATGTCGCCCGACCAGATGCGCGAAATGCGGCGCCATATCCAGATGATTTTCCAGGATCCCTACGCTTCGCTGAATCCGAGGCTGCACGCCTGGGATCTCGTCAGCGAGCCGCTGAAGGTGCACGGCGGCTTCACCCGCGAACAGCGCCGGGAGCGAGCTGCGCAGCTACTGGAGCGTGTCAACCTGCCACGAGAGTTCCTGGATCGCTACGCACACCAGTTCTCCGGTGGTCAGCGCCAGCGTCTGTGCATCGCGCGCGCGCTGAGCGTGAATCCCAAGATCATCGTGGCCGACGAACCGGTGTCGGCGTTGGACGTGTCGGTGCAGGCGCGGGTGATCGAACTGATGAAGGAGTTGCAGACCGAGATGGGGCTGTCCTACCTGTTCATCTCGCACGATATGGCGGTCGTGGAGAAGGTCAGCCACCGCGTGGCGGTCATGTACATGGGCCAGATCGTCGAGATCGGGCCGACGCAGGAAGTACTGCATCGGCCGCGCCATGCATATACACAGCGCCTACTTTCAGCGGTCCCCGTCCCCGACCCGGCGCGCCGCCACCAGCGCACGGTGAGAGCGGCGCGCGAGATTCCCAGCCCCATCCGCAAAGTGGGCGACAACCCGCAAGTGGCGCAGTTGGTGCAGGTGGCCGCCGGCCACTACGTGCAGCAGGCGGCCTGACGCCCCGGGTGGAGGCTGCGCGGTTCAAAAACGGCCGAAGACCCGTCCCGCAGCCATCGCCACGGCGGCCTGCGTGGGCTCCACCACCGGCAGCCTGCAGGTCTCCTGGAGCCGGTCGCGCAGGTCCGCCATGCCGGCGCATCCCATGATCAGCACGTCGGCGCCGTGCGTGTCGCGCAAAGCCGTTCCCACTGCCGCCATGCGTTGGAACGCCAGTTCGGCGTCGGCCAGTTCGCTCACCTTCATGTCCAGCGCCAGTTCGCCGCAGATGCGATCGGCTACGCCTATTGCCCGGAAGTAGCGCAAGTGGCGGGGGACGGCTGCGCTTGCGATGGCGATCGCGCCTATGCGCGTGGCCATGCTCATCGCAGTCAGCACCGAGCATTCGCCGATGCCCAGCATGGGCACCCTTATCAGGTCGCGCAGCCCGTGCAGACCCGGATCGCTGAAGCAGGCCACGATGAAGGCATCAGTGGTGGCTGCCTCCTGCTGAATCAGTGAGGCCATGGGCGCGATGCTGGCATCGGCTTCGGCCTGGGTCTGGATGCCGGCGGGGCCGCCGGTCGAGGTCAGGCAACGGAATTCCAGCGGCAAGCGGCGGAAAGGTTCGACCGCGCGGTCGATCGCCTCAGTGACCCTGGCCAGGGAGTTCGGGTTGACAAGGGTTATGCGAGGGTTGGACATGATTGAGTAGAATTCCTGCAAAAGAGGCGGGTTGGCGCCATGCGCGTCCCGCCCGGATCAATAGGGAAGAAAGCAGCATGTCGGAATTACCCGGAAAGGTCCGGTCTGGACCGCTTAACCTGCGGCAGATCGAGGTGTTCCACGCCATTATGATCACGGGCTCGCTCAGCGCGGCCGGGCGGCTGTTGCATGTGACGCAGCCCGCCATCAGCCGGGTGCTGGCGTCGATAGAGCTGCGTCTGGGCTACGCGCTGTTCGAGCGCTTCAAGGGCAGACTGCATCCCACTAAGGAGGCACGCAAGCTCTTCCAGGAGGTGGAGTCCATTCAGGCGGGGGTCAATCGCCTGAATGACATGGCCGCCGGTCTTGCGGGGCATGGCGGCGGCCTGGTGAGCGTAGTGTCCAGCCCCAGTTTCGGGGAATGGCTGATTCCGGCGGCCACAGCGAAGTTCTGCGCCCGCAACCCTGGCGTGCGCATCCGCTATCGGCCTCTGGGCATGGATGCGCTGCTGCCGCAGTTGCTGCTCGGCCATGCGGACATCGCGATTTCCACCTTCAAGCCCGAGCATCCCAACCTGATCACCAGCGAACTGGCGCAAGGCGAGATCGTCTGCGTGCTGCCCGTCGGCCATCGTCTGGCGCGCGAAAGCGTGATCGAGCCGGCGATGCTGGCGGGCGAAATGTTGGTGGGCTATGGACGCGACACCCCGCTGGGCGAGACCTTGTGTGATTATCTGGGTCCGCTGGGCCAGGCCTTCGTTCCGGCAATCGAGGTGCGCTCGTCCCAGACGGCGTGTTCGTTCGTGCGGCAAGGTGTCGGCGTGGCCCTGGTGGACTCCTATGGGCTTACGGACGCCTTGATGCACGGCCTGGTGGTACGCCGGATCGAACCGGCGATCTCGCTTTCGGTGCATGTTTCCCATTCCCGAATCGAACCTCCGCCTTCCATCGCCAAGGCGTTCCTGGCCCAGTTTTCCCAGATCGTGAAGAAAGAATTACCTGCGATGACGCAGGCGATCGTCAAGCGGGCCTAGCCGACTTCGGGCACGGGCAGCGGCTCGCCCGCGCCCGTGCGCTCGACGATCAAGCGGTAGTGGTGCGGGCTGCGATGCTTTGCGAAATTGAAGACGTGATCGCGGAACGTCTGGCCCATGCCGAGGTCGATGCTTGCGGTGATCACTTCGTCCTCTTCGCCGCTTGCGCGCGCCACGATCTCGCCCGACGGCGCGACGATCATCGAGCTGCCGATCATGTGGTGGCCGTCTTCGTGGCCGCACTTGGCGGCGGCGCCGACCCACACCGCGTTCTGGTAGGCGCTGGCTTGCAGCACGATTTCGTGCGTCGTGGTGCGCAGGTGCGCGGGTTCGTTCCAGTGGATATTCAGGGACGGCGTGTTGTAGCCCAGCACGATAAGTTCGGCGCTTTGCAGCGACATCACACGGTACGTTTCGGGCCAGCGGCGGTCATTGCACAGGCACATACCGATCTTGACGTCGTTGGTTTCCCAGACGCCGAAGCCCAGATCGCCCACTTCGAAGAACTTCTTTTCCAGGTGCTGGAACGGCGCGCTGACCTTGTGGTCGGAATGGCCGGGCAGGTGGATCTTGCGGTACTTGCCGATAATCTTCGCGTTGCGGTCGACCAGGATGGCCGTGTTGAACTGGCGGCCCTCCGGCGTCAGCTCGGCATAGCCCAGGTAGAAACCGATGCCGAGCTCGCGCGCGGTGTCGAACAGCGGCTGCACGTCGGCATTGGGCATGCTTTTCTCGAAGTAGCGTTCCACCGCCTCGGCGTCTTCCATCCAGTAGCGCGGAAAGAACGTCGTCAGCGCCAGCTCGGGAAAGACGACGAACTCCGCCTTGCGGGCGGCGGCCTCGCGCATCATTTCGACCAGGCGGCGGACGACCGCCGCGCGCGTGTCGGCGAGATTGACGGCGCCCATCTGGGCGACTGCCAGGCCCATTTTGCGGGAGGAAGTTGTGTTGCTCACGATGTAAATCTCCAGATGCGCTTATCGCTGTGGATTGGGTGCCATGAGCCGGTCTAGGGCTCGATCACGGCCGGGAAAATCTTGCGCAGCAAGGCGGCGCGCGGACTGATTTCGCGCGTTTTCTGCAGCGGGGCGGGCAGCCCGCGAGCAATGAAGCGGCCGCGGCCGCGTTCGGCATGCAGCGCGCCGTCGTCGATGATGACCTCGCCGCGGCTGATGACGGTCGTGGGCCATCCAGTGATCTCGAGGCCCTCGTACGGCGTGTAGCCGACCGCGTCGTGCAGATCGGCGGCGCGCAGGGTCACGGCTTTCTCCGGATCCCAGACCGCGATGTCGGCATCGGCGCCGACGGACAGCGTGCCTTTCTTCGGATGCAGGCCGTACATGCGGGCGTGGTTGGTCGAGGTCAGAGCGACGAATTGCTGCAGGCTCAGGCGGCCCGTGCGCACGCCTTCGGAGAACAGCAGCGGCATGCGTACCTCCAGGCCCGGCAGGCCGTTGGCGATCTGCTTGAATGTCGTTGCGTCGCCGGCCGGAAGTTTGCCGGATTCGTCATAACGGTACGGCGCATGATCGGACGACAGCAGCGCCAGCGTGCCGCTGTTCAGGCTTTGCCACAGGGCCTGTTGCGATGCCGGGTCGCGAGGGGGTGGGCTGCAGCAGAACTTGGCGCCTTCGACGCCCGGGATGTCGATGTCTTCGGCCGTGAGCAGCAGATAATGGGGGCAGGTTTCACCGTACACGGGCGCGCCCAGGGTCTGAGCGGCATGGATGGCCTGCGCGCCTCCCTGGGTCGAAACGTGCACGATCAGCACTGGTACTTCCAGAACGGCCGCAAGGCTGATGGCGCGTTGCGTGGCTTCGCTTTCCGCGATGGGATCGTGGCTGACAGCGTGGTACTTGGGAGCGGTGTGGCCGGCCGCCAGCAGGTGGCGCGCGATCCAGCTGATTACGTCATTGTTTTCGGCGTGAACCATCGGCAATGCGCCTTCGCGGGCAGCGATGGCGAATACATCCAGCAACTGCCTGTCGTCCAGTTTCAGCTTGTCGTAGGTCATGAAGACCTTGAACGAGGTAATGCCGGCGCGGATCAATTCCGGAAGATCGCGGTTCAAGGTCTCGGGCGTGGGATCCGAGATGATCAGGTGATAGCTGTAGTCGATGACGGACTTCTCGGCGGCAGAGGCTGCGTAGGCGTCGGCCACCTGGCGCAGGGACTGGCCGCGGTGCTGCGCGGCGAAGGGCACGATGGTGGTATTGCCGCCGTAGGCCGCGGAGATCGACGCGCTGTGCCAGTCGTCGGCACACAGCACGCCCATGCTGGAGAGCTGTTCCACATGGCAATGGCTGTCGATTCCGCCCGGCATCGCCAGCCGGCCGGTTGCGTCAATGGCGCGCCGGCCTGCCGGAAGCGTTGTGGAAATCGCGGTAATCACACCGTCCGCAATGCCGATGTCGCCGATGAAGTCGGCCTCGGCCGTTACGATGCGGCCATTGTGCAGGGTCAGATCGAAGTCTGTCATGGAAAGTCCGAACGCATGAAGAAGCGCGCCGCGGCGCGCATCGCGGCACGCCCGGCAGAAGACGCAAGCATGCATGCGTACGGGGAAATCCGAAACCACGGCGCGGCCCGGCGCCGCACCGCGGAAGCACGACCGGACTTTTTACTAAGGCACTGATTCGATGGACTATTTGAAAGAACGCGGCAGCCCTGTCTAGCGCCACGCATAACGCTGGAGCATGGGGGCTATGCAAAGTTTTATATCGGGTTTCCCCGCGCTGCTACGGCTCAGAGCGCCTTGAAGGTCTTGAGATGGATGCTGGTTTCGGTGGCCGAGATGCCCTTGAGCGTGCGCAGGCGGTCGAGTACTTCGGATAGCTGATCGATGGTCGGAACGCGCAGCTCGGCCAGCAGGTCCCAGCGGCCATTGGTGTCGTGCAGGCCGGCCACGCTGGGCTCGCCCATCAGCAGGTTCACGATCTTGCGCGTTTCGTGGCCTTCCACGGCGATGCTCATCCACGCGACGATGTCCTCGGTCTCCACGTCCGGGCGCAGCCGTACCGTGTAGCCGAGGATGAGGCCCCGCTCTTCCAGTTTCTGGATGCGGTTGTCGATGGTGCCGCGCGAGACGTCCAGTTTTTTCGCCAGCGTGGCGACGGACGTGCGGGCATTGGCGCGCAATAGGCCGAGCAGGTTCTGATCGAGCGTGTCCATTGTGAAAAGTGCTATTTTTCGCTATCAGAATGGCAGGATCTTAGCGTTTTGTGTGGATTGTTGTCACTAGGAATTGGTTTGCCCATCCCCCAGAATTTCTGTTCCATAACTCGGGGAGAACCAAATGACGACGCTGCTTTCCACTTCCGACGTCGCGAAGATCGTGGCCTTGCAAGGCCCGGAACAGGTCTTTTCCAGCCTGCTGGACTATGTGCTGTCGGACTTTCTTCGATGGCAGGAATTCGACAAGAGCGCGCGGGTGGCCAGCCATTCCGCGACCGGGGTGATCGAGCTGATGCCCACCGCCGACAGCGAGTTCTACAGCTTCAAATATGTGAACGGGCATCCCGGCAATCCGCAAGCCGGCCTGTCTACCGTGATGGCGTTCGGCGCGCTGGCGCGGGTCGCCACGGGAGAGCCGCTGTTGATCAGCGAGCTGACGCTCACCACTGCGCTGCGCACGGCCGTGACATCCGCGCTGGCGGCGCGCGCGCTGGCAAGGCCCGGCTCGCGCAAGATGGCCCTGATCGGCAACGGCGCGCAGAGCGAGTTCCAGGCGCTCGCCTTCCACTACATCCTGGGCATTGATACGCTGCACGTCTATGACGTGGACGCAGGCGCCACACGCAAGCTTGAAAGCAATCTGGCATCGGTGCCCGGCTTGCGCGTGGTGCGCTTCGACAGTACGGCCGCGGCCGTCAAGGGCACGGACATCGTCACCACGGTGACGGCGGACAAGGCCTACGCCACCATCCTGACGCCCGACATGGTCGAGCCCGGCATGCACATCAATGCCGTGGGCGGGGATTGCCCGGGCAAGACCGAGCTGCATGCCGACGTGCTGCGCGCGGGCCCGGTGTTCGTGGAGTACGAGCCGCAGACGCGCATCGAGGGCGACCTGCAGCAGATGCCGGCCGATTTCGCCGTGACGGAATTGTGGCGGGTGCTGACGGGCCAGGGTAGCGGCCGCCAGCGTGCCGACGACGTGACCATTTTCGATTCCGTGGGCTTCGCGCTGGAGGACTTCTCCGCGCTGCGCTGGCTGCGCGACGCCGCCATGCGGCACGGTATCGGCACCCGTATCGAAGTGGCGCCGCGGATGGCGGATCCGAAGAACTTGTTTGGCGCCGTGTCTGCGGCCCGGGCCGCCCAGCCCGTCCTCGCCCGCGGCTAGCACGCCGGCTCGGCGGGCCAAGGCTCGAAACGTATACTGGCCCCCTTATCCATGCAGAGGAAGGGGCCAGATGACGTCCGTTTTTCGTCCGCTGCGCGCCGGCCGCGCCCTGGCGGCGGCAGCGTTCCTGTCGATGATGGCCGTGCCGGCCGCCGCGCAGGAGACAGCGGCCGCTGCTCAAGCGCAGGCGCCGCTGTCACCCTTCATGCGGCACATGGAGGCGGCCCGCGGCCAGATCCGCGACGCCTCCTGGTCCGCCGCCACCGACTCGGCGCGGGCGGCGCTGGAGGCGGCGCGCCTCAATCGCAACCGCTACGAGATTTTCGACGCCGCGGTGCTGCTGCTCAACCTGCTGCAAAAGCAAGGCCGCCACGCCGACGCCCGCAACGTCGCGGAGGCGCAGGTCGAAGACTTCGGCCGGCTCGGCGACGACGACGGGATGGCAATCATGCTGTCGCGGGCGATCGAAGCCGGCGTGGCGGCGGGGGAAGCGTCCGACGTTACCCGCCTGCAGGCCAGGCTCATCGAGCTGGCCAAGCCCTATCCCGCGCTGTGGGACGCAGGATCCGGCCAGCGCCTGCGCTATGCGCCGGCGGGCCTGTCGCTGCCGCTGGCTCAGGACGGTTGGGCGCTGCTGCGTTTCGAACCGGCGGATGCGCGTAATGGCACGGCGCGGCTGGATTACGCGCGGCGGCTGGACGAGCGCGGGCGCGTCGTCCTGCAGCTGGGCATCGGCTACCTGGAAGCGTTGCGCGGCCTGGACGGCGCGCAGCGCCAGGCGCTGCTGAAAGGCATGCAGGGCGAGCCGTACGGCGAGCAAACCGCGGCGCCCGCCGTGGCGGCGGCACTGCCGGACCTTCCCTTCAAGGGCCTGGTGCAGGCCAAGGCCGCGCTGCGTTCCGGGGGCAAGGGCAACGGCGTGATCGACGCCGAGTGGGTGGCCGCGCGCGGCGATTGGCGTTTGAAGGTGCAGGCGTCGTACCCCGAAGCAGCGCAGGCCGAGGCGCTCAAGCAGGTGCAGGCGTTGCTTGGCGCCATGTCCTGGGATCAGGAACGGCGCCTGTTCCGCGAGCAGACCATGGCCGCCCAGGCCGAGGCCATCAACGCCGAATGGGCGATGGCGGGCGACTGGGCCGCGGCTGCGAAGCTGGCGCAGGCGGCGCTGCCCGATGCGACGTTTCCGCTGGAGATTGCGCGCATGAACACCGTGATGGCCAGCGCCGCCTACGAACGCGGCGCGCTGGACGAGGCCCGCAGCCAGTACGACGCCGGGTTGGCGGCCTGGGCCTATGCCGGCAAGGCCTATCACGACGAGACCCTGTACGAGACGGCGTTGGACCGCGCCGCCGACACCGCATACCGCCAGGGCCGCGAGAGCGAGGCGGTTGCGCTGAACAAGCGCTTCATCGACTGGGTAGGCGACCGGGACCAAGCTTGGACCCTGCCGGAAGGCCGGGCCCAGCTTGAGAGCGGACGGACCGGGCAGGTCCTGCCCTTGCGCGTCGGAGACTTCCGCTTGAAGCCGATCGGCGAAAAGCGCTTTCAGTACGAGGACCTGAAAACCGGCGAGCTGCTGGGGCTTTCCGTCGAGCAGCGGGCCGGCATCGATGACGACGCGCTGGAGCGCTCCATGCGCGCCTTCATGCGGGATAAGCTGGGCCTGGAGGCCGGCGCCATGCAGGCATCCGCTTTCGTCCCGCGCGCGCGGGAAGGGGGGACGGGGCCGCTGCAGGGCAGGAAATGGGCGTTCGAGGTTGCCGCGGGCCAGGACGACGGGCGCACGCTGCGCCTGGATGGCCGGAGCCGTGGCGGCGCGCCTGCGCGCATGGTGTTCTGGATCGTGGACCGAGGCGACAGCCGGTCCATTCTGCGCGCGCCGCTGACGGCGGACAGCGACGGTAACGCCCGCATCGAACAGGTGGCGCAAGCGCTGGCCTGGTGAGCCGCGCCCGCGCTTGCGCCGGGAGGTCAGGCGCGGGGTGGCGTTTCAACTGGCGGCGTGCCGTCGTGGAACAGCGATTTCAGCTGCGTCCGCAGCGCTGGCGTGTCCGCATGCTTGTGCACCGTGGTTGCGTGCTGCACGGCGGCTTCCAGCAGTTCGCTTTCGGAGTCCGCGGCCAGCGCCACCGAGCAATTCATTTCGCTGGGATATTCGCGGCAATCGATGTATTTGCGTGTCATGAGCGTCTCCCTGCGCGCAGGCTCGCTGGGGCCTGCGCAATAGAGGATCCGACGCGCGGCGCGGGACGCCCTGGCCGATGGCGCGTCGCATCGACCGGGACGATGGGAAAAGTATAGATCCGGCGGACGCCGCTCAGAAGCTGACGCGCTGCTTCAGGGCCGCCGCGATCATGGCGATGTCGATGTCCTTGCCAGGGTGCTTCAGGCAGAAGTCGTACAGCACCGCCACATAGGCATTGCCCAGCAGTTTGGTGATGGCGCCGGCGGTGGTGGCGGCGATGGTTCCGCCCACGGCGCTGCCTGCGCCGGGGATGAATTTCAGGAGGCCGGAGACGACCGAACGCCCGATCAGCGTGGCGGCGGACGCGCCCAGCGTGGAGGTCACCAGCGTGGTGATCGCGGCGGTGTCCAGTTCCATGCCGAAGGTGATGCCGATCTTGGCGATCATGCCGACCTGGATGGGCACCAGCGCAAACGCGTCCGAGAACGGAATGGGGGCGGCGGCAGCCGACGCGGCCAGCCCGGCGGCTACGTTGACTTCTATCTCAGCCCGCTTTTTTTTTACTTCCAGGGCCTTTTTGTTGCGGGTGGACAGGGCGTTGGCGTACGCCCGCTGCTGCGACTCGGGGATATGCAGCGCCGTGACTTCGATGAGCTTGTCCAGGCCCATGGGCGGCAGTTCGGCGTCCAGTTCCTCGATCCATTCCGGCAGCGCGCGCACCGCCACCACCTGTTTGGCGCGCGGCAGTAGCTTGCGCGCCTCGTCCGCGAAGGCGCTGTTCTTGCGCGCCTTGGTCAGCACCGCCACCACCGGGATGCCGGCGTTGGACAGCATGTCGCACAGTTCGATCTCCGCGTCTTCGACGCGATGGCTGCTGTCCTGGATGCAGAGCCAAGCCACGTGCAGATGCCTGTCCTGGTCGTCGGACGCGGAACGTTCCTGGATCAGGTCGGCCAGCTGCCGGCGCGAGCGCTCGTAGTCGCCGACTTCAAGGCCGCGGGTATCGATGATGGTGAGCGGGTGTCCGGCTTTGGTGAATTCCTGGGTGGACTGCGTGACCGGCTTGCCCGCGCCGGTCTTGGCCAGGTCGCCGCGGAACACGGCGTTGATCAGCGTGCTTTTACCCACGCCGGTCTTGCCCGCGACCAGGATGTTCACGCGGCCCGCACCGCGCGTCGCGGTGCTGATGGCGTCCGCGATCGCGTCCTGCAACTGCAGAGGGTCGTTGCGGGGCGTGCTCATGAGATGTGTGCGTAGGAGGGCATGGGGACGATTCTAGCCAGAAATGCGCGGGGCAAAGGCACGGCCGCGAGGGTCAGGCCCCGCCGGGCACGCCGTAGAGATGGGCGGAATCGGGAAACGTCCGCGCCTTCACTTCCGTGGCATAGCCCTGCGCTGCCTGCTGGATGCGGCCGGCAAGGTCGTCGTAGCGTTTCACGAAGCGCGCTGTGCGGTCGAACATGCCCAGCATGTCGTCCACTACCAGCACCTGGCCGTCGCAGCGGGCGGATGCGCCGATGCCGATGGTCGGGCAGGCGACGGCGTCCGTGATCGACGCGGCCAGGGGCTCGACGACGCCTTCGATAACCAGCGAGAACGCGCCGGCGTCCGCCACCGCGGCCGCGTCGGCGGCGATGCGGGCGTATTCCGCCTCGCCCCGGCCGCGCGCGCCGTACCCGCCAAGGATATTGACGGCCTGCGGGGTCAGGCCCACATGGCCCATGACCGGGATGCCGCGGGCCGACAGGTAGGCGACCGTCGGCGCCATGCTTTGCCCGCCTTCCAGTTTGACCGCGCCCGCGCCGGTTTCCTTCATGACGCGCGCGGCCGAGCGGAAGGCCTGTTCGGGGCTTTCCTCGTAGCTGCCGAAGGGCATGTCCACGACGATCAGCGCGCGCCGCGAGCCGCGCACCACGGCGGCGCCGTGCGCGATCATCATGTCCAGCGTGACCGGCACGGTGGACGGCAGGCCGTAGATGGTCTGCGCCAGGCTGTCGCCCACGAGCAAGGCGTCGCAGTGCGGGTCCAGCAGTTCTGCCATGCGCGCCGTGTAGGCGGTGAGCATCACCAGCGGCTCCTGGCGCTTGCGGGCCCGGAACGCGGGGACGCTCGTCCGGGGCGTGCTGGCGGTAGCCGCGGCAGCGGCCAGGGTGGCGGTCGTAGACATCGAATTCCTCTTCTATCCAGGGTTCCAGGGCTTGCGCCGGAGCCGGGGCGCGCATGCGCGCCGGACCCGTGCCCCTCCAGGTGCGCGCCCCTCGGGGCCGCCTCGCCGGTACCCGCATCGTAGCGGAACGCCGGCGGCCCCAGGCCGCCGTCAAAGCGTGCCAGGGTGGGAAACGAAAGCTAATCTTTGCGGCAAAACGTAATCGAAGGTGTTGCGGCAGCCATGCCGGGGTGGCGCCTTGATGGTGTATCTGGGCCGGTATGCAGGCACCCCATCGGGCATGCCGTGCGCTATGGGAAGGGTTGCCCGCAAGGCGCGCCCGCCAACGGCGCCGCGATTTTCCACACAATTTGGGGACACGTTATTGCGGGCGTGAAAGCGTTACATCTCAATGGTTTCATTCGCGTTTGCGCGGGGCTGGCTGCGTAGAATTTGCCGCTCGTCAAGTTCTTTGCGGCATACACGCAACATTGTTCATGCCTAATTTTGGGCTCATTCCCCGCTTGCTGCGTTCGCGCCCGTTGACCAAGGGCCTGCGCTATTTTTATCGCTACACGCGGCCCCAGGCGTATCGGCACAATGAAACGCTGTGGCCTTTCGTGAAGGTGCGGCGCGATGCGGGCGGGCGGCTGGCCGGATGCGAACTCCGCGGCGTGCGTGGCCCGGCCACGACGCCGCTCGAGCAGCTGGCGCGCGCCATTGACGGCGATGCGCACCTGATCCTCAGCGGCCCCTCGGTGGCCCAGATCGATTACGCGCGCTGCCGGCTGGGCGCGGTGATGGGCGTCAACGGCTCTATCGCGTTGCGGCGCCAGCGGCCCTCGCTGTGTTTCGATTACTACGCGATGCTGGACGCCGGCTTCGTCAAGCGTCGCCGCGACCTGGTGGCGGAGGTGCTGGCGCAGGACCTGACGCTGTTCGTCACGCCCGAGGTCTACCGCTGGATCGCGTTCCTGTTCGACAGCCAGGCCGTGCGCTGCCGTATCGCCTTGTTCGAAGAAGTGCACCAGCGCGCCTTACGGCCGCGGGCGCGCCCTGAAGAGTTGGAGGCCCAATTGGCCACGGACCCCGGGCTGGTGCTGTTCGACGCGCGCCACCCCGTGCACGCGCACGGCTTCAGCCTGGATCCGCCGCGTGGCCTGTTCGGCGGCGGGACCGTGGCCTACACGTCCTTGCAACTGCTGGCGTGGCTGGGCGCGAAAACCGTTTACCTGCACGGCCTGGACCTGACGGCCGCCGCGGGGCCCCGATTCTATGAAAGCGCGGCGTCGCAATTGCCGACCGCGCTGGACAGGCAGTTTTCGGGACACATCGAACCCGCATTCCGGCAAGCCGGGAGGCTGCTTAGCGCACGCGGGGTCAAGGTCTACAACCTGTCTCCCGCCAGCCGGCTGGGCGGCGACGTGTTCGAAAAACGCCATTGGAGCTGCCTGCTGTCGCGGGAGGCGGATCCGCAAACGATTGTGGAAGTGAACCCATGAAAATTCTTTACACCAATTTCCATCAAGGCGATGGCGGCGGCCACACGACCTATGTGATGTCGCTGGCGCGCATTCTCTGCCACAAGTCGCAGGTGACCGTCGCCGCGCCCGCGAGCAGCCGTCTCCTGGCGGAAGCGGGCGCTCTGCCAGGCGTGCGCACGATCCCGCTGGAGTTCAAGGGCCGGCCGCTGGAACAGCTCCGCGCGCTGCGCCGCCTGCGGGCCCTGCTGCGCGACGAGCAGTTCGACGTGGTCCACGTCAATGGTTCGGCGGATCACCGGTTGTGCATGCTGGCGACCATGGGCATGGGCGCCCGGCGCCCGTTCATCGTCTATACGCAGCATACGGACCGCAGCGCGACGAGCCTGGGCGCGCGCGTGCGCGCCAAGTGGGGCACGAATCGCGTCATCTGCGTGTGCAGCCACACGTTTCGCCGCATGAAGCAATCCGTGTTCCGCAACGAAGACCTGCGGGTGGTGCACAACGGCGTCGATACGGAAAAATGCCGCCCCGCCACGCGCGGCCAGGCGGCCCTGGCGCGCGACAGCCTGCTGCCCGAGGGCATGCAGGGCAGGCTCGTCATCGGCAGCAACGCCGGGACCGCGGTGTACAAGAACTGGCTGGACATGGTGGCGGCCGTGGCGCAGTTGCCGGCGCAGCAGCGCCGGCAGGTGGTGATCCTGATCGCCGGCAAGCTGCCGGATGCCGAACAGATGCAGCGCGTCGCCGAGCTGGGCATGTCCGACCAGGTGGTGTTCACGGGTCTGCTGGGCGATGTGCGGCCATTCCTGTCCGCGCTGGACGTGGGCTTCGTGCTGTCGTCGAAACTGGAGACGATTTCGTTCGCGTGCCGCGAAATGATGGCCGCCGGCAAGCCGGTGATCGTCAGCGAGGTGGGCGGGCTGACCGAGAACGTCACCGACGGCCGCGATGGCTGGGTGGTGCCCCCGGCGTCGGTGGACAGCGTGGTCCAGGCCCTGTCGAAGATCCTGGCGAACCCGGACGTCCTGGGCAGGATGGGCGAAGAGGCGCGCAGCACGGCGTTGAAGGAGTTCTCGCTGGCGGCGTTCGTCGGCAAGACCGAAAGCGTCTACCGCGAAGGACACGCGCAGCAGCCCTACCGCCTGCGGCTGACGTCCTGACGCGGCGGCGGGGCCTCTCCGACCCGGCGCCGCCGCTTCGGGCCGCTACTCGCTGTACGTCTTCGTGCTGTACAGGCTGACAGGCAGCAGGTTCAGCACCGGCAGGCCGCTGACGGCGTCCTTGGCCTGCTTGTCGATGTAGGCCTGCAGGACGTCGGCGTCCAGCACCCCGATGTCCTGCCGGCGGTCGGCGGGAACATTGGCCAGGGTCTTGTAGCCGTCGCCGCCGGTGGCATTGAAGCTCAGGACGAAGAGCCGGTAGCGGCGGCTGGCATCCAGTGGCAGCCAGTTGCCGCTGGCCTGGTCCAGCACCTCGATGCCCGACACGCGGCTACCTTGCGGCTGGGCGGCGTTCACGTCCCAGCGCAACCCGCCCGCGTAGGGATACGGGCCGGTCGAACCGCCGGGTCCGTAGACGGCCTGCATGCCATCCTCCAGCATGTCCTTGACCTCGGCGCCGGTGACTTCCAGGCGCCAGAGCATGTTGCCGAAGGGAACCACTTCGATCACGTTGGCCGCGGTCACGTTGCCCAGCAGCGGCACACGCACGCCGCCGCCGCTTTGCAGGGAGATGTCCGCGCCGCCGTAATTGGCGTTGGCCACGTCCAGGTAGGCCTGGGCGACGAGCTGCTGGATGTCGCCGCCGTGCAGGCTGACATTGCCCGGGGTGTTGCAGGCGGCGCTGGAGCGGCTGTAGTCGCGAGATCCGGGGCCGCCCGGCACGCGGCGGGAGCACAGTTCCTGCGGGACGGACGCAACCACGCTGGCGCTGAAGGTGTCGACCTTGGCCTTGAACGGCTGCAGCACGGCCGTGGCCTGGGCGTTGGGCTCCTGCACGCGCAGGAAGCCGCTGGCCTGAACGTCCGCCAGGATCGCTGCTTCATCGGCGGCGGCCGGCGGGGCGCCCGCGACGCTGAGCGCTCCGCCCATCAGCACGTGCGGCGTGCCGGCGCAGGCCGTGACGTCGCCATTCGCGTCGAAGCTCACTTTCAGTTCGCCGACCACCTGCGAGTACTCCCAGGCCTGCACCAGGCAGACGCGCTTGCCGTCCTTGTCCTGGAGCACGGTGGGGTAGGCGCCGGCGGGCGAACCCACGCCATAGTCCGCCATGGCGTCGGGACCCAGCAGGGTGTGGGAATCCCCGCCCACGACCACGTCCACGCCGCTCAGGCGCGCGATGACCTGCCTGTCGTAGTCATAGCCGATGTGGCTCATCACGACGATCTTGTTCACGCCCTGCGCGCGCAGGGCGTCGATCTGCTGTTGCGCGGCGGCGGTCTCGTCCGAGAACAGCGTGCCGGGGTCCGGGCTGGAGGACTGCTGGGTCTTGTTGGCGATGGTCAGGCCGACGAGCCCGATCGGCTGGCCGTCCCGCTGCAGCACCACGGAAGGCTGGACCATGCCGGGCGCGCGCGAGGGGTTCAGCGGCGAGTCGGCGCCGAAAGCGACGTTGGCGCTTAGCACGGGCGTCTGGCAAGTGCCCGAATGTAGCAGCTCGATGAACCGTTTCAGGCCGCCGTCGCCTTTATCGAACTCGTGGTTGCCCAGCGTCATCGCGTCGAAGCACACGGTGTTCATCAGCGCGGCGTCGGCTTCGCCGGGCTCGCCCGCGCGGTTGAAGTAGAGGGTGCCGGTGGTAGCGTCGCCCGCGTGCAGCTTGAGCACGTTGGCCGATTGCGCGGCCAGGGCGCCGATCGCGCCGGTCACGCGGGGAAAGCCGCCGGCGTCCACGCTCACGGCCAACGGCGCGCCACTGGCGGCCTTGAGCGTCAGGGTTTTCTTCTTGCTGTCCAGGTTGGAGTGATGATCGTTGATGTGCAGGATCGTCAGTTCCATCGGACGGGCCGGCGCCGGCTGTTCCGGCGCCGGCTGCTGGGGCTGCTCGGGCGCGGGGCTGACCGGTGTGTCGTCGTCATCGCTGCCGCCGCAGCCGGCCAACAGCGCCAGCGCGCTCAGCATCGCCGCGCCTGCGTTCCTCTTCCACGTGCTCATTCGCGTGTATCCCTCTGTTATTGGAGGACGAATGGTCGCGGGTCAAGATGACGCGGAAATGAATGACAGGATTGTCATTCGCGCGGAAGACGGGTCGCGCGATTGTCATGAAACGCCAGGGGCCCGGCGCGATGCGCGCCGGGCCCCTGGACTCGCCCGCGTTCAGCGGGGGGCTGCGGCTCAGTAGTGGATCACCGTGCGGATCGACTTGCCGTCATGCATCAGGTCGAAGGCTTCGTTGATGCGCTCCAGCGGCAGGGTGTGCGTCACGAACGGGTCGAGGTCGATCTTGCCGCTCATGGCGTCTTCCACCATGCCCGGCAATTGCGTGCGGCCCTTGACGCCGCCGAAGGCGGAACCGCGCCAGACGCGGCCCGTGACCAGCTGGAACGGCCGGGTGCTGATCTCCTGCCCCGCGCCCGCCACGCCGATGATGACGCTTTCGCCCCAACCCTTGTGGCAGCATTCCAGCGCGGCGCGCATGACGTGCACATTGCCGATGCATTCGAACGAGAAGTCCACGCCGCCGTCGGTCATTTCGACGATGACGTCCTGGATCGGCTTGTCGTGGTCCTTGGGGTTGATGCAGTCGGTGGCGCCCATGGCGCTGGCCAGCACGAACTTGTTGGGGTTGGTGTCCACGGCGATGATGCGGCCGGCCTTGGCTTGCACGGCGCCCTGGATCACGGCCAGGCCGATGCCGCCCAGGCCGAACACGGCGACGGTATCGCCTTCCTTGACCTTGGCGGTGTTGTGCACGGCACCCAGGCCCGTGGTGACGCCGCAGCCCAGCAGGCACACCTTTTCGTGGGGGGCGGCCGGGTTGATCTTGGCCAGCGAGATTTCGTTGACGACGGTGTACTCGCTGAACGTCGAGCAGCCCATGTAGTGGTACAGCGGCTTGCCTTCGTAGCTGAAGCGCGAGGTGCCGTCCGGCATGACGCCCTTGCCCTGCGTGGCGCGCACCTTCTGGCACAGGTTGGTCTTGCCGGACAGGCAGAACTTGCACTCGCGACATTCCGCGGTGTAGAGCGGAATGACGTGGTCGCCCGGCTTCAGCGACGTCACGCCTTCGCCGACCTCGACCACGACGCCGGCGCCTTCATGGCCCAGCACGGCCGGGAACAGGCCTTCCGGATCGTCGCCGCTGAGGGTGAAGGCATCCGTGTGGCAGACACCGGTGTGCGTGATCTGTACCAGCACTTCGCCGCGCTGCGGGGGCGCGACGTCGATTTCAACGATTTCCAGCGGCTTGCCGGGTCCGAATGCGACTGCTGCGCGTGATTTCATAGCTTTGCTCCACGAGTGTCAGGTGGCGTTACTTCAAATAGGAACGGACGATGCGCATCAGCTGTTCAACCTCGGCTTCCGGGTTGATGCTGGCGGCTTGCGGCCCGCCCTGGGCGGATTGCAGAAAGGTTTCCCGGAGATGGCTCTCGAGCACTTCGGCCATCAGGCCGGTGGCGGCGCCGCGCAAGGCGGCCAGCTGTTGCAGCAGCGCGCCGCACTCGGTGCCTTCATTGACCGCGCGCTCCAATGCTAACGCCTGCCCCTGGATACGGCGCAGGCGGGTAACCACCCTTTTTTTCTCTTCCGGCGAGTGCGGCACGGCAGGCTCCGAAAAACATACAGGGGGGGAGTATAAGAAATCCGGCGCGCGCCGTCCACTTTCCTGCAAAAATCCACGCCTTATCTGTACCTGTCTATACTTAAAATTCTTCGTTTCCGCCGACTCGCGGCCAATTACAGGATCTCCCGTGGCCTCTTCCCCTCCGAAATTGCCCGTTCAGACCAATGCCTTGCCCGCTCCGCTCTATGCCCAGGTCAAGCAGATGATCGCGCAGCAGATCCGCACCGGTGCCTGGCCGGCGCACTATCGCGTGCCGTCGGAAAGCGAACTGGTCGATGAGCTGGGTTTCAGCCGCATGACGATCAACCGCGCGCTGCGCGAGCTGACCGCCGAAGGGCTGCTGGTGCGCATGCAGGGCGTGGGCACGTTTGTCGCACAGCCCAAGGCGCGGTCGGCGCTGTTTGCCGTCAACAACATCGCGGACGAGATCGCGGCCCGCAATCACCGCCACCACAGCCGCGTTGTGCGCCTGGCCGAAGAGCCGGCCGGCGCGGAGCAGGCGCAGGCGCTGGAGATCCGCGCCGGGCAGCCGGTGTTCCACTCGGTCATCGTCCACTTCGAGGACGACGTGCCGATCCAACTGGAAGACCGCTATGTCAACGTGAAACTGGCGCCCGACTATCTCCAGCAGGATTTTGCGCGCAGCACGCCGTACGAGTACCTGACGCGCGTCGCGCCGCTGAGCGAGGGCGAACACGTCGTCGAGGCCATTCTGGCCAAACCGCGCGAATGCCAGCTGTTGCAGATCGAGCGCGAGGAGCCTTGCCTGCTGATCCGCCGCCGCACGTGGTCGGGGGAACGTGTCGTTACGCTGGCCCGCTTGATCCACCCCGGCTCGCGCCACCGTCTGGAAGGGAAATTCACCACATGATTCACCGCGACGTCCGGCTGTACCGTGCGGCCGATTATCCCCGCATGCCGTGGCGCAACGGCGGAGGCACCACACAGGAAGTCGCCTGCAATCCTGGCGGCAGCAGCGCCGCGTTCGACTGGCGGCTGTCCATCGCGGAGGTGGCCCAGGATGGCGGATTCTCCACGTTTTCGGGGTATCAGCGCATCATCACCGTGCTGGAAGGGCAAGGTATCCAGCTCACCGTGGACGGACGCGAGCAGCCACCGCTGGCCCCGCGCCAGGCGTATGCGTTTTCCGGCGATGCGCCGGTCCATTGCCGCCTGGCGGGCGGCCCGATCCGGGACTTCAACCTGATCTACGCGCCGGCACGCTATGCGGCCCGATTTCAATGGGCGGCCGGGGCCGGCCCGTGGGCCTTCCACAGCGCCGCGCGCACGGTGCTGGTCCTGAACGCGGGCAGCGCCCTGACGGTATGGGCGAATGGCGTGGCGCATGACCTGCCCGGGCAGTACGACTGCCTGCATCTCGAAGAACGGGGCGGCCTCGCCGAGTACCGCCTGGATGGCGCGGGCGCGCTGGACGCCTGCGTGATCGAGCTCTCTCCCCGCGCGGGCTAACCCGCCCGCCGCGGCCCTCCGGCCGCGGCAATCCCCTGCATTCCCTTGCGGCCCGCGATCACCGGGCCGTCTGCCGTTGCGGCGCCATTCTTGAGGGAAATCCCTTAGCGAAATTTGGTTTTACTATCTTGTATATACAAGCATAGGAGACCTATGATTCGGACAAGCGCCGCGCATTTCGCATGCCCGCGGAAGAACCGATCAAGGAGACTGTCTTGGACCAACCGACCCGATATCGTGATGTCGTCATCCGCGCGCCGCGCGGCAACCAACTGACCGCCAAGAACTGGCTGACGGAAGCCCCCTTGCGCATGCTGATGAACAATCTGGATCCGGACGTGGCGGAGAACCCCAAGGAACTGGTGGTGTACGGCGGCATCGGCCGCGCCGCCCGCAACTGGGAGTGCTACGAGAAGATCGTCGAGACCCTCAAGGAACTGAACAGCGACGAAACCCTGCTGGTGCAATCGGGCAAGCCGGTAGGCGTATTCAAGACCCACGCCAACGCGCCGCGCGTGCTGATCGCGAACTCCAACCTGGTGCCCAACTGGGCCAACTGGGAACACTTCAACGAATTGGACGCCAAGGGCCTGGCGATGTACGGCCAGATGACTGCCGGCAGCTGGATCTACATCGGCAGCCAGGGCATCGTGCAAGGCACCTACGAGACCTTTGTCGAGGCGGGGCGTCAGCACTATGGCGGCGACCTCAAGGGCCGCTGGGTGCTGACGGCCGGCCTGGGGGGCATGGGCGGAGCCCAGCCGCTGGCGGCCACGATGGCGGGCGCCTCGTCCCTGAATATCGAATGCCAGCAAAGCCGGATCGACTTCCGCCTGCGCACCCGCTACGTCGATGAGCAGGCCGCGGACCTGGACGACGCGCTGGCGCGCATCGCCAAGTACACGGGGGAAGGCCGCGCGGTCTCCATCGCGCTGTGCGCCAACGCGGCCGACATCCTGCCCGAACTGGTGCGCCGGGGTGTCAAACCGGACATGGTCACCGACCAGACCAGCGCGCACGATCCGCTGAACGGATACCTGCCTGCCGGCTGGACCTGGGACGACTATCGCGCCCGCGCGCAGCGCGAGCCCGCCGCCGTCGTCAAGGCCGCCAAGCAGTCGATGGCGGTCCATGTGCGGGCCATGCTGGCCTTCAAGCGCCAGGGCATCCCCACGTTCGACTACGGCAACAACATCCGCCAGATGGCCAAGGAAGAAGGAGTGAGCGACGCCTTCGATTTCCCGGGCTTCGTGCCGGCCTACATCCGGCCGCTGTTCTGCCGCGGCGTAGGGCCGTTCCGTTGGGCCGCGCTGTCCGGCGACCCGCAAGACATCTACAAGACGGACGCCAAGGTCAAGGAGCTGATCCCCGGCGATGCGCACCTGCATCACTGGCTGAGCATGGCGCGCGAACGCATCAGTTTCCAGGGCCTGCCGGCGCGCATCTGCTGGGTGGGCCTGGGTGAGCGCGCCAAGCTGGGCCTGGCCTTCAACGAAATGGTGCGCACGGGCGAACTGTCGGCCCCGATCGTCATCGGGCGCGACCACCTGGATTCCGGTTCGGTCGCCAGTCCCAACCGCGAAACCGAATCCATGCGCGACGGCTCGGACGCGGTCTCCGATTGGCCTCTGCTCAATGCATTGCTGAATACCGCCAGCGGCGCGACCTGGGTTTCGCTGCATCACGGGGGCGGGGTCGGCATGGGTTTTTCGCAGCACTCGGGGATGGTGATCGTGTGCGACGGCACGGACGAGGCCGCCGAGCGCATCGCCCGCGTGCTGACCAATGATCCGGGCACGGGCGTCATGCGCCATGCGGATGCCGGATACGACATCGCAATCGAATGCGCCAAGGAACAAGGCCTGAATCTTCCCATGGTCACGGGTTCGCGCTGAGCGGGCGCGCAACACCATTTCGCTAACCGGGGCGGGGGCGGCCGCAAGCCGCGATCCCCGCGCCAATTTCGGGGCAATGCAATGGCTTTGGGCAACGAGACGGGGTCCGCGCCGCTTCTGGAGCGGCGTTCCATTGACCACATTCCTGAATCTGAACGGCACGGCAAGCTCTACAGCCAGTTCACGCTGTGGATGGGCGCCAATCTGCAAATCACCGCCATCGTTACCGGTGCGCTCGCAGTGGTGCTGGGCGGCGACGTGTTCTGGTCGCTGATCGGCCTGTTCATCGGCCAGGTGCTGGGCGGCGCCGTGATGGCGCTGCACGCGGTGCAAGGCCCCAGGCTGGGGCTGCCGCAGATGATATCCAGCCGCGTGCAGTTCGGCGTGTACGGGGCGGCGATTCCCATCGTGCTCGTGTGCCTGATGTACCTGGGCTTCACCGCCACGGGCACGGTGCTGTCGGGGCAGGCGCTGGGCCAGCTGTTCGGCGTCAGCGACACCGCCGGCATCCTGATTTTCGCGGCCGTCATCATCCTGGCCACGCTGTTCGGCTACCGGGTGATCCACATCATCGGCCGGGCCGCGACGGTGCTGGGAATTATCGCGTTCGTCTATCTGTTCAGCCGCGTGATCGCGGTGGGCGACGTCGCCCAGCTCCTGCAGATCCGGCATTTCAGCTGGAGCTCGTTCCTGCTGGCGGTGTCGCTGGCGGCTTCGTGGCAGATCGCCTATGGCCCCTATGTGGCCGACTACTCGCGCTACCTGCCCAGTTCGACGTCGCCGGTGAAGACGTTCCTGGCGGTGGGGCTGGGATCGGTCATCGGCGCGCAGATCGCGATGGTGCTGGGCGTGCTGGCCGCCGCGATGTCCGCCGGCCAGTTCGCGGGCCGCGAGGTGGCGTACATCGTCGGCCTGGGCGGCACGGGGACGATGGCGGCGCTGCTGTACTTCAGCATCGCGTTCGGCAAGGTCACGATCTCCACGCTGAACTCCTACGGCAGCTTCATGTGCATCGCAACCGTCATCAGCGGTTTTCGCGGTTCGGTCGAGATCACGCGCTGGCAGCGCGCGGCGGCCGTGGTGCTGATCGTGGGCGTGGCGACGGCCGTGGCCTTGGTGGGCCAGCATTCCTTCCTGAACGCCTTCAAGTCCTTCATCCTGTTCCTGCTCGCATTCTTCACTCCGTGGAGCGCGGTCAATCTGGTGGATTACTACTTCGTCAGCCGTGAACGCTACGACGTGCCCGCGCTGTCGGACCCGGACGGGCGTTATGGCCGCTGGAACCTGCCCGGCATCCTGGTCTATACGTTCGGCGTGCTGGTGCAGATGCCCTTCATTTCGACCAAGCTTTACACGGGACCGATGGTGGAGCGCCTGGGCGGCGTGGATATTTCATGGATCATCGGATTGATCGTTCCGAGCATCCTCTACTACCTGTTTGCCCGCCGCGACGCTAGGCCCGGGGTCCGCAAGCCTGCGCACAAGACCGCTTGAAAAAGAATGGCATGACGCCGGAGAACCGGCATGGGAGATACAGAATGGATCTGCACTTGAAGCCCGGACACATGACACTGTCCGACCTGCGGCGCGTATATCAACAGCCCGTGCGCCTGGCCCTGGACGCCAGTGCCGCCGGCGCCATCGATGACAGCGTGGCGACCGTCGAACGCATCATCGCCGAGGGCCGCACGGTGTACGGCATCAATACCGGCTTCGGCCTGCTGGCCTCGACGAAGATCGCGCGCGAAGACCTGGAGGCCCTGCAGACCTCGCTGGTGCGGTCCCACGCCGCCGGCGTGGGCGAGGCGCTGGACGACGCCATGGTCCGGCTGATCATGGTGCTGAAGATCAACAGCCTGGCGCGTGGCTGCTCCGGTATCCGCCGCCGCGTGATTGACCATCTGATCGCGCTGGTGAACGCGGGCGTGTATCCGCACATCCCCTTGAAGGGTTCTGTGGGCGCGTCAGGAGACCTGGCGCCCCTGGCGCATATGTCGCTGGTGCTTCTGGGCGAAAGCCGCGCCCGTTTCCAGGGCGAATGGCTGCCCGCCGGAGAGGCGCTGGCGCGCGCGGGGCTGGCGCCGTTGACGTTGGAGGCCAAGGAAGGCCTGGCCCTGCTCAACGGCACGCAGGTTTCCACGGCATACGCCTTGCGCGGCCTGTTCGAGGCCGAAGACATGATGGCGGCCGGCCTGGTCTGCGGCAGCCTGAGCGTCGAGGCCATGCTGGGGTCGCGCGTGCCTTTCGATGCGCGCATTCATGACGCGCGCGGCCAGCCGGGCCAGATCGCCGTGGCGGCGGTATTCCGCGACCTGCTGGGCGAAGACAGCGAAGTCGGCCATTCGCACATGGATTGCGGAAAAGTGCAGGACCCGTATTCCTTGCGCTGCCAGCCCCAGGTGATGGGCGCCTGCCTCACGCAGATCCGCCACGTGGCCGAGGTGCTGCGGATCGAGTCGAACGCGGTGTCGGACAACCCCCTGGTGTTCGTGGAGCAGGGCGACGTGATTTCGGGCGGCAACTTCCATGCCGAACCCGTGGCGCTGGCCGCGGACAACCTGGCGCTGGCGCTGGCCGAGATCGGCGCGCTGTCCGAACGCCGCATCGCATTGATGATGGACAAGCACATGTCGCAGTTGCCGCCGTTCCTGGTCAGCCGGGGAGGCGTCAATTCCGGGTTCATGATCGCGCAGGTCACGGCGGCGGCGCTTGCGAGCGACAACAAGGCGCTGGCCCATCCGGCCAGCGTGGACAGCATGCCGACGTCCGCCAACCAGGAAGACCATGTGTCGATGGCGCCCAATGCCGGCAAGCGGCTATGGGCCATGGCAGAGAATGTGCGCGACATCCTGGCGATCGAATGGCTGGGCGCCTGCCAGGGCCTGGATTTCCGCGTAGGCTTGAAGACATCGCCTCGGCTCGAGAAGGCGCGCAGCATTCTGCGCGAGCAAGTGCCGCACTACGAGGAAGACCGCTTCTTCGCTCCCGACATCGCGGCGGCCAGCGGCCTGATCGCCGAGCAGGCCTTGAATGGCCTGATGCCCGCCGGCCTGCTGCCCAGCCTTTGACCGGCTTGACGCGAGGCGCGCCTTCAAGGAGACGACATGAGACAGCTATGGCGTAATTTCCACGCCGCAACGATGACGCGGGGCGCCTATTCGGCGATCGAGCGCGCCGCCATCGTGACCCTGGACGATCGCATCGAATGGATCGGCCCGGAGGCGGCATTGCCGGCGGTAGAGGCGGCGCGGGAGCACGATCTTGGCGGGGCGTGGGTCACGCCCGGGCTGATCGATTGCCATACGCATCTGGTGTTTGGCGGCAACCGCAGCCTGGAGTTCGAGCAGCGGCTGCAGGGCGTGGACTACGCCACGATCGCGGCGCAGGGCGGCGGCATCGCCAGCACGGTGCGCGCTACGCGCGCCGCGTCGGAAAACGAGCTTTACGCCAGCGCGCGCGAACGAGCCTTGCACCTGCTTCGCGACGGCGTGACCACGCTGGAAGTGAAGTCGGGTTACGGGCTGGACCTGCCGAACGAGCGCAAAATGCTGCGGGTGGCCAGGCGGCTGGGGCAGACCTTGCCCGTGACGGTCCGGGCCACCTGCCTGGCTGCGCACGCGCTGCCGCCCGAGTTCGCCGGGCGCGCGGACGACTATATCCACGAGGTGGCGCAGCGCATGTTGCCGGTGCTGGCGGCCGAAGGCCTGATCGACGCCGTCGATGCCTTCTGCGAGCACCTCGCGTTCTCCCCCGAGCAGGTCGAACGCGTGTTCCAGGCCGCCCGGCAACTCGGCCTGCCGGTCAAGCTGCATGCCGAACAGTTGTCTTCGCTGCATGGCGCCACGCTGGCGACGCGCTATGGCGCGCTGTCGGCGGACCACCTGGAATACCTGACCGAAAGCGACGTGCTGGCGATGGCCAGGGCAGGCACTGTCGCGGTATTGCTGCCGGGCGCGTTCTATGCCCTGCGCGAAACGCAACCGCCTCCGATCGAGCTCTTGCGCCGGCACGGCGTGCCCATCGCCATTTCCACTGACCTGAATCCGGGAACCTCGCCCGTGCTGTCCTTGCGGTTGATGCTGAGCATGGCCTGCACCCTGTTCAGGATGACGCCTGAAGAGGCGTTGGCCGGCGCGACCGTGCATGCGGCGCGGGCGCTGGGGCTGCAAGGTACGCACGGGGAACTGGCGCCCGGGCGGGCCGCGGACTTCGTGGCATGGGAAATCGGCCACCCGTCGGAACTGGCTTATTGGATAGGCGGGGACCTGCCCAAGCGCGTCATCCGGCACGCGGAAGATGCGGGCGCGCCGCGACGGGATTGATTGCGGCGGATTCGGACCAATGTGCGTCCAAAAAGGACCAGGTGGCGTCCGGGCGCGCCCGGGCCGGGCGAGGCGTTCTACGATGTGGCTCCAATGCGCCCGCTGCCGGGCGAGCACATCGTCCAAGGAGAACGCATGCGTGTCTGCATGATGGAAAGCCCTGTAGACCTGACGCCGGAAGGCGCCGCGTGGGAAGGCATGGCCGAGCGCATCGGCGAACTGGCGCCCGACCTGCTGGTCACCAGCGAGATGCCTTTCGGCTCCTGGCTGGCGGCTTCGTCCACTTATGACGCCGCGCGGGCCGCCGAGTCGTTGCGGATCCACGAGGCGGGGCTGGAGGCCCTGGCGGCGCTGAACGTGCCGGCCATCGTGTCTTCCCGCCCGGTGCCGGCGGGCAAGCGTCTGGCCAACGAGGCCTACGCCCTCGAGGGCGGGCGCTACACCAGGCTGCACCACAAGCAGTACTTTCCGCAGGAGCCCGGCTATTTCGAGGCGACCTGGTTCGAGCCCGCCATGGAGGGCTTCGAGGTGTTCGAGGTGGGGGGCATCCGCCTGGGCGTGCAGCTATGCACTGAGCTGATGTTCAACGAACGCTCGCGGCGCTACGGGCGGGACGGGGCGGAATTGATCGTGGTGCCGCGCGCCAGTGGGCCGTCGACCGGGCGCTGGCTGACGGCCGGCGCCATGGCGGCGCTGGTGTCCGGCTGTTATGTGGTCAGCTCGAACCGAGCCGGACGCACGGCGGACGGGCAGGTGTTCGGCGGCTATGCGTTCGCCTTCCAGCCTGGCGGCGAGCCGCTGGCGGCATCCACGGATGCCGAGGCGATCGTCGTGGTCGACGTGGACCCCGCGCGTGCGCGGGCGCAGCAATCGCAGTACCCCTGCTACGTGCGCGAGTAGCGGCCCTTAGCGCACGCACCGCGCCTGCACGGGCTCCGAGGCGTCGAAGCGCAGCCTTGAAAAGCTGGCGGCACAGGCCAGCGCGGCGCACAGGCCGCCGAGCCACAGCGCGGCGACCGCGCCCTGCGTGCTGGACACATTGAAACAGGCGGCCACCAGGGCCGCGCCCGACGCCTGTCCGAGCAGGCGCACGGTGCCGATCATGCCGCTGGCGCCGCCCGCCCGCGAGGCCGGCGCCGACATCATGATGGCGCGCAGATTGGGCGATTGAAAGAAGCCGAATCCGGCGCCGCAGACGGCCATGCGCCAGCAGATGTCCCAGATGGGCGGGTCGGCGGGCATCATCGCCAGCAGCGCCATGCCCAGGGCCATCAGCGCCAGCCCCACGCCGCCCAGCATGCCCGCGGGATAATGGTCGGACAGGCGCCCGGCGATCGGCGCCATGAAAGCCACCACCACCGGCCAGGGCGTGATCAGAAAGCCTGTTTCCACCTGGGTGTAGCCCAGCGTGGTCTGCAACAGGAAGGGCAAGGACACGAATGCCAGCGCCTGGGCCGCGAAGGCGCAAATCGCGGTGGCGGCGGACAGAGCGAACAAGGGCCGGCGCAGCAGGTCGACGGCCAGGATGGGCGCGGGATGCCCGGCCTGCCTGCGCATCAGCAGGAACAGGCTGGCCGCGGCGACGCCCCATTCCAGCGTCACGCGCGGCAGGGGGGCGCCGTGCGCCAGCTCATTGGTTCCCAGCACGAACAGGCCCAGCGTCAGGGCGCACAGCGCCGCGGCCAGGCCGTCGAAACCATGCGGCGCGCGCGTCGTTTTGGGCAGGCCGCGCAGGGCCAAGACCGCGCACATGACGCCGACGGGCACATTCATCAGGAACAGCCAGTGCCAGTTCCCCAGCAGGAGGATGGCCGACGCGACGGTGGGGCCAGCCGCGAAGGACAGGCCCACCACCATGGCGTTCAGGCCCAGTCCGCGGCCCAGCAGGTGGGAAGGATAGATGAAGCGCAGCAGCGCGCCGTTGACGCTCATGACGCCGGCCGCGCCCAGGCCCTGCAGGATCCGCGACGCCACCAGGGTGGGCAGCGAGGGGGCCAGGCCGCTGGTCAGCGACGTCATGGTGTACAGGACCAGGCCCACGATATAGACGCGGCGATGGCCCAGGATCTCGCCCAGCGCCGCGGCGGGCAGCAGGCCCGCCACCATGGCCAGCTGGTAGCCGCTGATGACCCAGATGGATTCCGCGTCGTTGGCTCCGAGGTCCCGCGCAATGGTGGGCAGCGCCGTGTTGGCGATGGCGGTGTCCAGGCTGGCCATGCACAGCGCCAGCATGACGGCCAGGAGCGCGCCCAGGCGTTCCGATGCCGGCAGGCCGACGCCGGCCGGATAAACGGTATTGTGGGAGAACGTGAACATGTGACAGGCTGCGCCGCGAGGCGTCCGCGTTGCGGACCGAGAATCGTGACCGTCGATTCTACGGCACGGGAGACGGGCCCCGCGGACGCCGTCCGCTTATTCCACGTTGTGGACGCGCAGCCGCTCGGCCAGTTCGGCGTAGCAGCGCCGCACTGCCGCGCGCGCCTGCTGTTCCGGCGCGCGCGCCATCAGGCAGATGCGCCGCGTGAGCCGCGGGCGCTGCAAGGGCACAATGGCCAGGCCGTCCTGGCGCTGGCCTTGCGTGTACAGCCGCGAGATCAGCCCTACGCGCAGGCCGGCCCGCACCAGGCTGTACAGCGTGTCGGTGTAGTTCAGGGTGTCGGTCGCGGCCAGGTCCGAGCCCTGCTGGCGCAGCGTGGACACGATCATTTCGTAGGTGCTGCCGCGCGACAGCACGGCCAGCGGTTCGGACTTCAGTTCCTGCCAGGTCAGCGCCTGGCGCCGCGCAAGGCGGTGGGTGCCGGCCAGCACGGCCACCAGATCGTCTTCCGCCACGAAGGCGGCGGCCAGGCCGGGCGTGAGGCCGAAGTCCAGGCCCAGCCCGATATCCAGTTCGCCATTGCCCAGCGCGGCCATCAGCTCGTCGTTGAGATGGTCGCTGAGGATCAGCGCGATGTCCGGATGGCGCTGGCGCCATTGGGCCACTACCGGAGCGAGCAGGTGCATGGTGGACGGGATGCAACCGATGCGTACGGTTGCTGACTGGGTGTCCAGTAGGCGCCGCAGGTCTTCGGCGCCCTGGGTGTAGCTGTTGAGCAGCCATTCGATCTGGGCGCGGGCGGCAAGGCCCGCGGGCGTCAGCCGCACGTGGTGGGTGCTGCGTTCGAACAGCGCCACGCCCATCAGCGCCTCCAGCTCGCGGATGGCGGCGGAGAGGGCGGGCTGGCTCAGCGCCAGCGCCTGGGCGGCGCGGCTGAAGCTGGCGTGGCGGGCCACTTCCTTGAAGCCGCGCAACTGCCGCAGCGTGGGCTGGCGCGCCGGGACGGACACGCTGTCGGGCAGAGGAGGCTTGGTCATAGATTTACCTGATGAATCTATAAAAATATAACATTTCAGTTATTACCAGGATCTGCGTAGGATGGCGCCGTCGCCCTTCTTCGCGCCCGCTGCGCGCGCGCATTCGACCGTTCCCGCCATGTTCAAACGTTTGTTCCTGTCCGTCTCCGCGCTGGCGGCTGCGCTGTGCGCCGCTCCGGCCATGGCCGCCGAAGCCGCCTGGCCCGAAGCCCGGCCCTTGACCCTGATCGTGCCGTTCAGCCCCGGCGGCAACGTCGATACCACCGCCCGGCTGGTGGCGCAGAAACTGGCGGACCGGCTCAAGCAATCCGTCATCGTGGATAACGTGGCGGGCGCGGGCGGAGTGCTGGGCGTGGCGAAGGCCGCGCATGCCAGGCCCGATGGCTACACGCTGGTGATGGGCTTCGACGGCCCCATCAGCGTGGCCCGCCTGATCAATTCCGCCGTGAAGTACGACGCCGAAACGGATCTGGAGCCGGTCGCCCTGGTGACCACCGCGCCCGTCGTGCTGCTGGCCCGCCCCGGCTTGCCCGCGCGGGACATGGGCGAGCTCATCGCGCTGGCGCGGGCGAAGCCCGACACGCTGACCTACGCCTCGTCGGGCGTGGGCACCGTGCTGCATCTGGCGATGGAGGTGATGCAGGACCAGGCCAAGGTCAAGCTGGTGCACGTGCCCTATCGCGGGGGCGCGCAGATCACCAACGACGTCATGGGCGGTCAGGTGGACCTGGGCCTGCTGGTGACCACCAGCGCCACGCCGTTGGTGCAGCAGAAGAAGCTGCATGCGCTGGGAGTCACCTCGGCCAAGCGCGTCGACACGCTGCCGGACGTGCAGGCGTTCGGCGAGACGCCCGAGCTCAAGGGTTTTGAACTGAATACCTGGACGGGCGTCTTCGCGCCGGCGGGCACGGATCCCGCCGTGGTGGGGCGGCTCAACCAGGAATTGAACGCCGTGCTGAAGCTGGAGGATGTGCAGAAGCGCCTGGCCGAAGGCGGCGCCATCCCCGGCCGGGGCACGCCCCAGGAATTCGCGGAGTTCCTGAAGAAGGAAAAAGCCCTGTACGGCCACATCGTGAAGAGCGCCGACATCCAGCAGGAATGAGCCCGAGGACGCCAACGCCATGAACATTCCCGCAAGCAGCCCCGTGCTGCCCGAAATCCAGGCCATCCAGGACGAAATGGTGGCCCTGCGCCGCCGCATCCACGCCAACCCCGAGTTGGCCTACGAAGAGGTCGATACCGGCGACCTGGTGGCGCAACAGCTGGCGGAGTGGGGCTACGAGGTGCACCGGGGCCTGGGCGTGACCGGCGTAGTGGGCACCTTGCGGCTGGGCAGCGGCCAGCGCCGGCTGGGCTTGCGGGCCGACATGGACGCCCTGCCCATCCACGAGACCACCGGCCTGCCGTACGCCAGCCGGAACCCGGGGAAGATGCATGCCTGCGGCCATGACGGCCATACCGCCACCTTGCTTGCCGCCGCCCGCGCCCTGGCCGAGCGCGGCCGCTTCGATGGTACGCTGCACCTGATTTTTCAGCCGGCCGAGGAGGGCCATGGGGGCGCGCAGAAGATGATCGCCGACGGCCTGTTCGAGCGCTTTCCCTGCGATGCCGTCTACAGCTTCCACAACGAGCCGGGCTATCCGGTGGGCCATTTCGGTTTCCGTTCCGGCGTGATGTACAGCTCGTCCGATACTGTGGTGCTGACGGTCAGCGGCGTGGGCGGCCACGGCGCAATGCCGCACGTGGCGGTGGACCCCATCGTGGCCGCGGCCAGCATCGTGCTGGCCCTGCAGACCATCGTCTCGCGCGAGGTCGACCCCAACGACATGGCGGTGGTGACCATCGGCGCCATCCATGGGGGCGACGCGCCCAACGTGATTCCCAAGACGGTGGAGCTGCGGCTGACGGTGCGCGCGCGCCGGCCGGAGACGCGCGCGCTGCTGCGCGAGCGCATCACGGCGATCGCCACCGCGCAGGCGGCGGTGCACCGCGCCACCGTCGAGGTCGACTACCGCTGGCGCTATCCGCCCGTGGTCAACGACCGCGGCGCCACGCAGTTCGCGGCGGACGTGGCACGCGGCTGGCTCGGTGAGGGCCTGCTGATTCCCGACCTCGAGCCCCTGCAGGCCAGCGACGATTTCGCCTTCATGCTGGAGGCGGTGCCGGGCAGCTACTTCATCGTCGGCAACGGCGAGGGCGAAGGCGGCTGCATGGTGCACAACCCCGACTACGATTTCAACGATGGCATCCTGCCGGTCACGGCCAGCTACTGGGTGACGCTGGCGGAAGCCTACCTGGCCGCCGGCGCGCGCTGATCCGCCGCTTTTCGCCGTTCCATCCGCAACGCATGACTGTTCCTCAACACTCGACATCCGCCGGCGCGCCGGCGTTCGACGCCACCACAGGCTACTGGCAGGAGATCGTCGGCGCCGACGCGCTATCCGTGCCGCTGAATCCGCCCTATGCCCGCGGCTATCCCGCGAGGCTGCCGGACGGCCGCTACCTGGTGCTGCCGCTGCGCGGCGTGCCTGGCGATCCGGAGCGCTGCGTGGCCTCGCTGATCGCCAACCATGCGGGGCTGGACGTGGTCGATGCGCTGGCGGGCTTCATGGCCGAGCGGGCGCGCGCCTTCGGTGCCGAAATGGTGGTGGGCCTGCCCACGCTGGGCCTGGCTTTCGCGCCCATGGTGGCGCGCGGGCTCGGATTCACGCGTTATGTGCCCTTCGGCTACTCGCGCAAGTATTGGTACGACGAGCGCCTGGCGGTGCCGGTGCGTTCGCTGACGACGCCGGACGCCGGCAAGCTGCTGTACGTGGACCCGAACCTCGCGGAGAGCTTGGCCGGCCGCCGGGTGCTGGTGGTGGACGACGCCGTCAGCACTGGGCAGACAATGGTCTCCGCGCTGGAGCTGCTGGCCCGCTGCGGCGCCGAGGTGGCGGGCATCGTCGTGGCCATGTGCCAGGGCGAGCGCTGGCGCGAGCGCCTCGTGGACGCGCAGGGCGCGCCGATACCGGTGGCCTGCGCGTTCGAGTCCCCCCGCATGCGCCGCGTGGCAGGCGGGTGGGCGCCGGAGACGGCATAGCCGGATACGCTGCTACAGCGATTCGGGATCGCGTCGCAGCGAAAAGCCCTGTGCTTCGTTCATCGCCAGGTAGCTGACGTTGCGCGACACGACGGGCGGTTTGTCGCCGGCGTGCAGCGCGCGCACTTTGTCCAGCACCATCTTGTCCGCCAGCGTCATGCGGTCGATCATCCGCAGGTATTGCATCCAGCTTTCCACCAGGAACACCTCGCGCCAGATCCCGTCACGCTCCAGGTCGCGGAACAACTGCCACTGCTGCGCGCCGTTGCGCAGGCGCAGGAGCCGCAGGGGGCGGGCCGCGAGGATCAGCGCGGACAGCTTGTCCCGCTCGATCTGGTATTCCACCGCCACCAGCACGGAACCATGCTGGGTATTGAAGCCCGCGGCGGCCAGCGCCGGTTCGGTGCTGTCGGCGCGCGCCAGGGATTGCGTGTCCACCTGCTCGGGCAGGCGCGAGCGGTACAGCAGCGCCACCGTAATGCCCAGCATGATGCCGGCGGCGGCCAGCGCGCCGGAGACGCCCATGGTTTCGGCGAAGTGGCCCCACATGAAGGAGCCCGCCGCCAGGCCGCCGAAGATGGCCGTCTGGTACAGCGCCAGCGCGCGCGCCTTGATCCAGTCGGGCACCAGCATCTGGACGGTGGTGTTGTAGGTGGCCAGCACGCCGATCCAGCAGCTGCCGGACAGAAGTAGCGCGGGAAACGCGATCCACAGCGATCCGGCCAGGCCGAGCGCGAGCAGGCAGGCGGCCAGCAGCCCGGCGGCGACGCTGACCAGGCCGCTGGCGCCCCAGGCTGCCTGCACCCGGCGCACCACGGCGCTGCCGAGGATGGCGCCCAGGCCCAGCGCACCCAGCATATAACCGTACAGCAGGGCGCTGCCGCCTTCATGCTCGTGCGCCAGCAACGGCAACAGCGCCCACAGCGCGCTGGCCGACAGGCCGAAGGCGAAGGACCGCAGCATCACGACCCGGGTGACGGTGGAATGCTGGGTGTAGCGCAGCGCGGCCACCACGCCTTCGAAGATGCCCTCGGGCGGCAGCCGGCGCTCGGGCAGATCGCGCTTCCAGCGCCAGATCGCCCAGATCAGGCTGCCATAGCAGAAGCAGTTCAGCAGGAATACCCAGGGCGCGCCCATGGCGCCCAGCAGCAGCCCGCCGATGGCCGGCCCCACGGCGCGCGCCACGTTGAAATTGACGCTGTTCAGCAGCACCGCGCTGCCGACGTGGGCGCGCGGCACCTGTTCGCCCACCGCCGCCTGCCAGGCAGGCGTAACGATGGCGCTGCCGATCGCGATGCAGAAGACCGACGCGATCAGGGTGATGGGATGCAGCAGCCCGGCGAAGGCGAGCACGGTGATGAACAGGCCGCCCGCCAGTTCCAGCAGCATGCCGGTCAGCATGACCTTGCGCCTGTCGTAATTGTCGGCCAGCACGCCGGTCAGAATGGACAGCGCCACCAGCGGGAACGCGGCGGCCACCTGGATCATGGCGACCATCAATGGGCTGCTCTGCTCGGTGGTAATGATCCACGCGGCGGCGACCGACTGCGCCCAGGTGCCCAGGTTGGCGAACAGATTGGCGATCCAGATGATGCGGAACGCGGGGAAGGCGAAAGGGGAAAGCGTGCTTACCTGCAGGACTGGGGCGGGGGCGGCCGGCGCTTCCGGGGGCAGGTCGTTCGTGGCCGAAACGGGTTGCAGCATGGGGATGGGTTCGAGGCGCGCGCAGGCGCCCCGGCGGGCTGTCTGGGTCGGGTAATGGTACGCCTAAGCGGATGACGGGAGGGAGCGCGGCGCGAAGGCGGCCGGATCCGCTCCGGTCCGCCGCGTGGCGCGGGGACCGGAGGCCTTGCCCGGCGCCTGTCCGGCGTCAGGGTTTGGCGGCGGCGCTGGACGCGGGCGGATAGGCCTGATTCAGGTACTCGACGATCAGGGGAACCTGTTCGGCGGGGATGGGGGCGCCGTAGGTGCCGATCATTTTCTTGACCTCCGCATCCCAGAAGCCCAGCGGCATCGGCGGTTGCGACGAGACATAATCCACCGAATGGCACATCAGGCACAGGGACGCGCCTTGGGCGCCGGGGGTGGTGCCGGAACGCAGCTTGGCGGTCTCCTGGGGGAGCTTGATCTCCAGGGCCTGGGCCGCGGGGGCCAGGCAGGCGGCGGCGAGGGCAAGCGCCAGCGCGCAGCGACGATAGTGGCGAGTCATGGCGGGCTCCTCAGGCGGCAGTGACGCGGATGGTTTCGACCACGTTGCGCATGTAGCCGGCCGGATTCCAGAGCGGATCGAGCGGCTGGGTATCGCCCGCCATGTTCGTGGCGCGGACCTTGAGCTCGTAGTCGCCGGCGGTGCCGGGCGTGAAGTCGGCATGCCATTCGCGGAAGGAATAGCGGCCCAGGTCCTTGCCCAGGGTGGCGGCATGCCAGGTCTTGCCGCCGTCGGACGAGAACTGGACGTCGCGGATGCCCTTGCCGCCGTCGAAAGCGATGCCCCGCACCTGCACGCGCTTGCCCTGGGCGACCCGTGCGCCTTCGGTCAGGCTGGTGATGAAGCTGCGCACGTTGTAGCGCCCGATGGGGCGGGTTTTCTCCGGCGCCTTGCCCGGCGGGGTGCAGGCGCAATCGTTGTCCGGGATGCGATAGGCCTTCTGCATCCAGAATCCGTCGAACTCCTTGTCCAGCACCTTGATGTCGGCCAGGTGCTTGACCCAGTAGGTGCCGTAATACCCGGGCACGACCAGCCGGACGGGATAGCCGTTGAGCATGGGCAGGTCGGCGCCGTTCATGGAGTAGGCCAGCATGACCTCGCCGTCCATCGCGTGGGCGGTGTCCAGCGCCTTGACGAATTCCGGCGTACCGGGAAGCACCGGACGGTCCGTGCCCTCGAAGGTGACCTGCCGCGCGTCAGGCCGGATGCCGGCTTTTTCAAGAATCCGCTTGAGCGGGATGCCGGCCCAGCGGGCGTTCCCCATGGCGCCGTTGCCCGATTGCCCGCCGCCCACCCGAGGGATGAAGAAGCCGCGACTGTTGCCGGAACATTGGGTGACCGCCACCAGCTCCACCGGCTTGCCGAAGTGCTCTTTCAGGTCGGACAGCGACAGCTCCAGCGGCTTGTCGACCTGCCCGCTTACCCGGATGCGGTAGGTGTTCAGATCGATGGCGGTCGGGATATTGCCCAGGTGGTAGCGCACGAAGAACGCGTCGTTGGGCGTGATGACATTTTCGTTGAAGACCGAGAACGGCGTTTCCAGTTGCGGCGGACGGGAGGTCTGCCGGATCAGCGGGCGCTTTTGCGGGTAGGCGATCAGGTCGCGCTCGCCATTGGTGAAGGGCAGCGTGACGGTGGCGGGCGCCGCCAGGCTCGTCAGGGTGTGGCCGGCCAGCGTGCTGGTGGCGCCCAGGGTACAGGCCTGGCGCAGGAAGCGCCGGCGCCCATTCGCATCGAATGTGCTCATCTTGGTGTCTCCTCTTTTTTATCGGACGCCCTACCCCGCGGCGCATGCAGACGAGACTACGCGCCTCGGCCTGACAAATGCGTTAACGTCCGCGCTGACCGTTCCAATATCCGCGTTTTCTGCTTCGATGACCCTGACATTCAATCGGCGCGCGTTTGCAGCGCTGCTGGCCGTAACCGCGCTGGAAGCGCTGATCGCCACCCTGGGCGCTCCTTACCCCCTGTTGCGAGGATTCGTGGGCGACGTGGTGGCGGTGGGATGGGCGTACCTGGCGTATCGCAGCGTCATCCGCGCGGGTGTGTTGCCGCTGGCGTTCGCGGCGCTGCTGACGGGGTATGCGGTGGAACTGGGCCAGTACCTGGCCCGGCATTTTGGCTGGCGGCTGGAGCAGCCGTTCCTGCGGATCGTTCTGGGCAGCGTGCCCGATTGGTGGGACGTGCTGGCCTATACGCTGGGATTCGGGCTGGTGCTGGGGCTGGCCGCCTGGAATCGGCGGCGGCGCCCCGAACTGCGCGTCGCCTAGGCGCGCATGGCCTCAAGGCCCGACCGCAAGGGCCGGATCCCTGGCTGACGTTCAGCCTGGCTGGCAGATCGCCGCGTCATCGTGCCGATGCGCGGCGGGCGTTGTCGAGCGCAGCGGTTGCAGCCGCGCGTTGCGGAACGGCGCGAAGCACTCGGACCACGACGAAGGGAACAACGGGGTGGCATGCCGCAAGGCGTCGCGGCGGGCGTAATGCGTCAGCAGCTGCTGACCGATCGGGGCGTCTCCCAGGGGATGGCGGGTATTCATGGTATTTCCGTATTGCATTGAAAGTGTATTCAGTGTACCAGCATCGGCCACCCGATGCCAGCGCCGCCCGAAATGCCGCAAGTGCTTGATCTGTATGGGCTGTCCCCGTTTTTAGATGGGTTCTTCGGGATTGCCCTAGCAGTCCAAAAGAGTAGACGGTATACAATGTTCATCATGCCCGGGCTGAGACAGGCCTGGAATCCTCCCCACTGGACCTGGAGCGCGTCATGGCTGAACTGATGAACCGAGATGAATTCCGTACCGCGTTGGAAAACGCGATCAAGGGCAAGAGCGCCAATGCTTCGCCGTTTTCGATAGCCTGGGCAGAAGGCAAGCTCAGCCGCCAGCACCTGCAGCGCTGGGCGGAGAACCATTACCACTATGTGGGCCCCTTCGCCGACTATCTGGGCTATCTGTACGCCCGCACGCCCGACACCTATACCGAGGCCAAGGACTTCCTGCTGGCCAATATGTATGAAGAGGAGATCGGGGGCGACCGCCACACGGACCTGCTGATCCGTTTCGCCGAAGCCTGCGGCACGACCCGGGAACGGGTGGTCAACCCCGACAACATGTCGCCCACCACGCGCGCGCTGCAAAGCTGGTGTTACGCGGTCGCCATGCGCGAGGACCCGATCGTGGCCGTGGCCGGCCTGGTCGTGGGCCTGGAATCGCAGGTGCCCTCCATCTACCGCAAGCAGACGCCCACGCTGCGCGAAAAGTACGGCTTTACCGACGAGGAAGTGGAATTCTTCGACCTGCACATCGTGTCCGACGAAATCCACGGCGAACGCGGCTACCAGATCGTGCTGGAGCATGCCAACACGGTGGACCTGCAGCAGCGCTGCCTGAAGATCTGCGAAATCGGCGCGCAGATGCGGCTGCTGTACACCACCGCGCTCTACACCGATTACGTGCAGGACGATATTGCACTGCCCGAGCTGGGCCTCGCCGCCTGAACTTCCGGCGCGGACCGTCCGGCGGTTTCGCCGGGCGGCCGCCGGGTTGCTGATCCTGGAGAACCATGCCTACCGTTGTATTCCATAAAGGCGGCCAGACCTACACCGACGTGGTGAAGGAAAACACCAATCTGGTGGTGCGGGCCGGCATCAAGCAGTTTCCGTATCCGCATCTGCGCTACGAATGCGGCATGGGCAAGTGCGCCAAATGCGCCTGCCGCGTGCTGGCCGGGGCCGAACAGCTGCCTCCGGTGAACTGGAAGGAAAAGAAACAGCTGGGCGATCGCATCGAACAGGGCTACCGGCTGGCCTGCCAGTTGTGGCTCAACAGCGATATCGAGCTGACCCAGGACGTGGAGGCATAGCGGCGATGGACCCGGTATATGTCATCCTGACCACCAAGCCCGGTGTGTTCCGCACGGAAACCGGCGCCGAGGTGGACATCATCGAAACCTACGACTACGTGTTCTACGGCCGCGCGCTGGCGGAATACCGCATCGCCCGGCTGCATGGGGAGACGAAGCTGATCGTCACTGAAGAGACGCCGCCGTACGTGGTGAACCGCGTGCCGTCCAAATTCCTGGAGAAGTTCGGATCGGTGGAAGCCGCCCGCAAGGAGCTTGCCCACCTTACGCGCTTCGGCAGCATGGAATCGACCCTGACGCTGCGCTCAGGCGCCGTCCCCGCGGAGCACTGAACATCATGGTCCAAATCACATTCATTTCCAATGGCGGCATGGTTGCGACGGCGCCCGAGAACAGCAATCTGCTGCGGGTGTCGCTCAAGGAAAAGGGCGGGATTCCGTTCAAATGCGGGGGCGGCCTGTGCGGCACCTGCAAATGCCGCATCGAAGAGGGGCTCGAGCACACCGACGCCATCAAGCCCAAGGAGCGCAAGCACCTGCGCCCCGAGGATTTCGAGGCGGGTTACCGCATGGCCTGCCAGACCTTCGTGAACGGCGACATCAAGGTGTCGTGGGTGGTCCAGAACGGCAAGGGTATCGTGGTGGGTGCGCCCGCCGATCCCGTGCAGGCCGCGACCTGAGGACGGCGGCCCCGCGCCCGGGGCCGCCCGGCTACGCCACGGAGGCGTGCTGCGCCTGTTGCGCCTCGGTGTAGGCCTTGGCGGCATTGTGCACGTGCTGGCTGGCCAGCAGCGCGGCCAGGTCGCCATTGCCGGCGATGACGGCGTTCAGGATCTGGGAGTGTTCGTCCCAGTTCTGCTTGGCGCGGTGCATGTTGCTGGGCGCGAACAGCAGCGCGGTGCGGTCGCGCAGCGAACGCATCAGGTCGGTCAGCACCATGTTGCCGCCGATGGTGGCGAGCATTTCGTGGAACTGCGAATTCAGGGCCAGGAACTTGTCCAGCTGCTCGCTGCGCGCGGCTTCCGTGCCTTCGCGCAGGAAGGCTTGCAGGCGCTCTACCGTCTTTTCGTCGCGACGCTGCGCCGCGAGCTTGGCGTTCAGCCCTTCCAGGGTGGCGCGCACTTCCACCATATCGTAGGCGACCGCGTCGGACAGGACCGACACGGACGCGCCGCGCCGCGGCTCGATGGTGACCAGCCCTTCGGCGGCCAGCGCGCGCAGCGCCTCGCGCACCGGGATGCGCGACACGCCCATTTCCTCGGACAGGCGCCCTTCGACCAGGCGGTCGCCGGGCGTGAATTCGCCGCTGAGGATGCGTTCGCGCAGTTTGTCGCGGATGACGGCAAACAACTGCGGATGCTGCTCCCCGATCTTCAGCGGGGCGGAATGCTGCGCGGCTACAGCTTGCGGGCTGACGGGAAGAGTGGTCATGGCGAGCAGGTTTGGCGTAATGGATACAGTCTCCATTGTATTACCGGGTGTGGCCGGGCGTGGACGGGGATGCAAGGCATCAGCCGCCCCAGAACGCCTTGACCAGCACCCCCAGCGCGCCCAGGGCGCACACCGCTAGCAGCACGCCGCGCACCGCGCGCGGGGGCAGGCGGTTGCGAAGCCGGTTGGAGACCGCAAAGCCGGCCAGCAGGAAAGGCGCCAGGCTGAGCGCCAGCCCGGCGTGGTAACCCGTATACCGCTTGGCCAGCGCCAGCATGGCAAGCGAAAAAACCGATCCCAGGAAGAGCACCATGCCTAGCGTGGCGCGCAGGCGCGGCGGCGCGGCATGCTGCATCACGATGGCGATCGGGGGAGCGCCCACGGAGGTCATCGTGCCCATGATGCCCGATGCGATTCCCGCGCCGGAAACGCGTCCCGGCGTTGCGGAGAAGCGCAAGCCGGCCGCGCTGATCACGACGGCCACCAGGATCAGGCCGGCGAACAGCGCGCCCAGCGCCTGCGGGGCGAAGCGCGTCATGGCGTAGATGGCGATCAGCGTGCCTACGGCGCGGCCGGCCAGTGCGTACGAGACGGACGGCCAGTGGATTGCCGCGCGTTCGCGCAGCGCGGTCAGCAGGGAAATGCAGCCGCCCAGCGTCAGCAGGGGGCCGGGCGCCAGCTGGGGGAAGAACATGGCGGCCACGGGGGCCGCGAACATCGCGAAGCCGACGCCGCCCACGCCCTGCGCGATCGCGGCGCCGAACACGACGACGGCCATAGTGGCGTATTGCAGGAGGTCGGGGTACGGCAGGGAGGGTGTCATGCCTGGAGATGTATTTTTATGTATACGGTAGTCTATCCATGATTTTGCAAAATTTACTGGTCTGCGTAAAAAATTAGGGTAATCCCCTGATTTTTTGACATTATTCAAGGATTTTTCAGAATTATCGCTTTCCCTAGGCGGTGCATATTTTGATTGGTATAGCTCAAAACGAAATATAGTATACCGATTGTGGCGATCCAACAGCCACGCCTATAAGGGGAATCGCGCATGCAATCGGACGTAGTCCTCAACGCTGCTCATTGGATGTATCTATTCAGCGTGGCCGCCATCATCCTGACGATGATCCTGCGGGCCAATGTGGTGGTGCCTTCGGTCATCGGCACCTTCCTGGTGGTGTTCGCCATTACCGGCAGTCCTATTAGTGCGCTGATAGGCATCTTTTCGGCCAGCTTCGTGGCCGCCAAGGAGCTGTTCAATATCTTCCTGGTCATCACGTTCATGACGGCGCTGCTCAACGCGCTCAAGACCTTGCAGGCGGACGTGCGCATGGTGCAGCCCTTTCGCCGCGTCATGCGGGGCGGGCATTCCTCCTTCGTCATCATTGCCCTCTGTACCTATGTGATTTCCCTGTTCTTCTGGCCCACCCCCGCGGTGCCGCTGGTCTCCGCCATCCTGCTGCCCGCGGCCATCGCGGCCGGCCTGCCACCGCTGGCGGGGGCCATGGCCATCGCCATCGCCGGCCAGGGCATGGCCTTGTCCTCGGACTACGTGATCGGCGTGGCGCCGAGCATCAGCGCCAAGGCGGCGGGGGCGGCGGTCAGCGCCGGCGTGGTGGCCGACCGCGCGCTCGTGCTGTCGTTGATTACCGGGGCCGTGGCCCTGACGGCCGCCTACCTGCTGATCCGCAAACACATCGTATCCGCCGATCCGGCGCTGCTGTCCGCCTGGCAGGCGCGCGCGCAGGACGGCAGCCTGGCGCGCGTCGAGCAATCGGGCTCCTTCGACAAGGCAGAGCTCGCGCGCGGCACCATGGGCGCCGATCCGGCCCTGCCCCGCGAGCCGGAACTGAGCGGCGAGGAACGGCGCCGCGTGCGCTGGTCCAAGACCTTCGCCGTCGTGACCCCGCTGGCGTTCCTGGGCGTGATCGCGGTGATGGTGCTGCCGCGCCTGTTTCCGTCCCTGCCGGCGCTGCGCGGCGGTGATGCGGCGGCGCTGGTGGGCGGCGTGGCCTTTGTCGTGATGATGCTGGTGACCCTGGCGGCGGAAGGGCCGCGCAAGATGCTGGATGTCTGTCCGGAGCATGTCACCGACGGCTTCGTGTTCGCTTTCAAGGCCATGGGCTCGGTGCTGCCGATCGCGGGCTTCTTCTTCGTCGGCGCCAACGAAACCGCCGCGCAGATCCTGGGCGTGCCCCAGGCGCAGGCGCCGGGGCTGCTGTTCGAAGTGATTTCGGCGGGCCAGCACCTGATCCCCGAGAACCATTTCCTTGTGGCCTTCGGCGTGTTGCTGGTCGGCATGATCACCGGCATCGACGGCTCGGGCTTTGCCGGCCTGCCGCTGACCGGCACCCTGTCCGGCGCCCTGGGGCCGGTGGTGGGCGTGGATCCGGCGACGTTGGCGGCTGTCGGGCAGATGGGCGCGGTCTGGACCGGCGGCGGCACGCTGATCGCCTGGTCTTCGCTGATCGCGGTGGCGGGCTTCGCGCGGGTGAACGTGCTGTCCCTGGTGCGCGCCCTGCTGTTGCCGGTGTTGCTGGCGCTGTCTATCTCGACGATCTGCGCGGTGCTGATCTGGCGTTGAAGCGGCCGTCCGGCGGGCTGGAGGGTCCCTGCGGGGACCCTCTGCGCTTGAGGACAGCCGCAAGGCTGGCCGCCAACCAGGGGTTTTCACGTATCGCCCTATATTGATTAAAGTATACAATGTTCATAAGCCAACTCGCCGCCTGTCCGGCGGCACGCCTGGCATAGCCAAAGGAAGCGCTCCCGTGGACGATCTCTCGCAGCAAACATTCCTGAATCGCATCGGCGGCAGCTGGATTCCCAGCGCCACCGGCAAAACGGCGCCCAACATCAACCCCGCGGATACCAGCGACGTCGTCGGCCGTTTCCAGGTTTCGGACGCGGCCGACGCGCGGCAAGCGGTAGCGGAGGCAGAGGCTGCCTTCGCCGCTTGGCGCGATACGCCGATTTCCAAGCGCGCCGCCATCCTGTTCCGGGCGGCCCAGTACCTGGAAGACCATGCGGCCGACATCGCGCGCGAACTGACGCGGGAGGAAGGCAAAAGCCTGGGCCTGGCCAAGGACGAGGTGCTGCGTTCCGCGCAGACGATCCGGTTCTACGCGGTGGAAGGGCAATCTTTCACCGGTGAAACCTATCCCAACGACGACCCGGACATGGTGGTCTACAGCCAGCGCGAGCCGCTGGGCGTGGTGACGGTGATTTCGCCCTGGAACTTTCCCATTTCCATTCCGGCCCGCAAGATTGCCCCGGCGCTGATCGCCGGCAATACGGTGGTGTTCAAGCCGTCCTCCGACGCGCCCCTGTCCGGCTATCGCCTGACCGAGGCCTTCATCGAGGCCGGCCTGCCCGCCGGCGTGCTCAATTTCCTGACGGGGCCGGCCGGCGCCGTTGGCGAAGCCATCACCGGCGCGCGGGCGGTCCGCGCGATTTCGTTCACCGGATCCACCACCGCGGGCGAGCAGATCCACCGGACGGCGGGGCTGACCACGCGCACGCAGATGGAACTGGGTGGAAAGAACCCGCTGATCGTCCTGGCGGACGCCGACCTGGACCGGGCGGTGGACCTCGCCGTGAAGGGCGGTTTTTCGCTCAGCGGACAGGCTTGCACGGGCACCAGCCGGGTGCTGGTGGACAAGCGGATACGTCAGGATTTCACCGACAGGCTGCTGGCCCGGATGAAGGCGCTGACCATCGGCAACGGCCTGGACGGCAACTTCGACCTGGGGCCGCTGGCAACCGCCAAGCAGCTGGACAACGTGCTGGGCTATGTGGCCCTCGGCAAACAAGAGGCCACCCACCTGTACGGCGGCGACCGGCTGACGGGAGAGGGGTTCGATCAGGGCTACTTCGTGTCGCCGGCGCTGTTTACCGGGGTGACGCAGCAGATGCGCATCGCGCGGGAAGAGATCTTCGGCCCTGTGATCGCGCTGATCGAGGTCGACGGCTACGAAGACGCCATCGCCAAGGCCAACGACACCGAGTACGGCCTGGCGGCCGCGATCGCCACCACGGACGCGCGCTATGCGCACCGCTTTGCGCGCGACATCCAGGCGGGCACGGTAAAGATCAACCGGACCACCACCGGCAACCTGATCAACGCCCCGTTCGGCGGACTCAAGCATTCCAGCACGTCCACGTTCCGCGAGTCGGGGCGCGCGGGGCTGGAGTTCTACACGCAGATCAAGACCATCTACCGCGCGGGCTGATGCCGCGCGGCCCCGTTCATCGCAATCGGAAAAGGATATCGATATGAAGCAGGTATACCGCCTGGAACTTGAAGAAGCGCGCGTCATGATCCGCGCCGCCATAGCCAAATCGGAAGAAATCGGCGTGCTGGAATCCATCTGCATCGTCGACGACGGCGGCTATCCCATCGCGCTCGAGCGCATGGACGGCGCGCGCATTACCGGTCCGCAGATCGCCTGGAACAAGGCGTTCACGGCCGCGGGGCACAAGCGCTCCACGCACTTGTTCAATACGCCGCCTAACGGGCCGGCGCTGCCCGGCAACGAAGCGTTCGGCATCCAGTGGAGCTTCGATGGCAAGTTCGCGGTGTTCGTCGGCGGCTTTCCCATCGTGGTGAACGACGAGGTGATCGGCGGCGTGGGCCTGAGCGGCGGCAACGGCGAACAGGACACCAAGGCCGGCGTGGCGGCGCTGGCGGCGCTGGCGGCGCTCCTGGAGCCGCGCGGCATGAAGGTGCTGGTAGAGGCGGACATCAAGAAATAGGCGAGGCCGGCCATGGCATACCGCGTGCATATCCTGGAAACGGACGAGGCGTTCCACGTCGAAGACGGCGAATCCGTGCTGCAGGCCGCCGAACGCTCGGCGGTGACGCTGCCGCACGAGTGCACCTTCGGCGGCTGCGGCACCTGCCGCATCAAACTGGAGTCGGGCGCCGTCGCCTATGACGAGTTTCCGATGGCGCTGACGCCGGAAGAGGCGGCCGAGGGCTACGCGCTGGCCTGCCAGGCTCGGCCGCTGGGCGACCTGTGCATCAGCGTGGCCAGCAGCCGGCAGTCGTTTCCGGAGCCGCGCCGCCTGCCGGCCACCATCCAGCGCCTCGAACGGTATTGCGACGACGTCATCCACCTGACGCTGGCGCTTCCCGAACCGGGCCTGGACTACGTGCCGGGCCAGTACATGAACGTGGTGCTGCCCGACGGCGAAACGCGCAGTTTTTCAATGGCTTCCGCGCCGGCGGGCAACCTGGTGGACTTTCACGTGCGCCGCATTCCGGGAGGGCGCTATACCGACCTCTGGCTGGGGCAGGCGCAAGCGGGAGCCGGCGTGGAGATCGAGGCGCCGCTGGGTGTGTTCAGCTACCACGAGGAAGACTGGCGGCCGCTCATCATGATGGCCACCGGGACCGGCATCGCGCCGATCAAGGCCATTCTGGAATCGCTGCTGGACAACGAGGATTGCCCGCCCGTCACGCTCTATTGGGGCATGCGCACCGAAGCCGACCTGTATCTGCGCGACGTGATCGAAGGCTGGGCGGGGCGCCTGTACGAGTTCAATTTCGTGCCGGTGCTGTCGCGGGCGGGAGCGGATTGGCAGGGGCGACGCGGCCATGTGCAGCAGGCCGTCATGGAAGACCACGAGGATCTGTCCGAACACGCGATCTATCTGTGCGGCGCGCCGGAAATGATCCAGCAGGCCAAGCGCCTGCTCGCCGCGCGCGGCGCCAGCCTGGACCATATGTACGCCGACAGCTTCACCTTCCAGCACGCGCTGGCCGCCGCCGGCTGAGCCGGCCCTAGCGGAACACCAGCACCGGCAGGCGGGTGTGCGCCAATACGCGCTGTGTTTCGCTGCCCAGCAGGAATCCCGTCATGCCATGCCTGCCGTGCGAACCCATGATGATCAGGTCGCAGCCCAGGCTTTGCGCCGCTTCGACGATGGCTTCGTGGGGGTGGTCGTTGACCGTGACGACCGCGTTGCACGGCACCAGCGCGTGGCGGGCTTCCGTTTCCAGTCCGTCCAGGTAGGTCTGCGCGTTCTTGCGCGCCTGATCGGTGTGCTGCGTTTGCGTGGTGCCCAGCATCTCGGCCTGGTAGATCAGCAGATGGTCTTCCGGAATGGCGCGGATGAGCGTCACCGTGGCTCCCATTTCCTTGGCGAAAACAAGAGCCCGCTTGAAAGCCGATTCGGACAGGAGCGAGCCGTCCACGGCGATGAGCAAATGCTTGTACATGTTGCCTCTCCTTTAGGAAAAGGAATACCGAGCAACTGCGGATCCAGTATAGGCTCGCGTCCGGCGCCAGGCCAGTCCCGCATAAGGACGAGGCAGGCCAGGGCGGCCCGGCCATATGCCGATTCCGCATATCTCCATTCGGAATCGGTCCTTCCCCGGGGCGCGCCCCGCCCGTAGGCTTGCGATATCCGCTTTCCCTACAGGAGCCGCACCATGAGCATTCAATCCATCAACGCCCGCAACCAGTTCCGCGGCAAGATCAAGGAGATCATCCTGGGACCGGTGGTCTCCGAGGTGGACGTGGACACGCCCGCCGGCATCGTCACGTCCGTGATCACCACGCGCTCCGTGAAAGAGCTGGACCTGCAGGTGGGTACCGAGGTGCTGGCGTTCGTCAAGGCTACCGAGGTTTCCGTCGCGAAACTGTAATACCGGCGCCGACCTGCGGCGGCGCTTCCCCTGTGCCGCCGTTAGGCATATATTGTCAGCGCGATATCCGGCAGTTCCCTCCTGGCTTGTGGCGTCATGCTTTGCGATTCACGGAGAACGGAAAATGCGTCGACTGCAACGGTGGTTCATCGGCTGGTTATGCCTGGGGCTGGCGGTTTGCCTCCCCGCGGTGGCGCAGACCAAGCTGGACAACGCGCAACTGGATCAGCTGATGGCGCCGGTGGCGCTTTATCCGGATTCGCTGCTGTCTCAGGTACTCATGGGCGCGACCTATCCCGACGACATCGCGGCGGCCGCCAAGTGGTCGGCCCAGCACACGTCCGAATCGGGCGACAAGGCCGTCAAGGCGGTCGAGGGCGAGACCTGGGACCCCAGCGTCAAATCCCTGGTGGCCTTCCCGTCGGTCATGGACATGATGGGCCGGCAGCCCGACTGGGTGAAATCCGTGGGCGACGCCTTCCTGGCGCAGCCGGACGCGGTCATGGATTCGGTCCAGCGGTTGCGGGTCCAGGCCCAGAAGGCGGGCAACCTGAAGAGCACGCCGCAGCAGAAGGTCACTTCCAGCACCACCAATGACAAGACGGTCGTCGTGATCGAGCCGGCCGATCCGCAGGTGGTCTACGTGCCCAGCTACAACCCAACCGTGGTCTATGGCGCCTGGGCCTATCCCTCCTATCCCCCTTACTACTATCCGCCGCCGCCGGGCTCGGTGTTCGCCACGTCGCTGGTGGCCGGGGTCGGTTTCGGCCTGGGAGTTGCCGCCATCAATTCGATGTGGGGCGGTTTCGACTGGGGGCACAACGACGTCGACATCGACGTCAACCGGTACAACAACATCAACGTCAATCAGCGCATCGACCGGACCAACATCAACAACAACAAGGTTGCCTGGCAGCACAACGCCGCCAATCGCGGCAATACGCCGTATGCCGACCAGGCCAGCCGCCAGCGCTTCGACAGCCAGCGCCAGGCGGGCCTGCAGGACCAGGCCCGGCAGCGGCAGGGCCAGGGCGGCAGGACGCCCGGCGCGGCGGCCGCTCCCAGTTCCCGCGATGCCGCCCGCGAGCGCGCGGCGCAGTCGTTCGAAGGCCGCACCGGGCAGTCCATTGCCGGGCACGGCGAGCCGGGCGCCGGACGCGGCCAGGGCGCGGCGGGCAGGGGCGGCG
>NZ_UFQB01000016.1 GCF_900496965.1 Achromobacter agilis
GGCCGCCGTGCCTGCGCCAGCACCGACACCCATGCCCGCCGCCGTCCAGGCCGCGCCGGCGCCCGAAGCCGCTCCCGCCGCGCCGGCCGTCGCTCCCCAGGTGGCAGCGCCCGCCGCGCCCGAACCGGTAAGCGCCGAAGCCGAACCCGAACCCGAACCCGAACCGCAACCCGTTGCGGCTGTCGCGGCGCCGGCTGTCGAGCCGGGTAGCGTGCCGCCCTGGGAAGATCTGCCGGCCGAGCCGGCGGTCGCCGCCGAGGCGCCCGGCAAGCCTGCCGGTTCCGCGGCGCTGGCGGTCACGCCGGCCGTTGCCGCCGTCGTCGCCGCGCCGGCCGTGGATGCCGCCGATGCCGGGGACGGCCCGCCCGCCTGGGTCGACGAGGAAATCCCGTTCGACGCCGAAGGCGGTTTCGCACCGGACAACGGCTTCACCGCCGACCCGGACGACGACGATTTCGAAACCCTGGCGTCGCCTGGCGCCGCGCCGGCGCCGGCCGCGCCCGCCCGGCGCGAGAGCCCGCCGCCCGCGCGCAAGCGCAGTTCGGGCGCGCGCATGGCCGACATGACTCCGGCGGGCTGGCCCGAGTTGGCCGCGCGCCTGCCGGTCACCGGCCTGGCCGCGGAACTGGCGCGCCAAAGCGAATGGGCCGGCGTGCAGGGCGATGCGATCGTCCTGCGCGTGGCCGTCAAGACGCTGGCCGAAAGCGAAAGCCGCGTCCGGCTCCAGACCGTGCTGTGCGAGCATTTCGGCCAGGGCATACGATTGGATGTGGAAGTCGGCGTGACGGGCGACGCCACGGCGCACGCCGTGGCCCAGGCCGAACGCGCCGCCCGCCAGCAGGCCGCCGAAGACGCGGTCGCCGTGGATCCGTTCGTGCAGGCGCTGGTGGCCGATTTCGGCGGACAGGTCGTCGCCGGCTCCATTCGCCACGTCGATTCCCCAGCCGCCGCCTGAGGCGGCGGCAATCTCTCATTTCCCTCGTTCAAGGAAGCACCGATCATGATGAAAGGACAACTGGCCGGCCTGATGCGCCAGGCGCAGCAGATGCAGGAAAATATGAAGAAGGCGCAGGACGCCCTGGCCGAGATCCAGGTCGAAGGCGCCTCCGGCGGCGGCCTGGTCAAGGTCACCATGACCTGCCGCCACGACGTCAAGCGCGTCGCGATCGACCCGTCGCTGCTGGGCGACGACAAGGACATGCTGGAAGACCTGGTCGCCGCCGCGTTCAACGACGCGCTGCGCAAGGCCGAAGCGACCTCCCAGGAAAAGATGGCGTCCGTCACCGCCGGCATGCCGCTGCCCCCGGGCATGAAGCTGCCGTTCTGAATCCGGCCGCATCCGCATCCACAGGCCCTGGCCCGCAATGGATCCTTTACTGCCCGAACCCGAACCGCTGGTTTCGCTGATCGAGGCGCTGCGGCGCCTGCCCGGCGTGGGCGTGCGTTCCGCGCGGCGCATGGCCTATCACCTGCTGCAGCATGATCCGCAAGGCGCGGACATGCTGGGGCGGGCGCTGGCGGGCGCGGTGCGGGACCTGAAACATTGCGCGCGCTGCAACAGCTTTTCGGAAGACGAGGTCTGCGGCACCTGCAGCAATCCCAAGCGCGACCGCTCCTTGCTGTGCATCGTCGAAACCCCGGCCGACCAGAACATGATCGAGTCCAGCCACGGTTACCGCGGCCTGTACTACGTGCTGATGGGACGGGTGGCGCCGCTCGAGGGCATCGGCCCGCGCGAGCTCGATTTCGACCGCGTGATCAAGCGCGCCACCGACGGCGAAGTGCAGGAAGTCATCCTGGCGACCAACTTCACCGCCGAAGGCGAAACCACTGCGCACTTCCTGGGTGAAGCCCTGGGCGAGCGCGGCTTGCGCGTCACGCGGCTTGCGCGCGGCGTACCGGCAGGCAGCGAACTCGAATACGTGGATGCGGGCACCATCGCGTGGGCCCTGATGGAGCGCAAGATCACCTGAAGTCAATGCCAGCGAGCCTTCGGCAACGTATCGAAGGCCGCCGGAAAAATCCGCGAGGAGACAATCGATGTCAGCGCTGACCGGACTGAAAGTCCTGGAACTCGGCACGCTTATTGCCGGCCCGTTCGCCGCGCGCATCTTCGGCGAATTCGGCGCCGACGTCATCAAGGTGGAAACGCCCCACGGGCCCGACGGCTCGGGCGGCGGCGACCCCATCCGCAGCTGGCGCCACCTGCACGAAGGCAATTCCCTGTGGTGGACCGTGCAGGCCCGCAACAAGCGGTCTATCGCTCTCAACCTGAAAGACCCGCGCGCGCGGGAGATCGCCCGCCAGCTGGCGCTGGACGCCGACGTGGTGGTCGAGAACTACCGGCCCGGAGTGCTCGAGAAGTGGGGGCTGGGCTACGAACAGTTGCGCGCGGTCAATCCGGCGCTCATCATGGTGCGGCTGTCCGGTTACGGGCAGACGGGGCCGATGAAGGACCAGCCGGGCTTCGGCGCGATCGGCGAATCCATGGGCGGCCTGCGGTACGTTTCGGGCCACCCGGACCGGCCGCCGCTGCGGGTCGGCATCTCGATCGGCGATTCGATCGCCGCGCTGCACGGCGTGATCGGCGCCATGATGGCGCTGCGCCACCGCGACGCCACGGGCGGGCGCTGGAACGGCAAGCAGGGCGTCGAATGTCAGGCAGGGCAGGGGCAGATGGTGGACGTGGCCCTGTACGAGGCCGTGTTCAACATGATGGAAAGCCTGGTGCCCGAATACGACGTGGCCGGCGTCGTGCGCGAACGCACGGGCGGCGCGCTGCCCGGTATCGTGCCTTCAAATACCTACACCACCCGCGACGGCCAGAACATCGTCATCGCCGGCAACGGCGACGCGATCTTCCACCGGCTGATGCGGGCGATCGGCCGGGACGACCTGGCGTCGGACCCCGGACTGGTGCGCAACGATGGCCGCGCCAGGCGCGTGGAAGAGATCGACGGCGCAATCCAGCAATGGTGCGGCGAACGAGGCATCGAAGAAGCTCTGGGCATCCTGAAGGGCGCCGACGTGCCTGTCGGCAAGATCTACAGCGTGGCCGACATGTTCAGCGATCCGCAGTTCCTGGCGCGCCGCATGATCGAGCAGCACCGCTTCGCCGACGGCAGCCCGGTCAAGCTGCCGGCGGTCGTTCCCAAACTGTCGGAAACCCCTGGAGAGACTCGCTGGGTGGGCCCGGGATTAGGGGAACATACCGAGGAAGTCCTGAAATCGCTGGGGTATGATTCAGCGGCTATCGACGAACTGGCAAAGACCGGCGCTATCGGTAGACCCGACAATTAGGAGACAACCACATGTCAGTCACTCGCCGTGATCTGCTCAAGATGGCCGGTGCCGCCGGCGTCATGGGCATGGCGCCCGCCATTGTGCGCGCCCAGAAGCTGGAAAAGACCAAGGTCCAGATCGCCGTCGGCGGCAAGCCGCTGATCTACTATCTCCCCCTGTCCATCGCGGAAGCCCGCGGCTATTTCAAGGACGAAGGGCTGGACGTCAGCATCGCCGACTTCGCGGGGGGCTCCAAGGCCCTGCAGGCGGTGGTGGGTGGCAGCGCCGACATCGTTTCCGGCGCGTTCGAACACACGTTGTCCATGCAGTCCAAGGGGCAGGCCTATCGCGCCTTCGTGCTGCAGGGCCGCGCGCCGATGATCGGCGTGGGGGTCTCCAAGAAGAACCTGCCCAACTACAAGGGCGCGGCCGACCTGAAGGGCAAGAAGATCGGCGTGACGGCGCCGGGTTCTTCCACCAACATGGTGGTCAGCTTCTTCCTGGCCAAGCACGGCCTGAAGGCCTCGGACGTGTCCATCATCGGCGTGGGCGCCGGCGCCGGCGCGGTGACCGCCCTGCGCAGCGGCCAGATCGACGCCATCTCCAACACCGATCCCGTGGTGTCGATGCTGGCGATGCCCGGCGACATCCAGATCATCGTGGACACGCGCACGCTCAAGGACACCCGGGAAATCTTCGGCGGCAACATGCCGGCGGGCTGCCTGTACGCGCCCCAGGCCTTCCTCGACGCCAATCCCAATACGGCTCAGGCGCTGGCCAATGCGCTGGTGCGCGCCGACAAATGGATCCAGAAGGCCGGACCGGACGAGATCGCCAAGGTCGTGCCCGAAACGTATCTGCTGGGCGATCCGGCGGTCTACAAGGCCGCCATCGGTAAGAGCCTGGAAGGCCTGTCGCCCGACGGCATGATTCCCGAGGACGGCGCCGCCACCGCGCTCAAGGCGCTGGCCGCCTATCAGGCGGACTTCGACGGCTCCAAGATCGATCCGTCCAAGGTCTGGACCAATGATTTCGCGCGCCGCGCCAACGAGAAGTACCCCAATGGCTGAAGCCGCGCTTTCGCTGGAGAACATCAGTTGCACCTTCGTCTCGCGTGACGACCGCAGTCAGCGCTACACCGCAGTAAGCGACACGTCCCTGGCCATCGCGCCGGGGGAGTTCGTCTCGGTGGTGGGGCCCACGGGCTGCGGCAAGTCCACCTTGCTCAACGTCAGCGCCGGCCTGCTGGCGCCGTCGTCGGGCCAGGTGAAAGTATTCGGGCAGCCGCTGTCCAGCATCAATGCGCGGGCGGGCTACATGTTCCAGGGCGAGGCATTACTGCCCTGGCGCAGCGCGCTGGATAACGTCGTGGCGGGGCTGGATTTCGCCGGCGTGCCGCGCCCCGAAGCGCTGGAGCGCGGCCGCGAATGGATGCGCCGGGTCGGCCTGGGCGGTTTCGAAGGCCGCTATCCCCACCAGATGTCCGGCGGCATGCGCAAGCGCGCTATGCTTGCGCAGACCCTGATCCGCGACCCGGACATCATCCTGATGGACGAGCCGTTCTCCGCGCTGGACATCCAGACGCGCCAGCTCATGGAGAACGAGGTCCTGGACCTGTGGATGGCCAAGCGCAAGGCCGTGCTCTTCATCACGCACGACCTGGACGAAGCCATCGCCATGAGCGACCGGGTGGTGGTGCTGTCGGCCGGTCCCGGCACCCACCCCATCGGCGAATTCGCGATCGACCTGCCGCGCCCGCGCGACGTGGCGGAGGTGCGCACCGATCCGCGGTTCGTTGAACTGCATGCCGCCATCTGGGGCGTGCTGCGTGAAGAAGTGCTCAAGGGCTATGCCCAACAGAAGCGGGCCTAAAGATGAGACCCACCCCCGAAGCGCCTTTGGCGCTTCCCCCTCAAGGGGGCGCCGCAGGCGGACCGGCGAAGCCGGATCCGCGGCGGCCGGGCTTGGTGTATGCCTGCTGTCTAAGCAGAACGAGGCGCGCAGGCGCCCTGGAGTGGTGACATGTCGAAGTCTTTGATCAAACCGGGTACGGCCAGCTTACGCTTCTGGCAGTTGCTGCTGCTCGTCATCATTCTTCTCGTCTGGCATTTCGCCTCGCGCGATCCGAAGGTGGCGTTCTTTTTCGGCGAACCGCTGAAGGTGTGGGGCCGCATCTGGGCCTGGTTCGTCACCAATGCGGACATCTATACCCACCTGGGCGTCACGCTGACCGAAACCGTGCTGGCCTTTTTCATCGGCACCATCGCCGGCCTGGGCTTCGGCCTGTGGCTGGGGTTGTCGCCGGGCGCCAGCGCCATCCTGGATCCTTACATCAAGGCTGCCAACTCGATGCCCCGCGTCATCCTGGCGCCCATCTTCGGCATGTGGTTCGGACTGGGCATCTGGTCCAAGGTCGCGCTGGCGGTGACCCTGGTGTTCTTCATCGTCTTCTTCAACGTCTACCAGGGCGTGCGCGAAGTCAGCCCCACCTTGCTGGACAACGCAAGAATGCTGGGCGCGCGCAAGCGCCAGCTGTTGCGGCACGTGTATCTGCCGTCGGCCACCAGCTGGGTGTTCTCCAGCCTGCACACGTCCGTGGGCCTGGCCTTCGTGGGCGCGGTGGTGGGCGAATACCTGGGGTCGGCGAGCGGGGTGGGGTACCTGATCCTGCAGGCTGAAGGCACGTTCGACGTGAACACCGTGTTCGCGGGCATCATCGTGCTGACGGCCTTCGCGCTGGTCCTGGACGGCATCGTCGGCGTGGGTGAAAAGCGCCTGATGAAATGGCAGCCCCGGTCAGGCGAAACCGAAAAGCTCTAACCAGGCATTCTTTCATTCCTACGGAGTTCCCATGGCCCGCCTGCCTTATGCCGACCTGACCCACCCCGACGCCCAGCCGCTGGTCGACCGCATCGTCGCCGAACGGGGCAGCGTTCTGCATCTGTACCAGATGCTGCTGCACAGCCCCGCCGTGGCGGGCGGCTGGCTCAACTACCTGACGTCGATCCGCCAACTCAGCACGTTGCCCGGCGACCTGCGCGAGCTGGTGATCATGCGGGTGGCGGCCATCAACGGCGCGCCCTACGAGGCCGACCAGCATGCGCCGATCGCCCTGAAAGAAGGCGTGTCGCAGGCGCAGCTGGATGCGCTTGACGCCTGGGAAAGCTCGAGCCTCTTCAGCGACCGCGAGAAGGCGGTGCTGGCCTACACCGACACCATGACGCGCCACGTGCAGGTGCCGGAGCCGGTGTTCCAGGCGGCCAGGGCCGCCATGGGTTCCGACAAGCTCATGGTCGAACTGACCGCGACGGTAGCGGCCTACAACATGGTGTCGCGCTTCCTTGAGGCGCTGCAGGTGCATTCGCACGACCACCGGTAAGCCGCGCAAGCGGCATCCGGTGGCCGGCGCGGTTCTGTTCAGGCGCGCTGGGCTTCGATCAGCGCATCCAGTTTGACCGCGTCCGCCACGAACAGGCGGATGCCTTCCGACAGTTTTTCGCTGGCCATCGCGTCTTCGTTGAGCAGGGTGCGGAACGTGACCTCGTCCGCGCCGATGCGGGCGAGGTCGGCAGGGACGTCGTCGGCGCGCAGCTGCGCGGGCGCGTCGCCCTCGGTGCCGGCCAACTTGGTCAGCAGCTCCGGGCTGATGGTCAGCAGATCGCAGCCCGACAGCGCCAGGATCTGGCCCACGTTGCGGAAGCTGGCGCCCATGATTTCGGTGGGAATGCCGAAGTGCTTGTAGTACTGATAGATCCGGGTGACGGACAGCACGCCCGGATCGCGAGCGCCGGCGTTGTCGGCTTCGACCCAGGCGGCGCCGGCGGATTTCTTATGCCAGTCGTAGATGCGGCCGACGAAGGGCGAGATCAGTTGCACGCGCGCATCGGCGCAGGCGACCGCCTGCGGCAGCGAGAACAGCAGGGTCAGGTTGCAGCGCACGCCTTCGGATTGCAGCGCGCGGGCCGCCTGGATGCCTTCCCAGGTCGATGCGATCTTGATCAGCACGCGCTCGCGCGGCACGCCGGCAGCTTCGTACAGGGCGATCAGGCTGCGAGCGCGCTCGATGGTGGCGCGGGTATCGAACGACAGGCGGGCGTCCACTTCGGTCGACACGCGTCCCGGAACGATGTCCAGGATCGCGCGGCCGAAGGCGACCAGCAGGCGGTCCATGAGTTCCGCGGTGGGCGCGCCGCGGTATTCGCGCGCGGTTTTTTCCAGCAGCGGGCGGTAGGCATCCTGCTGAACCGCCTTGAGAATAAGGGACGGGTTGGTGGTGGCGTCGGTGGGACGCAACGCCTTCATGGCTTCGAAATCCCCCGTGTCGGCGACGACGGTGGTGTGGTTGCGCAAGGCGTCAAGTTGACTGGACATGGACGATACGGCTCGCAGCTGGCTAGGGTTGAAGGTGTCCTAGCGTATCACCGAGGCCGCCAGGGCGCTGTCGGCCGGACGAGGGAGGGGGATGGCCGGGCGTCGGAAAACGGGCCAAAACACCGTTTCCGGCCTTATTTGGCGCGGTTCGCCGGGAAAAACGGCCGCTCAAGGTATAATCCGAAGGTTTGATTATCGATTCTAAAACCGGGGTTTACTGTGCTGCCGCAACTTTTTCCCGAGGGGATCAACCGCTTCCCTCCTGCAATTCTGGCTCTGGCGGACGGTACCATTTTTCGAGGCGTGTCGATCGGTGCGCCTGGGCATACCGTTGCCGAGGTGGTGTTCAACACCGCGATGACCGGGTACCAGGAAATTCTCACCGATCCCAGCTACAGCGGCCAGATCGTTACGCTGACCTATCCGCACATCGGCAATACCGGCGTCAACGCCGAGGACGTGGAAGCCAATCGCGTCTATGCCGCCGGCCTGGTGGTCCGCGACTGTCCCGCCCGCGTGTCGAACTTCCGTTCCACGCAATCGTTGCCTGAGTACCTTTCCGAGCAGGGCATCGTCGCCATTTCTGGCGTGGATACCCGCAAGCTCACCCGCATCCTGCGTGAAAAGGGCGCCCAGGGCGCCTGCATCTTCGTCGGCACCGACGCCGAACGCGCCGTCGACCTGGCCCGCGGCTTCGCCGGCATGGCCGGCATGGACCTGGCCCGCGTCGTCTCCATCAAGGACAGCCTCAACTGGACCGAAGGCACCTGGCAACTGGGCTCGGGCTTCTCCCAGCCGGACCAGTCCAAGTTCCACGTCGTCGCCTACGACTTCGGCATCAAGAGCAACATCCTGCGCCTGCTGGCCGACCGCGGCTGCCGCATCACCCTGGTGCCGGCCCAGACCAGCGCCGAGGAAGTCTTCAAGCTGAATCCGGACGGCGTGTTTCTGTCCAACGGCCCTGGCGATCCCGAGCCCTGCGACTACGCCATCGACGCCACGCGCGCCTTCCTGGACAAGAAGTTGCCGGTGTTCGGCATCTGCCTGGGCCACCAGATCATGGGCCTGGCGCTGGGCGGCAAGACGCTCAAGATGAAGACCGGCCACCACGGCGCCAACCACCCCGTGCAGGACCTCCAGTCCAAGCGCGTGTTCATCACCAGCCAGAACCACGGTTTCGCGGTCGACGCGGCCAGCCTGCCGGCCACCGCGCGCGTGACGCACGTCTCGCTGTTCGACGGCACGCTGCAGGGCTTCGAGCTCACCGACCGTCCGGCCTTCTGCTTCCAGGGCCATCCCGAAGCCAGCCCCGGTCCGCACGACATCCTGGAGCTGTTCGACAAGTTCATCAGCCTGATGTCCGGCCAAAAGTAAAGATTGCATCATGCCCAAGCGTACAGACCTAAAAAGCATTCTCATCATCGGCGCCGGCCCCATCATCATCGGGCAGGCCTGCGAATTCGACTACTCCGGCGCCCAGGCGTGCAAGGCGCTCAAGGCCGAGGGCTACCGCACCATCCTGGTGAACAGCAACCCGGCGACGATCATGACGGACCCGGAAACGGCCGACGTCACCTACATCGAGCCCATCACCTGGCAAGCCGTCGAAAAGATCATCGAGCGTGAAAAGCCCGATGCGCTGCTGCCCACCATGGGCGGCCAGACCGCGCTGAACTGCGCGCTGGACCTGGCGCACCACGGCGTGCTGACGAAGCACAACGTGGAACTGATCGGCGCCAACGAGCACGCCATCGAAAAGGCCGAAGACCGCCAGAAGTTCAAGCAGGCCATGACCGACATCGGCCTGGAATCGGCCAAGTCGGGCGTTGCCCACAGCATGGACGAGGCCTGGGAAGTGCAGCGCCGCATCGCGGCCGAAGTCGGCACGTCCGGCTTTCCGGCGGTCATCCGCCCCAGCTTCACGATGGGCGGCTCGGGCGGCGGCATCGCCTACAACGCCGAAGAATTCGAAACCATCTGCCGCCGCGGCCTGGAAGCCTCGCCCACCAGCGAACTCCTGATCGAAGAGTCGCTGCTGGGCTGGAAGGAATTCGAAATGGAAGTGGTCCGCGACAAGGCGGACAACTGCATCATCGTCTGCTCCATCGAAAACCTGGATCCGATGGGCGTGCACACTGGCGACTCGATCACCGTGGCGCCGGCCCAGACGCTGACCGACAAGGAATACCAGATCATGCGTAACGCGTCGATCGCGGTGTTGCGCGAGATCGGCGTGGATACGGGCGGCTCGAACGTGCAGTTCGCCGTCAATCCCAAGAACGGCCGCATGATCGTCATCGAGATGAACCCGCGCGTGTCGCGTTCGTCGGCGCTGGCATCGAAGGCTACCGGCTTCCCCATCGCCAAGGTCGCCGCGCGCCTGGCCGTGGGCTACACGCTGGACGAGCTCAAGAACGAAATCACCGGCGGCGCCACGCCCGCCTCGTTCGAACCCTCGATCGACTACGTCGTCACCAAGGTGCCGCGTTTCGCCTTCGAGAAATTCCCCACCGCCGACGCGCGCCTGACCACGCAGATGAAGTCGGTCGGCGAAGTCATGGCCATCGGCCGCACCTTCCAGGAATCGTTCCAGAAGGCGCTGCGCGGCCTGGAAGTGGGCGTCGACGGCCTGAACCAGAAGACCACCGACCGCGAAAAGCTGCAGGTCGAGCTGGGCGAACCCGGTCCCGAACGCATCTGGTACGTGGGCGACGCTTTCGCGCAGGGTTTCTCGCTGGACGAAGTGCACAACATCACGCACATCGACCCGTGGTTCCTGTCGCAGATCAAGGAAATCGTCGACATCGAGCTGGCGCTCGAACAAAAGACGCTGGCCGACCTGGACTACGCCACCCTGTGGGAACTCAAGCGCCGCGGTTTCTCCGACCGCCGCCTGGCCTTCCTGCTGGATTCCTCGGAATCCGAGGTGCGCAAACTGCGCCACCAGCTGAACGTGCGCCCGGTCTACAAGCGTGTCGATACCTGCGCCGCCGAATTCGCCACCCGCACCGCCTACATGTATTCCACGTACGAGGAAGAGTGCGAAGCCGCGCCCACCGATCGCAAGAAGATCGTGGTGCTGGGCGGCGGCCCGAACCGGATCGGCCAGGGCATCGAGTTCGACTACTGCTGCGTGCACGCGGCGCTGGCGCTGCGCGACGACGGGTACGAGACCATCATGGTCAACTGCAACCCGGAAACCGTGTCCACCGACTACGACACGTCGGACCGCCTGTACTTCGAGCCGCTGACCTTGGAAGACGTGCTGGAAATCGTCCACAAGGAAAACCCGGTCGGCATGATCGTCCAGTACGGCGGCCAGACGCCGCTGAAGCTGGCGCGCGCCCTGGAAGCGAATGGCGTGCCCATCATCGGCACCAGCCCCGAATCCATCGACGTGGCCGAAGACCGCGAGCGTTTCCAGAAGCTGCTCAACAAGCTCGGTCTGCGTCAGCCGCCCAACCGCACCGCGCGCACCGAAGGCGAGGCTCTGGCCCACGCCGCCGAGATCGGCTATCCGCTGGTCGTGCGCCCCAGCTACGTGCTGGGCGGCCGCGCCATGGAAATCGTGCACGAGCAGCAAGACCTCGAGCGCTACATGCGCGAGGCCGTGAAGGTCAGCAATGACTCGCCCGTGCTGCTGGACCGCTTCCTGAACAACGCCACCGAAGTGGACGTGGACTGCCTGGCCGACGGCGAAACCGTCTTCATCGGCGGCGTCATGGAACACATCGAACAGGCCGGCGTGCACTCGGGCGACTCGGCTTGCAGCCTGCCCCCGTACTCGCTGTCAGCCGACGTGATCGCCGAGATCAAGCGCCAGACCACGATGATGGCCAAGGCCTTGAACGTGAGCGGCCTGATGAACGTGCAGTTCGCGATCCAGGGCGGCGACGTCTACGTGCTGGAAGTGAACCCGCGCGCCTCGCGCACGGTGCCTTACGTGTCCAAGGCCACCGGCCTGCAGCTGGCCAAGATCGCCGCGCGCGCCATGGCCGGCCAGACGTTGGCTGCCCAGGGCATCACCAAGGAAGTCGTGCCGTCGTATTTCTCGGTCAAGGAAGCCGTGTTCCCGTTCGTGAAGTTCCCGGGCGTGGACACCATCCTGGGTCCGGAAATGAAGTCGACCGGTGAAGTGATGGGCGTGGGCATGAGCTTCGGCGAAGCCTTCGTCAAGTCGCAGCTGGCCGCGGGCGTGCGCCTGCCGGATTCCGGCACGGTGTTCATCAGCGTGAAGAACCAGGACAAGCCCCTCGCCGTGGAAGTGGCGCGCGGCCTGCACCTGCTGGGCTTCAAGCTGGTCGCCACGCGCGGCACGGCAGCCGAGATCGAGGCCGCGGGCATTCCCGTGCAACTGGTGAACAAGGTCACCGAAGGCCGTCCGCACATCGTCGACATGGTGAAGAACGGCGAGATCTCGCTGGTCATCAACACCGTCGAAGAGCGCCGCAACGCCATCGCCGACTCGCGCACCATCCGCACCCAGGCGCTGGCCGCCCGCGTGACCTTCTTCACGACGATCGCCGGCGCCCGCGCCGCGGTCGAGGGCATGCAGTACCTGCGCCAAGGGCTGGGCCTGCAGGTCTACCCGCTGCAAGAGCTTCACGCTTCCTTGCGCGGATAATCCGGCAACGGCATCAAGGTAGGGCACGCGAGAGCGTGCCCTAATTCTTTGCAACGCGATAAAGGGCTTCAGGCATTATGGACAGAGTCTTCATCACCGGCGCGAGCAGCGGCCTGGGACGCGCGTTGGCGCAGCGATATGCCGCCGCGGGCGCCACGCTGGGGCTGCTGGGCCGCCGCGAAGAGGCGTTGCGCGAGCTGGCCGACAGCCTGCCGGGGCAGCACCGCTGCTATGTCGCGGACGTGCGCGACCGTGAGGCCTTGCATGCCGCGGCCCAGGATTTCATCGCGTTCTGCCAGGGGAGGGTCGATGTCGTGATCGCCAGCGCGGGCATCAGCGCGGGGACGCTGACCGATCATGGAGAGGACTACGAGGTCTTCAAAGCGATCGTGGACACCAATCTGCTGGCAACGGTTTCGACGTTCGAGCCTTTCATCGCGCCGATGCGGGCGGCGGGGGCGGGGCGCCTGGTGGGCATCGCGAGCGTGGCGGGAGTGCGGGGGCTGCCGGGGGCCGGCGCGTACAGCGCTTCCAAGTCGGCGGTGGTGACCTACTGCGAGAGCCTGCGGCTGGAGCTGGCGGGGGAGGGTGTCCAGGTGGTGACGATCGCGCCGGGCTACATCAAGACGGCCATGACGGCGCACAATCCCTATTCGATGCCTTTTCTGATGGAAGCGGACGCTTTCGCGCAGCGCGCGCGCGCAGCCATCGATCGCGGGACGTCCTATGTGGTGATTCCGTGGCAGATGGGGGTGGTAGCCAAGCTGATGCGCCTGCTGCCCAACGCCGTCTACGACCGCCTGGCCCGCAATGCCCCTCGCAAACCGCGCAAGCCGCAGTAAAGGCCGCGGTGTTCGTAGCACCCCTGCGAGCTGCCCGCGTTCGTGTCTGACACGCTTACGCGCTGCCCGCCAGGCTAAAGGGGTGTCCCCGGGTGTCAGACACCCGCGTTACACCACAGCGCAGCCAAGGCCATCTCCTCGGGTGTCAGACACTCACATCAGCGCCGGGTGTCAGAGACACCTATATCAGCGCCAGGCGTCAGACACCTACAACCGCCTCAGGTGTCTGACACCCATACGGGCAGGACTTTAGACTCGGACTGCCCCGCCCGGGTGTCAGACACCAAGAAGAATCCCTCTTGTGTCAGACACCAAGAACGATCCCTCCGGTGTCCGGCACCAAGAAGGTTTCCAGTGCCTGCCGCCTCGCAGAATCACGGCACCACGTCGTCCCCGACCTCGTCGCTCACATGGCCGACATCCCCCCAGTCCAGCACCTGCCACTTGCGGCCCTGGATGCCGACCCGGTTGATGCTGACATTCAGCAGCGCCGCGTCGCGCGGGGCGTTCAAGGGGACGCCCGACGCGTGGCGCCAGATGATGTCCAGCACGCCGCCGTGCGTGAACATCAGGATGCGCTCGTCATCGTGGCGGCTGGCGATATCGTCCACGGTGGAAATCACGCGGGACTGGAACTGGCCCAGCGTTTCGCCGCCGTCCAGCGGGCGCAGCGGGTCACGGCTCTTCCAGGCGGCCGCGGCTTCGGGCGCCTGAACGTCGATGTTGTCGTGGTCCAGCCCTTCCAGCACGCCGAAACCGCGTTCGCGGATGCCGGGTTCCACGCGGACGCGCAGCCCGAGCTGGTCGGATACGGGCGTGGCCGTGGCGTGGGCGCGTTGCAGGTCGCTGCTGTAGATGGCGTGGATGGGCGTGCGGCGAGCTTCTTCGCGCATGCGCGCGGCCAGGAGGCTGGCCTGGTTGACGCCGAATTCGTTCAGGGGGATGTCTTGCCAGCCTTGGAGGCGCCGTTGGCGGTTCCAGTCGGTTTCGCCGTGGCGGATGAACCAGATTTCAGTCATTACGGATATTTGATGCTTGATGCGGGGGAATAGGGCCTAAAGCTGGGCCGGCGCAATGGGCGCGCGTGGATTCCAGATGGTTTGAATGATCGAGCTTAACGCGACCAGCGCGGGCTCGCTAGCGCGCTCGTGCGGCTGGATGAACGCGAGCACCGCGTCGACCCGCGCCTGGCCCCAGACGATGAAGTCGTTGGAGGCCGCGCCCGCCAGCGCATTTTCTTCGCGCAGCAGCGCGCAACCCGCGCCGGCGCGGACCAGGGCGTCCAGGTTGGCCTGGTCGTCGTTCTGCATCACGACGCGCGGCGACAGGCCGTGGCGCTCGAACATGTCGCGCAGCAGCAGGTGGGTGTGGCTGCCCGAAGGGCCGTCCAGCCACGGTAGCTGCGCCACTTCTTTCCAGCCGCCGCGCTTGAGCACCGCCGCGTGCTCCTTGGGCAGGGCGATGCGGTAGCGCACGCTGCGCAGCGGCTGCCACAGCACGCCGCGCGGCGGATTGGAGGCGATGGTCAGCGCGGCTGGCAGGCGGCCGGTGCTGACCTGTTCCGCCAGCGTGGCGGCGGGGAGTGTCTGGGTTTTCAGTTCGACCAGGGGCAGGCGTTGCGTAACGGCCGAGGCCAGTTCGCCCAGGCGCAGGAAGTCGGGCTTTTCGCTGGGCACGCCCAGCTCGACCGCGCCGTGCAGGCTGCCCTGCAGTTGCTGGGCCTCCGATTTAAATTGCGCGCCCAGCACCAGCAGCGATTCCGCGGTAGGCAGCAGCACCTCACCCGCCTTGGCCAACGCCAGCCTGCCGCCGCTGCGGTCGAACAGGGCCACGCCCAGGCTTTGTTCCAGCGCCTTGATCTGCGCCGTGACGGCGGGCTGGGTCAGGGAAAGGGCCTCGGCCGCCTTCGTCAGGTTGCCCAGCCGGGCGACGGTCACGAAGGCGCGGATCTGATAGATTTCCATGGCGGCGGAGTCAGGCCGCCAGCAAGCGCACCTGGGTGGGCTCCAGGCCTATCGATACGGGAGCGCCCACGGGGAAGGGCGACAAACCGGCCAGATGCGACTGGTCGGCCGTCAGGCGCTGTTCGCCGATCTGCACCTGGTAGCGGGTGAACTCGCCCAGGAATTCGCTGCTTTCCACGATGCCCGGCAGCCAGACGTAACGCGCATCGCCCAGGCCGTCCGCCATTTCGATCTGCACCGTGTGCGGACGGAAGCTGGCCGCAAGCCGCGATGCCGACGGCGCTTCGCCCGAGAGGGGCAGGTGCAGGTCGCCCACGCCTTCCACCGCCAGCACCACGCTGCCGCTGGTGCGCTCGCGCACTTCGCCCTCCAGCACGTTCATGGTGCCGACGAAGTTGGCCACGAAGCGATTCACGGGGTAGTCGAACAGCGTGCTGGGCGCGCCGATCTGCTGGACCACGCCGTGGTCCAGCACCGCCATCCGGTCGGCCGTGGTCATGGCCTCTTCCTGGTCGTGCGTGACGAAGATGGTGGTAATGCCGAGCCGGCGCTGCAGGCTGAGCAGGTCCTGGCGCATCTGCACGCGCAGCTTCTTGTCCAGGTTGGACAGGGGCTCGTCCAGCAGCAGCACTTGCGGCTCGATGACGATGGTGCGGGCTAGCGCCACGCGCTGCTGCTGGCCGCCTGAAAGCTGGTTGGGCCGGCGCTTGGCATACTGAGACAGGCCTACCAGGTCCAGGGCAGCCTCCACTTTGGCGCGGATTTCGGCGCGCGGCAGCTTGCGCTCAACAAGGCCGAAAGCCACGTTGTCCCAGACCGTCATGTGCGGCCACAGCGCATAGTTCTGGAACACCATGCCGATGTTGCGGTCCCAGGGCGGCGTGGTGCTGATGTCCTTGCCGTCGACCAGGAGCTGCCCCGCGTTATGGCGGTTGAAGCCGGCGATGAGGCGCAGCAGCGTGGACTTGCCCGAGCCGGACGGCCCCAGCAGGGCAAAGAACTCGCCCGGCTCGATGTTGATGTTCACGTCCTTCAGCACTTCGGTCTTGCCATAGGACAGCCGGATATTGCGGCATTCGACGCTGACCTTCTTCATTCCGTTTCCCCTTCGTGGCGCGCCGGCCGCTGGCGCGTCTGGGCGCGCTCCACCAGCAGGTGCGATATATACGTGCCGACGGCGACCGCGGCCACCGCCAGGACGCCGAGTGCAGCGCCGGGGCCCCGGCCTGCGGCGCTCTGCATGTACAGGTAGATGCCGTAGCTCATGGGCGCCTGGCTGTCTTTTGTGACAAGCATAATAGTGGCGGACAGTTCGACGGCCGCCGTTACGAAGCTGGTGACGAAGCCCGCCAGCATGCCGCCCGCCATCAGCGGCACCACCACGCGGCGTATCGTGCTCATGCGCGTCGCGCCCAGCGATTGCGCGGCCTCTTCGAGCGATATGTTTATCTGCTGCAGCGACGCCACGCAAGAGCGCAGGGCGTAGGGCAGCCGCCGGACCGAGTACGCGATCATGATGACGATCCACGACGAGGTCAGCAGCGTGCCGGTGCCGGGCAGTTCGATGCCGCGAAAGGTGCGCAGGAAGCCGATGGCCAGCACGATGCCCGGTATCGCGAGCGCGGCCGACGCCAGGAAGTCCAGCCATTGGCGCGCGGGCAACCGGGTCCGCAGCATCAGGTAGGCGATGGCCGTGCCCAGGATCACGTCCACGCCCGCGGCCAGGCCGCAATAGAGCAGGGTGTTGGCGATCATGCCCTGGGATTCGGAGAACACGGCCGAGTAATGCGCCAGCGTATAGCCGTCGGGCAGCGGCGCGAAGCTCCAGACGCTGGCCAGCGACAGCAGCAGCACGCCCATGTGGGGCGACAGCACCAGCAGCAGCACCAGGATGATCCAGCCGTAGGCCAGCACGCTTTCCAGCGGGCGCAGCTTCCGCTTGTGGATGGAGTTGCCGCCCTTCTGCAGGGTGGAGTAGTCCCGGCCCTTGAGCACGCGGGCCGATAACCACAGCGCCAGGATCGAAAAGGCGACCATGATGACGCTGATGACGTAGCCCAGCGGATCCTCCAGCCCCACCTGGGTGATGCGCAGATAGGCCTGCGGCGCCAGCATGTTGGTGGTGCCCAGGACCAGCGGCGTGCCCAGGTCGTCGAAGACCTTGACGAAGACAAGGGACGTGCCCGCCACGTAGCCAGGCAGCGCCAGGGGGAAGATCACCCGGCGGAACAGGCGGAAGCCGCGCGAGCCCAGGTTGAAGGCCGCCTCTTCCATTGCGCCATCGATGTTGCGCAGCGCCACGACCAGGTTCATCAGGATGAACGGGAAGTAGTGCAGCGCTTCCACGAAGATCACGCCGTTCAGGCCTTCCATGAAGGGCAGCGTGAAGCCGAACCAGTCCTGCAGCAGCAGGTTGACGCTGCCGGAGCGTCCGAAGATCAGCTGCATGGCGACCGCGCCGACGAAGGGCGGCATGATCAGCGGCAGCACGCCCAGCGTCTGGATCAGGAGCGCGCCGCGGAAGTCGAAGCGCACGGTGAAGTAGGCCAGCGGCACCGCGATGAGCGACGCGAGCAGGGCCGACCAGCCCGCCACGTACAGGCTGTTGAAGAACGCCTCCTGCATCAGTGGCTGGTTGAAGAAGGCGCCGAAATGGCCCATCGTGAAGCTGCCGTCGGCGTTCACGAAGGCGGTGTAGAACACGGTTCCGACCGGAATGGCCAGGAACAGCAGCAGAAAGCCGAACACCAGGAGCGCCGTCAGCACAGGGCCGGCGTGCAGGCGCGAATGGCCCGAATAATTCATCGAGAATCCCGAAATCGTTGCGAGTGTCTGGTCCGGCGCATACGGAAGACGGTCGTCATCCGGACGCCGCTACGGAACGGAACACGGGGGAGCCGCCGGCAGCGGGCGGATTCCCCGCCCGCTGCCGTTCGCAGGGCTTGCCGGTTAGAGCGCCGCGGCTTGCCTGGCCAGCTTCACGGCCTCTTCGTAATTGGCGCGGGCGCGCCCGTTCCACTCGCCTTCCAGCTGCGTGATCTGCTGGTTCACGGCGGCGTCTTTCTTGTTGCCGGCGAAGATGGCCAGGAAGGCCGGGTCCGCCGCCTTCTTGCCGTCGACCAGCGGCGTCCAGGTCAGCTTGCGGGCCTGCTCCAGGAGTTCCGCCGGCTTGCCGCTCTTGGCCTTGTCGCCCAGCTTGGCTTCGGCGTCGTAGATGGCCTTGGAGGCCGCCTGCAGTTCCTTCAGGCGGAACGTGACGGTCTGGTCGTACAGCGACTGCACCACGTAGTAGCGCGTCTGCGAGAGGTCGGCATTGAATTGCACCTTGCTGCGCTTGGCGATTTCAGCCGGATCCGGGTAGCCGGGCGGTATCTTGCCGGCAAGCGCGGAGTAGGGCAGCACCGGCAGGCGCGAGATCTTCGGCTCCAGCAGCAGCTCCTGGCCAGCCTGGCTGAGCGTGAAAGCGATGAACTTCTTGCCTTCCTCGGTATTCTTCGCGCCTTCGATCAAGGCGATGTTGGCGGGCACGATGGCGGTTTCGGACGGATAGACGAAGTCGACCGGGAACTTGGAGTACTTGCTGGACAGACCGAAGAAATCGATGACCGGGCCGGCGCCGAACTGGCCGTTATTTACGCCGTCCGGCACGCCGAACGAGCGCTCCGTGACGGCGCTGCTGTTGCCGGACATGCGTAGCAGCGTGCGCCAGCCTTCGTCCCAGCCTTCGCCCTGCAGGATGGTTTCGACGGTCAAGTGCATGGTGCCCGAGCGCGACGGCGACGTGATGCCGACGTGGCCGAACCATTGCGGCGCCAGCAGGTCCTTCCATTCGACCGGCGCGGGGAGCTTGTGCGCGGCGATATAGCGCGTGTTGTAGATGATGCCGTAGCCGGCCAGCGCCTGCCCGAGGTACATGCCGCCCGGATCGTTGATGGGGTAGTTGCCGATCTTGTCCGGCACGTCCTTGTTCGCCACGTCGGACGACTTGGCCAGCAGCTTGTCGCGGCCCAGCACCTCGAATGCGTCGGGCGCGCTGGCCCAGAACACCTCGGGGCGTTGGCCGGCGGGCGTTTCGCGCACATAGGCGATGCCCGACACCGTGTTCTTGTTCAGGATTTCCAGCGTGATGCCGGGGTTGGCCTTCTCGAACGCGGCCTTGTAGGCCTGGGTCAGGTCCTTGGGGAACGACGTGATCACCGTCACCGTGCCGGCCAGGGATGGCGCGGCGCAAACGGCCAGCAGCGCCCCTGCGAGGGCTGTGCGCATTGCGTGCATGGTTTGTCTCCGTGGTATTAGATTTGTCCGGAGACAGTAATGTCTGGTCCGCAATGCGTCCAATCAGAAATTTTGATGCGGCCCATCAGCGTGGGCGGCCCCGCGCTACGCCGTGGCGGACACGCCGCCCTGCATCGCACGGGCTTGCTGCGCCATGACCTGCGCGATCTGCCCCTGGATCTGCAGAGCCTGGGCATTGAGGGCCTGCAACTGCTGGGCCTTCATCTCGGCCGACATGCCGCTGGCCTTGACCCGGGCGATCTGCTCCATGACCCGCTTCAGCTGCTTCTGCAATTCCTTGATCTGGCGCGTGAATTCGTCGTCGTTGTCGGTTTCCTCGGCCGCCTGCGCGCCGCCGACTTTCATGCTTCCCGGCGCGCTGACACGGATACTGCCGTCCTGGCCGGACACTTCCGCCTGCGCGCCCGGCGCGTTCCTGGCCTCTTTGTTGGCCTGGATTTTCTCGGCCCACAGGTCCGCCAGGCTGATGGCCCGGGAGGTGCCGTTGATGGAATTGATCGCCATGGTTGCTCCTGCTGCCTGTATGGATTTCGGGGTTTCTACCAATACGGCATTCCACAGAGGAACTTAAGCATTGCCGGGCCTTCGCGGCCCCCTTTACACTGGCGCCCGCTCGCATCCTGAATCCTCCATTCGAATCATTCTCCCGGGGAATCCATGTCCAATTCCTATTTTCCGCGCTGGCGCCTGGCGGACGACGCCGAGCCCGGCGTCATCATCGCGCCCGATGAGCGGCTGTCCTGGCCCAAGAACGTGGCCATGGGCGCCCAGCACGTCGTCGCCATGTTCGGGTCCACCGTGCTGGCGCCGCTGCTCATGGGCTTCGATCCCAACGTCGCTATCCTGATGTCGGGCATCGGCACGCTGATCTTCTTCCTGTTTGTCGGGGGGCGGGTTCCGAGCTACCTGGGTTCCAGCTTCGCCTTCATCGGCGGCGTGATCGCGGTGACGGGCTACGCGGGCGCCGGTCCAAACGCCAATATCGGCGTGGCGCTGGGCGCCATCATCGCCTGCGGCCTGGCCTATACGCTGATCGGGCTGATCGTCTGGTTCGTCAATGCGCGGGCCGGCGGGGGCGCGAACTGGATCGACACGCTGATGCCGCCCGTCGTCACGGGCGCGGTGGTTGCCGTGATCGGCCTGAACCTGGCGCCCATCGCCGCCAAGGGCGCCATGGGCGCATCGGGCTTCGATAGCGTGATGGCCATGGTCACCATCCTCTGCGTGGGCGGTATCGCGGTGTTCACCAAGGGCATGGTGCAGCGCCTGCTGATCCTGGTGGGCATGATCCTGGCCTGCGTGCTGTACGGCATCTTCGCCAACGGCCTGGGCCTGGGCAAGCCCATCGACTTCTCCGCGGTGTCCGCAGCCGCCTGGTTCGGCCTGCCGCATTTCGCCGCGCCCGTGTTCAAGGCCGAAGCCATGGGCCTGATCGTGCCGGTCGCGATTATCCTGGTGGCCGAGAACCTGGGCCACGTGAAGGCGGTCAGCGCCATGACGGGCCAGGACCTGGACCGCTACCTCGGCCGCGCCTTCGTGGGCGATGGGGTCGCCACCATGGTGTCCGGCGCGGTGGGCGGCACAGGCGTCACCACCTATGCCGAGAACATCGGCGTGATGGCCGTGACCCGCATCTACTCGACGCTGGTGTTCGTGGTGGCCGCCGTCATCGCCATCATTCTGGGCTTCTCGCCCAAGTTCGGCGCCCTGATCCAGACGATCCCGGCGCCCGTGCTCGGCGGCATGTCGGTGGTGGTGTTCGGCCTGATCGCCATTGCCGGCGCCCGTATCTGGGTGGTCAACCAGGTGGATTTCAGCGATAACCGCAACCTGATCGTGGCGGCGGTCACGCTGGTGCTCGGGGCGGGCGATTTCACCGTCAAGCTGGGGACCTTCACGCTGGGCGGCATCGGTACCGCCACTTTCGGCGCCATCATTCTGTATGCCTTACTGCGCCGCAGGACGTAAAACACGCGCCGCGGGGAAGCGCGAACCCGTTTCCCCGCGGCAGCGGCCCGCCTAGGAGCGGGTCAGCCGGGAAGCCTGCGGCAGGCGGCCCAGCGGTGCCGGTGTTGCCTCGATGACCTGCCCCGACTGCGTCTTGAACACGGAGGTGGCTTCCGCCAGGCGCCGCGCCTGTTCCTCCATCGCCGCCGCGGCGGCGGAGGCCTCTTCGACCAGCGCCGCGTTCTGCTGCGTGACTTCATCCATCTGCGTGATCGCCAGGCTGACCTGGTCGATGCCGCCGGCCTGCTGGGCCGAGGCCGCCGAAATCTCGCCCATGATGTCGGCCACGCGCTGCACCGACGTCACGATTTCCTGCATGGTCTGGCCGGCGGCCGCGACCTGCGCCGAGCCGGCCGCGACGGTGTCCACCGAGGTTTCGATCAGCGCCTTGATTTCCTTGGCCGCCTGGGCGGCGCGCTGGGCCAGGGTGCGGACTTCGCCCGCGACCACCGCGAAGCCCTTGCCCTGCTCGCCGGCCCTTGCGGCCTCGACGGCGGCGTTCAGCGCCAAGATATTGGTCTGGAAGGCGATGCCGTCGATTACCGACACGATGTCCGAGATCCGCCGCGAACTGTCCGAGATGCCATGCATGGTGGCCACCACCTGATCCACGTTCTGGCCGCCGCGCTGCGCCACGTCCATGCTGACCGCCGCCAGTTGATTGGCCTGGGCGGCGTTTTCCGCATTCTGCTTGACCGTGACTGCCAGCTCCTCCATGGTCGAAGCGGTTTCTTCCAGCGCCGCGGCCTGCTCTTCGGTGCGGACGGACAGGTTGGCGTTGCCCGCCGCGATTTCCGCCGCGCCGACGTTGATCTCGTCCACGCCGAGGCGCACGGAGGTCACCGTGCGGGTGAGCCCTTCCTGCATGCGCTTGAGCGCGGCGAAGAGGGCGCCGATCTCGTTGTCCGAGCGGCTTTCCACGCGCGCGGTCAGATCGCCGGCCGCGATGCGGTCGAAATGCCTGCCGGCTTCCTGCAGCGGTTGCAGTACTCCGCGCCGGATGAAGGCCCAGCACAGCGCGGTCAGCAGCAGGGCGGCCGATACCAGGGCGATCGCCGAGATCCGCGCGGTGGAGTAAGTCTGCTCGGCGCTGGCCAGCACGCCGTTGCTGCGTTCTTCGACCCGGGCCAGGAAGGCCTGCATGTCCTTGATGAAGCTGGCGTCCGCCTGGCGCACCCGGCCCTCATCCTGCTGGTACCTGGCGGGCGAGCGTTCCTTCAGGGCCGCGCCCAGCGCTTCAAGTCTTGCGCCGTACTCCGTGAAGCGGGCCTGCAAGGTCTGGGCCAGGGCTTGGCCCCGCTCGGTCTTGGGCACGGCCATATAGCGGGCGAAGCGCTCGCGGGCCAGCGCAAGTTCCCGGGCGGCTTCCTGCTCGGTCTGCGCGGCCTGGTCGGTGGCGGCGGCCTGCAAGGCGGCCATGCCGGCGCCGAGCGCCAGCCGCGTGCGCAATAAGGCCGCGTTCGCTTCATACAAGGGGTCGACCTGATGGACTGCGACGTTGTTCAGGTCCTTGATCTCGGTGACGCTTCTTTCGGCGTTCATCCAGCCCAGACCGCTTGCCAGCGCAAGGGCGATCACGAAGCAACCCAGCACCAGCAGCATTCCCGTACGGACTTTCAATTTTTCCAGCATGAGCCTTTCTCCTTCCTCAACGCACTCCGCCACGCGCGGGACGGGGCCTGGCCCGCCCGCCGCGTGCCGTAGCGGCGGGCGTCGCGCCGGATGGTTGTGCGATGCGCCCGCCAGAACTGCCTACATCGCCAATGACCCGCGCCGCGCTGGCGGCCCGTATTCGGACCGCTTGCCGGGGTGGGGAAAATACTCGTATTAATTATTTGTATTAAATTGTCATTAATTGACGGTTTTGTTTTTTATACTGGTTTTCGCGATTTTCTCCAGCGGTTTTCATGCGCCATCCGGCACCGGATGAATAAAAGGTTATTCCAGAGTAGTTTTTGTGCAACAAACGGCGGCTGCCAGCATCCCGAGCGCGCGATTGCCGGCACAACTTGCGCGAAAGCAAGGACAGTTGGAGAAAATGGCTGGTTTTAGCGGGTTACAGCGCCGAAATCCGTCGAAAACGACGGTTTCTCCGGCGGCTTGCAATTCCCGTGGACTTTGCCCACAATATGACTTTGATTGCCCCGGTTCCGACCCGAGCCGGGGTTTTGTTTTGGTCGTCCGCGCCGCACCGCCGTTATTGATATTTCCGGCGGCATGCGCGCGCGAGCTCTGCGACCTTCACCGAGAACGCTCCGTCGGGGGCGTTTTCTACTTTTGTTTGGGAAACGACATGTCTGCCATTCCTTTGACCGTGCGCGGGGCCGAGCGCTTGCAAGAAGAGCTCCAGCGGCTGAAAACCGTGGAACGTCCCGCCGTGATTAACGCCATCGCCGAGGCGCGCGCGCAGGGCGATCTGTCGGAAAACGCCGAGTACGATGCAGCTCGCGAGCGCCAAGGCTTTATCGAGGGCCGGATTGCCGAGCTTGAAGGCACGCTTTCCAATGCCCACCTGATCGACCCCTCCGCCCTCGAGGCCGAAGGTCGTGCCGTGTTCGGCGCAACCGTCGAAATCGAAGACCTGGATTCGGGCGATCGCGTGACCTACCAGATCGTCGGCGACGTTGAAGCCGACATCAAGTCGAACCTGATTTCCGTGTCGAGCCCGGTGGCCCGCGCGTTGATCGGCAAGAGTGAAGGCGACGTTGTCGAGGTCAAGGCCCCGGCTGGCGTTCGCGAGTATGAAGTGTTGGGCGTGCGTTACATCTGACGCCGCAGTAAGTTGCTGGAAACTGTCAAAACACCATAGTCCGAACCGTGCGTTCGCATGGATTTCGCGGATTAATGCGGACACGCTATGGTGGGCCGGGCGCGTAAAGCGCCCGTTTTTGTGTCGGCGCTCCGTTTACGTTTACTATTGCCGCCGGGCCGCCCCAAGGCAAAAACGCCCCCTTGGGGGGCAGCAAGCCGAAGGCGCAGCGTGGGGGTACATTTTGCCGCCGGGCCGCCCCAAGGCAAAAGCGGCCCCCTTGGGGGGCAGCAAGCCGAAGGCGCAGCGTGGGGGCTCTACTTCTACTTATTATTTCGAACGGCGGCTGGTGCCGCTGCGGGCTCCGGCCCGCAGGCTGAGCGCGCTGCCGGCGCGACGAGGGATGCCGTGGTCGCTGCTGGAGGCCTTCTTGGTGCTGGGGCGCATGGGCTTGCCGTTCTTGTTCAGCTGATCCGCGGGAACGTAGCGCGTCTTGGGCTTGGGTTCCTCGGTTTCGCTGCGGCGGGGGCGCTTGGCAAGGGTCTTGCCTTCGGCGGCCAGCTTCTTGGGCGTATGGGGCTCGGAGGCGCGGCGCTTGGCCGGACGTTCAGGCTCCAGGGCGGCCAGCGAGGCGGGCTTGATGTTGCCGGCCAGCGGGCGGAACAGGATCAGGATCTTGCCCAGGTGGTGGACCGGGGCGCACGAGAGCGTGTCGCAGATGGCCGACAGCATGGCTTCGCGGGCTTCGCGGTCGTCGCCGCCGGCGCGCACCTTGATGAGCCCGTGCGACGTCAGTGCAAGGTCGATTTCCTTGAGCACGGCGTCGGTCAGGCCATTGTCGCCGATCAGGACGACGGGGCGCAGAGGGTGAGCGGCGGACCGAAGGTCGCTACGCTCACGAGAGGTAAGTTCTAATATAGGCATGCGTGGAATTGTACGGTAATGGCCAAGAATAAATTCTCCAAAGACTGGATTCACCAGCACATCAATGATCCCTATGTGAAGCTGGCGCAACAGAAGGGCTACAGGGCCCGCGCCGCCTTCAAGCTGATCGAGATCCTGGAAACCGAGAAGCTGATGCGCCGGGGCGACCTGGTCGTGGACCTGGGCTCGGCGCCGGGCAGCTGGTCCCAGGTGGCGCGCGAGCGGCTGGCGGGGCCGGGCGGCGTCGTGGACGGCCGTATCATCGCCCTGGACCTGTTGCCCATGGAGCCGGTGGCCGGCGTCGAATTCATTCAGGGCGACTTCCGCGAGGATGACGTTTTGAAACAATTGGAAGACATGGTCGGATCCCGTCAGGTCGACCTTGTTATTTCAGACATGGCCCCCAACTTGTCTGGCGTGGGTAGCGCCGATTCGGCGCGTATCCAGCATGTGTGCGACCTGGCGATGGAATTTGCCTGCGCCCATTTGAAGCCCAACGGGGCGCTGATCGTCAAGGCCTTCCACGGCAGCGGCTTTTCGCAGATCGTGCAGTCCTACAAGCAGCGCTTCAAGCGGGTGGTCGAACGCAAGCCGAAGGCGTCTCGGGACAAGTCCTCTGAAACCTTTCTGGTTGCGCGCGATCTGAAATAGCCCGGGTTCGCCTGGGCCAGAAAAACCTATCGCCTGCCGAGACAACGACCAGAAAACTTACGAATCAGACGAAACTTAGAGGGGCCCAGGGTTCCCAGGACGCAATCTGCCTGACAGGGTAGAATGGGCTATTGACATACTTGTGACTGTGCCATATGCGGGTGCGCGGTCGCCGGTCGGAATCGAAAGCAGGAGATCGACCTTGAATAATTCATTTTCGAAAGTCGCTGTCTGGATGGTGATAGCCCTCGTGCTATTTACCGTCTTCAAACAGTTCGACGGACGCGCCCAGACGCAGGATGGCGTGACGTATACGCAGTTCATGGATGACGCCAAGGCGGGACGCATCCGCAAGGTCGACGTCCAGGGCGACGTGCTGTATGTAACGCCCGACGCGGGCCGTGCCTATACGCTCACTTCTCCGGGCGACCTCTGGATGGTTTCCGATCTGCTGAAGTATGGCGTCCAGGTGTCGGGCAAGCCGCGCGAAGAGCAATCGCTGCTGATGAGCATCTTTGTGTCGTGGTTCCCCATGCTGCTGCTGATCGGCGTCTGGGTGTTTTTCATGCGGCAGATGCAGGGCGGCGGCAAGGGCGGTGCGTTCAGCTTCGGCAAATCGCGCGCCCGCATGCTCGACGAGAACACCAACCAGATTACCTTCGCCGACGTTGCCGGCTGCGACGAGGCCAAGGAAGACGTCCAGGAACTGGTCGACTTCCTGCGCGACCCCAGCAAGTTCCAGAAGCTGGGCGGGCGCATCCCGCGCGGCGTGCTGATGGTCGGCTCCCCGGGTACCGGCAAGACGCTGCTGGCCAAGGCCATCGCGGGCGAAGCCAAGGTCCCGTTCTTCAGCATTTCCGGTTCGGACTTCGTTGAAATGTTCGTCGGCGTGGGCGCGGCCCGCGTGCGCGACATGTTCGAGAACGCCAAAAAGCACGCACCCTGCATCATCTTCATCGACGAAATCGATGCGGTGGGCCGCCAGCGTGGCGCCGGCCTGGGCGGCGGCAACGACGAACGCGAACAGACGCTGAACCAGATGCTGGTGGAAATGGACGGCTTCGAATCCGGCCAGGGCGTGATCGTGATCGCCGCGACCAACCGTCCGGACGTGCTGGACCCGGCGCTGCTGCGTCCGGGCCGCTTCGACCGCCAGGTCGTGGTGCCGCTGCCCGACATCCGCGGCCGCGAGCAGATCCTGAAGGTCCATATGCGCAAGGTCCCGCTGTCGCCCAACGTCGACGCCACCGTCCTCGCGCGTGGCACCCCGGGCTTCTCGGGCGCCGACCTTGCCAACCTGGTCAACGAAGCCGCGCTGTTCGCCGCCCGCCGCAACGGCCGCACGGTGGATATGTCCGACTTCGAAAAGGCCAAGGACAAGATCATCATGGGCGCCGAGCGCCGCTCCATCGTCATGCCTGAAGAGGAGCGCAAGAACACGGCGTACCACGAGTCCGGCCACGCCATCGTCGCGCGCCTGCTGCCCAAGACCGACCCGGTCCACAAGGTCACCATCATCCCGCGCGGCCGTGCGCTGGGCGTGACGATGCAGCTGCCCGAGACCGACCGCTACAGCATGGACAAGGGCCGCCTGCTGTCCACCATCGCCGTGCTGTTCGGTGGCCGTATCGCCGAAGAGCTGTTCATGGACCAGATGACCACGGGCGCCTCGAACGACTTCGAACGCGCCACTGCCATCGCCCGCGACATCGTCACACGCTACGGCATGACCGACGAACTGGGCCCCATGGTCTACGCCGAGAACGAAGGCGAAGTGTTCCTGGGCCGCAGCGTTACCAAGACCACGCACATGTCCGAAGCCACCATGCAGAAGGTGGACACCGAGATCCGCCGCATCATCGACGAGCAGTACGGCGTCGCGCGCAAGATCCTGGAAGACAACCGCGACAAGGTCGAAGCGATGACCACTGCGCTGCTGGAATGGGAAACCATCGACGCCGACCAGATCAACGACATCGTCGAGGGCCGCCCGCCGCGTCCCCCGAAGACGCCCTCGGGGCCGTCGGACACGTCCGACACGCCCCCGACCGGCCTGGCTGCGGGCGGCAATACGGCTGCCGCAGTCTGAGGGCTCTCGTCCTGAGTTATGGCAAATAACTTTCTTTGCGGGCGCTTCGAGTTTGATCTCGAGCGCCCGCTTGTCATGGGTATCGTCAACGTCACGCCGGATTCCTTTTCCGATGGCGGCCAGCATGGCGATACGGATTCCGCGGTGGCGCACGCGCGCCAGTTGGTCGAAGAGGGCGCCCAGATCCTGGACCTGGGGGGCGAGTCCACGCGGCCCGGCGCCGACCCGGTCTCGGTGGCGGACGAACTGGCCCGGCTGCTGCCGGTGATCGAGGCGCTGCGCGATTGCGGCGTGCCCCTGTCCATCGACACGTTCAAGCCGGAAGTCATGCGGGCCGTGCTGGACGCGGGCGCGGACATGATCAACGACATCTATGGCTTTCGCCAGCCCGGCGCCGTCGAGGCAGTGGCGCAATCGCGCTGCGGGCTGTGTGTCATGCACATGAAGGGTGAGCCCCGCACCATGCAGGCTACCCCGCCCGAGTACACCGATCTGATCGGTGAAATCGGAATTTTCCTGGGAGCCCGCGCGCACAAGCTGCGCGCGGCCTGGGTCGATCCCCGCCGCATCGTGCTGGATCCGGGCTTCGGCTTCGGCAAGACCGCCGACCAGAACTTCCAACTGCTGCGCCGGCTCTCCGGCCTGCGCAGCATCGGTTATCCATTGCTGATCGGCCTGTCGCGCAAAAACATGATCGGCCAGGCCACTGGCCGGCCGGTGAACGACAGGCTGCCCGGCAGCATCGCCGCGGCGCTTGCCTGCGTGGCGCGTGGCGCTTCCATCGTGCGTGTGCATGATGTGGCGGCCACCGTCGACGCGCTGAAGGTATGGCACGCGGCAGAACAAGGAGCAATCACTTCATGATTCGACGCAAGTATTTCGGCACTGATGGCGTGCGCGGTGAGGTTGGCGGTCCGGTGATCAACGCCGAGTTCGCCCTGAGGCTGGGCTATGCGGCTGGCCGCGTGCTGGCGCGCGAGCACGCCGTGCGCGGCGCAAGCCGCCCGCAGGTCGTGATCGGCAAGGACACGCGGATCTCCGGCTATATGCTGGAATCCGCCCTGGAAGCCGGCCTGTCGGCCGCGGGCATCGATGTGCTGTTGGCCGGCCCGATCCCGACGCCGGCGGTGGCCTATCTGACGCGGGCCCTGCGCCTCGTGGCCGGTATCGTCATCAGCGCTTCGCATAACCCGTACCATGACAACGGCATCAAGTTCTTCTCGGCACAGGGCATGAAGCTGCCCGACGATATCGAGGCGGCGATCGAGGCCGCGCTGGACGAGCCGCTGGGCTGCGTCGGCTCGGAAGCCCTGGGCCGCGCCCGCCGCATGGCCGACTCGCAGGGCCGTTACATCGAGTTCTGCAAGAGCACCTTCCCCAACGATCTGGATCTGAACGGGATGACGATCGTAGTGGACGCCGCCCACGGCGCCGCGTACAACATCGCTCCTCATGTCTTCCGCGAACTGGGTGCCGAGGTGCATGCCATCGGCGTGCATCCCGACGGCTTCAACATCAACAAGGGCGTGGGCGCGCTGCATCCCGAGCTGTTGGCCAAGGAAGTGAGCGCGCGCGGCGCCCAGTTGGGTATCGCGCTCGACGGCGATGCCGACCGCCTCCAGATGGTGGACGGCGACGGCCGCATCTATAACGGCGACGAACTCATGTACGCCATCGTCCGCGAACGCATGCAGCGCGGCAAGGTGGACGGCGTCGTGGGCACGCTGATGACCAATTTCGGCTTCGAACGCGAGATGAAGCGCCTGGGCGTGGGTTTCGAGCGCGCCAATGTGGGCGACCGCTATGTGCTGGAGCAGATGCAGGCGCGCGGCTGGCTGTATGGCGGCGAGAGCTCGGGCCACCTGTTGTGCCTGGATTGCCATTCGACCGGCGATGGCATCGTTGCCGCGCTGCAGGTGCTGACCGCGCTGCGCCGCAATTCGGTCGGGCTGTCGGAGTGGGTGAGCGACCTGCGCATGTACCCGCAGAAGATGATCAACGTGCCGCTGGCGCCGGGCCAGGACTGGAAGACCCATGCCGGCCTGAGCGCCGCGCGCAAAGCCGTCGAAGCGGAACTGGACGGCCGCGGCCGCATCCTCATCCGGGCGTCGGGCACGGAACCGAAACTGCGGCTGATGGTGGAAGCCGAAGACGAAGCGCTGGCGGTGTCTTGCGCGGAAAAACTTGCCGCCAGTTTGGGGTAGACGGACCGCTACCTTGATTTGCGGCAAAGCAAAGGCCACCCAGTATGTGACGGGTGGCCTTTTATCTGTAAGCAATTGGCATAGGTTTGTAAAGATTTGTCGACATCTGCGGAAAATGGACAGATCTGCTCCGAACTAAACTTCATAGTCACGTAACATATTGGTCAAGTCTTTGACATACAGGGCGTCCACACTGACTGGACTCTCTAGGAGCTTCGCGCAATGCTGGAATTAGCACGCATCAATCCGAGCCGTAATGCTGCAGAACCTTGGACCGGCGCCGCCGCCAAGGTGCTGGTGGTGGGCTTGGCGCGCACCGCTGAAGAAATCGAGCAGATTCAACGCCTGCGCTACGAGGTCTTCACCGAGGACATGGGAGCCGTATTCCCGGATGCCCAGGACGGCGTAGAGAACGACCGCTTCGACCCGTTCTGCGAACACCTGATGGTCCGCGAGCTGGATACCGGCCGTGTCGTGGGCACATACCGCATCCTGACGCCGGAAAAGGCGCGGGAGGCGGGCGGATACTATTCGGAGTCCGAGTTCGATCTCTCCGGCCTGGGCTCGATCCGGGACGAGCTCGTTGAAGTCGGCCGTTCCTGCACGCACGCCGACTACCGCGGCGGCGGGGTCATTATGCTGCTCTGGTCCGGCTTGGCGGAATACCTGCGCCGCGGCGGCTACGAATATGTGCTGGGCTGCGCCAGCGTGAGCCTGCGCGACGACGGCGTCACGGCTGCCGAAGTGTGGCGCACCATCTCCAAGCACCTGCCCCAAGGCGACGAACCCCGCGTCACACCGCTGCACCGCTATCCCGTGGAAAAGCTCAACAGCACCTTGCCGGCGCGTGTGCCGCCGCTGATCAAGGGCTACCTGAAGCTGGGCGCCAGCGTCTGTGGCGAACCCGCATGGGATCCCGATTTCAACGCCGCGGATTTCCCCGTGCTGCTCAAGATGGGGCGCATGGACGAACGCTACCGCCGCCATTTCGGGCTGGATCAGCCCGCGGCCCCCAACGCCCAGCGCTGACTGCCATGCGCCGCCTGCTCCGCCGCATGAAGATCAGACTGATACGGCGGGCGACGCGGCCCCTGCGCATGGAACTCAAGCGGCTCGACCGAGAAACGGATCTTTCACCGTTCTAGCGCCGGGCCGCAAGGGCATGCGGCCGTAACGGCGGGCGGCGCCCGCCGTCCGCCCATGTTCTGGGCCTGCCGGCCCTAGAACTCCAGTAGTTCGAACGAAAACCCCACCTTGTTCCATTCGGCTTCTTCGGCGCGCAGCGTGAAGTCGCTCAAGGGGTGCTGGGCCAGCCAATCGCGGTTGACGCGCACGACGATGGAGTTGTCGCGCACCGATGCCGTCAGCGGCAGCGGCTCGATCTCGTTGCGGCGGCGGAACAGCAGTACCGCCAGGCGCAGGCTGAGGATGGCTTTCCATTGGGGGCGGGAACGCACCAGCGGCTCCAGCTTGGCCAATTTGCCCTGGTGGCCGAGCGCCAGCAGCGCAAGCAGCTGCTGGTCCGCGCGCGAGAAGCCCGGCATGTCGGCGTTTTCCAGCACGTAGGCCGTGTGCTTGTGATAGGCGTTGTGCGCGATCGACAGGCCCACTTCGTGCAGGTCGGCCGCCCAACCCAGCGCCGGCCGCAGCTCGGCGCGTTCCGGGCCGTCGGGGAACATCGTGTCGAACAGGGTCAGGGCCGCGTGGCGCACGCGGCGGGCCTGGTTGACGTCGACGTGGTAGCGCTTCATGAACTGGCGCACCGATTCGTCGCGCTTGTCGTGTTCGTCGTCGCGGCCGAGCAGGTCGTACAGCACGCCCAGGCGCAGGGCGCCGTCGCCGGTGTGCATGACCTCGATGCCCAGTTCGTCGAAGAGGGCGCTCATGATGGCCAGGCCGCCCGGCAGCACGTCCGCGCGTTCGATCTTGATGCCCGGCAGTTCGGAGGGGATGACCCGGCCCGAGCGCACGATGCGGTCTTTCAGTTTGGTCAGGCCGGCGCGCGTGATGCCGCGGTCGGAGAAGCGGCTTTCGGTCAGGATGGCGAACAGCGCCTTGGCGGTGCCCGAGGAACCGTAGGCTTCTTTCCAGCCCATCTTGCGGTACTGCTTGGCGATGACTTCGATTTCGCGCCGGGCGGCCAGCTCCGCCTGCTTCATCTGGTGCGCGTCCACGATGCCGTCCGAGAAGAACTGCCGGCTATAGCTGACGCAACCCATATAGAGCGAGGACATCAGCGAGGGTTCGTGTCCTTTGCCGATGATGACTTCCGTGGACCCGCCGCCGATGTCGATGACCAGCCGCTTATTGGGCGACGGGGGCAGGGTATGGACCACCCCAGAGAAGATCAGGCGGGCCTCTTCGCGGCCGGCGATGACTTCGATGGGGAAGCCCAGGGCGGCTTCGGCCCGCGGCAGGAAGTCCCGGGTGTTGCGCGCCACGCGGAAGGTGTTGGTCGCGACGGCGCGGACGCGGTTGGGATGAAAGCTGCGCAGGCGGTCGCCGAAGCGCTCGAGCACGGCGATGGCGCGGTCGATCGCGTCGTCGCCGAGCTTTTTCTCGGCGTCCAGGCCGGCCGCGAGCCGGACGGTTTCCTTGAGACGATCGATCTGATAGATCTGGGGCGTACCGTCCTGTTGAACGATGCGTCCGATGGAGAGGCGGAAGCTGTTGGACCCGAGGTCCACCGCGGCCAGAAGTTGATCCATGCGGCTCGTGAAATATTGGCTGTGAGGTGGCCTGATTATAGAGACCCCATATGACAGCGCTCTGGACTGCGGTTTTTTTCTTACGGAACAGGGGCTTGGGAGAATATATCCTCGGCTATACGTCCCGGTTTTGGCGTACGCTACGTTCTTGGCGTCGTGTCATGGAACCGTCACCTTTTTGCAGTAAAACTCCACGCTCCCCCTACGTATGGAATCCGGTATGCCCTCACGCCCTCCCGCCGAGCCCTTGCTCATGAACCGCGAGTTGTCGCTGCTGAAATTCAACGAACGCGTGCTGGCGATGGCGGAGGATCCGAAGACGCCCCTGCTCGAGCGGTTGCGCTATGTGTGTATCGTCAGTTCCAACCTGGATGAATTCTTCGAGATCCGGATTTCCAGCCTGAAGGAGCAGCAGCGGCAGTCGCCGAACCTGGTGGGGCCGGACGGCATGACGCCGGACCAGGCGTTCGAGAACGTCCAGCAGGCGGTGCATGAGCTGGTCGGCCGCCAGTACAACCTGCTCAACGACGAGATCCTGCCCGCCATGCACGCGGAGGGCATCACCCTGCATCACGCGTCCGAATGGAATCCGCAACAGCAGGAATGGGCGCGCAATGTGTTCAACCGCGATGTGATGCCGCTGTTGACCCCCATCGGGCTGGATCCGGCGCACCCGTTTCCGCGCGTGTACAACAAAAGCCTGAATTTCATCGTGTCGCTGTCGGGGGCGGATGCGTTCGGCCGCCAGGCGTCCATCGCCGTGGTGCAGGCGCCGCGGGCCCTGCCGCGCCTGATCAAGATGCCGCAGGAGCTGTCCGGCTACCCGGAAGGCTACATCCTGCTGACGTCGCTGCTGCGCGCCTTCGTGGGCGAACTGTTCCCCGGCCTGGAAATGCTGGGCTGCTATCAATGGCGGGTGACGCGCAACAGCGACCTGTTCGTGGACGAGGAGGAAGTCACCAACCTGCGCCACGCCTTGCAGGGTGAACTGTCGCAGCGCAATTTCGGCGCGGCCGTCCGTCTGGAGATCGACAAGCTGACGCCGGTCGAACTGGAAACCTTCCTGCAGCGTGAATTCTCGCTCAAGCCCGAGGATACCTACCGCGTGCCGGGCCCCGTGAACCTGTCGCGCCTGATGCAGCTGTGCAACTCGGATTCTCGGCCGGACCTGCTGTTCCCCGATTACCGCGCGCCGGTGCCGGCGCCGTTCGACCGAGTGGGCGACAAGCCCGCCGAGCTGTTCGAGGCCGTGGCCGAGCAGGACAGGCTGCTGCATCATCCCTACCAGTCGTTCCAGCCTGTCATCGATTTCCTGACCGCCGCCGCGCTCGATCCGGACGTGATGGCCATCAAGCAGACCATCTACCGCACCGGCGAGGATTCCGAGCTGATGAAGATCCTGCTGGCCGCGGCGCGCGCCGGCAAGGAAGTGACGGTGGTGGTGGAGCTGATGGCTCGTTTCGACGAGCAGACCAACATCAACTGGGCCTCCAAGCTGGAAGAGGTGGGCGCCCACGTCGTGTATGGCGTGGTGGCGCACAAGACGCATGCCAAGATGGCCGTGGTGCTGCGCCGCGAAAAAGGGCGCCTGCGCCGTTACGCCCACCTGGGCACCGGCAACTACCACCCGCGCACGGCGCGCCTGTACACCGATTTTGGCCTCTTGACCGCCGATCCGAAGCTGTGCGAGGACATGGACAAGGTCTTCGCGCAATTGACCGGGCTGGGCGCGCGCCGTTCGCTCAAGGCGCTGATGCAGTCGCCGTTCACCATGCACGACGGCATGGTGGCGCTGATCCGCGCCGAGGCCCGCGCGGCCAAGGCGGGCAAGCGGTCCCGCATCATGGCCAAGATGAATTCCCTGCTGGAAGAGCAGATCATCGAAGAGCTCTACAAGGCGGGGCAGGCCGGCGTGAAGATCGATCTGATCGTGCGCGGCGTGTGCGCGCTGCGCGCCGGCGTGCCGGGCCTGTCCGAGAATATCCGGGTCCGCTCCATCGTGGGCCGGTTCCTGGAGCATTCGCGGGTGTTCTACTTCTATGCCGAAGGCGAAGAAACCGTCTACCTGTCGTCGGCCGACTGGATGGACCGCAATTTCTTCCGCCGCGTGGAGATCGCGTTCCCCATCTACGACAAGACGCTGAAAAAACGCGTGATCGACGAGGCCTTCACCTACGCCCTGCGCGACAACCAGCTGGCCTGGCAGCAGCAGCCCGACGGCGACTATGCCCGCGTGAAGAGCCGCCGCGAACCCTTCAACGTGCATCAGTACCTGATGCAAAAGCTTGGCGTGTAACACCCGCCGCCCGTAGGGCGGCGTTTCGACGCAGCCCCGGCCCACACCAGCGGATCCGCCCCCACCGGTCCGCTTCCCGGTGCCGCACTCCCCGGGGCGGGGCTTCGAGTTCCACCCGGTCACTTTTGCCCTTTCTCCTGGTCGTCATCCGAGGCAAGGCGCTCCCAAGCCAGGCCGCGCGGATCCGGCTCCGCCGGTCCGCCACCGGCGCCCCCCTGGGGGGGAAGGCGCGCAGCGCCTACGGGGGGGGATCATGACTGTCACTATCCTGTCATCTTGGACTTCTAAGATGCGAGGGTCGCTGAAAGACAGGCAGTACCAAAGCCTGCCAAGACTCCTCCAACGAGCACAGAAGGAACCCAGATGTTCAAACGTGTCTTCAAACAAGTTTCCCTGGGCGTCGCGCTGAGCGCCGCCGTCTTCGCCGTCCAGGCCGCCGACGTGACTGGCGCCGGCGCATCGTTCCCGTACCCGATCTACGCCAAGTGGGCGTCGGACTACAAGGCTGCCACCAACAACGCCGTGAACTACCAGTCGATCGGTTCGGGCGGCGGCCAGCAGCAGATCATCGCCAAGACCGTCGACTTCGGCGCGTCGGACGATCCCATGAAGGCGGCCGACCTGGAAAAGAACGGCCTGCTGCAGTTCCCGGCCGTGATCGGCGGCACCGTTGCCGTGGTCAACATCGACGGCGTGGAGCCGGGCAAGCTGAAGCTGTCGGGCAAGGTCCTGGCCGACATCTTCCTCGGCAAGGTCAAGAAGTGGGACGACGCCGCCATCAAGGCGCTGAATCCCGATGTGAAGCTGCCGTCGGCCGACATCATCGTCGTGCACCGTTCGGACGGCTCGGGCACCACCTTCGGCTGGACGAACTACCTGTCCAAGGTGTCGCCTGACTGGAAGGCGCAAGTCGGCGAAGGCAAGGCCGTCAAGTGGCCCACCGGCCAGGGCGGCAAGGGCAACGAAGGCGTCGCCGCCTACGTGGGCCAGTTGAAGAACTCGATCGGCTACGTCGAATACGCCTACGCCAAGCAGAACAAGCTGGCCTGGACGCAACTGCAGAACAAGGACGGCAAGTTCGTCCAGCCCGAGCAGAAGGCATTCGCCGCCGCGGCCGCCAACGCCGACTGGAAGAGCGCGCCGGGCATGGGCGTGGTCCTGACCGACGAACCGGGCGCCGATTCGTGGCCCGTCACCGCCGCCACCTTCATCCTGCTGCACAAGTCGCAAGACAAGCCGGCGCAGGGCAAGGCCGTGCTGGAGTTCTTCGACTGGGCGTTCAAGAACGGCGCCAAGTCCGCCGAAGCGATGGACTACGTGCCGCTGCCGGAAGCCGTGACCAAGGAAATCCGCGCCGCCTGGGGCGAGGTCAAGGCCGCCGACGGCAAGGCAGTCTGGAAGTAAGGATGGTATCGCGCGCTGCGGGCCAGGCAGTCTCCAGGCCTCCAGCGCGCGCAATCCGTCCAGCGGCCGGCCCCGGCCTTCTGCCCGCAGAAGAATGGGTCGGCCAGCAGCAAGATCCCCGAAGTTTCTCCCCCCAGGTTTCCTAAGGAAAGTCCATCCATGAGCGCGGTAATGGATAATAGTGTGCCGCTTCCGCCCAGCGTGGCGGACTCCGTGACTACCGGCACGCCTTCGCCTATGAAGCAAAATAACAACGCGCTGATGGATGCGCTATTCAAGAACCTGACGCGCCTGTTCGCCTTCCTGGTGTTCATCCTGTTGGCGGCGATCCTGGTTTCCCTGATCTACGGCAGCCGCGAATCGCTGGCCAAGTACGGCCTGTCGTTCCTGTGGCTAAACGACTGGGACCCCGTCAACCAGAACTACGGCGCCGTCGTGCCGATCATCGGCACGCTGCTGACCTCGGCCATTGCGCTGATCATCGCCGTGCCCGTGTCGTTCGGCATCGCCATCTTCCTGACCGAACTGTCGCCGACCTGGCTGCGCCGTCCACTGGGCACCGCGGTTGAAATGCTGGCGGCCATTCCGTCCATCATCTACGGCATGTGGGGCTTGTTCGTCTTTGTCCCCGTTTTTCAGCAGTACGTGCAGCCCTTCCTGATCGCCACCCTGGGCAGCGTGCCTGTGATTGGCGGCATCTTCGCGGGGCCGCCGTTCGGCATCGGTATCTTCACGGCTGGCCTGATCCTCTCGATCATGATCATCCCCTTCATTGCAGCAGTCATGCGCGACGTGTTCGAACTCGTGCCGACGATGCTGAAGGAATCGGCCTACGGCCTGGGCAGCACGACCTGGGAAGTGATGTGGCGCGTGGTCCTGCCTTTCACCAAGTCGGGCGTCATCGGCGGCATCATGCTCGGCCTGGGGCGAGCGCTGGGCGAGACCATGGCCGTGACCTTCGTCATCGGCAACGCCTTCAAGTGGTCCGGCTCGCTGTTCTCTCCGGGCAACTCGATCGCCTCCGCCTTGGCCAATGAATTCAACGAAGCGGGCGGCATCCAGAAATCGGCGCTGCTGGAACTGGGTCTGATCCTGTTCCTGATCACGACGATCGTGCTGGCCCTGGCCAAGATGCTGCTGGTCCGCCTCTCCGCCGGCGAAGGCAAGAAAACCTGACGCGCCGCGAGCACAAGGAAAAGATCATGGCTGTATCCGTACTCAATATGCAGAACGGCATTTATCGCCGGCGCCGCGTGGTCAACCGCATCATGCTGACCGTCTCGCTGGGAACGCTGGCGTTCGGGCTGTTCTGGCTGTTCTGGATCATTCTGACGTTGCTGATCAAGGGCGCGCCCGCGCTGTCGCTGACCCTATTCACCGAGATCACTCCGCCGCCCGGACAGGCCGGCGGCCTGATCAACGCCATCTTCGGCAGCGTGGCCATGGCGGGCGTCGGCACCCTGATCGGCACGCCCGTGGGTATCCTGGCCGGCACCTACCTGGCCGAATACGGCCAGCGCGGCTGGCTGGCGCCGGCCACGCGCTTCCTGAACGACGTGCTGCTTTCGGCGCCGTCGATCATCATCGGCCTCTTCATCTACGCCGTGTACGTGGCGCAGGTGGGCCATTATTCCGGCTGGGCCGGGGCCCTGGCGCTGTCCATCCTGGTGATCCCGGTCGTGGTGCGCACGACCGACAACATGCTGCTGCTGGTGCCCAACAGCCTGCGCGAAGCCGCGGCTGCGCTGGGCTGCCCCAAGTGGCGCATGATCACCCTGGTGTGCTATCGCGCCGCCAAGACCGGCATCATCACCGGCGTGCTGCTGGCCATCGCCCGCATTTCGGGTGAAACCGCGCCGCTGCTGTTCACGGCGCTATCGAACCAGTTCATGTCCTTCAACATGAACGCGCCGATGGCCAACCTGCCGGTCGTGATCTACCAATATGCAGCTAGCCCCTTCAAGGACTGGAACAACCTGGCCTGGGCCGGGGCCACGTTGATTACGTTGCTGGTGCTGGGCATCAACATCATTGCCCGCAACATGTTCCGCAAGTAAAGATCGCTATGCCGGCGCGCAGGGCGCGCCGGCGCCAAGGGAAACCAAATGGAAAACACCGCCACCGCCGTCAAGAACAAGATCGAGGTCAAGAACCTGAACTTCTACTACGGCAAGTTCCATGCGATCCGCAATGTGAACATGTCGATCCAGGAGAAGAAGGTCACGGCCTTCATCGGCCCGTCGGGCTGCGGCAAGTCCACGCTGCTGCGCACGTTCAACCGCATGTTCGAGTTGTATCCCGGCCAGCGCGCCGAGGGCGAGATCATCCTGGATGGCGAAAACCTGCTGACCGCCAAGACCGACATTTCGCTGATCCGCGCCAAGGTCGGCATGGTGTTCCAGAAGCCGACGCCGTTCCCCATGAGCATCTACGACAACATCGCCTTCGGCGTGCGCCTGTTCGAGCGCCTGTCCAAGGGCGAGATGGACGAGCGCGTGGAATGGGCGCTGAGCAAGGCGGCCCTGTGGAACGAAGTGAAGGACAAGCTGCACCAGAGCGGCAATAGCCTGTCGGGCGGCCAGCAACAGCGTTTGTGCATCGCGCGCGGCGTGGCCATCAAGCCCGAAGTGCTGCTCCTGGACGAGCCGTGCTCGGCGCTGGATCCGATTTCCACCGCCAAGATCGAAGAGCTGATCGCCGAACTGAAGAACGACTACACCGTCGTCATCGTGACGCACAACATGCAGCAGGCGGCCCGTTGCTCGGACTTTACCGCCTATATGTACCTGGGCGAGCTGATGGAATTCGGCCAGACCGACCAGATTTTCGTGAAGCCGTCGCGCAAAGAAACGGAAGACTACATCACGGGCCGTTTCGGCTGACCGGCAGCGGATTCCCGCCCTCTGGAAACGGCGCGCCTGGCCAGGCGCGCCGTTTTGCTTTATGGACGCTGCAAGGCCTGCGTGGCGCCGGAAGCGGACTGCGCCTGCGGTTCGTCCGCATAACGGCGGGGAATCAAGATGACGAAGACTGCCGCCAGCACGGCCGCGCACGAGAAGACGATGAAGTTCCAGGCTAGGGGCAATTTCAGGCCGGCCAGGTAGCCGCCGACGATCGGGCCGCTCATGGCGCCGATGCGGGCGAAGGAAAGCGCCCAGCCGGTGGCCGCGCCGCGCGCATGGGCCGGGTAGTAGCCCGCCAGGTAGCCCGTGAGGATCAGCGACGAGGAAATGCTGCCGACGCCGGCCAGGGCGACCCACACGTAATTCACAACCAGCGGGTTGTTGTAGGTCAGGCAATAGATGCCGGCCGCGCCCGCCAGGAAGAACAGCGCCACGATCCTGCGCGGTTCGGTTTTGTCGGCGAACCGCCCCAACACCAGGCCGCCGACGGCGGAGGCCAGGCTGAACACCAGCAGGAAGGAGATGCTGGATCCGAGGTCGTAGCCGTTTTTGCGCATGATCTGCGGCAGCCAGGTGTTCAGGCCATAGACCAGCATCATGCCGAGGAACAGCGCGCCCCAGAAGCACAGCGTGGCGCGCAGGTGGCGAGGAGCGAACACCGCCGCCATCACGTCGCGCCAGGTGGACTTGGCGCCCGCGACCTCGCGCGGCCGGAAGGCGTCCAGCGAGGCGATGCCCAGGCGCTGCGCCTGCGCCCGCGCGCCGGCCTCGTCGCCCTTGGCGAGCAGGTATTCCAGGGATTCCGGCAGCAGGCGCGCCAGCAGCGGCACCAGCAGCAGGGGCACGGCGCCCACGGCGATGACCGAACGCCATCCCCAATGGCTGAGCAGGGCCATGGCCACGGCGGCGGAACACAGGATGCCCAGCGAATAACCGGAATACATCACGCCGTAATTGAAGCCGCGTTTGGCCGGCGGGGAGTATTCGATAGTGAGGGCCGCCGCCGCCGGGATCACGCCGCCCAGCCCCAGGCCGCCGATGAAGCGGAACAGGCCGAACCAGGTGGGCGTCGGCGCCCAGGCCGCGCCGATCATCGTCAGGGAGAACAGGGTCACGCAGGCCAGCAGCATGCGCCGGCGGCCCAGCAGATCGCTCAGCGTGCCTACGGCGAACGAGCCGACGAACATCCCCGCCAGCGCATAGCTGCCCAGCACGCCCAGTTGCAGTGGACTGAGGGCCCATTGCTTGTCTTCGGCCAGCGCCGGCAGCACGGCGCCCATTACGCCCACGTCGTAGCCTTCGAACAGGATGGCCAGCCAGCAGACAAAGAGCACGGTATGGGTAGTCCGCGCGGGCGTAGCCCAGGCGGATGGAGCGGAGGCGTTTGCCATGTGTTTCCCGATGAGCGTTTATTGGTAACGGCCGGCTCCTGGCGGCGATTCCCCCACGGTGTCGGAAGTCCGCATTTAATTTAGGCTTGAAATATATAGGTGTCAATCAGGAGATAGCCGGTATGCCGCCATGGCGCGGCGCGGGCGGCGAAGGCGGAAAGTCGGCCAGTATCTGGTATAGTTGCCACCCTTCGGGGCGTAGCGCAGCCTGGTAGCGCATCTGCTTTGGGAGCAGAGGGTCGTGAGTTCGAATCCCACCGCCCCGACCAATAAAATCAAGGCCGTTAGTGATAGTGTTCACTAACGGCCTTTGTCATTTTCGACGCTGTGGGGCAACTTATGGGGCAACCGGTCGGCAGGGGTGCAGTTCGAGCAGATTTCACTTCTACACTATGCTCTGTTCGCGTCTCAAGATAGCCGTGAAGACTGCCGGGGCGACACGCTCAAATGGGGGCAGGGTCTAGCCGGATCATCGCTACTGCTGGGAGCGGTCATCCTGCACGGGTGCTAGGACAGGTCGTCTGGGCTGGCACCAGGTTGCGGGATGATGAGGCGGGCAGTGGGTGCGGAACTAAGATCCAAGAAAAAGCCCTAGGGCGCAGGCCCCAGGGCTTCAGACTACTTAATCGAACAAGTTACCTTGTCCGGGGTGCGAGCGGCAATGTTCGCAGACATGTTCCCACCGATCAAATCGGTAGCGAACATACGGACGAACACGAACCGCTTTAGGATACATGCAAATGCGCATGGCGTTCTCCTAAGCAGGTTGAAAACGCCGGCGGCACTTGCCCTTACCTTTCGGTAAAGGTAGACTAACCCCGTCTGGCTAAAGACATGGGTACTCGGCGCGCCGCCGACACCAAGAGAAGCTCTTAGGGATCCAACCCCCTAAGGGCTTTTCGCTTATTTGTACCAACTGAGCATAAACGCCCTCCTTTAGTTTGTTGTTTAGACCTTAAGCCAGGTCGTTGTTGTCGGTTGCAGCAGTCTGGGCCTCCGCCGGGATCTCTTGCTCGGAAGGTTTGTACCGTTCGCGCACGAAGTCGATGCCGCGTTCAGTCAGACGGTACAATCCAAGTGCGGGTGAATCCAACAATCCAAACTTGTTCCGGTAAATGTTGGCAAACGAGCTGATGTCCTTCCGAGTCTGCCGGAGCCCTTGCTCTTCGGAATAGGAGACCACTTCATCAAGGGTCTTTCCTCCTTCCTCCTGCCCGATAAAGGCCAGTATTTTCAAGGAAGCAGTGGAAATTCTTGACGGCAACCGGGGGGATGCCTGCAAGTCGACCGGAGCATTGCCTCCTTGCTGCTCTCGATCATCCGGCGGCGAAATCATGGTCGCAGAACCGGGCGACGCAGCGGACTGATCGGGCGGCGAGTCATTTTCGTCGTCTTCAGCAGCGAGTTCTTCAATGGTTCGGATGCGTTGCTCATGGTGAGCAATACGCCTGCGCAGGGCCTCTATTCGGCTGCGCTCCCGCTCGATCAATTGACTATAAACGATGTTCATTGGCGTTCCTTCGCCCTGGGTGCAGCCTGGGGCTGTTCAGATATCCAGGATTCTACACTGATCTACTGGGGACAATCAATCATCCAAAATAGATCCTAACAGAATGCCACCTCCGGGTGGCTTTTGTTGCTGCTCGCGTCCTCAACCCGGAGCTTCGTAGCCGGCCCGCGCTAGGCGCAGCGTCTCGGGTCGAAGCCTACCAAGCAGCAGAGATTGCCCGAGGATGCCGGTCCCGGTTCGATAGGTCAGCCGTGCGTACTCAATCTCAGTGCCGTACGCGGTCAGCATCGTGTGAATTGAAGCCTTGATCAGTTCCATGGTGGAGTCCTTGTGAATTGCCGGGCGGTCAACGCGACTCGCCCTCCTTGCATTCCACTCCTTCCGCTGCGCAGTGTTCTGCGTTATTGGAAGAGTATGCGCACCCATCCTCCCCATCAGCCCGCCTAGAGCGGGCATTTTTTTGCCCCTACTCGAGTAGCTCCAAATGACCATGTCTATCTACTACTCGGTCAATCAAGACCGGATGTTGGAGCCCTCATGGTTAGGATCATCATCTGGGTGACGGTAGTGCTGGTACAGGCCCTCTGGGTCCAGCCAGCCTACTAGCCTCCTAAAAAAACAAAGCCACCTTCGTAGTGGCCTTTTTGTTGGCACTGACCCGTCCTGAATTTGGTTGACACCTTTTTGAGAGAAAAAAAGGAGAGTCAATTGGAATCAAGGATGAAGCGAACGCAGCGGGATTACAGCCTGGCTTTTAAACTGTCGGTGGTCGAGCAGGTGGAAAAAGGCGAGCTGACGTACAAAGAGGCGCAGCGTCGCTATGGGATTCAAGGCCGGTCGACAGTGCTGGTGTGGCTGCGCAAGCATGGTCGCCCGGGCTGGAGCGGTTGGAGCCTGCCGACGGTCAGAGGAGTGGATATGGATCGTCAGGGCAAGGTGCTTACGCCCGAGCAGCGGATCAAGGAGCTGGAGGTCCAGCTCAAGGAGGCGCGCGAGAAGGCGCAGTTGTTCGAGGCCGTGGTCAACGTGCTGGAGAAGGACTACGGGGTGCGTGTCGTAAAAAAGCCTTCGGGCAAGTCCTCACGCAAAAGCTCGTCCAAGGGCTGAGCGTGGCAAGGGCTTGCCGATACATGGGCCACAGCCGCCAGGCCTACTACAAGAGCAGGCACAGAGAGCGGGAGCGCCAGCAGCAGGCATGCCAGGTGGTGTCGATGGTGACGGCGTTGCGGGTACGGCAACCGAAGCTGGGTACGCGCAAGCTGCATCATGTGCTGCGCCAGCCGTTGCGCGAGGCAGGGATCAAGGCCGGGCGCGATGCGCTGTTCGACATCCTGCGCAGCGCCCGGATGCTGGTGCGGCCGCGCCGCGCGTATCACAAGACCACGGACAGCCACCACCGCTTCCGGCGCCACCCGAACCTGCTCAAGGCAGGCCAAGGCCAAGTGGTGGCGACCGGCCCCGAGCAGGTCTGGGTGGCCGGCATCACCTACCTGCCGACCGCCCAGCGGTGCGCCTACTTGAGCCTGGTGACCGACGCCTACTCGCGCAAGATCGTGGGCTATCACGTGGCCGAGAACCTGCAAACCGAAGGGGTGCGCCGGGCGCTGGAGATGGCGTTGCGCTCGCGGCGCTCGAGCCAACCGCTGGTGCATCACTCGGATCGAGGCATCCAGTACTGCTCGACGTATTACCAACGCCTGCACGCCCGCCATGGCATCCGTTGCTCGATGACCGACGGCTACGATTGCTACCAGAATGCCTTGGCCGAGCGGGTCAACGGCATCCTCAAGGGAGAACTGTTGCTCCACAGGCCCGCCGATCTGGCCCAAGCCAGGCTCATGGTCAGGCAGTCTGTCCAGATCTACAACACCGAACGCCCACATCTGTCCCTACAATGCAAAACACCCGATGAAGTTCATCGGGTGCTCAGTCCGTAGCATCGCTGCGGATACCGGCCCGTAGGTGTCAACCTAGGGCAGGACGGGTCACACAGAGCGTGAGTGCCCTACGTTGAGCCTCTTGTTCGCGTGATGGTCTGCGAGACCCACTCGTCGATCTCCGATTCAAGCCACACAGATGTGCGCCCGTTCTTGATGCACGCCGGGAATTCGCCAACCTTGATCTGTTCGTAGATCTTGGTCTTACCCATGCCGACCCGAGCCTTCACGACTGACAAAGGGAGCAGGCTCTCACCTTGTTCACGCATCGCCATCCCCCGGTGCGTCGACGAAAAGAGACTCCAGGCCGCTGCGTGCTGCACGAGCTGCGGCCGGATCTCGGCGGCTAGCTGGTCCGTAAGGCTTGTGGCCATACCCCGTTGGGGGCGCTGCCGGGATGTCGCCACCTTCCGGCGGGCTGGTCGAGGCAACGACGCGCCGAGCATCGTCCATCGCCGCATTCCATCCACGCACATACACGCGGATCTCGGCGTCGACGTGCTTCGGCAGCAGAGGACTCCACACCACGTCGTCCTGCTTGGTTAGTTGGTTGCGCTTGGTGTGAGCGCCGCATCCTGGCCACTGACGCTCGAGTTCTTGGATTAGAAGTGCGCGGCGCCTTTGGTTGAGGAGTTCGATGATGCTCATCATGCCGTTTCCTCTATGACGCACACACGAGCTGCGGTGTTCAGCAGCGTTCGCGCGGCCATCGCGCTTGCTCTCAGCTGCGGATTCTCAGACGCTTCCAGGATGCTTGCTGTGATCTCCAACGCGCTGGCGAGGGTGGCGCAGCGCTCGCGCAGGTCGGCCGCCTGCCCCTTAATTTCGGAGAGCTCGGCATTGGCTTTGTCGTACAGGCGTGTGTAGAGCGCACGGCCGCGGACTGCTGCCGCCAGTTGTTCGGTGGGGTTGCGAGGCTTATGCATTGGTGAAGCCCTCCACCTTGGACAGATGATTGGCAAGCTCTTGGGCGCGCGCCCGGCCCACGGAGGCAAGGCCGTGGAGCGCTGGGGGATTGGTTGCGTTATCCAGCGGCATGAGTTCGTCCAGAGCATCGAAAAGAGACTGGATCTCCCACGCCATCGAAGCTAGATCTTGGGGGGCGGGAATGCTGCTCATGCCGCCTCCCGCAACACGGGGGCGCTTCGTCCGGCCTTAAACGGTGGGCGAGCGGTCATTCGGCCGATCAGCCTTTCCGGTAGTTGATGCTGCGGATTTTCCATCGCCCGGGCCTCATATTCGCGGGCGCGCTGCATAACAGTGGACGAAATGTCTGGACCGATCCAAACGTGCGCATTTTCCCGCGCAAGCATCCGAAGGGGGACGGCGTGATATGGACCCGGCCTCACATGCGGAAATGGGCGTTTGGCGTAGTTCTTACGTCCGCCAGTCACCTGGTCAAGATATTGAATCTCCGCTTCAATTGCATCTTGGTCGCGCCGGCCGCACTCGGTCAGCGGCATGGGGCGGTCGCAAACCTGAGCCCAAGCCCAGCGATCCGCAAGGATCTCGTTTGCCTGATCAATGCGATTTAGGATGTCCCGCCGGAAAGCTGGATCAGCGGCTGCTGGGCTGAGCTGAAACGAGAGGGGGCAATAGTTGTCGGCCCCGTGCCCAATTTCGTGGTGAAGCCAAAAGCGGTACATTTCGGCGTCTTTGAGTTGCGCCAGATCACATTCGTATCGAGATTGCGCGCGACGTCGAATGCCTCCCGCGTCGATCATCGTGCAGAGCAGTAGCGACGGGGGTTCGACCAGGGATCCGACTACGGCGTCTGACGTGGCGTCAATCACGCTCGCATCGATGCCTGACCGCAGCCCAATGATCTCGGCGGGCTGGTCGAACAATCGCAGGACCATGCCGCAGGCCTTCGCAATTTCTGCAAATTCCCGATACTCGATCGGCGTGATACGGATGAGCGTGTTGGTGCGCTTGTTCATGCTGCACCTCCTTCGTCATCCTGTTCCCGCGCCCAATCGTCCTGCTCTTCGCGCGTCATCGCATGAAGGCGCAGATCCTGGCGCAATTTTTGATGGCCAGGTACCGGCTGTCCGATGACCTGGAAGTTCACGAGCAGAGCGCCGATCGCATCGAGAAAATCGCTACGTGCGCCAGCGGGCAACGCTTCGAATGCCCCGCGCAGACCTGAGGGGAAGAGATAGCCTTCCGCTACCTCGGCTGCGGTGCAGAGGCCCACATGCCATTGCTCGGCGGCGTGGAATCCATCCACTTTGAAGGGAAAGGAGTTCATGCCGCTCCTCCCTTGCCCAACAAGCGGCCCGTCACGATGCGGTGCAACTCGGCGAACCGCTCCACGTACCAATGCGGTTGGGTCTCCCGCGGCGATGCCGGGTTGGTCAGGTTCTTGCCGTACGCGAGGCCTTTCTCAGTAACCGCCCAGAAGTGCTTCGTCTTGGTAGACACGGAGCGGCTGGCGCGCGTGCGCTCTTCCAGCATGCCGGCGTCGCGCAACAAGACGTTGTAGGCGGCGACGTTCGTCGTGATTCCGTGTTCCTTGAGCAGAGCCGTTAGGGAAGCAGTCGGCATAGAGCTTCCGGTCGGACCATCGGGCGCTGCATCTACCACATAGGCTGGCAGGAACGATGTGTCCAGGCGGTGGTTCTTGGCGATGTGCTGAAGCATTGCCACTTGCGACGACGGCGCCGGACGCAAGAGGCGGGTGAAGCACTCCATGATGGCCAGCTCGCCGACCAGCCGGGGAGCGGCTTCGGGGGCGCGAGGATGGCCGGTTTGATCGTGCAGCCGGCGCTCGCATTCGATGAAGTACAGTCGCGCCTGCTTGCCCTTGGCGTTGCGCTCGACCATGGATAGTTCCTTGGCCATGTCGAGGGTCAGGACATATTCCTTGATCGGGCGGCCGCCGCGGAGGTTTTCCCCGATTTCGGTGAAAACCTCGAAGTCCTGATGTTCAACGAACGCATACTGGTCGATGCGGTCTTTGATCCAAGTCGAGAAGTCTTTGCCGACCTCTAGGAAGGAGTGCAGGTCGCGTGCATTGGCTGTCGGGACGGCTTGTCCACCGATCTGGCAGGTGCCTACGGGAATGAGGTGGTTCATTGCGACACCCCTTCGGCGAGAGCGGCGATTTCGCGCGCGAGATCTTTAGCTTGGTGGACGTAGGCGTCTTGAAGCGAATCGCTCAGGGTTTGAAAGCTCTGGCGTTCGAGACCCATGAATTGAAGAAGCGCGTGGAGAGACTGCGCTTTGATGGCAATGGCGTTCAAGCCCTCGGCGGCAGGCGGGCATTCTCCAGTTGGTATCACATGTGTGGGTGCGCTACTATTGCTCGAGAGCAACGATTTGGTTTGGGGCATGGCGTGACTCCTGTGCCTTAGGTTTTTGGTGGCGACTGTGTCGCCGGTTGCTCGCATGGCCCCTTCCTGGCTGCAATCCAGGTCGGGGCCAAACTTTTTGGTACGTCTAGTACCAACGAAAGTTAGACGTATCTTACGTTTGGCATTTTATATCGTCAACTGCGCCTTACAATTTTGACGGCAGTTGTGCTACGCCTGCGGACTGTTGCGTATAGGTCAGAGCTTAGCGCCCGTCGTCTTTCTGGTACGCGGCGCGCCAGGGGCGATCAGCTAGGGCCGCGCATCGTCCACGAGTCATGCTCTGGACGCGAGGATAGTTTGCGACGGGCTCGGGGGAACGGTCTTGCGCAATCCAGATCTGAATCGTGGACTTGGCTACACCGTGGACTGCCGATACGACCGACAGACGCATACGGCCCGTGGCAGCCAGTGCGGCGCTATGGGTTTTAGCGGTATGTACCGATTTGCTATACGGGGCGGTGCGACCCGATTTGAGAATGGCGGCTTGCATCGCTGCTGCACTCCTGCGAGGTGAATACAGGTGCAGTCTGGCGATCGAGGGAGCGTTCTGGGCCTAACTCGGGTTGGGCAAAACCTAATTCGGGTGCTGATCTATGATTTTTCAGCTTTTTTTGGAAGATACTCCGCGGCTTCCTGTAGCCGCTTGCGTATTGTGTCTTCTTTCACATCATCTATGCCTACGGTCTGGAAATCCCGCAGCAATTCTGCAACCGTGGCCGTCCTTTTCTCGCCTGTATAGGACTTGTAGTTCGCCGCCGTGAGTCCTGCGATGATCTTTAGGAGGGTGTTTTTCTCGCGTGTAGATAGTTGATCATCCTCTTTCGCCTTTGGGGCGGAAGTCAATGATTGCTCAAGGCCTCGCAATGCTGTCGTTCGTACCGCGAGCTCAATGTCCTCCGTCAGACAGTCGTCATACGATTCAATCTGCCAGAGATCGCCGCTATCTTCCTGAATGAGCAACCTACCTGTATCGTATTGGGCAGATTCCGAAGGCCTGCTAAATTCGTCCAGGCATTGCAATAGGAACACGCGTGAATAGCGAGTAGCGGGCAGGTCCGCTATTTCACGTCCCGGCTGGTCTCGGGCGTAGCCAATTGCGCTCATTCCCAATTGCAGCATCTCTCCCTCCCCGCAAAACTCGGGAAGGTGTATTACCTCACCATCCACCGGCTCCCGCCTCGTAAACACGGATTGTCCCGTGGAAGCCCCTTCATTCAGTTGGTATTCGACTTCTTCATATTCGATTTCACTTGCCGGTTTTTTGTACCAACGGCGTGCGTATAAGTAGCTTGCCAGCAGGCGAATCGATAGCCGTAGATGACCGTCCAGGGCCAATTGAATTACGTCGGCTTCGGTGACGTGCTCACCAAAGGATACGGAAAGGTACTTGGCAGCGTCGGCCAGTGTCACCCATTGCTTCAAGGTGAACAGCTTGCTCATGCTCTCTTCCTAGTCGCTAAGGCATCTGGGATCTGACCTAAGACCTTTCGCACCGTGTCATCCGAAACTGGTGCTCCGATATCGTCTGTCCGTTGCGCGACATTGGTGGTCGCGCCTCGTTCGTTGAGGTCGATTTCAGAATACTTGCAGAGTGCGGCGATGATGATGAGTAGAGTATTCCTCTCGGTTGTCGCCAATTGGGAGGTGTTCTTTTTCAAGGCTTCTAGCTCCTTGATCGCAGGTGCGGCCTGTTCCTTCCACGCTGTTTCAGCTTTTTCAATCCGTGCCTTCAGTGCATCACGTTCGGCCTGCAGCGCCCTAAAGCTGTCCGCGTTGATAGCCGTATGAGTCGTGCGCTCGATTTCATCAAACAAGAACTTTGGCTTGTCGGCTGGGAATTCTCGCGAAATCCATTCCTTCAAGTCATTGCGGGAGACATGGCGACGTTCTGGGGCAACGTGCTGCGTTGAGCCGTCGAAGGCTTTGCCGCTTTCCCTGCTTACCAACAGAATGCCTTGTTCAATAGCTTCGTGGATCGCTCGGCACCTCGGCTCGAGACAAGGAATGTAGGGGTGTCTGAAGACTGCGCGATGGACCTGTTCTGCAATTTGTAGATGTTCCTGCACTTCGCCGGCAGGAATGCCGCACCACAATGCCGCAGCAGTTGGCACCGGATACACCGTGTAGTAAGACTGGACTTGCTCACAGCTATCATTGGCCCAAGCTTGACTCTTCATTGCGCTGTCCTATGCGCCGCCCAAGGAATAGGAGCCAGCACCAGGCCGATGGGCGTTTCGGCATAGACCCGTCGGGTTAGGTGCTGGCAACAAAAACCCGATCAAGCAGCCTTCGGCTTTTTGGCCGTGCTCACGCGTGCAGATGCCTCCCACTCGTCAATTAATGCGAGGGCGCGTCCCTCAATCATTCTTTTGACGGCGTCTGGCAACTGGGCGTACCGCGCAGGGTCGATCGCTTGAAACGGCCACTCTCCTGACGTCCGAGCGCCTGCATCTCTTTGATCCAGATCACCTTGGCGCGGCTCGCCGCGGCCGGTTGCCACCCAAATCGCGTCCACATTGCAAGCAGCGGCCAATCTGGACGCGACTTCCGCTGTCAACGTCTTGACGCTGCCATTTCGCCAATCGGAGACGGCCGCGCGACTTACGCCAGCCTGTCTGGCTAGCTCAGCGGCGCTCCAGTGATTCTCGGAGAGCAGGAAGTTAATGCGATCGGGGAGAGTGGTCATGGCGTCAATTTATCCTAACAAATGTAAGATGCGGCTTGCATTTTAGTGCAAGATACGTCTAACATTGCGCATGGAAAGAAATTTGACCCCCGAGAGCGACATGCGCCCCGTACTGCGTGCAATCCTCGCCGCAGGAGTTCGGCAGGCAGAGATAGCCCGAAAACTCGGCGTGTCTCGCGCGTGCATATCGGATGCCGCCAAGCCTAGCGATAGACCTTGGATGCCCTCATATGCGACGGGCGTGGCACTGCTGTCCATGCTTCGGGATCAAACATCGTGATCCCGGGGGGGCGCCCGCATGTTTAGCGTCGATGCCACGCTTATCGGCCGTGCGGAAGAGGTCGGCGTGTTGCTCGCACCTCGACATCGAGTATGCCGCCCGTTCGGGAGGCGCGTGCGCCGTACGTTAGGCAATCCAGCAGGCCAATCGGCCAAGGAATGGAACGTCGACCACCCAATCGTCAAATCCGTTCGTGCGCAGATTGGCATTGTGGGCTGGGATAGCCAGCGCGGTGATCGTGTCAGGGCCATTCGCCTGAAGGCGCCGCAATTCGCGGTCGATCTCGGCCAAAGTCATCTCAGGGGCCCGCGCGGCCAAGTCACCGAATTTCTCTCGTTGGACAGCGCAACGGACAGCCTTTTGCGCGGGTCGGATCTCTCGCTCGAGGTATGCCGCGGCAGCGATTACGCCGCCGATTACTCCGGCAATCACCCCCCGGCCGCCTGCGACCGCCGCCACTGCTGCCGAGCCGCCGACCATGTTGATCAACGAAAAGACACTATCGATTCGCCGATAAAAGCGCTCGTTCATGTCGTTGAACGTCACGCCGTAGAGGACATCAAGGACCGCCTCGGCGTGGTTCCTTTCAACGGTCGTTATGGCCTGCTTGGTAGTCATTCCGCATCCTTTGAGGTTGAGGCTGCGGCGTCGGATTGCGCCGCGGGGGTGCCTGATTTCTCTTTTCCATGGTCAGTCCCTTGTGAGCAGGTTGGGGGTGTAGGAGCCAACATTCTGTCACAAGTGGACTCGACCGCCCATATCGAGTCGGAGGATGTGGCCGAAGTGCACATCCCCGGCGTCACCACCACGCCGCCGGCACCGGGTGCCGTCCGCATCGGCCCGGAGGACGTGTAGCCATGAACACGGCAGTTTCCATCTTGATCCTAATGGCCGCGTTCACGTGGCTGCTGATGCTGATCGTCGGTTACTGCGTGGGCCTCTGGCTTCTGTGGCGCCGGCGCGGCATGCGCAAGTGGATTGCCGATTTCGATCGAGGTCTGGAGCGCGAAGAACGCACCCGGGTCAACTTTCAACGCCGCCACCGGCTCAGGCCGTAGGCGGATAACGGTGTGCACACGGCTAGGGTAGCTCCCGAAGAGATGGACTCCTCCACCCATCCTGCCGAAGTGCCTTCTTTGTGGAGTGATGGAGGTTCTATGGCCCCTCGCATGATCGTGCCTTTGCTGCGCTACACGGACGCACGTGGCACGGAACGGGAAATTTCCCTGGTGCAGCACCAGCCCGACCAGCCGCCCAGGATCGTCAGCGGCTCAGGCCCCGACGCGCTCGATGTGCCGCTGTCGGCCTTGTTCGGCGTTCAGATCACGCACGATCCCATCCGCCAACTGATCGGTGATGGGCCGGAGTTCGCAGAACTGCCCGCCGACCGAGTACGTGAGGCCGCTGCCCTGGCACTACGGGCGCTGCCCGCGTCCGCAGGCTGCTTCCGCGTTGTGTGGATACCCGACGACGGATTGCCGTTCTGAGGCGCACACATTGACACACGACAACACGTCGCCGCAGGTCGAGGACGGCCATACGCGCATCGCAAACGAGCTCCTTGAGGGCTTGTGCCGTGCCGGCCTTTCAGCGCGCCAGTGGGCCGTTGTGATGGCCGTGGTTCGCAAAACCTATGGGTATGGAAAGAAGGCTGACGACATCAGCCTGGGACAACTCTCATCTATGACTGGCATCGCCAAGCCCCACGTCAGCCGTGCTGTAAACGACCTCATTGCCGCAGGCGTCCTACGCCGGACGGCCGGCACATTCAGCAACTCGCTGTCCCTCAACAAGCGCTACAAACAATGGACGCTTGGGGGCGCTGCTCAAACCGTTACGGATTCGGTTGCGCAGGGGTTACCGAAAGAGCAACGGGGGTTACCGGAACAGCAACCCCTTGATGGGGTTACCGAAACGGCAACCCAAGTTACTGATTCGGTAACCACTACTGGGGTTACTGATTTGGTCACTGGGGTTACTGATTCGGTAAGGGTTACCGATTCGGTCACGCAGGGGTTACCGATTCGGGAACCACAAAAGGAAACTATACAAAAGAAAGAAAAACCCTTGTCGGGCAAGCCCGACTCGGCGGCTCATCCCGAAGCCGAAAGCGACGCCGCCAAGACCATCATCGCCCATCTCAACGAGGTGACTGGATCGGCGTTTAAGCCCGTAGAGTCCAACCTCCGCCTCGTGCGCGGCAGACTCGGCGAGGGCTACACCGCGGAGGAAATTCGCGCGGTGATCGACGCCAAGCGCGCCGAGTGGTTCGGAAATCCGCGTTGGGGGAAGTACCTGCGGCCTGCGACCTTGTTCAACGCGACGAACTTCGCGCAGTACGCGGGGCAGCTGAGCAACGTCGTGATGCCCGAGGATGGGCGCGTCGATCTGGGCAATGGTCGCTATCGGCTCAATGGCCGAATTTTCGGCGCTGATGGCCGTCCGGAGGTGGTGCTGTGAAGACCTTCGATGACTTCGGGATCGACCTGCGGGGCCGCACGGGCGTGGAGGTCAAGACCACGTGCCCGAAATGCTCGCCCAGTCGCCGGAAGAAAAACTATCCGTGCCTGTCGGTCAACACCGAGAAGGGCCTGTGGAACTGCCACCACTGTGGTTGGGGCGGGTCGCTGGGCCACGGCGAAGAGCGCCGGCCCGAGGCTCCGAAGATCTACCGCAGGCCGGACTACGTGCTGAACCGCACCGATCTGCCCCAGGCCGTCGTGGACTACTTCGCCGGGCGCGGGATCAGCCAGGGCACGCTGCTGCGCAATTGCATCGGCTACGGCTCACAGTACTTCCCACAGGTCGAAGAGGAACGCACCTGCGTGATGTTCCCGTACTTGGACGGCGACGAGGTGATCAACGTCAAGTACCGCACCGGCGACAAACTGTTCCGTCTGGCCTCGGGGGCGCAGCGCGTGCTGTACGGCTTGAACGATGTGGATGCAGTCCTGATCTGGGTCGAAGGCGAGATGGACAAGTTGTCGGTGGAGGAGGGCGGTTTCAAAAACTGCGTCTCGGTGCCCGATGGCGCGCCCACGCCGGACACGAAGAACTACGACAGCAAATTCGATTTCCTGGATTGCGAGCAGTTGGCCAGCGTCCGCGAACACATCATCGCTGTGGACGACGACGCGCCGGGCCGGCGCCTTCAGGAAGAGTTGGTTCGCCGCCTCGGTCGCGATAAGTGCCTGATCGTGACCTGGCCAGAAGGCTGCAAAGACGCAAACGACGTGCTGATCAAGCTTGGCCCCGAAGCCTTGCAGAAGTGTATTGAAGACGCACAGCCGGTGCCGATCGAGGGAACGTACTCCGTGACGGACTTCCGCTCGGAAATTCTGCGCCGCTACGAGGGTGAGGTCAGGCGCGGTGTGTCGACCGGCTGGCCCGGCATGGACGGGCACTATACGGTGCTGGAAGGGGAGTGGACCCTGGTGACCGGCATCCCCGGCCATGGCAAATCCGAATGGCTGGATGCCCTGGCTGTCCATCTTGCGCAGCAGCATGGTTGGAATTTCGGAATGTTCTCGCCCGAGAACTTCCCTGCGGACTATCACAGCGAGAAGCTGATGGAGAAGTTCATCGGCAAGCCGTTTGCGGCGGGGCCGAACGACCGTATGGACGTGGCGGAGTTGGACAGGGCAATGGATTTCTTGGCCGACCACTTCACTTTCATGATGCCGGAGTCGCCCAGCCTTGATGCGCTGCTGGAACAGGCTAGCCGGTTGGTGACCCGCAAGGGCATCCGCGGGTTGATCATGGACCCGTGGAACGAGATCGAACACGGGCGGACCGCCGGACAGACGGAGACGGACTATATCTCCCTAGCTTTGTCCAAAATCCGCAAGTTCTGCTGGGCGCACGGCGTGCACACATGGGTCGTGGCGCACCCGGCGAAGCTCTACAAGGACAAGGATTCGGGCGACTACCCGATCCCCACGCCATACGACGTGTCAGGTTCCGCGCATTGGCGCAACAAGGCCGACAACTGCATCACTGTGTACCGGCACGTCAAGGACGAGAACAAGCCGGTGGAGATCCATATTCAGAAAATCCGCAAGAAGTTCGTCGGTCGCGTGGGTATGGTGGAACTGCAGTATGACCGGGTGACAGGTCAGTACCGCGATTATGCGCATTTCACGCGGGCGCCCATCTACTCGCTGCAAAACCGGGGATCGGCGTGATGACTGTTCTGCCATATCGGACGGTCGTCAATCTAGAAACGAGAATGCTTGCCGAACGGCACCTCTTCGTCACTCGGCTTTTCAAACGCCGCGGTATCCCCGTTCAGATCCGCGACATGGATCTGCGCAAGGCGAGTCGCTTCGTCGATAGCGATTTGTGCGGAAGGGTAGCGCTCCTCGATGGCGATGCGTTCGCCGGCAGTTCCATCTGTGCCCGGAATCAACGTGTAGCCAATGCGCCAGTGCCCGTCATCCTGGAAAGGGCGTTCTATCTGGAAGTCCCATTTTGCTTTTTCCATAGCATCTCCTGGTCGGGCCTTCATGCTACTGCGGTCAATCCGGCCCTGAAAAATCTGCGGGTATTCGCCTGATGGCGATTGCCTGCCGCAATACATCGTCCCCGCTTGCCGGAGGACGTTGCGCTTCACCGAGAGCACTGTTCACGACGGCTCTGCGGTTGAGCTTGTGGCGCGCTTGCTGCGCGTCCCTCCCTACAACCCTGGAATCGTTTGAGGACTTGATCATGCTCGATCACAACGACCCCGAAACTTGGCTGGAGCTCCCTGTTGAGGAGGCAGCCGGCGCGATCATCGCGCGAACGCATCAAATCGCGGACCCGATCTATGACACAGGCATGACGTATGCACCGTGCCGCTGCTGGCGTTGCCGTGGGGGCGTGGCGCTTGCGGACCGCGCCACCCTTGACCGTCTGCTGGCCAAACACCTGATGACGCTGAGCGAGTCCGAGCGCGGCCAATGGATGCTGTTGTGGGCCGGGCACCCGCGCCACGATGCTGACGCGCGCGAGCAGCTGAACACCTGGCTGCGCATAGCGGGTGGCAGCAATGAACCGGCGCCCTTGTATCCCGTCTACGCGATGCCGGAGGAAGCATGACCGAACGCAATGCGCCGTTTCCGCGGCTCGCCGTGGCCTTGGCCTACGCATTCAGCGAAGAACGGCATACCCTGAACCGGCCGGCTGTGGCCCGTGCGGCAGACATGCGCTTGGGCGAGCCGGGACCCCTTGCGGGCGTCGATGGATGCGCCGAAATCGCCCAGGTCCGCCAGTTCCTGGAGCGCGGCTTGGAGCCATTGCACTTGGCTGTGCTTTGGGCGCGCTATGGACAACGCAAAGTTTGTTGCAAGCATTGCCAGTCCGAGGGTGACCATCCGGGCTGGGTGGGCGCTTTGCAAAGGATCGCGGTAGCGCTGGGCGCGCATCTTTCGATGCGTACCGCACATAGCGCGCTCCTGCACGCTCTTGTACGTCGGTACTACGACAGAGGCAGTGTACGCACCTTGCAAGCGATCGCTGACGAGTACGCTTGCAACGTTCGAAGCGTGGAAAGGGCTAGCGCTAAGGCCAACGAATGGCTGCGCGGCGCACGAGAGAAGAAGGGTGCGGAACCGATCTACGGTATCGAGCAAGCGGCGCATGCCGCTGCAGAAATGCTGCTGCGCGGCGGGGGGTTTATCCCGTAGCGCTTCCTCGCCGCATCCCATGGCAAAAAACAGCGTCCTGGACCGGGAGGCCATTTCATGGAGTCGAACAAATGAAAATGTACGAAGTCGAGGTTTCGATCATGGGCGGAAACATCTATATCACGTAGCAGGACAGCGGCAGTGACGATCCCAATACAGTAGTGATCACAGCAGACCAAGCTGACTTTGTCGCTGCAGGGATAAAAGGAGCTGCAGCGAGCCTGCGGAAGGTGGAAGTCTAGCCGCACCAAGATGATCCTTGACGGTGCGGAAAACCACCGCCATAATTAGCAATAACGGATTTCCTAAGAAGTCCGTCCCGCAAAACCCGTTACGCGAAAGCTGGCGGGTTTTTTTGCGCGCAATGCTCGTAGTGTGGCTTGATTAGAGGTTCTGCTCCGAATTCGGACAGACACAGCGACATGCGTGCCATGTTCCAAGTCTGCTCTGGCGCTAAATGGAAACGCTGGTTGACTTTCTGGGCGGGTGCGCCCATAGTGAATTAGCGGCTTTTCGAGCATCGCGATTTTCGTCCGGTTTTGCGCCCTCAAGGGTGCTTCATTGTTCGCAGTCCTTTCCTTGACTAGCTCCCTTTCGGGCGATGCCCGCGATTTAAGGAGTAGAAGAATGGAAACCGGAATTGTTAAGTGGTTCAATGACGCAAAGGGCTTTGGATTCATCATGCCTGAGAACGGCGGCAAGGACCTATTTGCTCATTTCTCTGAGATAGTCAGCGACGATGGCCACAAGGTTTTAGTTGAAAACCAACGCGTCAGCTACGTTTCGGCGCCAGGCGCCAAAGGCCCACAGGCTACGCAAATTCGCGCGTTGTGAAACAGAGCCCTAGGTAAGTGAAAGATAGGAGGGCTTATGTTTCACAACAACATGATCTACAAAGGGTATCGTCTAACGGCAAACGTCTCCCGTATATCGGTTGGGAGAAGCCGTCGGCCAGCGTTCACAGCCACTGTGGCACTGGACGTCATTGCGGATCAACATGGGTTGAACGTACCCGAAGAAGTGCCGCTGTTTGCGTCAGGAGGGTTTGTTTCAAACCCTGTAATGGCCGTAGATGCTGCTATAAATCATGGGCGTCATCTGGTCGATGCTCATGTGCGACCTTCCTGAGCAACATTCGCTAGATTGCCCACGCGTGAAAGTGGACGGTATTTTTCACATGTGTCGAAAGGCGGCGCAATGCTGATTCAGCAAATGAGCAGGTACGATCTGGCAAATCGGCTGCGCGAGATGGCAGATGCGATAGAGCGAAACATACTCATTCATTGGGCCACGCTTGAGATGAGCGCGATGTCTGCTGGGGAGTTTGCGTCGGGTGAATGCCCCGGGGCTGAAGGGCAAATGCAAGGTCCAACAATGCCAGAGAGCTTGGCCGAGCAAACTATTACGATCAGGCTGACACGCGAAAACTGAGTGCTTTGCCTGCCTAAACCACAGTGCTAGATCTGAATCCGCCAAGCGCAAGCTGGCGGTTTTTTCTTTTTGCGCGGTGCCCGAGATGCCGAAAGGGCTGGACGAAGGGTGAGGCCGCTACAGACTCTCCAGTGGGGCGCGCACCCAATACTGGGGAGTCCCTGGGTTCGAATCCCAGCCGCGCAACCTGCGGGCATGCTCAAGGTGAGCCGCCGGCCTTCCAAGCCGCGCAGCGAGGGTTCGATTCCCTCTGTCCGCTCCATTCCAGGACCGCCAACAAAAAAGCCCCGAATGATTTCTCATTCGAGGCTTGGTGACCGGTGCTGATCTCCGGCATCTGACAATCCGTCTGGACTCGAACCAGCAACGCGGGTCGAACTGCCAGGTGGCCAGGGGAATTCCACCCCCAAACCCAGTACTGCGGTCCTTCGCGCATCAGCCTGCGCATTCACCAATTACGATGGTACATCAACCAAAAGCCCCGATACGGATTCTCCGGTCGGGGCTTTTCATTTTCGCGGCGTAGCGCAGTAGCAGCGCGCCGGGTTCATACCCCGGAGGTCGCAGGTTCGATTCCTGCCGCCGCAACCATCAGCGAGGTGCGTGCGTCTTCAGCCAGTCCCGCAGGGCCGCATCTACGCGCGTCTGCCAGCCATTGCCCGTAGCGCGGAAGCTCTCCAGCACGTCGGGCGACAAGCGGATGGTGATACGTTCCTTCGTGACTTCAGCCTTAGGCCGGCCGATCTTCTTCATGTGCTTCAGATCAGCAGCGCCCAGTTCATAGGTGTCAGTATCGGCAGCAATGCCGCGGCTGATGGCTTCGTCCTCTTCGCGGGTGGGGACAATGGTCCCCGGCTTAAGCTTCGGCATAAAGATTCACCTCTCTCGAATTTGCCTTGCGCAGGCTGATGATGCGCCGTTCGTTGTTGCGGTCCACGTACACCACGCAATACAGGCGCACATCGATATAGCCCAGGGCGATCATGCGGCGCTCGCCGTACTCGCGGCGCATGTCTTCACGCACCAGGGCGTCATCCCATTCGAACTCTTCGGCTTCGGCCAGCGAAACGCCATGCTTGCGCTGGTTGCTCAGGTCTTTGGCGGCGTCGAATGTGATGTCCATGTAGTTATTGTATGTACATTAAGTCGATTCCGCAAGGACTTTTTGTGCATACGTTTATCTGTTTACCTTCTCGCTACCGCGGACCGGACGCTGGACATGGCGTGTGGGATTCGGCCATCGCGGTCGGGTGGTGTGCAATAGGTTGCACCCGCCATCGGCGCGTGCACGGGACGGGCTTACAGGGCGTAAGCCTTACACCGTATAAGCGCGAAAACGGCGCAGAAGCATGGCGGAAAAAAAGCCGATACGGCGAGGGCTTAAGCCGGGGGCCCCTAGGAAAATCGGTCCGGTAAGGGTAATTCGAACCCCGAACGCTCGCTAGTCACGGGCGCGCTAAGGGGGGTAATAATAATTTCGGCCTCCCATCCAGGATTCATGCCGGTTTCCGGCCGGCGACGCGTGCATTTCGCTGGGCATTTTCCCTCTGCGGAGGGCTTATATATGGGGGCCTTATGAAGCTGCGTCACCACTCGTCGATCAGCGAGGGCGTGGATTTCTTCGGCCAGGCCCAGCGCCAGTTGCCATACGCCACGTCGCTGGCTTTGAACCGGGTTGGGCAGCACATCCTGGATGCATTGGCGCGGGTCACGGGCGAAGTGTTCGACCGGCCCACGCCGTACACGATGCGCGCCTTGCGGTTGGCCCGGGCCACCAAGGACAACCTGGTGGCCACCGTCGATTACCGCGACGGCGCCGGCAAGGGCCTTTCTGCTGACAAGTACTTGCCGCCCCAGGTACTGGGCGGCGGCCGCCGATACAAGCGCTCCGAGAGGGCCCTTTCTCGGGTTGGATTGCCTGCCGGCGCCTATACGGTGCCGGCGGCGGCCGCCGAGATCGACGCCTACGGCAACATGTCGCGTGGTCAGATCGTGCGATTGCTGTCCTACCTGCAGGCCTTCGGCGAGCAGGGCTATCGGGCGAACTCTACGCCCCGCAGCCGCGCGCGAACGGCGAAGGTGGGAAGGACGGCTGAAGGCTACAAACGCGTCAACGGCGTGCAGTACTTCGTTTCCCGCGGCAAGGGGTCTATGTCTGGCAACCGCGAGCAGCGGCTGCCCGCCGGCGTGTGGCAGAAGACCGGCACGCATGGCGCCGATATGAAGCCGGTTCTATTGGCGGTGGCCCAGCCTTCGTATACGCAGCGATTCCCCTTCTACGAAACGGCCGAGGCGGTCTACAGCGAACGCTACGACGCCGAGTTTTCCACCGCCTTAGACCTGGCCCTGTCCACCGCACGATGATCGACCTTGAGAAGAAGACGACCCAGGCCCGGTTCGGGCAACTGGTCGGTATCACACAGCCTGCGGTAAGCGGCTTGCTCATGCGCGGTGTCATGGTCGCGGGCGACACGCTGGGCAATTGGCTGCTTTCGTACTGCGGGCACATACGTGACATTGCGGCTGGCCGCCAAGCAGGGGAGGACGCCAGAACGCTGGATCCGGCTGAGGAAAAGGCGCGGCTGTATGCCGCGCAGGCGGACAAGATTGAGATGGAGAACGCGGTCGCGCGCGGCGAGCTTGCCCCAGTCAGCGTGCTGGAAGATGTGCTGACGCGGGCCGGAACTAAGGTCAGCGCCGCGATGGATGCGATTCCGACGGCGTTGAAGCGCCGGCTGCCGAATCTGACTGATGCGGATTTGACCATTGTGCGGCGCGAGCTTGCCAAGGCCCGCAATGCGGTTGCATCCCTGTCGCTGGAAGACCTGGAGGCTGACGAAGAGAACGAGGGTGAGTAATGCTCGTAGAGTCCAATCGCGCCGCGGTCGCGCGCGCGCTGAGACGCGGGCTTGCATCCTTCGCCGCTCCGGAGCCCATGACGCTGCGCGAATGGGCCGAGCGCCATTTCTATCTTTCGGCTGAATCGTCCTATGTCGAGCAGCGCTGGGAGGCCTGGCCGTTTCAGCGGGCCATTCTCGCCTGCGTCGGCAGCGACGACGTGCACGAGGTCGACGTAATCAAGTCGGCGCGCGTCGGCTACACCAAGATCCTGTTGGCCGCCGTCGGCTATTTCGCTGAGCACAAGCGGCGAAATCAGGCGCTGTGGCAGCCGACTGACAGCGCGCGCGACGAGTTCGTCAAGACTGAGCTGGAGCCGATGCTTCGGGATGTGACGGCCATGCATCCGATCTTCCCGACACGGCTGGCGCGGCACAAAGACAACACGCTGCTGGTGAAGAAGTTTCGCGGCAGCGTGCTGCATCTTCGCGGTGGTCGGTCGGGCGACAACTACCGGCGACTATCCATCGGCGTGGCGTACCTGGACGAGTTCAGCTCGTTCGATTCGAACATCGACGGCGAAGGCGACCCCGGCCAGCTGGCAGCCAAGCGCCTCGAAGGCGCAACGTTCCCGAAGATGGTGGTTGGATCCACTCCGAAGTTGAAAGAGACCTGCCTGATGGACAAGCGCGCAGCCGGTGCCGATGCGCGATATGACTATCACATCTCCTGCCCCCACTGCGACGAGCATCATGCACTGACCTGGGGAGGCAAGGACGAACCGCACGGGTTCAAGTGGGTCGACGGCGATCCCGAATCGGTGAAGCACCTATGTCCGCACTGCGGTTGCCTTATCACCCAGAGCGAATACCTGGAGGCATCGGAATCCGGATTCTGGTATGGCTCGGACGGCACCACTATCGACCGCGACGGAGTTTTCCGTAATGCGGCTGGCGAGGTAATACCGGCTCATCGACGTGTCGCCTTCCACGTGTGGACTGCGTACAGCCCCATGGTCAGCTGGGCCAAGCTGGTCCGCGAGTTCCAGGAGGCCTACGCCAAGGCAAAGCTGGGCGATGACGAGCCCCTGAAGACATTCTGGAATACCACCCTGGGCCAGGCCTGGGAGGGCGAGGTCGAGAAGATCGAGGCGGACGAGCTGAAACGCCGGGCAGAGATTGAGGCCTACCGCCTTCCAGGCTTGGCCGAGAACCTCGTTCCGATGGGCTGCACGTTGTTGCTCGCAGGTTGCGACACCCAGGGTAATCGGGTGGAGGTTGGTGTCTGGGGATTCGGTCGTGGCGGAGAAATGTGGACTGTGGATCACCAGATATTCCACGGAAATCCGGCGGAGGACGAGGTCTGGTCCAACGTGGCAGCATACCTGTTCGAGCGGCGCTTCCAGCATGAAGGCGGCCAGCAGATGAGCATCTACGCCACGGCCATTGACAGTGGTGGCCACCATTCGAATGCGGTTTACGACTTTGCGCGCCGCAACAAGACGCGCCGGGTCTTTGCCGTCCGCGGTCGCCCCTTCGGCGAGAAGGCCATCAAGGATGGAGCCGGCCAGGTGGATATCGACTGGCGAGGGAAGCGGATCAAGAAGGGCGTGATCCTGTGGCACGTCGGCACGAACCTTGCCAAGGATCTGCTGCACAGCCGTCTCGCTATCGAGACGCCGGGCCCAGGCTATGTCCACCTTTCCGAGGATATGTCGGACGAGTGGTTCCGCCAGTTCTCAGGCGAGGCGCGAGTATCGCGGAAGACTGCTACGGGCGTTCGAACGCTGTGGACGGCGCTGCGCAAGCGCGTCGAAGCACTGGACTGCGCGGTGTATGCGCTATGGGTGGCGGAGCATCTGAGCTTGTCTCGCAAGACGGACGCCTGGTGGGACGCCATGGCGGAAAAGCTCGATGCATTACCGCCACCGCGGGACGAGGAGGCTGACCCGCCGCCACGATCAGCGAAACGGCCAGCCACGCCGGCGAAGACTGCGCCAGCAGCACCAGCGGCGCGTGCCGTTTCGGCCGTCAAGCCGGCGCGCCGGCGAGTTGCGGCTTCCAGCTACCTCAGGGGGCGCCGGTAGGCCGCAGAACAGAAACCAATAAGGCAAGGTCATGGCATATACCCAGGCGGACCTGGAAAGGCTGGATCGCGCGATAGCGAACAGCCAATTGGAGGTCCAGTACGACGGCAAGCGCGTGCGCTTTCGCAGTACGGACGAATTGATGCGCGCCCGCGCCCATGTGGAGCGGGAACTCAGCAAAGGAAAAGGTCGTCCGCGACAGTTCCGGCTGCGCAGTGCTGGCAAGGGGATCCGATGAGCTATTCGAAACGTCGTGGATCCAACCTCTTGGTGCCGCGTCGGCTGAGCGCGCAGATGAGCAGCAGCTACGAAAGTGGCAGCGCCACGGGCAGCCGGGCTCGAAACTGGAATCCCTCGGGAGCAGGGCCGAATGCGGCGGCCACCCACAATCTAGGCCTGCAGCGCCGTCGCGCGCGGGATGCCGTGCGCAACGATCCGTGGGCGCTGACCGCGACGACACGCTGGGTATCGAACGTAATCGGAACGGGAATTCAGCCATATCCGCAACACCCGGATCCGAAGGTTCGCCTCCTCCTTAAGGAGTTGTGGGCCGACTGGGTTCCGGAATCTGATGCGGATGGAAAGCTGGACTTCTACGGACAGTCCGCACTAGCTTGCCGAGCGATTTTCCAGGACGGTGAGATCCTGGGGCGCTTGCGAATTCGGCGTCCGCAAGACCGCCTTTCTGTGCCGCTGCAATTGCAGTTGATCGAAGGGGATCAGCTGCCGATTGAAAGGTCATTCTCTCTCCCGAACGGAGGTGAAGTCATCAACGGCGTGGAGTTCGATGCCATCGGACGGCGCACCTTCTTTCACATGTGGCGTCGCCATCCAGGCGAGTACAGACGAAACGTCACGGATCAGGACATTGTTCGGGTTCCTGCGGAACAGGTCCTCCACGCCTATCCGGTGCTGCGGCCCGGCCAGGTGCGCGGGGTCACCGCTCTGGCAACCGTGTTGCTACGGCTGAAATCCATCGACAACTTGGACGATGCCGTGATGTACCGGCAAGAGGTTTCAAACCTCTTCGCTGGCTTCATCACCAAGCTCGACCCAGACGCCGATCCGAATAATCCGCTTACGGGTGAGACCGATGGGTACGAGATCGATGACGATGGCACGCCATTGGTCTCCATGGAGCCCGGCACCATGCAGGAACTCGCGCCTGGCGAGTCTGTGACCTTTTCTTCGCCTCCGGATGCTGGCGACAACTACGAGGGGTTCATGCGGCAGCAACTGATGGGGGCGTTCGCTTCCGTCGGCGTGCCCTATGAAATTGCGACAGGTGATCTGCGCGGTATCAGCGACCGGACGCTGCGGGTGGTGGTCAACGAGTTCCATAGACTCATCGAGCAGTACCAGTGGCATTGCGTGATTCACCAATTTTGTCGACCGGTTTGGGCCGCTTGGATTGACGCCCTAGCACTTTCGGGTGCGATTCCTATGCCCGACTTTCACCGCCGCCGGCGTGAATGGCTGCGCGTGCTGTGGGTGCCGCAAGGATGGCCGTACTTCAACCCCGTGCAGGACGTGCAGGCCGACAAGGAGCTGGTGCGAAGCGGGTTCGCTAGTCGGTCCTCAATCATCCTCAAGAAGGGCGACGATCCAGACCACGTTGCGGCCGAGATCCGCGCCGATAACGAAGCGGCCGACGCCGAGGGGTTTGTGTTCGATAGCGACCCTCGGCATACGACCAGCGCCGGTAAGGCGGCGGGATCGGATGGGGGCGGTGGCCCCGACCCTCTCAATCAATGAATGGAGCCAATATGGCAAAGAAGGCTTGGTATTCGATCACCGTCAACGCGCAAGCGGATAGGCCCGTGGTCGAGATTCGCATTTATGGCGAAATTGGATTCTGGGGAACTACGGCCGAAGCATTCGTCGCAGAACTGGACGCAGCAGCGGCAGGTGGTGCCGACATCTTGGTGTCGCTGAACAGCCCAGGGGGTGACGTTTTCGACGCCTTTGCAATCTACAACGCGCTTCTCCGGTACGCCAGTCGGGTAACCACGCGGGTGGATGGCGTCGCTGCCTCCGCGGCCTCATTGATCGCGATGGCCGGCAAGCCGACGATCATGCCCGAGAATACGCAGATGATGATCCACAACGCTTGGATCATCACTGGGGGTACGGCCGAGGATCTGCGCACTACCGCCGAAATGATGGATCGGATCCGAGACGGTGTGGTGGCAGCCTACTCCCGTAAGAGTGGGTTGGACAGTGACAGGATCATCGAAATGATGGACGCGACCACGTGGATGTCCGCGCTCGAGGCGCAGGCATTGGGATTTTGCGACCTGATCGAGGAGCCCGTTCGCCTGCAGATGTCGGATAGTGCAGCGGCTGTGCTGCAAAAGCACAAGAATCTGCCCGACGACGTGAAAGCCATGCTCAAGTCCCTGGAAGAGGATGAGCCCGAGCCCACACCGGATCCGAAGCCCGAGCCCGCTCCGGCTCCGGCTCCTCCAGCGGATGTGCCGACGGCATCTGCGCTGGCCGCCCGCGTCTACGCATTCTGCCGGCAAGAGGGGATTGCGGACCTGGCGGAAGGTGTGCTGCTCAGCGGTGCGCTGGATAGTCTTGAACTGGCGGATCAACGGGTTACGCAAGCGAAAGAGATTGCCGGCATCTGTCTGGCAGCAAAGCTTCCAGAGAAAGCCGCCGGTTTCGTGTCTGCGGGCCTCACGGTAGACCAGGCGCGTGCGCGCCTGTTCGAGCGTGTCGTGGCCGATGCGGGCGACCCTATCAATAACCGACCTCCCACCAATTCATCGGCCCCGAAGCAGAGCGGGCCGAATCCCCTGGCGATCTACGCCAAACGAAAAGCCCTCTCTGCCACCTAGGAGTCAGCACCATGCCCTTCATCAATCAACAGGCCCGAACGGCCGATTTCATCCTCTCCGAAGCCAACGGCCAGCGTTCGCGCGAAAACGCGATCTTGGCTGCCACCCTCGTCACCCTGGCTGCTGGGCAATTGCTCACGCTTGGCGACGACGGTAAGTACGTCGCCTACGCCGGCCCGGGGGCGGACCCCGATGCACCGATCACCGCTGACGCCGTGCTGTACGGCAATGCCCCGGTGTCCGACGATGATCAGCAGATCGTCGTCATCGCGCGTGACGCGGAACTGGCGGGCGAGCTGCTCGTCGGTTTGGATGCGCCGGCTCGCGTAGCCCTGCAGTCGGCCGGCATCATCGTCCGCTGATCCCACCAACACAACTCCACCTTTCCAACATTCGCGGCCGCCTTCGGGCGGCCGTTTCTATTTCTGGAGCCTGACATGGCCGATATCAATATCTTCCAAGACGAGAAATTCACGGTTTCCGCCTTGACCGCCGCCATCAACGAGCTGGAGAGCATTCCGGGCCGCATCGGCAAGCTCGGCCTTTACGCGGAAGAGGGCGTTTCCACCACCGTGGTGCAAATCGAATACGACGGCCAGAAGCTGGGCCTGGTGTCTGCCAAGCCTCGTGGCGGCGTCGGCCAATCGGTCGTCCTGGCCGGACGCAAGCTGATTCCGTTCAACACCGTGCACTTGCCGCAACGTTCCACGATGCTGGCCGACGAAATCCAGGGCATCCGCGCATTCGGGAGCCAATCGGAGCTGGAATCGGCCGAGGCGCGGGTCGCCAAGTACCAGAAGAAACACCGCCAGCAACTCGATCTGACGCACGAATATCAGCGCGTGGGCGGCATCAAGGGGCAGATCCTGGATGCCGATGGCACGTCGGTGTTGCTCGACGTTTACCATTCCTTCGGCATCGTCCAGCAGGAATTCCCGATGGAGCTCACGAGCGCAACCACCCTCGTTCGTCAGAAATCGGACGATGTCGTGGATCTGGTCGAGGATGCCCTGGGCGCGACCCCGGCCAGCGGCGTTCGCGCGCTGTGCGGCAAGGACTTCTGGAAGACGCTGATCAACCACAAGAGCGTGCGCGAGACGTACCTGAATACCGCGCAAGCAGCCGAGCTGCGGGGCAAGCCGGCCGATTCCTTCGAGATCGGCGGCATTACCTACGAACGCTACCGCGGAAAGCTGGGGGGGACCCCCTTCATCGACGACGAGGTTGCCTACGCCTTTCCCGACGGCGTGCCCGAGTTTTTCATCACGCGCTTCGCGCCGGCCGACTATATGGAAACCGTCAACACTGACGGCCTGCCGTACTACACGCGGGTCGAGCCGCTGCCGTTCGGGAAGGGGCTCGAGATCGAAAGCCAGTCCAATCCGCTGCACCTGCCGACCCGGCCCAAGGCCATCATCAAGCTGAAGATGGGCGCCTAAAGCCATGGAATGGGATAACTCCGTGTTCGACGAAGCCTTCGATGCGGTGGGTCTGCGCGAGCCGGCGTTGCTGCTGGATACGGAGCCTCCCGTTCCATTCAAGGTTCGGTTCGACCGCCCGCAGGTCATCGACGAAGGGGAGCTGGTGCACTCGACCGACTACGAGATCGAGTACACCACTGCCGATGTCCCCGACCTTACGTACCACAGCCAGGTGGAAGTCGAGGGCGTCCGCTACCGAGTTCGCCAGGAGCCGACCGCGGTAGGCGACGGCTTCTGGTCGCGCGCGATGCTGGAGCAGCTTCCATGACTACGCTGGCAATGCAATACGTCGTGGACCTGCGTGCCGCCCTCAAGGCGGCACCCGGATTCCCCGCCGAGGTCGAGCCATCGCCTGTACGTGCAATCTCCAGGGAGGCACCGATGGTGATCTCCGTGCAGTTGGGTGGGGAGTCCGTGGAGAGCGTTCACCCGCCACGGGCCACCCGCGTACGCGAGATCCACCTCCTTGTTCACACCGCAGGCGATGACCATCAGGCCCTGGCCGAGATGGTGTTCGAGCAGGCCCACCCGGTCGTCATGGCATACGCCGGCCCCAATGTGGTCGAGGTTGCCGAGTTCGGTACCGATGAGCCCAAGTACGTCAACGGCGACCTGCGGCGGCAGGTTGTGAACAAGCGATACCGGATCACCTATCAGACCGACGAGCACGCGCTGGACCGGTGACTTCCTGGAGAAAACATGAGCAAAACCAAGACGGTGGCCACCGATGGCAAGGGCGCGCCTGTCGAGAGCACATCGGCTGCGCCGGCGCCCGAGTTCGCTTCCCCCGACGAACACCACGGCCGCGGCGGCACCTATCTGCGCGATCCGGTCACCGGCGAACGTGTCTTGGTCCAGCGGACTGCGCCCTGCGCTAATTGCCAGGCCCGGTAGGGCTGGCGCTTCACAATCAGGCCCCGCCGGGGCCGTCATTCTTTGGAGCCCATGATGGCTAAGAAAACCCGAAAGTCCGTTGTGCTGGCGAAGCCGCAGGCCTCCGGCGGAACCGACGCCCAACCGGCAGGCGCCACCGACGCCGTGTTGGTACGAAACCTGACTGCAACGCCGTTGTCGGCCGAGTTCGTCGAGCGTGAACTGCTGCGGCCTTACATGGGCAATTCCGGTCAGGTCGCCGTCACGCAGTACGCGCAACTGGAATTCGAGGTCGAACTGGCAGGTTCGGGCACGCCCGGTACTCCGCCGGGGTGGGGCCAACTCTTGCGTGCCTGCGGCTTCGCCGAAACTGTCACTGAAGATACCGACGTTCGCTATCTGCCCATCTCGGACGATTTCGAGCTGATCACGCTGCACTACTTCCTGGACGGGTTGTTCCACAAGATCGTAGATGCCCGTGGGACAGTGGCGTTTGATCTGACCGCCAAGAGCATCCCGGTCTTGCGATATCGCTTCATGGGCGCCTACCTGCCGATCACCGACGGGCCGATGCCGGCGGGCGTGGATTTCAGCGCCTTCCAGATCCCGAAGGCGGTCAACAAAGCGAATACCCCGGTTTGGTCCCTTGGTGCTTACACGGGCTGCTTGCAGTCCATGTCGTTCGATATCGCGAACCAACTGGTATGGCGCACGCTCATCGGGTGCGAGGGAGCCGAGATCACGGACCGCAAGCCGACCGGCAAGCTGGTCCTGGAGCTGCCGCGCATCGCCGATTTGAACTGGCCGACCATGGTGCTGTCCGGTGCGGGTTCCCCGCTCTCGGTTACCCATGGCGTGGCCGTGGGCCACATCGTGCAGATCAATGCGAACGCCGCCCAACTGACCAACCCGACGTACTCCGACCAGGACGGCGTGGCGATGCTCAACCTGGATATGAATATCAACCCCGGCGCCGTCGGCAACGACGAGCTGGAGATCGTCGTCAAGTAGCAGCTCGCCGCATCGGCATCCATTCCTCACTTATCCCATTGCGCCCGGCCTATGACGGGCGTTTCTCATTCTGGAGAGCATTCATGTCTTTCGTCGTTACGCGTCGCCCCATTGCTGCCATCGAAGTGGACGTTAGCGTCCACGGAACGGATGGCAAGCCCGTCGCAATCAATTTCGTCGCGCAATATCACCGCCATTCTCCGGAGCAATTGGCCGATTTGCGGGACGGCATGGCGAACAATGTCCGCGCGGCCCGGGACTTGTCCCTCATCGTCCGCAAGGACGGCAGAGTGCCCGCCTACTCCTACGCCAGCGATATCGACTTCATCAAGGAAAAGATGGCCGGCTGGCTCGGCGTCAAAGATGCGTCCGGCGATTCGGTTCCCTTCAGCGCGGGATCGCTGGATCAGGTGCTAGAGGATTGGCCGGAACTAGTCATTCCCCTGCACAGCGGATTCTTCGCGGCCCATGAGGGGGCCAAGCAAAAAAACTAATCGAGGCCGCCAGGTACTGGGCCGGCGGGGCTCGCTCATCGGGCGATGAATTCGATGCCGACGATCAGGTGCTGGCGGCACTGAGGGCGGCCGGTGCGTCGCCGGAAGTCATCGAAGCGGCCCGGCCGGCTGGTGAGTCCCAGGCGCAGGCCTTCGAGATCTGGCCAGAGAACTGGGCGACGTTCGAAGCGTTTCTGGCGCTTGGGCGGTGCTGGACCTGGGTCGCACCCGCAATGGGCGATCCGGTTCGGGTTGGCATCGCATCGGCAGAAATCGAGTCCACGCTGCGCTTGCTACGGGTGAAGCGGCGCGCGCGCCGCGAGATGTTTATGGAGCTCAGGGCGATGGAGCAGGCCGCCATTGAGGTCTTTGAGAACAAGGGATAGGCGCAACGCCGGAAATCAAAATGACGGAAAAGACTCTTGGCGTTCGGCTTACCGGCGACGAGGCGGACCTGCTGCGCGCGTTCGGCGCAGGCAGCGCCGCTTCGGCTCAATTTGCCGCCACGACGGAAACCTCGCTAGGCCGGGCCGCCGCTGCCGCCGAGCGCATGGGCGCGTCCTCGTCCCAAATGTCGGTCTCGGTGAACGCAGCCTCCGCTGGCGCGCAGGCATACGCGGTGGCCGGGGATCGCTTCCTGCAGAGCCTGGAGCGCCAGGCGCAGGCAATTGGAAAGACCCGCTCCGAACTGCTGGAGTTGCGCGCTGCGGAACTTGGTGTTGCCGGCCGGGCCGCGCCGATGATTAATCAGCTGAAGGCCCAGGAAGCTGCGCTGAACAGCGGGGCCGAAGGCTTGAACCGCTACGGGATGTCTGCGAAGCAGATGGACGCGGCCATGCGCGGCGTGCCGGCGCAGCTCACCGACATCTTCGTATCGCTCCAGGGCGGGCAGCAGCCGATGACCGTCCTGCTGCAGCAGGGCGGACAGTTGAAGGACATGTTCCACGGCATCGCGCCAGCAGCGCAAGCCCTGGGCTCCACGCTGTTGAAGCTGATTACGCCCTACACGGCTTTGGCTGCCGCTGCGGTCGCGGTTGGAGTTGCGGCATACCAGGGGCATGAAGAGACTGAACGATTCAACCGGACGATCAGGCTCACCGGAAACTACGCAGGTGTCACCGCGGGCGGCATCCGCGAGATGTCGGCGGCGGTCGCGCAGTTGGGCGGTGGTGGCCTGGGTAAGGCCCGCCAAGCGGTGGAATCGCTGGTTGCCACCGGTCAGATCTCAAAAGACACGATCTCCAGCTTGGGCGCCACGATGGTGGAGCTGCAGCGGGTGTCCGGCCAGTCCATGGATGACATTTCCAAGGACTTCGCGCGAATGCCGGAGGGCGTTACGAAGTGGGCGGAAGAGCACAACCGTTCCATGAACTTCATGTCGCTCGCCCAGTGGGACTACATCCGCACGCTGGAGGAGACCGGCAACCGCGAAGCTGCGATGCAGGCAACGTCACGAGCCTTGCATGACTACCTAGGTACAGAGGCACCTCAGAAACTGGGTTTCCTCGAGCGCGCATGGAAGGGGGCCAAGCAGGAGGCCGAGGGCTATTGGGAGGTGCTGAAGTCCATTGGTCGCGATGCGACACTGGGCGATGAGATCCGAGAGGTCGAAGAGCGGATTGCGAGGAGAGAACAGAAGCTTGCCCGGCGTGGGGGGAGTGGGCCGAATCGAGAAAAGATTGAGCTGAATCTTGCCGCTGATCGTGCCGAACTCGCGTCGCTTCAAGAGAAAAAGGCCGCTGAAGACGCGGCCGCTCAAGCGAAGGGGGCCAACGCTGCTTCGCAGGCGGCGTCGATTGCGGCTGCCAAGGCGCTTGATGATTTTGATACGGCGGCAAGCAAAGAGCGTCAGCTGAAGAAGGCGCTGCAGGAGAATGCCCGCCACGAGGCGAGCATTCGGGCGGTGAACCCAAATGACGAGCGGATCTCTGACGCGGCCATCAAGGCGCGTGATGCCGCGACCCGAAAAAGGTTCGAAGACAAGGACGCCAGTTCGGCAGGCCAGAATGGCATTTCCGCCCAGTTGGCTGCGATGCAGGCGCAGGCGCGGCTGCGGGAAGAGGCGTTACGCCAGGAAAACACGCGCCTGGAAGGCGAACGCGCCCGCGGTCTGCTGTCGGAAGAACAGTTCATCCACAAGCGCGCGGAAGCGCAGCGCGCTGCCTTGCAGGACGAACTCGAGGTCGTGCGAAAGCAGGCCGAGATCGCCGGCGGTAAGAAGCAGCTGGGCGAGCGGGAGCGATACCTCGGCCGGGTAAAGGAGCTTGAGGCCCAGATCGTGCGATCGCACGAGCAAGAGGCCACGGACATCGAGAAATATCAGGCGAAGATCCGCGGGGCTCTGCGGGCCACTCAGCTCGATATCCAGAACTACCGTGAAACGCGCGATCTGCAGGCCGGCCGGCAGATTAACGCGATGACCCTGGGCGCGAACGACCGCGCGCTGGTCGATTCGATCAATCAGGCGCAAGACCGTTTTCGGCGTATCCGTGATGGTTTCACGGACAAGATGCTGCGCGAGGGTGGGGCGGGCGCGCTGGACTCCGAGCAATACCTGCAAGGGATTGCTCAGATCGATGCGGCGATGCTGGAGCAGGTCGAGCGAGAGCGCGGCTATATGCAGCAGCGCGTTGCTCTGCAGGCCGATTGGAAGAACGGCGCGCTGCTGGCCGTCAATGAATGGGTCGATGGCGCTGCCAATCTGATGGGCCAGTCCCAACAGGTTTTTTCATCCCTCTTTTCAGGGATGGAGAACCTGGTCGCCAACTTCGCAATCTCGGGTAAGGCCAATTTTGCCGAGTTTACCCGGAGCGTCCTGACCGATTTGGCAAAGATTGCCGCGCGCCAAGCCATGATGGGGCTTGTCACCAGCGTTGCCGGAAGCCTCTTCGGCCTTGGGTCAGGAGCTGCCGCTGGAACGGAGGCTATGGCCAGCAGCGTTCAGGCTGCTGGAGGGGATGGCATTGGATCCCTGATCGCTTCGAACGGTTGGGTGGCGAACGCAAAAGGGAACGTCTACTCGTCGCCCAGTTTGTCCGCCTATTCGAACGGGGTCTATGACACACCGCGGGTTTTCGCTTTCGCGAAGGGCGCCGGTATGTTCGCGGAGGCAGGCCCCGAAGCAATCATGCCGCTCACTCGTGCTTCAGACGGAAGTCTGGGTGTTCGGGCAGTGTTGCCCAATTTTTCTCAGCAACCTAACGGCGGCACCGGGTCTGGGTCCGGCGCACCTGTGCAAGTCGCTATCTACCTTCAGCAAGGAGAAGGCCCGCGCACGGAAGCGCCTGCGGGCCTAGAGCAATTCGGCAAGGAAATCGGCGAGTTCGTCGACCAGCGGTTCGCGCGGCTCCTCGCGCGTTCGCACAAGGCTGGCGGGACTTCCTGGAATCGACTTAACGGTAGGTGATGGGAGTGGAAATTTTCTCTTGGTGTCCGCGAAAAAACCCCAAAGGAGATGTCCGATTCCGTGGGCTGAGGGCGCAGTTTGGCGACGGTTTTGCCCAGGATGCGGAGGACGGCATCAACTCCAGGACAGAAGCGTGGCCCTTGGAGTTCTTTGGAACAGAGGCGGAGATCTTGCCAATCAAGGACTTTCTAGACCGCCATGGCACGTGGAAGGGGTTTTTATGGACCCCGCCCTTGGGTCAGCAGGCGGTCTTTTCCATGGAACAGGGCTATAGCCCTGTGCCTTTGGGCGGTGGCTGGTTCACGTTGTCAGTCACGTTCAAGCAGAAATCCAAACCCTGAGCGCTATGGCTACGATTCAAACGATAAATGTTGGCCTAGCGGCCAACGACAAGAAGGGCGATCCTCTGCGCGCTGCGATGCAGAAGGTGAATAGCAACTTCACTGCTCTCGCCAGTGCAATTGATGCAAGGTTCGCTCCTACGCTGATTCCTTCAGGCGAAAATCTGAACGCCTACATGACCGCAGGCGTGTTTCACCAAAATACGAATGCAGGTGCGGCAGCGGGCCAAAATTATCCAACGCCTTACGCTGGCCTTCTGCTGGTCTACACGTCCGCTGCGAGCTTCGTTTACCAGTTCTATACCCGGTTTCGCAGTGGGCCGGGCGGGGTCCAAGCGACCTACTGGCGTACCTTCTATAGCAGCGCTTGGACCGATTGGCAGGAAGTCGCCAAGAAGGCAGATCTGGATGCTCTCTCGGTAACTGTCGCGGCGGTTCAGACTGTGGCGCAGGCTGCGATCCCGCTGGTCCAAAAGGCCGCGGCGAACGGTGTGGCGTCCTTGGATGGCAGCGGGCGCCTTCCGCTCGCTCAGGCCCCGATTCTGACCGCCACGTCTCTGCCGACGACCGCGCATGACCTGAATGATTTTCAGACCCCTGGGTCGTACTGGCAGAACCAGTCGTCAGCAGCCACGCTTGCCAATAACTACCCTGTGGCCGGCGTTACTTGCTTTCTGGAGGTCACCAACTTCGGGTCTGCGACCAAGCAGGAAATCAGCACGCGGGTCAGCCCATACCGGAACTTCTGGCGCATCAAGACGGGCACGACCTCCTGGTCGGATTGGAAGGAGTCGGTGGACAACACCACCGGGCTTGCCTTCCAAGGTGGCATGCCGTCCAGCCCCGTACAGGACCTGAACACCTACACCCAGCGTGGGCAGTGGGCGATTGGCTCAAGCGCTATCGCGGCTTCGGGGCTCAATTTCCCCATCGGGCAGTCCGGGCAGCTGCTGGTCTTGTCGGCGGGATACCCCGGTGGCCCGGCTGCGGCCGGATGCAACCAGGTTTACCTGGTGGCGAACAGCAATCGCCTGTTCTTCCGTTCCCTGGTTCTGACCACTTGGACCCCCTGGGAAGAGGCGGTGCGCTCGTCCCTGCTTGGCGCAGCGAACGGGGTCGCGACGCTCGGCATGACCGGCAAGCTCGCACTGGATCAAGCCCCGAGTGTCCCCGCTAAGCTAGTGGAAGCCGGGACGAACGCCAACGACGTCATTGAGCCCGGTCCCTACTACCTCAACTCTGACGCCAACGCTACCGCAGCGCTGAACTGGCCTGAGCAGATTGCGGGGACTCTTATTGTGACTGTCGTTCCCTCTGGGAATATGCAGATCACCCAGGAGTACACGACCCGCAACGGTACAGGCGGAGTGCTGCGTACCTACAAGCGCGTGCGGTTCGGGACTTCCGGCACCTGGGGGCTGTGGCAGGAACTGGCCCGCTTCGCGGACGCCATGACGCATACGTTCCTGACGACCGCGACGGACGCTAACAGCCTGACGGCAGACAACACGTTCTACACATGGACCTTTTCCGGGGTTCTGGGTGCGAACTTTCCGTCATTCTCGACCGCTTGGGCCGCCGCCGGTTACATGCGCGTTTACTACGGTGCATCGACGCAGGTAAGCCAGGAGCTTACCTACCTCGTCACCGGACAGAAGCCGCGCACATTCATGCGCTTCGGAAATACGTCGACCGGTGTGTGGCAGCCTTGGAAATCAACGAGCGCTTGGCACACTTCGACTGGGCTGCCCACCTCGGACATGGGTGACATCTATGTGGACGGTATTGGGTGGTACAGCTTCAATGGATCTGCCTACGCACGTACCGACCTGTCGTTGACCACCATCGCCGACCTGAAAACGCGAGCTGGTGGCCTGGAAACGCGAGCTGACGGCCTAGAAACGCGAGCTGATGGCCTGGAAGCCTTGGTAATGGGCCGCGGCCAATCTTGGCAGACAGTGGCGCGCTCCCTGGGCGTGGCATACACGAATAGCACGGGTCGCCCCATCCTCGTCAGCATGCTGGGGGTTCAGCGTGGTGCATCGGGGAACGTATGGATCCAGGTCAATGGCCGCATTTTTTCGCGCACCGGACTGTACAACAGCATTGGGGCCAACATTCCTGCCTGGGCGTGTATCCCGCCTGGCAGTACCTACGAATACGCAGGTGTCGATGCTGACACCTTCACGTTCTACGAGTACCGCTAATGAAACATTACAGAGATTCTGCTGACGGCAGATACTGGTCGTTGGACGACGATCTGATTGTCACGGCGACCGAAGACGGGAACGTTTTTCACAATGCGCTGGGGCAGCATCAGCCGCAGATACCTCTCACATTGATTGAGATCGATGCGATCCCACCAAGCCAGCCCGTCCTTTTCGCGCCTGAAGTTGTGTCTCGCTTCCAGGGGCGGGAGGCCCTGTGGCAGACACCGCATGGTGATGGCACGCTCTTCGAAGCTGCGGAGGCCATCATCAACGGGCCGGAAACGCCGGCAATGTATCGGCGAGCATGGGCTGACTTGCAGGAGTTCCGGCGCGACAGCGAAATGTTGGCTGCCATTGCTCAACTGCTGGATTTGACCACCTCCGACCTAGACAACCTGTTCGTCTTGGCCGCGAGCATTTCGGCTTAAGGAGCAGTCTCATGGGTATCAATGCAGACGTTCAAAAGTTGGAGGTGGGTTCAGTCGTGGAGTTGTTCGAGCTTGATGCGAGCAACATCGGCGGAATCGTTCAGCGGTTTCACGGCTACAACCAAAGCAGCCCGATCTGGTGGAAAGGACAGCAATACGACCCTTGGGCAATCGAGGCTGAAGGGTTCGAGCAGACTGGGGAAGGCGAGCAGCCCACACCTACCTTGCGGGTGGGGAATATCGTCGAGCAGGAGGACGGTACCTCCCTGGTCGGCATCATCTCTGCGCTGTGCTTGGTACTGGACGACTTGGTGGGCGCACGTCTGGTGGTTCGCCGGACATTGGGGAAGTATCTGGATGCGCGGAATTTTCCAGAGGGAAACCCGACGGCGTCGCCCGATGAGCAGCTTCCGGACGAGATCTGGATCGTGCAGCAAAAGACTGCTGAGACGCGCGAGTTTGTGGAGTTCGAACTTTCGAGCGCATTGGATTTCAGTGGCCAGATGCTGCCGGGTCGTCAGATCATCGCTGGCGTGTGTGGCTGGCTGACTAAGGGTGGCTACCGTGGCACGTACTGCGGTTACACCGGCTCGCGGATGTTTGATATCCAAGGAAATCCGGTGTCAGACCCGACGCTAGACCGGTGCTCGGGCTTGATTTCCGATTGCAAGAAGCGCTTCGGCGAGTACGAAGTGATCAATTTCGGTGGATTTCCTTCCGCCGACCGCATCAGAGGATAACCATGCGCAAGCAGACATTGGCTGCCATCCGGGCTCACGCGGTGGCCGAGTATCCGCGCGAATGTTGCGGTCTCGTCGTCGTGGTCGATGCGAAAGAAAGGTATTGGCCGTGCCGCAACTTGGCCACGGGGACCGCGCACTTCGTGATGGCGCCGGAGGATTACGCCGAAGCTGAGGAGGCGGGCAGAATCTCGGCAATTGTTCATTCACATCCTGACATGCCTGCCACGCCGAGCGAGGCTGATCGCGTGGCTTGTGAAGCGACTGGATTGCCCTGGTTCATCGTCACCGTCTCCCAGAATGGCGTTGGTGCTGTGGAGGCCGGAGAAGTTCGTGGTTTCGCGCCGGAAGGGTATGTTGCGCCGTTGCTTGGTCGTCCCTTCGCACACGGTGTACTGGACTGCTACAGCCTGATTCGGGATGGGTACGCGCGGGAGATGGGAATCGTGCTTCCGAACTTCCGCCGAGATGATGGTTGGTGGGAGCCCGGGAGGGCTGGGGACTTGTACATGGACCACTATGCCGAAGCTGGATTTCGGCCCCTGGCGGCCGGCGAGGACATGCAATTTGGAGACGTGGTGCTGATGCAGATTTGCTCGGATCGCGTCAATCACTCTGGCATGTTCATTGGCGCACGGCCACTGAGGGAAGCACCCGATATTTTCCCCGTGCCTGACGCCATGCTCCACCACCTGTATGGGCGTGATTCCGAACGGGTCGTGTACGGCGGCTATTGGCGCGAGGCGACCCGCCTCGTGGTGCGCTATCAAGGATAGGTGATGAGCGAGAAATTGCGGGAGATCCGGCTTTATGGCTGGCTAGGAGCCCAGTTTGGCCGCACGCATTGTCTGGCGGTAGAAAGCACGGCGGAGGCGATTCGGGCGCTTTGCGTCGTCTTGCCAGGCTTCGAACAGGCCCTAGCTAGCAGCGAAGAGAAGGGGGTGCGTTATGCCTGCTTTCTCGGCAAGAGGAATATTGGGGAGGATGAGATGCGTTCCCCGCCGGGAGGTGATGCCATCCGAATTGCGCCCATTCCTGCCGGCGCGAAGAACGGTGGTCTATTCCAGACCATTCTCGGGGCGGCCCTGGTTGCCGTTTCATTCATTATTCCCCCGGCGGGGGCGTTTGGCGTGGCGGCGCTGTCCGCCGGCACTGTAGGCGCCCTGGGGGTTTCGCTTGCAATTGGAGGAGTTGTGCAATTGACCTCTCCCCAGCAACAGGGCCTGAGCGCGAAGGATGGCCCGGAGAACGGCGCCTCGTACAACTTCAATGGCCCCGTGAATACTTCCGCGCAGGGGAACCCTGTGCCTATCCTGTACGGCAGGATGATAGTCGGTAGCGCCGTGATCTCGGCGGGAATCTATGCAGAGGATCAGGTATGACGTTGCAGGGCTATCGAGCCATCAGGGCGCCTTCGGGCGCCCTTTTTATTTCTGGGGCGGCGCGGGGGACGGAGCTACCGATAGTTGGTCACGGCGGAGGGAAAAGCGGGGGAGGCGGTCGTTCTCCCAAAGAGTCCCCCGATAGCCTGCACGGCACGGCTTATGCACGAATTATTGACCTGATTTCGGAAGGGGAGGTGTTTGGCCCAGCACACGGGCCGAATGAGGCTCTGCGCGATGTGTATTTGGCCGGTACGCCAGTGGCGAACCCGGATGGATCGCTGAACGTTCCGGATATCGAAATTGACTTTCGCCCTGGCACCCAGACCCAGGACCCTCTTCCGGGATTCCCTGCTTCGGAAAGCACGGTCGCCGTGAACGCCGAGTTGAGGGCTGCATCGCCTTGGGTTCAGGCCATTACAAACCTGCAACTGTCAGCGGTGCGCGTGAATCTTGGCTTCGATGGCCTTAGTCAGGCCAGCGAAAGCAAGGGTATTGGGGGGTACCGCATTGAGTACCGCATTGAGGTCAGCACTGATGGCGGCGCTTATCAGCTTGCGTTGGCCGGAGCAGTAGATGGAAAGACGACGCAGCACTATCCGCGGTCACATCGCATAGATCTGCCAAGGGCGCGGCAGGGCTGGTCCATCCGTGTGATTCGGATTACCCCAAATGCCAGTAGCAGCACGATTGCGGATCGAATGTTCATAGATTCGTACGCGGAGGTGATCGACGCCAAGTTGCGCTATCCGATGTCTGCCGTCGTCGGCATCAAGGTAGATGCATCGCGGTTCCAGAGCATTCCGACCAGGGCGTATGACTGGAAAGGGCGCATCATCCGCGTCCCGTCGAACTATGACCCGAATTCCCGCGCTTACGTCGGCACGTGGGACGGAACTTTCAAGCTGGCATGGACGGATAACCCGGCTTGGATTTTCTTCGACCTGGTCACTAACGACCGCTATGGCTTGGGGGAGCGAATTCCCGCGGGCTGGATGGACAAGTGGGGCCTGTATCAAATCGGTCGCTATTGCGACGAACTGGTGCCTGATGGCTTTGGTGGGCAGGAACCTCGCTTCACCTGCAACTGCTATCTCCAGTCCTCCGCCGACGCCTACCGCGTCGTCCAGGATCTAGCGTCTGTGTTCCGCGGGATGGCGTATTGGGCGAGCGGATCAGTGGTCGCGGTGGCTGATATGCCCGGGGACCCCGTCTATACCTTCACGGCCGCGAATGTCATTGACGGCCGGTTCAACTACGCTGGATCTGCGTTGAACACGCGGCATACGGTCGCGCTCGTTTCCTGGAACGACCTCTCTGACATGGGGCGGCAGAAGGTCGAATACGTCGAGGACAGAGAGGCCCTGGCGCGGTACGGGCTGAAGAAGACCGAGGTGAGCGCCTTCGGGTGTACGTCTCGCGGTCAAGCGAATCGCGTAGGAAAGTGGTTGCTGCTCACGTCGCGTATGGAGACGCGATCGGTGTCTTTCTCCGTGGGGCTAGATTCCTGCCGCGTTCGTCCGGGTAGCATTATCCGCGTGGCCGATCAGAACCTTGCGGGCCGGCGTATTGGTGGGCGCATCCGTAGTGCAACAGCAACGACGATTACTGTCGACGCCGAGCTCGGCGTGCGTCCCGGCGATCGTCTGACGATAAATCTCCCCAGTGGTGTTTCGGAGACGCGCATCATTAGTACCGCGGTGGGGCAGGGGCTCACGGTGGACATGACCACGTTCACTGTCGATTCCACTGAACTTACTGCGGATATGGTTGGCCTGCCTGGAACCGTGCTGGTTCTGACCGTGACGGCGCCATATTCAGAAGTTCCAGAGGAAGAGTGCGTCTGGACGCTCGAGTCCGAGGCACTGTCGGCTCAGCGGTTTCGCGTGCTGCGAGTGCGGCGGGTCGGCGGATTGCGGGCCGATATCTCGGCCATTCAGCACGAGCCTGGGAAGTTCGACAACGTGGACTTCGGTACGCGACTGGACCCGCCGCCCGTCACGGTGATCCCCCCCAGTGTTCAGCCTCCGCCTTCGGAGGTGACGATCACATCCTATCCGGTGATCAGCCAGGGGTTCGCCAGCCACACGGCTGTGTTCTCGTGGAAGCGAGCGGAGAGCGCTGTCGCATACGATGTGCAGTGGCGTCGTGATAATTCGGAATGGGTAAACCTGCCTCGGACAGGCTCCACGAGCGTCGAGGTGCCCAACATCTACGCCGGAGCATTTCTCTGCCGCGTGCGGGCCGTGAATGCTATGGACGTCGCGTCCATCTGGGCCTCCTCGGCACAGACGCAGTTGGACGGCATTCTCGCCCCTCCGCCCACCGTTACAAGTCTGACGGCAACGTCTCTGGTGTTTGGGATCCGCCTGAAATGGGGGTTCCCGGCTGCGCCATCGATCATTGAGCGGACGGAGATCTGGTACGGCGCGTCATCTTCTTTCGCTTCCGCCCAAAAGCTTGGGGATTATGCGTTTCCGCAGGACAGCGCCACCCTGATGGGTTTGTCCGCCGGCGCTCGCCTGTACTTCTGGGCGATCCTCCGCGATCGCAACGGCGTGGCTGGAGTGCGCTACCCGGCCGGGATTGGTGTTTTGGGCCAAGCCAGTTCAGATGCGGGCGAGATCCTTGAATACCTGAAGGGAAAGATCACCCAGACGCAGTTGGCACAGGATGTACTCGCGCCGATGGAGAAAATTCCGGCTCTGGAAACTCGCATCTCGGAGGAGGAGACCATACGGCAGGCACAGAATTCCGCCATGGCGCAGTCGATCCAACAGGTAAGCGCGAAGGTGGAATCGGAGTCGGCCGTTGTGCAACAGAAGCTGGAGGCATTGGCCGATGCCGACGGAGCGCTGGGCCGAAGGGTCGACACCGTGCAGGCTGCCGCGGATGATGCCTTTGCCGCGGTAGAGGAGACGAGCGAGGCTATCGCCAAGACCAACGGTGACCTGGCTGCGATGTGGAGCATCAAGACGCAGACTACTGCGGGGGGGAAGACGTACATCGCGGGCATTGGTGTCGGCGTCGAAAACACCGGCGGAGTGGTTGAGTCGCAGGTGATCGTTGCGGCAGACAAGTTCGCCGTGATCCATCCCAACGGAGCACAGGTGACCTTGCCGTTCGTGATCGTTGGCGGCCAGGTGTTCATGGATGATCTGCTCGTCCGGAATGCTTCTATTGGTGCGGCCAAGTTCAAGGACTTCTTGGACTCCGACGCGACCGGATACGCAGGGCGGCCGCTGTTGCGGTTGAATTTCCGTACCGGCGCTGCCGAATTTAACGGCCAAAGCTCGGATGGATCGCGTACCGAGATTAACAACCGGGGTATGCGGTACTACTACCCCAATGGCGTGCTTGGCGCGCGCTTCGGAGGTGGCTGATGGCGATTGCACCGCTTCAGGTGTGGGATAGCCAGGGGCGCATGCTCATAAACTTCAGCACGCGCATCGCCCGCCAGCTTGGAGTCGTTTGGACGGGCACGAGCGACGGTGGGGTGTATCTCCCGGAACTTGCGACCGCGGATGGTTGGATTGCCGTGCAGGCGCTGGGGGATTATGGGTTCAACAATGCGCCGATGATCAGCCGCGTAGGTGGGGCGATCTCCTGGCGCTTTGTCCCTGGTCATCCTAACGGGCGCGTGAACGCCAAGATTCTTTACGGGGTGCGTTGATGGCTGATGCTGCAGTAGTCCTCTACAACGAAGCGGGAAACCTCATCGTTGATAGCCGGAACGTGAACATGTTCCTACGGTATTCCGGAATTGCTGGCGGAGCGGATCGGTTCGCGAACATCGTGGTGAATTGCATCGACCCGGTGCTGTTCTTTCGGCCGATCTCCGAATACGGCGGCGTGGAAGCGATGTTCCGCAGTGGCAACGAGGTGACCTATCGATTCCGGGGGCAATGCGAGTACTACATTTTTGATCGCCCCTGGAAAACAGGCGGACCGATCGATATCTGGGCGCAGGATGGGACGCATATCTTCATGAGCACGGCGCGACCCATGAACGTGCTGCAAACCATCGATCTTCCCAATTACTTCGACGCCTATCGCCAGGCGTATCGGGATGGTTGGACCTATGCCGGCCTGCCCACGTCCAAGTACGCGTACAACGTGTCCTTCACTCGCCAGGGGTATGACTGCATGCCCATGGCGGGCGGGGGATGGTCGGCCTGGCTTTGCAACGAGCGGATCTATTCAACGGCGAACGGGCTCCGCGTCAGCTTTCCCGAGTACGGCATGCGGTTTCTGAGCTGGGCGCCGCTCTTCAGCAATGTGTTCATGAGCTACGCGGGGGCTTGCCCCGTTTCATTTATCGACGTTACCGGATGGCTATGACGGCCGATGGACAGCTGCCCGCCGAGCGCGGGCCTTTTTTTGGGGAGTGCAGATAGATGGCAGAACCTGCAAGCACGGGTGTTGTGGCGGTGGCGGCCGCGGGCGTGACACTCGCCGGCCTGCTGCCGGGAATTGACGGCAATGCTCTCATCGGGGCGTTTGCCGGGGCATCGCTCTTTGTGGTGTCGCGCAAGGAAGGTGGCCTGCTGTCGCGCGGCATCTACTGGGCCATTTCGTTCGTGATCGGCTATCTGGCCGCACCGGATGTTGTGGCGCTGACGCCGATCAAGGAAACCGCCATCGCGGCGTTCGGTGCTGCGGCGTTGGTCGTGACTATCGCCCTGGCGGCAATCGAGCGCATCAAGACGTTCGACTTCACCGTGATCTTCAAGAAGGGGAGCTGAAATGCAACCTGCCGAAATGATCAGCATGGGCCACCAGCATCTGGTGGCCCTTTTGTTTGTAGTGGCGAATTTCGCTTCCGCGGTGCGGCTCCTGCTGTATCGCCGGAAGGGCGCCCGGTTCCGCCGCGGGATGTCCTGGCTGGCCTATCTGCTCATCGTGGGCACGGGCGGCCAGGCCCTGGACTTGCTCGTGCGGCATGAGCCTGTGACGGTGTGGCAGGCGGTGGTGGCGGTCTTGATCGCCGTGTTGGTGTATCGCGCCCAGGGGAATGTGGCGTGCATTGTGAGGATCAATCCATGACGCTGAAAGAGATTATCGCCGGGGCGATCAACCCGGCGCTGGCGCTGCTGCCGGCCAAGATGGACACGGCTGCGGCGCGGGTCCAGCTCCTGGCCATCGGACTGCAGGAATCCGAATTCGAACATCGGCGCCAGTTGGTGGGGAGTCCGCCGCGGCCGGTCGGGCCTGCCAAGAGCTTCTGGCAGGCCGAGCAGGGCGGCGGGATGGTCCGCGGCGTTCGGCTGCACACCGCCACTCGCGCCGCAGCTGCGCATCTGTACGAGGCCCGGGGCGTACCCGCGCGGGACGCGGCGATCTGGGATGCCATCGAGTTTGACGACGTGCTGGCGGCTGGCCTGGCGCGGTTGCTGCTCTGGAGCGATCCGGGCCCGCTGCCCAGGGTTGGCGACGCCGAGGGTGCCTGGAGGCTGTACCTCCGCACCTGGCGGCCCGGCGCGTACGCGCGCGGTACGGCGGCCCAGCGGGCAGGCCTGCGCAAGAAATGGGCCAGCAATTACGTCCAGGCCCTGGAAGAGATAGGGGGCGGCCATGTTGGCGTGGCTTGAACGTATCAAAGGCTGGCTCTTACTGGTCGGCCTGGCGCTGGTGACGCTGGCCAGCGTCTTCTATCGGGGGCGCGCGACGGGGCGCCAGGCGGAGAGGCAAGAGCGGCAGGATCAGATCAACGAACAGGCGGCCCAGGCCCGCCAGGAGGTGCGCGATGTGCAGGACCACGTGGCCCGTCAAAATGATGGTGCTGTCGTTGCTGATCTCAAGTCTCGCTGGGTGCGCGGCCCTGGTTCGGGTGGGCGTTGAGTATTGCGACCATGCCCGGCCGATCTACTTTGATTCGGAGACTCAGGTCGATCAGACACCGGCGGCGATTAGACGCGAAGTGCTGGAAGGGAACGAGACTTGGCGCCGCCTGTGTAGTGGGAGGTAAGTCCCTACGATATGTTCGAGACAGCGCTTTTCCAGGAGGCCGACTCATCGGGCGAGGAGTGTGCTGGTCAGTGCAAACGGCGCATGGCGCATAGGGCAGCTGCACGTTCAGCCTTAGCCCGGCGGTTGTCAGTCTCGGCTTGCCAGCCCTGCTCCCAGGCGTCGACCTTTTGTTTCCATGTCGAGATGGATTCACCAGTGTAGCTGGGCAACGCCCTCGCACGAAAGTATGGGCAATCGAACAAAGTCAAACCATCCCACGCCGCCTGTGCTCCAAGCTCTTGGATGTCGTCGCGCGGCATTGGCCGTCCTTCAAAAGTACATTTGGGGGGATTCTCATTCTCGCGTCCTCGCTGCGTGACTTAGTGCTGACCGGCCGGAGGAGTCTTTTTGTCGTTTTGGCCTGCCTGAGTAGCCTTGCGGGCTGCATCTTCCTTCTGTTGCTGGCTTTGCTGCTCGGCTTGCTTTTGGGTGCGGGTGCCTTGGTCGGGCTGCGTGGATGAATTGGATGATGCATGTTGACGAACGGTCGAAGACATTTTGCTCACCTTTACAGTTGATGTGACGAAGATGCCACCCGTCCAACGTACGCCGGTCTGATGACATTCCCTAGGCTTCAATTGAAACAAGCTCTGTTGAGCCCGGGGCCGGAACATGATGAGGGCGGCGCAGTGCGCAAGTTGAAGATAACTCCCTGCGGGCTGACGTTGATGCCCAGGCGCCGACGGCTGCACGTCCGTGCCATCTAGCCCGCCGTCCGCGGTGGAGTGCCAGAAGCCCGAGCCGCCGCCAGCGTGGTTAACGGAGCCGGCGTCGAACTTGATGCCGCTGCTTAGTCGGATTTCTTCGCCCTCCGGGCGGGAATTCGACGGCTAACGGCGCAGCTGGAGGCTTGTCAAATTCGTTGAAGACCGGGTGACGCATAGTGCGGTTCCGGCACGGCGCTTGCTGCACAAAATTCACATCGTTGGGAGGGATGCCATGACGGGCGACGAATTTGTTTCTAAGATGATCCTTTTGCCCCGTCTGGAAAAATTGGAATTTGGTGACTGGGCAGATGTTTTGGACGCGTATGCGGAGATTCTGGTCCGTATTGAGGGGAGGCTAAGTACCAGTGAAACTGCGGATTTAATGGGCGTAGGAGCGGAGTTCTATCGCACACTGGCCCGGTGTGAAGACTATAGGCGGTATGCAATTCCCCTCAGATGAAAGAAAGGCGCCCCTAAGATGGAGAGCCTTTTTTGGTGTTGCAGAGAATTATGCCCTCTTAGGGCCGGTCGAGCTTCGGCGCCAGCTCGTCGTGCATCGCTTTTCAACTTCCGATTTCCATCCGTCCTCCCAAGCTTCCACCTTGGTTCGCCACTCCCACGGGCGTTCCCCTGTATGGCGCGGGCATGGCCCGCGCACGGAGGAATGGGCAATCGAGCAACGTTAAACCAACTTGCGCCGAAAGCGCGCCGAGCTTCTGGATGTCCATTTTCATGGTAGTACCCTCCAAAAGTTGCGAGCCTTCAGTATGCAATTCAGGCTACGCCATGCGCAATAGTGTATTCGTACAGAGATGTAGGTATTTTTTTCTAGGCCATCGAGTGTCCGTGCCACAGTTTCAGGCCTGACGAAATAAGGTGTCGCAGCTCGAAGGTGGGACGCCAGGCGGGAGATGCCGATCAGTGTTTTCGGTGGGTGTGTTGCAGCAGGTTAACTAGGTGGCCATAGCCCGGACGGCGGCTCACCTGCCTCATGTGCTGGTGTAGCTCCTCTTCAGCCGACTGGACTTGCACCCTTCCGGCTGGCCTAACAAGCGTGGCGTATGGATCTTGCAGTTTGTCCTTCCATTCTGCCGATTTTTCACCTCGCAAAAAGGGGGAGTGTGGGTCGTACTTGCCCATAGCCATCTCCTAAGTGATTGGTGAAAGCGAGCGTCAAGAAAGGTCTCCCGAATGAAAATCCCACTGCGCCCTCGAGCGCGATTTCAAACCCTTCCGCGCCCGCCACATTGGCGACTCATCTGCACTACCCCTTTCACAAGGAAGAAGGCAGCGGACGCTGCACCAAAGCACATTGTCAGCACCAAGAAAATGCGTGGCGCAAAGCAGGGAAACGGCGTTAACTTTCACTTTCAGGCCGCTTGTGCGCGACGGCGATACCTACGGTTCCATCGGGCATACGGTATTTGCCGCCGGATAGCCACGTAACGAGGTCTCCGGTTGGCAAGGTACAGACATAGTGTGTGACAGGCTTGCCATCTGCGCTGCGGTTGCTTACGAGCCTTCGCTCAACACGGCAGGTAGAACGATCCGGCATTTTGACAATGACATCCGATAGTCGAGGTCCCGGCGCCATAATGCATTCCTCCAGAAGCCAATCCTCTGAGGCCAATTCGGCCAACGTAGATGGGCGAATCAGAAGTGTCGTCAGTGCGTACGGCTATCTATTTATCACATGTCGTGTCACGACACAATTATCCTTGCCGCCCACAAGTAGCTGGCTCGGGTGCTGCGCATCGTTCGCAACTCAAATGTATCGTCCGATACCAATGGTGAGGGTTGACTTCTCGGATTTCCCCGAAGCAAGGTTGAGAATTGGACTGTAAATTCTTGTCGATTTGTGCGGCCTCTGTCGGCCTAATGTCTCGGCGAACAATCCGCTTGCGAGGCACCCGATGAAAAGTCAAATTTGCTTTGCCTGGGAGTTCTCCTGGGCTCAGTCACTCTGTCTATGCCGGTGGTGGCTGATCCTTGGAAAGACGAATCCGGTCATGGGCGCCCCTACTATGGTGGCCACTACGAAGGCGGAGACCATAAGCAGGAGTATTGGGATGGAAACTGCAAGGTCGAGCGCAAGTGGAAGGGCAATGGCGATTACAAAGAAGAACGAAAATGCAAGGGGCCTCGGTACTATGGGCGCCCCGATGTTGCGTACCCAGCCTACCCGCAATCGGGAATCTCTGTTGAGCCTGGGATCATCATCCAGGGGACGGCGGTGATCCGCTAGGTCGTGCCAACGATCTTTGTAAGACGGCCGTGTAGCTAAGCCATTACTCCCCGTTCCGTTTCATCCACCATATCGTAGTAGGACTTCCGACAATCTCCTCAAAGCCCGAGACCAGTTAGCTGCGAATTGGATCAAGTGCTAGCCTATTGCGCGTCAACTTCATCGAGACGTCGGCGTGCGTACCGCGATCCAGATCGGTTCCTGGCCCTGCCGTACACTCGGGTAGGTCAAGCAGTTCCCCCGCAACCTCTCCTGCTTCAATTCGACGAGTGATGTCGTCGAGCAGGAGCGTGCGCGAAGCGAACCCTCGGCCCGTGAGGCCTCGTGCGAACAGGCGGTAGGCCAAATTGGGCTCGGCCCCTTTCATGACGCCGAGGTCAAAAATCCTGCCTTGTTCATTCCGAAGGAAGAGGTGTCCGGGCCGAGCGTAGATTCTGTACACCCGCCAAGGCGACAAGGTCACTGAGTGCGGAATCGGCTGACGTTCTCGGCGGCCATCTTGATGATGGAAAGATGCCGTGGGTGGGAGGATCTTTCTGCAAGCGGTGATGACGCGCGCAAATGATGTACTGACAAGCTTCATCATGATGTAACGGCCTAAAGGAATCGAAGCGCGGCGTAGCCACGAGATAGTAGCGTACAGATGTGGTGGATCGGGATCGGTACACGACAACGCTGGCTCTCGCAACCACGCGACGAGTCAGCGTCTACTCACAAACTTTCCAGCCTCCATCAGCAGCTAGCCAGCTGCGTTTTTGTGGTAGGAATAGGCTGAAAGTGTGTGACTCGCTACTGTGGGGTACGTTGCTTCAGCGGGTCGTTCTGCGCTTGCTTGCGAGCCGCCTCGTCTTTTTGTTCCTGGCTTTGCTGCTCTTGCTGTTTGTTGGGTTGGTCACCCTGGCCAGGTTGGGTGGGAGGGCCTGCAGCGCTGAAGCGGGTAGGGAATGTCATGATGTTTACCTTTTTGGTTGCCGTGGCGAGTGCCACATACCTACAGTACGCCCTGCAGTAGCTCTGACCTAAGACTAAATTGAAACAGGGCTAAGTCGTGGAGTGGTGCTAGGCCTACAATAATTTCGTGCAATCCTGTCGGAGGCCGCGCCATGTCACAGACAACGGGTACTAAAGCGCTGGAACGCTGGGACGATGAGGGAGGCTCGCAATTGGTTTCGCTAGCCCAGTCGTTCGCCATCGAGGAATTTGAGGTGTCGGAGCGCCGAATACTCGCCTTTCTAGGGGCATCGGTATTGAGCCTATGGGACGAACTCCCAGCTGATGCGCGGCAGCGGGTATTGAATCGCGAGGTCGCTCAAGCAGCATTCGACAGGTCTGCACTCAAGGCGAGGATCGCACGCATTGCCGGGGAAGATCCTCTTTCGGGAGAGAAGCATGACTCGCGATCCTGAGGACTCGGACATTGAGCGCTGGCTTAATGAAGGTGGCGTGCGACTGCCCACGTCAGTTGACATGTTAGATGCAGGGAGACTTGACGAAGGCGAGCGGCGGGTCATCGCTTGCCTCGGGGCCGCAACCTTGAGCATCTGGCACGAAATGCCGGCTGAAATTCGGAGGAAGGTGCTACAGAGCGCCCTTAGCGCGGCTACCTATGACGCGGCATTGCTAAAAGAAGAGGTTGCGTTGTTCCTAAGGAGAGGCCAAAACTCTTAATAAAAACGGGACGTGCGCGTACAAAGAGTGTGTCTTCACGGTATCCGCCTTGTTCAAGCAGCTGAGAGATTTGACGACCGCGAGGTTTAATTTGCTCGTCGTCCCAATTAATTGTCAGGCGATTGAGAACTTTTCGGTCGATACCACACATTCGCGCCCAGCCACTTTCCGTCAAGTATGGGATGCCGTATCCAGGACTCCCATTTCGACCCCATCAATTTCAGCCTGGGCTTCGACCTTAAATAGGGGGTGCTGCGCCTTCAACGTACCCCGGGACTGGTCCGCCATAACAACCTCCTAAGCCTTTGATCTAAAGAAACTGTGGGGTGGGCCTAAGCCCGTGCAGATTGGGCCACTTCACCCAGTTACTAAAAATTCCCAGCCTTTCAGTATGTGCGAAGCGGATAAGGTCTGTGGACTCTGTCAAAGGTTGGTTCAGCTAGCCTATTGCTACGACCGCGCCCACTGCCCCACCTCATCGTCCCGGAGCCTGGCGCCAGTCTGGACGAAAACGCCCAACCCGTGAGGGGGCTGGGGCGAATGACGTGCAGCCAGCCGGCGTCGGAGTTGCAGGAGTTCAAAATGTAACACTATGAAAAGGTGGGCCAAGCCTGCTTCTTGAGCGCGGCTAGTGGATGCACATCGGCCCTCCAGTTGGGAGTGCCTGCATAGGGCCGGCCTGCCGGTAGACGTCACAAGGAAGCTAGAGTGGCGCCGCGCCGGTGGCTTTGATGTAGGCTTAGTCTTCGCATGAAATGCCGCCGTCATATGGATCGGAGCTGACATGAGGGTATTGACCTACGGCTGGGCCCAATCAATTGAAACGTTGTTAGAGCCGGAGCAGGAAACGTTGGCTCGGCTGATAGCGGCGGAGGCTCGCGTCCCACCATACATCCGTGATGAGCGCAAAGCCGTCCATGTCGCCTTGAAAGAACTACAAGAATATCTTCAAGCGCGCGCCAATGAATTGCTCGAGGCTCAAGCTGTTCATTTGAATGAGGGAAAGAAAAAGCGTAATTCACAAGGCCCCTCCCTTGTGCTCGGCCATACCTGGAAAGCCGCGATACGTGAAGGGCTGCTGCTATTTCCGAAACACAAGGCGCATGCACTGCGGGTCACGCTTCGCGGGTGGGAACGGGCGCTGAATCTCGCTGACGATTTGTTTACCATGGCCTCGCTTCGCGGCTATGAGCCTGTGCCGTGGAAAATGTGGGACAAGACTTTTAAGATTCGCGCGGTGGAGGCTGAGCTTGACCTAAGGATTATGGAGAAGCTGGCGCGAGTCCAGGACGATGGCGAGGGTTCGGCGACGGGGACACCTTACGAAAACTACTTCACAACTACCCGCTCACTGTCGATTTATCTCAACCGCGCCGGCGGGGAAGTCGAGGTGGTCGAAAAGGAAGGGGTACCTCTTGAAGACCAGCTGGAGGAGCTATTTGATCAGATTCCCCGCGAGCTCGTACTCGATCTCGCGCAGAATCGAAAGTGGCAACGAGACAAGGAAGCAGACGCCGAAGCACGTCAAGCAGAGTTAGAGCTGAAGCGGCTGAAGGATGCAGAGGCCGCTAGGCGAAGCAGGTTGGAAGACGAAGCGCAGAATTGGCACCGTGCGATCATGATTCGGCAGTACGCTGAAGAGATAGAGCGGGCCATGCTTCCCGATATGGGTGATGCAGCGAAAGAGTGGGTTAAGTGGGCGCGTACGGTTGCTGATGAGGTCGACCCAACCTCAAAGCGTTGCAATCAACTCAGGCATACGGCAGGGATGACGTCCCCAGATGGCAAGGAGGATGCCAGTGCGTCGAACAATACAGCGCGCGGAGCTATACGACAGGGTATGGAAAGTCCCGATTTCGAAGCTTTGCCAAGAGTATGGCCTCTCAGACAATGGACTGCGTAAAGTTTGCCGCAGGTTGGGCGTGCCTGTACCAGAAAGAGGGTACTGGGCAAAGCAGGCCGTTGGAAAGGCGCGTGCGCGGCCGAAGCTTCCTGCTTTGGCAGGAAAGCCCGCTTCAGAGACCGTGACCACTAGGGATGAGACCGCACCATCTCGTGCTATGAGGTCCGAGACGAAGGCGATTCTGGAAAGGGACCTAGTATTCGAGAAGGATTCAAGCAATCGCGTGGATGCCCATGATCTGCCTATGCATAAAGCAATATTGTCTGTGCAACAGCGACTCGTTCGACGGGTGAAGGAGTGGCAGAAGGCTCGTAAAGATCACGAGGCGGCCCTGCGAAGATCTGAGAATAGGCCTTGGGAGCCGAATTGGTCCGCGTTGAACTCCGGGCTGAGGTGGCCGGATTTTGAGGAAAAGGGCGGCTACCTGTTCTTAAAGAACGAGCCATGCGTGGCAAGGGTGACCGAAAAACAGATAGGCCGCGCGGTGGCAATTTTGAACGCAGTCGCGCATGCGGCTTCCAGCCGCGGGTATACGTTCTTGGTGCCAGAGGCTAAGGCAGGAGCTTTAACTCTAAGACGAAGAGGTGTCGATACGCTCTTGCGATTGACCGAGCATGCAACGGTCAAGGAGGTAAAGGATAAAAGCATCTTCTATGCGCACCTGGGCGGTATACGGAAAGAGCCTCATCCGACGGGGAAATTACGGATTCATTTCAGGATATCGACACGCCCTGAGAAGTTCGTGTCCGATGAAGACGGGCCGCTGGAAGAGCAGTTAAACGACATTTTCGCCAGACTCGCTAAGGCCGAAGCTGCATATGCTGAACATCTTCATCGCGAGGCCATCCAAGAGAAATTGCGCGAGGAGGCGCAAGTTCGATGGATTGAAAGGCAGCAACAGTTGGAGCAGGAGCGGAAGGCACAGCAGCTCATCGAGACGCAGTTGCAGCGGGAAAAAGAGGAGAGGGAAAACTTCTTGCGGGACCTATGCGCAGAAGCTGACGCTTGGCGGAAGTCGCAATCAGTGGAGTGTTATTTGAGACATCTTCGCGAGGCATCGGGGAATTCGGCTTCAAGCGAGTTGAGAGAATGGCTCTCTCGGGCGGAAGAAGCTATGAGAGAGCTTGATCCCACCACTCGGCGCCTTGGTAGTTGAGAGTTTTGGCAGGCGACTACAAAGCGGGTCCTGCGGAAAGCGCCGTTTCCAAAGCTGAGCCGAGCGCCTTCCAAGCCTCGCGCATTTGGCTCGAGTGATCGCTGTGTAGATAGTGCCGTCGAATTTTGGCGCTGCCCGTATGAATGACATGGTTCTGGCAAAGGTCGATAACCTTGTCTTCAATTCCGATTGTCTCCATTAGAGTGGCTCCTGTCCGGCGCAGATCGTGCGCAGTCCAGTTTCCGTTTCGTCCACTCGCGAGAACAAGACTGTTGTCGTTGCGCCGCCCCTTCAGGGCTTTGCGGTTCATGAACATCACCTGACGGTCGCCTATCTGCTTGCCCACAGTCGATTCTGATACGTGCCCCTCTGCTTGCTTGGCTGGGAAGCACCAAATTCCTTTGCCGGTCTTTTCATACAAGCGCTCAAATTGCATTTTCGCGAATGGCGACAGAAACACTGTGAGCGCGCGCTGCCCGGCTTTTGTCTTCTTGACGTTTTCTTTGGGTATATACCAAGTGCCCACGGCCAGGTCGACATGTTCCCAACGGGCCTTGAGCGTTTCGCCGATGCGGGAAAGTGTGGAGAGGCAGATCCATACCGCCACCTGGGTTTCAAGTGCGATAGGACGTATGGCGCGCCGCCTATCCTCGGCGGTGGCGTACTCACACTCCATGCGCTCGAAGATTGCCTGCAACTCTCGGATCTCGTCCAGGCTTAGAACGCGGTCGCGTATGTTCGCCAAGTCGTAGTCCTTCTCCACTATCTTGGGGATCTCGATGAGGTCTGTAGGATTGCCCTCTATGAGTAGGGCTCGCCAGGGCTTTCTTTTTTCGCCCCAGACCAGCATTTGTCGTATGGCGGTAAAGACCACTACAGCAAGCCTGTTCGCTCCTCGCGCCACAATCAGCCTCAGCAGCGCTCTGATGCCGTGCTCATCCAGATTCCGCAGCGCTGTGGTTCCGATATGTGGCAACACGTCCTTCTGAAAAACGCGCTTGAGTTCTGCATTGTCGTCCGAGCGCCGCACACCGTCGGTGATCCAGGCGTCATAGAGGTCCTTCACTGTAAGGTCATCAGCTTGACGTCGATCTTCTTCGGCGAGGGTTGCTTCAATCTGACGCTGAGCCTCAATCCGAACAACCCGCTTTTGATCGCTTGGATTCACTCCGGTCCTGACCCATTCACGGGCTTGGTCGCGAGTTACGCGGATCTGATCCAGCGATAGGCTTGGCCATGTGCCGCAATAGTGGCGCTTCGTCTTGCCCTCCCACTTATAGGCGTACCTCCAAGCTACGGAGGTTTTTGCGCCGTGCTGTCGAACCTCTCCCTGCAGGCCGTCACCGTCGGCCAACGTGTCGCCTTTCCAGGAAGGTGGGATAGCTTCTAGTTCCTTGACGGTCCAGCGGAAGCCTTTACCTCGTTTCGGATATCTGTTCATCAGCAGAGGGTCGCAAGTCGATTTCTATGGGGCAACTCATGGGGCAACTTTTCGCCGGCTGGTAGCGTACAGTAGCGAACGGTAGCGAACAAGTCGATCCTGGGAAATACTTAAAATTCAATGGCTTATATGTTCGTTGCCGTCCGCTGCCGTTCGTGATTAATTAATTTGGGAGCAGAGGGTCGCGAGTTCGAATCCCGCCGCCCCGACCAATTCGCATCAAGGGCTTACAGAGGTTTTCTCTGTAAGCCCTTTTGCTTTTGCGCGGGCAGTTCTCGCTTGATGCCGGGCGCCGCCGTGGCGCGATCGCTCAGTACTTCCGGCACATTTTTCCTTTCGTCACATTCAATTTTCAGATGTAATACGGGCCTCGCATGATGTCCCGCCGGGCTGCCCGGTCTGGCGGCGCGTCTGCCTGACAGTTTTTTCAAGGGCCACCGGGGAGTTGTGTTGGGTCGAATAACGGATTGGATTCAGGGCGATGGCAAGCTGCCGGCGAGCAACCCGCCCGCTGGCCGGCCGTCGGCGCCGGCGCCGGCAGCGGAGTCTGCGGCGGCATCGCCGCCCGTGGACCGGTCCAGTCCGCAGCGCGCGCCTCGCGGCCACGCGGAACTGTTGCGCCGGGTGTCTTCCAAACCCAGGAGCAAGCCGGCGCCATCGGTTCCGGTACCCGAGATGCCGCCGGTGGCGGCCAAGGCGCATCCGCCGGCAGCCGAACCGCCGGCGCGGGCGCCTGAGACCCCCGCGCCCGCCAGCGCCGAATCCATCCAACCGCTGGATGTTCCGCGCGCCGCGGCTCCCGCTGCCGCGCCCGCGGTGGCGGCTCCTGGAACGCCTCGCGCGATTTCACAGCACCTGATGGCGCGCCTGCGCCGCAATCCGCTGCCGGGCCTGTCACGCTCGCCGGACGATCCGGACTCGGTCAACGACGCCGATGAGCCCATGGATCCCAACACCCAGGATGTCTGGGAGTTTTTCGTCATGCCGGTGGCGCAGCAGATCCAGCAGCGTCTGCAGGCCAACGCCTTGCTGCCGGTATTCATCGTCGAGAATCCGTTTCCGCGCTACGCCAAGAACCTGCGCAGCGCGCTGGCCAATCTTTGCCCGGCACTGAACACCTATCAGCTGGATACGCGCGTCACGGCAGATTTCCAGGATCTGGTGATACGCATGGCGGAGCAGCGCGCTTTCGGCATGATCCTGTTCTGCACGTCGCGCAACCAGCTGCCGCGCGAGTTTCTTTCGCTGGTGCGCAGCGACGGTTATCTCAGCATCCCGCTGATGAATGCCGAGCGGCTCGCCGATTACGCCGGCCACCGCTTTCCCGGGGCCGATCCGAGCGCGATCACGCCCGCCTGGGCGCTGGCCATCGGGCCGCAGGAGCTGCTTTGCGTCAATACGCTCAAGGCCGAGCGCGACTGGCTCACCGGCCTGCGGCAGCTTGCCGACCAGCGTACCCAGGTGCAGTCGGCCGGCGCCTCCATCCGCCTCGATGACCTGCATGGCGTGGAGAGCGCCAAGCGCTGGGCCCGGCAGTTGTTCAACGACCTGCGGCTGGCGATGCGGGGCGAGATCCAGTGGAAGGAAGTGGACCGGGGCGCGCTGTTCGCGGGCCCGCCGGGGACCGGCAAAACCACGCTTGCGCGGGCGATCGCCCTGGACTGCGGCATTCCGTTCACGGCGGTGGCGCCCGCCAAGGACTGGATGATCGGAAACGGGCTCGACGAGTGCATTCAGCTGATGTCCGCCACCTTTGCGGCCGCGCGTCAGCAGGCGCCCAGCATCCTGTTCGTGGACGAGATCGACACGCTGGGCAACCGGGACAGTTTCCAGGGGCAGAATGCCTCGTGGAACACCGCTTTCCTGAATGCGCTGCTCAGCGAGCTGGATGGCTTCGACGACAGAAGCCAGGTGATCGTGATCGGCGCGACCAACTATGCCGACAATGTCGACCCGGCGTTGCGGCGGGCGGGCCGCCTGGACAGGGTGATTCCGATCAGCCGTCCGGACGTTGCTGCGCTGCAGGCTATTTACCTGGCCAAGCTCAAGCCTTATGCCCACGCGATTTCGCCCGAAGCGCTGAGAAGCTGCGCCAGCCTGTCACTGGGCCTGACCGGCGCCGATGTCGAACTGCTTGTGCGGGGCGCGCGCCGGCGTGCGCGCATGGACGGAAACCGGGCCATCACTGCAGATGACCTGCAAGGCGAGATTTTCCGCATTCCGCCCCAGGCGGTCCGCAATCCGCTGCATGGCCCGCAGCTGGCCCGGACGGCGTACCACGAGGCCGGCCATGCCGTCGTCGCGCTGGCGTTGCCCAGCCTGCGGGAACACCTGCAGCTGGCGTCGGTCGTTGCCGATGACCAGGGGGCGCTGGGCTTCGTCGGCATCAAGAACGCCGACCACAACCAGACCCGCGCCGAATTGCTGGACCGGATCTGCATGGTGCTTGCGGGCCGTGCCGCCGAAGCCCTGATCTTCGGCGAGGACGAGGTGAGCACAGGCGCCGGCGGCTATGGTTCCCACAACGACCTGGCGGTGGCGCGCCGGCTCGCCGAGGCCGCGCTTGGCGTATATGGCTTCAGCGCGGCGCATCCCAATTGGCACACAACCCAGCCGGACGAGGCAGAGATGAAAGCGCTCGTTGCCGCGCAGTACGGCCGGGCGAGGGCGTTGCTGGACGACCAGCGCGCGCTGCTTGTCGCGGTGAGCGAGAAATTGCAGGCCGAGCACGTGCTGGACAGGTTCGCGCTGCTGGCGCTGCTTGAGGACAAGGCCGAATGAGCCGCGACATTGCCGACGGCGCCACTCCCGTGACGAAGTGGCTCGATGAACTGGCCGATTGGTACCGGGGCATCGCCGAGAACAGCCATTACCAGGAAAAGGTCTACTGCTATTTCGACTTGGCCTCGGACAAGCCGGATTTGAAGTTTTCCGTTGTGCTCGAACCGACCCCGGCCGCGGGAGACAAGGCCGCGGACGGCGAACCGCCTGCAAAAGAAGAGCGGTCTCCGGCGGAGAACACGACCAAGCGGGCCGCCGAACTGCCAGCGACCATCGAGCGGTCCAATCTCAAGAATCTCCTGCCCACCCGGGCCGAAGCGCGAGGGCGTGTCGCGCTGCGTGCGCTGCCTGCCGCGGTCCGCGCCCCGCAAAACGAGGCCAAGAGCGCAACGCCGGACGGCAACAAGGCGCTACGCATGCCGCAGGAGGCGGGCGGCGCCACGGTCAGTGACTTCAAGAGCACCGCGGCCCGCAGCTTCTCGATCAACAATACGCCGGTCGATTACGCCTTCCACATGGCCAGCAGCTCCGCGTTGAACGAAGACCTGCTCAAACTGCTGGTGCGTTCGCCTCCGCCGGCCAATTCGCCCAACTGCATTTCGCTGGCGGTGAGCCTGTCTTCCGAAACCAGGCAGGATCCGTGCCTGCAGACGGATGCCGGACGTTACGGCATCTTGCTGCGCGCGGCGCTCGTGGCCAAGGTCGCGGGCAGCAAGGGCAATCTGGCCTTGTACATCAACCGCCTGGAAGACCTGCGCGAGATGTTCGGCAAGGCCGAAGAACTACCCATTTCCGCCATCAAGCGGGCCCGCCTGATGCGTTCATTGTGGGACCTGCTTGAAGACGTGCGCGAGAAGGCGCCCGTGATTCCCGGCGCGTTGCGGCAGCTGCCCACGGAGCTGCGCCCGGCGCTGACGGGTTCGCCGCGCGTCAGGCTGCGCGATCTGGGCGACCTGGCCTGGTATCGCTGGAACCTGACCCTCCCGGTATGGATCAGCAAGCACGTGGCCCGGCTCACGAAGCTGGGGCATCTGCTGGCCTACGCGGCATTCGCGTCGCTGTTGCTCCTGTCCCTGCATTCCGCGCTGGCGCCCGTCGATGGCGCCTTCGCCGATTGGCTCGCGCATATCGCGGCATGGCGCAGCCGCGCGCTGCCCGACGGCGCCACCCTGGCCATGGCCTTCGCGGCGGCGGCGGGCGTCCTCTATGCCTTGACGACGCAACGGCTGACCATGCCCGAAAGGGTCGCCTTGTCCATTAACGACAAGATCGAGGGCGTCCTGGACAGCGCGATCGCCGACCTGATGAAGGCGAATATGGATGTCCAGATCGGCCGTCTGGGGCGCGGCGAGCCGCCAGGCCTCATTCCGGAAAGCGTCGCGCGCAAGCTGGACGAAGCCTTTGCCCTCAAGGAGCTCGTCAACAGCTACGAGAGCACCGTGCGCGCCCGCCTGCGCCATGTCGCCCACGAAGTGCGGAAGGCCCAGAACATCCGCCTGGAAAGCCACCAGCGGGTGCGCAATGCCGCCCTGGGCGTCACGGCAAGCTTCGTGCTGCTGGAGATCGGCAGCCGCATCCAGGATCATCGCGACCTGCAGGCCGGCACCGATTCCATGTCATACGCCTACTGGCTGCATCGCCAGGACGGCGCTGCCGCCGCCGGCAGCCCGCATGCCGTGGCGGCGCCGTCCGCCATCCTGGACTGCGCGCGCACCGAGATCGTCCAGCAAAAGCCGTCCAGCCCCGAGTGCCTGGATCAATGGCGCGAGAGCTCGTTGGCTTCGTCGTCCCAATTGCTGTTTCTGGTATTTTTGATTGCCTTGCTGATGTTCGTGGTTCGCGTTATGCGCCGCGGCGGCAATCAGGATGCGTCCTGAACGACGCCTAATTTTTCATCATTATTCACTCAACGGAGTTTTCATCACAATGAGCCGCGAATCCGCCGAACGCATGACACGCTATTTCCAATCCTTGCTCGAAAGCGAAGGATTCAATCGCGGCCAGATCCAATGGGACGACCAGTCCCAGACCTCGGACCTGATCTTCAAGGTCGAGGGCCGCAACTATATTCTGATCTCCGACGCCGACGACGAGGATTTCGCGCGCCTGGTGTTCCCCAACTTCTGGCCCCTGGACAGCGACGAGGAATTCGCCGCCGCGCTGCAGGCCATTTCCCTGGTGAACGGCCGCTGCAAGGGCGTGAAGGTCTATGCCGCCAGCAAGAATGACAACGTCGTGGCGACGGTGGAATTCCTGATTTCGGCCAGCAACCCTCAGCTCAGCGCCGGCTTGTTCATTCGTTACATCCGCATGCTCAACAGCGGAGCCGAAGAGTTCGCCCGCATCATGCGCGAGTTCGCGAACCAGCAGTCCTAAGCGCGGCGCGCTGGAAACGCGGATTCTTGTCGGCGGGGCTCCGGTCTCCGTCGGCCCGGACAGGCCATGTCCGCTAGAATCCGCAATTGCGCCTGCCTTGCGGCGGCCGACGAAACCAGGGGAATCGAATGAGAATGTCATTGCTGTTCGTGGCAGCCGTGGTGGCGGGATGCGCCAGCGGTTCCAGCGACCTGATCACGGAAGCGAAGGTGCAGGCGATCAAGCTGAACGTCACCACCTATGACGAGATGGTCCGTGATTACGGGCCGCCTCGGTCGCAGCATTTCAACCAGCAAGGGCTGCTGACCGCGACCTGGTTCTATTTCTACGATGGCGATTACGATGCGATGGACGATCAGCAGAAGCTGACCGTGATTTTCAATAAAGACCGCACCGTGAAGGATTATGAGAACGCTTCGGCCTCCGGGCTTGCGGAAGGCAAAGGCGCGGCCAAGCGCCGCTAGGCCAACAGGCCGGGCGCCGGCCAGAGGCGCCCGGCCTGTTCCCGAGGCTATTCGGCCTTCATGCCGGCCGACTTGACGACGCCGCCCAGGCGTTTGTCTTCGGCGGCGATGAAAGTCTTGAACTGCGCTACCGAGCCGGGGATGGGCTCGTAGCCGGCGTCGTTCAACTGCTGTTTGACCGCCGGCGTCGCCATGACTTGGGCGATGGCGCGGTTCATCGCTTCAATGACGGCGTCGGGCGTTCCCTTGGGCGCATACATGCCGCCCCAATGCGTGATGTTGATCTGCGGGAAGCCCTGTTCGGCCGTGGTCGGCGTGTCCGGCAACAGGGGCGTGCGGTGGTCTGCGGTCGCCGCCAGGGCGCGTACCCTGCCGGCGGCGACGTAGTTCCGGATCGATACGCTGGCTTCCGACGCCGCGTCGACCTGTCCTCCCATCAGCGCCGCGGAGCTTTCGGAGCCGCTCTTGTAGGGCACGATCGTCACGGGAACGTTCAGGGCCTGGCCCAGCATTTCCCCGACGAAGTGGCCGGTGCTGCCCGATCCCGCCGTGGCGAACAGGATGGGGTGTCCGCCGGCGCCGGCCTTTTTCTGCCAGTCCTTGAGCGTATGGATGTCGCTCTTTGCATTGACGACGATCACCGACGACGATTCGAACAGCAGCCCGACGGGCACGAGGTCGGCGTCTTCATAGGGCATCTTGGCGCGCAGCAGCTTGTTCGTGATGGCGCCGTTGCCCGCGATCAGAAAGATATAGCCGTCAGGATCGCTCTTGGCGACGACATCGGATCCGATCAGGCCGCCGGCTCCCGGCCGGTTGTCGATGACGACCGGCTGCTTCAGGTTTTCGGAAAGCCCGGTCGCGAAGATCCGCGTCATGGCGTCGAGCTGGCCGCCCGCGGAGAACGGCACGATGAGCCGCAGCGGCTTCGTGGGCCAGTCGGCGGCGTGTGCGGTCGAGACGAGCGCCAGTCCTGCCGCCAGCGCCAGGGCGCGCAGCGGGGCGTAGAGTCGTTTTGCGTACATCTTTGTCTCCTTTGGTTGTGGTGATGGCACTTCGCTTCTGCTTCTTATGGTTGCTGCGCGCTGCCTGAATCGGCCAGCGCCTGGCGCAGCACGGCGGGCAGGATGCCGCCGGCCCGCCAGATGTGCACTTCATGCTCGTTGTCCAGCCGGCAGGCCAGGAGCAGCCGGCGCGGCGCGCCGCCGCCGCTGTGGATCACACAGGAAACCGAGCCCTGCGCGCTCAGGCCGGCGTCGATGTCCAGGTCATAGGTTTCGCTGCCGTCGAGCCCCAGGGTCAGGCGCGTGGTCCCGGCGGGGAACTGCAGGGGCAGCACGCCCATATTGACCAGGTTCGAGCGGTGGATGCGCTCGAAGCTCTCCGCGATCACCGCGCGCACGCCCAGCAGCCGGGTGCCCTTGGCCGCCCAGTCGCGAGAGGACCCGGTTCCGTAGTCCTTGCCGGCCACGACGATCGCCGCAACGCCTGCGTCCCGGTAGCGCATGGCAGCGTCATAGACCGGCAGGGTCTCGCCGTCAGGCTCGTGGCGGGTGGCGCCGGCGGGCCCTTGGGGCAGGAGTTCATTGGCCAGTGTGGGCTGCGCGAAGGTGGCGCGCATCATCACTCTGTGATTGCCGCGGCGCGCGAGGTAGGTATGCAGGTCGGCGGCCGCCACGCCCAGGGACTGGAGGTAGCGGCCTGCGCTGGACTGGGGCGGAATCTCGTTGGCGGGCGAGATGTGGTCGGTGGTCACCGAGTCGCCCAGGATCATCAGGGCGCGCGCGCCGTGGAGCTGGATGGCGCCGTCTTGCTGCGGCACGTCCAGATAGGGCGGGCGGCGCAGGTACAGGCTTTGCTCGTCCCAGGCGTAGCAGGCGCCGGTGCCGGCAGGCAGGGCCAGCCAGGCAGGGTCCCCCTCGAACACATCGCGGTAGCGTTGCGTGAAGAGGCCGGGCCGCACATGCGCGGAGACCATTTCGTCGATCTCGGCGTCGCTGGGCCACAGCTCGGCCAGATGTATGGGCGAACCATCCGGCCGCCACCCGACCGGCTCCGTGTCGAGGTCCCGTTCCACCGTACCGGCCAGGGCGAAGGCGACGACCAGCGCGGGAGACGCCAGGTAGTTCGCGCGGGCCAGCGGGTGGACGCGTCCGGGGAAATTGCGATTGCCCGAGAGCACCGCGGCTACGCGGGGATTGCCTGCGGCGATGGCGCGCTCGGCCGCGCACGTCAGCGCGCCGGAGAGGCCGGCGCAGGTGGCGCAACCGTAGCCGGCGGTATGAAAGCCCAGTTCGTCCAGCGCGGCCTGCAGTCCGCTGGCCTGCAGATAATCGGTGACGACGCGAGAGCCCGGCGTGAACGAGGTCTTGGTCCACGGCTGCGGGCGCAGGCCCAGGGAAACGGCCTTGCGCGCCAGCAGCCCGGCGGCCACCAGCAGCCTGGGGTTGGACGTATTGGTGCAACTGGTGATCGCGGCCAGCACCACCGCGCCGTCGGGCAGCGCGTCGCCGGTGGTTGCAGGCATGGCGGACGCTGCCTTTCTGAAGCTCACCGGCAGTTCGGCCAGGCTCACCTTCTCCTGAGGCTTGTTCGGTCCGGCGGCCACGCGTCCGATTTGCGCCAGGTCCACGTCGACGATCCGGTGGTAGCCGGCCTGTGGCGCGCCGGCCGCGCGCCACAGGCCGGCTGCCTGCGCGTACCGCCGCACCCGCTCTACGTGCTCCGGCTCGCGTCCTGTGCGCCGCAGATAGGACAGCGTTTCCTCGTCCACGGGAAAGTACGCGCAGGTCGAGCCGTATTCCGGGGCCATGTTGGACAGGGTCGCGCGGTCCTCCAGGGTCAGCGTGCCGTCCAGGGCGTCGCCGGTGAATTCGACGAACTGCGCGACCACTTTGGCCTGGCGCAGGATACTGGTGAGGCTAAGCACGATGTCGGTAGCGGTGACGCCAGGCGCCGGCCGGTTGCGCAGGCGGACCCCGATCGTTTCCGGCGCGCGCAGCACCAGGGCGTCGCCCAGCATGGCGGCTTCGGCTTCGATGCCGCCAACGCCCCAACCCAGCACGCCCAGCGCGTTGACCATGCTGGTGTGGCTGTCGGTGCCCACCAGCGTGTCGGGGCAGGTGACGCGGGCGCCTTGCGCGGTGGTCCGTGTCGAGGCGACTTCGGCCAGGTACTCGATATTGATCTGATGCAGGATTCCCTTGCCCGGAGGAACCAGGCGCAGCTTGTCGAAAGCGCCTTGCGCCCATTTGAGAAAAGCGTAGCGCTCGCGGTTCTGCGCGTATTCGCTGGCCTCGTTGGCGGCGCGCGCGCCGGCGTGGCCCGCCTGCTCGGCGATCAGCGAGTGGTCCACGATCAGGTCCACCGGGATGTGCGGATTGATGCGTTTCGGGTCGCCGCCGCGCGCCTGGATGGCATCGCGCATCGCGGCCAGGTCGATCAGGCTGGGTATGCCGCTGACGTCCTGGGCCAGTACGCGCGTGGGGTACAGCCAGACGTCGGCGGGCTCGCCGGTCCGGGGTTTGGGCGCATCCGGATGGTAGGTCCGCAGCAGCGCCTCCGCGCGCGGCCGGCTGCCGCCCGGAGCGCTTTCATGGCGCAGCGCATTTTCGATTAGCACCTTGGCCACGTAGGGCAGGCGCAGCGCGTCCAGCCCATGGGAGGCCGCAAAGGCGGGGACCGAGAAATGGCGTCCGTATTCCGCGCTGTCGTCGTAGACGAGCAGGAATGGGTCGTCCGGCAAGGAATGCATGATGGCGATGTCTCCAGTTCGTGTTGTTCTGCTTGCCGCCCTCGGGCGGGCGATGGCGGATCAGGCGGCCTTGCCGGCATAGAGCGCGTCGAGCTTCTCCTCGTAGGTGAAGTATCCGATGCTCTCGTAGAGTTCCATGCGCGTCTGCATCTCGTCCAGCATGGCGCGCTGCGTGCCGTCGCGCCGGATGGCCGCGTATGTCCGTTGCGCCGCGCGGTTCATGGCGCGGAAGGCCGACAGGGGATACAGCGCGATGGCGACATCGGCCGCGGCGAGCTCGTCCACGGTCAGCATGGGCGTCTGCCCGAACTCCGTGATGTTGGCCAGGATGGGCGCGGGCAGCGCGCGGGCGAAGTCACGGAATCCTTCCAGGTCGGGTACCGCCTCGGGAAAGGCGACGTCCGCGCCGGCTTCGATGCAGGCCGCCAGACGGTCCAGGGCGCTTTGCCGGCCCTGGCTGGCCAGCGCATCGGTGCGCGCGATGATCACGAATTCGGGATCGCTGCGGGCGTCGACCGCCGCCTTGATGCGGTCCACCATTTCGGGCAGGGTCACGACCTCTTTGTTCGGCCGGTGCCCGCAACGTTTGGCGCCGGCCTGGTCTTCGATCTGCATCGCCGCCGCGCCGGCGGCGATCAGCGATCGGGTGGTGCGCGCCACATTGAACGCCGACGCGCCAAAGCCGGTATCGGCGTCGACCGTCAGCGGCAGCGGGCAGATCTCGGTGATCCGCCGCACGTCGGTCAGCACGTCCTCAAGGCCGACGATGCCAAGGTCAGGCACGCCGAGCGAGCCGGCGGCCACGCCGCCGCCCGAAAGATAGATAGCCTGGAAGCCGGCTTGCTGGGCCAGCAGCGCGTGGTTGGCGTTGATGGCGCCGACGATCTGCAAGGGGCGTTCGGTCTGCATCGCCAGGCGCATGCGCGCGCCGGCGCTTGCGGGGGCGGAAGGGCGGGTGGAGAGGGCCATGGGGGTTCCGTTGGAAGAGGGTAGGTTTGCTTATGCAAGATGCGTACCAGGCCTGCCTCCTCCCGTAGCGGGGACATAGGGGCGATGTTTCAATTTCAAAATTGAAATATATGGATTTCAATGATGAGATAGCCGGGCGCAACCGCCACAGGGCCCGCCATGCTTCCAGCTTCGCCATCGACCGAACCGGATTCCCCCTCATTGCCTCGCATCTGGGCCATAGGAATGGCGCGGATATCGCGCAGTTTCGCGCAGATCCTGCCGCGCTTTGCCGGCCGGGGAGAGTTCAAGCTCATCGAGGCGGGCTTCGAGACGGCCGCCAATGCCATCAATCAGGCGGCGCGGCAGGGTCAGGTGGATGCGGTGGTGGCGGCGGGCCTCAATGGCGCTTACCTGCGGCGCCATGTATCCGTGCCGGTGGTGCAGGTGAAGATCATCGGTTTCGAGGTCATGAACGCGCTTTCCACGGCCCGCCGCATTTCACCGCGGGTCGCCCTGTTGGGGCAGGCCGGTCAGTATCCCGAGCTGGAGACATTCCTGAACACGTTCTCGCTCGACATTCCGGTCCGAACCTACCAGGATCCGGATGATGCGCTGGCGCAGGTCCAGGCGCTGAAGGGCGAGGGTATCGAAGTGATCGTCGGCTCGGGATTGCTGGTGGACTATGCCGAGCGCATCGGGCTGATGGGGGTGCTGGTGTATTCGCCGGCGACGATAGGGGCATGCATCGAGGACGCCATCGAGATCACCAGGCTGCAGCGGATCGAATCGGGGCGGCGCGAGTATCTCAATGCGGTGCTGGCTAACCTGGACGAAGGTGTGGCCGCCGTCGACGCGTCGGGCCGGATCCAGGCCCTGAACCCTGCCGTCGAACGCCTGCTGGGCATCAGGGCATCCGGCATGGCCGGACGCCGGCTGGAGGAGGTTTCGCCGGCGCTGTCCTTGGACGAGGTGCTGCGCAGCGGCAAGCGCGAGGCCGAGTCCGTCCATCGCCTGGCCGGCAAGATGGTGGTTGTGAACCGCATTCCGCTGGCGACAGGGGCCGGCCTGTCAGGCGCCGTCCTGACCTTGCAGGAAGCCGGTGCCATCCACCGCGCCGACCGCAATCTGCGCACCCGGGCTCGGATGCGCGCCCACGCCGTGCGCTACACGCTGGACGATTTGTTCGGCACGGCGCCCCCCGTCGAGAAGGTGCGCATGCTGGGCCGCCGCTATGCCAGAGTGGACTCCACCGTACTGATCGGCGGCGAAAGCGGCACGGGCAAGGAAGTGCTGGCGCAAGGCATTCATCAGGCCAGCGCACGCCACAGCTTCCCGTTTATCGCCGTCAACTGCGCGGCCTTCCCCGAAAGCCTGTTGGAAAGCGAGCTGTTCGGCTACGAAGATGGGGCGTTCAGCGGCGCCCGCCGGGGAGGAAAACCTGGCCTGTTCGAATCGGCTCATAACGGCACGCTCTTTCTGGACGAGGTGGGCGACATGCCGGCCGCCTTGCAGATCCGTCTGCTGCGAGTGCTGCAGGAACGCCAGGTGACGCCGGTGGGGGGCAGCGAAGCGGTGCCGGTCAATGTGCGTATCATCGCCGCCACCCACCGCGACCTGGCGGCCATGGTCGCGGCGGGGGATTTCCGCCAGGACCTGTTTTTCCGCTTGAACATCCTGCGCATCGATATGCCGACCCTGCGCGAGCGCAGGCAGGATATCTGGCCGCTGGCGCAACGGCTTTACCTGCGTATCCAGGAGAACCTCGGCTTGCAGCCGCTCAGGCCGTTGTCTCCCGCCGCGCAGGCAGCCCTGATGGCGTATGCCTGGCCCGGCAATATCCGCGAACTCGAGAACGTGCTGGAGCGCCTGGCGGTGTATCTGGTCGAGATGCCCGGCGATCTCTCCGGGGCGCAGATGCGGCGCATCGTCGGAGACGTCGCGCCCGAACTGGCTGGCGGCGCGCCGGTGGAAACGCGCGCGGAGTCGCTGGCCGATACCTCGCGGCGGCACGATGCGGCGCATATCCGCGCGGTGCTGGCGCGCTGCGGCGGCAACCGCCAGGAGGCTTGCGCCATGCTGGGGATCAGCCCCACCACGCTCTGGCGCAGGCTGCGCCAGAGCCGGTAGCCTGCGCCGGGCTCACAGCACCAGCTTCACGCCGATGGCGAACATGGCCGCGGCGACGAATGCATCCAGCACTCGCCACGCCTTGGGGTCGGCGAAGACCGGCCGGAGCAGGCGCGCGCCGTAGCCCAGGGCGAAGAAAAAAGTGAACGAGGCCGCGATCGCGCCCAGCGCGAAGGCAAGCTTGTGGCCGTCGTACTGGCTGGATACCGAGCCGAGCAGGACCACAGTGTCCAGGTAGACGTGCGGATTGAGCCAGGTGAAGGCCAGGCAGGCCGCCAGCGCGGCCCATCGTCCCGCCGTTTCCCGGGACGACGGCGCCAGGCTGCCGTGGCGGCTGCGCAGCGCGGAGATCAGGCTGCGGGCGGCATAGGCGAACAGGAATGCCGCGCCGCCATAGCGCAGGGCGGGTTCCAGCCAGGGAAGGGTAGCGACGGCCAGGCCGAATCCGGCCACGCCCGCGCCGATCAGGACGGCGTCCGACAGGGCGCAGGTCAGGCAGACGTCAAAGACGTGTTCCTGCCGCAATCCCTGGCGCAGGACGAAGGCGTTCTGCGCGCCGATCGCCATGATCAGGCTCAGGCCGAGCAGGAAGCCGGGAAGAAAGGCGGTCGTCATGGATACCCTTTGCGAAGGGCGACAGCCTAGTCTGTGCGGCGAGATTAGAAAAACTAAAAAAACTAATCTGTACTTAGCCCCGCTAATTATTCCGCGCCGGCAGCCGGTCAGGCCGGGAGCGCGTCGTCCCGTCCCGCCGCCGCAAGATGATCCAGCAGCAGGCGGGCGGCCGCGGGCAGGTTCTTTTCGTCGCGCATGCAGACGGCGAAGCGCCGGCGGCTCCACGGGTCCTTCAGCGGCAGCACCCGCAATCCATGCGCCAGCGCATAGGGCGAGGCCACTTCGACGGGAGCGACGCTGATCGCCAGGCCGGCCAGCACCACACGGAAGGCCGAATCGAAATTGCTGACCGTTACCCGGTGCCGCAGGGTCTTGCCGCTTTGGCTGGCGGCGGTTTGCAGCATCCGCAACACGGCGCCGGCCGCGGGCATGTTGACGTGTTCGTATTCCAGCGCGTCTTCGAACCAGACCGCTTCGTGGCGGGCCAGGGGATGGTCGGGCCCGGTAACGACGGCAAGGCGGTCGCCCCGGTAGGGGCGGGTGTGCAGCCCGTGGAAATCGGCGGCGTCCCAGCAGATGCCCAGGCTGGCGATGCCGTCCTTGACGCCGCGCACCACCTCCTGGCTGACGCGCTCTTCCATGTCCACGCGGATGTTCCGATGGGGGGCGGCCTGCAGGAACGCAGCGATGTCTTCGGCAAGCGATTCGGCGAGCACGGAAGCAGTGGCCAGGATGCGCACCTGGCCTTTCACGCCGCTGGCGTACGCGGCCATATCGCGCTCGACGCGTCCGGCGGTGGCCAGCATGGCGCGCGCGTGCTCGAGCAGCGTTTCTCCGGCCGCGGTCGGCTCGACGCCGCGGCGCTTGCGCGTCAGCAGCTTGGTGCCCACGGTGTCTTCCAATTGCGCCAGCCGCTTGCTGATGGCCGAGCCGACGATGTTGGCGCGTTGGCCTGCGCGGGCGATGTTGCCGGTCTCGCACACGGAGACGAACAGGCGCAAAGTCGTGATATCCAGGTCGCGCATGGGTGTAAGCCGGTTTTCTTGATATTCCAATACGGAATTTTAGGCGTTCCTTAATAGCGCTTGTGGATTAAATGAGAATATCTAAACTGGCTGCTCCCAGATAGACCTGACATCGCGATGCCGCCTGATTGCCTCCCGTCCCCTCCCGCCGCCGCCATCGTCCGAGAAGTGGGCCTGCGCGACGGCCTGCAAAGCCTGCCGGTGGTGCTGCCGACCGCCGCCAAGCTCGAATGGATAGACGCGGCCTATGCCGCCGGGCAGCGCGAAATCGAGGTGGGATCTTTCGTGCCCGCCCGCCTGTTGCCGCAACTGGCGGATACCGGCGAACTGATTGCCCACGCGAAGCGCCTGCCGGGCCTGTCCGTTTCGGTGCTGGTGCCCAATTTGAAGGGCGCGGAACGCGCGCTGTCCAGCGGCGCGGACCTGATGCTGGTGCCGCTGTCGGCCAGCCACGCCCATAGCGTGGCGAATCTGCGCAAGACGCCGCAAGAGGCGGTCGCGATGCTGCGGGAGATCCGTGCCGCGCGCGACGCCGCCGGTTCGCCGATGCTGATCGAGGGCGGCGTCGGCACGGCCTTTGGCTGCACGCTGCAGGGCGCGGTGCGCCCGGACGAGGTCCTGCGCCTGCTGGGTGAGTTGCTGGATGCGGGCGCCGACCGGGTGAGCCTGGCAGACACCGTGGGCTATGCCGATCCGGCCTCGGTGCGGCGCCTGTTCGCGCAGGCGCGGCGCATCGCCGGCGACCGGCTCTGCTGCGCGCATTTCCACGACACGCGGGGACTGGGGCTCGCCAATGTGTTGGCGGCCCTGGATACCGGCGTGGCTCGGTTCGACGCCTGCCTGGCGGGCATCGGGGGCTGTCCGCATGCGCCGGGGGCCAGCGGCAACGTCAGCACCGAAGACCTGGTGTTCATGCTGGAGAGCATGGGCATCGGCACCGGCGTAGACCTGGACCGCCTGCTGGCGCTGCGCGAAACCGCGAGCCGCTGGTTGCCGGACCAGCCCTTGCACGGCGCGCTGTGGCGCGCCGGCCTGCCCAAGACCTATTCCTCGCGTTCCCCGGCCGCCTGAGCGCGCCGCCGGCTTCCCAACGGGCCATTCCATGCAGAACATTCCAGACGCTTCCGCTCCTCAATCTTCTCGCGCCTTGCCGCTGGCCGGCCTGCGCGTGGTCGAATTCACCCACATGGTCATGGGGCCCACCTGCGGGATGGTGCTGGCCGACCTGGGCGCGGAGGTGATCAAGGTCGAGCCGGTGCAGGGCGACCGGACCCGCCACCTGCTGGGGGTGGGGGCGGGCTTCTTTCCCATGTTCAACCGCAACAAGAAGAGCATTGCCCTGGATATCCAGACGCCCGCTGGGGCCGAGGCCGCGCGCAGGCTCGCGGCGAGCGCCGACGTGGTAGCCGAGAATTTCCGTCCCGGCACGATGGCCAGGCACGGCCTGGACTACGCCTCGCTGTCCAGGGAGAACCCCCGGCTCATCTACGTGAGCCACAAGGGGTTCCTGCCCGGCCCCTATGCGATGCGCACCGCGCTGGACGAGGTGGTGCAGATGATGGGCGGGCTGGCCTACATGACGGGGCGTCCCGGCGACCCGGTGCGCGCCGGCACCAGCGTGAACGACATTATGGGCGGCATGTTCGGCGCTATCGGGGCCATGGCGGCGCTGATCCAGCGCGGCATTACGGGACGGGGCCAAGAGGTGCAGTCCGCGCTGTTCGAAAACAATGTGTTCCTGGTCGGCCAGCACATGCTGCAGTACGCGATCACGGGCCAGCCTTCCGCGCCGATGCCGGACCGCGTATCGGCCTGGGCGCTGTATGACGTGTTCACCGTCAGGAACGGCGAACAGATTTTCCTGGCCGCCGTCAGCGACTCGCAATGGCAGACTTTCTGCGACGCCTTCGGGTTCGACGACCTGAAGCATGATCCGGCGCTGGCGACGAACAACGACCGCGTGCGCATGCGGCCCACGTTGCTGGCCGATCTGCGCAAGCGCCTGGCCTCCCGCAGCGCGGCCGAACTGGCAAGCGTGTTCGAGCGCATCGGCCTGCCGTTCGCGCCGATCGTCAAGCCCGAGGAGCTGTATGACGATCCCCATCTGCGCGCGACCGGCGGACTGGCGGACATCCGCTTGCCGGATGGCGAACGGGCAGGGCAGATGGCGGGCGCGGCCCTGTTCCCCTTGATGATGGACGGCCGGCGCCTCGGAGTCAGGCAGCATCCGCCCGTGCTGGGCGCCGACACCGACGTCCTGCTGCAAAGCCTGGGCTATGCCGCGGGCGAGATCGCCGCGCTGCGGGAGCAGGGAGCGGCGGCTTGAGGCATTGAATCCGTAGTGGGAAGCGCACCGCAGACGCGGGCGGCAAAAAAACGAAAGGAGACAGACATGGACAAGCAAGTCGCGGGTTGGAGCCGCAGAAGGGTGCTGGGCGCGTTCGGGGCCGCGATACTGGCCGCGCCGGGCCTGTCGCGGGCGCAAAGCGACAGGCCCGTGAAATTCATCCTGCCGGTGGGCGTGGGATCCGGCGTGGATACGATCACCCGTTCGGCGGGGCCGGCGCTTTCGGCTGCTCTGGGCCATACGGTGGTGGTCGAGAACCAGCCGGGGGCGGGCGGGATCGTCGGCACATCGGCGCTGGTGCGCTCGGCGCCCGACGGCTATACGTTGGCCATGCTGTCGAACAACCATGTCATTTTTCCCAGCGTGTACAAATCGCTGCCGTTCGACCCGCTGGCGGATATCACGCCGATCAGCATGGTGGGGATGACGCCTTTCCTGCTGGTGGCGAATCCGCAGAAGATCGCGGCGCAGGGTATCCAGGAACTGACCGCGCTGCTGCAGCGCCAGCCCGGCCGCTACAACTATGCGTCTTCGGGCAACGGCACCATCCTGCACCTGGCCGCCGAGATGTATGTGCAGCAGGCCGGCGTGAAAGCCAGGCACATCCCGTACAAGGGCGTCGGGCCGATGATGGCGGACCTGATGAGCGGGCAGGTGGATTTCGGCGTCCTGTCGCTGCCCTCGGTACTGCCGCAGGTGACGAGCGGGGCGTTGAAGGCGTTGGGCGCGTGCGGCGCCGAACGCATGGCGGCGCTGCCGGACTTGCCCACCTTGCGGGAGCAGGGCCTGCCGGATTACGAAATAGGTGGATGGTTTGCCGCGGCGGGCCCGGCGAAGCTGCCCGCCGCCGAGGTGCGCCGCATTTATGGCGCGCTGGACCGCGCATTCAACTCGCCTGAGGTCAAGCAGGCGATGGCGGTCCAGAACAACAAGATCGTGCTGATGCCGCCTGAGCAGACCGTGGCGTATTTCCGCACTGAGATGGCGAAATACGCCTCGGTCGTCAAGGGTGCAGGGTTGGAATTGATGTAGCCGGCAGTCTCAGCTGCCGCCCTGGTCCGCCGCGCGCAGGATGCCGTACAGCTTGTCCTTCAGTTGCAGCTTTTCCTTCTTTAGCACTTCGACCTCGTTGCCGGATGCCGGCTGGATGCCGGCCTCCATATTCTTGATTTCCTGGTCCAGGTCATTGTGACGCTGGAAAAGCGCGGAGAAATGCGCGTTCTCGGATTTCAGCCGGGTAATGAGTTGGCGGTATTCAGGGAACATAAGGGCCTCTTGAAAAAACCGGTTGACGGGTACTGCGGAAGCGCTGCGAGCCTGATGATCCTGGTTGTCGGTTCCATGACACGCCAACCCCGTGCCGTTGTCAACCGCCCGTCCGGGGGCTGCGGGCCGGCGCGTTGATGCGGCGCAAAGGGAAAGTGAGGCGAACCGTGGCGTTCTGGGAGTTTGTGCGGTTTGGTCACGAGTGATTACATGCAGATCCCGGCCCGGGGATACACTCGCTTCCCCGTGGTCAGCCATAAAAGTGAAATGAAACAGCGCGCGCCCATCTACCGGCAGGTCTTCGAGCTTTTCAAGCAGGACGGGCGAATCCGCCCGGGCACGGGGATGATCAGCGGCGTGATGGCGCTGTTCCTGGCGATCCTCGCCGTCCTGGGCGTGCTGGCCTTCCATTTCCCTGCCTACCTGACGACGCCGGAGTTGCGCAGCTTTTATTCCGTCGAAGCGATGCGGGGCCTGCTATTCGGCGCGCTGCTGGTGTCCGGCACGATCGCGCTTGCCAATACCGTCCTGGGACGCCAGCGCTGGCTGAATATCGCCGCCTTCGTGCTGGTGTGCGGAGCGGTGGCCGCGGGCGGCAGCGACGTTGTGGTGACCACGTCCAATAAGGGCAACCACCCTTACCTGGGCCTGGACTGGTTCATCCTGGACCTGCTGGCTTCCAGCACCGTATTCATCATTTTCGAGAAGCTGTTTCCGCTGTACCCCGGCCAGCCGGTGTTCCGCGCGGGTTGGCAGGTGGATATGAAGCACTTCCTCTTCAACCACCTGTCGGTGGGGGCGGTGCTGCTGTGCATCAATTTCTTCGTGCACCGGCTGTTTTCCTGGGCCGCCTACGAGCCGCTGCAGCAGGCGATCGTGTCGCTGCCCTACCTGGTGGAATTGTTCCTGGCGGTGCTGGTGGCGGACCTGGTGCAATATGCTGCGCACCGCGCCTATCACGAGGTGCCGTTCCTGTGGCGGATACACGCCGTGCACCACAGCACGCGCACGCTGGACTGGCTGGCCGGCTCGCGCCTGCACATCGTGGAATTGCTGATCACCCGGGTGGCGGTGCTGGGCGTGCTGTTCGCGCTGGGCTTCTCGAAAGCGGTGCTCGACGCCTACATCATCATCGTCGGCTTCCAGGCGGTGCTGATCCATTCCAACGTGAAGCTGCCCTGGGGCTGGCTGCGCTACGTGATCGTGACCCCGGATTTCCACCACTGGCACCATTCGTCGGATACCGAGGCGATCGACAGGAACTACGCTGCCCACCTGTCGTTCATCGACTACCTGTTCGGCACCGCGGTGCGCGGCGTGGGCAACCGCCTGCCCGAGAACTACGGCATCCTGGACAACGACATGCCGGGCACCTTCCTCGCGCAGCAGGCCTATCCGTTCGCCCGCAAGAAATAGCGGGCTGGGGGCGGCGCATGCCGCCCCCGGTTTCGAGGCCTACCGGTTCGACGTCAGGGTCGAATAGGCCGCCATCAGGTTGCGGTAGTCGGGGATGTGGTTGGAGAACAGCGTCCCCAGGCCTTCGATGTCATTGCGCCAGTCGCGGTGCAGTTCGCAGGCGACTCCGAACCAGCTCATCATCTGCGCGCCGGCCTGCTCCATGCGGCGCCATGCCGCATCGCGGGTCACCTCGTTGAAGGTGCCCGAAGCGTCGGTGACGACGAACACGTCGAAGCCTTCCTCAAGCGCCGATAGCGCAGGGAAGGCCACGCACACTTCCGTGACGACCCCAGCGATGATCAGTTGCTTCTTGCCCGTGGCCTTGACGGCCTTGACGAAGTCCTCGTTGTCCCAGGCGTTGATGTTGCCCGGGCGGGCGATATAGGGCGCTTTCGGGAATTTGTCTTTCAGTTCCTGCACCAGCGGGCCGTTGGGACCGTCTTCGAAACTGGTGGTCAGGATGGTGGGCAGCTTGAAATAGTCGGCCAGGTCGGCCAGGGCCAGGACATTGTTCTTGAACTGGTCGGGCTGGAAGTCCCGGACCAGCGACAGCAGACCTACCTGGTGGTCGACCAGCAGCACCGCAGCCTGGGTCTTGTCGAGTTTCACATACGGCTTGGTCATAGCGTTCTCCAGAGGAGGGGGGGCGCGCCTGGAGGCGCGCTGGGGAGGATGGCCAAGCCTCAACGTTGGGAGTCGAGCACCTCGCCATTCTTGATGACGTCCTGGGCCTTGCCGTAGCTTTCGATCAGCAGTTGGTAGGCCGGGAATATCTTCGTGTAGACCTCGGCCCATTTGGCGGCGTCTTCACGGTGCCAGGTCCGTTGCAGTTCGGATGCGACGGCGCCGGTGTCCATCGGTACGACGCCGGCCTGGACGACGCGCGCCAGGGTGATCTCCTGGGCCATCTTGCTATAGGTGCCCGAGGCGTCGACCACGGCAAAAACCTTGTAGCCGTCCGCGACCGCGCTGATGGCGGGAAACGCCATGCACACACTGGTGATGGTACCCGCAATGATCAGGGTTTTGCGGCCGGTTGCCTTCACCGCCGCCACGAATTCGGGGTTGTCCCAGGCATTGATTTCTCCCTTGCGGGCGACGTATTTCGCGTGCGGGGCATTCTCGTGGATTTCGGGAATCAGCGGCCCGTTCGGGCCCTGAGGCACCGATGCCGTGGTGATGACGGGCAGCTTCGAAAGCGTGGCCATGGCGGCCAGCGCGGCGGCGCGTGAGCGCAGCTCGGTCATCGGCATGTCGCCGATGGTCTGGAACAGTCCGCTCTGGTGGTCGATCAGCACCATGGCGGCGTCGTCCGGATCGATGACGGGACGCTGGCCATTGAAGTTGGCAGGGACGCTCATTAGGGGCTCCTAGTGTGGGATGGTGTGCCCGCGCTTCTGCGGATGAGGAGGGTGGGCCCACCATCCTAGGGTCAACGCATCCTGCTGAATAGGCGCGAAAAATAGGTTTCTGCGTCCCGCTCGTCGGACGATGCGTGAGGCGCTACGGGACCAGGCGCCCGTGGCTTTTTTGCGCGTCGTGTTCGCGCCTGGCGACCTCCTGGTATTCCGTCCTCATGAAGTCCAGCAGGTCCCGCACCCCGGGCAGCAGGCCCCGGCGGGAGGGAAAGACCGCATGGACGCTGCCGGGCTCGGGCTGCCAGGGGGCGCCCACGTCCACCAGCGTGCCGGCCTCCAGTTCGTCGCGGATCATCAGGAGTGGCAGGGCGACCACGCCCACGCCCCGCAGCGCCGCCTGCTTCAAGGCAAGCATGTCGTCCGTCACCAGGCGCGGGGTGAACGGCACAATCTGGCGCGAGCCGTCGGGCCCTTCCAGGTGCCAGTGCGATTCGCGTTGTTCGGTGCCCAGCGCCAGCGTCGGCTCCTGGCTCAGCGTGTGCGGGTCGGCCGGCAGGGCAATGCTGCGCGCCAGCGCCGGGCTGGCCACGAGGCTCTGGCAGCTCATGCCCAGGGGCTTCATGACGAGGTCGCTGCTTTCGATGGGCCGAACCTCACCCGCACGGCGATGTCGAACCCTTCGCGCAGCACATCCACCGGGCGGCTGAAGCTCTTCAGGTATACGTGGACCTTGGGACACTGGACCATGAACCGGGCGACCAGGTCGCCCAGGAAGTAATAGATCAGCGCGGGCGGCGCGCTCATGCGGATCGTGCCTTGCGGTTCGGCGCGGGTGCGGTCGATGACTTCCTGGGCGGCCTCCGCGCCCGCCAGCATCGACAGGCATTGCTCGAAGTACTCCTGGAGTAGTAGAGGTCATTCAAGTCATGCATGCGAGGCTCCGGTCGTTCCGAAAATAGGGCGTCAGAAGGAGCACATAACGGCCGGGGCCCGACAGGGCGGCTCCTGTCCCAGCGTGCCGGGCGGGCATTTTTCCCTTTACATTTGAGTACCTTCCCAGGAGCCGCCATGCCCGCTTCCGCCCCCGCAGCGCTCGCCCGCGATATCAAGGCGGCGCAGGATCACGCCGCTTCCATTGCCCCGATCTCCGCGAGATACCCGCGTTTCGGCCTGGACGCGGCCTATGAGGTGGCCGCGCGCGTCCACCAGGCGCGGCTGGCGGAAGGCGCGCGGGCGGTCGGCCGCAAGATCGGGTTCACCAATCCCGCGATGTGGGCGGCGCTGGGTGTGGACTTCCCGGTCTGGGGCCGGGTCTATGCGCATACGGTCGTCCTGGAAGACGGCGGCGAGGTCCGCTGCCGGCTGGACCGCTACGTCGAGCCGCGCATCGAGCCGGAAATCGTGCTGCATTTCGGCGCCGAGCCGCCGCAGACGAGCGATCCGGCCCGCATCCTGGACTGCGTGGATTGGATTGCACATGGCTTCGAACTGGTGCAATCGCACTACCCGGCCTGGCAGTTCCAGGCGGCAGATACCGTGGCGGACAACGCCTTGCATGGGGCGCTGTTCGTCGGCCCCCGGAAAGAACCCACCAGCTTGGGCCCCGGGCTGGCCGATAGGCTGGCGCGTTTCCAGATCGACCTGTCATGTAACGGCACGCTCCGCGAAACCGGCTGCGGCGCCAACGTGCTGGGCAGTCCGTTGGCGGCCCTGGCCCATTTGCTGACGGCGTTGGCCGAGCGTCCGGCGGACGAGGCGATCCAGGCGGGTGAACTGGTTACCACCGGCACGCTGACCCGGGCCTACCCCGTGCACGCGGGCGAGACGTGGAGTACCACGCTGGACGGCATCGACCTGCCGGGAATGCGGATCGTGTTCGAGGCGTAAGGGACGGGGGCGCCTCAGGCGGCCGCCAGCGCCGTTTCGTCTTTCCAGCGCTGCTTGTCGCGCAGGGGCGGGGCGCCGAACAGGCGGCTGTATTCCCGGCTGAACTGGGACGAGCTTTCGTAGCCGACGGCATGCGCGGCCAGGGCCACCCCGGCATCGTCGGTCAGCATGAGCCGCCGCGCTTCCTGCAGGCGCAGATGCTTTTGGTATTGCAGCGGGCTCATGGCGGTGGCCTGTTTGAAGTGATGGTGCAACGACGACACGCTCATATGCACGTCGCGGGCGATCTCCTCGACCCGCAACGGCTGGGCGTAATTGTCCCGCAGGATACGGATGGCCTTGGCCACCCGGTTGAGCTGGCTGTCCTGCAGCACGGACTGGCGCAGCACCACCCCCTGGCCGTTCATCAGCAGGCGGTACAGGAGCTCGCGCTTGACCATGGGCGCAAGAATGGGGATGTCTCGAGGCGTGTCCAGCAGGCGCAGCAGGCGCAACACCGCGTCCAGCAGGGCGCCGCCCAGCGGGTTCACGCTGAGGGCGCGCGAGGCTTCGGTATCGGCCAGCGCAGGCAGGTTCTCGTCGCTGATCAGTTCCGTGATTTCCTCGGGGTTCAGGTCCAGCCGCAGCCCCAGGTAAGGCAGTTCCGGACTGGCGACCGATACCTTGGCCACCACCGGCAGGTCGACCGATGAAATCAGGTAGTGGAAGGGGTCGTACTCGAATGCCTCGTCCCCGATGAGCAAGCGCTTGGATCCCTGTGCAATGACCGCCAGCGCCGCCCGCTGCAGCCCGGGTTTTGCGCCGGTGGGCTGGGAGAGGCGGTGCAGGTACAGCCCTTCGATGGGCGTATCCAGCGATCCCTCCAGGCTGCCGGTCATGCGCTCCAGCGTGCAGAGCAGTTCGCGCCGCGCCGGCTCGTATTCGGCTGCGGCCGGCGGGCCGGCGCGATCGACGGCAAGGGCGGTGGTCAGTGGCATGGGGGGCTCCGGGAGGTGAGCCGCCAGGCGCGCGGGCGCCGGCTGGGCAACAGAGGATCAGGCGAATGCCAGTGTAGGCCCAACCTTGGCGTCAAAGCAGGGGTTGGCCTCGGGCGTAGAGAAATGGGCAAAAAAACCGGAGGAATGGGCTTTCTCCCGGGGCTGGCGGGGTATCGCCGGAGAATCAGGCAAAAAGCGGGCAGTATCGAGCAGCGCACAGGCCCGCGCCGGGAAGCATACTGTTCCGATCCCGGCTGGCAGACCGCCCGCCGCGTCCCTGAAAGGAGCCCATTATGCGGTACAAGAAATTCGGAAGCACAGGCCTGTTCGTGTCGGAACTGTGCCTGGGAACCATGACCTTCGGCGGCGAAGGCGAGTTGTGGAGCAAGATCGGCAGCCTGCAGCAGGAAGACGCCAACCGGCTGGTCGGCCGGGCGCTGGACGCGGGCGTCAATTTCATCGATACGGCCGACGTCTATTCCGAAGGCCGCTCCGAACGCATCACCGGTCAGGCGCTGCGCGACCTGAAAGTGGCGCGCGACGACGTCGTCGTCGCGACCAAGGTCTTCGGCCAGACCGGCGCCGGCGTCAATGCCCGCGGCAATTCGCGCGCGCATATCATGGACGGCATCAAGAAAAGCCTGTCGCGCCTGCAGCTGGACCACATCGATCTCTACCAGATCCACGGCTTCGATCCCGCCACGCCGGTCGAGGAAACGGTCAGGGCGCTGGACAATCTGGTGCAGCAGGGCCACGTCCGCTACGTCGGCGTATCCAACTGGGCGGCGTGGCAGATCATGAAGGCGCTGGGCATCGCCGAGCGCCTGGGGCTGGCGCGCTTCGAGTCGCTGCAGGCGTACTACACCATCGCGGGCCGCGACCTCGAGCGCGAGATCGCGCCGATGCTGCAAAGCGAGGGCGTCGGCCTGATGGTGTGGAGCCCGCTCGCCGGCGGCTTGCTCAGCGGCAAATACGGGCGCGATGGAACGGCCGAGGCCGGCAGCCGCCGGGCCCAGTTCGACTTCCCGCCGGTGGACCAGGACCGCGCCTACGACAGCATCGATGTCCTGCGGCGCATCGCGGACGCGCGCGGCGTGTCGGTGGCGCAGGTGGCGCTCGCCTGGCTGCTGCACCAGCGGGTCGTGACCAGCGTCATCATCGGCGCCAAGCGGGTAGAGCAGCTGGACGACAACCTGGCTGCCACCGGCATCCGGCTGACGGAAGAGGAGCTGGCCGCGCTGGATACGGTCAGCGCCTTGCCGCCAGAGTATCCGGGCTGGATGCATGTGCGCCAGGGCGAATTTCGGCGCCAGCAGTTGCGCGAATCGGACGCCGCGTAGCCGCTTTCCGGGGAACAAGCCCTAGAATGTCACGCTCGCTCTGAGTGTGTTCTTATATTCAAGGGACCCGCGTGGCTATCCTCTATCTGCGCAGGCTGACGGCAGTCAGCCGCAGCCCACAGGCCAACCGGCACTTGGCCTACTTCCTGACCTTCACCGCCGGCGCGGTCAACGCCGGCGGCTTCCTGGCCGTACAGCAATACACGTCGCACATGTCCGGCATCGTCTCGATGATGGCCGACAACATGGTGCTGGGCGGGGTGGTGGTGGTTTTGCAGGGGCTGGCGGCGCTGCTGTCCTTCCTGGCGGGCGCGGCAAGCTCGGCGTTCCTGATCAACTTCGGCCGCCGCTCGCGCCTGGCCAGCGAGTACGCGCTGCCCTTGTTGTATGAAGCGGTACTGCTGCTGGGGTTCGGCCTGCTGGGCGCGAACCTGGAAACGCTGCGCTGGTTCTACGTGCCGGGCACCGTCATGCTGCTTTGCTACATCATGGGCCTGCAGAACGCGATGATCACCAAAGTCTCGCGCTCCGAGATCCGCACCACGCACATCACGGGCATGGTGACGGACATCGGGATCGAGCTGGGCAAGCTGTTCTACTGGAATGCGGCCCGCGCCGATGCGCAAGCCACGCCGGCCGTGCGGGCCGACCGCGGCAAGCTCATCGTGCTCAGCCTGCTGGTCTCGCTGTTTTTCGTAGGGGGCGTGGCGGGCGCCTATTCCTTCTTCCATTTCGGCTTCGGCTCGACCCTGCCGCTGGCGTTGATGCTGATGCTGCTGGCGGTGGTGCCCATCGTGGACGATATCGGCAGCTTCCTGCAGCGCATCTAGGCGCCTCGATGGCCCCCGCGAACTACAATGCCCAACACCCATAGGAGGAGCTGACTAGGTATGGACGCGGAATTCTGGTTGGAACGGTGGCGCGAAGGCCGCACGCACTTTCATCAATCGCGGGTAACGCCGCTGCTTCAGAAGTACTGGCCGACGCTGGGCGTGCCCAAAGAGGGCCGGGTGCTGGTGCCGCTTTGCGGCAAGTCGCTCGACATGATCTGGCTCGCCGCGCAGGGCAACCCCGTGCTGGGCGTCGAACTCTCGCAGCTCGCCGTGGAGCAGTTCTTCGAGGAAAACGAGCTCAAGCCGCTCACGCACCAATCCATCTACGGCCAGCATTACGTGGCCGGCAACATCGAGATCATCTGCGGCGACATCTTCAAGCTGGATGCGCAGATCCTGTCGCATTGCGTCGGCGCCTACGACCGCGCGGCGCTCGTGGCCCTGCCGGAGGCGATGCGCGCCGACTACGTACGCCATGTCTATGGCCAGTTGTCGCCCGCCCACCAGGGGCTGCTGATCACGCTGGACTACCCGCAGGAAGAGATGTCCGGGCCGCCGTTTTCGGTCGTCGATGCCGAGGTGCAGGCGATTTTCGCGGGCGCGTCGCCCGCGAAAATCATCGATCGCCGCGACATCCTGGAAAAGGAACCCAAATTCCTGGCCGCGGGCGTCAGCCGGCTGGACACGGTCGTGTACCACCTGGGCACACAACCCTGATCCCCCTTAGGTCATCAGCCAGCCGCCGGCCACGTCCAGCACCTGGCCGGTGACGAAGCGGGCCTGATCCGAGGCGAAAAACAGGCAGGCGTCCGCCACTTCTTCCGGCGTACCCAGGCGCCGCAGGGCGGTCACCTGCGCCACGGCGTCGTTGATTTCCTTGGGCACGGTCTTCAGCAGGGGCGTGCTGATGCGGCCCGGCGCCAGGGCGTTCACCGTCACCTGGTGTTCGCCCAGCTCGGCGGCCCAATGGCGCGTGAGGCCGATCAGCCCGGCCTTCGTCGCCGCGTAATGCGCGGCCACGATATCGCAATACGCCCGTCCGGCCACCGAAGACATATTGATCACCCGGCCCTGGCGCTGCTTGACCATGTGCGGCGTGGCCAGATGCGTCATGTAGAACACGCTGTTCAGGTTTACCGAGACGACGTTTTCCCATTCCTTCGGCGGCATCTCCCACACTTTCAGCGCGCGGCCGTCCGTCTTCGGAGAAATGCCGACGTTGTTTACCAGGATGGTGGCCGCGCCGAGGTCGCGGGTGATGCGGTCGTAGGCGGCCTGGCATTCCTCGAAGCGCGCGACGTCCGCATGCACGAAGCAGACCTCATGGCCGCGCTTGCGCAGTTCCTGTTCGTAGGCTTGCCCGCCTTGGGAATTGAAGTCGACGAGCCCGACGCGGCCGCCTTCGGCCAGGAATCCCTCGACGATAGCCGAGCCGATGCCGCCAACCGCGCCGGTCACGATGGCGACCTGATCCTTGAAGCGCGCGCTGGCGGGATTCTCTCCCTGCTGCGCATTCCGGTATTCGCCCTTGGGATGGCCCGGCGCGCTCATGCGGCCACCTTCAGCATGATCTTGCCGATGTGCTTGCTGCTTTCCATCAGCGCGTGCGCCCGCGCCGCCTCGGCCAGCGGGAACACCTCGTGTATCAGCGGCAGGCATTGCCCCTTTTCCATCAGCGGCAGCACCTTGTCGGCCAGCGACCGAGCGATCGCGCCCTTGTCTTCGTCAGATCTCGGCCGCAGCGTCGATCCCGTGAATTGCAGACGCTTGGTCATGATGGGCATGGCGTCGATCTCGGCCTTGCTGCCCTCCAGGAAGGCGATCTGCACCAGCCGCCCATTGACCGCGAGCAGCCGCAGGTTCTTGTTGATGTAGGACCCGCCCACCATGTCCAGGATGACATCCACGCCGTGGCCGCCGCTGCCCTGGCGCACCTCGGCCTCGAAATCGGCGTCGCGGTACAGCACGGCGTGGTGCGCGCCGGCGGCCGCGCAGGCTTTCGCCTTGTCCTGGTTGCCGACGGTGGTCCAGACCTCGGCGCCGAAGGCGCGCGCCAGCTGGATCGCGGTCAGGCCGATGCCGCTGGAACCGCCGTGCACGAGAAACCGTTCGCCGGCCGCGAGGCGGGCGCGGTCGAACACATTGGTCCAGACAGTGAAATAGTTCTCGGGGATGGCGGCGGCGGACAGCAGGTCCAGGCCGCGCGGCACCGGCAGGCAATGGCGTTCATCGGCCAGGCAGTACTGGGCATAGCCGCCGCCCGGCGTCAGCGCGCAAACCTGGTCGCCTACTTTCCAGGCGCTGGCCTCGGGGCCCGTGGCGATAACGGTGCCGGACACCTCCAGCCCCAGGTAGGGCGAGGCGCCGGGAGGAGGGGGGTAGGCGCCCGAGCGTTGCAGCACGTCGGGGCGGTTGACCCCGGCGTAGGCAACCTCGATCAGCACCTGGCGGCCGACAGGCGACTCCATGTCGCGTTCGGCGACGCGCATGCAGTCGGGCGCGCCGCCCTTGCCATGATCGATGAATGTGCAGCGTAAAGACATAACAGGTCGTTCCTTGGAATCAATGGCCCAGATAGGCCTTCTTCACGTGAGGGTCGCTGAGCAGTTCCGCGCCGGTGCCCGTGCGCACGATGGCGCCGTTCTCCAGCACGTAGCCGCGGTCGGCCAGCCGCAGCGTGCGGAACACGTTCTGCTCCACCAGCAGCACGGTCACGCCGTGCGAGGTGACATTGCGGATGACGTCGAACATCTGCTGCACCAGCAGCGGCGATAGGCCGAGCGAGGGTTCGTCGAACACCAGCAGCTTGGGATCGGCCATCATGCCGCGCGCGATCGCCACCATCTGCTGTTCGCCGCCGGAGAGCGATCCGGCGTATTGATTCAACCGTTCCTTGACGCGCGGGAAAATGTCCAGCACCTCGTCCAGCTTGCGCTGCACGATAGGGCGGGCGGCACGCTTGTACGACCCCATCAGCAGGTTGTCGCGAACGGTGAAGTGCGGAAACAGCTGGCGCCCTTCCGGAATCATGGTGATGCCGGCGTCCACGATGTCGTAGGGCTTGCGGTTGGTGAGGTCCTGGCCTTCGAATTCGACCTTGCCCCCCATGGCGCCGATGACGCCGCAAAGGGCCTTGAGCGTGGTGGTCTTGCCGGCGCCGTTGGCGCCGATCAACGTGACGATTTCGCCGGCATTGACCTCGAAGTTCAGGCCGTTCAACACCTGGCTCTTGCCATAGCCGGCGGACAGGTTCGAAACCTTAAGCATCCTGGAACTCCTTGCCCAAATAGGCTTCGATGACGGCGGGGTTCTCCACCACGTCCTTGGGCGCGCCGCTGACCAGCACCGCGCCTTCGTTCAGCACGATGATGCGGTCGGACAGCGCCATGGTGGCCTGCATCATGTGTTCGATGAGCAGCACCGACACGCCCGAGTCGCGGATACGCCGGATCATCTGGATGGATTTCTCGATGTCGGTCGGGTTCAGGCCCGCCATCACCTCGTCCAGCAGCAGGATGCGTGGTTTGATCGCCAGCGCGCGGGCGACCTCCAGGCGTTTCATCCCACCCACCGTCAGGCTGCGCGCTTCGGTGTTCAGGTACTTCACCAGGTCGGTCTGCTCGGCGACCTTGAGCGCGATCTGCTCGGCCTCGTCGCGGTCCGAGGTGCGGATGAAGGCGCCCAGCATGATGTTTTCGAGCACCGTCAGGCCGGTGAACGGCTTGGCGATCTGGAACGTGCGGCCCAGGCCCTGGTGCGCAAATTCGTCCGGCGTTTTGCAGGTGACCCAGTTGCCCTGGGCGTCCAGCATCGAAATGCCGCCCTTGTCCGGCGAAAGGAAGCCCGACAGCAGGTTGAACACCGTGGTCTTGCCCGCGCCGTTCGGCCCGATCATGCCCAGGATTTCATTCTGGTTCAGCGTCAGCGACACGTCGTTGGTTGCGCGCAGGCCGCCGAAACTCTTGAACAGCTTGTCGGCTTTCAGCACTGGCTTTTCGGCGCGGACGGCGTTGTGCAGGCGCACTTCGTCGGCCAGCTTGCGCTTGGCGCGGGGCGTGCCCAGGTAGGGCAGCTTGGACAGCCAGCGCTCGATGACGGGGCCGAAAGCGCCGGCCAGGCCGCGCGGGATGGTCAGCACCACGCCCACCAGGATCAGACCGTAGATCAGACCATGCATGCCGTTGCCCACGCTGCTGAGCCAGCCCCGCGCCAGTTCGGCGATGGGCAGGACCAGGAAGGTGCCGGCGATGGGGCCGCTTACGGTGCCCAGGCCGCCGATCAGCGCGAACATGGCGACCTGGATCGACAGTTCCAGCGAAAACGCCGAGCTGGGATCCACGAAGGTCAGGTAGGTGATATGGAAGGTGCCGATGATGCTGGTCAGCATGGCCGACACGACGGCGGCGATGATCTTCATGCGCACGGTATGGATGCCGACGGCCAGCGCGGCGTCTTCCCGTTCCCGGATGGCGATCAGGTAATGGCCGATGCGCGACTTGCGGATGTACCAGGACGCCCAGGTCACCAGCAGGAACAGGCCGAACGCGATGATCACGTAGTTGATCTTTTCGCGGAACACGATCCAGGTCCAGCCGATGTTCAGCGGCAGACTGATGCCGCTGGAGCCGCCCGTCCAGCTTTCTTCGTGGATGACCAGCAGGCGCACCACTTCAAGGATGGCGATGGTGGCCAGCGCGAAGAAGGGGCCGCGCAGGCGCATGGTCGGGTAGCTGATCAGGATGGCGACCGCCGCCGAGATCGCCGCGCCCACCAGCATGCCGAACCACGGGGAAATGCCGAAATTCTGCGTCATTAAGGTGGCCGTATAGCCGCCGATGCCATAGAAAACCGCATGGCCCAGGGACAGCTGGCCGGCGTAGCCGCCGACGATGTTCCATGCCACCGACAGGGCAGAGAACACGAACAGCAGGACGAAAAGGTTGGTCCAGAAAGGCGTGCCCATGACGACGGGCACGAGGAACATCACGATCAGCAAAATGACGCTGACGTAGGATTTGGGATGTCGAAAATCGGGAAACACGGCTCGCTCCTTGTTGCTCTGATCACTCGGTGCCGACGCCGAACAGTCCGTTCGGACGCATGACAAGGATCAAGAGGAAGATCCCGAAATACACGACCTCTTTCAGGTCGGGGGCGATATAGAAGCCGGCCAGCGTGTCGACGATGCCGATGATCATCGATCCGGCCACGGCACCGTACAGGCTGCCGAGGCCGCCCAGCACAACGATGACGAACGCCGTCAGCACGAAGTACGTGCCCACCGTGGGGAACACCGGATACTGCGGCGCCAGCAGGCCCGCGGCGATGCCGACGAAGGCCGTGCCCAGGCCGAAGGCGATGGCGTAGACGTTGTTGACGTTCACGCCCATCAGCGTGGCGGCGTAGCGGTGCTGCGCCACGGCCCGCAGCGCGCGGCCCAGGTAGGTGCGGTGCATGAAAATGTGCAGCAGCACCGCCAGGCTCAGGCCGACCACGAAAGTGATGAGCTGCCCAGTGACCATGGAGAACGGGCCGACGTCGATGGCGGTGGTTCCCAGTTCCACCGGCGCGCGGTAGACGTTGGCGCCGAATATGACCAGGGCGAGATTCAGGAGAATGGTGGAGACGCCCACCGTGGCGAAAATCTGGATGTGCTGATCGGCGTTGAGCAGCGGCTGGATGATGCCCTTCTGCGTCAGCGCGCCCAGCGCGAACAGGATGATGGCGACCGGCACGAGCCCCGCATACGGATGGACGCCGAGTTGCGCCGCGATCAGATAGACCAGGTACATGCCTATCATCAGGAATTCGCCGTGGGCGAAGTTCACGACGCGCACCACGCCGAAGATCAGCGTCAGCCCCAGGCTGATGATCGTGTACGCGCCGCCCAGCAACAGGCCGTTGATGACCAGTTGAATGAATAGTTCCATGTTGCAACCTCTTAGAGCGGCCCCGGCCCCGCCATGCCGCTGGCGAGGCCGGGGCGCGCGGACCCCGGGATACGTCGGGCGCCCCCGGAGCGCCCGAGCACTGGCTTACTTCTTGAAGACGGGTTTGCCGAGTGCGAGGTTGCTGGGCGCGATGGTGACGAGCTTGCCGTCCTGCCATTGCATGACGTAGAACGTGGAGGCGTTGTTCTGGCCGTCTTCGCCGAAGTCGAAGGCCCAACCGTTGGCCGTCTGGCCGGCCGGCTTCTTATAGGCCAGGACCGCTTCCCGGATCTTGTCCTTGTCCGTGGACTTGGCGTTGCCGATGGCTTCGAAGAAGGCCTTGGCGCCGACGTAGTTGGTCAGGCTGTGGCCCGATTGCGGGTCGCTCTTGTAGGCGGCCTTGTAGGCATCCAGGAATTTGTCCAGACCGGGCGCGCCCGCCGGGTTGATGGAGGCCTGGGGGAAGTCCAGGTCGAACACGCCGTTCATGTCGGCGCCGACGGCCTTGGCCGTGTCGGCCAGCGAATAGCCACCGCCCGCGCCGATGATGACTTTGGGCTTGAAGCCCGCGGCGCGCGCCTGGCTGAAGAACAGGATGGCGTCGTTCTGGTAGGCCGTCTGCAGCACCACGTCGACCTTCGCGCCCTTCAGGCGCAGGATCAGCGAGGACAGGTCGACCGCCTTGGCCGAGTAGGGCAGTACTTCCGCCACTGTGTAGCCCAGTTCCTGCGCGCGCTTTTTCTCGGTCGCCGCCACGTCGGTGCCGTAGGGGCCGTCTTCGTGGATGATGCCGATCTTGATGTCCTTGGGGTTCAGCCCCATGCCCGGCGCGATGCTGTCGTGCAGCGCGTTGACCACCGAGACGCCGTACAGCGCCGTATTCGGGTTGCTGCGGAACAGGTACTTGTAGCCGCGCGTGGTGATCTTGTGCGCGGTGGCGCCCAGCTCGAAGTACGGCACGCCGGCCAGTTCGGTGACGGGCGAGGCCGCATACGAGATGCCGGACGCATAACTGCCGAAGACACCGACCACGTTGGAGGAGATCAGGCGCTTGGTTTCCGACACGGCCTGCGTCGGGTCGACAGCGTCGGCCTTGATGATTTCGATCTTCTCGCCGTTGACGCCGCCCGCGGCGTTGATCTCATTGACGGCCAGTTCCAGGCCGCGATAGCTCTCCTGCCCCAGAAGCGCGAGCGCGCCGCTGAACGGGAAGAGGGCGCCCACTTTCATGTCTGCCGCCGCGTTGCCGGCCGCCAGCGCGCTGCACACGCCCAGCGCCAAAACAATTTTGTTGAACTTGAACACTATCTACGCTCCTTTGTCGGTATGGGATGCGGGCTTTTGTCTTGTCCGTCTTTTTTTGAATATATGATATATCTGCCGGCCGGGTAAGAAACCCCGCCTTGGATTCTAGTTGGGGTCGTAACCAGCCGAATCGGGGAATTCCCTAAAGCCGCATGAATAAAGACTTAGCGGGCAATAATTAGGGTTAACTATTAGCCCTGCGCCTGCATCGGAAGGCACCATCGGGTGATCGGAATCATTGTCGAAAGTACTGGAAAGTGCTTGGTTTTTTCATATATCGTATATCGTCAAACGCACGCTTTTCATAAGAATCTAGGAGACAGACGCATGTTCGAGGAAGTGGATTTCGCCGGGAAGAAGGTGCTGATCACCGCCGGCGCGGATGGGCTGGGCCTGGAAATGGCCAAGGTGTTCCGTCACGCGGGCGCCACGGTGTTCGTGTGCGACGTGAACGAAGCCCGTCTGGCCGCCTTGCCGTCGGAACTGCCCGGCGTGCATACCGCCGTGGCCGACGTGTCGGACGAGGGCAGTGTCGCTGCGCTGTTCGCCGCGGTGCGGCAGAAGCTGGGCGGGCTGGACATCCTTATCAACAATGCGGGCGTGGCCGGTCCCACCGGATATGTGGAAACCCTGTCCAAGGCCGATTGGGACCGCACGCTGGCCGTCAACATCACGGGGCAGTTCCTGTGCGCGCGGCAGGCGATCGGCCTGCTCAAAGAATCCAAGGCGGGCGTGATGATCAACCTGTCCTCGGCCGCGGGCCATCTGGGCTTCGCCGGGCGTTCGGTCTATTCGGCGTCGAAGTGGGCGGTGATCGGGTTCACCAAGTCGTTGGCGATTGAACTGGGTGCCCATGGCATCCGCGTCAACGCGATTCTTCCGGGCGCCGTGGAAGGCCCGCGCATCCGCGCCGTCATTGCCGCCAAGGCGGAAACGCTGGGCCGCCCGGTGGAAGAGATCGCCGGGCAGTACGAGAACCAGGCCGTGCTCGGCCGCATGGTCACTGCGCGCGATATCGCCAATATGGTGCTGTTCAACGCCAGCGAGGCCGCCCGCAGCGTGACGGGGCAGGCCATCGTGGTGGACGGCTTCACGCAGAAGCTCTACTGATGGGCGCCGGCGAACCGGCGCGCTGCGCCGCCATAGTTGGAACGGGCCTGATCGGCCAGGGCTGGGCCATTGTGTTCGCGCGCATGGGCTGGGACGTGCGGCTGTACGACGTCAACGCCGCCATGCTGGCCGAGGCCCGGGGCTTGATACAGCAGCAGCTGAACGAACTCGAACGCCACGGGCTGCTGACGGGCGCGGACGCCATCGCTGGTCGCGTCCACGTCGCAAGCAGCTTACCGGACGCGCTCAAGGGCGCCAGCTATATCCAGGAAAATTCGCCCGAGAACCTGGAGATCAAGCGCGCGCTGTTCTCGGCGCTGGACGCGGCGGCGGAACCCCTGGCCGTCATCGGCAGTTCCACCTCCAGCATTCCGGCCAGCCTGTTCACCGAGCACTTGTCCGGCCGGCACCGTTGCCTGGTCGCGCACCCGGTCAATCCGCCTTATCTCATCCCGGTCGTGGAATTGTGTCCGGCGCCCTGGACCAGCCAGGAAGCGCTGGACGGCGCCCATGCCGTCATGGCGGCCATCGGCCAGAAGCCGGTGCTCGTCAAGCGCGAAATCGAAGGGTTCGTCCTCAACCGCCTGCAGGGCGCCCTGCTGCACGAAGCCTTCCGGCTCGTCAGCGAGGGCGTCGCCAGCGCCGAAGACATCGACGTAACCGTGAAGGACGGACTGGGCCTGCGCTGGTCGTTCATGGGGCCGTTCGAAACCATCGACCTGAACGCCCCCGGCGGCATTGCCGACTATTGCGCGCGCTACGGCGGCCTGTACCGGTCCATCGGCGCCACCCAGGGCGAGTGCGTCGCCTGGGAGGGGGCGCTGGTCGACGCGCTGTCGGACGAACGGCGCACGCTGCTGCCCACCGAAGATCTTGCCAAGCGCCGCTTCTGGCGCGATGAAAAGCTGATGCGCCTGATGCGCCACAAGCAAAACAACGGAGACGACAATGGCTAAGCCCAAACAGAAAGTCATCATTACCTGCGCCGTGACGGGCGCCATCCACACGCCCAGCATGTCGCCGCATCTGCCGGTCACGGCCGACGAGATCGCGGAAGCCGCCATCGGGGCGGCCAAGGCCGGGGCGGCGGTGCTGCACCTGCACGCGCGGGATCCGCAGACCGGCAAGCCGTCGCAGGATCCCGCCCTGTTCAAGCCCTTCCTGGAGCGGATCAAGAACGAAACGGACGCCATCATCAATATCACCACAGGCGGAAGCCCGCATATGACGGTGGAAGAGCGTATGCGTCCGGCCACCACCTTCAAGCCGGAGGTGGCGTCGCTGAACATGGGGTCGATGAACTTCGGCCTCTTTCCCATGCTGGGCCGCTTCAAAGAGTTCAAGCACGACTGGGAACGCGAGCATCTCGAGAACAGCCGTTCGTTGATCTTCCGCAATACCTACCAGGACATCGAGTCCATCCTGACGCTGGGCAACGCCAACGGCACGCGCTTCGAGTTCGAGTGCTACGACATCAGCCACCTCTATAACCTGGCCCACTTCGTGGACCGCGGCCTGGTGAAGTCGCCGCCTTTCATCCAGTCGGTTTTCGGCATCCTGGGCGGTATCGGCCCGCACCCGGAAGACCTGATGCACATGAAGCGCACGGCGGACCGCCTTTTCGGCGACGAGTACGAGTGGTCGATCCTGGGCGCCGGCCGCGCGCAGATGCAGTTGGCAACCATTGGCGCGGCCATGGGATCGAACGTGCGCGTGGGGCTGGAGGATTCCCTGTGGATCGGCCCCGGCCAGATGGCCGAGTCCAACCGGGTCCAGGTGGAACGCATCCGCACGATCCTGGAGGCATTGAACCTGGAAATCGCGACGCCGGACGAAGCGCGGCAGAAGCTGGGCCTCAAGGGCCGGGACAACGTCGCTTTCTGACGCTGCCGCGGCCGGCCGGGGCGGCAACGCCCCCGCTGGCCGTTGCTTGGTTCAGGCGTGGCGGCGCAAGGCGGCGGCCAGAGCGCCGGTATCCAGCGCGCGGTCGAAGTTGGCGGCGTGGCGGGCCTTCAGGCTCAGGTCCGCGGCCAGCGCCAGTTCAGCGTCGGAAGGCGTGCCGGTGGCGCCGAGCTCGCGCAGGGTGGTGGGCAACCCCACCTGGGCGTACCACTGTTTGAGGTCGGCCAGCATGCCATCGGCGCGTTGCTCCAGGTCCAGCTGCACCAGCAGCCCGAGCGCCACTTGCAGGCCATGCGCCGAGGCGGCCACACCGTTGATTTTCGGCAGCCCGCGCGTCAGCGCATGGGCGATGGACAGGCCGCCGCTTTCGAAACCGAGACCGCTCATGAGGATCATCGCTTCCACCACGCGCTCGAATGCCGGCGTAGGCTGGCCGCTGCCGGCCGCCGCCACGGCGTCCGCGCCGTCGGCCAGCAGCGTGCGCAGGCAGCCGTCGGCGATGAACTGCGCGGTAAGCGGCGGCGCGCCGTCATACATGTTCTTGCCGCCGTTGCGCTGGCATTGCTCGGCCTCGAATTTCTTCGAGACCGCGTCGCCCAGGCCCGCGCGGAAGAAATGCGCGGGCGCGGTGGCGATGACGGCGGTGTCCACGAGCACGATCGTGGGGTTGAACAGCATGTGCTCCACCGCCAGGAGATTGTGATGGGCGTCGTACAGGACGTAGTTCTTGCTGGTCGGCGCGTCGTTGGACGCGACAGTGGGCACGGTGATCAGATGGCAATGCGAGGACTTCGCCACCGCCTTGCCCGCGTCCAGCGATTTGCCGCCGCCCACCGCGATCACCATGTCCACGCCGGCCGGCGCGCCCTGCGCGCGCAATTGCGCGATGACATCGGGCGTCAGGTCGCCCTCGACCACCAGCGGAACGAGCGTCACCTGGTGCCCGGTGCAGATTGCTTCGATTCTTGGCCCCAGCACGCCGTAGACATAGCTGTCGATGACGAGGGCGGCGCGGCGGCCGAACAGGGCCGCGTACTGGCCCAGGGTGTCCAGGGCGCCGGCCCCTTGGATGTAGCGGCTGGGGGCGCCAAAAATCTTCAGCATCGGGTTTTCCTATTTGCGGGACGAGGGGGGGCGGTAGTCGAGTTCCTTTTCGCGTTCGACCAGCCAATCGATCATGATCTTGCCGCCCCAGACCAGGTCGGCCTGGATGGCTTTCCTGGCCGCTTCGGAATCGCGCGCTTCCAGGGCTTCGAGCACCGCCTCGTGGCGGTGTTCGTCTTGCGAGTAGTCCAGTCCGGACGTCTTGACGTGGAACACCTTGAGGATCGGGCCGGTAATCACCCAGAACGATTCCACAGTGTTGCGCAGGATGGGCTTGTTGCTGGCTTCCAGGATCGCGAAGTGGAACTTCCGGTTCAGGTAGCTGGCGCGCTTGGGATCGGTTGCCGTGCAGGAGATGAAATCCCGTTGCAGCGCGATCAGGTTGTCCAGCTGCTTGCGCGTGATGTTCCGGGCGGCCTCGGCCGCGCCCATGCCTTCCAGGTGGAAGCGGATCTCCTGGATTTCGCGCAGCTTTTCCGAATTGACATAGGGCACATAGACCGCGGTGGCCGCCTGCATTTCCAGGCCCTGCTCGCTGATGAGCCGGAAAATGGCCTCGCGCACGGGCGTGATGGACACGCCCATTTCCTGGGCCAGTTCGCCAATGATGAGGCGCTCTCCGGGTTCGTACTGCCCGTTGATCAGGGCGTTGCGGATTTCGTTGTAGACCCTGACGGAGAGGTTCTCTTTCTTTACCGGTTTAAGGCTCGACATAACGGTTGCGGGCTTGCTGTATTGATGGAACGGGTGGATTCGGGGTGAATTCTAGCCCGCCATGGCCAATTCAAGCTCAATGGGTATATTATATATCATATATCCTAACGGCAACAGGAGACGCCATGCGCCAGGAAAGGGAGGCTCCTTCGGAAGAGGAGATCCGGCTACTGCGGGAAAAGGCCCGCTTTATCCGGCTGGAGACAATCAGATTGATCGAGATCGCCAAGGTCGGGCACTACAGTTCGGTGTTCTCGTGCGCGGAAATATTCGCCGCGCTGTACTACGACGTCATGCGCCTGCGCCCGGGCGAACCGCAGTGGCCCGACCGGGACCGCTTCCTCATGGGCAAGGGTCACGCGGCCGTCGGTTTGTTCCCGGTCCTGGCCGACCACGGCTTCATCGGCCGGGAATTGCTGGACGGCTACACCCGCCTGGGTAGCCCGCTGGGCGACCACCCGGACATGAGCAAGGTGCCGGGCGTCGACTTCAGCTCCGGCTCCATCGGCCATGCCCTGTCCAATGGGGTGGGCATGGCGGTCGGCGGCCGCATGAGCCAGCGCGATTTCAATGTGTTCGTCATGCTGGGCGACGGCGAGATGCAGGAAGGGCAGGTCTGGGAGGCGGCGCTGTTCGCGGCGCACAACCGCCTGTCGCGCCTGATCGCGATCATCGACCGCAATGGCTATCAGCTGGATGGCAAGGTGGACGACGTGATGGGCGTCGAGTCCCTGCGGGAAAAATGGCAGGCCTTCGGCTGGGACGTGCACGAGGTCGACGGCCACAACCTGCAGGAACTGACTGCGCTGCTGCGCCGCCTGCGCGCCGACGAACGGCGCGAGAAGCCGGCCTGCGTGATCGCCCGGACGGTCAAGGGCAAGGGCGTTTCCTTCATGGAGACGGAACCCGGCTGGCACCTGGGCTACCTGGCGCCGCAGGACGCGCAAGGCGCCATCGACGAAATCATGTCCCGCGAGATCTGAATGGCACACTCACAGACGCTTTCCCCCGATTCCTGGCAGTACCGCGCGCTGAATGCGGTGAACCCCGGGCTTTCCTATCTTTCGGACGCGCTGATCGAACTGGCGGCGCAGGGGCATCCCGTGGTGGCCGGGTCGGCCGACCTGCAGTACTCCAACGGGCTGAACCGTTTCGCGCAGGCTTACCCCGACCGCTACATCCAGTTCGGCATTTCCGAGCAAAACATGGTGTCGGCGGCGGCCGGGCTGGCGACCACCGGCATGATGCCGTTCGTCGCGACCTTCGCTTCCTTCCTGGGCCTGCTGTGCTGCGAGCAGATCCGCATGGACGTGGCCTACACCAAGCTGCCCGTGCGGCTGATCGGCCATCACACCGGCATCAGCCTGGGCTTTTATGGCACCTCGCACCACGCCACGGAAGACATCTCCACGATGCGCGCCCTGGCCGGGCTGACGGTCGTGTCGCCTGCCGACGGGCCGCAGCTGGCTTCCGCGATCAAGGCCTCGGTGGATTGGCCGGAACCCATTTACTTTCGCATCGGGCGCGGCCGGGACCCACAGGTCTATGAAGACGGCGCGCCCTTCGAATTCGGCCGCGCGATCGTCCATTCCACCGGCAGCGACCTGAACATCATCGCCTGCGGCATCACTCTGCACGCCGCCCTGGCCGCCGCCGAGCAACTGCGCGGGGAAGGCCTGTCCGTGGGCGTGATCGACATGCCCACCATCAAGCCCCTGGATCGTGATGCCGTGCTGGCCGCCGCGACCCGGTCGGGGGCCCTGATGACGGTGGAAGAGCACAACGTGCTGGGCGGGCTGGGGTCGGCCGTGGCCGAAGTGCTGGCCGACGCGGGCTCGGGCACCCGCCTGCGCCGCCACGGCATCTATGACGAATACAGCCTGATCGCGCCGCCCACCACCCTGTATGCGCATTACAAGCTGGATGCCGCCGGCATCGGCGAGGTCGCGCGCGAACTGCTCAAGGCCTGAAAACGGAGAACGAAATGAAGGAAATCAGCGGAAGCACCCGCCTGTTCGGCATCCTGGCCGATCCGATCCATCATGTGAAGACGCCGCAGCGGATGAACGAGCATTTCGCCCGGATCGGTTTCGACGGCGTGTGCGTACCGTTCCACGCCCGCCCGGACGACCTGGCGGCGGTGGTCGAGGGGCTGCGCCGCCTGGAGAACCTGGGCGGTGTCATCGTCACCATTCCGCACAAGACCGCCATTCTGGATCTGGTCGATGACGCGACCCCCGTGGCGCGCAAGATCGGCGCCGCCAACGTGGTGCGCCGCGAGGCCGGCGGACGGCTGGTGGCGCACATGCTGGACGGCGAGGGGTTCGTGCGCGGGCTGCAGACGGCCGGCGTGTCGCTGGAGGGCAAGAGCGCCTATCTGGCGGGCGCGGGCGGCGCGGCCAATGCGATCGGTTTCGCGCTGGTCCAGGCCGGCGTCTCGAGGTTGACCATCGCCAACCGCACCGTGGCCAAGGCCGAAGACCTGAAGGCGCGCATCCTGTCCCTGCATCCCGGCGCCGACATCGCCATCGGCACGCCCGACCCGTCGGGGCATGACCTGGTCGTCAATGGCACGTCGCTGGGCATGAAGCCGGACGACGCGTTGCCGCTGGACGCCAGCCGGCTGGCGCCGGACCAACTGGTGTGCGAAGTGATCATGCAGCCGCGCGACACCGCGCTGCTGGTCGCGGCGCAGGCCCGAGGCTGCAAGGTGCATTACGGCGCGCCCATGCTGGCCTGCCAGATCGAACTGATGGCGCAGATGCTGGGCGTGGCGGATGCCAAGTAAGGCCGCGCGGCTTTTATCCGGACGTTGAAAAAATGGGCGATTACGATTTCATCATCGCGGGCGGCGGAACGGCCGGCTGCATCCTGGCCAACCGGCTGAGCGCTGACGGCAAACATCGCGTGCTGATGCTGGAAGCCGGCCACGAGGCGCGCAGCATGTGGATCTCGATCCCGGCCGGCTTTTCCAAGCTTCTCGTGAACCCGGACTACAACTGGCGCTTCGCCACCGAGCCGGAGGACAACGTGCATGGGCGGACCATCGCCGTGCCTCGCGGCAAGGGCGTGGGCGGGTCGACGCTGATCAACGGCATGATCTACGTGCGCGGCCAGCCGCAGGACTACGACGGCTGGGAGGCCGCCGGCGCCACCGGCTGGGGCGCCAGCCAGGCCGAGCGCGTGTTCCGCAAGATCGAACGCTACGAGCGCGGCGGCGAAGGCCGGGGCAAGACCGGCCCCATGCACCTGGAAGAGGTGGCGGAGCGGTTTCCGGTATCGGATGCGTTCCTGCGCGCCGCGCAGGAAGACGGCCAGCCCCTGAACGCGGATTACAACAGCGGCGATCAGGAAGGCGTGGGCTACTACCAGGTGCTGCAGCACCGTGGCCGGCGCTGGAGCGTGGTGGACGGCTATATGAAGCCCGCCGCCGGCCGCAAGAACCTGCGTGTCGAATGCGGGGCGCACGTGACGCGGTTGGTCTTCGAGGGCAGGCGCTGCGTGGGCGTCGTGTACCGGCAGAACGGGCAGGAGCATACGGTGCGGGCGACGCGCGAGACCTTGGTGTGCCTGGGGGCGGTGCAGTCGCCGCAACTGCTGGAACTGTCCGGCGTGGGTAATCCCGCGCTGCTGCAGTCCTTCGGAATTCCCATGGTGCATGCGCAGGCGCAGGTGGGCGAGAACTACATTGACCACTTCGCCACGCGCATGAACTGGCGCGTGAAAGGGACCGTGACACTGAACGAGATGTCGCGCGGATGGCGGCTGGCTCAACAGGTGGCGCGCTACTACACGCAGGACAAGGGCATCCTGACCCTGGGCACGGGGCTGGTGCACGGTTTCGTGAAAAGCGCGCCCGACCTGCCCGCGCCGGACGTGCAGTACTTCTTCGTACACGCCAGCTACGCGAACGCGGCCGAACGTATCCTGGACCGGCATCCGGGCATGACGATCGGCGTGGCGCAGCTGCGGCCCGAATCGGTCGGATCCATCCACATCAAGTCCGCCGATCCGCTGGCAGGGCCGGCGATCAGGCCGAACTTCCTGTCCGCCCAGGTGGACCGGGACAGCCTGGTGGGCGGCATGCAGGTGGCGCGGCGCATCGTCGGCCAGCCGGCCTTGCGGCCTTATGTGGACGCGGAGGTCAGCCCCGGGGCCGGCGTGGAAAGCTACGACGAATGGCTGGATTTCGCGCGGCGCAACGGCCAGACCATCTACCATCCCATCGGCACCTGCCGCATGGGCTCGGACCCGGCGGCGGTCACCGACGCGCGCTTGCGCGTGAACGGTGTGTCGGGCCTGCGCGTGGTGGATGCGTCGGTCATGCCGAAGATGGTGTCCGGCAATACGCAGGCGGCCGTCATGATGGTGGCCGAACGCGGCGCGGAAATGATCCTGGAAGACGCGGCGCGGTAGTGCTTATTCCGGTGTCTGACACCCGTGCGAGATGATGCCAGTGTCTGACACCCGAGGAGATGGCCCGCACTCTGCTCCGGTGCCGCGTGGGTGTCAGACACCCGGGAACGCCGCTTCAGCTTGACGAGCATCTCGTACGGGTGTCAGACACTGGCATGTCGGCATCGCCATCTTGCCCGACACCCGGACCGAGCCGAACGCTCAGCGGATCAGGAAGCCCGCGCCCACGGGGTCGTTCTTGTCGATGACCCAGCGCGCCGTGCCCAGGATGCTGGCCGTTCCCTTGACCGTGGGGCGCACGGCCCGCGTGCCGTTCAGGTCTACCTCGCCGAGCAGGCAGCCTTCGAACACGCCGCTGCCCAGCAGGCCTTCCGACTTGATCGGCTGGTTCAGGCCCATCTTTCCTCGTGCCTCGAACATGGCCATCATCGCACTGGTGCCGGTGCCGCCGGGAGAACGGTCCAACTGGCCGGCGCTGAAGACGTGTACGTTCTTGTAGAACGCGCCTTCGATCGTCGGCTGGTGCCAGAAAGTGATGAAGTTCAGGTTGTTGATGTGCGCCTCGGTGGGATGCTGGATGCGCTGGCGGGCATTGAGCTGGTCGCGCACGATCAGGCCCATGCGGGACAGCTCGGTGCCGTTGTCGGGAGAGATGCGCAGGTCGCAGCCCGAAAGGTCCACGATGCCGAAGTAGTTGCCGCCCCAGACGATGTCGGCCGACAGTTTGCCGTAGCCGGGCAGTTCCACCGGGATATCCTGCGCGGCCACGTATGCCGGCACGTTCTCGAAGCGCGTCCACAGCACGTTTTCGCCTTCGGACGCCACTTCCGACACGACCAGGCCGGCCGTGGTTTCGAAGCGGATCTTGGTGATGCCGTCCTTGCCGCGCGGCACCAGGCCGTGCGCGACCATCGCCATGCTGACGGCGATGGTGCCATGGCCGCACATGTGCGAATACTCGGTGCCGTCGATGTAGATCAGGCCGGCGTCATATTCCGGGCTGGACGGCGGGGTGAGGAACACGCCGAACATGTCCTTGTGCCCGCGGGGCTCGCGCATCAGGGCCTTGCGCAGCCAGTCGTAGTTCTGCTCCAGGAACGCCCGCTTCTCCAGGATGGTGGATCCGGCGGGGTAAGGGATGCCGCTATGCACGATGCACAGGGGCTCGCCTTCGGTATGGGTATAGATGACATCGAACGCGTCTTGCTTGCGCATGACTGTGGCTCCAGACAAGTAGGAAAGAGAAGAAGGGTTATTTGCCGCGTTCGGACAGCATGTCCAGTCCGACGGTCAAATCCAGGATGACGATGGCGATCACCGCGGCCACGATCGTGGCGCCCGATACGGCCGCGATGGTCGGATCTATCGTGTATTGCACATAGTTGAAGAGCTTCACGGGGATCGTGTTCAGGTCCGCCGTCGTGTTGAAGATGGACAACTCCACGTTGATCCAGGAAGAGATGAACGCGAAGATCGAGCCGGTGACGATGCCAGGCCGGATCTGGGGCAGCACCACCAGGAAGAAGGTGGTCCATGGGTTGGCACCGAGGTCCGCGGAGGCCTCCTCCAGGGCGCGCTGTTCCGGCGTCAGCAACGTCAGCGTCGACCGCAGCACGAAGGGCGCAATAATGACGATGTGCCCGATCAGGAGGGACAGGAAGCTGCGTGTCAGGCCGAAGTAGGCGCCGTATTGCAGCAGGGCCGCGCCCAGCACGATGTGCGGCAGCACCAGCGGCGACATCAGCACGGAAGTCAGCGCCGCCTTGCCCGGGAACGCGTACCGCGCCAGCGCCAGGGCGGCCGGTACCGTCAGCACCACCGCCGCAGCCGTGGCCGCCAGCGCCAGCACGGTGCTGGTCGTGAACGCGGCGACGTAACCGGCCTCGATCAGCAGGGTGCGGTACCACTCCAGCGTCCAGCCCTGGGGCGGGAACGCCAGATAGGGCGTGGCGGTGAACGAAGCGCCCAGGATGACCACGAGCGGCAGGGCCAGGTAGGCCAGCACGCCCAGGGCGAACAGGCGTATCAGGTGGCGGAACATCATCGCGCGGCTCCAGGCAGGACGGCGGCGCGGTTCGCCAGCGCGACCAGGATCAGGGTGAACACCAGCAGCACCATGCTCAGGGCGCCGCCGTAGTGGAAGTCGAACACCGTGCTGTATTGCTGGAAGATCAGCATGGACAGCACCGATACGCGGCCGCCGGACAGCAGCGCCGGCGTCACGTATGCGCTGACGGCCAGGGTGAATACGATGATGGCGCCCGACACCACGCCCGGCAGCGTCAGCGGCCAGGTGATGTGGAAGAACGTCGCCGCCGGGCTGCCGCCCAGGTCGGCGGAAGCCTGTTCGCAGGCGGGGTCGACCCGCGCCAGCGCGTTGCCCACCGCCAGCACCACGAAGGGCAGCAGCACGTAGACCATGCCGATCAGGATGCCGGTTTCCGTGCCGATGAAGCGTACGGGACGGTCGGCGGCACCCATGCCGACCAGGGCCTGGTTGACCAGGCCGTTGCGGCCCAGCAGCACCATCCAGCCGAAGGCCCGCACGATATTGCTGGTGAACAGCGGCACCACCAGCAGGATCACGCAGAAGCGGCGCCAGGCTTTCCAGCGCACCACGCGCACCAGGTACCAGGCCAGGGGATAGCCCAGGATCACGCAGGCGACCGTGGTGAAGAATGCCAGCCGGAAGGTCACCAGTATCACGTCCCAGTGGTACTGGTCGGCCAGCACGCGCATATATTGCTGCGCGGTCAGGGGCAGTCCGTCGGGGCCGCCCGTGATGCTGGCCAGGGCCACCACCGCGAGCGGCGCCAGGAAGAAGGCCGCGAAGAACAGGACTGGTGCCGCCAGCAGCAGGCAGGGCGAATGCCAGGCGCGGGAGTTCATGGCCGCTCGCCGATCAGGTGCAGGCTTTCCGGCTCGAACGCCAGGCCGGTCACCGCGCCGGGGCCCAGGCCGGACGGCGCGATGCCGCCGTGGCGGGCCACCACGGTCTGCTCGCCGATATCCACGTGGATCATGCTGTGGCTACCCACGTTGATCACGTCGGTCACCGTGCCGGTCAGTCTTGCCGCGGCCGCGTCGTCGCTCAGGCGCAGGTCTTCCGGACGCAAGACGGCGACGCCGCGCGCGGGCGCGGCAAGGTTGCCGAACGGCACGCGCAGCCCCTGGGCGTCCAGCAGCAAGGTGCCGTCGCCGGACGCGGAGTAGGCCATGAAGTTGGCGTCGCCGATGAACTCGGCCACGAAGCGGGTGGCGGGCTGGCGGTAGATATCGGTGCCCGTTCCCACCTGCTCGATCTTGCCGGCGTGCATGACCACCACCTTGTCGGCCATGGTCATGGCTTCTTCCTGGTCGTGCGTGACGAAGATGAAGGCGATGCCCAGCTTGGCTTGCAGGTGCTTGAGCTCCAGCTGCATCCGCTTGCGCAGCTTCAGGTCCAGCGCGGAAAGCGGCTCGTCCAGCAACAGCAGCTTGGGCTGGTTCACGATGGCGCGGGCCAGCGCCACACGCTGCTGCTGGCCGCCGGACATTTCGCGGGGATAGCGCGGGCCGAAGTCGGCCAGGCCCACCATGTCCAGCGCCGCGCGGGCGCGCGCCGCCGCCTCGGAGCGCGAGGCGCCCTGGCGGCGCGGGCCGTAGGCTACGTTCTCCAGCACGCTCATGTGCGGGAACAGCGCGTAGTTCTGGAAGACTGTATTCAGCGGCCGGTGGTGGGCGGCCAGCCGGCTGATGTCCTGGCCTTCGATCAAAATGCGGCCGGATTCGGGTTTCAGGAATCCGGCGATCGAGCGCAGCAGAGTGGTCTTGCCGCAGCCGCTGGGGCCCAGCAGCGCCACGAATTCCCCCTGTTGGACTTCCAGGCCGATGCGGTCGAGCGCCTGGTAGGCGCCAAATCGCATCGACACGCCGTCGATGGTAAGCAAAGCGGACATGTTCGGCCTCGGACTAGCGCTTGCGGGCAACCTGGCGGTTCCAGGCGTCCGTGACCTCGGCGCGACGGCTGTTGATGATGTTCCAGTCGAACAGGCTGAGGTTCTTCACCGAGCCGTCCGCGCCCCACGGCAGCTTGCGGGCGACGTCCTTGGGCACCTGGACATCCTTGATCGCGGGCCCCAGATAGAGGCGCGCGGCCAGGCAGGCGGCCGCGTCCTGCGTCAGGGCGGTGTCGATGAACTTCTGCGCTGCGGCCTTGTTCGGCGCGCCCTTGACCAGGTGCAGGCGCGCGTCCGTGGCCCAGGCGCCTTCCTTGGGCACGGCGAAGCCGATGGGCAGGCCCTTGTCGATCAGGTCCCAGGCGCCCACGTTGAAGTGCGCGCCGATGATGGCTTCGCCGCTCTGGTAGGCGTTGGTGGCCGCGCCGGAGCTGTCGAAGAACAGCGCGGTGTCGAGGCTGGCGAGCTTGGCATACAGCGGCGCCAGGTTGGACGGATCGACGGAGAAGACCCGGGCCAGGAAGAAAACGAACGTCACGCCGGACGAATTCGCGGGCGAGGGAATGGCGACGGCGCCGGCGTACTCGGGCTTCCAGAGGTCCTTCCAGCTGGCTGGCGGCTGCGGCACGTCCTTGGTGTTGTAGGCGATGCCCAGCGAGTAGTAGCCGGAGCTGACGGCGTAGGCGGCATCGCCGTTGCGATACACACCCTGGTCGATGACGTTCTTCAGGTTGGGAATGGCGGCGGGGTCCAGCGCATCCAGCACGCCGGCCTCGGCCGCCAGTTCGCTGATGCCGCCGTCCATCCAGGCCACGTCGATCGTGGGCGCGCCCTTCTGCTGCTGCAGCTTCGCCAGCGTCGTGGTCGAGGTGCCGACTTCGGGCACCACGGCGACGCCCGTCGCCTTGGTATAGGGGTCGGCGACGCAGGTGCGGAAGGCGTCGCCCCAGTTGCCGCCGTACCAGGCGACGATGATTTTCTGCTGCTGCGCCAGCGCCTGGCTGGCCGCGAGCAATCCGGCGCCCAGCAGGGCGGCGCGGACGGCGCTGCGGGTAAGTGTTGCCATGTTGGAATCCCCTTGTGAATGTGCCGGCCCGTTCCGTTGCTTGCCAGCGGCCGCGGATACGGAGCCATAGGCGCATCTTGGGCGATCCCAGGGAAAACCAGCTTGAAGGCGCGGGACATAAACTTGAATAATTGCGACATGGATACCGCAACATCCGCCGCGTCCGCGCCTTTTCCCTATGGCGACGGCCCGCAAGCGCCCACTCAGGGGAAACCCGCACTTACCATCGGCATCGTGCTGCTGGACCAGTTCACGCTTGCCGCGTTCGCGGGCCTGGTGGACGTGCTGCGGCTGGCGGGTGACCACGGCGGGCGCAGCCGCCAGATCCACACGGCGTGGCGCGTCATGAGCTGGGACGGCAAACCGCGCCGATCCAGCGCGGGCCTGACGATCGACGTGGCCGACAGCCTGCCGGCCGACCTGTCCCAGTTCGACTACGTGGCCGTTTGCGGCGGCAACGACTATTTCAACGAACACATGCCCGAGCGCCTGCGCGACTGGCTGCGTCAGGCGGCCATGCAGCGCGTCCGGTTGCTGGGAATCTGCACGGGCACGTTCGCGCTGGCGCAGGCGGATGTGATCGGGCCGCGCACGGTTTGCGTCCATTGGAATGTGCTGGACACTTTTCGCGAACGGTTTCCGCAGACCCGCGCGGTGGTGGACCGGCTGTTTGTAGACGAGGGCGACCTGATTTCCTGCGCGGGATCCACCGCCGCCATCGACCTGGCCCTCTACCTGGTGGCCCGGCATTGCGGGCGCGACAAGGCCCAGCAGGCCGTGCGGCACATGATGCTCCAAGGCGTGCGGCCGGGGCGCGTGCCGCAGGCCCATTTCCATACGGACCTGTCGGGCATCCAGGACCTGCGTGTCCGCCAGGCCGCGCACTTCATGGAGCAGCGTATCGACAGCCCGCCGCCGCTGGACGCGATCGCGCGGTACGTCGGCGTGGGGCGCAGGCAGCTCGAACGCGCATTCCGCGTGGCCACCGGGATGTCGCCCATGGCGTTCCAGCGGCAACTGCGGCTGGAATATGGCAGCTGGCTGCTGCTGAATAATCCGTGCAGCATCACCCAGATCGCCCTGGATTGCGGCTTTGCGGACGGCGCGCACTTTTCGCGCGACTTCCGCGCGCACTTCGGCCTGTCCCCCAGGCAGTACCAACAGGCCCGCGGCATGCAGGCAGCCGCCGAGGAAGGCGAGATCAGCGTATTTCCCGCATAGCGTGAACAGGCCCCGGACGGCACCGGCCCCGGCCTTCATCCACAGAAGGAGACAGCATGACTTACGACCTCTGGTATTGGGATGGCATTCCCGGGCGCGGGGAATTCGTGCGCCTGGCGCTGGAAGCGGGGGACATCCCCTACCGCGAATGCGCGCGCGAGCCAGGCGCCGACGAAAACACGCTGGCCGAGGATCTGAGTTCCCCCCGCAAGCATCCACCGTTCGCGCCGCCTTATCTCGTGGCGGGGACAATGACGCTGGCGCAGACCGCGAACATTCTGCTGTTTCTGGGAGAGAAGCACGGCCTGGCGCCGGCGTCCCTGGAAGGACGCCTGTGGGTGAACCAGCTGCAGCTCACCATCGCGGACATGGTGGCCGAAGCGCACGACACGCATCACCCCATCTCCGCCAGCGAATACTACGAAGACCAGAAGGAAGAGGCGGCGCGGCGCGCGCGCAGCTTCCGCGAAGAGCGGATGCCGAAGTTCCTGGCTTACTTCGAGGCGGTGCTGGACGGGCAGGGCGCCTGGCTGGCCGGCGGCAAGGGTTGGACCTATGTGGACCTGTCCTTGTTCCACCTGGTCGACGGCCTGCTTTATGCTTTCCCCAAGCGCATGTCGACCCTGGCCGCGCGCTATCCGAAGGTTATGGCGCTGCATGCGCGGGTGGCGGCGCTGGCGGAATTGCAGCCGTATTTCGAAAGCGGCAGGCGCCTGCCTTTCGGCGCAGGGATTTTCCGGCGCTATCGCGAATTGGATGCGCTATAAAGACGGTATTGTCTGAACCCGCAGGCCCGGGCAGGAACCTTCCCGCCCGGGCCGCGCCATTTGCGGCCACTGTCCATGACCGAATCCGAAGCCTTGGCTCTCGCCTCGCACCGCCATTACAAGGGCGGCCTCTACCTCTACCTGGGCACCGCCCGCCATTCCGAAACCGAGGAATCCATGGTGGTGTATGAACACCTGTGGCCGCACGAGCGCGGGCTGTGGGTGCGCCCCGCGGCGTTGTTCTTCGGCCAGCTGGCCGACGGTTCGCCCCGTTTCGCGCCCTTGCGGCCCGCGGAGTAAGGCCGTGACGTTCTTCTATCGGCGGCCGCGCGCAAGCGGCGCGGCGCCCCGCCGCGCGGCGGCGGGCGGCAAGGCCGGGGCCGCGGCCCTGGCCGATGCGCTGCAGGCCTTGCGCGGCCCATTCATCGTGGCCGACCTGGAAACCACCGGCCTGTCCACGGCCACCTGCGAGATCCTGGAGTTCGCCGCCGTGCGCGTGGATACGTCGGGTGCGCTGGAACGCGAATACACGCAGGTGGTGCGCACGCGCGGCCCGGTTCCGTCCTTCATCACGCGGCTGACCGGCATCACGCAGGCGGAAGTCGATCGCCATGGCGTGCCGGTTGTGCAGGCGTTTTCTTCGTTCCTGGATTTCGTCGAAGACCTGCCCGTGTTTTTCCACAATGCGTCTTTCGACCGGCGCTTTCTGGGCGCCGCGGCAGACCAGACCGGCCTGCCGTTTTCGAACGCTACCCATTGCACGCTGGCGCTGGCCCGCCGCGCCTGGCCCGAGCTGCCCTCGCACAAGCTGGAGATTCTGGCGCGCCACGTCGGCGCGTCGGATCCCACCCACCGGGCGCTGGCAGACGTGCGCACCACCGTCGCCGTGGCGCTGGCGGCCAGCGCGCAGCTCGGGGCGGCCTGACGCGGCCATTTCAACTCAGGAGCCGGGATGTCCGACCTGCAACAGATCAAACTTGCCGTCCGCCGGTTCACGGCGGAGCGGGACTGGCAGCCCTATCATTCGCCGAAGAACCTGGCCATGGCCCTGGCTGGCGAGGCGGGGGAGCTGGTGTCGCTGTTCCAGTGGCTGAGCGAAGCCGAGTCGCGCAGCATGCCGCCCGAGCGGCTGGCTGACGCCGCGGACGAGATCGCCGATGTGCAGATGTACCTGGTGGCGTTGGCGGATCAGCTGGGCATCGACATCGCCGATGCGGTGGCGGGCAAGATGGTGAAGAACGCCACAAAATATCCGGCGGATCGTTTTCGCGGCAGCGCGCGCAAGTACGACGATCCGCCCGGAACGCCCTAGGCCTTACAGCACCTTCTGTTCGTGATGCACTTGGGGCGGTTCGACAAAGAAGCCCGCCACCAGCTTGCGCCATTCCTGGAAATCCGTGGACTCGCGGAAATCGACCATGTGGTTTTCCACGGTTTCCCAGTCCACGACCAGCGTGTAGCGCTGCGGCTGCTCGATGCTGCGGTACAGCTCTACGCCGTGGCATCCGCGGGCCCGCAAGAATAGCGGCTTCGCCTGCGCGACGCCTGCCTCGAACAGCGCTTCCTGTCCTTCGCGGACGTGGATGCTGGCAATCTCCTGGATCATGATTCTGTCTCCGTGCGACGAGGGGGCCGGGTAGCGCCCGGCGGCCGGAATAGTATGGCCGAAAAATCCGGATTCAGCCTTTCGACAGGCTGGCTCGGAACCGGCCCGGCCCCATCGCCCGGGCGCGCTAGGGAAGTTGCCCGAACCGCGGGCCGGCGATCTCCTCCATTGAGCGGAGCGCTTCCGCGCGCGGGATTCCTCCCGCACATTCCGCGTCGTCCATATGCACGGTCCGGCGAGCGGTATTCGCAAATTTCGCCGCATGTGTTACCGCCAATGCTCGTCCGCGCGGAGGCGGTCGCCTGTTTAGCCGATATCGATGTGTCTACGACGGCGCAATCATTCCGTACCAATACGAAAGTCCCACGCCTTTCGTCATTGTCCGGAGGGCTGGGAGGTAACGGTCCGCGCCGGTCGGCCACCGGCAACCATGTATCCGTGCATGCACGGATCAGGAGGAGCTCAAATGAAAAAGCTCGCAGCAGTCGCCGCGTTGTCCTTGTTTGCCGCATCGGCCTATGCCACGGGACCGGTCGGCGGGTCCGTGACGGGGCACGCCGGCGCCATCAACGGCACCGCATCGTCCGTTTCCACCGGCAGTTCCGTGGTGGCTACCCAGATCAATGGTTACGGCTCTTCCAGCCAGACCTCGTTCGGCAGCACGGGCGGCATTGCGGAGGTCGGCGGGACCTTCAGCCGCGACGGCACGCAAGTCGTCACCAGCACGCGCCAATACGCCAATAGCGAGTCGTACGGCAGCGTGTCGGGCAACGCGCCCATCATGGTGGGCGACAGCATCGCCAACGGCGGCGCGACGTTCGGAAAGACGGAAACCAGCGCTTCGGCGACGGGTTCGTTCCATGCGGTGAATGTGGGTGCGTTCGGGTCGATACACGGCATTGGCGCGGTGGGCCATGTCGGCGGGTTCAATCACTGACCCAATTATCCGGACGGCTCCGGCCGTCCGGGCGAGGGGACATCATGAAGACTATTGTGTTTGCCATTTCCTTGTCGTTGGCGGCGTTTTCCGCCAGCGCCCAGACCAGCAGTTCCAGTGCCACGACTTCAGCGTCATCGGGCTCGACCAATGCCGGCAACAACCAGGGCATCACGTTCAATTCCAGCAGCAACGGATCCAGCACCCTGCGCACGGCGCCGCCCGTGGGCGGCCAGAGTTTCTATGGTTCTTTTTCGTCCGACAGCTGCATGGTGTCCGCGGGAGGAGGCGGTTCCGTGGTGGGCTTCGGCATGAACCTCGCGATCCCGATCGAGGATCAGAAGTGCAGCTTGCGACGCAATTTCGAACGCACCATGCAGGCCGCCGCCTCCACCAAGGACGCCGATCGCGCGCGCCGGCTGGAAACGGCCGCCATCGACATCCTGTGCCAGACGGACGACCGTACCAAGGCGGCGCTGGTGGCGCAGGGGCTGTGCACCAATCCCGCGTTGACGACGGCCGATCACCGTTTCGACAGCGGCGCGGTTGCGCAGGTCGCGCCGTCGGGGCCGGTCCTGGCCGATCGGCCTATCCCTGCACAGCACGCGGCGCAGGCCTATCCCGTGCGGTCGGTGCAGAGCGCCGCGCTGGCGTCGCCGCCGCTGCGCAATCCCCGGCTCGAGAGGCAGACGTTTGCCGACCTGTACTCCCCCGGCTGAGGGCGAACGCCTTGTCCCGCCGGATCTGTACCGCGCGGCTAGGATCCGGCCGGCGGCGGGACTGCGGTGGGCGCCGCCTCGGGCACCGAGGGCAGTTGCGGGACCGAGGCGAGCAGCATGGTGGGCGGCGACGACACTTCCAGCCCGGCGTCGTGCAGCCGCTTGAGCACGGTGAACAGCAGGGCGCTGCGCACGCCATAGGCCGCCCGGGGCGAAGACACGTAGCCCTTCGCATTGAAGATCAGATTGCCGCCCTCGATGCCGTCCAGGAATACGTTGGGCACGGGCGTTTCCAGCACATCCTCGTGATCTGCGAAGGCCTGCAGAATCAGCTCGCGCACTTGTTCCGCGTCGGTGGACAGCGGCAGCGGCATTTTGATCTGCACCAGCCCCAGCGGGTTCGAGCGGGTAACGTTGCGCACCGTCTTGGTGACGAATTCCGAGTTTGGAACGATTACCGTCGACCGGTCTCCCATCTGGATTTCCGTGGCGCGCACGTTGATGCGCAGGATGTCGCCTTCCACGCCGCCCAGCGATACCCAGTCCCCCACCTTGACCGGACGTTCGGCCAGCAGGATCAGGCCCGACACGAAGTTCTGGACGACCGCCTGAAGGCCGAAACCGATACCGACCGACAGCGCGCTGGCGATCCACGCCACGCGTTCCAGGCCGATGCCCGCCGCCGATAACGACAGCGCCACGGCGAGCACGACACCCGCATAGCCGAACAGCGTGGCGGCCGACAGCTGCATGCCCGGGTCCAGTTCGGTCGTGGGCAGGTAGCGGTTGGACAGCCAGCGTTTCAGCACCTTCACGCTGAGCAGGGACAGCCCCAGCACCAGCAGCGCCTGCAGGACGGCTCCCGGGCGGATCTGCGCTTCGCCGATGGCCAGGCCCTTGCGCAACTGGTCGAAGCGTTGCAGCAGGTCCATCGGGGCTTCGCCGAAGGGCGCCAGCAGCAGGGTGATGGCAAGCAGCCCGACCGCGACCCGGCCGACGCCCGACAGCAGCACCGCCGCCTGATCGCGCATGCTTGGCGCCTCGTGCTCGCTCCCATCGCGATGAGACGTCCCCAGCAGCGTGCCGAACCCGTCCTCGATCAGTGTCGAGGCCAGGTAGGCGGAGGCCAGCACGATCAGCGTCCACAGCACCTGCTTGACCAGGAAGCTGCCGAACGCGACATAGCCGGCCAGGAGGCTGGCGAGACTCAGGATCAGCACGGTCCAGATGGCGCTCAGCAACAACGACAGCCAGAACGGGATGGGGGTGTCGGTCTCCTGCATGGCCTGCCGGCGCAGCCGGCGGCTGATCGCCAGCACGGCGCCGATCATCGCCATGGTCATGACCGCGACGATGCCGGTCAGCGTGATCGTCGTGGTCAGGCTGGCGTTGAGCAACACCGGCAGGCGCTCGGCCAGCCAGATCATCACCACGAGCACGCCCAGCACGCCGGGCAGCCAACGCAGCCGCGTCGCCACGATGTCGCTGATCGGGGGAAGGCGCCACGATGGCCGGTTCGAGGACAGAAGGGCGTAGCCCAGCCCGGACACGTAGCCGCCGAAACAGACCGTCGCTACCAGGTTCGCCAGCAGGGACGCGGTGTTGTCGGTCAATTGCGAGTTCCAGTCCAGTCCGATATGGATAAGCAGCGCGATGACGCCGGGCGTGGCCACGGCCAGCGCCACGTGCGTGACCGCCAGGAAGGAGCGCCGCAGGCGGCCGGGAGGCACCCGCGTGGCGGTTACGCGCAGCAGGAGGCGGCCGATCCAGATGCGCAGGGCGATGGCCAGCACGGCCGCGGCGGACAGCAGCAGCCAACCCCATTTCGGCGTCTGTTTCACCGCGGCCGACAGATTGTCGCCCAGGGCTTCCAGGCGCTCGAGATCGCGCGGGAACTCTTCCCGGAATTCGGTCCAGAACGGATCCGACAGGAAGGAATCCCGCCGTTCGCCCAGCCGCGCCTGGAACTGTGTGCGGCGTTGGGCCGAGATCTGTTCCGCGGCCTGGCCGGCGTCCACGGACAGCAGCCTGGCCAGCTTGATCTGCGCGTCCAGCGCGCGGTTGCTCTTTTCGAGCTGCGTGCGTTGCGCAGCCACGTCGGGCGCTTCCTTGGCGCCTTCCGGCGGCGTGCCCAGTTCGCTCAGCTTGGCCGCCACGCTGGCCAGCTGCGGCGCCAGCGCTTCGGCCGCCGCGTCGGCCTTGGACTGAATGTCGAGCGCGTCGGCGCGCTGCTGCAGCAGCGCGGCGTCATCGGTTTCGTCGGCGACGCGCTTGCGGATGTCGTCGATCTGCTTGCGCGCCGCGGTCAGCATCGTTTCCGTATCGGCCGGCGTGGGCGGCGGCGCAGCGAAAGCGGGAATCAGGAACAGCGTCAGCAGCAGGGCGGCGATCAGCGCGGCGAACGAGGAATACTTGCGGCGGGCCCGCAAGGGTAGGGGGTGGGGTATCGGTGTCATGTTCTTGGGCGAGTGACTCGCATCGAGGCGGCAGCATAACAAGCCGCCGTCTCGCCCGTTGCAACAAAAACTGGTGCTATGACCCCATTAGAATCGGCGCACGATTTCCGTCAAAACGCCGCGTGCGCAGGCGTATGAAACAGGGTCGGATCGGAGCGGGGGGCCGCGGACAGGCAGGATGGCGCCGCCGCCCGCAATCCAAGTTTACGAGGCCAACGTTTGGATTCAACTCAGGCTAGCGTGAGGCGCCGCGGGCAGGTGTTTTTTTGGGTTTTCCAAGCATCTCGTCGCATACTTCCAGCCAGGCGCGGGCGGCGAAGGACAGGTATCCGGCGTGCTGCCAGATATGGCCCACGTCCCATTGCATGCCCGATTTGGCCAGTTTCGCGGTGCTGAGTCCGCGCGTCTTCATGCGCTGCATCAGCGGCTCGGGCAGCAACGCCACGCCCAGGCCGGCGGAGGCCATGGCCACCAGGAAATCCCAATGGGCGCTCTGGGCCGCGACGCCGGGCTGGAAGCCGGCATCGGCGAAGGCTTGCCGCAGGCGGCGCGTGATGGCGAAGTCGTCCGTGGGGATCAAGAGCCGCGCATCGCGCAGCGCGCTCAGCGGCAGCGAGGTCTTGCCTGCCCAGGGCGCATCGGGCGGGCCGATTACCCAGATGGGGTAGCTGCCGAAGGGCTGGGCGGCCAGCCCGCCGTCGGGCGCGATCGGCAGGATGGTGGCGCCCACTTCCAGTTCTCCGCTCGCGACCAGGCCTTCGACAGCCTGCCCCGTGCCTTCGCGCAAGGTCAGGTGTATGCCGGGATGCCGTTCGCGGAAGCGCTTCACCACCGGGGTGAACAGCAGGTTGATCATCGGCGGAATGCCGACCTCCAGCGCGCCGCGCCGCAGGTCGGTGGTCTGGCGCAACTCTTCGGACAGCTGGCGCATGGTTTCCAGCACCTGCAAACCGCGCTGGTACATGACCCGGCCGGTGTCGGTGGGGCGGGCGGTGTGGCCGTCCCGGATCAGCAGCGGGGTGCCCGCTTCCTCTTCCAGTTGCCGGATCATTTTGCTGACGGTCGATTGCGTCACGAACAGCGCCTTGGCCGCCTGCGTGAAGCTGGCATGCCTGACGGTTTCGACGAAATACCGCAATGCGCGCACGTCCATGGCCCCGCATCTCCTTCGCGCGGCGCGCGAAAACAAGCAAACGATGAAAAAAACGACTGGTTTGGATGATTTTAAGTCATTACGAGATTTTCCCGGGCCTTCCTATACTGCCGAAAATTCGTCCCGGCGCCGGCATGATCCGGCCACGGGACCTCGGGAAACGCCGCGTCAGACGGTGCCTGGGCGCAGAGGCGGCATCGCCGCGCCCCGCCGCCAGCCGTTGGCCCTTGAAATCTGGAGACACCATGCATCTCGACCGTATCCGCCACCCTGGGCTGCGCGCCAAGATCACGTCCGCCGAACAGGCGGCTTTGCTGGTTCAGGACGGCATGACCGTCGGAATGAGCGGTTTTACCCGCGCTGGCGACTGTAAATCGGTGCCGGCGGCGCTGGCGGCCCGCGCCGAGCGCGACCCGCTCTCCATTACGCTGATCACCGGCGCCTCGCTGGGCCACGACACGGACAAGATGCTGGCGCAGGCCAATGCCCTGGCGCGGCGCATGCCGTTCCAGGTCGATACGACGCTGCGCCGCAAGATCAACCAGGGCGAAATCGCCTTCATCGACCAGCACCTGTCGGAAACGGTCGAACAACTGCGCGCGGGCCACATCGGCCCGATCGATGTGGCCATCATCGAGGCCGCGGCGATTACCGAGAGCGGCGCCATCGTACCGACGATGTCGGTGGGCAATTCCGCTTCGTTCGCGCAACAGGCGGACAAGATCATCATCGAACTGAACCTGGGCGTGCCCGCCGCCATCGAAGGCTTACACGACATCTACGTGCCCACCGACCGGCCGGCACGCCAGCCGATCGGGCTGGTGTCCGCGGACCAGCGCATCGGCCAGCCTTTCATCGAGGTGGATCCCGCCAGGATCGCCGCCATCGTCGTTACGCACGAGCCGGACAGCCCGTCCAACGCCTTGCCGCCCGATGAAGAAACCAACGCCATCGCCGGCCACATCAATGCCTTCCTGCGGCGCGAGGTCGATGCGGGCCGCCTGACCAATTCCCTGCTGCCGCTGCAGGCCGGTATCGGCACCATTGCCAACGCCGTGCTGCATGGATTCGAATCGTCCAGCTTCGAGAAGCTGAGAATGTATTCGGAAGTGCTGCAGGACAGCGCCATCGAACTGCTGGACCAGGGCAAGCTGGCGTTCGCGTCGGCATCGTCCATCACGGTGTCCAAGCCCGTCTACGAGAAGATCCTGGCCAACATGGAGCACTACCGCGAACGCATCGTGCTGCGTCCGCAAGAGATCAGCAATGCGCCGGAGATCGTCCGTCGCTTGGGGCTAATCGCGATCAACACCGCGCTGGAATTCGATATCTATGGCAACGTGAACTCCACGCACGTGGGCGGCACGCACATGATGAACGGGATCGGCGGGTCAGGCGATTTCGCGCGCAATGCGCATCTGGCGATCTTCGTATCGAAGTCCATGGCCAAGAACGGCGACATCTCCAGCGTTGTGCCCATGGTTTCGCACGTCGACCACACCGAGCACGACGTGGACGTGCTGGTCACCGAATGCGGGCTGGCGGACTTGCGCGGCCTGGCGCCCCGCGAGCGGGCGCGCGCCATCATCCGGAATTGCGTGCATCCGTCGTACCGCGACGCCCTGCAGGACTACTTCGACCGCGCCTGCGAACGCGGCGGCCAGACGCCGCACCTGCTCGAGGAAGCGTTTTCGTGGCACCAGCGCTTCAACGAGACGGATTCGATGCGGCCTTCGGCACCGGTCGAGCGCAAGGTCGCCTGAAGCCAATGCCGGCGGCCGAGGCCGCCGTTATTTCGCCTGCGGCGGGTCTTCCGTTCTGGGGTCGGAGGTGACCAGGCTGCGGCGGGACATTTCCAGTTCGTCGCGCAGCCATTGTTTCAGCGCGACGAGCGGCCCCCAGTCGCGCAGACTGGGACGATAGACCAGGTGATAGGTCTGCGCCTGCTCGTAATGGACGCTCACGGGAGAGACCTGCACCAGTCGGCCGGCGCACAACGCGTCCGCGGCGAGCAGTTCACGTCCTAGCGTGATGCCCAGCCCCTGCTCGGCGGCTTGTAGCATCATGCCGGCATCATTGAACGAAGCGACCGGCGTGACGGGGGTGCGCAACCCGGCGGCATTGAACCAGTGCTGCCATATTTCGCGTTCGCCCAGCAGGGGCTGGCGTGCAAGGGTCTCCGGCGAGCAGTCGGGAAGCGCGGCGGCGGTGTCCGGCGACGCCAGGACGATCAGCGGCAGCGGCGTGTCGAACAGGGGCTCGGATTCGACGCCGGCCCAGGGCCCCCGGCCAAAGCGCAGCGCCGCATGAAAGCCATCGCGCAGCAGGTCGGCAACCTGTTGGGAGGAATCGATCTCCAGCGCCAGGCCGGGATGGCGGGCCCGCCAGCGAGCCATGCGGGGCAGCAGCCAACGCTGCGCGAATGAAGGAAGCACCGACACCCGCAAGCGCTGTTCATCGCCCGCCGCCGCGGCCGATGCCGCAAGCACTCCCTCATCCAATTGCGTCAAGGCGCCCTGGACGGCGCACAGCAGGGCGGCGCCGGCCGTGTTCAGGACGATGCCCCGTCCGCTGCGTTCGAAGAGCGGAAAACCCAGCTGTTCTTCCAGCCCCTTGATCTGCTGGCTGACCGCGCTGTGGGTCAGGTGCAGCCGTTCGGCCGCCGCGCGCAGGTTCTGCAATTCGGCGACCGCGCGGAAAGCGGGAAGGGTATTCAGGGGCAAACGCATGGCGAACAACCCGAAAAAGCTAGATTGGTCATCATAGCTTACCGATAATCCTAGAACAATTCGATTTTCACCGGCAGGTTGGGCTATTACGCTTACCAAACACGTATCCCATACGGAGTCGACCATGTCTGCACAAGCCTGCCCCTCATCTCCCGTCTCGTTTGCGCCGCCGTCCGCGGAGCGTAAACAGGCCGCGTTGCCGGCCAACAGCGTCTTCAGCCCGGCGCAAGCGGTCCGCCAGGATAGGGCGGCTCCCTTGGGGAGCAGCTTCTTTGGATGGCTATGGTCTTCCTACCGCAAGCATCGCAACGTGGCGCGGTTGCGTAACCTGGCGGTAGAGATGGACGAACATATGCTGCAGGACGTCGGGGCGCCCAACTGGCTGATCAACGAAGCTGCCGTGAACCGCGACCTGACGCGGCGTCGTGACGTGAACTACCTGCGCTGGTAGTTGCGGCCTCTAGGGTCTAGGGATGCCGCAATGCGGCCCCGCCCGCTCTTTTTGCTTCTCTATATATAGAGGGTGGAAAACGAGCCGGCGGGGCCGCTTGTCTTGCCGAAAGTTGTGCTATAGTCTCGCTCCTTCGCGGTTCGGACAGTTTGAACCCCGAAGCCAAGCAAGCAATCATTGCATGGATCGCGCGAATCAGGCAGAAGCCAGTTGCGCAGTTCGAAACAGTGTGCTATAGTCTTGGACTTGGTTGGTGATGACGATTAAGGGTTTACCCTGGATTCACTGGCCACCCGAATTAACCGGGTTGCGAGATACGGTGCAAGTCAGGCGGAAGCCGGTTGCATAATCTGCAAAAATCGTGTTATAGTTTCGGGCTTGGCAGTTGCTGAAAATTCAGGGTTTATCCTGATGTTTCGATAGCTGCTAAAGAGGAAAGGGTCTTGAAGAAGGGTCGTAAAGCGGCCGCGGCAGGAAAGCAAGGCGCGAGTTTGAGAGAAATTTTGAAACAAGCGATGCTGACTTGACAAGCGATAAAAACTTCTTCATAATCTCATTTCTCTGCTGCTGACACAGCAAGCGACGCGAAAGCGTAGCGGCTGGGAAGGCAGGCAGTACAGAATTTAGCAGTACCGCTCTTTAACAATTAAACAACCGATAAGTGTGGGCGCTTGATGCGGGTGC
>NZ_UFQB01000026.1 GCF_900496965.1 Achromobacter agilis
GGGGGTATAGCTCAGCTGGGAGAGCGCTTGCATGGCATGCAAGAGGTCAGCGGTTCGATCCCGCTTACCTCCACCAGCCCAAAGCGAAGAACGCAGTACGAGTTTTGCAGGTCCAGGTCCCCTTCGTCTAGAGGCCTAGGACATCACCCTTTCACGGTGAGTACAGGGGTTCGAATCCCCTAGGGGACGCCAGTTCGCTGGCACGCAGTACGCAGTACCTAGATGCAGTTGAAGTGACCAAGTTGTTGAGTAAGCCGCTGCGGAGCGGTAGTTCAGTTGGTTAGAATACCGGCCTGTCACGCCGGGGGTCGCGGGTTCGAGTCCCGTCCGCTCCGCCAAAAGCTCTCGTTCAGGGTCTTTCAAGAGCTCCGTATTCGGGGCTTTTTGCTTTTTAGGGTGTAAGGCCTGGTTGCCGGCAGTTTGAGGCAGCAAGGATTCCTGGGGGGTATAGCTCAGCTGGGAGAGCGCTTGCATGGCATGCAAGAGGTCAGCGGTTCGATCCCGCTTACCTCCACCAGTAAGCAGTACGGTAGTAACATTGCTGTTTGTTCAGGTCCCCTTCGTCTAGAGGCCTAGGACATCACCCTTTCACGGTGAGTACAGGGGTTCGAATCCCCTAGGGGACGCCAGCTTGCTGGCACGTAGTACGCAGTACCTAGATGCAGTTGAAGTGACCAAGTTGTTGAGTAAGCCGCTGCGGAGCGGTAGTTCAGTTGGTTAGAATACCGGCCTGTCACGCCGGGGGTCGCGGGTTCGAGTCCCGTCCGCTCCGCCAAAGATCAAAGAAAGCCTTGTAAGCCGTTGCTTACAGGGCTTTTGTCATTTCCGGGCCCGATTCGCGCGGCAAGCCCCCCCCCCTCCCCGGCTTACCCCTCCCTCCCTCTCGCAGGCCGCGCTGCCGGCATCGGCACGGTTCAAGCCCGCGCCTAGGGCTTACCCTTAAATATGTTGTTAATATATTTAATGGATATTAGACTGTGCCCGCAAAGACCGGTTCGATGTCCACATCCACAAGGGGAAACCATGAAAACACTGATCCGCGCACTGGCCGCCACCGTCATTTCGGCATGCGCCGCCGGCTCCGCCGCCGCGGCGGAGGTCACCTGGCGAGTGCCGACCTCCGTTCCGGAGGGCTCGCCTTTCTACAAGAATTTCCTTGAACGCTTTGCTTCCAATACCAAGACGCTGACGGGCGGACGGGTGGAGATCCAGCCGTTTGGCGCAGGCGTGATCGTGCCAGCGCTGAAGGTTTTCGATGCCGTGCAGGATGGCGTGGTCGAGGCAGGCCATTCCACGTCCAGCTATCTGGTCAACCAGAATCCGGAAAACGCCATCTTCTCGGGCTTCCCGGGCGGCATGGGCCCGGATGCCTACAAGGCCTGGCTGTACGAAGGCGGCGGCAGGCAGAAACTCGAAAAGCTGCGCGCCCATCAAGGCTTGAAGACCATGATCGTGGGAATCGGCTCCTCCGAGATCATGGCGCACGCCAACAAGCCGATCCGCAATGCGGAAGACCTGAAGAACCTGAAATACCGCACCTCCGGCCCCTGGGCGGAAGTGATGCGCGACTACTTCGGCGCGGTGCCGACCGTGGTGCCGCCGGGCGAAACCTACACCCTGCTGCAGCGCAAGGGCGTGGATGCCGTGGAATGGGCACCGCCGTCGGCCAACATGCCCGAAGGATTTCACCAGGCCGCGAAGTACATCGTGGTGCCAGGCGTGCACCAGCCCACGTTCATGTGGGAAGTGGTGGTGAAGCAGGAGACCTGGGACAAGGTGCCGGCCGACCTGAAACCGCTGATCGAAGCCGCCGCCGAGCTCACCACGCAGCAAGGGCTGGACTCGTTCTACGACGCCGACATGAAGGCCATGGCGAAGTACCGCAGCGGCCGCAACGAGATCATCACGCTCGGCCCCGAGTTCGTGAAGCAGCTTTCCGATGCGGGCAACGACTGGATGCGCAAGACCGCCGAAGCGCAGAAGGCCGCCGGCAAGCCGGACATGGCCGAGGTGCTGGCTGATTACCAGGCCTATCACGAGCGCTGGAAGGCCGAGAGCGGCTACCTGGTTCGCAACTGACGCGGCGGGGAAGGCGATCATGCTCGATGTCCTGGCCCGGTTTGCCAACGGTGTGTCCCGATTCGCTTCTCTGCTGGCCAGCATATCGGCGGCAGTGCTGACCCTGGCGATGGTGTACGAAGTCTTCGCGCGCTATGTGTTCGATGCGCCGACGGTGTGGGCGTTCGACATCGCCTATATGAGCAACGGCGCGGTGTTCCTGCTGGGCATGGCCTATGTCCTGCGGGAAGACGCCCATATCCGCATCGACGTGCTGCGCAACCGCCTGCCGGCCCGCTTCAACAACGCGGTCCAGGGCGTCGCCTACCTGCTGATCCTGGCGCCGCTGTTCGGCGTGCTGTCCTCGATCGCCGTCTCGCACACCTGGCGCGCCTGGGTGCGCCACGAAGTCGAGACGGTCAGTCCCTGGGCGCCGGTGATGTGGCCTTTCTATCTGCTGATCGCGATCGGCCTGATCGCGATGACCCTGCAACTCGCGTCCGAGGGCCTGCGCGCCTTTGCCGGCCAGCGCTCCCCCGCCGCGAAGGAACATTGATGAATCCGACTGTCGCAGCGCTGATGTTCCCGGGGATGTTCCTGCTGATCTTCCTGGGCATCCCGGTTTCCCTTTCCCTGATCATCCCCGCCCTCATCGCCGGCTGGTTCGCCTTCGGCGGGAATGTCTTCAACCAGCTCTACGGCGGGCTTTACTCGGCCGCCACCAACTACATCCTGTCCGCGATTCCCATGTTCGTGCTGATGGGCGCGATCCTGGAACGCTCGGGGATCGCGGCGCGCCTGTTCCGCACCATGCAGCTCTGGCTGGGGCGCCTGCCGGGCGGTCTGGCCGTGGCGACCATCGCCATGGGCGCAACCTTTGCGGCGGCCGCCGGCGTGGTCGGCGCGGTCGAGGTCATGGTGGGGCTGATGGCCATCCCGGCGATGCAGCGCTTCCGCTACGACAACTCGCTGATCGCGGGAACCATCTGCGCCGGCGGCTCGCTGGGCACGATGATTCCGCCGTCGGTGGTGGCTGTGGTGTATGCCTCGCTGGCGCAGGTTTCAGTGGGCGAACTGTTCGCCGCCATGCTGTTCCCCGGCCTGATCATGGTGGGGCTGTTCGTCCTGTACATCATCGGCGTTTGCGTGCTGAACCCGAAGAAAGGCCCGCCCGCCGACGCCGAGGACATGCGACTGCCGCTGGCGTCCAAGCTGCGCATCACGCTGAGCGGGCTCGTGCCCACGATGCTGCTGATCTTCGCCGTGCTGGGTTCGCTGATGGCGGGCATCGCCTCGCCCACCGAGGCGGCCGCCGTGGGCGCCGTCGGCGCCTTGATCCTGTGCATCTGCTACGGCCAGTTCAGCCTGTCGATGATGCGCGAATCCCTGGCGATCACGGTCCGCATTTCGGCGATGATCCTGCTGATCGTGGCCGGCGGCATCATGTTCACCGGCATCTTCGCGGCCAACGGCGGCTCGCGCCTGATCCAGGGCCTGACGGCGGACCTGGGCCTGGGCGTCAACGGCACGCTGGTCCTGTTCCTGTGCATCGTCTTCCTGCTGGGCTTCGTCCTGGACTGGACGGCCAACGTGCTGATCTGCGTGCCGCTGTTCCTGCCCGTCCTCACGGCCGCGGGCGTCGATCCGATCTGGTTCGGCGCGCTGGTGATCATCGTGATCCAGACGAGCTACCTGACACCGCCCATGGCCTCGTCGATTTTCTACCTGCTGTCGATCGCCCCGCCGGACATGAAGTACGGCCAGGTGTGCAGGGGCGTGTTGCCCTTCATCCTGGTGCAGTTCGTGACGCTGGCGATCGTGGCGCTGTTCCCCGCCTTGGCGACCTGGCTGCCGCAGCGCATCGTGGGCTTCTGAACAAACCTGGTTTGCGGGCCCGCGGGGCCTCGCTTTTGCCCGGCGATACGGGCGCTTTTTCTGCAATAGGAAGACGTATGAATATCGAAGGAGTCCTGGTACCCATCGTGACGCCGTTCGGCGCGGACGGCCGCGTGAATGCCGATGCCCTGCGGCAGCTGGTGGAACGCTTCGTGGAAGCGGGCGTGGCCGGCATCGTGGCCTGCGGCACGACCGGCGAGTTCTACGCCCTGGAGGACGCCGAGCGCGAGCTGGTGCTGCGCACGGTGGCGGAGGCCGCAAGCGGACGCATCACGCTGATCGCCGGCATCAATGCGCTCTCCACGCCCGAAGCGATCCGCAACGCCCATCAAGCCCGGGAACTGGGCTATGAAGGCCTGATGCTGACCGCCCCGCCGTACAGCCTGCCCGAGCAGGCGGGCATCCTGCAGCATTTCCGCACCGTGGCGGCCGCCACGCCGCTGCCCATCATCCTTTACGATTTCCCGGCCCGCATCGGCGTGCAGATCGCAGTGGAAACGGTGATCGAACTGGCCCGCGTCCCCAATATCATCGGCATCAAGGAAAGCAGCGGCAACTTCAACCGCGCGCTCGCGCTGATCCAGGCCCGCATTCCGGATTTCCAGATCATCAGCGGCTCCGACGACATGGCCGCCGACTTCCTGTTCTGGGGCGTGCGCAGCTGGATCAGCGGCGGCGCCAACGTGTTCCCCGCCGAACAGGCAGCTATGGTCAAGGCGGCCGCCGAACAACGCTGGGATGACGTCCGCGCGCTGATGAGCGGCATGTACCCGGTGATCCAGGCGATGGAATCCGGCGACTATAACCAGAAGGCCAAGCTCGGCTGCCGCCGCCACGGCGTCGACGCCGGGACGGTGCGCCTGCCGCTGGCGCCCTTGTCGGCCGAGGACGAGCGCGCGTTCCTGGCCATGCTCGATGCCTACCAAGGATAGGGGAACCGCCATGCCGCAAGCCAAAGAGCAGATTTTCGAGCAGGCCCGCGCCGGGCAGCTATGGGCGGGCAACCTGATTCCCGGCCATGCTGCGCCGGGGGCCCGTCTCGAGAACACCACGCCCATCGACAACAGCGTGATCGGTTCGATCGAAGCCGGCACGGCTGCCGACGTGGACCGCGCCGTGCAGGCCGCCCGCGCCAGCTTCAAATCGGGCGAGTGGTCGGGCCTGGCGCCGGCCGAACGCAAGCGCATCATGCTGGCCTGGGCCGGCCTGCTGGCCGAGCACGCCGAAGAACTGGCCGCGCTGGACTGCGTCGACGCCGGCAAGCCGATCACTGAATGCCTGAATACCGACATGCCGGCCACGCTGGACACGTTCCGCTGGTATGCCGAAGCCGTGGATAAGTGCTTCGGACGCATCTCGCCGACGGGGCCAGAGGCGCTGGGCCTGATCGTGAAGGAACCCATAGGCGTCGTGGGCGCGGTGCTGCCGTGGAATTTCCCGGCGCAGATGTATGCCTGGAAGGTGGCCCCGGCTCTGGCCGCCGGCAATTCGGTGATCGTCAAGCCCGCCGAGCTGACCTCCCTGAGCGCCTACCGCATGACCCAGCTCGCCCATCAGGCCGGCGTACCGGCAGGCGCCCTGATACTAGTCACGGGTTTGGGCGAAACCGTCGGCCAGGCCATCGGCCGCCATATGGGCGTGGACGTGGTGTCGTTCACCGGTTCGACCGAGGTGGGAAGGTATTTCCTCAAGTATTCCGCCGAGAGCAATCTCAAGGAAATCGTGCTGGAATGCGGTGGCAAGAGCCCTCAGGTGATTTTCGACGACGCCGACCTGGACGGCCTGGTCGATCACGTGCTCGCCGCGGCCTTCTGGAACATGGGAGAGAACTGCAGCTGCGGTTCGCGCCTGATCGTGCAGGCCGGAATCAAGGACGCCCTGCTCGACCGGCTGCGCCAGCGCCTCTCGGAATGGAAAGTAGGCCTGCCCACCGAGGCCGACGTCAAAATCGGCCCGCTGATCGAGCGCGCGCATTTCGACAAAGTGCGCGGCTTCCTCGAAGGCGCCGCGGCCGAGGGCGCCCGGCTGGCGCATGGCGGACGCATTCATTCGGAACTAGGCAGCGGCTGGTACGTCGAACCGACGATCTTCGACGCGGTGTCCGCGAGCTCCCGGCTATTCCAGGAAGAGGTTTTCGGCCCGATTCTCGCGGTTACGGCGTTCGACACCGAGGCGGAGGCCATCGAACTGGCTAACGACAGCCAGTATGGCCTGGCCGCTTCGCTGTACACCCGCGATGTGCGCCGCGCGCAACGCGTGGCGCGAGCCATCCAGGCCGGCACGGTGTCGATCAATGGATTCTCGGAAGGCGACATCACCACGCCCTTCGGCGGCTACAAGCAGTCCGGCTTCGGCGGCCGCGACAATGGCCTGGAAGCGCTGGATCAATACCAGCAAGTCAAGACCATCTGGTACGTGAACTGACCTTCATGCGCTAGGGCGCGGACCCGACCCCAGAGGCCGGGCCCGCGCCGCCATCACCCTTCGATCACCGTGTGGGTGAATTCCATCAGGTAGCTCATCAATGCGTCCGCTCCGGCCATGGCCCGCTCCGGGTCATTGGCGTAGATGCCCTCGGCCTCCATCAGGTGGCACTGGGCGCCGCGCTCCAGATCGCCTTCATGCTGGAAGGCGTACCAGAACCGGCGGCACTGAATGATCATGGGAATGATCGCCTGCACCGCATAGGGATTGCGGCTGGCTTCGTGATTGACCCGGTCCAGGGCCTGGTCGGCGTGCATGTAGCCGGCCAGGTCTCCGCGCCCGGCGGCATCAACCATATCGTGCGCATGCTGGAGCAGTTTGGCGCGCTGCTCCGGCGTGGCGCGGCGCGCCGAGGACATGGCGATCAGGCGCTCCAACACCCGGCGGGTTTCGATCAGGATCAAGTGCTCGGCGATGCGGATCTCGCTCACGCGCAGGCCGCGGCGCGGCTGCTGCTCGATCAGCCCGCTGGCGACCAGGCGCATCAACGCCTCGCGGATGGGCGTGCGGCCCAGGCCGGTCAGCTGGATCAGGTCGCTTTCGACGATCGGCTGATTGGGTTCGAGCTTGAGCGTTGCGATCATTTGCTCGATCGCATCGTAGGCGGCTTCGGTGGCGCGTGTTTTGACGATGGGAGGGGAGTGATTCATGAAAACAATGACCAGGATCCTGCGAGAGTGGGCACGCCTCGCGGAAGCCGGCAAGCCCCCTGCAGCGATCGTTAATATTTTTTTAGTATATTAGATTACAGCGCGCCACGCCTAGGCACTCTCGCAAACTATCGCGCCATCGCCGGACGTGAGGCCGCCGAAGGGTGCGAACCTCCCCTACCCTCAGACTCGTCCATTTCGCTATCTGGACAGCGGAACAGCGTGCCTTCATTCTTTGCGTTCGTGCCCAGCGAAATGAAGAGGACTACGTGACCGCGAACGCCGACGCCCACCATGCGCACCGCCAGCATTTGCAGAGCATCATCGCTGGATTGAACGAAGGCATCATCCTGCTGGAACCCAACGGCACCATCGCCTGGGCCAATGCCAGCGCTCTCGGCCTCCATGGCACCGACAGGCTCGAAGACCTGGGCAGCACGCCATCCGGCTACCGCAAGCGCTACACCCTCACCAGCCGCAGCCATCACCGCGTGCCCGCCCGCCAGTATCCGCTGGACCGTCTGGCGGCGGCCGAACCGTTCGACGACCTGCAGCTGAACCTGCGGCGCAAGGACGATGGGGAATTCCTGCGGCACGTGCGCGTGCGTGGCCTGCACCTGCGAAACGGCGACGGCGCGGACTACCGCGTGCTGATCCTGCACGACCAGACCGGCAAGCCCCGCGCCGAAGCGCACTTCGACTCCGACTTTGGCAGCAATCCCGTTCCCGCCGTGGTCTGCCGACTGCAAGACCTGCGCTGCGTGAAAGTGAACCAGGGCTTTCTGGACATGACGGGCAGCACGCGCGAAGCGGTGCTGGGAAAGTCGGCCCGTGAACTCGACTTGCTGGGCGGCGGCGAGGACAAGGGAGATGCGATCGCCCGGCTCAACAAGGGGCAGGCCATCTCGCAGCGCGAAGGCGTGGTGAAACGGGCGGACGGCGGCGACAACGCCGTGATCGCGACCGGGCAGCCGATCGACATGGACGGCGAGCCCTGCATGCTGTTCACCTACCTGGACCTGGAGGCGCGCACGCGCACCGAACTGGCCTTGCGCGAAAACGCGGAGCGCTTCTCGACGGCCTTTCGCCTGGCCCCCGTGCCCATGGTGCTCTGTGAAGGCGACGACCTGCTGACGCGGGAAGTCAACGACGCCTTCGCCGTGGCCATCGGCGTCAGCGCCGAGCACTGCATCGGACAGCCGCTGGCCGAGCTGGGCCTGCAAGCCTGCGCAGACATGGCCGCGGACCTGAAGCGCGGGGAACGCATCCGCAACCGGGAAGCCGCGCTGGTCACGCGGGCCGGCGGGCAGCTGGACTGCCTGGTGTCGGCCGAATCTGTCACGATCGGCGGCCTGCCACAGGTACTGGCCGCGATGCAGGACATCACCGAACGCAAACGCTCGGAGACGGAATTGCTGACCGCCATCGAGGCCGTCATGCAAGACACCTCCTGGTTCAGCCGCAGCATCATCGACAAGCTGGCGCAGCTGCGCCAGCCCGCGCCCGCCACGCGCGACGTCGCGGACCTCGCCCAGCTCACGTCGCGCGAGCGCGAGGTGCTGGGCCTGATGTGCCAGGGCCACGACGACGACGGCATCGCCAAGAGCCTGAAACTGTCGCGCAACACCGTGCGCAATCACGTGGCGACGATCTACAGCAAGATCGGCGTGCATCGCCGCAGCGCCGCCATTGTCTGGGCGCGCGACCGCGGCATCACCGGCCACGAATCGCCGCGCAGAAGAGACAAGCCTCAGGCGGGTTGATCGCAACGGGTTGTTTACAATTTGATTCAAAATAATCGGACCCACCCCGTCGCCGAAGATGAGGCCGCGTTAGCGATATGCGACCATTAAAATCGCTTATTTCCGGCGAAAATAACTACTAATATCCATTAATTCCGCCCATACCGGCTGCATTGCGCAAACCCTGCGCAGCTTCTTACGATCCGCCGATCCTGCCCTTGCCTAGCAAGCGGCTCGATTCCGCAAGACCGACAGGAGCCCGTTCATGCAGACCGCCTACATCCCCGTCCCGACGGCCGCCAAGCCCGCGTCCGCCCCCGCCTGGAGCGCCGCCGACATCATGGCGCTCTACGAGCTGCCGTTCATGGACCTGGTTTTCCGCGCCCAGCAGACGCACCGCGCCCATTTCGATCCGAACGCCATCCAGCTCTCCAGCCTGCTGTCGATCAAGACGGGCGGCTGTCCCGAGGATTGCGCCTATTGCCCGCAATCCTCGCACTACGACACCGGCCTGGACGCCGACAAGCTGATGCCGCTGGAAGACGTGGTGGCGGCAGCGCGCGCCGCGCAGGCGGGCGGCGCGCAGCGCTTCTGCATGGGCGCCGCCTGGCGCAGCCCCAAGCCGCACCACCTGGACGCGGTGGCCCAAATGGTCAGCGCCGTCAAGGCGCTGGGCCTTGAAACCTGCGTCACCCTGGGCATGCTGCGCGAGGGGCAGGCCGAACAGCTCAAGCATGCCGGGCTGGATTACTACAACCACAATCTGGACACTTCGCCCGAGTTCTACGGCAAGATCATTTCCACGCGCACTTACCAGGACCGCTTGGACACGCTGGACCGCGTGCGCGACGCAGGCATCAGCGTGTGCTGCGGCGGCATCGTGGGCATGGGCGAATCGCGGCGCGAGCGCGCCGGCCTGATCGCCCAGCTGGCCAGCATGGAGCCCTATCCCGAATCCGTGCCGATCAACAACCTCGTCCAGGTAGAAGGCACCCCGCTGGCTGGCGGGGAAGCGCTGGATCCCTTCGAATTCGTGCGCACCATCGCGGTGGCCCGTATCGCCATGCCTCGCGCCGCCGTGCGCCTGTCGGCCGGCCGCGAAGCGATGGATGACGCGCTGCAGGCCCTGTGCTTCATGGCTGGCGCCAATTCCATGTTCTACGGCGATGCGCTGCTGACCACCGCCAATCCCCAGATGGAAGCCGACCAGCGCCTGCTGGCCCGCCTGGGCATGCGGGTCGACGCTGCCCAGCATTTGGGGCAGGAAGCCGCGACGTGCCGCTGACCCCAGGCCTGCTCTACCTCCTGGCCAGCGTCGCCTGCAGCGTGACCGTGGCCGTACTGCTGAAGCTCGCCAGGCGCTACCAGGTGGACGTGCGGCAGGCCATCGCCATGAACTACCTCGTAGCCGCCCTACTCTGCTGGGCCGTGCTGCGGCCGGATCCGGCCGGCCTGCTGACGCCGCGGACGCCCTGGCTGGTGCTGGCCGCGCTGGGCGTGCTGCTGCCCAGTGTGTTCCTGGCGATGGCGGCGGCCGTGCGCCATGCCGGCATCGTGCGCAGCGACGCGGCGCAGCGCCTGTCGCTGTTCATCCCGCTGCTGGCGGCGTTCCTGCTGTTCGGCGAACCGCCCAGCGGCCGCAAGCTGGCCGCGATCCTGCTGGCCGCCGGCGCGTTGTTCTGCCTGCTTCGCCGCGCGGCGCCGGCGCAGGAGCCCGCCGGCGGCGAGCCCGGCAACGGCCGCGCGACGTGGCTTTGGCCGCTGGCCGTGTGGCTGGGCTACGGGGTCATCGACATCCTGTTCAAACAGATGGCGCGCGCGGGCACCGCTTTCGCGGGCGGCCTGCTCCTGGCTTTCGTGATCGCCGGCCTGCTGATGCTGGCATACCTGCTGCTGCGCCGGGTGCGGTGCCACCCCCGGCATCTCGCCGCCGGCGTGGCGCTGGGGCTGGCGAACTTCGGCAACATCCTGACCTACATCCCGCGCTGGTGTTCGCGTCGATGAACATGGGCGTGATCACCCTGGGCACACTGGTCGGCGCGCTGGCCTTCCGTGAACCGCTGTCGCGGCTGAACCTGCTGGGCATCGCCCTGGCGCTGGCCGCCATCGTGCTGATGGCGCCCTGGTAAGGGCGCCATCCCGGACTCAGGTGCCGGTGCGGACCTGCCGGCCCTCGCCTGCCTCGTCCTCGGCAGGCGCTTGCGGAACGGGCTCGGCCGCCGGCGCGACGGCCGCCGGATCGGGCTGCGCCATTTCCATGGAGATGTCGTTCTCGGGATCCACGCGAGGATCCAGCACCGCCGCGGCGGGCGAGCTCTGCAGGGTGTCGGGCATCGGCACGAAGTGCGTCGGCGCCTCTTCCACCTGGTGGGCGCCGGTGACCCGCGTGGGACGCACATGCCAGACCAGGATCACCGCGCATGCCGACGTGAACACGTAGTACATGCTGGGGCCGGCCACGGACATCAGCACGCCCGCGATCATGGGCCCCACGCAGGCCCCCACGCCGTAGGTCATGAGCAGCACGGCCGACAGGCTGACGCGGCGCTCGGATTCGACGTGGTCGTTGGCGAACGCCGCGCCCAGCGGATACAGGGTGAACTGCAGCATGCCGAAGACGCAGGACATGGCGACCAGCGCCCAGTACGGCAGCGCGATCCAGCCCCACATGACGGCGGGCAACAGCACCAGCAGCAAGGCATTAAAGCGTATCAGGCCCGCCCGGTTGATGCGGTCGGACAGCCAGCCCATGGGCCATTGCGACAAGAGGCCCGCGGTTACCGCGGCGGCCACGAAGATGGCCGCCTGCGACGTGGAAAGCCCGTGCTTGGCGGCATAGACCGCGGCCAGGCCGTAGAAGGCGCCGGAAAGATTGCCCGCCACGAACAGCACCGTCATCGACAGCGGCACGCGCCGCATGAAGAAACGGATGTCCAGCGGCGCCGGCAGCGGCGTCGGCGGGTGGGAGCGCGCCGTGACGGCGATGGGCACCAGGCACAGCACCAGGCACATCGCCACCAGGGTCAGCGGCCGCAGGTCCAGCGTGGCATACGCGGTCAGGGCCAGCTGCCCCAGCACCGTGCCCAGGCCGGACACGACCATGTAGACGGAAAAGACGCGCCCGCGCTGGTGGTTTTCGGTCTGCTCGTTGAGCCAGCTCTCGATCACCATGAATTCGGTCACCATGACGATGCCCGAAATGACGCGGAACACCAGCCACAGTGGCATGGAGTCGACCAGCGTCTGCGCCAGGATCATGCTGGTGGCGATGGCCGCACAGGCGACGAATGCCCGGATGTGGCCCACGCGGATGATCAACCGGTGGCCTAGCCGCGCGCCGCAGACCAGGCCCAGGTAGTAGCCGGCGATCAGGGCGCCGATCCACACTTCGCTGACGGATTGCGCCGTCAGCCGAAGCCCCATATAGGTATTGAAAAGACCTGTGCCGATCAGCATCAGCAAGGTCGCGAAGTACAGCGACGAGAATGAGGAAAGGGTGGCAAGCATGGCGTCGGCAACCGCTGCTGGCGGTAGCATTGCGGGCCGCCAGGGCGGCCCGCAACGTTGAGCGGTAAAACAGGAACTGCGTTGGGTCAGACTTGCGACAGCATCGTGGCGGCGTCGCTGACTTCGAACTTGCCAGGCGCTTCGACGTTCAGCTGCTTGACCACGCCGTCGACGATCAGCGCCGAGTAGCGTTGCGAGCGCACGCCCATGCCGCGCTGGATCAGGTCCAGCTCCAGGCCCAGCGCCTGGGTCCACAGCGCGGAACCGTCGGCCAGCATGCGGACCTTGCCGTCCGTTTTCTGTTCGCGGCCCCAGGCGCCCATGACGAACGCATCATTGACGGACACGCACCAGATTTCATCGACGCCCTTGGCCTTCAAGGCCGCGGCCTGTTCCACGTAGCCCGGTAGGTGCTTGGCGGAGCAGGTGGGCGTGAACGCGCCCGGCACGGCAAACAGCGCGATGGTCTTGCCGCGGGCCAGATCGGCGACCTGGAACGCGTTGGGGCCCAGCGAGCAGCCGGCGGTTTCGGTTTCGATGAATTCGGTCAGGGTGCCATCCGGCACGCGGTCGCCGACTTTGATCGTCATGGAGATCTCCAGGGGAAAAGGGGCAATGCATTGGGGCAGGATCGCCCCACAGGCTCCATCATAGTTCTTGCGGAGCCGCCCTGCTGCATTGGGCGCCCCGGGAAAAGAAGATGCACAGTCTGAAACGACTCCACACCGCCCCCTCATGGCCTGGAAACGGCTGATTGCCATAATGTGGCGGAAATCCTTGCCCGCGGACGCCGCCAGCAGGCGAACGGGCGCCAAGCGGAGATTCACCGATGCGCAAGATCTTGACCGGCCTGGCCTGGGTGCTGGGCGCAGCCGCCCCGGCCTGGGCGGCCCCGGACGCTAGCGAGCAGGTCCAGTACGACGCCTTCGTCATGGCCGCGGGCGCATCCAATGGCGCGGCCCGCGCCTGCGGCGCCTCCGAACCCGACCTGGCCCAGCACCAGGCCACCTCCCGCAAGAACCTGCTCCAGTACGCCCAGGAATACGGGTTTTCGGCGAACGGCTACGACGCGCTGTTCCAGAAGGGGCAGGCGGAAGGCAAGACGATGATGGACGAAATGAAACGTTCCGGCGTGGACGGTTGCCGGGGTGTGCTGGGCGGGTTCCAGAATGAACGCGTGATGGGGTATGAGGAGATGAAGGGTGCGTTGGCCGAGGTGAATGATGGGTTGCCGGGGGAGAGTGCTAAGTAAGGGGTAGTTTTTTTGCGAGGGCTGACGGTTCTTGGTTCTGCTGGTTCTGCTGAGGCTGCTGAGGTTGCTGAGGCTGCTGAGGCTGCGGGGCCTTGAGGCGCCTGGCGTGCCGGGGCCCGGGGCGCGCGGGTCAACGATTGCGGCCCGGAGCCTTCGCTCCGGGCTTCCCCATCGTCAACCTCGTCCGCCTCCGGCTCCCTTCGGTTTCCCTCGGGCTTATCGACTCCCCGCGCACCCCGGGCCCCGGCACACCAGGCTCTGCCACTTGAAACTTCGCGGCCGCTGGGGGGAATGGCGTGCTTGGCATTTTTCTGCCGGCACAGGGAGGGGGGGCGGAAGATCTTGCGGTGCCCGCCCCAGGTCGGCCGCGCGGGCGGCCTTTTGGGGCTTACGCGGTGTCTTGCGTCGTGATGGTGCCGCTCGCGCGCTGTTGACGCTGATTGCCAGCCGGTGTCTGACACCAACGCGACAACACCACCCCCGCCAGTGTCTGCCCCCCGGCTTGCGATGCCAGCAAAAAAAGCTCAGAGCCCGTTCTGCTTGAACCAGTCCAGCATCCGGGTCCAGGCCTGCTCGGCCTCGGCCTTGCGGTAGGACGGCCGATAGTCTGCGTGGAAAGCGTGCGGCGCTTCGGGGTAGACGTCGATCCGGGATGCCTTGGCTGGCGCCGGCCCCTGGGCCAATGCGATCCGCATGCGGTCCACGTCGGTCTGCGGGATCCCCGCGTCCTTGCCGCCATAGGCGCCCAGCACCGGGGCCTTCAGTTCGTTCACCAGGCTGAGCACGGACTTGGGTTTCAGGTCGCTTGGCTCGCCCGCCAGCTGCCCGTACCAGGCCGCGCCGGCTTTCAGCTTGGGATTGTGCGCGGCATACAGCCAGACCTGGCGGCCGCCCCAGCAGAAACCCAGGATGCCCAGTTTGTCCGGGTCGCCGCCGTTGGCCGCGGCCCATGCCGCCGTGGCGTCCAGGTCGCCCTGGACCTGGGCGTCCGGCACCTTGCCGATCACTTCCGCCTGCAGCTTGGGGATCTCGGTGTATTTGGACGGATCGCCCTGCCGCGCGAACAGCTCGGGCGCGATGGCGAGGTAGCCTTGGTGCGCCAGGCGGCGGCACACGTCCTGGATGTACTCGTGCACCCCGAAGATTTCCGACACCACCATCAGGGTGGGCAGGTTCTTTTTGCCCTGCGGCGCCGCGCGGTAGGCGGGGATCTTGCCGTCCGGGGCAGGGATATCGATCTTGCCCGCCAGCAGGCCGCCGGCATCGGTCGAAATGGCGGTTTGCGCCACGGCCTGGCCGGCCGCTAGCGAAAATCCTGCCGCCACCGACGTGGCGATGAACCCCCGCCGGTCCAGCCGCAGGGGCGGAAGCAGGCTGTCGAACTGCGCGTCCTGGTCTTTCATCGAGCATCTCCTGGCAAAGGCCGGCCGAGAGCGTCCGGACGCCCCCGCGGCCAGCCGGGTTCACTTCAGGGAGAAGTCCACGCGCGAGGGCTGCCCCTCGTCCTTGATGCCTTCGGCGTCCAGTTGCGACGCAACGATGAACACCCGTTCCGCGAGTCCTTCCTGGGCTTGCAGCTTCTCATAAACCGCCTGCGCGCGGGCATCCGCCAATTGCCGCAGCTGCTCTTCGCCTACGGGCGCCACGCTGCGCAGCATCTCCTCCATCTGCTCCGCCGGCACGGACTTGGCCATGCCGATGAAGTTGCGCGGCTTGTCCTTGATGTCCGTGTCGTCGTAGACCTCTTCCAGGTACTTGGCGCGCTCGGCGTCCGATACCTGCACGCCCGCCGGATTCGGCTTCTTGCCGCGCGGCGCGGTGTCGGCGGCTTTGGCGGCCCGGATCTGGCCGTCGACCCAGGCCTGGCGCAGGCCTTCCATGTCGGTCTTGGGGTCGGCGCGGCCGCTGATGTCCATTTTCAGCGCGGGACGGTCCAGCAGCGCCTTGGTCAGCGTGTCGATGCGCTGCACGCTGTCTTCCGTGAGCGCCGCGCTGCCGGGCGCGAATTCCACATAGGACAGCTCTTCGCCGCCGCCGAAGGCCGAGGCCAGCAGGCTGAAGGGCGAGGTCACGGCCTTGACCACCAGGTTCATCAGCACGCGGACGACAATGCCGCCTACCGAGAACTCGGGGTCGTCCAGCGATCCGGAAATCGGCAGGTTGATGTCGATATTGCCGCGCGAATCCTTCAGCAAGGCCACCGCCAGCAGCACGGGCAGCTTGGTCGCATCGGGGCTGTTCGTCTTGTCGCCGAAGGTCAGCTGGTTGAGCACCACGTGGTTGGTCGCCTGCAGCGCGCGGTCCTTGATCTTGTATTCCAGGTCGACCGACAGCTTGCCGCGCTTGATCGGATAGCCCACGTACTTGGCGGAATAGGTATTGAAGCGCGGCAGGTCCACGCCCTTGGCCGAAGCCTTCAGGTCCAGCGACAGGTACTTGGCGAACGGCTGCACGATGCCGCTGATCGACAGCGGCGCGGTCGTGTAGACGCGGCCGGTGACCTTCACCTTGGCCGGCTGGGGATTGGTGGACGAGACCGCCGTGATCGCCCCCTCGACGCTGGACAGTTCGGCCACGTAGTTGGGCTTCACGAAGCGGTCGGTGAAGGTCATGCGGCCGCGCTTCAGGGTGACGCTGTTGACCGCGATATCGGGCATGGCGCTGCCCCCGCCGCCCTTGGCGGACGGCGCGGGCGGCGGCGCTGCGTTGCGGCCCGGCGCTTGCGTGTCCTGCGTGATGGACCCGCCCGCCTGGCCCGGCGCCGCCACCAGGTCCATGACGTTCAGGCGCCCCTGCGCATTGAGCAGCACACGGCCGTAGAAATCCTCGAGCGCGATGTCGCCCAGCCTGGCGCCGATCTTGTCGCCCGCCACCGAGATGTCCATGCCCGAGAAGCCCAGCCGCTTCCAATTCAGGAAGTCGTCGTTGTTGACGCGGTCCTGGAGGTCGACGCCCGTGACTTCGACGCCCCCCTTCCAGCTGGCCTTCAGCGGCGTATTGCCGGCCGCCGCCGCGAATTCCGCGTCGCCCTTCGCGCCCAGCGTGATGGCGCGCACAGTGGCGTTCAGACTGGAGGCCGCGTACGGCGCGAAGGACGCGACGTTCAGTTCCGACAAATCCACCGACGTCTTCACGGCCAGGGGCTGCGGCGTGAAAGCGCCCTTCAGGTCCAGCTTGCCGTTGCCCTGGATGCCCGCCGCCGCCAGCGTGAAATTGCTCTGGCCAGGCCCCATGGCAAGGCGGTCGGCGGTCACGTGCAGGCTTTGCAGGACAATGTCCAGCGCGGGCTTGAGGGATTCGTCGCGCGCCTTGAATTGGGTGAGATCGGCCTGCACCGCGGTCGCGGATGCATCCACCGCGCCGTTGCGCTCGCGCACATGCACCTGCGCCGCCGCGCCCAGGCGGCCGTCCAGCAGCGCGATCGGCGCCGCGCTGCGAACCGCCGGAGACAGGGGCGCCAGCGCGATGTTGCCCAGACGCACGCCCAGTTCCAGCGACAGCGGCTTCAGCACCAGCGGCCCCTTGGCGCGCAGCCAGCCGCCGTCGGTGCTGTTGTCCATTGTCAGCCACAGGTTGATGGGCTCGTCCTTTACCTGCGGCAGGGCCACGCCCTCGACCGTGGCCGCCAGGCCCGTCATGACGTAGTCCAGCTTGCTGATCGCATCGGTGACGTACACCTCGCCTTCGTGCAGGTTGAAGGCGTCCAGCGCCACCGTCCATTCCGCGGGAGCCGCCGGCGCGGCAAGCGTGGTGGGTGCCGCGGGCGCACCCCCGGCGCCCGCCACGGCTGGAGCAGCCGGAGCGACGGCACCAGCGGGAGCAGCCGCGGCCGGTTCCGGCGCCGCGGCCTGGGCGGCGGCCGGCGCGGCGGCCGGGGCAGCCGCCGGGTCCGCCGCCTTCTTTGCCGACGGATTCAGCCCGCTGGCCTTCCTGAGCTTGTCCGCCACGGGCGTGGCGGTGGGCTCGACGCCGCCTAGCTGTTTCAGCTGGGCGACCACGTCCAGCCAGTTCAGATGTTCGTTGGCGTAGCGGCGCACGTGGATCTGCGGCGCCCAGAGCCCAACCTCGCCCACATAGACGCGGCGCGCGATCGGTTCCAGTTCCAGGCGGCTGACGGTCAGCGCGCTCCATGCCGCCAGGCCCTGGCCCGCGGTATCGCGCAGGTCGAGCCGGCGCAGCCCCAGGTCGCCCACGACGCGGATCTTGGGCGGCGCGTCCTTGGGCTGTTCGAACACGACCTGCAGGTTGGAATCCAGCAGCGCGCTCTCGACCTTGAACGGCAGCGGCATGGGCCAGACGTCGGCCCACTTTTCCAGCTGCAGGCCGTTGAACGCCACCCGCAGGGTCGACGACGGCACCACGTCGAAAGGACGGGCCACGCCGGTCAGGTCGAAGGGGCTGCCGTTGATGCGCAGATGCAGGCGGGGCTGCACGTCGATGTCGGTGGCGTAGCCGAAGGTCGAAATGAACGGCACGCCCACGCCCAGCTCGTCCATGACCTGCTTGCGGCCGGTGACCTTGTCGTCCAGCGTGATGGAGCCGTTCTCGATGACCATGTTGTTCAGCGAGAAGCGGGGCAGCCCTTCGTCCGGCTTGGGCGGCTCCTCGGGCTTGGCGGCCGCCAATTCGGCCACGCGTTGCTGAATATCAGAGAAGTTGAACCGGGTGACGTCCTCGCGCACGATGGCGATGTTAGGCTCGCGCAGCGTCAGGCGATCGACGACGGGCGCGAACCAGAACAGCGAGGTCCAGGCGGCGCTGGCGTCCAGTTCGGCAAGCGTCAGCAGCGGCGTCTGCGAGCCGGGCTGGGCCACGGCCAGGTCGCGTGCGCGGACGGTCAGCGTGAAGGGATTGAACGTGATCTTGCCGACGGAAACGTCGCGGCCGATCATCTTGGAGACGTCTTGCGTCAGGACGCTGCTCAGGACCTTGGGGACTTGCCAGGCTGCGACGCCGAAGAGGATCAGTATGAATGCCGCGATGCCCAGAAGAATCTTGCCGACCCGGCGTGTCAACCGAAGCTTTGGCATCCGCAAGGGCATTGCGCGTCTCCTGATACGAATTGAAGGCCGTGCGATTCCGTCCTTCTAATGACTACAGGCGCGATTATCGCGCCCCCTTCACTGCTCGTCTATCATAGGCGTATCAGCGGCCTTGCCCAGCCGGACGGGGCCGCTCTTTTCAAACATTAACAATTCTCGCTCCCGATTCCCATGTCCACGTCCACCCCCACCTTGAGCCATCTGGATGAAAGCGGCCAGGTCCGCATGGTCGACGTCATCGCCAAGACGGACTCCGAACGCGTGGCGATCGCCACCGCCGGGATACGCATGAACGCCGTGGCCTACGGCCTGCTGACCCAACCGGGCCGGGGCAAAGGCGAGGTCCTCAATACCGCGCGCGTGGCCGCCATCCTTGCCGCCAAGCGCTGCGCCGAGCTGATCCCGCTCTGCCACAGCCTGCCGCTGTCTTTCGTCGGCGTCGAGTTCGCGCTGGACGACGCCGCGCACCGCATCGACATCCTGGCCACCTGCCGCACCAGCTACAAGACGGGCGTGGAAATGGAAGCCATGATGGCCTGCAGCGTGGCCGCGCTGACCATCTACGATATGTGCAAGGCTGCCGACAAGGGCATCGTGATCGAACAAGTTCGCCTCAAGTACAAGGCGGGAGGAAAAAGCGGTGAGTGGCGCAACGATTAATCTTCTCTACTTCGCGCGCGTGGCCGAACTCGTCGGCAAGCGCTCCGAAACCTGGCCCGTGGAAGGCGATTCCACCGGCGCGCAGTTGCTTGCCGCCCTGGGCGAACGCTATCCCCAGCTGGCTCCCGCCGCGCGCCTGAAACTGGCCATCAACCAGACCCACGCCAAGCCGTCCGCCCCCATCCGCGCGGGCGACGAGGTCGCGGTATTCGAACCCGTCACCGGAGGTTGAACGCCATGATCAGCGTCCAGGAAGCCGATTTCGATGGCGCCGCGCTCACGGCCGCGCTGCGGGAACGCGCGGGGCCGGGCGTGGGCGGCATTGTCACGTTCGTGGGCTACGTGCGCGACTACACGCCCGACTCGCCCACCGACACGCTCTTTCTCGAGCACTACCCCGGCATGTGCGAACGCGAACTCGAAGAGATCGCCGAAACCGCCCGCGCCCGCTGGAACCTCGACGGCACGGTGATCGTGCACCGGGTAGGCGCGTTGCCGCGCAACGCCCAGATCGTCTTCGTCGCGGCGGCCAGCGCCCACCGCGGCGATGCCTTCCGAGGCTGCGAATACATCATCGACGCGCTCAAGACCCGGGCTCCCTTCTGGAAACGCGAAACCCTCGCGGACGGCGACAGCTTCTGGGTGGAACAACGCCAATCCGACCAAGACCGCACGCAGTCCTGGGATGAAAAGGCCCCCACGCCGCACGCTACGCGCTTGCTGCCCCCCAAGGAGGCCGTTTTTGCCTCGGGGCGGCCCAGCGGCAAAAAATCCTCAACGACAAAGAAGGAGCATCCATGAGCGACGAAAGCCCCGTTTCGCTGGCCTGCGCCGTGCTGACGGTCAGCGACACCCGCAGCGCGGGCGACGACACGTCCGGCAACCTGCTCGCCCAGAACCTGGCGCGCGCGGGCCATCAATGCGTGCGCCGCGACATCGTCAAGCACGACCTCTACCAGATCCGCCGCATCCTGAGCGAATGGATCGCCGATCCGGAAGTCCAGGTCATCATCACGACCGGCGGCACCGGCTTCGCGCCCCGCGACCAGACGCAAAAGGCGGTACTGCCGCTGCTTGACCACGATGTGCCCGGCTTCGGCGAGCTCTTCCGCCAGCTCTCCCACGCCGACATCGGCAGCTCGGCCATCCAGTCGGGAGCCTTCGCGGGCTCCGCCAACCGCACGCTCATCTTCTGCCTGCCCGGCTCCAACAACGCCTGCGAGACCGCCTGGGAACAGATCCTCCGCGAGCAGCTGGACAGCCGCCACCGCCCTTGCAATTTCGCCACGCAATTCAAGAACCGCGAAGAAGACAACTGACCCATGCTGGATTTCGATCAAGCCCAGACCCTGCTGGCCAATGCCGCGGGTCCGCTGCAACGCAGCGATGAAGTAAGCCTGGCCGACGCCGCCGGCCGCGTGCTGGCGGCCGACCTCCAGGCGACCGTGGACATCCCGCCTGCCGACAACAGCTCCATGGACGGCTATGCGCTGCGCACGGCCGACTGGGGCCCCGGCGTCCGCCTGCCCATCCAGCAGCGCTGCTACGCCGGCGACGTGCCGGAACCGCTCAAGCCCGGCCACGCCATCCGCCTGTTCACGGGCAGCCTGATTCCCGACGGCGCCGATACCGTCGTCATGCAGGAAGACACGGTGGAAGCCGACGGCCAGGTGGAGATATCGCGCCAGCCCGTGTCCGGCCAGCACATCCGCCGCCGCGGCGAAGACACCATGGCCGGCGCGCCGCTGCTGGCCACGGGCACGCTGCTCGAGGCCGCGCACGTGGCGCTGCTGGCCTCGCAAGGCCTGGCCAACGTGCGGGTCTTCGGCCGATTGCGCATGGGCATCCTGACCACCGGCGACGAGCTGGTCCTGCCCGGCCAGCCGCGCGCAATGGAACAGATCTACAACTCCAACGGGCCGATGCTGGCCGCGCTCGCGCGCGGCATGGGCGCCCTGCCCGTCCACGTGCTGCATGCGCGCGATACCGAGGCAGACCTGCTCGCGGCCTTCAAGACGCTGCTCGCCGACTGCGACCTGGTGCTGACCGTGGGCGGCGTGTCCGTCGGCGAGCGCGACCTGGTCAAGCCCGCCCTGGCCACGCTGGGCGGCGAACTATCGTTGTGGAAGGTGCGCATGAAGCCGGGCAAGCCGGTGGCGCTGGCGAAGATCGACGGCAAGCCCGTGGTCAGCCTGCCCGGCAACCCGGTCTCGGCCTACGCGGTGTTCGCCATGCTGGTCTCGCCGCTGGTGCGCCGGATGCAGGGCCGCGAAACCCTCTTCCCGCCGGTCAGCCGATTGCCCTTGCGCACGGAGCAGCCCCGCCAGGACGCGCGCGAGGAATTCCTGCGCGTGCAGCGCCGCGCGGCGGATGACGGCAGCGGCGAACTGGTGCCTTATGGCAACCAGGGGTCGGGCGTGATCAGCTCGCTGCCCTGGTCGACCGGCCTGGCCCGCCTCCCGGCGGACGTGCCGGTGCAAGACAAGGACCGGGTCCCCTACTACGACCTGCGCCACTGGCTGGCATAGCCGCCGGCCGTCCGGACCGCAGGCGCACAGGCGGCTTGCACCGGGTTCGGGCGCACCGGCGGCGTCAGCCGCCGATATAGCTCATTTCGATCTTGCGGGACGGGTCGGCCATGTTGCGGCCGCGCAGTTCTGAATAGTTGTCGCCGCGCCCGGCCCAGATGCCCGCCAGGATGCGCGCCAGTTCGTCATCGCTTGCGCCGTCGCGCAGCGGGGCCCGCAGGTCATAGCCTTCGTGCGCGAACAGGCACAGGAAGAGCTTGCCCTCGGGCGACAGGCGCGCGCGCGTACAGCCGCCGCAGAAGGCGTGCGTAACGCTGGAGATAACGCCGATTTCGCCGCCGCCGTCCAGGTAGCGCCAGCGTTCGGCCACGCGGCCCATTTCGCCATCGGTGATGGGCTCGATCGGATAGGCCGAACCGATGCGGTCCAGCACTTCCTGGCTGGGCACCACTTCGGCAAGATTCCAGCCGTTGGTGTTGCCGACATCCATGTATTCAATGAAGCGCAGGATATGGCCGGTGTTGCGGAAGCGCTCGGCCATCGGCAGGATCTGGCCGTCGTTCAGGCCGCGCCGCACCACCATGTTCACCTTCACCGGCGCCAGGCCGGCCTCGGCGGCGGCATCGATGCCGCGCAGCACGTCGTCCGGCGTGAAGCCGCTGTCGCTCATGCCCTGGAACATGGCGGAATCCAGCGCGTCCAGGCTGACCGTGACGCGCGTGAGCCCCGCCCGCGCAAGATCGGCGGCCTTGCGGGCCAGCACGCTGCCGTTGGTGGTCAGGGTGAGATCCAGCGGGCGGCCTTGCGGCGTGCGCAATCCGGCCAGCAGGCCCACCAGGTTCTCGAGGTGCTTGCGCAGCAGCGGCTCGCCGCCCGTGAGGCGGATCTTTTCCACGCCCAGGCGGGTGAAGATGCCCGCCAGGCGACTGATTTCTTCGAAGGAGAGCAGCGCCGAATGCGGCATGAAGGTATAGCTGCTGTCGAACACTTCGCGCGGCATGCAGTACGTGCAGCGGAAGTTGCAGCGGTCCGTGACCGATATCCGCAGATCGCGCAGGGGACGCGCGCGCAGGTCGAGCGCGGGCTGGCCGTCGGGCGGCAGTTCCCCGGGCACGACGGAAGCCGGGCGGCCGGTTCGGTGATCGGCAAGGAGTATCACTTTGCTCATGGGGACATCATATCCCGGCGCCCGGCGCCGATGGGAAGGCTTCTTCAAGGGTTTGCAGCCGCCCGGTGTCGCGGGCGTCGTAGCCTACGAGTTGGCCGACGTAACCGACATAGTCGGGGCTGCGCATGATGGACAGCAGGTCGCGCATGGCGGGCGTTTCGAGCGCCGACTTGCGGACGGCGAAGAAATAGCGTTCGCGCACGAGCGGGATGAAGTCCAGCCCGAAGCGGCAGGCGGCCGTCTCGACGCCCATACCCGTGTCCGCCATGCCGCTGGCGATATGCGCGGCGATGGCCATATGGGTGAATTCGTTGGTTTCATAGCCCTGGACCTCGCCGGTCGAAACCCCCGCGCGCTGCAGCATCAGTTCCACCAGGTAGCGCGTGCTGGAGCCGATCTGGCGGTTGACGAAGCGCACGTCCGGGCGCGCCAGGTCCGCCATGCCGCGTATGCCCTTGGGGTTGCCGGCGGTGACGAACAGGCCGGCATTGCGCACCGCAAGGTGGATGAGCACGTTTTCGTCCGGGTGCAGCCATTGCGCGTAGCGCCCCATGATGGGCGCCTCGAAGTCGCCTAGCGGCACCTGGAAGCCCGCCAGGTCGCATTCGTGGCGCTCCAGCGAGGCCAGCGCCTCGATTGCGGTGCGGTAGCGCAGTTCCAGGCCGGGCTTGCGGCTGCCCATGTGCTGCATCAGCGACTCCACCGCGAAACCGTGGCTGGCGTGCAGCCGGAGGTGCGGGCCGCTCTCGGGCAGCAGGCGCTCGAGCTCTTCCTGCAGTTCCGACGCCATGCTGTCCAGCGTGGGCATCAGGCGCGCCTCGATGCGCCGGTTGGCCCACAGCAGGCGCTGGGCGAACGGCGCCAGCTGGGTTCCCTGGCGGCGGTTGGTAATGAGCAGCTGCGTGCCGAAGATGCCCTCGAAACGCCGCAGCACGCCCCAGGCATGCCGGTACGACAGCCCGCAGGCGCGGCAGGCGCCGGCGATGTTGCCCGTGGCGTCGATGGCAGCCAGAAGCGCCAGCATGTCCTGCAAAGGCACGGGGACCGACTCGTCGCCGCTGCCCAGCATCCACTGCGGGCGCAGGCCGATACGGAACTTATATGTCATTTATTTCTTATTGAAGACGCGCGATTACCTGGATAAAGTACAAAAATAACACGGGGCCGAGGCTATTTATGTGCTTTTTAAAACATATAAATCCCGCACAGCACCCCGTCCAGCACAACAGCAGGAGGAGACCGACGTGCAACAGCGCGAGGCAACATCCGATCTGGCGTCCAGCGGCGGCGCCCGCGGCGGCCAGATGGCCCTGGACGCGGCCCAGGCGTCCCCCACCCCGGCCATCGCGGCCACCGCCCGCATCCTTGCCCGGCTGAAAGACCAGCCAGGCCCCCTGCTTCCCGTGCTGCACGCGGTCCAGCACGAATTGGGCTGTATCCCGGCCTCGGCGGTGCAAACCATCGCCGAGGCCCTGAACCTGTCCCGCGCCGAGGTCCACGGCGTCATCACGTTCTATCCGCATTTCCGCAGCGAACCCGCTGCGCGCCACAAGCTGGAGGTCTGCCGGGCCGAATCGTGCCAGGCCATGGGCGGCGACCGCCTGGCCGATCACGCGCGCGAGGCGCTGGGCTGCGATTTCCACGCCCGTTCGCCCGACGGCAATTTTTCGCTGGAGCCGGTGTATTGCCTGGGGCTGTGCGCCCAGTCGCCGGCCGTCATGATCGACGGCCGCCCGCAGGCCCGCGTCACCCCCGAGAAACTGGACCGCCTGCTGGCCCGCACGCTGGAGACCACGCCATGAGCGCCCCCATCGTCATCTATGTGCCGCGCGACGCCGCGGCCCTGGCCATGGACGCGGACGCGGTGGCCCGGGACATCGAACGCATCGCGGATCAGCGCGGCCTGCCCGTGCAGATCGTGCGCAACGGCTCGCGCGGCCTGCTCTGGCTGGAACCCCTGGTCGAGATCGCCACGCCGCAAGGGCGCGTCGCCTACGGCCCCGTGCAGCCCGAAGACGTCGCCGGGCTGTTCGATGCCGGCTGGCTGGCGGGCGACGAACACGCGCTGCGCCTGGGCCTGACGGAAGCCATTCCCTACCTGAAACATCAAGAGCGCCTGACCTTCGCGCGGGTCGGCGTGACCGACCCGTTGTCCCTGCAGGACTACGCCGCGCACGGCGGCCTGCAAGGGCTCAAGCGTGCCCTGGCCATGGCGCCGGAACAAATCGTCGAGGAGCTGGTGGCGTCGGGCCTGCGCGGCCGGGGCGGCGCGGCGTTTCCGACCGGCATCAAATGGAAAACCGTGGCCGCGGCGGCCGCCAGCCAGAAGTACATCGTCTGCAACGCGGACGAAGGCGATTCCGGCACCTTCGCCGACCGCCTGCTGATGGAAGGCGACCCCTACGTGCTGATCGAGGGCATGACCATCGCCGGCCTTGCGGTGGGCGCCACCTACGGCTATATCTACGTGCGCTCGGAGTATCCCCAGGCCATCGACACGCTGGAAGCCGCGATCGCGCGGGCCCGCAGCGTGGGCTGGCTGGGCGGCGACGTGCACGGCAGCGGCCGCCGCTTCGACCTGGAAGTGCGCGTGGGAGCAGGCGCGTACATCTGCGGCGAAGAAACCTCCCTGCTCGAAAGCATCGAGGGCAAGCGCGGCGTGGTCCGCGCCAAGCCGCCGCTGCCCGCCGTCTCGGGCCTGTTCGGCAAGCCCACCGTCATCAACAACGTAATTTCGCTGGCCACCGTGCCGATCATCCTGGCCAAGGGCGCGGCCTACTACCGCGACTATGGCGTGGGCCGTTCGCACGGCACGCTGCCCTTCCAGCTGGCGGGCAATCTCAAGCACGGCGGGCTGGTGGAAAAGGCGTTCGGCCTGACCCTGCGCGACCTGCTGTACGGCTTCGGTGGCGGCAGCGCCTCCGGACGCCCGCTGCGCGCGGTGCAGGTGGGCGGGCCGCTGGGCGCCTACCTGCCGGAGTCGCAATGGGACGTGCCGCTGGACTACGAAGCCTATGTCCAGATCTCAGCCATGATCGGCCACGGCGGGCTGGTAGCCTTCGACGACACGGTCGACATGGCGCGCATGGCGCGCTACGCGATGGAGTTCTGCGCCATCGAATCCTGCGGCAAGTGCACGCCCTGCCGCATCGGTTCCACACGCGGCGTGGAAACCCTCGACAAAATCGCGGCAGGCGGCCCCGGCCGCGAACAGCAGGTGCACCTGCTGCGCGACCTGTGCGACACCATGCTGGCCGGCTCGCTCTGCGCGCTGGGGGGCATGGCGCCCTACCCCGTGCTGTCCGCCCTGAACCATTTCCCGCAGGACTTCGGCATCCCCTCCTCCCAGCCTGCCGCGCACGCGGCCTGACCCCGAGACCGTCATGCTAGAAACCGTCATCAAGCGCGATCGCGACATGGGCACGCCGGCGCGCGAGTCCGTCGAAACCGTCACCCTTTCCATCGACGGCCAGGCCATCACCGTACCGGCCGGCACGTCGCTGATGCGCGCGGCCGCGGAGGCCGGCATCAATATCCCCAAGCTGTGCGCGACGGACAGCCTGGAAGCCTTCGGCTCGTGCCGGCTTTGCCTGGTGCAGATCGAGGGCCGCCGGGGCTACCCGGCCTCGTGCACGACGCCGGCTGAAGACGGCATGGTCGTCTACACCGAGACGCCGAAGCTGCATGATTTGCGGCGCGGCGTGATGGAGCTCTACATCTCCGACCATCCGCTGGACTGCCTGACCTGTCCGGCCAACGGCGATTGCGAACTGCAAGACATGGCGGGCGTGGTGGGCTTGCGCGACGTACGCTACGGCTACGGCGGCGCCAACCACCTGCAAAGCGAAAAAGACGAGTCCAACCCGTACTTCAGCTACGACCCGTCGAAGTGCATCGTCTGCAACCGGTGCGTGCGCGCCTGCGAGGAAACGCAGGGCACGTTCGCGCTGACGATCTCCGGCAAGGGCTTCGACTCGCGCGTATCGCCAGGGCAGGACCAGCCGTTCCTGGACAGCGAATGCGTGTCCTGCGGCGCCTGCGTGCAGGCCTGTCCCACCTCGACCCTGCAGGAAAAGACCGTCATCATGATGGGCCAGGCCGAGCACTCGGTCATCACCACCTGCGCCTATTGCGGCGTGGGCTGCGGCTTCAAGGCCGAGATGAAGGGACAGGAAGTGGTGCGCATGGTGCCCTGGAAAGACGGCCAGGCCAACCGCGGCCATTCCTGCGTGAAGGGCCGCTTCGCCTGGGGCTACGCCACGCACAAAGAGCGCGTGTTGAAGCCCATGATCCGCAAGCACATCACCGATCCCTGGAAAGAAGTGTCCTGGGACGAGGCCATCGGCTACGCGGCCGCCGAATTCCGCCGCATCCAGGAAGAACATGGCCGCGACGCGGTCGGCGGCATCACCTCGTCGCGCTGCACCAACGAAGAAACCTGGCTGGTGCAGAAGCTGGTGCGCGCGGCGTTCGGCACGAACAACGTCGACACCTGCGCGCGGGTCTGCCATTCGCCTACCGGCTATGGCCTGAAGCAGACCCTGGGCGAATCCGCCGGCACGCAGACGTTCGACTCGGTCATGCATACCGACGTGGTGATCGTCATGGGCGCCAACCCCAGCAGCGGCCACCCGGTGTTCGCCTCGCGCCTGAAGCGCCGCCTGCGCCAGGGCGCCCGCCTGATCGTGATCGACCCGCGCCGCATCGAGCTCGTAAGCTCGCCGCACATCAAGGCCGACTTCCACCTGCAGGTCCGTCCGGGCACCAATACCGCGCTGCTGTCCTCGCTGGCGCACGTGATCGCCACCGAGGGCCTGATCGACGAGGCCTTCGTCGCCGCACGCTGCGAAGCCAAGTCCTTCAAGGAATGGCGCGACTTCGTATCCCTGCCTGAGAACTCGCCGGAAGCGATGGAAGAAATCACAGGCGTGCCCGCGCAGTCCGTGCGCGGCGCGGCGCGGCTGTACGCCACGGGCGGCAACGGCTCCATCTACTACGGCCTGGGCGTGACGGAACACAGCCAGGGCTCGACCACCGTCATGGCGATCGCCAACCTGGCAATGGCCACCGGCAACGTCGGCCGCGAAGGCGTGGGCGTGAACCCATTGCGCGGACAGAACAACGTGCAGGGGTCGTGCGACATGGGGTCGTTCCCGCACGAGTTGCCGGGCTACCGCCACATCTCCGACGACGCCGTGCGCGGCGAGTTCGAGCGGGACTGGGGCGTGACCCTGCAGCCCGAGCCGGGCCTGCGCATCCCCAACATGTTCGAGGCCGCGCTCGCAGGATCGTTCAAGGGCCTGTACTGCCAGGGCGAAGACATCGTGCAGTCCGATCCCAACACACAGCATGTGGCCGCTTCGCTCGCGGCCATGGAGTGCATCGTGGTGCAGGACCTGTTCCTGAACGAAACCGCCAAGTACGCGCATGTGTTCCTGCCCGGTTCCTCGTTCCTGGAAAAGGACGGCACCTTCACCAACGCCGAGCGCCGCATCTCGCGGGTGCGCAAGGTGATGGCGCCCAAGAACGGCAAGTCCGATTGGGAAGTGACGGTGGCGCTGTCCAATGCGCTGGGCTACCCCATGAACTACCGCCATCCCGGCGAGATCATGGACGAGATCGCCCGCCTGACGCCGACGTTCGCCGGCGTCACCTACGACAAGCTGGACAAGCTGGGCAGCCTGCAATGGCCGTGCAACGGCGAGGCGCCGGAAGGCACGCCCATCATGCACATCGACGAGTTCGTGCGCGGCAAGGGCAGATTCATGATCACCAAGTACGTGCCCACCGACGAACGCAGCACGCGCCGTTTTCCGCTGCTGCTGACGACGGGCCGCATCCTGTCGCAATACAACGTGGGCGCGCAGACCCGGCGCACGCCCAACGTGGTGTGGCACGGCGAGGATCTGCTGGAGCTGCATCCGCAGGACGCCGAAGACCGCGGCGTGCGCGACGGGGACTGGGTCGGCGTGCAGAGCCGCGCGGGCGAGACCGTGCTGCGCGCCACGCTGACCGACCGGGTGCAGCCGGGCGTGGTGTACACCACCTTCCATTTCCCCGAGTCCGGCGCCAACGTCGTCACGACCGACAGCTCCGACTGGGCCACCAACTGCCCCGAGTACAAGGTGACCGCCGTGCAGGTCACGCGCGTTTCCCAGCCCTCGGAATGGCAGCGCCAATGGTCGCGCTTCGCGGACATCCAGCAAAAGCTCCTGCATGAACGGGAGCGCGAGAACGAAGCGGCGCTGACCGGGAAGTGACCGCCTTACAGAACCGCAGCAACGCATCCATGCCCCCGCCTCTGCCTTCCTCCCGTTCCGACTGCGCGCAGGTCCAGGTCACCCGCCTGCGCGCGGGCGCCCTCGAGCCCGGCGCCGAACCCGACTACGTCGCCCTGGAAACGCCGGTGGCGCTCGAGTTCAACGGCGTCAGCCACGCCACCATGCTGGCAACGCCCGCCGATCTCGAAGATTTCGCCGTGGGCTTCTCGCTGTCCGAAGGCATCATCGGCGGCATCGGCGACGTGCGCGGCATCGACCTGCTGCCGCAGCCCGACGGCATCGTGGTGCAAGTGGAAATCTCCACGGCCTGCGAGGTACGGCTGAGATCCCGGCGGCGCGCCATGGCCGGCCGCACGGGTTGCGGGCTGTGCGGCGTGGAAACGCTGCCGGAAGTGCTGCGGCCGGTGGCGCCCGTCGCCAACCCTGCGCCCGTCAGCTTCCAGGCGGTGCTGGCCGCCATGCGCGACATCCGCGCGCGCCAGGCGCTGCACGACATCACCGGGGCCACGCACGCCGCGGGCTGGGCCGGCGCCGAGGGAACGGTGGCGTTGGTGCGCGAGGACGTAGGCCGCCACAATGCCCTGGACAAGCTCGTCGGCGCGCTCGCGCGCCAAGGCGTGCGCGCGGGCGACGGCATCCTCGCCGTATCCAGCCGGGCCAGTTTCGAGATGGTGCAGAAAACGGCGGCGGCCGGCGTCAGGGTGCTGGCGGCCGTGTCCGCGCCCACCTCGCTGGCCATCCGCCTGGCGAACGACGCCAACGTGACGCTGCTCGGCTTCCTGCGGGGGGACGACGCCACGCTGTACTCCCACCCTGAACGCATCATTACCTGAACCGGATCTCACGCAGCATGGAAATCGGCAACCTCATCCGCATGGCCAACCGCATCGGCCAGTTCTTCGAAGCGATGCCCGACCGGCAGGAAGCACAGGAAGGTGTGGCCAATCACATCCACAAATTCTGGGAGCCGCGCATGCGCAACGAACTCCTGGGCTTCCTGGCGCGGCAGCCCGACGGCGACGCCGGCCACGAGCACCTGCACCCCCTGGTGCTGGAGGCGGTGACGCAGAACCGCCAGCGCCTCACGCCGCTCGCCCGCGCGCAGTAACGCGGCGCGGCGGGGCGCGAAGCTGCTACATTGGCAACCCGCGCCCCTTTTCTCTTGCGTCCCGATGAATTCCCTGCCCCGCGCGCCCCAACCTGCTGGAGCGATACGTTGACCCTTCCTGAAATCCGCTGGGAAGAAAACCAGACTCCGCACGCCGCCCGCTGGCGTTCCGAAAGCGGTGCCGCGCCGCCCAAACGCGTCGTGGTCGTGGACGACACCCTGACCGCCGACATGGCGTACCGCCAGGCCTGCGAAGGCGTCGGCCTGCTGTGGCGCGGCGATTACCAGAATGCGCGGCAGCTGCTTCAGGCCATGACGCGCCGCGTCGACAAACGCCCCCGCAAGCCCGTGGACACGCTGCTCGACGCCTTCAACCAGCACCGCCAGATCCAGTCGCAGCGCGCGCGCATCCTCGGCATGCTGCTGATTCCCTTCGAGGCCGGCCACGGCATCCCCCTGCGCCGCGCGCCCGACGCGCGGCAGGCCTGCGAAGCCGCCCACGGCCCCGCCGCCGAGCCCTATGTGGCGTCCCTGCGGGAACTGCTGGGCCTGATCGGCGCCTTCGAGTGGCGCAAGAAGGGCGTGGAAATCCCCGCGCTGGGCGCCCGCATTCACCCCCACTACGGCGTGTTCTCGCCCGTGCGCGGCGAATACGTGGACCTGGTGGCGCGCGCGCCGCTGCCGCCCGGCGGCACGGCGTTCGATATCGGCACGGGCACCGGCGTACTGGCGGCCGTACTGGCGCGGCGCGGCGTCAGGCGCATCGTCGGCACGGACCAGGATCCCCGCGCGCTGGCCTGCGCCCAGGACAACCTGGAGCGGCTCGGCCTGCAAAACCAGGTGGAGCTCGCACGCGTCGACCTGTACCCCGAAGGCCGGGCATCGCTGATCGTCTGCAATCCGCCCTGGCTTCCCGCGCGCCCCAGCTCGCCCGTGGAGCACGCCGTCTACGATCCCGACAGCCGCATGCTGCGCGGCTTCCTGGACGGCCTGGCCGCGCACCTGGCGCCGGCGGGCGAAGGCTGGCTGATTTTGTCCGACCTGGCCGAACACCTGGGCCTGCGCAGCCGTGAACAGCTCCTGGAGATGTTCCGACTGGCGGGCCTGCGCGTCGTGGACCGGATGGATACCCGGCCCACGCACGGCCGCGCCAAGGATCCGTCCGACCCGCTGTATGCGGCGCGCTCGAAGGAAGTCACGTCGCTCTGGCGCCTGGCCGCCGCATAAGAAGCCCGGCGCGCCCCGCTACACCCGCCCCGCCGCCACGTTCACGCTGATGGCGATGATGAACACGTTGAAGAAGAAGGCGATGACGCTGTGCGTCAGGGCGGTGCGGCGCAGCCGCCGGTTCACGATCTGCACGTCCGATACCTGGAACGTCATGCCCAGCACCAGCGCGAAATAGGCGAAATCCCAGTAGTCGGGGTCTTCCGTGCCCGGGAAGTCCAGCCCCTTGTGCATGGCGTTGCGGTGGCCGTAGTAGCCGTGGGCGTAATGCAGTGCGAAGATCATGTTCATGTAGAGCCACGACAGGATGATGGTGGCGGCGGCCGCCAGCACGGCGACGGCGCTGCCCGCCCCGCCCGCGGCCCTCAGTTCCACCCACAGGGCCATCATCACCATGCAGGACAGCGCCACGCTGCTCCACAGCACCCCGGTGCGCCCGACGTCCTGCTCCTGCGCATGCTGGCGCATGGACGCGGCGCTGGTCCGGCCGAACACGCGCGCCGTCAGCACCAGGAAAACGAACGCCCCGGCGTCAAAGCCCAGCAACAGCGCCAGCACCAGCGGCACGCCCGCCGCGTACAGGCCGCAGGCCGCCGCCAGCAGCAGGACCGCGCACAGCACCAGGCGCCGGTGCGCATGGAAGAACGGCAGGCTGGCGGCGGATGAAGCGGCGTTCTCGGGCTCGAAGTCCTTGAGCGGCGGCATGGCGGGCTCCTGCGCGCGGCGCCCCCGGGCGTTGCGCCCGCGGGCCCCTTTCCGGGTTGAAGGCCCTACCCTAACCGATGCCGAGCAAACCGGCCAGCGCGCCGCCGAACAGCAACCACAAGGGATGGATGCGGGTGACGCTGCCCAGCAATGCCACCACTGCGGTAATGGCGCCCAGCAGCCAGGTATGCACCGACGCCTCGGTGATGAGCGCCGCGCTGGCGGCCACCAGCCCGACCGTCATCGGGAAAATGCCGGCCTGGATGACGCCGCGCCACGGACGGTCCTTGAACCGTTCCCACAATCCCAGCGCGATGACGGTGATCACCGAAGACGGGCCGAACTTGGCGATGGTGGTGACAATCAGGCCCAGACCGCCGGCCACGTGCCAGCCGACCAGCGTAACCACCATGAGGTTGGGACCCGGAGCGGCCTGCCCCAGGGCGAACAGCGCGGAAAAATCCGCTGCCGTCATCCAGCCGTGCACCTCCACCACCTGGCGCTGCATCTCGGGCAGGATGGTGTTGCCGCCGCCGAACGCCAGCACCGACAGCTCGGAAAAGATCAGGGCCAGGGCTATCAGGGTATGGATCATCGACGTTGCCTCCAGACCATCAGGATGCTCAGAGGCGTCAGCACGGCCATGGTGGGCAGCAAGGGGATGCGCAGCACGGCGATGGCGATGAAACAGGCCGTGGCGACCACGCCGGCCAGCCAGTCGCGGCGCTTGACCACCGGCGTGCCGATCTTCACGGCCATCGAGATCAGCAGCCCCGCCGCGGCGGCGGCCAGCCCGGCGAACAGATGCTGGATGTGCGGGTCGTTCTGGAAGCGCTCGTACACCATGCCCAGCAGGACCACGATCGCCGACGGCGCCAGGATCAAGCCCATCAGCGCGGCAAAAGCCCCGCGCGGCCCCCGGAACTTCATGCCCAACGCAACCGACAGATTGATGATGTTGCCGCCGGGCAGGAACTGGCACAGCCCCAGCAGATCGGTGAATTCCGGTCCGCTGAGCCAGCGGTGCTTCTCGACGACCATGCGGCGCGCCAGCGGCAGCGCGCCGCCGAATGCGGTCAGGCCCAGCATGAGAAATCCGTAGAACAATTGCCCGCAAGTGGGCGCAGGCCGGAGTCCGGCCTCGGGGGTGGAAGGTGCTGCGTTCATCGTTGTTATGCCGTGGCCTCCCGGGACGCGCCCGCTGTCCGGAAGCGGCGCGGGCGTCTGTTGCGCACCGGCAGGGCCGGTGCGAGGGAAAGGACACGAAGGGGTGCTCGGGGGGGTGGATAAAGAGATTGCAGCCTACTCCTCTCACTAGATAATGTCTAATATATGACTACCTCATAAAACATATCTATTGAATATGGCAACCGTCGACTTGCGCCTGCTCCGCTACTTCGTGGCCGTGGCCGAAGAATCCCACCTGACCAAGGCCGCGGCGCGGCTGGGCATCCGCCAGCCGCCGCTCAGCCAGCAAATCCGCGTGCTGGAACAGGAACTGGGGGTCACGCTGTTCCACCGCCTGCCGCGGGGCATGGAACTGACCGAAAGCGGCCGCGCCCTGCTGGACGACGCGCGCAACATCATCGCGCTGACCGAACAGGCAGTGGAAGGCGTGCGCCGCGTGTCGCAGGGCGAGGCCGGACGCCTCACCGTCGGCTTCACCGGGTCCGCCGCCTTCCACCCCTTCGTGCCTTCCGTTATCCGGCGCTTCCGGGAAAGCGCGCCGAACGTGCGGCTGGTGCTCGAGGAAAGCAGCACCGGCGAACTGATGGAGGACGTCAGCGAGGGCCGCGTGGATGTGGCCTTCATCCGCGGCGCCTATGGCCCGGATCGCGGCGTGGCGATGGAAACGGTGCTCGAGGAAACCATGCTGGCCGCGTTTCCGGCCGACCATCCCGCCGTCAAGGGACGCGAGCGCAAACGCATCGCGCTGTCCGAGCTGGCGGAGGAGTCCCTGATCCTCTACCGCCGTCACAGCGGCCCCGGCCTGTATGACGCGATCATCGCCGCGTGCAGCGCCGCCGGATTCAGTCCGCGCGTTGCGCAGGAGGCGCCGCGCATGCTATCCACGCTGAGCCTGGTGGCGGCCGGCCTGGGCGTGTCGCTGGTGCCGGCATCGCTGCGCCGCGTGAACATCGAGGGCGTGGTGTACGTCAGCGTGAGCCAGCCCTCGGCCCTGCGGGCGCCGCTGAACCTGATCTGGCGCGATGCCCCCCTGTCCGGCGCGGCCCGCCGGCTGATCGATGAGGCCCGCCAGCACCGGGAGGAGTCGCTGGCCTAGCGGCGCTGGCCCCCGGGCGTCCGGCGCTACACTGCCGGACACCGGCAACCCGCATTCCTTCCATGTTTTCCGAATCTCCCATCGGCATCTACGACTCCGGCGTCGGCGGGCTGAGCGTGCTGCGCGCCATCAGCGACGCCCTGCCCCACGAATCCCTGCTCTACGTGGCCGATTCCGCCCACGTGCCCTATGGCGAAAAAACGCAGGAGTACGTGGAGCGCCGCGCCAGCACGCTGGCCGATTACTTCGTGTCCCGCCAGGCCAAGGCCATGGTGGTGGCCTGCAATACCGCCACTGCGGCCGCCATCGCACAGCTGCGCCAGCGCCATCCGGGGCTGGTCATCATCGGGGTGGAACCCGCCATCAAGCCGGCGGCGCACCTGACCCACAGCGGTGTGGTGGGCGTATTCGCCACCACCGGCACCCTGGCCAGCCCCAAATTCGCCGCCCTGGTCCGGCGTGAAGCGCCGGAAGTCCGCATCCTGTTCCGGCCCTGCCCCGAATGGGTGCGGCTGGTGGAACAGGGGGTGCTGCACGGCCCCGAGGCCGACGCCGCCGTGCGCGCGCCCGTCGCGGAACTGCGGGAGGCCGGCGCCGACGTGCTGGTGCTGGGCTGCACGCATTTTCCGTTCCTGCGCGACGCGATCCAGGCGGCGGCAGGACCCGGCGTGCCGCTGCTGGAAACCGGCGTCCCCGTGGCGCGCCGGCTGCGCCATCAACTGCAGGAGCACGGCCTGCTACGCACCGGCGGCGCGGGCGGGCTGCGGCTGGAGACCAGCGGCGCCGCCGACGCCCTGGGCGGGCTGGCCGGCCGCCTGCTCGGCCAGGCGCTGCGCGCGGACACGCTGCCCGAACGCTGGCGTTGATCGGCCCTGGTTTGATCCCGCGCATTCCGCGCCGGCGGAATCCGGCGAATAATTGGGATACAGTGGACAACACCGCCGCCCGTAGCGCGCGCAAGGAGACGCTCTTGAAACGCATCCTGATCCCCGTGGACGGCTCGCAACCGTCCATCCACGCCGTCAAGGCCCTACTCGACGCCCGGCGCTACGACCCGGTCGAGCGCGTGGAACTCCTGACCGTCCAGATTCCCCTGCAGGCAGGCAAAATCGGCCGCGGCCTGTCCCAGGCCGAGATCGACGCCTATCACCAGGAAGAAGGCCAGGCCGCCCTGCAGGCCGCCAGCGCCCTGCTGGCCGAGGCCGGCGTGCCCTTTCAGGCGCGCGTCGAGGTCGGCGCGGCGGCGGACACCATCGTCCGGGTCGCCGACGAATCCGAAGCGGACGAGATCTACATGGGCTCACGCGGCCTGGGCTCGGTCTCCTCCTGGTTCCTGGGTTCCGTCGCAACCCGCGTCCTGCACCTGACGGAATTGCCCGTCACGCTGGTCAAGTAACGCCTCGAGGAGCAACCATGCTGAACATCCTGGTCCCCGTCGACGGCTCCGACAATGCCAACCGCGCCGTCCTGTACGCCCGCCAGCTTGCCCAGGGCGCCGTGCCCGCGCGCGTCCACGTCCTGAATGTCCAGACGCCCGTGCAAGGCCGGGCCGGCCTGTCGCGGCTGATCACGCAGGACATGATCGACGACTTCTACGCCCGCGAAGGCCGGGAAGCCACGGAAGAAGCGCGCAAGCTGCTCGACGTAACCGGCACCGATTACGCCAGCCACGTCGCGTTCGGCCACGTGGCGACCGAAATCGCCGGCTATGCGCGCGACCACGGCTGCGCGCGCATCGTGATGGGCACGCGCGGCAACGGCTCGCTGGCGAACATTCTGATCGGCTCCGTCGCCAATCAGGTGCTGCAACTGGCCGACGCGCCGGTCACGCTGGTGAAGTAAGGCGCGGCCGCGGCGTCAGGCCGCCGGCAGCCACAGCGACACCCGGAGCCCCCCCAGCGGGGAGCGCGCCGCGCGCACCTCGCCGCCATACGTGCCGGCCAGATCGCGCACGATGTCCAGCCCCAGGCCCGATCCCGGGCGTTGCTCGTCCATGCGCACGCCGCGCAGGAAAATGCGCTCGCGCTCGTGGTCCTCGATGCCCGGCCCGTCGTCATCGACGTGGATCAGCAAGCGCCCCGGGCCGTCCGGCTCCGCCGTGATCAGCACCTGGCCGGCCGCCCACTTGCAGGCGTTGTCCAGCAGATTGCCCAGCATTTCCTGCAGGTCCTGCTGCTCGCCGCGAAATACCAGGCCCGGCGCGACCGCCGCGTCGTCGATGCGCAGGCCGCGCTGGGCGTACAGGCGCCGCACCACCCGCAGCAACCCCTGCGCCGTTTCCGCCAGCGGCGTGCGCCCGTCGGCGGCGCTGGAAGACGCCGCGGCGCGGGCGCGGGCCAGGTGATAGTCGATCTGGCGGTTCGCCATGCCGACCTGCTCGCGCACCAGGCCCGCCAGGGGGCCGTCGTCGCGCGAGGCGGCATTGGCCAGGATGGCCAGCGGCGTCTTCACGGCGTGCGCCAGGTTGCCGGCCTGCGTCCGCGCGCGCTGCACGATCTCGGCGTTCATAGCCAGCACCTTGTTGAAATCATCGACGAGCGGCTGGATTTCGCTGGGAAAACGGCCTTCGATGCGGCTGCTGTCGCCCGCGTTCTGCGCGGCCAGTTCCCGCCGCAGGCGGGCCAGCGGCCGCAGGCCGACCAGCACCTGCACGATCGCGGCCAGGGTCAGCCCCGCCGCCAGCGCGCCCAGCGCGATCGCCAGCATATGGTTGAAGCGTCCGATGGGTTCGGCCAGCACCGCGCGGTCGGCGGCCACCAGCAAGCGCAGCGGGGCGGCGTTTTCTTCAGCGGGCTTCAGGACGCGCGCCAGCACGGCCAGCTGGCGCCCCGCCGGCCCGGCGACGTCGTGGATCTGGTCGCCCTCGCTGTCCGCGAGCAGCGACAGCTCCAGCGTCTGGTCCCATAGCGACCGCGAGCGCGCCACGCCGAAAGCGGCCGGCTGCCCGCCGTCGGCAAGCCGGTCGATCTGCCAGTACAGGCCAGACAGGGGCTGCTCCAGCCGGGGGTCGCTCAAGGGCGGCGCGACCACCGGCCGCCCGTCGGGGCCGATATTGACGGCGGCCGTGAGCTGGTTCAGGTGCAGCGTCAGTTCCGCCTGCAACTGCTGGGTAATGTGCTGGCGGAACAGGCTGGCCAGCCCCCAGCCCGCCAATGCCACCGACAGCAGGATCCAGGCCAGCGTGCCGGCCAGCAACCGCCACCGCAGGGAACCCGCCGGACGCCTCGCGGGCTTCATCCGCGGGCCGCCAGGCGGTAGCCCAGCCCGCGCACGGTTTCGATGGTATCGGGCGGCAGCTTCTTGCGCAGGCGGCCGATGAAGACTTCGATAGTGTTGGAATCCCGGTCGAAATCCTGCGCGTAGATGTGCTCGGTCAGTTCGCTGCGCGACACGACGTCGCCGGCGCGCTGCATCAGCACGGACAGCACCTTGAACTCGTGGCTGGTCAGCGTGAGCGGCCGGCCGTCGACGCTGGCCCGGGCCTGGCGCGTATCCAGCACCAGCGGACCGCAGCGCCATTGCGCGCTGGCGTGGGCCGTGCTGCGGCGCAGCAGCGCCCGCACCCGCGCCAGCAGCTCTTCCATGTGGAACGGCTTGGTCAGGTAGTCGTCCGCGCCGGCGTCGATGCCCGCCACCTTCTCGTGCCAGTTGTCGCGCGCGGTAAGTATCAGCACGGGCATGTTGCGCCCGCCGGTCCGCCAGGCCTTCAGGACGGTCAGCCCGTCCATCACGGGCAGCCCCAGGTCCAGCACCACCGCGTCGAACGCTTCCACATCCCCGAGGTATCGCGCCGATTCGCCGTCGGCGGCTGCGTCCACCGTGTAGCCTGCGGCTCGCAGCGCCTCGGCGAGCTGGCCGGCCAGCGTGGGTTCATCTTCGACCACGAGTATGCGCATCAGGGCTTGCCTTTGAATTTGATATCGCGGCCCTTGACTCCCAGCAACGTGCCGTCGCGCGCATCGATCTTCAGCTTGAGGATGCTGCCGCCGCTTTGCAGCACCCGGATCTCGTAGATGAATTCGTCGTCGTCCTCTTCGAATTCGACCTTGACCACCTGCCCCGGGAAATCGCGCTCGACGATGTCCAGCACCGCGCCCAGCGGCAATACTTTGCCGGCCTCCAGGGCCTGGCGCGCCCGTTCATGGTCGCTCTCGTCGGCCAGGCCGGCCACGGGGCCGGCGGCCAGCGCGAACGCCAGCGCGCAGGCCGGCAGGACAAGACGGCCGCGTTTATGCCAGATCATGCTGTTTTCCGCGGTCGCGCAACGCCGGGCCTCTCTTGAAACGGGGATGGATCAGGCTTCTTTTATACCGCGCAAAGGATGAACCTCGCATGAACGGCGGCTTCAGAACCGGTTCATGCGCCAACCCGAATAATGGCCGCATGGTCGTGAAAACGGCCTTGTCCACTTCGCAACCCAAGGAGATATCCATCATGATGACTCGCATTCAGAAAACCCTGGCAGTCCTGGCGATCGGCGGTTCGGCCCTGGCGGCAGGCGCCCCGGCCTTTGCCCAGGCGGCCCCGCAGCCAGCCCCCGCCACCGCCGCCGCGCCGGCGGCCCAGATGCTGACGATCCGCCAGGTCTACGACAAGATGGAAGCCGCCGGCTACCGCAACATCTCGGAAATCGAGCGATCCAACAAGCACGGCTACGAGGTCAAGGCTTACGATCCGCAGGGCCAGCGCGTCAAGCTCAGCGTGGACCCGCAAACCGGCGCCGTCACGCGCAGCCGCTTCGACGATTAAGCCCGTGCGGGCCGGGACCCGCCTGAGTATGATGGGGCATCGTCCTGGAGTCGCATCATGCAGATCCTACGAACCATGGCCGCGGCCGGCCTCGCGCTGGCCACGCTCAGCGCCTGCGGCGAAATGGCCAGGCTGCCCGTCGAGGCGGGCATGGGGCCCGCGCCCCAGATCCCGGCCCCCAACCCCACCATGATCCCCACCGTCAACACCGCCAAGGCGGTCGGCTGGCCCGCGGGCGCGCACCCGCTGCCCGCAGGCGGCCTGGCGGTGACTGCCTTTGCCAGCGGCCTGGACCATCCGCGCTGGCTGTACGTGCTGCCCAACGGCGACGTGCTGGTGGCCGAAACGAACGCGCCGCCCAAGCCGGAATCGGCCTCGGGCGGGCTGAAGGCGTGGGTCGCCGGACTTGCCATGAAGCGGGCCGGCGCCAGGACCGTCAGCGCAAACCGCATCACCCTGCTGCGCGACGCCGATCACGACGGCATCGCGGAAACGCGCCACGTGCTGCTGGAGGGCCTGAATTCGCCATTCGGCATGGCGCTCATCGGCAACCGCCTATATGTGGCCAATGCGGATGCGGTGATGCGCTTTCCGTATGAAACCGGACAGACCAAAATCGACTCGCCCGGCGAAAAGATCGCCGACCTGCCCGCCGGCATCAACCACCACTGGACCAAGAACCTGATCGCCAGCCCGGACGGCAGCAAGCTGTATGCGTCCGTGGGATCCAACAGCAACGTGGCCGAGAAAGGCATGGACATCGAGGAAGGCCGGGCCGCCATCTGGGAAATCGACGTGGCCAGCGGCGCCAAGCGGCTCTATGCCACGGGCCTGCGCAACCCCGTGGGCATGGCCTGGGCGCCCGACGGCAAGACGCTGTGGACGTCTGTAAACGAGCGCGATGAATTGGGCAGCGACCTGGTGCCCGACTACATGACCTCGGTGCGCGACGGCGGCTTCTATGGCTGGCCCTACAGTTATTTCGGCCAGCACGTCGACACCCGCGTCACGCCGCAGCGCCCCGACCTGGTGGCGCGCGCCATCGTGCCCGACTACGCGCTGGGGCCGCACACCGCCTCGCTGGGCCTGGCCTGGTCCGGCGGCGCGAAACTGCCCGAGCCCTTCGTGGACGGCATGTTCGTGGGCCAGCACGGCTCCTGGAACCGCGATCCGCGCAGCGGCTACAAGGTCATCTTCGTGCCCTTCCGCAAGAACGCGCCCGACGGCGAGGCGCGCGATGTGCTGACGGGCTTCCTGAACGAAAGCGGCCAAGCCCAGGGCCGGCCGGTCGGCGTGGCCATCGACCGCCAGGGCGGCCTGCTGGTGGCCGACGACGTGGGCAACGTGATCTGGCGCGTGAGCGCCGCGCCCTAGCCCGGACGTTTCCCGGAAGCCCTGCCCCCGGCTCGGGAACCGCCGCCCCGCGCCGGATGCACCCCTACAATGACCGGTCCCGAGCATTCGACACAGGAGCGAGCATGAGCATGGAAAAAGTGGCGATCGTCACCGCCGGCGGCAGCGGCATGGGCGCGGCGGCGGCGCGCAAGCTGGCGGCCGACGGCTTCCGCGTGGCCATACTGTCTTCCTCCGGCAAGGGCGAGGCCCTGGCGCAGGAGCTGGGCGGGTTGGGCGTCACGGGCTCGAACCGATCGCCCGAGGACCTGTCCCGGCAGGTGGACGCCACCCTGCAGAAATGGGGCCGCGTCGACGCCGTGGTCAATAGCGCCGGCCACGGCCCCAAGGGCCCGCTACTCGAAATCAGCGACGACGATTGGCACCTGGGCATGGAGTTCTACCTGCTGAACGTCGTGCGCATTGCGCGCCTGGTCGCGCCGGTCATGAAGCGGCAGAAGCACGGCGCCATCGTCAATATTTCCACCTACGCGACATTCGAGCCCGAAGCGCTGTTCCCCACCTCGGGCGTGTTCCGCGCCGGGCTTGCCGCCTTCACGAAAGTCTTTGCCGACGAGTACGCCGAACACAATGTGCGGATCAACAATGTGCTGCCGGGCTTCATTGACAGCCTGCCCGAAAAGGAAGACCGTCGCGTCCGGATCCCGATGGGCCGCTACGGCACGGCCGAGGAAGTCGCGGACCTGATCGCCTTCCTGGCGTCCGACGCCTCGTCCTACATCACCGGCCAGAACATCCGCATCGACGGCGGCATCACGCGCTCGGTCTGACCCTCACGCTTTTGGACTAGTCCCTCATCCGAATGACGGTATTGAAGCCCGCCCGAGGCTTCAGTACCGTAGGTTTTCGCATTCGACGAGGTGCCTGCGCATGTCCGCTACGCCGTCAGCGGCTGCGCCGCAGTCCGCCACCCCTTCTTCCCTCCGCCGTCCCACGCCGGGCCAGGCCTCGCGCTTCCTGGCGCAGGCGACCTTCGGACCTACGCCGGCCGACATCGACGCCGTGGTGCGCGACGGATACGCGGCATGGCTGGACGCGCAGCTGGCGCTTGCCCCATCGCAAACGCATTTCGACTGGTTGCTCCAGCAAGGAAAGAACACCGAGGAGTTCAAGGGCAACGGCATCAACGCGCCGCTGGAATCGACGCTATGGCGCAAGTTCATCAGCGCCCCGGACCAAGTGCGCACGCGGGTGGCTTTCTCGCTGTCCGAGATCTTCGTGGTGGGCGTGTCCTCCATCACGGCGTCGTGGCCGCTTTTCGGCGCGGCGGGGTTCATGGACCTGCTGGCCGAGCACGCCCTGGGCAGGTACGAGGAATTGCTGGCGGCGGTGAGCCAGAACCTGTCGATGGGCTGCATGCTGACCTATCGCGGCAACCGCAAGGAAGACCCAAAGACAGGCCGCCATCCCGACGAAAACTATGCCCGCGAAATCATGCAGCTGTTCAGCATCGGCCTGCTGGAGCTGGAGCCCGACGGCTCGGTCAGAATGATCAACGGCGCGCCCGTGGAGACCTATTCCAACGCGGACGTGCAGGGGCTGGCCAAGGTGTTCACCGGCTGGGACATCAACGGCCCGGAAACGGATGTGGAGTTCCATCGCCGGCCGATGGCGCTGAACAATGCGCTGCACTCAATGGCCGAGAAGCGTTTCCTGGGCGCCGTCATTCCTCCGGGCACCGATGGCCATCTGTCTCTCAAGCGCGCCGTGGAAGTCATCAGTGCCCATCCCAACGTAGGACCCTTCATCGGCACGCAGCTGATACAGCGGCTGGTCACCAGCAACCCCAGCCGCGCCTATGTCGGGCGCGTGTCCGCGGTATTCGACGACGACGGCGCGGGCGCTCGCGGCAACCTGAAGGCCGTGGTGCGCGCCATCCTGCTGGATCCCGAGGCTCGCCATCCGGATCCGGCCGCGCCGGACTGGGGCAAGGTGCGCGAGCCCATCCTGCGCTTTTCGGGATGGGCCCGGGCCTTCGAAGCCCGGTCCACCAACGGCGCCTGGGCCATGCCCGACACCACCGACAACACGATACGGCTGGCCCAGAGCCCGATGCGCTCGGCCAGCGTCTTCAACTTCTTCCGCCCGCGCTACGTGCCGCCGGTGACGGAGCTGGCGCGCCGGCGCCTGGTGGCGCCCGAACTGCAGATCACCGACGAAACCAGCGTCGCCGGCTACCTGAACTTCCTGGCGATCTACGTCGACCGCGGTTGGGAAGACCTGCAGACGCCCTACACCGCCGAGATCGCGCTGGCGAGCGACCCCGCCGCGCTGGTGGCGCGGGTGGCGCTGCTGCTGGCGGGCGACGCATTCTCGGATCAGACCGCCGCCGCGATCGCCCAGGCAGTGTCCTCGATCCCGCCAGAACGCCCCCGCGACCGGGTGCGCGCCGCAATCACGCTGGTGGCCGCCAGCCCTGAATACCTGGTGCAGAAATGAACCGCGGCCCGACGATGAAAGGCTCCTCCCGTCGCGAATTCCTGCTGCGCGCGTGCGCGCTGGGCGCGAGCCACGCGGCTGCGCCGATGGCGCTGAACCTGGCGGCGCTGGGCGCCGCGGCGGCGCAGTCCGCGCCCGGCGACTACAAGGCGCTGGTGTGCGTGTTCCTGTATGGCGGCAACGATCCCTACAACTCCGTGGTTCCGTATGACGCGGCGGCATACCGGGCCTACGCCCAGGCGCGCGGCGACATCGCGCTTGCGCGCGATGCCTTGCAGGCAACGGCGCTGCGCGGCAAGGAGGCCGCGCCGGGCGGAGCCCAATTCGCGCTGGCGCCCTCTCTGGCACCGCTCAAGCCCCTGTATGAAGCCGGCGACATGGCGGTGCTGCTGAATATCGGCCCGCTGGTCGTGCCGACGACGAAGGCCCAATACATCGGCGCGCGCGTGCCCCTGCCGCCCAAGCTGTTCTCGCACAACGACCAGCAGTCGTATTGGCAGGCGCTGGCGCCGGAGGGGGCGTCTTCCGGCTGGGCAGGCAGGCTGACGGACCTGTTCGCCAGCGCCAACGCGCAGCGCACATTCACGGGTATCACGGCAGGCGGCAGCACCGTGCTGCTCGCCGGCCGCCGGGTCGCGGGCTACCGCGTCGGCATCCATGGGTCGACTCGCATGGAACTGCTGACGCGCGATATGTATGGCTCCAGCGACTGCACCGCGCTGCTGCGCAAGCTGATCACCCAGCCGCGCGAGCACCTGATGGAGCGCGAGCTGTCGCGCATCGCCGCGCAGTCCATCGACGCCGACACGAAGCTGCGCGCGGCCCTGGCCGATGTGGCGGTGCCGGGGGATTTTTCATCGCCCCTGGCCCAGCAGCTGAAGATCGTCGCCCGCATCATCGGCGCCCGCCAGGCGCTCGGAGCGCGGCGCCAGGTGTTCTTCGTGTCGCAGAACGGCTACGACAACCACGCCGGCCTGAATGACACCCACCCGGCCCTGCTGCGCGAACTCGGCCAGTCGCTGGCCGCCTTCCAGCATGCGCTGTCCGCGATGGGCGTGGCGGATCAGGTCACGACATTCACCGCGTCGGAATTCGGCCGCACGCTGGGATCGAATGGGAACGGGTCCGACCATGGTTGGGGTTCGCATCATTTTGTGCTGGGCGGCGCGGTCAAGGGGGGCCGCTATTACGGCCAGCACCCCGAGATCGCCCGGGACGGCCCCGGCTTCGTCGACAACGGACGCCTGCTGCCCACGCTTGCCGTGGACCAGCTCGGCGCGGCGCTGGGCGGCTGGTTCGGCGCCGGCCAGGACGAACTGCGGCTGGTGTTCCCGAACCTGCGCCACTTCGATGCCGCCGCGCTGGATACGCTGGCCGTTTCTGCCTAGAGCGCCGCGTGGATCGAGGACGCCAGGCGTTTCCACTTGACCGCTTCTTCGCGCACGAACGCCGCCAACTCGCCCGGCGTACTGGTGCGCACTTCGGCGCCCTGTTCGTCGATCTTGCCGGCTACGGCCGGATCATTCAAGGCGCCGTTGAGCGCCGCGTTGAGCTTGTCCACCACATCGGACGCGGCGTTAGCCGGCGCGAACACTGCATACCACTGCGCCACCTCCACTCCCTGCACGCCCAGTTCGGCCAGCGTGGGCGTATCGGGCAGAATGCCGGCGCGCCGGGAGCCGGCCACGCCCAGCGCGCGGATCTTGCCCGACTTCAGGTGAGGATAGGCGCTGAACAGGCTGGGGAACATGACTTGCGTCACACCAGCCAGCGTATCTGTCATGGCGGGCGCCGACCCCTTGTAGGGAATTTCCAGCATGGCAGCGCCCGTGGCCCGGTTGAACAGCTCTCCGGCCACCGCTGGCGCCGTTCCCGGTCCCGCCGACGCGTAGCTCAGCCCGTCGGGATGAGTCTTGCCGTACTCGAGCAGACCCGCAACATCGTGGACCCCGATAGTGCTAGACACGACCATCAGTGTGGGAGAGTCTGCGACCATGCCGATCGCAGTGAAGTCGCGCACGGGGTCATAGTTGAGTTTCTGCAGCGCCGGATTGATGCCATGCGTGCCGATGTAGCCCAGCATCAGCGTGTAGCCGTCGGCCGGCTGGCGCGCGACGTAATCCGCCGCGATGGCGCCCTGCGCGCCAGGCTTGTTGACCACGATGACGGCCTGGCCAAGCAATTCGCCCATCTTCTGCCCGATCACGCGGGCCAGTGTGTCATTGCCGCCGCCAGCAGCAGTGGGCACGACCATGGTGATAGCGCGCTCGGGGAACTGCGCATGGGCGGTCTGGCTGCCCAGGGCGAAGCACAGCGCGGCGGCGCTGAAAATGCTACGGGTGGGAAATGCCATGTCTAGTCTCCTTATGTGGATGCGGGCGGTCTCTGCGGACCGCTGCCTGCCATACCGTTACGCCGGACATCGCGGAATGCGAGCCTGACGTCTGTCTGATTCGAATACCTAAGCAACCGCCGCGACCGGCTCCCGCTGCGCAAGCGCATAGCGTTCCGGCACATACAGCAGGCCCTTCATAATCTTGCGCGCGGTGCGCACCAGGCCGGCGGCCTGCACCTCGCCACTGTCCGGATTCAGCTTTACGTGGATCTCCATGGCGCCCGAGGGGTGCTCGATACGCACGCCGCGATGGCCCGGCTGCGGAGCCGGACCGCCACAGTCGTGCGCCACCGTGCCCGGCATGAGGAAAGCCCCCGCCACACCCACCGCGCCGGTCGCGGCATGGGCGCGATGGCAGGAATGTGGCGTGAAGTAGCGCGATCGCAGCGACAGACCGGACGGATCCGCACCCGGCGCCAACAGCGCCGGTTTGGGAATGACGCTGTCCGAGACGTCGCCCAGCCCCATGCGCGCGCCGGCTACGCGGCGGATACGCTCCAGACAAGCCAGCAGCGCAACGTCGGCGTCCAGCTCGGCTGGCGATTCATCTCCGCGCAGCCCAAAATCCGCCGCGCGCAGCAACACCATCGGCATGGCGGCATCGATCAGCGTGGCGGCCATGCCGTCCACGGTCTCCTGGCGCCTGCCAGTGGGGAACAAGCTGCCGGTGACGGCTCCCCACGCGTCCAGGAAGTTCAGTCGCACTGGCGCGGCAGTGCCGGGCACGCCATCAATGCGCGCGTCGCCTTCGTAGGTCAGGCGGCCTCCCGGCGTCTGCACCACGGCTTCAATCACGGCGCCGGTGTTGACGTTGTGCACCCTCACGGAAGTCTCACCGTTCTTCGCTTGCACCAGGCCTTCATCTATGGCGAAGGGCGCGGCGCCAGAAAGCATGTTGCCGCAGTTCGGCCGGGTGTCGACGCAGGCGCGCTCCACCGACACCTGGGCGAACAGGTAATCGATGTCGCAATCCGGCCGGGTCGAGCGCGACACGATCGCGACTTTGCTGGTCAGCGAGTTGCCCCCTCCCAGTCCGTCGACCTGCAACGCATGGGGCGACCCCATGACCGTCAGCAACAACCGGTCACGCTCCGCGGGATCGGAGGGCAGCCAGTCGCCCAGGAAGAAGGGGCCGCGCGAGGTGCCACCGCGCATCAGTACGCAAGGGATGATCTTTTCCATGCGGTGCATTCTGCGACGGAGCGGCTACTATTTGAATTGCAACTTACGGATGAATTAATGCATGGCACGCATCAATTTTGATTTACAGGAATTACAGGCCTTCGTGGCGGTGGCCGAACGGGCCAGCTTCCGCGCCGCGGCCGAAGATCTCAACCTGTCGCAGCCCGCGCTCAGCCGCCGCATCGACAAGCTTGAGGACTTGCTGGGCGCGCGCCTGCTGGAACGCACCACCCGCCGCGTGTCGCTGACGCATGTGGGCCGCATCTTCCTGGAACGCGCTCGCGGCGCTATCGACGAACTGGAGCGCGCGGTGCTCAGCATCGGCGATCTGGCGGCGCAGCGCGGCGGCCTGGTAACCGTGGCCTGCGTGCCGTCCGTGGCCTATTACTTCCTGCCGGCCATCGTCTACGACTATGCCGAGCGCTTTCCCAGGATCCGGGTCCGCATCATCGATGAAACCGCGCACACCGTACTGAACAGCGTGGTGACGGGCCGGGCAGACTTCGGCATCAGCTTTTTCGGAACCCAGGAACCGGACGTGGACTTCAAGGCCGTGCTGCGCGAGGACTTCGTGCTGGCCGTGCGCCGCGACCACCCGTTGGCCGGCCGGCGCAGCGTTTCCTGGGAAGAGCTGTCGCAGGAACGCTTCATGACCGTGGCCAAGGAAAGCGGCAATCGCCTGCTGATCGACGACGCCCTGGCCAAGAGCGGCAAGCGCACCGTCAGCGCCTTCGAGGTCAGCCACGTCATGACCCTGCTGGGCCTGGTCGAGGCCGGCCTGGGCGTCGCCGCGGTGCCGCAGCTGGCCATGCCTCCCGCCGGCCACGCCACTCTGGTCGGCGTCAAACTCGAACACCCGCGCGTCACCCGCAGCCTCGGTCTGATCTCTCGCCGCGGCCGCCCCCTGGCGCCAGCGGCCCAACAGCTCTATAACCTGATCCACCAAGCCGGCAAAAACGCCAAGCGTGGACCCTCAAAGCAATCTTGAAACCGCAGCATGAACCTCCAGTCCCTGGCATTACAGCCCGCCACCGAAGACGACCTGCCATTCCTCCTGTCGCTGCGCAAGGCGACCATGACCGAGCATCTCGTGCGCGCCGGAGGGCCGCAAGACGACGCGCACCATATGGCGCGCATCCGCCACCGCTTCGAGAGCGCCCAGATCGTCCAACTGCACGGACGCCCTGCGGGCCTGTTCAAGACGCTACGCGAACCGTCGGGCTGGCGCGTGGTGCAGATCCAGATCGACCCCGCCTTCCAGGGCCAGGGACTGGGCCGGCATCTGCTTTCCGGCCTGCTGCGGCAGGCGGACCAAGCAGGCGCCCCCGTCACCCTGTCGGTCCTGAAGGGCAATCCCGCCCGCCGGCTCTACGAGTCACTGGGCTTCGCCGCCATGGAGGAAACCGAACTGGAAATAGAAATGCGCTACGAACCCGGGCAGCCCTCGCCGGCCGCGTGATTCCTGCAAATTCTTTTGGTCCGCCCGGAATAACCCAGCAGCGGCCGGCGTCTGTAGAGGGCAGTCCCCCAAACTTTCCCTATCCGCGAGGCACACCATGCGCAAACACATCGCCGCAGCCCTGGCCCTAAGCTCCGCCGCCCTGTTCTCGGCCGGCGTCCACGCCCAGGCAGTCAAGACCCAGAATGGCATTCTGGTCAACAGCGCCGGCATGACGCTCTATACCTTCGACAAGGACGCGGGCGGCAAGAGCGCCTGCAATGACCAGTGCGCCAAGATCTGGCCGCCCGTCATGGCCGCCGCCGACGCCAAGCCCATGGGCGACATGACCGTCATCACCCGCGACGACGGCTCCAAGCAATGGGCCAGCAAAGGCAAGCCGCTGTACACGTATGCCAAGGACGCCAAGGCCGGCGACAAGACCGGCGACAACTTCAAGGAAGTCTGGCACGTGGCCAAGCCCTGATCCGGCACCGCCCTGCGCCGTAACCCATGCGCGCCGACGACGAAGCCCTGATACTGGCCTGCATCCCCAGCCTGCGGCGCTATGCCCGCGGGCTGACGGGCGACCCCCACCGGGCCGACGACCTGGTTCAGGACACGCTGGAGCGCGCATGGAGCCGCTATTCGCGCTGGCAACGGCGCGGAGAACTGCGCGCCTGGATGTTCGGCATCATGCACAACCATTTCATCGACGGGGTGCGCGCCGCCAGCCGCAGGGCGGACCAGACCGCTCCGGGCGACCTGCCCGACGTGCCGGTTCGCGCCACCCAGACGGACCACCTGGAGGTGCGCGACCTGGAGCGCTGTCTGCAGATCCTGCCCGCCGAGCAGCGGGAAGTCCTGCTGCTGGTGTGCGTGGAGGACCTTTCCTATCAGGAAACCGCCCAGATCCTGGACGTGCCGATGGGCACGGTCATGTCGCGCCTGTCGCGCGCCCGCGAAAAGCTGGGCGCGCTGATGCAGGGGCGCGATACCGTCAACCGGCTCCACCGCGTGAAATGACATGAACGACATACGCCTGCACCCGGCGCCCGGCCCGGGCACCCCGATAACCGAAGCCGATCTGCATGGCTACGCGGACGGCCAGTTGCCGCCTGCCCGCCACGCCGAGGTCGAGGCGTTTCTCGCCGCCCACCCGCAGGACCAGGCGCGGGTGGACGGCTGGAAGGAACAGCGGCGCGCACTGCACGCCCTCCTGGACCCCGTGCTGGACGAACCGCTGCCGCTGCGCCTGCCGCTGGCGCCGCCCGAGCGCCGCTGGCCCTGGCGCGCCCTGGCCGCCGGCGTGGCGGTCGCCGCGGTCAGCGCAAGCGCGGCCTGGATCACGCGCGGCGCCATGGACGCCCGCCACCTGCAGGCGGTGCTCGCCACCGCTGCCCCGGACCGCATTGCGGGCGGCTACGCGCAGCGGGCCGCGATCGCCCACGCGGTCTACGCACCCGACATGGGCCGCCCCGTGGAAGTGGGCGTCGACAACGAGAAAGGCCTGGTGACGTGGCTGACCAAGCGCATGGGCGCGCCCGTGCGCGCGCCATCGCTGTCGCAGGCCGGCTACGAGCTGATGGGCGGCCGCCTGCTGCCCGGCGGCGCAGGGCCCGTCGCACTCTTCATGTATGGCGCGTCCGACGGCCAGCGGCTGACGCTGTACGTCACGCGCGAGGCCGTGGGCGAACAGACCGCTTTCCAGTTTACGCAGGAAGGGCCCGTCCGCGTGTTCTATTGGGTCGAAGGACAGTTCGGCTACGCGTTGTCCGGCGCGGTCAGCCGGGACGAACTGCAGCGCGTGTCGCAAGAGGTTTACCGGCAGCTTCAGGGGTAGGTACGCGAGCGATATGACAGATGAAAGTGTCAGACACCCGGGAAGCACTGTCGTCATTCCGCGACCGTCCCGTACGGGTGTCAGACACTGGGTCACGGATGCATCAGTGTCTGACACCCGTACGAATTGCGTGTCCAGGTGAAGATATTCTTGCCGGGTGTCTGACACAGGCCTTGGGTGTCAGACACCCGGCAAGCACCGTGGTCATTCCGCGACCGTCCCGTACGGGTGTCAGACACTGGGTCGCGAATGCATCAGTGTCTGACACCCGTACGAGTTGCATGTCCAGGTGAAGATATTCTTGCCGGGTGTCTGACACAGGCCTTGGGTGTCAGACACTGGGCCGCGGATGCATCAGTGTCTGACACCCGTACGAATTGCATGTCCAGGTAAAGATATTCTTGCCGGGTGTCTGACACAGGGTCGCCGGTATCAGACATCCTGCCAACGCTAGGACCGCCTCCCGTTCCCGGGCCTCGTGCAGCATGTGCAGCGTTATCTTGCGGATCTCGGCCTTGCTCATGCCGATATGGGACCGCACGGCGCGGCGAGGTGGTGGCCGGCGGCGGCCACGGCGAGATCGACGGAGAGGACGTGCGCCGGCACCTGTTGGTATAGACGGAAGGCGGATCTGCTCCGATATAATCGGGCGCCATGTGCTCCGCTGCCTTCCTGACCCGCCCCGCCCTGTGGATCGCGCTCGTCGCGATCCTGTGGGCGTCGTTGGCGCCGTCGTTGGCCCATGCGCTGAGCCTGTCGCCGGCCGGTCACAACGCCCAACGCATCAGCGTGGACTTCTGCACCAGCGAAGGCGCGGGCCAGGCCTCCCTAACCCTGGAGGTGCCAGGCGGCGGCAATGAGGGCACGCAGGCGGACGATCACGGCGACAGCCACCACTGCCCGCTCTGCCGCAACCCCAACGCCGATGTGGGCATCCTGCCCGCGCCCGTTCCCATCGTGCCCTCCCCCATCGGGCGCGCCATCACGTATCCGCCGCTGTTCTTCCTGGCGGCCCACCCCCTTCATGCCTGGAGCGCGGCCCAGCCGCGCGCGCCGCCCGCGGTCTGACCCGGCGCCCCCCCGCCGCCCGACGGCGGCTGATCCGCGCCCTCCGCTCCCCCGCCGCCACCATCCGCCCGCGCCGTTCGCGCGTCCGGACGCGTGCCGTCATTCAAGCCCTGGCGCCCGACCGCGCCCCGTTTTGCAGCGGGACGCCGGGCGCGCGGGCCGGACCACCGGTTCCAGACATGAAGAAAACCACGACCTACCCTCTGCTGCTGGCCGCGTTCGCCAGCGGCTCCGCCCAGGCACTGACCACGGAACCCGCCGTGGAAACCCTGGCGCCCACCATCGTGCATGGCGCCGCCCACGAAGAACCCGCCCCCAACGGCCCTATCGATCTGAACGTCCGCGACAGCACCGGCAGCCGCCTGGGATTGACCCTGCGCGAAACGCCCGCGAGCGTCACCGTAATCTCGCGCGAACAGATCGAGGCGCGGGGCTCGCTGAACACGCAGGAGATCGCCCGCGGCATACCCGGCGTGGACAACGCATCGCCCCCCGGCAATGCCGGCGCCGTCAGCTATCGCGGCTTCTCCGGCGGCCAGGTTTCGCAGCTGTTCAACGGCATTTCCGTGCAGTACGACTCCGTCGCCGGCCGGCCGGTGGACAGCTGGATCTATGACCGGGTCGAAGCGATAGGCGGCCCCGCCACCTTCCTGTTCGGCGCTGGCGCGGTGGGCGGCGCCATCAACTACGTCACCAAGCTGCCCGAGCGCGACACCTTTTATGACGGCCAGTTGCGGCTGGGTTCGTTCGACAGCCGGCAGATATCCGCCGGCCTGAACCAGCAGCTGGCGGGCGAACCTGGCGGCCGCGGCCACTATCTGCGCATCGACGCCAATACCGGATCCAGCCACGGTTGGGTCGACGGCAACCATTCCCGCGCCAGCCAGATCGCCGCCTCGCTCCTGTCCGACCTGGGTGATGACGTGACCCAGACCTTCGCCTTCGAATACCAGCACGAGCAGGTGGACCGCCCCTATTGGGGCACGCCCTTGAAAACAGACGCCGATGGCGTGGTGCGGAGCACGGGCCGCATCCTCGATGGCACGCGCTTCAAGAACTACAACGTGAACGACGGCCTGTACGAACAGTCCGTGCTCTGGGCGCGCTCGCTGACGGAGTGGCGCGCCGGCCCGAACCTGACGCTGAAGAACACGCTGTACTACTACCGCGCCGAACGCGACTACCGGAACCTGGAAAACTACCGCCTGAACGCCGGCAACAGCCTGGTGCTGCGGTCCGGCGCGCTATTGCAGCGCCATGAGCAAAGCCTGATCGGCAACCGGGTGGAAGGCCTGTACCGATCCACCCTGGCCGGCCTGCCCAGCGACTGGTCCTTCGGCGTCGACGTCAGCCAGAACAAGATCACGCGCTATCCCACCAGCCTGCCCGCCCAGGTGGACGCGGTAGATCCCTACGATTTCTCGCCCGGCGACTTCTACGACATCCCCGGCATGACGCGCGGCCACACCGCCGACCGCGACAACCGCATCCGCACGCTGGCGCTGACCCTGGAAAACCGCAGCGAGGTGCTGCCGGGCGTCGCCATCGTGTCGGCGCTGCGCAAGGACTTCATCGACGTGGACCTGACCAACCGCCGCGCCGTCACGGCGTCCTCGCCCGCCAGCGCCCAGCGCAGCTACTCGCCCCTGACCGGGCGGCTGGGCGTCAATTGGGAGCTGAGTCCGGAAGCCTCGCTGTACGCGCAGTACGCGACCGCCGCGGACCCTCCGTCGGGCCTGCTGGCCACCGCCTCCTTCGCCGACGTGCTGAACAATGACAAGCTCACCACCGGCAGGCAGGCCGAAGTGGGCGGCAAGTTCAACTTCTGGGATGGCCGGGGCTCGGCCACCGTGGCCGTCTACGAAATCAAGCGCAAGAACATGGCCACCGCCGACCCCGACAATCCAGGCGTCAGCCTGCCCGTGGGCGCGCAATCCGCGCGCGGTATCGAACTGGCCGGCGGCCTGCAATTGACATCCCAGCTTTCCCTGCAGGGCAACGTCGCGTTCGTAGACCCGAAGTACGACGATTTCTCCCAATCGGTCGGCGGGGTCTCGGTCTCGCGCAACGGCAATGTGCCGACCAACACGCCGCGCCGCCTCGCCAACCTCTGGCTCGACTATGCGTTCCAGCCCGGCTGGACCGCCAGCGTGGCCGCGCGCTACGTGGGCCGCATGTACGCGGATGCCGCCAACACCGTCTGGACGCCGTCCTACACGGTGTTCGATGCGGCGCTGTCGCACCGGATCAACCGCAATCTCAACGTGACGGCGCGCGTTCGCAACCTGACCGACAAAGTCTACGCCGCGAACGCGACCCCGACCATGTACTACCTGGGCGCGCCGCGCTCGGTGGAACTCACGTTGCAGGCTCGCTTCTGAGCGCCGCGCCAGGACAGACCCGCCATGAACCCGACACTCCCCTCTTCGTCCCGGCGCCCCGCCGGACCGCCGCTGACGGCCCGCGCCAAGCGATGGCTGTACCTGATCCATCGCTGGGCAGGCATCGTGCTGTGCCTGTTCTTCGCCATGTGGTTCATTTCCGGCGTGGTCATGATGTATGTGGGCTATCCGAAGCTCACGCCGCAGGAACGCCTGGCGCATCTGCCGCCGCTGGATCCTGCGGCCATCGCGGTGACGCCGTCGCAGGCGCTGGCCGCGGCGGGCGCGAAGGATGCCGCCGGACTGAGCCTGGTCGCCGCCCGCGGCGGCGCGCCGGTCTATCTGGTGCCGGGCGAAGCACGGCGGGCGCCCAGAATAGTGGACGCATCCAGCGGCGCCCTCCTGCCGCCCGCCGATGCCGCGACCGCTCTGGCGACCGCCAAGGCCTGGTCCCGCGGACAGTACGCCGCGCGGTACGAGGGAACGGTGGACGAGGACGTCTTCACCCATTCCCGCGCGCTCGGTCCCGACCGGCCGCTGCACCGGGTAGACCTGGACGACCCCGCGCGCACGCGGCTGTACATCTCGTCCGCCACCGGGATGGTGGTGCTCGACGCCACCCGCGCCGAGCGCGGCTGGAACTACGCCGGCGCCTGGATCCATTGGCTGTATCCGTTCCGCGGCAATGCGCTGGACGCCTGGTGGCACGACATCGTGGTGTGGCTGTCGGTAGCCGGTGTGCTGGCCGCGCTGACGGGCACGGTGGTCGGGATCCTGCGCTGGCGCTTTGCGCGGCCATACGCCAGCGGCAGCCGCTCGCCCTACCGCGAGCGCATGATGCGCTGGCATCACCTCAGCGGCCTGCTGTTCGCCGCCGTCACCATCACCTGGATCTTCAGCGGACTGATGTCGATGAACCCGTGGAAACTGTTCAGCGGCGGCGCGCCGCCGCTGGCCCAGGCGGCCTATGCCGGCGCGGCGGGCACGGCGCCGCTGGCCGCGCCTCGAGCGCTGATCGCGGCCCTGCCCGCTGCGCCCCGCGAGTTGCGCTGGACGCGCGCGGACGGCCACGACGTGGTGCTGGCGCGCACGGCCGCCGGCGCCCCTCAAGTGCTGTCCGCCCACGACGCGCAACCCCATGCCTTCGACCCGGCGGCGTTGCGCGCCGCCGCGGCCCGCCTGGTGCCGGGCGCCCGGCTCGCCCGCGTCGATACGCTGAATGCCTACGACTTCTATTACTACGCCCGCGACGAGCACGCGATGCTCGGCCACGTCGAAAAGCCGCTGCCCGCGTGGCGGCTGATCTACGACGATCCGCAAGCGACCTGGGCCTACCTGGATCCGCGCACGGGCCAGATACTGGGCCGCCAGGATCGCGCATCGCGCGCCAGCCGCTGGCTGTTCGCGTTTCTGCACAGCTGGGACTGGACCGGCCTGCTGGCCCGCCGCCCGCTTTGGGACGCCCTGCTGATCTTCCTTAGCCTGGGTGGCCTGGCGCTCAGTCTGACGGGCGTGGTCATCGGCTGGCGGCGCCTGGGAAAAAAACTGCGCGCCTGAAGCGCGGACGCGGATGCACTATGCTCAGTGCCTCGCAAGACGATTCACCGGAAAGAGGAGCCTTTATGTCCGACGTAACCATCTATCACAACCCCAAGTGCGGCACCTCCCGCAATACCCTGGCCATGATCCGCAACGCGGGCATCGAACCCAACGTCGTGCTGTACCTGGAAACGCCGCCGTCGCGCGCGACACTGCAGGCGCTGCTCAAACAGGCCGGCATCGGCGTGCGCGACGCCTTGCGCGAAAAAGGGACGCCCTACCAGGAACTGGGCCTGGACGACGCGTCCCTCTCGGACGACGCCCTGCTGGATGCCATTGAACAGCATCCCATCCTGCTGAACCGCCCGTTTGTCTCGACGCCGCTGGGCGCCCGCCTGTGCCGTCCGTCGGAACTCGTGCTGGACATTCTGCCGGCTCCGCAGCAAGGCGCCTTCGCCAAGGAAGACGGCGAAGCCGTGATCGACGCGCAGGGCAAGCGCATCCAGAAGTAAAACCACGGGATTCGGCGCATTTTGTAAGCGGACTGACGGGAATCCTCATTACCATCGCGGCTATTGGTTTGTTACGTTGCGATGACGCGTCATGAATTCCCTGGAAAGCCTCAACCAGTCCCTGTTTCTTCTGGCCAACGCCGATCCCGCCACCCCGGTATGGCGGATCCACGCCGCCATGCTGGTGGCCAACAAGCTGATCCTGCTCGTGCCCGGCGCGCTGGCCGCGGCCTGGCTGTGGGGCGGCGAAGCGCAGCGTAACCTGGCGCTGAAGGCGCTGGCCAGCATTGCGCTGGGGCTCTTCGCCAGCTATCTGTGCGGCGCACTGTGGCCGCATCCCCGCCCATTCGCTGTCGGGCTGGGGCACGCGTTCTTCCCGCACGCGGCGACCGCGTCGTTTCCCAGCAATCACACCATCATCATCGCCACCCTGGCCTTCGCGCTGATCTTCGACCGGCGCTGGGCCGGCCTGGGCTGGGCCGCGCTGGCGCTGGCGGTGCTGGTTGGCGGGTCTCGCGTCTACCTCGGCGTGCATTACCCGCTGGACATCGCCGGCGGACTGGCGCTGGCGCCGCTTGCCGCGGGCGCCACGCTGCCGGTGTGGAACCGCGCGGGCGCGCCGCTGACCGCGGCCGCGCAGGGCCTGTACCGCAAAGTGCTGGCCCTGCCCATCGCCCGCGGCTGGATCCGCGCGTAAGGCTCAGTTGATCGCGACCTTGGCGTCCTTGACCAGCTTGGCGTAGTTCTCGGTATCGGCGCCGATCCGCGCCTTCATTTCGGCGGGGCTATCGCCGATGGGCACTGCGCCGATCTCCGCCATGCGGCGCGAGAAATCCGGCGAACGGATGATCTTGACCATTTCCGCGTTCAACCGGTCGACCACGTCCTTGGGCGCGGCGGCCGGCGCCAGCACGCCGAACCACGTGCCCATGTCGAACGGCTTCAGGCCCGCCTCTTCCATCGTGGGCACGTCGGGCAGCGCCGCCGAACGCTTGTTCGTGGTTACGGCCAGCGCGCGCAGCTTGCCGCTCTGGATGTGCGCAAGCACCGGCGTGACCGTGTCGAACGACATGTCGATCTGCCCGCCCAGCAGGTCGGTGGTCAGCGGTCCGCTGCCTTTGTAGGGCACGTGCAGCAGTTTCACGTGGCCCTCTTTCTCGAACTGCGCGCCGATCAAATGCTGACCGGTGCCCATGCCGTTCGATCCGAAGGTCAGCTTGCCCGGCGCGGCCCGCGCCATCGTCAGCAGGCCCTGCACATCCTTGGCGTCCAGTTTGGGATTCACCACCAGGACATTGGGCACCAGCGCGACCGTCGTCACCGGCGCGAAGTCCTTCTGGAAGTCGTAGTGCAGGCTCTTGTAGACGCTGGTGGCGATCGTATGGTGCACCGCCCCCATCAGCAGCGTGTAGCCGTCGGGCGCCGCCTTGGCCACGTAGTCCGCGCCCAGCGTCGATCCGGCGCCGGGCTTGTTCTCCACCACCACCGGCTGGCCCAGGCTCTTGGACAGCTCCTGTCCCAGCGCGCGGGCCAGAACGTCGGTGGTCCCGCCCGCCGGAAACGGCACGACCAGGTTGATCGGCCGGACGGGATAGGACTGCGCCGACGCCCCGCCCGCGAAGGACAGGCCCAACAGGCAGGCGAACGCCAAGGCGCGCGCGGAAACGGCTTTCTGATGCATGGTTGTCTCCTGGATACGAATGGATTTCGCTTCTTCTATTCGCCGCGTTGCGGTGCGGGAGAGGGTCTGCGCCCTCGTCCCGCATGATTGCCGCTAGGCGGCCTTGGCCGGCGCCAGTGCCGCCAGCTTCGCGCAGACCGCCTCGGTGACCTGGCCGGTGGTCGCGCTGCCGCCCAGATCGCCGGTGTGCAGTTGGGGATCGGCGGTCACGCTTTCGATCGCCTGCATGAGCCGGGCGGCAGCCTGGGTTTCACCCAGGTGCTCCAGCAGCATGACCACCGACCAGAACGTGCCCACCGGATTCGCCAGCCCCTTGCCCATGATGTCGAAGGCGGAACCGTGGATGGGTTCGAACATGGACGGATAGCGGCGCTCGGGGTCGATGTTGCCGGTGGGCGCGATGCCCAGGCTGCCCGCCAGCGCCGCCGCCAGGTCGCTCAGGATGTCGGCATGCAGGTTGGTGGCGACGATGGTGTCCAGCGACGCCGGACGGTTCACCATGCGCGCCGTGGCGGCGTCGACCAGTTCCTTGTCCCAGGTCACGTCGGGAAATTCGCGGCTGACCTGCAGCGCGATCTCGTCCCACATCACCATGGCGTGGCGCTGCGCGTTGGATTTGGTGATCACCGTCAGCAGCTTGCGCGGACGCGATTGCGCCAGCTTGAATGCGAAGCGCAGGATGCGCTCCACCCCGGCGCGGGTCATGATGGACACGTCCGTGGCGGCTTCGATGGGATGGCCCTGGTGGACCCGGCCGCCGACGCCCGAGTATTCGCCCTCGGAGTTCTCACGCACGATGACCCAGTTGAGCTGCTCCGGCGTGCAGCGCTTGAGCGGCGCGTCGATGCCCGGCAGGATGCGCGTCGGGCGCACGTTGGCGTACTGGTCGAAGCCCTGGCAGATCTTCAGCCTCAGGCCCCACAGCGTGATGTGGTCGGCGATATGCGGGTCGCCGGCAGAGCCGAACAGGATCGCGTCTTGGTCGCGCAGCGCGTCCAGGCCGTCGGCCGGCATCATCACGCCATGCTTGCGGTAGTAGTCGCCGCCCCAGTCGAAATCCTGGAACTCGAACCGCAGGCCGTCCTGCGCGGCAAGCTCCTGCATGATCCGCCTTCCGGCGGGAATCACTTCCTTGCCGATGCCGTCGCCGGGGATGGTTGCAATGCGATAGGTCTTCATAGGCCGACAGGGCTCCTTGCTGGTGAGGTTCTGTCGGCACTGTACTGAGGCGGCCAGGCCCCGACCGCAGCAGAATTCAAAACAACTTTTACTTGAAGTTGAAGATGGCGCCCGCCCGCGCGCGAATCGCAACCGCCAATGAAAAACAGCGCCCACATGGGGCGCTGTTTCAGGTGGCGGCCAAGACAAGGCCGCCGCCGCTTGCCGGAATCAGCAGCGGCCGATATTCAGATTGGAGATCAGGTTGTTGAAATCCTGGCGCAGGCTGTAGGCGTCATCCACGATCGTGGGACGCATCGCCTTGAAAGCGCCCGTGCGCGCGGCGTCTTCCTTGTAGCGGCCATTGTTCGTGTGCTCCAGCACCTTGCGGCCGGCGCCCAGGAAACTATTGACCTGCATCATCGTGCTGGCGCAGCCCTTCGGGTCGGCTTCGCGCGTCTTCTTGTCAAAGCCCAGCGCCATTTCGTTCATCTTGTCCAGCGCTTGCTTGAACGCCTCTTGGTCGGCCCCCAGGCCCGTGCCGTCGAAAATGCCCGACGCCTTGTCCATCGTGGACTTGCCGTAATAGACCAGGCCGGCGCGGTAATAGGCGACCGAGTCCTTCGCGGCCTTTTCGAAGGCTTCCTTGGTGTTGGCCGTGTCCTTCACGGAGATGCCGCGGTAGAAGGCGCTCTCCGTCTTCACGACCTCGGTCAGCGCCGCGACGTAGGCGGGACTCTTTTCCCGCGCCAGCGCGCCATTGTCCGACAGGAAGGTCTTGGCGGCCGCATAGTTCTGCAGTTCGTTGCTCAGCGGCGCCAGCTTGCCCAGCGCGTCCGAGAATTCCTTGGCGGGCGCATCGATCTCGGGGATCGGCGCCGTCATCGCCAGCGCCTTGTCGAGCTTTTCCTTGGCGCGCAGGATGGTGGAATCGTTGCCGATGACGAAATCCTTGATTGGCTTTCCTTCCTTGAGCTTCGGCGCCGCATAGGTTTCGTAGCGGTCCAGCGTTTCTTCGAACGACGTCGAGATGCCGTTGGCGGCATCGACGTACTGGTTGTACTTGATGATCTCGGCCTGGGCGGTGGTCGGCTCGGCCGCCTTCGCCTCCTTCTTTGCGCTATCGTCGCCGCACGCGGCGAGCGCCAGCGTAACGGCCAGAACGGCGGACATGCGCAAGGGGCGCGACATAAGCATCTTCATTTCCTGTTGCGGTTGCTATGAGGGGACGGATGATATGCCCGCTCATTGCTTAACACGCTACAAAGTCATTCAGTCATGTCACAAGAGTTTTCAACCCGCGACCAGCTGCGAATAGAGCCGGCCGCGCGTTATGCGACGCCTGGCTCAGCCCCGCGCGGCGAGGGGCCGCCGGGCCGTGAGCCAGCGCGCTTCATGGTCCAGCAGCCAGCGTTTGCGGTGCAACCCGCCGCCATAACCGGTCAGCGACGCGTTCGCGCCCACGACGCGGTGGCAAGGCACAACGATGCCGATGGGATTCGCGCCGTTGGCCAGCCCCACCGCGCGCACGGCCGTGGGACGCGCGATGCGGTCCGCGAGAGCGCCGTACGTGATGGGCGCACCGCCCGCGATGCCCCGCAGCGCCTGCCACACCTGGCGCTGGAAGTCGGTGCCGCCGGTGGCGACGGCCAGCGTGTCGATGGCGTCGACCGCCCCGTCGAAATAGGCTTCGAGCGCGCGCCGGGCGGGCGAGGCCTGCGTCGCGTCGCGCAGCTCGATGGCCTGCTTGCGGTACTGCCTGTGCAGCAGCCTGTGCATGCGCGTTTCGAAGTCCTCCCAGTCCACCGCGCGCAGTTGCCGCCGGTCGTCGCTGAGGATCAGCATCTGGCCGATGGGCGTCGGCACGCGCTCAAGGAAAAAGACCTGAGGGTGAAGGGACATGGCACGGACTCCGGCAAATGGGGAAACATGCGAAATATAGACCCGGCCGCCGCGCGCCGCTGGCGGTTTCCGGACAGGAATGCCCGCCGTACAACAGTGTCCGGAAACCGCTAGATTCCGGATGTGCGCCGGCGTTAGCATGGCCGCATGGACCTGAACCACGACGCCTGCTACAGCGCTATCCAAGTGCGCGACGCCCGTTACGACGGCCGCTTCTTCACCGCCGTCAAGACCACGCGCATCTATTGCCGCCCGGTCTGCCCGGCGCGCACGCCGCTCTCAAAGAACGTCACGTTCTACACGACGGCGGCGGCGGCGCAAGAGGCGGGTTACCACCCCTGCCTGCGTTGCCGGCCCGAAACCGCGCCGGAACTGGGACCGGGGCACGAACTGCCCGACAGCGTATCGCGCGCGCTGCAGCTGATCGAGCTGGGCGCGCTGGACGAGGACGGCGTGGACGGGCTGGCCCGCCGCCTGGGCGTGGGCGAACGCCAGTTACGGCGCCACTTCCGCCAGCACCTGGGCGCCTCGCCCGTCGCCGTTGCCCAGACTCGGCGCGTGCTGCTCGCCAAGCAGCTGATCCACGAAACCCATCTGCCCATGGCGGAAATCGCCTTCGCGTCGGGCTTCGGCAGCATCCGCCGCTTCAACGAAATATTCCACGACCTGTTCGGACGCGCCCCGGGCGAGCTCCGGCGCGCCGGGAAGCCGGAGGTGTCCGCGGAGCAGGAGGGCGAGATCAAGCTGCTGCTGCGCTACCGCCCGCCCTACGATTGGGCCGCCATGCTGGACTTCCTGAGGCTGCGGGCGATCCCCGGCATCGAGCGGGTCGAAGGCGACGCCTATGCGCGCACTATCTGCCTGGACGGCCGCCAGGGAACCGTGACCGTGCGGCCCGGCACAGGCAATGCGCTGCAGGCCGTCGTGCGCTTTCCCCGGCTCCAGGCCTTGCCCGCCATCATCGCCCGGCTGCGCCGCGTGTTCGACCTAGCCAGCGACCCGGTCGCCATCGCCGCGCAGTTTTCCCGCGACCCGGTCCTGACGGCGCTGATCCAGGCCAGGCCGGGCCTGCGCGTGCCCGGCGCATGGGACGGCTTCGAGCTGGCGATGCGCGCCGTGCTGGGCCAGCAGATCACGGTTGCCGCGGCGATCCGCCTGGCCGGCAAGCTGGTCGCGGCGCACGGCGCGCCCATGGCGCAGCCCGACGCAAGCCTGACGCATGTCTTCCCGCTGCCCGAGGCCGTCGCGGCCGCCGAACTGGCGTCCCTGGGCATGCCGCGCAGCCGCGCCGCGACCCTGTCCGCGGTGGCCGCCGCGGCGGTCGCCGACAAGCATCTGTTCGATGCCGGCAGCGGACTCGGCGAATCGGTTCTGCGCCTGCGCGAGATCCGCGGTATCGGAGAATGGACGGCACAGTACATCGCCCTGCGCCAATTGCGCGAGCCCGACGCCTTTCCGTCGGCCGATATCGGATTGATCCGCGCGCTGGAGCGCCTGGAATCCCGCGAGTACACGCCCGCGCAGCTGCTGGAGCGCGCCGAGGCCTGGCGTCCGTGGCGCGCCTATGCGGCGCAGCACCTGTGGGCAGCCTGAGCGCGGCCGCCCGTCACCACTGGCCTTCGGCGCCTTTCTGGAAGTACCCCACCAGGAAGTCCACGAACACCCGCACCTTGGTAGATAGGTGATGCCGTTCGGGGAACACGGCGTAGATGTCGGCCTGCGGCAAGGCGTAGTCCTCGAGCACGCGCACCAGCCGGCCGCTGCGCAGATAGCGCGCCAGGTCCCATTCGGCGCGCTGCAGGATGCCCAGGCCCGCCAGGCCCCACGTCAGCGTGACTTCGCCGTCGTTGCTGCTGAGATTGCCGCGCACCTTCACGGTTTCGCTGCGGCGTCCCTTGGTAAAACGCCACAAGCCATAGGCGGCTTCGTTCTGCCGCAGCACGATGCACTGGTGGCGCGCCAGGTCATGCGGCGCGGCGGGCACGCCATGCGCTTTCAGGTAACCCGGGGACGCGCAGACCAGGCGGCGGTTGGGCGCGATCTTGCGGGCGATCAGGCGCGTGTCCGGCAGATCGCCAAAGCGCACCGCCACGTCGAACGCGTCCTGCACGAAATCCGCCGGGCTGTCGGTCAGCTGCAGTTGCAGCGATACCTCGGGGTACTTCTGCGCGAATTCGGCGATCGCGGGCGCGATGTAGCTGCGGCCGAAGCCCAGAGGGGCGTTGACTTTCAGCAGGCCGCGCGGGCTGGCCTGGCGGCTGGCGATCAGTTGGTCCAGGTCTTCGATTTCGCCCAGGATGCGCCGGGCGTTCTCCAGGTAGACCTCGCCTTCCGCCGTCAGGCTCAGGCGCCGCGTGCTGCGGTTGACCAGCCGCACGCCCAGCCGCGCCTCGATCTGCGCCAGCCGCTTGCTGACCGCCGCGGGCGTAACGCCCAGTTCACGCGCCGCCGCCGACATACCGCCGGCGCGCGCCAGCTCGACGATCAGCTGCAGCTCAGAGGAATGTCCCATAAGAAGTCTTTCCGGGGAAAGGGGTCTGACATGCCTGCAAGAAAGTCTCGTCCAAATGCCTGACACCCCTGCGAGATGGCCTTCGCTCCAGTGTCTGACACCCTTACGAGATGGCCTTCGCTCCAGTGTCTGACACCCCTACGAGATGGCCTTCGCGGTGCCATGGCGCGGCACGGGTGTCTGACACCCGGCAAGCGCGCCGCGGCTCCACGAGCATCTCGTAGGGGTGTCAGACACTTGCCCCCTCGCCCCAGGGTGAGACGCCCGGGCGTCAGTCGCGGAAGTTCTCGAACTGCAGGGGCAGGTCGACGTCGGTCTTTTTCAGCAGCGCGATGGCCGTTTGCAGGTCGTCGCGCTTCTTGCCGCTGATGCGCAGCTTGTCGCCGTTGATCTGCGATTCCACCTTGAGCTTGGCGTTCTTGATGGCGGCGATGAGCTTCTTGGCCACGGGCTGCTCGATGCCTTGCTTGATGGTGACCTTCTGGCGCGCGCCGCCCAGGTTCTCGAGGGGATCGGCGACGTCCAGGCAGCGCACGTCGATGCCGCGGGCGGAAAGGCGGCCGCGCAGGATGTCCAGCATCTGCTTGAGCTGAAACGCGCTGGAGGCAACCTGGGTCACGACAAAGCCTTCCAGCTCGAACTTGGCATCGGCGCCCTTGAAGTCGAAGCGGGTAGACAGTTCGCGGTTGGCCTGGTCGACGGCGTTGGTGAGTTCGTGTTTGTCGACTTCGGAGACGACGTCAAAAGTAGGCATGACACGGGGTCCTGTGGAAATGGTGGGTGAAAATGCGTTCCCGCCATTTTACCGGCGCCGCGCGTTGCGTCACGCCATGACCACCAGCAGGCGTCCCGCCTGCAGCGGATGCGCGATGACCTGGGCGTCGATCCCGTAGGCCAGATACAGATTGCCCGGCGTCAGCACCTCCGCTGGCGTGCCCGCGGCGATGGCCCGACCCGCGCACAGCAGCAGCAAACGGTCGCACCAGCGGGCGGCCAGATTCATGTCGTGCAGGATCACCAGTACGCCGGTATCGCCCGCGTGCGCCAGTTCCGCCGCCGTTCGCAGCAGATCGCCCTGGTGCTTCGGATCCAGGCTGGCGGTGGGCTCGTCCAGCAGCAGGTAGCGCGGTTCGCCCGGGGTGCGCCCCGCGCTGCACTGCACCAGCACACGCGCGAACTGCACGCGCTGCTGTTCGCCGCCCGACAGTTCGGGATAGCGGCGCGCCCGCAAATGCGCCACGTCGGCCCGCTCCAGCGCCTGGCCCACCAGCGCGTCCACGCCGGCCGGTGACAGTTCCGGGAACGGGTAGGCGCCCATCGCCACCACTTCGCTCACATCCAGGTCGAAGGTCAGCCCGGGTTTTTGCGGCAGCACAGCGCGCCGGCGGGCCTGCTGGCGATGCGGCAGCCGCGTCAGATCGGCCTCGCCCAGCCGCACACGGCCGGCGTCGGGCGCCAATTCGGAGGACAGCGCGCCCAGCAGCGTGGACTTGCCCGCGCCGTTGGCGCCCAGCAGGCCCACCACCTCGCCGGGCCGCAACGCCAGCGACACCTGGTCCAGGATGCGGTTGCCGCCGCGCGCCAATGTCAGGTTCTCGGCCGCCAGCATCATCCGTGCCTCCGGCCGCGCGCCAGCAGCCACAGGAAAAAGGGGCCACCCACCAGGCTGGTGACCAGCCCGATCGGCAGTTCGGCCGGCACGACCGCGACCCGCGACAGCCAGTCCGCCAGCGCCAGGGCCAGCGCTCCGCCCAGCACGCAGGCGGGCAGCAGCCAGCGGTGATTGGCGCCGAGCGTCATGCGCACGAGGTGCGGCACCACCAGGCCCACGAACGCGATTCCGCCGGTGGCGGCCACCAGCGGGCCGACGATCAGGGCGCACGCCAGCACCAGCCTGGCCCGCACGCGCTTGAGCGCGTAGCCCAGGTGCTGGGCCTCGCGCTCGCCCAGCAGCAAGGCGTTCATGACGCGCCACTGGCCCATGAGCCACAGCGACATCAGCAGCACCCACGGCCCCAGGAACGCCAGCAGCGTCCAGTTCGCGCCCGCCAGGCTGCCCATGCTCCAGAACGTCAGGTCGCGCAGCTGGGCATCGTTGGCGACGAAGGTGAACAGCCCGATGATGGCGCCGGCCACCGCGTTGATCGCGATGCCGGCCAGCAGCAGCCCCGCCACGCCGGGCACCCGCCGGCCGAGGGCATAGGCACAGAAGGTGGCAAGCAGGCTGCCCGCGAACGCCGCGGGCGCCAGGATCAGGAAGCCGCCCGAGGTCAGGACGATGGCCCCGACCGCCCCCAGCGCGCCGCCGGCCGAAATGCCGATCAGGCCCGGCTCGGCCAGCGGATTGCGGAACAGCGCCTGCATGGACGCGCCGGAAACCGCCAGCGCGGCGCCGGCGACCAGCGCGAACAGCACGCGCGGCAGGCGGATATCGATCAGCACGTTGCGCCAGAGCTCGCTGCCGGGGGCCGGGGTTCCCCACAGCAGCGAGGGCAGCTCGCGCAGCGGAATCCGGACCGCGCCGCTGCTGCTGGCGGCCAGCGCCACCGCGACGACCGCCACACCCAGCAGCAACAGGGCCAGCGGCGGCTTCACGCGCCCGGCGCTAGCGCGCCATCGCACCGGCGGCCTCCTGCTTGAGTTCGGTCAGCGCCAGCGGCAGCCGCGGCCCCATCCCCAGGAGCAGCAGGTCGTCCATGACGATCACGCGCCGGCCGACCGCCGCGGGCGTGGACGCGATGCCGGGCATGGCCAGCAGCTTCGCGGCCCCGCCGGTAGCGTCGAGCGAGGTTTTGGTCACCACGATCAGGTCCGGCGCCAGCGCGCTGACCGCCTCGGCGGAAACCGGCTTGTAGCCTTGCTGATCCTGCAGCACGTTGACCAGGCCCGCCATCGCCATCACTTCGTTGGCGGCCGTGCCGCGCCCCGCGCCCTGCAAAGTGCCGGTGCGGTTGATCAGCAGAATGGCGCGCGCATGCGTCGCCGGAATCGTTTCGACCTGCTTGAGCTCGCGCGCGATCCGCTCCACCATGCGCTCGCCTTCCGGCGCCACGCCCAGCGCCTGCGCGATGTTGCGGATGCGCGCCTTGAGCGAATCGACCGAGGGCGAATCCGGCACCGTCACCACGCGCACGCCGACCTCGCCCAGGCGCTTGAGCGCGTCGGGCGGGCCGGCCTGTTCGGACGCCAGCACCAGATCGGGCTTCAGCGCCAGAACGCCCTCCACCGGCACCGAGCGGTAATACCCGACACGGGGCAGCCGGGTCGCGGCCTCGGGGTACAGGCTGGAGAGGTCGTCCCCGACCAGGCGTTCGCCCTGCCCCAGCTGATAGACGATTTCGGTCACGCTGCCGCCCAGCGTCACCACCCGTTCGGGCGGCGCCGCCTGCGCGGCTAGCGCCGCCATCCATCCGATCGCCACTGCCAACCATGTCTTCATTGCGTCGTCCTCAGGCGGCCAGCGGCACGCTGCACAGGCTGGCCATCAGTTCGCGCCACTGCGCCAGTTCCGGCTTGCCCGGCTTGCGCTCGCCGAAGAACTGGGCGATCAGTTCGCCCGTGGCGGAATACAGCTCCAGCGACGTCACCCAGCCGTCCGAGGTGGGCTTGTTCACCACCCAGGCCGACGCGATCGCGGCCGTGTCCAGGTGCAGGTTGAACTTGGGATCCAGCACGTTGTACCAGGGCCCCGTGCGGCGCAGCTGCTTTACCGGGCCGGTATGGATCTGGATCATGCCGCGATTGCCCACGAAGCACATGATCGACAGGCCGGACTGCGCCGCCGATTCCAGCATGCGCTCGACGGATTCCGCGGGCACCGGCTGCGCCAGGTCCTCGCCCGCGGCCGCCAGCGCCGCCAGGCGCGACACCTTGAATTTGCGCAGCAGCGGAAAGAACTCGTGGGTGTCCTGCATTGCGAGCCAGGCCTCGCGCCATTGCGCGCTGTCTTGGACGCGGTCCGCGTCGGCGGCCGGCGCGTAGGGCGCGGTCTCGGGCCACTGCGGTTCGCCGGCAAACTTCGCGATCAGCGCATCGTAGGCTGCCGCGTCGGTCGCGTCGACGCGGTAGACCTTGTGCACCGCCACGCCCGCGCCGTCAAAGAACTGCAGGCTGTGCCGGCCGTCCTGCTCGACCGCCCAGGCCGACTTCCACGCGGTGAAGAACACGCGCAGGTCGATGTCCGGCCCCAGCACCAGGCCCACCGGCCCCTCGGCCTGGATGTCTTCGTACACCCCATGGCGCTCGTGCACACACCAGTCGTTGCGCGTCAGCGCCATGACCGGACCCAGCGTGCCCAGTTCGCGGAAGATCTCCTGCGGCGTACCGTGCAGGGCGGTGGCCTTCACGCCGCCGCAGCCCGCGGCCACCCATTCGGCCTCGGATACGCCCAGGGCCTGGGCGAGGTTGCGGGCGCGCAGCCCGGGTTGCGAGGCGGCCAGGGCCTCGTTGCGGGCGCGCAGCGCCTGTGCGCGGGACGTGAAATCGGTGTTGCTCATAGTGGGCCCTCCGGCCGATAAAACGGGTTGCGAAAGCCGCCGGCCGCCGGCGGCGGATCGGAATCAATACTGGTATGTCAGTGAGACGCGGACGCTGCGCCCCGGTTCCGTGTACCAATCGACCGGACGCGGAATCGCGGTTGCGCCGGCGGTCGGCACATTGATGGCCTCCCAGTACTTCTTGTCGAACAGGTTGAAAACGCCCGCCTGCACCTGCAGCCCCTTCACGGCCGCGGGACGCCAGTAGCCCATCAGGTCCACCACGCCGTAGCCGGGCGCTTTGAAATCGGCGTAGGGCGCGTCGGCCTCGGCATCCGGGTACTCGACCTTGTTGCGTTGCAGCGCGGCAGTCAGCATTGCGTCCACGCCCCACACGTCGCGGCCGTAGCCCACCCCCAGCACCGCTTTCAGCGGCGCAACTGAGTTCAGGTACTGCCCCGTGCCCTCGTCCTTGCCCACGGCCCACGCCAGCGAGCCCCAGGTGCGCCATCCGGGCGAAAACTTCCAGTGCGCGCTGGCCTCGGCGCCGTAGATGCGCACCTTGGCGCGGTTCACGCTGCCAGTCACGCCCCAAGGATATTGGCCGTCCCAGCCCGGCTGCCACTGCGGCGAACTCGCATTCAGGGGCACCTCGGCGTCGATGAAATTCTGGTAGCGATTGTCGAAGAACGATAGCGCGCCGCCGAGATCGTCCGATCCCATTTTGGCGCCCAGTTCCCAGCCCTTGCTGGTCTCGGGCTTCAGGTTGGGATTGCCCACGCGCAGGTAGGAGCCCGGCCCGCCGTAGTTGGTGTAGAGCTGCGTCGGGCTGGGCGCCTTGAAACCGTAGGCGTACTGGGCGTAGAAGCTCAGGTCGTCGCGGGCCTTCCAGGTAGCAAGCAGCTTGGGGGAGAAGCGGCTGCCGCTGTTGGACGGCGGCAGCGCGCCCGCGTTCGGGTTGCTGTCGTAGTCCGCCGTAGACTGCGGCTTCTGTTCGTAGTGATCGTAGCGCAGGGCCGGCATGAGCGTGTAGCGGCCGTCGGCGAAGCTGAATTCGTCCTGCACCCACAGGGCCCACTGGCTGCCCTTGGACTGCGGCACGTCGGCCTGGTTGGTGTGCAGCATGTCGCAGGAACGCGGGCCCATCGGCGCCGGCAGCCCAGGGCGGATCGCCGGGCAATTGTCGTAGCCGCTGGAGTTCTGCTCGGTCTTGTTGCCGTACCACTCGCCGCCGACTGTCCACAGCTGCGACACCGATGCCCCGGCTAGCCGCTTGGTGAGTTCGCCGTTCACGCCGAACAGCGTCTGCTGGATGGAGTTGCTGCGGCCGTAGGGGCCGCTAGGAAAGCCGTAGCGGAAGGGATCGCCGGGGATGGCGTAGGCCCGCGAATCCACGCTGCGCACGCCGTCCAGCGAGTTGTCCAGCCGCAGGCGCTGCCAGTAGACGACGGCGGAGGCCGTATCGATAAGGCTGCCTTCGCCGGGCGCCTTGTAGGTATAGTCGAACGACACGCGCTCGCGTTCCGTTTCCTTGCGGGTGCCGTTTTCGCCGTAAAGATAGCTGGTGCCCGCGCCCTGTTCGAACATGCTGTCGATGTCGGCGTTGCGCTTGAAGTATTCGCCGGTCAGGCCGAACCGGTGGCCGCCTTCGACGCGCTGCTGCAGCTTCAGCAGGAAGCTGCGCTGGTCGTAGTCCTCGGGGCTGGGTTCGCTGCGCTTGGGGCCGTAGCCGCCCACGTCGCCCCGGTTGTCGAGCGCGTGGCCGTTGCGCAGCCCCGCCTGCACGAGCCAGAACGTATTGCTGTGGATCTGGCCCGCCAGCGCCGCGTTGGCGCCCCAACTGCTGTCGGCCGAATCGTAGTCCGTCTTGACGAGCGCGCCGAAGGTCTGTCCGCCGCCGAGCAGGTCCGACGGTTCCAGCGTGTACAGGTCGGCGATGCCCGATATCGCACCGGAACCGCCGCCGCTGGCGTCCGCGCCGCGCACGATGTCCAGCCGCGACAGGCTGTTGAAGTCCACCGCTTCCAGCCCGCCCTTCACGCCGCGCGCGCCGTCATCCAGCCACGGCAGGCGGATGCCGTCCACGCGCGTCAGCACCCGGTCCTGGTCCAGGCCACGAATATTGATGCTGTTGTTCTGCCGGTTGAAGTTCACGCCCGGCTCGGCGCGCTTGCTCAGGTCGCTCCAGTTGCGGATCTGCAGATCGTCCAGGCGCTTGCGGTCGGTGCTGGTTTCCCAGGCGGGCGCGGCCGCCGCGCCCTCGCCTTCCACCCTGACCGGCGCCAGTTGCGTCGCGTTGTCCGGCGCCTGCGCCTCCAGAACGTAGACGCCGGCGCCGCGTTCCCGCACGCTCAGGCCGCTGCCGGCCAGCAAGCGCGAAAAGCCCTCACGCACCGAATAGCTCCCTTCGAGTCCGGCCGTGCGGCGCTGCCCCACCAGCGCGGCGTCGAACAGCACCGTCACGCCCGCGCTGTCGGCAAAGCGCGGCAGCGCCTCGGCCAGAGGCCCGGCGGGTATGCGATAGCCGCGGGCCTGCGCCTGCGCCGAGGCCTGGGCCCATGCGCCGGACGCCGGCAGCATGACGCCGGCGAAGGCGGCCAGGGCCAGCGCCGCATGCATGGCGGCGGCAAGTCGGGTCAGCCGGCATTGCGCGCCTCGGGCTGATCGGGAGCCGCTTGCGCGGCCGGCGGGATGGTAAGCCATGGTCGTCCTTTCGATCCAAAAGGTGTCGGCATTCGTTTGCCTATACAGACCATGACCCTCGTGCGCTCCAGACCAGACAGCATTGCCAAAAAAAATTCCATTTCAAGCATCGGACGCTGCGCGCGGCCCGATGGTGACCCAGTACGGCGTGCGGTAGCGTACCTGCACCGGCAGGGTCGCCGGCAACGCGGCCAGCACCGCGTCCGTGTCGCGCAGCTGGAAAGCGCCCGAAACCCGCAAATGCGCCACGGCGGGATCGCAGCGCAGGATGCCCGGCCGGTAGCGGTCCAGTTCCGCGGCGAAGGCATCCAGGCGCATCTGGCTGGCGTACAGCACGCCGCGCATCCAGTCGCTGGCATGCGGATCCGCGGGGGACGGCGGCGAAACGCCCGCGGCCGCCAGGCTGCCCTGTTCTCCTTCCGACAGGATGGCTGCGGCGCCCGGATGCGCCGCGCTGCTGACCCGGACCCGCCCCTGCTGCACGCTGACCCGGCAGGACGCGCCGTCCTGCCGCACGCAGAAGCGCGAGGCCCGCGCCTCGATGTCGCCCAGGCGTGTGCGCACCACGAACGGCCGGGGATGCGCCGCGGTATCCGCCACGGCATGCACGGCGATCTCGCCCGAACGCAGCCGCAGCAGGCGCGACGTGGCGCTGAACATCACGTCCACGGCGCTGTCCGTATTCATGCGCAGCGTGGAGCCGTCGGCCAGCGCCACGTCGCGCTGCTCGCCCGCGGCGCTGCGGTAGTCGGCGCTCCAGGCCAGCGAATCCGAGCGCCAGGCGGCCCAGGCGGCCGGGCCGGCCACCATCAGCGCCACCAGCGTTTTCAGCGCGGCGCGGCGGTGTTTGAGCGCCGGCCGGTCCAGGGTGGCCATGCCCAGCGCGGCGGGGATCAGGCTGAACCGCTCGTTCACGCGTTGCGCGCGCTGCCACGCATGCTCGTGCTCGGCCTTGCTCGCGCGCCATTGGTCGCAGGCCCGTTGATCGGCTTCTGTGGCCCGCCCTGAACTCAGGCGCAGCAGCCAGCGCGCGGCTTCGCGCGCCACGCTGCGCTCCACCACCGGCAGCTCGCCGCCCGCCTCGGGCAGCGCGCTCAGATCGCCGCCATGATGCATTGTTCGAATCCCTTGGTGATGTAGCGGTGGACGGTCCGCAGCGATACGTTGAGCCGGGCCGCGATTTCGCCGTGGCTCAGGCCTTCGAGCTGCGCCATCAGGAACGCCTGGCGCGCGGGCAGCGACAGGCCCGCCAGCATTTCGTCGATTTCCTGCAGCGCTTCCAGGATGATCAGGCGCTGCTCCGCCGACGGGGCCAGCGGCTCGGGCATCTGGGCCAGGGCCTCGAGATAGGCCTGCTCCACCGACCGGCGGCGGTGGTGGTTCATGAGCAGGCGCTTGGCGATCGTGGTGAGGTAGGCGCGCGGCTCGCGCAGCGCGTCCAGCTCATGGCGGTGCCGCAGCACCCGCACGAACGTATCCTGCGCCAGGTCGGCCGCGTCGAAGGTGTTCCCCAGCTTGGCGCGCAGCCAGCCATGCAGCCACCCATGATGCGCGCGATACAGAATATGGACAGCATCGCTCGAGGCGAGCGCGGGATTCGGCACGGAAGGCTCCCTGGACTCTTTAGTACAAATAGAAATCAATCTCATTCTAAATGCAAAACCATGATCCAGGTCAAGCCGGCGCGCGAAGCATGACGGCGATATGATGGGGACAGGCTTGGCCGTGCCCTGCGCGGCCCTATTTCAATAGGCGGGTTCCCATGCTCTACAGCGCGCTCAAGTTCGTCCATGTCATGGCCGTGATCCTCTGGGTCGGAGGCATGCTGTTCGCCCACTGTTTCCTGCGCCCGGCCGTGGCGCAGCTGGAGCCGCCGGTCCGCCTGCGGCTCATGGCCTCGGTACTGGGCCCGTTCCTGAACGCGGTGCTGGCCGCCATCGTGCTCATCCTGCTGTCGGGCGCGGCGATGATCGGTCAGGAGGCGGCCCAGGCGGCGCAGACCGGCGGCGCGTTCTTCATGCCGCGCAGCTGGACCGCCATGGCCGCCGGCGGCCTCGTCATGATGGCCATCTACGCCTACATCCGCTTCGTTCTCTATCCGCGCCTGAACGCGGCGGTCGCGGCGTCCGACTGGCCCGCGGGCGGCCAGGCCATGGGCGGCGTGCGCCGCTGGGTGGGCGTGAACCTGCTGCTGGGCATCGTCATCGTCGCCATCGTCTTTCTGGGGTAGGCGGATATCAGCCGGCGCCGGCCAGCCATCGGACATGAGGCGGCTGGTATCGGGATTCTTTTGCTTGGTGCAATACGCCGTACATCCGCGGCCCACACACTGCGGATGCCTCTCGCGGGCCTCCACAAGAAAAGGAATCGCCATGATCAAGCGCATCTTCAAACTGGCCGCCCTCGGCCTGTTCGCCTCCTCGTTCACCGCGCACGGCGCGGCGCCCATCGACAACAGCGCGCTGGACCAGCCCGGGTTCCGCGAGCACAAGGCCACCTACGGCGTGGTGTACCGGCTGCCCAAGGAAGTCAACGCCGTCCTGGACGCCAAGGTCAACGGCGCGCTCAAGGCCGATCTGGTCAAGCTGGGCCTGAAGACCGAAGCCGAAACGCCCAACATGCCGCACGTCACGGTGGTGCACATCCACAGCGCCGATCCAGCAACGCCCGCCCGCATGCTGAAGGCGCTGCCCAAGCCGCCGGCCCCGCTGCAGATCACGCTCAAGAGCTTCTATCCCACCGAGGCCGCCAAGGGCGCGGGCCATCCCTGGTGGCTGGACCTGGGCGTGGTCAAGAGCGGCCAGGGCTTCGAGGACATGATGCGCTACAACACCGTGGCCACCGCCGCCCTGGCGCCCTTGCGCGACGGCCCGCTGCCACGCGTGACCGGCCCCGTCTACGCCAAGATGGGCGACGCCGGCCACGACCTGGTCCGCACGCAGGGCGTGAGCGGCGTGAACATCATGCAGGACGGCAAGGAAGTGCGCGCGCACAACCCGCACACCACGCTGGTCTACAGCATGACGCCGTACGACGCGCGCCTGCAGGACGCCATGAAGCAGGAAGCGGACAAGTTCAACGCCGTGCTGCCCGAGGGCATCGCCACGACGTTCAAGGACGTGTCCATCGTCGAGATCGGCTTCGCCGGCAACGTGGTGCGCGAGATCTACCGCGTCAGCCTGGAAGACGGTTCCGCGCTCGACGTGGCCACCGGCAAGAAGATCGGCGGCTGATCCGCCGGAGGCGGGGCGTAACGGTATCGCATGCTGCCATTTCGTGGCAGCATTATGCAATTGCCGTCTGCCCGCCTCCTGCCATGTCCCGCACCGAAAGGCTCCTCGGCCTGCTGCAGACCCTGCGCTGCCATCGCCGCCCCGTCAGCGGCCGCCAACTGGCCGCCGACCTGGGCATCAGCATCCGCACGCTGTACCGCGACATCGCCACCCTGCAATCGCAGGGCGCCGAAATCGACGGCGAGCCGGGCGTGGGCTATGTCCTGCGGCCCGGCTTCATGCTGCCGCCGCTGATGTTCAGCACCGAAGAGATCGAAGCCCTGGTGCTGGGCACCCGCTGGGTGGCGAACCGCTCCGACCCCAGGCTCGGACAGGCCGCGCGCCACGCGCTGGCCAAGATCGGCGCCGTGCTGCCCGCGGAACTGCGCGACGGGCTGGACGCCATCCCCCTGCTGGTCGGCCCCAGCGCGGTCACGGTGGTGGACCGGGTGGACCTGTCGCTCATCCGCCAAGCCATCCGCAACGAGCAGAAAATCGACATCACCTACCGGGACGACAAGGGCGCCGATTCCACCCGCGTGATCTGGCCTTTCGCGCTGGGTTTTTTCGACAGCGTGCGCATCGTGATGGCCTGGTGCGAATTGCGCCAGGACTTCCGCCATTTCCGCACCGACCGCATCGCTTCGCTGGTGGCCGGCCCGCGCTATCCGAGGCGCCGGCACGCGCTGCTCAAGGACTGGCGCGCGATCGATCACACGCCCGCGGAATCGGGCTGAAGGCTACTGCCAAAAACTGACAGCACCCCTGTCTAAGATGAGCGCGTCAACCTCCCTGGAGCGCATCATGTCAGACACCAATTTCGTCATCCTCTACGTAGACAAGCCGCCGGCCAGCGCCGCGTTCTACAGCGCGCTGCTGCAGCGTCCGCCCGTCGAAAGCTCGCCGACCTTCGCGCTGTTCGCGCTGGATTCGGGGCTGATGCTCGGCCTGTGGTCGCGCCACACCGTGGAGCCCGCGGCCGCCGGCCGCGGCGGCGCATCCGAACTGGCGTTCACCGTCGCCGACGCGGAAGCGCTGAACCGCCGCCACGTAGATTGGAGCCTGCGCGGCCTGCCCATCCTCCAGCCGCCCACCGACATGGATTTCGGCCGCACCTTCGTGGCCCTGGATCCAGACGGCCACCGGCTGCGCGTCTTCGCGCCGGCGCAACAGGAAGCGGCCGCCGAGCCGCAAGCCGCAAGCCTCGCCAGCACCTGAAGCCGGCAGCTCAGGTACGCTGCTGGCGCGCGGCCCGGCCTGCCGGTTCGCCGCGCTCGCGCACCAGCAGCCCGTAGGCGGCCGCCAGGATCACCAGAAAGGGCACGCCGAACACCAGGGTCATCCTGAAGACGCTGGTGAAGTAGGTGGTGGCCAGGATAGCCAGCATGGCGCCCGCGCCCAGCAGCGTCAGCACCGGGAAACCGGGCATGCGAAACGACAGCGCCGCGCCGCCCTCGCGCGCCCAGCGGCGCCGGAAGAAGTAGTGCGTCACGAAGATCATCATCCACGTGAACAGCGCGCCGAACATCGAGATAGCCATCATCAGCGTGAAGGCGGTCTCGGGATACAACACGTTCAGCACGGCCGCGATACCGATCCCGCTGGTGGACAGCAGCAACGCGTTCAGCGGCGTGCCGCTACGCGTGAGGCGCCCCAGCGCGGACGGCGCGTGGCCGGCGCGCGACAGGCTGAACATCATGCGCGTCGTGATGTACAGCTGGCTGTTCATCGCCGACAGCGCGGCCACCAGCACGATGAAATTGATGACGTCCGCCGCGCCCGGAATTCCCAGCGCCTGCATCACCTTCACGAAGGGGCTGCCGCCCTTGCCGGCCTCGTCCCAGGGCACGATGGCCAGGATCAGCGCCAGCGTCAGCAGGTAGAACACCACCAGGCGGACGATGGTGGCCCGGAACGCCTGCTTCACCGCCCGCTCCGGATCCTCGGCCTCGCCCGCCGCCACCGCGATCATCTCTACGCTCAGGTAGCTGAAAATCGAGATCACCACGGCGATCCACATGCCCCACACGCCATTCGGGAAGAACCCGCCGTGCGCGGTGTATTGCACGGCGCCGTACTGGGGGTTGCCCCAGACCACGTAGGCACCCAGGATGATGAAGGCCACGATGGCGCTGACCTTGACCGTCGAGAACCAGTATTCCACGGTGCCGAACGCCTTCACGCTCATTGCGTTGATGAAGATCAGCGCGCCCGAAAATAGGCACACCCATTGCCAGCCAGGCACGTCCGAGAACCAGAGCTTCATGTATTCGGCCACGGCGGTGACTTCGGTGCCCACCGCCAGCACCACGCAGGACCAGTACGCGTAGCGCACCAGAAAACCTGCCAGCGGGCCGATGTAGTGCTCGGCGTAGGCGCCGAACGAGCCCGACGTGGAATGCGCCACCGTCATCTCCGCCAGGCAGCCCATGAGCAGCAGCGTGATCAGGCCGCCGATCGCGTAGCTGATGATCACGCTAGGCCCCGCGAAGCCGATGGCGAACTTGCTGCCCAGGAAGAGGCCCGTGCCGATGGCCCCCCCGATGGCGATCATGCTCATCTGCCCGGAGGTCAAGCGCCGCTTGAGCCCCTGTTCGCGTTCGGCGATCCTGCCGAATCCCTGTTGTTGCCCCATTGTCTCCTCCTCGTACTGCGCTCTCTTCATGGATGTAGGGCCAGCCCGGCCCGCGCGAGTGACTGCCGGCGCCTTTTCAGGTCACGGCGGCGCGGTGCCTGAACTCTGGCTTGTCCCAGGCGCGGCTGTCCAGCACGCCCTTCAGGATGTCGACGGCGTCCCACACATCGGCATAGCCGAAATACAGCGGCGTCAGGCCGAAGCGCAGCACCTCGGGTTCGCGGTAGTCGCCGATGACGCCGCGCGCGATCAGCGCCTGCATCACCTCGAAGCCATTCGGGTGGCGGAAACTGACGTGGCTGCCGCGCTCGCCGTGGTTGCGCGGCGTCACCAGCGTCAGGGGATGGCCCGCGCATCGCTGCTCGACCAGCGCGATGAACAAGTCTCCCAGCGCCAGCGACTTCTTGCGCACCTCGGCCATGTCGGCGGCGTGGGCCACGTCCAGGCCGCACTCCACCAGCGACAGCGACACGATGGGCTGGGTGCCGCACAGGTAGCGCCGGATGCCGCCCGCGGGCTCGTAGGCCACGGCCATGTCGAAAGGCCGCGTATGGCCCCACCAGCCGGACAGCGGCTGCCAGAAATCCTGGGTATGGCGCGGCGCCACCCAGATGAAGGCCGGCGAACCGGGGCCGCCGTTCAGGTACTTATAGGTGCAGCCCACGGCGAAATCGGCGTCGGCGCCGTTCAGGTCCACCGGCACTGCGCCCGCGGCGTGCGCCAGGTCCCAGATGGCCAGCGCGCCGCGCTCGTGCGCCAGCGCGGTGACGGCGGCCATGTCGTGCATCTGGCCGCTGCGGTAGTTCACGTGCGACAGCAGCATCACCGCCACCGAATCGTCCAGCGCGTCTTCCAGCGGCAGCGCGTCGTCGATCAGGCGCATTTCGTAGCCCTGCTGCAGCAGGTCGATCATGCCCTGGATCATGTAGAGATCGGTGGGGAAGTTGTCGCGCTCGGACAGGATGACGCGGCGCGCGGGCTGCTTCTGCTGCTGGATGCGCAGCGCGGCGGCCAGCGCCTTGAAGATATTCAGCGAGGTGGTGTCGGTAATGACCAGCTCGCCCTCGCGCGCGCCCAGCAGGCTGCCCAGCTTGTCGCCCAGGCGCGCCGGCAGTTCGAACCAGCCGGCGGTGTTCCAGCTGCGGATGAGGCCCGTGCCCCACTCCTGGCCGATGACGGCGGCGGCTCGCGCGGCGGCGGCCTTGGGCAGCACGCCCAGCGAATTGCCGTCCATGTACAGCACGCCCGGCGGCAGGTCGAACCGGTCTTTGAGAGGCGCCAGGGGGTCTTGGCGGTCGGCGTTCACGCAGTCGTCGCGGGTATTCATTGCAGCTCCATCGGGCAATTTTCTTGATAAATACTATCAGCGCGAGCGGGCTGATATATTGCAAATCCGGGCGCGGATTACCCTAGGTTTCCGCATTGGGTTGCACAGAACAGTTTTTTTTGGAATTTGATTGCGCCATGCAGATCGACGCCATAGACCAGCGGATTCTCTACCGCCTGCAAGAGAACGGCCACCTGAGCAACCAGGACCTGGCGGAACAGGTGTCACTATCGCCTTCGGCCTGCCTGAGGCGCGTGCGCGCGCTGGAGGACGCCGGGCTGATCCGAGGCTACCGCGCCGTGCTGGACGCCGAAAAGCTGGGCTTCGAACTGGAAGCCATCGTCCATGTGTCGCTCGACCAGTCGCGCCCCGGATGGCACGAGGAATTCCTGGCCGGCATCGCGCTGCACGATGAAATCACCGAGGCCAGCATCGTGACGGGCGCCTCCAACTACATCCTGGCGGTGCGCACGCGCAACCTGGCGGCGTTCTCGAATTTCGTGGAAGACAAGCTCAGCAAGATCCCCGGCGTGCGCGATCTGTGCTCGCATATCGTCATGCGCAAAGTGAAAAGCCGCGGCGGCATGCTGCCGCTGGCCAGTTGGCGCTAGGGCCGGCACGCCCGGGACGGGCCGACACCCGCCCTAACCCGCGCCCATCCGCAGGAAGCCGAACACGGTCACGAAATGGCAGGCCGTGCCGCCCATGACGAACAGATGCCAGATGCCGTGCGCGTGCCGCCAGCGCTTGCCGTTCACATAGAACAGCGTGCCCGCGGTATAGACCGCAGCGCCCGCCAGCAGCCAGGTCAGCCCCGCCGACGACAGGGCGCCGGCGATCGGCGCGGCGAACATGACGCCCAGCCAGCCCATCGCCAGGTAGAGCGGCAAAGCGGGCGCCGCGCCGCGCGCCCAACACAGCTCGCGCCCGATGCCTGCCGCGGCCAGCGCCCAGATGGCCACGCCCATGGCCGCGCCCCAGCCGTGCTCCACCGGCCCGAACGCCAGCGGCGTGTAGGTGCCGGCGATCAGCAGGTAGATCGCGCAATGGTCGGCCTTCGCCCAGAATTCCTTGCGGCGGCCGCGCGAGCAATGGAACAGGACCGACGAGGCATACACGGCGATCATCGACGCGGCGAACACGGCGCAGCCGACGGCCTGCCGCGTGTCCACGTTCAACTCGGCCGCCCGCGAGATCAGGGCGCCCGACGCGGTCACCGCCAGCGCCAGACCGGCCAGATGCGTCGCGCCGTTGAGTCGTTCGCCTTTGTACATGCGCCCCTCCGCCCGCCGGCCATGCGCCGGCGCCTTCCATCATGGACCCGTTCTGTGACAGCCCCGGGTCAATGTGGCGGCGGGGCCCGGTCAGGCGATGAAGTCCACCGCGGCCGGATAGCCTTCCAGCGCGCGCGCCGACAGAATGGCGCGCTGCACCGCGATCGCCATGGCCTCGGCCGCCATCACGCCCAGCAACATGACGTTGGCGGCCTTGCCGGAGGCGCCCGTGCCGAGCGCGAAGAGGGTGTCGCCGTCGAGCATGGTGTGGATCGGGTTGATCGTGCGGGCCAGGCCGTCATGCGCCATGCCCGCGATCTTCTGCGCCTGCGCCTTGGTAAGCCGGGCATCGGTGGCGACGACGCCGATCGTGGTCGCGGCGCCTGCGCGCATCGATTTGGGCAGGTCGCCGGCCAGAATGGCGGCGCGGGTGTCCAGCAGCATCTTGCCGTCGGCGGTGCGCGCGCCGGCAAGGATGCGGCCGGTAGACGGGTCCAGCACGTCTCCCACCGCGTTGACCGCCACGATGGCGCCCACGGTCACGCCCGCCACGGTCAGCGACGCGGTGCCGATGCCGCCCTTCATGGCGCGCTTGGGGCCATACAGCTTGCCTACCGTCGCGCCCGCCCCCGCGCCGACGTTGCCCTCCTGCGGCGCGTCGGCGGTGGCGGACTTGCAGGCCTGGTAGCCCGCGGCCGCGTCGGGCCGGATCGACGCATCGCCCACGCCCAGGTCGAACAGGATGGCCGATGGCACGATGGGCACGTGCGCCACGCCCACGTCGAAGCCGATTTTCTTTTCTTCCAGGTAGCGCATGACGCCGGAGGCCGCGTCCAGGCCGAACGCGCTGCCGCCGGCCAGCATAACGGCATGCACCTTTTCCACCATGTTCACGGGATTGAGCAGGTCCGTTTCGCGGGTGCCGGGCGCCGCGCCGCGCACATCGACGCCGCCCGTCGCGCCGGCTTCGGCGATGATGACCGTGCAGCCCGTCGGGCGGCGCGTATCGGTGTAGTGGCCCACGCGCAGGCCCGCCACGTCCGTGATGCTGCCGCCGCCCGGTATCAGCCTCGACCCATTGGCGCCCTGGGCCTGGGCCGGCATCGCGCCCGCGGCGGCTGCCGCGCCCGCGGCGGCCACCATGAAAGCCCGCCTGTTCCATCGCTGTTCCACACCGATCTCCATCAAGGTCATGCATGAATGAACCCCGGCCGTGCCGCACCGGGGTGTGGGTGATGCCATATGACTTGCCGCTATATTTTTACTATTCCTTATGCTTTGTGGAAAAATAGGCGCGTTGTTAGAGTGCGGCTACGCCGGAGGGCATCGCAGGCCCGCATGCTCTCCACAGTGATTTCTGCCACCCGTGGAGCATTGCCATGAAACGCTTTCGTACGCTGTTTGCCGCCGGCCTTATCCAGGTCGCCGCGCTATCCGCCGCCCATGCCCAATCCGGCCTGGAGCAAATCAAATCCGCGGGCGTGTTCAAGATCGGCACCGAAGGCACCTACGCCCCCTTCACCTTCCACGACGCATCCGGGCAGCTTACCGGTTTTGACGTGGACATCGGCCGCGCCATCGCCGAACGCCTGGGCGTGAAGGCCCAATTCGTGGAAGGCAAGTGGGACGGGCTGATCGCCGGGCTGGACGCCAAGCGCTACGACGCCGTGATCAACCAGGTGGGCATCACCGACGCCCGCCGCGCCAAGTACGACTTTTCCGATCCGTACATTTCCTCGGCCGCCGTGCTGATCGTGCGCGAAGACAACACCAGCATCAAGTCCTTCGACGATCTCAAGGGCAAGAAGTCCGCCAATACGCTGACCAGCAACTTCGGCAAGCTGGCGCAAAGCCATGGCGCGGAAGTCATTGCCGTGCAGGGCTTCAACGAGGCCATCGACCTGCTCACCTCGGGCCGCGTCGAGGCCACCGTGAACGACAACCTGTCGTTCCTCGACTTCAAGAAGCAAAAGCCCAACGCCCGCGTCAAGATCGCCGCCACCGACAAGACGGCCGAGTTCAGCAACTCGGGCGTGCTGATCCGCAAGGGCAACCCCGAACTGCAAGCCGCCATCAACAAGGCGCTGGCCGACATCAAGGCCGACGGCACCTACAAAACCATCTCGGTCAAATACTTCGGCACGGACCTGTCGACGCAATAAGCGGCTGGAGCCCCTATGACGCCACCTCCCTGGTTGCAAGCCCTCCTGCCCGATTGGCTGCTGGCGCAAGCCGGCGAGTGGGCGGTGCCATCCTGGGTGCAGCTCATGGCGGATTCGTTCTGGCCCTTGCTGAAGGCGGGGCTGATGTTCACGGTCCCGCTGACGCTGATGTCCTTCGTGCTGGGCCTGGCGCTGGCCTTCGTGGTCGCGCTGATACGGCTGTTCGGCCCCGCGCCGCTGGTGGCCGTGGCGCGCTTTTACGTCTGGCTCATCCGCGGCACGCCGCTGCTGGTCCAGCTGTTCGTGATCTTCTATGGGCTGCCCAGCGCGGGCATCGTGCTGGATCCCCTGCCCGCGGCGCTGATCGGCTTCACGCTCAATGTGGGCGCCTACAACTCGGAAGTCATCCGCGGCGCCATCGAGTCCATCAGCCGGGGCCAATGGGAGGCCGCCTATTCGCTGAGCATGACGCGCGGCCAGGCGCTGCGCCGCACCGTCCTGCCACAGGCGGCCCGCGTCGCCGTGCCGCCCCTGTCCAACTCGTTCATCGCGCTGGTGAAAGACACGTCCCTGGCCGCGGTCCTGACCGTGCCCGAGATTTTCCAGGCCGCGCAGCGCATTGCCGCGGTCACCTATGAGCCGCTGATCCTCTACACCGAGGCCGCGCTGATCTACCTGGTGTTCAGTTCCGTCCTGTCCGCCGCCCAGGTCCGCCTGGAAAGGCGCTTCGGCCAGCATGCGGTGTTTTCCGAGAAAAACCGATGATCCGCCTAGAGAAGATAGAAAAGGCGTTCGGCGGCAATCCCGTGCTCAAGCAGGTTGACGTGAGCATCGCCGAAGGCAGCGTCACCGCCCTGATCGGGCCATCCGGCAGCGGCAAGAGCACCCTGCTGCGCTGCGTGAACCTGCTGGAAGTCCCCGACCGCGGCACGCTCGTCATCGGGCCGGAAACCGTCGCGTTCGAACCGGGCCGCAAGCTTGCCCGCGACCAGATCCAGCGCGTGCGCATGCAGACCGGCATGGTGTTCCAGAATTTCCAGCTGTTCCCGCACCAGACCGTGATCGGCAACGTCATGGAAGGCTTGCTGACGGTGCAGAAGTGGCCCGCCGACCGCGCCCGGGTCCGGGCCGAAGAGTTGCTGCGCAAGGTCGGCATGCTGGAAAAGGCGGACGCCTGGCCCGCCAACCTGTCGGGCGGCCAGCAGCAGCGTGTGGCCATCGCCCGCGCGCTGGCGCCCGCGCCCCGCGTGCTGCTCTGCGACGAACCGACCTCGGCGCTGGACCCCGGCCTGGCGGCGGAGGTCGTGGACGTGCTGCGCCAGCTGGCGGCGGAAGGCATGACGATGCTGATGGCCACGCACGATCTGCGCCTGGCGGCCAGCGTGTCGCGCGAAGTGGTGTTCCTGCTGGACGGCACCGTGGTCGAATCCGGCGACTCCCGGACCTTGTTCACGCAGCCCACCGATCCACGCACCGCGTCGTTCATCTCGACCCTGACGCAGGAAGCGGCACATTCCCTTCCCGGCGCCTGATAGCGGCCGGCGCTATTTCGGCGGCAGCGATCCCGCCGGGTCGACGGCCTGGCCGTCGTAGCGCAGTTCGAAATACAGGCCCACCTGCTTGCTGTCGCTGTTGCCCATTTCGGCGATCTTCTGCCCCTGGCTCACGCGCTGCCCTTCCTTGACCAGCAGTTTGCTGTTGTGGGCGTAGATGCTGAGGAAGCTGGCGTTGTGCTTCACGATCACCAGATGGCCATAGCCGCGCAGGCCGCTGCCCGAATAGGCCACGGTGCCCGGCGCCGCCGCCACCACCGGCGTGCCCGAGGCGTTGCTGATGACGATGCCGTTGGAACCGGAACCGTCGTAGCCGCGCGTGACCTTGCCCTGGGCGGGCCACACCAGCGAGATCGCGCCCGGCGGCGCCGTGCGCCGCCGCGCCGAGGACGAGGACTTCGACGAAGACTGCGCTTTGCTCCTGGCCTTGCTGGGCGTGGACGCGCGCGCCTGGCCGGCGGGCGGATCGACCCGCAGCACCTGCCCGACCTCGATGGCATTGGCGTTCGACAATTTGTTCCAGCGCACCAGGTCGCTCACGCTCGCGCCCTGCTTGCGCGCGATCTGGGTCAGCGTATCGCCCGACTGCACGCGGTAGTAGCCCGGTTGGACCTTGGTGGTGCCGCAAGCGGACAGCAGGACCAGCAGCGCGACCCCCAGGATGCCGGCCCAGCGGCGCAAGGGCGTGCTTGCCCGGCTGGCGCCGAGGGCCGGTGCGGCATGACGCGTGACAGGAGCGAGCAAGATCGGGGAGGTCGAGGAAAGCACTGAAACCTGGGGCACTGAAATCGAAGGTCGGTATGAAGTGCGTTCAAGGGTACCAAGATTTTCGCCGTTCCGCGCCGGATGCCGGGGCGGGTCCGCGCGGGTAGAATGCCAGCCATGCCTAGCCAGATCCGCCTCCAGCACCTCGGAAGCGCCGCGCGCGTCCAGGCCGTGCTATGGCTGGCGCTTCTGGCGCTGACGCTGCGCGCGCTGGTTCCAGCGGGCTACATGCCCGACGCCCGCGCGCTGCATGACGGCCGCCTGGAAGTCACGTTCTGCTCCGCCGCCGGCGATCTGTCGTCGTTCGAACTGGTGCTGCCGTCCAGCGGCAAGGGCAAGGCCGGCCACGATGCCGCCGGCGCCGGCGCGCAATGTCCCTTTGGCCTGCTGGCGCACCTGACGCCCGCGCCCGTCTCCACACCCACCCTCCTCGTGCTGGCGGCCGGCCGGCACGTGCCGCTCAAGCCCGCCCACGGCGCCCTGCCTTCGCAAGGCGCCCATGGCCCGCCGCTCGGTTCGCGCGCCCCGCCCTCCTCCCTCGCCTGACTCCGCCTGACCGCGCGGCCCCGCCGCGCGCCCTGCCGATACGTCAACCGACGAGGTTTTCATGCACTCTCCCATCCTGCGCGCGCCCGCCGGCGCGCCGACGCACGCGCCCGATCCCCGGCGCCGCCTGCTGTTGTCTTCCCTTGCCCTGCTCGCCCTCGCGGGCTGCGGCCCCGATGCCCCGAAACTGCACGGCATGGACCTGTCCGGCATGACGGACGGCGATTTCCAGTTGCAGGACACCGATGGCCAGACACGCCGGCTGGCCGACTACCGGGGCCATCCGGTGATGCTGTTCTTCGGTTTCACGCAGTGCCCCGACATCTGCCCCACGGCGCTCACGCGCGCCGTCGAGATCAAGGGCCTGCTGGGTACGGACGCCGACAAGCTGCGCGTGCTGTTCATCACGGTCGACCCCGAACGCGACACGCCCGAGATCCTGCGCGCCTATACCCAGGCCTTCGATCCCGGGTTCATCGGCCTGCGCGGCGATGCGGAACAGACGCGCGCCGCGGCCCAATCGTTCAAGGTGTTCTACCAGAAGGTCCCCACCGGCTCGTCCTACACCATGGACCACACCGCGCTGACCTACGTCATCGACGCCCAGGGCAAGCTGCGCATCGCCCTGCGCCACCAGCAGAGCGCGCAGGAATGCGCGGACGATCTGCGCACCGTGCTCTGACACCGTCATCATCGAAAAGGAATCCGTCATGAAAAAAACCGCGATCAAGTCCCTTGCCGCCGCCTTCGCCCTGTGCGTATTCGCCGGCGCCGCGCCTGCCGCCTTCGCCCAGGACGCCTCCGTGTCGGTGGAAGACCCCTGGGTCCGCGCCACCGCGCCCAACCAGCACGCCACCGGCGTCTTCATGCGCCTGACCTCCGCCGCGCCGGGCCGGCTCGTCGCCGTGGAATCGCAGGCCGCCAAGCACGTGGAGATCCACGAAATGGCCATGCAGGACAACGTGATGAAGATGCGCCAGGTCCCGGGCATCGACCTGCCGGCCGGCCAGGCGGTCGAACTCAAGCCCGGCAGCTACCACGTGATGCTGATCGATCTGGCCCGCCAGATCGCGCCGGGCGAACATGTCGCGCTGACGCTGGTCGTCGAGGACACCAGGCGGCAGCAGCGGCGCATCGCCGTGGACGCGGTGGCGCGCCCCCTGAACGCCGCCGCGCCCGCGGCCGGCCATGGGCACTGAGGCGCCTTGGCCATCCACTGACGCGGCAGCTTGAATATTAGGGACACTCTCGTGCCTCCACCCGCAGGCGGCTCTCCCTGATTCGCCATACAATGCCTGCACATCCGACGCCGGCGCCCCCTTGAGCGCGCCGGCCGCCGGCGCCTGGCGCGCCGCGCCCCGGATGCCAGCGTTCCGCGCACCCGGGCGCTTGATCCGCCGGCCGGCTGGCCGGCCCCTCTGTATCTGGATATGCCCGGTAGTTCCGCCTTTTCCTTCCTGCGTACCCTCTGCAGCCTGCGCTGGCTCGCCATCGCGGGCCAGGCCGCCACCATCCTGCTGGCCAGCGGCGCGCTGGGCCTTGCCCTGCCGCTCGAGCCGCTATGGCTGGGCGTGGGCGCGCTGATCGGGTTCAACGTCTATGCCAGCCTGCGGCTGCGCCACCGCCGCGATCTCTCCCACGCCACGGCGTTCGGCCATCTGTTCGTGGACATGGCGGTGCTTGCCTGGATGGTGGGCTGGAGCGGCGGCATCAATAACCCATTCGGGATGATGTTCCTGATCCTGACCGCGCTGGCGGCCCTGGCGCTGCCGCGCAACTGGGCGCTGGCGGCGGCCGTGGCGGGAATATCCGGCTACGCGGCCGCCGCCATCTTCGGCCAGCCGCTACGCGGCGAGGTGGACACCCACAACCTGCTGCTGTGGGGCATGGGCGCCAATTTCCTGATTTCCGTCGTGGTGGTGCTGGTGTTCTCGACCCGGCTGGCCTCGGACCTGCGCGCGCGCGAGCGCGAACTGGCCAGGCTGCGCGAGCGCTTCACCCGCAACGAAGGCATCGTCGCGCTGGCCACCCACGCGGCGGCCATGGCGCATGAGCTGAACACCCCGCTGGCGACCATGACGCTGCTGGCCGACGAGATCGCCGCCGAGGTCAAGGATGACGACCTGCGCGCCGACGTATCCACGCTCAGCCAGCTGCTGGCCCTGTGCCGGGAACGTATCCGCAATCTGGCGGTCCCAACCGCGGTGGACCTGGTCCGCGTGGTGGGACAATGGCGCCTGATCCGACCGACCATCGATTTGCAGCGCTCGGGCGCCCTCCCCAGCAGCCTGCGGGTCGATCCGGCCATCGCCCATCTATTGCAGGCGCTCCTGAACAATGCGGCGGACGCGGGCGAGTCCGCCAACGCGCCGCGCGTAGACCTGCATCTGGAATATGGCTATGGCGCCTTGCGCGGCGAAGTCCGGGACTACGGCCGGGGCTTCGACCCCGACCATACCCTGCTGCCGGCCACCAGCCTGTTCAATAGCGGCAAGCCGGGAGGGCTGGGCGTGGGCCTGGCGCTGTCGCACGCCACGGTCGAACAGCTGGGAGGCGAAATGACGATGACTCCGGCGGACGGGGGCGGCACCCGCATCCGCTTTTATCTCCCCCTCGGGACCTGATATGCTGAATCCAACCGACCTGGGCCTGCTGATCGACGACGACGAGCTTTACGTGCGCACGCTGCAGCGCAGCCTGTCGCGGCGCGGCCTGGAAACCCGCACCGCCACCGGCATCGCGGAGGCCCTGCGCGTGGCCGAGGAGATCCGCCCCGCCTTCGCTCTGGTGGACCTGCGGCTGGGCGAGGACTCCGGCCTGACCCTGATCCGTCCGTTGCGCGCCCTGCGCCCGGACATGCGGATCCTGCTGGTTACCGGCTACGCCAGCGTGGCCACCGCCGTCGAGGCCATCAAGCGCGGCGCAGACGATTACCTGCCCAAGCCGGCCACTGCGCCGATGATCCTGCGCACCCTGGGTCTGGTGAAGCCGGAATCCGTTACGATCGAAACCACCATGACGCCCCTGCACCGCCTAGAATGGGAACACATCCATCAGGCACTGCACGAGACCGGCGGCAACGTCTCGGCCGCCGCTCGCCTGCTGGGCATGCACCGGCGCTCCCTGCAGCGCAAGCTGGCCAAGAAGCCGGGGCCGGAACGCGAAATGCTGGTGGATTGATTTGTGCGGATGCGACAAAACGTCGCACACCCCGCATGTGCGAGTGCGACATATCGTCGCACCCGGGAACCTCCCCCCTTCCTGTGCCCCCCCCTAGGAAAACCCTGAATCTGCTCCTCTTGGGGCGGAATCCTCCCAGGCAATGCGACCATTCGTCGCATGCTTGACCCAAATCAAGCCGATAGGATGGACGTTGCTGCCTAGCAGCACTTCCGCTTGCTGCTATGCAGCATTTTCCACCTTCCATCCAAGGCTGTACGTGAAACACCCCCTCCTTGCGACCCTTACGCGCATTCTCAGCGTCGGCGCGGTCATGCTGCTTGGCGGCTGCAACATGGAAATCCTCTCCCCCAAGGGAGATATCGGCATCCAGGAAAGGACTTTGCTGTTCACGACGACCGGGCTGATGCTCATCGTCGTGATTCCGGTCATTGTCATGATCCTGGCCTTTGCCTGGAAATACCGCGCATCCAACACCAAAGCTGACTACCAGCCCAAGTGGGCCCACTCCACGGCGATCGAAGTCGTGGTCTGGACCATCCCTTGTATCATCGTGGCCATCCTGGCCGTGATCACCTGGCGCTCGACGCATGCGCTGGATCCCTACAAGCCGCTCGTGTCCGAACACAAGCCGGTGACCATCGAGGTGGTTTCGCTGGATTGGAAGTGGCTGTTCATCTACCCCGAGTACGACATCGCCACGGTCAACGAGATCGCCTTCCCCGTCGATGTTCCGGTCAACTTCCGGATCACCTCGGCCACGGTCATGAACTCGTTCTTCATCCCCCAGCTGGGCAGCCAGATCTACTCGATGGCTGGCATGGAGACCAAGCTGCACCTGAACGCGCGCGAAGCCGGCACCTATGCGGGCATCTCGGCCAACTACAGCGGCGCCGGCTTCTCCGGCATGCGCTTCAAGGCCATCGCCATGCCGCAGGAAGGGTTCGACAACTGGGTCAAGGAAGCCAAGGCGGCCCCGACCGCGCTGACCCCCGAGGTCTATGCGGAGCTGACCAAGCGCAGCGAACACAACGCGGTCGTCAAGTACTCCTCGGCGCCCCCCGCCATGTTTGATTTCATTCTTGGCAGCACCATGACCAAGATGGCCGGCGTGGACTCCGCCACGTGCACCCCCACGTCGAACAATCTGATCGCAGGAATTAACTAACAATGCTCGGGAAACTCACCCTCGAGGCCATTCCGTACCATGAACCCATCGTCATGGTTACGCTGGCCGCCGTGTGCCTGGGAGGCCTAGCGGTCTTCGGCGCCATCACCTACTTCCGCAAGTGGAAGTATCTCTGGACGGAATGGCTGACCTCGGTCGACCACAAGCGTATCGGCGTGATGTACATCATCGTCGCCCTGATCATGCTGCTGCGCGGCTTCGCCGACGCCATCATGATGCGTACCCAGCTGGCGGTCGCTTCCGCCGACTCCGCCGGCTTCCTGCCGCCCCACCACTACGACCAGATCTTCACCGCCCACGGCGTCATCATGATTTTCTTCATGGCGATGCCCTTCATCACCGGGCTGATGAACCTCGTGGTGCCGCTGCAGATCGGCGCCCGCGACGTGGCCTACCCGTTCCTGAACTCGCTGAGCTTCTGGCTGTTCGGCGCCGGCGTCGCGCTGATGATGATCTCGCTGTTCGTCGGTGAATTCGCCGCGACCGGCTGGCTCGCCTATCCGCCGCTCTCCGGGCTGGACTACAGCCCGAGCGTGGGGGTGGACTACTACATCTGGGCGCTCCAGATATCCGGGTTGGGCACCACGCTTAGCGGCATCAACTTCATCGTGACCATCCTGCGCATGCGCGCGCCGGGCATGAGCCTGATGAAGATGCCGATCTTCACCTGGACCTCGCTGGTTACCAACGTTCTGATCGTCGCCGCCTTCCCCGTGCTGGCCGCAACGCTCGCGCTGCTGACGATGGACCGCTACCTGGGCACGCACTTCTTCACGAACGACATGGGCGGCAACGTCATGATGTACGTGAACCTGATCTGGATCTGGGGCCACCCCGAGGTCTACATCCTGGTGCTGCCGGCGTTCGGCGTGTACTCGGAAATCGTCGCCACCTTCGCCCGCAAGACCCTGTTCGGCTACAAGTCCATGGTCTACGCCACGGCCGCCATCGGCGTGCTGTCGTTCCTGGTCTGGCTGCACCACTTCTTCACCATGGGTGCGGGAGCCAACGTCAATGCCTTCTTCGGCATCGCGACAATGATCATCTCGATCCCGACCGGGGCCAAGATTTTCAACTGGCTGTTCACCATCTACCGCGGCCGCCTGCGCATCACGACTCCGGTGCTGTGGACGCTGGGCTTCATGATCGTCTTCGTCATCGGCGGCATGACCGGCGTGATGCTGGCCATCCCCGGCGTGTCCTTCGTGCTGCACAACAGCCTGTTCCTGATCGCCCACTTCCACAACACCATCATCGGTGGCGTGGTGTTCGGCTGCATCGCGGGCATGACCTACTGGTTCCCGAAGGCGTTCGGCTTCACGCTGAACGAGCGTCTGGGCCGCTACTCGTTCTACTGCTGGTTCGTCGGCTTCTTCATGGCCTTCATGCCTCTGTACATCCTGGGCTTCAAGGGCATGACGCGCCGCCTGAACCACTACGACAACCCGGAATGGCAGCCGTACCTGCTCGTCGCCCTCGCCGGCGCCGCGCTGATCATGCTGGGCATCTGGTTCTTGCTGCAGCAAGTGTTCGTGTCCGTCCGCCAGCGCAAGCAAAACCAGGACGTCACCGGCGATCCCTGGGATGGCCGCACGCTGGAATGGTCGATCTCGTCGCCGGCTCCTTTCTACAACTTCGCCCACGTTCCTCACGTCGATGAACTGGACCAGTTCTGGGAAGACAAGCAAAGCGGCAAGGCGTACAAGCGCCCGGCCAAGTACGAAGACATCCACATGCCGAAGAACACCGCCGCGGGCGTATTCATCGGCGCCTTTGGCCTGGTCATGTGCTTTGCCCTGATCTGGCACATCTGGTGGCTGTCCATCGTCGGTTTCGTCGGCATGATCGGTTCGTTCATCGTCCGCGCCTATGACCGCGACGTCGACTACTGGGTCCCGGCCGCGGAAGTCGAACGCATCGAAAACGCTCACTTTGACAAAATGCAGAAGGCCGCCTGAGCCATGATTCAAGCCGTAGCCACCCACCCCCACGCGGGTCACGACGATCACGCGCATCACGACGATGGATCCAAGACCGTATTCGGTTTCTGGGTCTATCTGATGAGCGACTTGCTGATCTTTTCGGTGCTGTTCGCCACGTTCGCGGTGTTGTCCAACGCCACCGCGGGCGGCCCGACCGGCAAGGAACTGTTCGACCTGAAGTTCGTGCTGGTCGAAACGCTGTTGCTGCTGTTCTCCAGCTTCACCTTCGGCATGGCCAACCTGAACGTGCACGCCAACAACAAGAGCCGTGCAATGGGCTGGTTGATGGTGACGTTCCTGTTCGGCGCGGGCTTCATCGCGATGGAAGTCTATGAATTCCATCACTTGATCACCGAAGGCGCGGGCCCGGGCCGCAGCGCGTACCTGTCGGCGTTCTTCACGCTGATCGGCACGCACGGCCTGCACGTCACCTTCGGCCTGATCTGGATCATCGTCCTGCTGGACATGATCCGCCGCCATGGCCTGGATTCGATCAACAAGCGTCGCCTGGCGTGCCTGAGCCTGTTCTGGCACTTCCTGGACATCGTCTGGATCTGCGTCTTCACCTTCGTCTATCTTCTGGGAGCCCTCTGATGTCGCACTCCGCTGCGGCCGCACACGGCCACGACGATCACGCCGCCGACCACGGCAGCCTGAAGTCCTACATCATCGGTTTCGTGCTCTCGCTGCTTCTCACCTTCGGCTCTTTCGGCCTGGTGATGAACGGCGCGCTGTCCCACACCGCCACGATCATCGGCGTGGTGGCGCTGTGCGTGCTCCAGCTGCTGGTGCAGCTGGTGTACTTCCTGCACATGGGCGCATCGAAGTCGGCCCGCGACAACCTGGCCACGTTCGTCTTCACCTTGATGATCATCTCCATCATCGTCGGCGGCTCCGCCTGGGTGCTGTACAACATGAACGTCAACATGGGTCACGCCATGTAATGACGGCTTGCCGTTGAAGCAGGAAAAGGCGCCTTCGGGCGCCTTTTTTCGTTTTTGCCGCGGCCGCCGGCGGGTATCCCGGCCAGAATTTGCGCGCGGCCAAAGAGAAAGAGGCAATTTCGTTATATATTTCGCTATACAGCGATTTGATTAACACATCAATTTTCAAGCGGCAGCCGCCGTCCGCCCATGCACGCCGTTCCGAACGCCCATCCCGACACCCCGTCCGACCGCGCAGGCGCCACCGAACGACTGGCCCGCGCGCTGCTGCGCTACGCGCCGCCAGGGCATCCCGACGCGGGCTTCTTCGCGACGGTCCTGGGCATGAGCCTGGCGCACGGCGACCTGGGACGCTGCGGCCTGTCGCCCCGGGAACTGGACCGGCTGCTGGCCCGTCTGTTTCCGGGCGCTCCGGCCGCCCACGACATCGCGCTGGCCACGCTGCGCGAGCAACGCGCCGCCTACGCGGCCTCGGGCCTGGACAGCGCCCTGGTGGAATTCACCCGATTGCTGCGCGCGCTGCTGGACGCCTGGCGCGTGCCGGAAACGGACACCACGCCGTGGGTCACCGGCGTGCTGGCGCACGCCTGTCTGCGGCCCGACCACTTATGGCGCGACCTGGGCCTGTCCGGCCGGGAAGACATCACCGCTTTGCTGGCGCGCCACTATCCCGGCCTGGCGGCGCGCAACGTGCGCAACCTGCGCTGGAAACAGTTCCTGGCCTACTCCGCCCACGAACACGCGGGCCTGCCGCCCGCTGCGGCGCCGGGCTGTCCGGACTGCGAGGACCATGCCGTCTGCTACCCGCCCGAGGCCCCGCGTCAGTAGCGGTAGGTCACGCCGACGCCCGCGCCCAGGCTGCGCCCCGCGGCCGGTTCGTAGTAGCGCCCGTTGGCCTCGTTGACAATTACCGAGCCCGCGTAGCGGCGGTCGAACAGATTGTCCACACGGGCATAGGCGCTAAGCTCCCACGGCCCCCGTTTCTTCACATAGCCCGCGCTCAGCGCCGCCACGAAGTAGCCAGGCGCGTCGCCGTCGTTGGCGTCGTTGACGTAGACCTTGCTCAGCAGGCGCCCCTCCACCGACGCCTGCCATCCTTCGGGCGGCGCCCAGGCCAGCGCAGCGTATGCCGCCTGGCGCGCAATGCCGGGGATGCGGTTGCCGGCGCGGATATCGCCCGGCCCGTCGTCGGCATAGCGGGCGTTCAGCCATGTATAGGCGATCTGCGCGCGTCCATGGCGAGCGAATTCGCCGGACCATCCCAGTTCCACGCCGTCGCGCCGGGTGCGCCCAGCATTCTGGTAGCTGGTCCGCCCGCCCGAGCTACCCGCCGAAACAATCTCGTCGTCGGTGCCCGCGTGGAACACCGCCACCGTCAGGAGCCCGCCCGCCAGGCGCGCCTTCACGCCCGCCTCCAGGTTGGTGCTGAGCGCGGGCGCCAGCCCGAAGTTCAGGCCGGGCTCGCCGCCCGGCCGGTACGACAGTTCGTTCAGCGTCGGCGTCTCGAAGCCGCGGCCGTACGAGGCGTAAAGGCTCAAGCCGGGATCCGGGGCGTAGCGGATCGCCGCCACCGGCAAGGCCCTGCGGTAGCGCGCCGTGCCGCTGTCGTCGGCATTGCCGGGTACGGCGTAATGGTCGTTGGAATCGAAGTTCACCGTGCTGTAGCGCAGGCCCGCGTCGAGCGTCCACCGGTCCGAAACCTGCCAGGATGCCTGCACGTACGGATCGGCGTTGTAGACGGTATTGGTTTCGTCGCGCCTGAGCGCGCCCTTCACGCCCAATTGGCGATCGCCCCCCGAATCGGTGAAGTTCTGGTAGCCCTTGCGGTCTTCGCGCATGGAATCGTAGGAGAAGCCGCCGACCAGGATCAGCGGCCGGCCGGCGGCCGATACTTCCGTGGTCCAGCGCAGGTCCGCGCCGCCGTACTGGCGCTTCAGGTCGATGACCCCGCCCGCCTGGGACGGCGCCATCTGCGCGGCCGGTGGAATCGACTGGTACTGCGTGGTGTCGCGCTGGCCGTAATAGACCATCAGCCGCAGCGTATTGCGGCCGTCCACCTCGCGTTCGTAGACGGCCCCGCCCTGCGTCTGCCTGACCGTCTTGCGCGTGTCGAACTGTTCGGCCAGCGGCGCGGCGCGCGGATCGTCCTGGAATTGCCGGTAGGTCAGGCCCAGGGGATCCTGCGCCTTCAGGTCGACGCTGTTGGCCACCAGGGTCAGCCGGCTGGCGTCGTCCAGCTGCAGTCCCAGCTTGGCGTTGCCCAGGTTCTTGCGGGCGGCGCTGTGGTCGCGGTAGCCGTCGGTGGTGAACCGGCTCAGGTCCAGCACATAGTCGAGCCCGCCCGCGCCCGTGCCGGAGGCGCCGTTGGCCAACAGGCCGTAGCGCCAGGTTCCGTAACTGCCGCCCCAGCCGCTGGCCGATAGCGACGGCGGTTCGACGCCGTCCTCGGTGGTCACCTGGATCACGCCGCCCGAAGAGTTGCCATACAACGCGGAGAACGGCCCGCGCAGCACCTCGACCTGGCCGATGGAGCCGATGTCGATGTTCGATGTCTGCCCCTGCCCGTCAGGCATGGTGGCCGGTATGCCGTCCACGTACAGGCGCACGCCGCGCACGCCGAACGTGGAACGCGCCCCGAAGCCGCGGCTGGATATCTGCAGATCCTGCGCGTAGTTCTGTCGGTTCTGGATCTGGAGCCCGGGCACCCCGGCCAGCCCTTCCGACAGGTTGATCCCCGGCTGGCCCCGGCGCATCTGTGCGCCCTCCACCACGTCCACCGACGCCGGCGTGTCCATCACGGAGGCGCCCAGGCGCGTCCCCGTGACCACGACGGCGGGCAGCTCGGGCTCGGCCGGCTGCGCCCAGGCAGCCGCCGCCGGCACCGACGCCAGCAATCCCTGCATAGCCCAGCGCCGCGCGCCCGAACGCCACCATTCTTGTTCAGCCAAACCTGCCTCCACGGCCAGACACGCACTCCCGGGAATCGGTTCTAATGGCCCCCATGGATAACTCGCAAGACATCGAACGCCGCCTGCTGGAACTGGAAGTCAAGGCCAGCTTCGCAGACGACCTGCTCGAACAGCTCAATCAGATCATCGTCCGCCAGCAGCAACAGATAGACCGGCTGCTGCGCGAAGTGGCCGACCTGCGCCAGCAGGCGCCCGAGGGCGCTGCCCCCTTCCGCAGCCTGCGCGACGAGCTGCCGCCGCACTACTGAGGCGCCCGCCGCTCCCCTTGCCGGACCGCCCGGAACGAACCATTTCCGGGTGTGATCCTGCCTGTTGAGGCGCGCTATCGATTCCATTTATGGATGCTATAAACAAATAATTATCCATTCTTTCCATTAATGGAAATATCTTTTACCGATATACGGGTTTATCCCTACTCCGATTCAGCGCAGTATTGAGCCATCGGGAAACAGCAACGAAGCACGACGGATAGGCCGCCGGATTCGCTCCCAAGCTCTTGAAATCGGAGATTTACCATGAAGACCCTTGCTACCGCTTTGATGATGTCCCTGGCCGCGCTGAGCGCTGGCGCCTATGCCGCCTCGCCCAACATCGAACCCAACAACGTCCCGTTCCAGGGCGTTTACGGCACGCCGTACGAAGGCCCGACCCGCGCCCAGGTGCAAGCCGAACTGGCCGCCGCCAAGGCCGCCGGCCAAGTCAGCGACGTCGAACCGAACAACGTGCCTTTCCAAGGCGTCTACGGCACGCCCCATACGGGCAAGACCCGCGCCGAAGTGCGCGCCGAACTGGCCGCCGCGAAGGCCGCCGGCCTGGTGTCGGACGTCGAGCCCAATGACATGCCGTTCGCTGGCGTCTACCACGCCAACTAAGCCCGCGCAGATTTACCCCTCCCCTTGTTGTACCTTGGCCGCCAGCAGTTTGGCGGCTTTTTTGCTTTCGCATGCGGTACGGTACTATCGCCTCAAGATCCGGCATCACACAACGACTCTACAAACCAGGGAGCCCCATCTTGAACTCCACCCGCGTTCTTGCCTCTTTGCTCGTGGCATGCGGCATCTCGGCCACGGCGGCCGCCGCGCCGCCCGTCATGCTAAACAATGCCATCATCACCCAGATCCCCAAAGCCGACCGGAACTCGTTCCACGAGGCCGTGGCCCAGGCGCTGAACAGCTCCGCCGACGGCCAGCGCACCGAATGGACCAGCACGCATCAGCGTAAAAAATCCCCGCCGATCACGGTGCAACTGACGCCCACCCAGACCAGCAAGGTCAAGAACGACCAGACCTGCCGCTTCCTCGTCGGGGACTTCGCCCGCGCCGCCACCACGGAAAAATGGCAGTTCTGGTTCTGCAAGCAGCCGGACGGCACCTGGAAGGCCAGCAGCAACTGATAAAAGCCCCCACGCTGCGCACGCTTTGCGTGCTTGCTGCCCCCCCCAAGGGGGCTGGCTGTACGGACCGGGGACATAGGTAACAGGTGTACGGGGACATGGGTAACAGGTTGATCAGCTTACTTCATGGCCTTCAGATCCACTTGTCCGAGGCAGTGATGGCAGAAGAGGAT
>NZ_UFQB01000004.1 GCF_900496965.1 Achromobacter agilis
ACTCTCCCGGGCACCTAACCCGGAAAAGTGTCACCCATGTCCTCGTACACCTGTTACCCATGTCCCCGGTCCATACAGTTTTTGCCTTGGGGCGGCCCGGCGGCAAAAATTCTCATCCGCCCCTCTATATACTTGTGGCGTCGCCCAGAACCGAGCCGCCGTCATATGGATTTGCGCATTGCCAGCATCCGCCGCTTCCTCTACAGCCACTACTTCTTCGGGGGGGTGCGCCAGGGGGTGGGGATGCTGTTGCCCGTGCTGGTGCTGGGCGGCATCTTCGGCAATTACACGACGGGGCTGGTGGCGACCTTCGGCGCGCAGTGCCTGGCCATCATCGACCAGCCCGGCGGCCCGCAGCGCCACCGCACCAACGAAATGCTGGGCGGCGCGGCGCTGGGCACCCTGACCGTCGTCATCACCGGGCTGGCGTCCACGCACCCCGTGCTGATCTGGCTGGCGGTCATCGTGCAGTGCTTCGTTTATTCCATGTTCACCGTGTTCGGCAAACGCGGCGGGCTGATCGGCTTCGCCGGCCTGCTGCTGATGACGTTGACGATGCACTCGCCGCTCGCGCCCCACGAAGTGCTGGCGCACGCCGCGGCCACGCTGGGCGGAGCGCTCTTCTATGTGGTGTTCAGCCTGGGCTTTTCGCGCCTGTTCTGGCTGCGCGAGGAACAGCAGGCCATGTCGGTGGCGCTGTTCGCCACCGCCGACTACGTCGCCGCCCGCGCCAGCTTCTACGACGATACGGCGGACCTGGACGAGGCCTATCGCACGCTGATCCAGCGCCAGTCCGTCATGACGGAAAAGCACCAGGCGGCGCGCGACATGGTGCTGCGCGCCCTGCCCCGCGGCAAAGGCCTGGGCGACCGCCAGCGCGTGATGATCTGGAACATGTTCGTGGACATGCTGCAGCTCCTGGATACGCTGGTGGCCACCCATACCGATTACGCCGCGCTGCGCCGCGCGCTGGCCGGCAACGACTGCCTGATGTTCATGCGCGATGCGCTGGTGAAGATGTCGCTGGAGCTCAACCGCATCGCACTGGACGTGTCGCGCGGGCGCCAGGTGCAGTACCGCAGCAGCGCGAAGGCCGAACTGCGCGCCATCGAATACGAGATCGAACAGCTCAAGCAGCAGGGCCTGGGCGAGCGCGAGCCCGAGATGCTGGCGCTGATCATCCAGGTGCTGCGCCGCCTACGCAATTCGGCGCGCATCGTGGACCGGCTGGCCGACCACACGGCCGCCTCGCCGGACGCCAAACCCACCGACGTGCTGCGCATCAACAAGTCGCTCACGCGCTTCATCTCGCGCCAGGAGTTCCGCGTGGGGCTGCTGACCAGCAATCTGCGCCTGGACTCGCCGCATTTCCGCTACGCGCTGCGCGTGACGGCCGCCGCCGCGATCGCCATGACCCTGGCCAGCCGCTGGCTATCGCCGGAGTTCTCCGCGCACGACTACTGGATCATGCTGACCATCGTCATCATCATGAAGCCGGGTTTCGCGCTGACGCGCCAGCGCAACGGCTGGCGGCTGATGGGCACGCTGATCGGCTGCCTCGGCGCCCTGCTGCTGTTCCACCTGACCGACCGGCCCGAAATCCTGTTTGCCGTGCTGCTGGGCGCCTGCATCATGGGCAACAGCCTCGTGCAGTTGAACTACATGGCCAGCGCCATTTTCAACACACTGTTCGTGGTGCTGGTGTTCCACTTCGTATCGCCGGGCACCGTTTCCATATCGGTGATCGGCGAACGCGCCATCGACACGCTGCTGGGCTGCGCGCTGGCGCTGATCTGCAGCTATATCCTGCCCTGGTGGGAAGCGCGCTACCTGAAGCCGCTGGCGGCGGCGGCCACGCGCGCCAACCGCGAATACCTGGTGGCGGGCCTGCGCTACGTCGAGGCCATGCAGGCCCACGGCGCCCCGGTGGGCGCGGCCGCCGGCGAAACCCCGGCGGTCACGGACGCCGACCTCGCCTGGCGGCTGGCCCGCAAGAATGTGCACATCTCGTTCAGCAATTTCGCCGAGGCCTTCTACCGGATGATGAGCGAGCCCAAATCGCACCAGGTGAGCGTGCCCGAGCTGAACAATCTGCTGATCCAGAACCACATCCTGGCCTCGCAGATCACGGCGGCGATCCCCATCCTGGCCGCCCTGCCCACCACGCCCGACGCCGTGCAGCGGGCGCTGACCGGCATGGTGGACCTGCTGGACGAAAAACGCGCCCAGGCCCCCGCCAACCTGCCCACCCAGTTCGAGACGGAAGGGGAGCAGGCGGCGCTGGTCTATCCGGTGAAGCAGATGCTCAAGGCGGCCCACATGATCCGGCAGGAACTGCAGGCCCTGGACGACCCCACGCACGCGCCGCCGGTGGCGGCTGCGGCGTGAGGCCTGTCGCCGCGGCGCTTCAGACCTTGCGGCGGAAAACCAGCTTGTCCGCCGACGAAGCGGACGCGTCGTAGGCGTAGCCTTCCAGGTCGAAACCCTGCAGGCCTTCCGGCTTGGACACCTTGTGCTGGATCGCGTAGCGCGCCATCAGGCCGCGCGCGCGCTTGGCGTGAAAGCTGATGACCTTCCAGGCGCCGTTCTTCCAGTCCTGGAACACGCACTGCACCACGCGCGCCTTCAAGGCCTTCAGGTCGACCGACTTGAAGTATTCCTCGGACGCCAGGTTGATGATCACCGGCGCCTTCTGGCCCGCCTGCCGTTCGTTCAGGTAGTCGGCGATGGACGAGCCCCAGTACTCGTACAGATTCTTGCCCTTGGGCGTAGCCAGGCGCGTGCCCATTTCCAGACGGTACGGCTGCATCAGGTCCAGCGGACGCAGGACGCCGTACAGGCCGCTGAGAATGGCCACGTGATCCTGCGCCCAATCCAGCTGCCTGGCCGACAGCGTGGCCGCATCCAGGCCTTCGTACACGTCGCCATTGAAGGCCAGCACCGCCTGGCGCGCATTGGCCTGCGTGAAACTGCGCTTCCAGTGGGCGTAGCGCTGCACATTCAGCTCGGACAGGGCCGGGCTCAGGCTCATGAGTTCGGAGATGTCCTCGGCCGACTTGGTCTTCAGCACCTTGATCAGGCCGGCGGCCTGGTCCACGAACAGCGGCTGGGTATGGGTCTCGACGTGCAGCGGCGAGTCGTAGTCCAGCTTCTTGGCGGGAGAAAGCAAAAACAGCATTGCGGGTTCCTTTGTTCAGCGCGCCGTCCAGCCGCCATCGACCGAGACGGACGTTCCTGTGATTTGCGCGGCGGCGTCCGAGGCCAGGAACACGGCGGTGCCGCCCAGCTGTTCCGGCGTCACGAATTGCAGCGACGGCTGCTTTTCGCCCAGCAGCTCGCGCGCGGCGGCTTCCTGGTCCACGCCGTTCTTTTCCGCCAGCGCGGTAATCTGCTTTTCCACGAGCGGGGTGCGGACCCAGCCCGGGCAGATGGCGTTGGCGGTGATGCCCTGGCCGGCCGTTTCCAGCGCCGTGACCTTGGTCAGGCCCACCACGCCGTGCTTGGCGGCCACGTAGGCCGACTTGTTGGCCGAGGCCACCAGGCCGTGCGCCGATGCGATGTTGATGATGCGGCCGAAGCCCTGCTTCTTCATGTGCGGCAGCGCGGCGGCGGTGCCGTGGAACACGGCCGACAGGTTGAGCGCCAGGATCGCGTCCCACTTCTCGACGGGGAAGTCTTCGATCTGCGCGGTGTGCTGGATCCCGGCGTTGTTGACCAGAATGTCGATGCGGCCCAGCTGGCGCACGGCGTTCTCGACCAGATCGCGCACGGCCGAGCCCTTGGACAGGTCGGCCCCGTCATAGATCACCTTCACGCCATGCTTGTCGGCCAGCCCGGCGCGGACTTTCTCGATTTCCGCGGCGTCGCCGAAACCATTCAAGACGATATCGGCGCCTTGCTGGGCGAAGGCCGTGGCGATACCCAGACCGATGCCGCTGGTGGAACCGGTGACAAGGGCGACTTTTCCTTTAAGCATGAGCGTTCTCCTGTGATCTGGCACGTAGGACGGGAAGCAAAGCAGGCGACAAGTGTAGCTGCCCGGCACGACGGCGATCATGCCATGTCCGTACCGCTGAAAGGGTCAAGCGGCGGGCGGCTTGTCCTGGGGGCCGGAGGGAGGCGCCTCGGCGGCGGGAGGGTCGGTTGCGGGAGGTTCGGCGGCGGGCAGGTCCGCCATGCCGCCCCGGTTCTCGGGGATGCGCTCCAGCAGCTTGATCAGCACCGGCACCACGCCCATCGAGATCGCCACGACCACGGACAGCACGTCGCGCTGTTCCAGGTCCACCAGGTGGTTGTCCCAGGCTTCGTTGAAGATGGCGAAGCTGAATTCGCCGCCCTGCGCTAGGGCGACGGCAAACAGCAGGCGGTGGTAGCGGGGCAGGCCCAGGAAACGCGCGAAGCCGTACAGCACCAGGCCCTTGACCAGCAGCAACACGGCCACGCCGACGATGATGAAGATCCAGTGGTGCGCCACCACCTTCAGGTTCACGGACATGCCGATGGCCACGAAGAACAGGCCCAGCAGCAGGCCCTTGAACGGATCGATCGCCTTTTCCAGTTCGTCCCGATAGCGGGATTCGGCCATCAGCACGCCCACCAGGAATCCGCCCAGGCCCGCCGACAGGCCGGCATAGTCGAACAGTTGGGCGGCGCCCACCACCATCAGCAGCGCCGCGGCGGTGAACAGTTCGTTCAGCTGCGCCTTGGCCGCCCAGCCCAGCAGCCGCAGGCGGTAGGCGATGGCGACCACGACCACGGCGATCAGCGCCTCTTTGAAGGACGGCGTCGACGTGCCGTCCGAACCCAGCAGGCCGGCCACCACCAGCATGGGAATCGCGGCGATGTCCTGGAACAGGAGCAGCCCCAGGGCCGAGCGCCCCAGCGGCATCCGGGTCAGCCCGCGCTCCTCCAGCAGGCGCAAGGCCACCGCCGTGGAGGACAGCGCCAACGACAGGCCGCAGAGTATCGCCGCCTGCCATCCCATCCCGGCCAGGTGCCGCAGCGCCGCGCCGAACGCCACCCCCAGCAGCAGGCCGCAGACCAGCATCTGCATCGACCCCAGCACGAAGACCTCGTTGCGCATGGCCCACAGGCGCTTGGGTGAAAGCTCCAGCCCGATGATGAACAGCATCATCACCACGCCCCACTGGGACACCCCGATCATCGTGTCGACGTTCGTGACCAGCTTCAGGCACGACGGCCCCACCAGGATGCCCGCGATCAGATAGCCCGGAATGGCGCCCAGGCCCAGCTGCTGGGTAATGGGCACGCAAAGCACGGCCGCAAGCAGGAGAATGAGGATCAGGTCCATGGGCGGTGGAGTCCGGGTGAACGCCGAAACGGACGAAGGCCGGCGGCATGTTGGAGATTCTGGGCAAAGATTGCCGCCGCCGGAAGTCAGTTGAAACCCGCTATGCGTGCGTTTCAGGCACCCCTTTACACAAACGAAAAAAATCCTGTAGAATTGCGGGCTTCGCTACTTCGACAACGAAGATCCTTCCGACCAGGGATCTTTTGTGGAACGAATCGTTGAATGACCCAGTAGATAGTTCTTTTGGTTCTTTTAACGCAAATTTTTCCGCCGTTTTCGAACCCCAGTAGTGGAAAGGAGAGGTGGCAGAGTGGTCGAATGTACCTGACTCGAAATCAGGCGTACGGTATCCCCGTACCGTGGGTTCGAATCCCACCCTCTCCGCCAGTATTCAAAAAAAGGCCAATCCTCCGGGATTGGCCTTTTTGCTTTCCGGGGCGCCGGCCTATTGCTTGACCAGTTCCACCCGCCGGTTCTTGGCGCGGCCCTCTTCGGCATCGTTGGACGCCACGGGCGCGAGCGACGCCACGCCCTTCGCGGACAGCCGGCTGGCAGGGATCTGGTAGGACTCGGCCAATGCCTTGGCCACCGCGTCCGCGCGCTTTTGCGACAGTTCCATATTGCGGGCCAGGCTGCCCTGGTTGTCGGTATGGCCGACGATGTAGACCTTGAGCGCGGCGTCGGCCTGCAGGAGCTTGCCCATTTCGTCCAGCGCGGCCTTGGATTCCGCCTTGACGTCGGCCTTGTCGGTATCGAAATACACGCCATAGACGGCAACCTTCCCGGACGCGGCCAGCGCCTTTTGCATGGCCGCCGCGTCGGGCACGCTGACCTGGCCCGTCTGCATGGCCTTGGCCTCGACCACCTGCAGGAACACGGGCGTCCGTTTGTTGGACTCGTCCTGCATCACGTCCAGGAACGCATAGACGTCGCCCGACGGCGCGTCTTTCTTGGCGAGCGCGACATAGTACTTGCCGCCGAAGACGGCATCGCCCACGCCTGGCCGGCTGACTTTGCCGCTATTGAAGACGAAGGACTGGAAATCGCCGCCGCACTGCTCGTCGCCCTTGCACTCGAACACGGTCTTGAAACCGCCCGCCCGCAGGGTGTCCTGGTAATTGCGGTAGACCTCCAGCGCGGACTTGCTGCCGTCGATGCGGTAGCCGATACGGGTGACCTTGCCTTCGAGCGCCAAGGTCTTGGCCTCGGACTCCTTGGGGATGGCCTGGTCGGGCATCACCGCCTCGTCGTAATCCAGCTGCTGGTAGGCCTTGATTTCCGCGCCCGCGAAACGCCCCACCATCGGATGGTCCTTGGACCCCGCCACGTCTTCCGCGTGGCCCGGCAGCGCGGCCGCCGTCAGTGCTGCGCCCAACAGGGCGAGAAGAACGCTTCTTGCAGTGCATGCCATCGGGGCCAGGCCTCCTTGCGATGAAATCCAGGGATGAGAGACGTGTTCTCCTTCAGACCAGCGCCGTCGGCCGGGCCAGTTGGAACAGGTCCGAGCTGCGAGCATACCAGCCGCCCCCGTGCATGCGCGCGATCAGCGCCATGGCGGGCGTATCCACGTAGCCGCGCGCGGCGTCCTGCACATACGCGTCATCGACATGCGCGCCCAGCACGCGGCCGATCACCACGATCTGCCGCGGGCCGGTCACGACCGTCGCCTGGCTGACGCACTCCAAAGACACCGGGCTTCCCGCGATCAGGGGCGGACGCACATGGATGGCCGGCTTCGCCGTCAGGCCGGCCGCCGCCAGTTCGTCCACGTCCGGCGGATAGTCCGCGCAGGTCTGGTTCATCTGCTGGACCAGGGACTCCGGGACCAGGTTCACGACAAACTCGCAATTCTCGATGATGTTGGCGCCGGAATCCTTCAGTTCGCCATTGGCATGGCGCATCAGCCCGATGGCGACCGTGGGCGGCTGATGCCCCATCACGTTGAAAAAGCTGAACGGCGCCGCGTTGACGACGCCTTTGCCGGATACCGTGGTGACCCATGCGATCGGACGCGGGGTGACGGTCGACGTCAGCACGTTGTAGACCGTCTGCGCTGGCAAGGCGCTGAAATCGAAATGCATGAATCAAGCCTCCTGCTGCTGGCCGGCGGTGTCGATGGCGGAAACGGCGCGCTTTGCGCGGGTATCGACCTGTAACTGGAAAACGTCGGGCCGCGCATAGTGGCCGGAGACGTCGAAATCATATTTGCCGCGCAGGATCTGGTTCGGGTTGATGTCCGCGTACAGGATCGTCTCGCCCGAGAAATCCGGGCCGGCCAGCACTTCACCCAGCGGGTCGATGATGGCGCTGCCCCCGCGCATCAGCACCGTGTCCGGCTTGTCGCCCAGCGCGCATTCGAAATCGTCGGGGTAGGCGTCGCGGCGCAGGTGCTGGCACGACGTCAGCACGTAGCAGCGCCCTTCCAGCGCGATGTGGCGCATGCTGGGGATCCAGGAATCGCGGTCGTCGGCGGTGGGCGCGCAATACAGCGCCACGCCCTGGCTGTACATGTACATGCGCAGCATCGGCATGTAGTTTTCCCAGCAGATGACGGCGCCGATCTTGCCGTAGGGGGTATCGAAAACCGGCAGGGTCGAGCCGTCGCCGAACCCCCAGATCAGGCGTTCGCCCGCCGTGGGCATCAGCTTGCGGTGCTTGCCGGCCAGCCCGTGCCGGCCGTTGAAATACAGCACTGTGCAGTACAGCGTGCCGCCGTCGGCCTCGATGCAGCCCATCACCACGAAGCTGTCGGTTTCGGCCGCGGCCTCGGCGATCAGCGCCACTTCCTCGCCGTCCAGGCGAACCGCCTGGCGGTGGTAGCTGGCGTAGGCGTCGCGGCCTTCCGGCTTGCGCATGCCTATCGGCGCGCCGAAGGAGTTGCCCTTGGGATAGCCCCCAAGGAACGCCTCGGGGAACACCTGCACCCGGGCGCCCTGCTCCGCCGCCTGGCGGATCAGGGAAGCCGCCTTCTGGGCGCAGGCGATGCTGTCGGTGGGAATGGACGCTGCCTGGATGACGGCAGCCTTGAAGCTTTGTTGCGCGGACATGTCTCTCCTCTCTATTCAGTGTGCCGGGTCTTCGTCGATGGCCTTGGCGCGGGTGTTCGGCAGGAACAGGCTGCCGATCACGCCGACCACCGCCGTCACGGCGACCGGGTACATCAGGCCGCCGAAGATATTGCCGCTGGCCTGGGCCAGGTAGGTCGCGGTAAAGGGCACGATGCCGCCAAAGATGCCGGCGCCGATGTGGTACGGGAAGGATAGCGCCGTATAGCGGATACGGGCCGGGAACAATTCCACCAGATAGGATGCGACCGGACCATACACCATGGCGACGACGGCGGTCATCAGCACCAGGATCAGTACGATGGCCGTGTTGTCGACCCGGGCGGGATCGGCGCGGTCAGGATAGCCGGCGGCCGTCAGCGCGGCGGTGTAGCCTGCGCGGTCGAAACCGTTGACGGTCTTGCCGCCCACGCTCATGGCAATCTCCTGGCCCGGCAGCGGCGCGGCGTATTCGAAGTTGATGCCCTTGCCGACCAGGAACTTCTTGGCCTGCACGCACACTTTCTTGTGGTCGGCATGGTTGCCGATCATCGCGGCCTGCAGCCCGAAATCGCAAGCGCCGCCGCTCACGTCGGCATGCACGCGCACCGGCGTGCTCTGCATGGCTTGCGCCAGGGCCGGATTGCCCGCCTTGAGCAGCGCGTCGAACATGGAGTGGTAGCCCAGGGCGGCAACGAACAGGCCCGCCATCATGATCCACTTGCGGCCGATGCGGTCGGACAGCCAGCCGAACAGCACGAAGGTCGGCGCGCCGATGATGAAGCCGATCAGGATCAGCGTGTAGACGCTGGTCTGGTCCAGCTGCACGGCCTGCTGCATGAAGATCATGACGTAGAACTGGCCGGTGAAGTAGGTGGCGCCCTGGCCGGCGGTCACGCCGATCAGCGCCAGCAGCACCAGCCGCAGGCTCGGCCATTGGCCGAAGGTTTCCTTGACCGGGTTCTTCGACAGGCGGTTCTGCTGCTTCATCCTCGTGAACACGGGCGATTCGTGCAGCTTGGCGCGCACGTAGATCGAAATCGCCAACATCACGATCGACAGGATGAACGGCAGGCGCCAGCCCCATTGGCGGAAGTCCTCCGCGCTCATCGCGGCCTGCGTGCACAGGATCACGATCAGCGACAGGATCAGGCCCGCCGACGAGGTGATCTGGATCCAGCCCGTCAGCAGTCCGCGGCGCTTGGGTTCGCAGTGCTCGGCCACGTAGATCACCGCCCCGCCGTACTCGCCGCCCACGGCCAGGCCCTGGATGACCCGCAGCGTCAGCAGCAGGATCCACGACAGGTGGCCCGCCGATTCGTAAGTGGGCAGGCAGCCGATCAGCACGGTCGCGCCGCCCATCATCACCACGGTGATCAGGAAGGTGTACTTGCGGCCCAGCTTGTCGCCCAGGTAGCCGAACATCACTGCGCCCAGCGGCCGGATGATGAAGCCCACGGCCAGCGCGCCCAGCGCGGCCAGCAGCGCGACGGTGGGATTGTCCTGCGGGAACAGCACCTGGCTCATGAAGACGGCCAGGGTCCCGTAGATGAAAAAGTCATACCACTCGAACAAGGTGCCCAAGGTCGAGGCGACCACCACCTGGCGTTCCTCTTTCCGGCTGAGCGTCTGCTCTGCGCCGATGCGCTGCATTGCGACATTCGCTTCCATGCTTGCTTTCCCCAATCGTTTTAGATTGATATTGCTGTAGTCATTAACTATTATCAAACTTAAATCCCGACACGAAAAAGCTAGGGAAAACCCGGCGCACCCCATCCCGCCCCGGGGCGGAGCCGATCAGCGCCGCTGCTACACTCCCGCCAGAAACACAGTGGAGGCAGTCATGGCTAGGCCCGCCGGCAAGGTCGAAAAGAACGCAGAACAGACGCCAGCCACCGCGCGCAGGGGTATCCAGTCGATCGAAGTGGGGTTCCGGATCCTGGACGTGATCCGCAAGACCGGCCGCCCGATGCCCCTGAAGGAAATCGCGGACGCCTGTGACCTGACGGTGCCCAACGTCCATTACTACCTGGTGAGCTTCCAGAAGGTGGGCGTGGTGCAGCAGCACACGGACACCGGCCATTACGGCCTGGGGCCTTATGCCCTGCGGCTGGGCCTGGCGGCCCTCGAGCAGTTCGACGTCTTCACGACGGCCCGGCCCATCATGGCCGAAGTGGCCGCGATCACCGGCCATACCGTGTTCCTCGGCGTATGGGGCAACAAGGGCCCCACCATCGTCTACCGGGTGGAGGGCAGCCGCAGCCGCCCCCTGCTGGAATTGCGCGTGGGCAGCGTGCTTCCGCTGCTGTCGTCGGCGCTTGGCCGGAACTTCCTGGCCCATCTTCCGGAAGCCAGCACGCGCGAATTGCTGGAACAGGAAATGGCTTCGCCCCTGTCCGAAGGGCATGGCGGCGCGGCGGGCAACTCCTACACGCCCCAGGACGTGCAGGCCATCCGCGACGAGGTGCGCAAGCACCATCTCAGCCGCTGCCGCGACGCGCTGCTGCCGCATTTCACGTCGCTGTCGGCGCCCATCTTCGACATGCTGGGCGAAATGAAGGCCGCGATCACGCTGATGGGCCCGGTGGGCGCCATCGACGACGACCTGCAGTCCGACACCGCGCGGCTACTGAGCGAGAAGGCCTGCTCGATCTCGGCCACGGCCGGCTGGGTAGCGCCGCAGGACGGCTGAACGCAGCCCCCCGGCTCAGCCCCCCGCGTCCGGCAGCCGGCGCGGCGGCGGCGTGCTGGCTACGTTCTTCCGGTAGTAGGCGGTGAACTCCAGCGCCGGCATAGGCTTGCCATAGAGCCAGCCCTGGCCGAAATCCACGTTGCGGGCTTTCAGGTGGTCGGCCTGCTCCTGGCGCTCGATGCCTTCGGCCACGGTCAGCAGATTCAGCGATTTCGCCATGTCGATGATGTGGTCCGTCACCTTGTGGGTCGCGGAGTCCGTGCCAATGGTGTCGACGAAGGATTTGTCAATCTTCAGCGTATCCAGCGGCAGGCGCTGCAGGTACGACAGGCTGGAGTAGCCCGTGCCGAAATCGTCGATAGCCACCGCATGCCCCTGCTCCCGGGCCTGCGCGATGATGCTGCACGCCTTGTCCACGTCCATGAACCCACGTTCGGTGGCTTCGAGCCAGATCTGCCGGGCGTCGATGGCCGTGCCTTCGAGCATGCGCTGCAGCACGCGCAGCGCCTTGCCGTCTTTCAGGTCGCCCGCGCTCAGGTTGACGGCGATGTGCGCGCCGCGGTCCCGGGCGAGCAGATCCTCCATGTCCCGGATCACCAGGCGGAACACCTCTTCGGTGATGCGGGTCATCAGCCCGCTCTCCTCGGCGATCGAGATGAACAGGTCGGGCCGCAGGGTCTTGCCGCCGGGCCGGATCCAGCGCACCAGGGCTTCCGCGCCGACGCACCGGCCGGTCTGGAGATCGATGATGGGCTGGTAATGGACGGCGAATTCCCGCCGCCTGACGGCGGTGGCGAGTTCGCCCGCGATCGACAGGCGCCGGCGCGATAGCCAGACCACCAGCCCGATCATCAACGCGGCCGCCAGCACACCCATCGGCAGCCAGAGCAGCCTTTCGCGCCGCAACGCGCCCAGCGCCTTGCTTTGCGGCTCCAGTAGGACGACCGCCAGGTCGTCATTGCGGGCGACGGCGGTCAGGTAGGCTTCATCGATATTGAGCTCGCCCCCGTTCAACGCCTGGGACACCAGCACCAGGTCGGGGTGGTTGCGGGTTCCGAGCATGCCCACGCCCGGCAGAACCACCGCCAGCTGGACGCCGTCGGCGGGCCCCTTTTCGGTGAAGCGTCCGGGCTCGAGCAAGGCGCTGTAATCGCCATAGCGCACGGCCACCATGCGGATGCCCGGACTGACGACAGGCACCGCGTCCAGCACCAACTGGCCGCCATTGGCCAGGTCGAACAGGGAAGGAACCAGGGGTTCCTCGTAGCCGGGAACGCCCCAAGTCGTGCACCTGACGCGCTTGCCGGCCACATAGGCCAGTTCGTCGACGGCACGGTCCTGCAGGGCCTGCGCCCTCAGGTAGCGGATGTGCTGGGGCGAACAGGGTTCAAACGGCATGTCGTTCAGGCTGCGCAGCATCACGACGGTCTGGTCCAGCAGGGCCTGCGCGTGCTTCAGGGTCCGCTGCGCCTGCGCTTCCAGGTCGCGCTGCTCTACCGCGACGGCGCGCGACCACGACATGTGCAGCGCGAATCCGATGGGCAGCAATGCCGCGGCGGCGGCGAAAGCGATGGCGATTCCGATTACATACTTGCGCGGCATCGAAGCCTGCCCCCTGGGATCGCCAACCTGGCGAAGTTATATCTTTTTACACTCTTGAAGGGACACGTGTCTCCGTGATTTTTTGCCCGGAATGCGCCCGAACGCAAAAGCGCCCCCATGAGGGGGCGCTGCAGGGCACTTTCTGCCGCCTTCAGGCGGCATGCTCAGCTTTCTGCGACGATCTTCGCGTCCTTGATGGTCTTGGCGTATTTCTGCTGTTCCTGTTTCATGAAATCGGCAAAGCGCTGCACGCTGCCGCCGCCGTCCTCCGCGCCCACCTGCGCCAGTTTTTCCTGCACGTCGGCCATCGCCAGGACCTTGTCGATATCCTGGTTCATGCGCTGGACCATGGCACCCGGCATGCTGCCCGGCCCCACCATCCCGAACCAGATGCTGGCCTCGAAACCCGGATAGCCCTGCTCGGCCACGGTAGGCACGTCCGGCTGGCTCTTGGAGCGCTGCTGCAGGGTCTGCGCCAGCGCGATCACCTTGCCGGATTGCAGCAGCGGCGTCGCAGTGGTCATGCCTTCGAAGCAGTATTGGACGTGGCCGCCCATCAGGTCGTTCATCAACGGCGCGGAGCCCTTGTAGGGCACGTGCAGCACGTCGATGCCCGCGCGGGCCTTGAAGATTTCCAGCGCCAGATGCTGCGCCGAGCCGCTGCCGGCCGAGCCGAAGACGATCTTGCCGGGCTGGGCCCGGCACAGCTTGACCAGTTCCGGCAGCGTCTTGGCCGGTTGCGCCGCGCCGCCGATCAGGATCGTGGGCGTCTTGCCGACCAGGGCGATCGGCGAGAAGTCGCGGTCGACCGAGTAGGCCAGCTTGGGTTGCAGCCCGGGCGCGATGCCGTGGCTGTTCACGTGCGCCATCAGCAGCGTGTTGCCGTCGTTGGGCTGACGGGCGACCTGCTCGGCGGCGATGATGCCTGCCGCGCCCGCGCGGTTCTCGACGATGACGGGAATGTTCCACATCACGCCCAGTTTCTGGCCCAGCAAGCGCGCGAGCACGTCGGTGCCCCCGCCCGCCGGGAATCCCACCACGATCTTCACCGGCCCAGACGGCATGTCCTGCGCCCGGGCTGCCGCCGGCAGTACGAGCGCCGCCCCCAGCGCCGCGGCGCCGGTGATGAATTGCCTGCGTTGCATTCTTGTCTCCTCGTGCCGGTCTGTCGCCGGCGACTGGTTATGAAAGGGCTGCCAGCCGTTGCGCCAGCTGCGCCGCCTGGGTTTTGTTCAATTCCACCAGCGGCGGCCTCACGACGGCCCATTCCGGATCGCCGCGGCGCTGCGCGATCGCGGCCTTCATGGCAGGAATCATGGGATAGGACTGGAAAACCGCGCGGGTTTCGTTCAAGGCGCGCTGCCGGTCGTCGGCGCCGTCTTCGCGCCAACGGCGATAGAGTTCGACGATGGGACCCGCGTTGACATTGCCGGTAGCGGTGATGCAGCCGGCGCCGCCCGCGCGCAGCGTATCCAGCAGCACCGTCTCGGTGCCGGCGAACACATCGAAACCGCGCGGCTGGAAGTCGCGCAGCATTGCGGCCGTGTTGGCCCAGTCGCCCGAACTATCCTTGACGCCCGCGACGATGCCGGGGAATTCGCGGAGCAAGCGTTCAATCAGCGCCAGGCTGATCGGCACGCCGGACACGGGCGGGATGTGATAGAGATAGATGCGCAGGCGTTCGTCTGCCACCTGCTCGATCACATGCGCGAAGGCGCGGAACAGGCCCTCGTCGCTGACGCCCTTGTAGTAGAACGGCGGCAGCATAAGCACGCCGCCGCAACCCGCCTGGACGGCATGCCGCGTGAGTTCCACCGCGTCGGGCAAGGCGCAGGCGCCCGTGCCCGGCATCATGCGCCCGGCGGGCAAGCCCGCCTCCAGCAAGGCGTCCAGCAGCCCGCGCTTCTCGGCCACGGTGAGCGAATTGGCCTCGGAGTTGGTGCCGAAGATCGCGAGGCCCGCGCCCTGCCCGAGCAAGGCGCGGCAATGCTCGACAAAGCGCGGCGCGCTGGGCGACAGGTCCGCGTTGAAGGGAGTCAGCACGGGGGAATAGACGCCCTGCGGGCGGCCGGGAGCAGCGGTGCTCATGCGGTCTCTCCTGTGATCAGCGGCTGACGCGGGTCCACTTGCCGAACCGCTCGACCATGCGCTCGTCGAAGCCGAACCCGAGGCCGGGTTCCTGATGCAGGATCACGCGCCCCTGCTTGTGGCTCAACTGGCGATCGACGAGCTTGCGGAAGTTCAAGACCTGATCGTCCCAGAAGAACTCAACGTAGCGCGCATTCGGGGTCGCTGCCACCAGCGGCGCATGCACGTCGTGGAACCAGTGCGGGCAGACCATGACGCCATAGCTGGCGGCGGTGGCGGCGATGCGCTTCCATTCGGTGATGCCGCCGCAAACGGCCGCGTCGGTCTGGAGGATGCCCGCCGCGCCCTTGTCCAGCAGCTCCTTGTGGTACCAGCGGCCATAGCCGATTTCGGCGGTCGCGATGGGCAGGCGCGTCAGCCGCGCCAGCTTGGCGTGGCTGTCGATGTCGTCGGGGCTGAAGGGCTCTTCGATAAAGTAGGGATCGTACTGTTCGAAGCGGCGGACGTATTGCATGGCCTGGGTCACGTCCTGCCAGCCGTTGTTGCAGTCCATCATCAGTTCGACGTCCGGCCCCACGGCCTCGCGCGCCGCCTTCAGGCGCGCCTCTTCCTCGCGCGGGGACAGGCGGCCCGTCTTCATCTTCACCGCGCGAAAGCCCTTCTCCACGTAGCTGGCCATTTCCTCGCCCAGATGCTGCGGCGTCTTGCCGTCGAGGTAGTAGCCGCCGCTGGCGTAGGCGGGCACGGACTCGAGTTCGACCGCGCCCAGATAACGGTGCAGCGGCAGGCCCGCCGCCTTGGCGTTCAGGTCCCACAGCGCGATGTCCAGCGCGCTCAGTGCCCGCATCACGGTGCCCTGGCGGCCTTGCAGCAAGGCTTCCTGGTACATGGCCTGCCACAGCCCTTCGACAGCGTGCGAATCCTTGCCCAGCAGCACCGGGGCCAGCAGGCTCTCTACCGCGGCTTCGAAGATGGCGCCGCCCGCGCTGCCCACGTAGCAGAAACCGATGCCTTCCACGCCGTCGGTAGAGCGGACTTTCACCAGGCCATAGTGCCGTGTCGACACGGTGCGGTTCGAAAACGAAGTGACTTTGTCCAGGGGTACCGCGGCGGCGCAGACGTCTATGGATTCGATGATGGGCACAACAGGCTCCTTGATGGCGGGAATGTTCCGACTGGCGCCGTCAGCGCGGTTTGCGCTGCCTTGACGCCCTGGACGTATTCTTGCCTCGGCCAAAGAAAACAACAATTATCTTCACCCATAATTAGAATATGGAAAAAACATCTTCTGGGGAGGCAAGGCGCCGTGGATTCGAGATTCCTGCAAACCTATGTGCATGTGGTGGAGCTGGGCTCCATTGCGCAGGCGGCACGCCACCAGGGGCTGACCCCGGCAACCGTGCAGCAGCGGCTGCGCGCGCTGGAGGCCGACATGGGCAGCGCCCTGATCGCGCGCTCCGGACGCACCGTGAAACCTACCCCGGCGGGCACCCGGATCCTCGAGCGCGCCCGCACGATCCTGCGCGATGTGCGCGACCTGCGCTCGGCCGCCTCGGACACCGAGCTACCCGCGGGACCCCTCCGGCTGGGCGCCACGCCCACCGCCCTGACGGGGATCATGCCGCCCGTGCTGCGCACCTGGGTGGCGCGCCATCCGCACATCGAAATCTATATCGAGCCCGCCCCCACCACCCTGCTTTACAGCAAGGTGCTTGCCGGCGAACTGGACGGGGCGCTGCTGGTGCATCCTTTGTTTTCGATCCCCAAGACCTGCGTCTGGCGCGACCTGCGGCAAGAACCGCTGGTGCTGGTGACCCCGGCAGGCATGAAGGTGCGCGATCCGCTCGCCGTCCTCGCGCGGGAGCCCTATATCCGTTATGACCGCAGCGTGGTCGGCGGCAAGATGGCCGAAGATTACCTGAGGGCCCGCAATCTGCGGCCGCACGTGCGGTTCGAGCTCGACGGGATCGATTCCATCGCCCGCCTGGTCGCGGAAGGATTGGGCGTCGCGCTACTGCCCGACTGGGCCACGACGGGCGTGCCATCGGCCAGCGTCAGGCGCTGGCCGCTGCCCGCGCCCTGCCCCGTGCGCACCGTGGGCGCGATCTGGCCGCGCGCCGGGGTGCGTTCGTCCTTGATGCGGGCGTTCGTGGAACTGACCGAGACGCAGCTCGGCCTGGCCTGAGCCGCGGGCGGATCAGGCCAGGCCGGCCGCGTCCTGGCCGTTGCGGGCCACGATCGCGCCGCCGGACACGACCAGGCGGCGAGGCGCCCGCGTCACGACGGCTTCGGCCACGCAACTGGCGTCGACCAGCACCAGGTCGGCTCGCGCGCCGGGCGCCAGGCCGTAATCGGCAAAACCGCAGGCACGGGCCGCAGCCGCGGTCACGCAATCGAACGCCCATTCAACCTCGTCGTCGCGGCGCAGGTCGTTGCGCAGGCCGATCAGCGCGGCGCGCGCCAGCATGTCGGGGCTGCCGTAAGGGGTCCAGGTGTCCCGGATGCCGTCGTTGCCGCCGAAGATCGTTACGCCCGCCTCGCGGCAAGCGCGCACGGCGGGAACCGGACGCGACGGCGGCGCCGTCGTCAGCAGCGCCACGTCGAGCGCGGCAAGCCGCTGCAGCAGCCCGTCCAGCCGCTTGGCGTCCACCCCGCCCAGACAGAAGGCATGGCTGATGACGACCTTGCCGTGCATGCCCAGCGCCTGGGTGCGGTCCAGGATCAGCTCCAGCGTGAATGCGCCCAGCTCGCCCGGTTCGTGCAGATGGATATCCACGGGCTTGCCGTGCTTATCGGCAATGCCGAACAGCACGTCCAGCGACCGGGCGGGATCGCGGTCGATGGCGGACGGGTCCAGCCCGCCCAGCGCGTCGGCGCCACTCGCCAGGGCCTGGTCCAGCAATTCGGCGGTGCCGGGCCGGATCAGCAGGCCGGACTGGGGAAAGGCCACCGTCTGGATCTCGACCAGGCCCGCCAGCTCCTGGCGCGTGGCGTGCACACCCTCAAGGTGGCGCAGGCCGGCGTCGGTATCGATGTCGACGTGGGTGCGGATGCGGGTCGTGCCTTCGCGCAGGAACGCCAGCGCAAGGGCGCGCGCATGGCTGGCGGCATCATGGCCGGTGCTGGCGCGCCATTGGCGTTCGTTGTGGATGCGGTCGGTCAGCGCCGATCCCACGTCGTTTACGTACCAGGGCGAGCCCCAGGTGGTCTTGTCCAGATGGGCGTGGCCTTCGACCAGGCCAGGCAGCAGCAAGGCGCCCTCGCCGTCTTCCACGGCGATGCCGGGGCTGGCGTCGAGCGCACGGCCGATTTGCCGGATGCGCCCGTCGCGTACCAATACGTCCGCGGTCTCGCCTTGGAGGACGCGGACATTCTTCAACAACAGGTCGGTCATGGTGGGTTCCCAGGCTCGGCGCGCGGCTGCCGGCCGGACGCGAGCCTGGCGCAACCGCCGCCGGGGCTCAGATTTTGGGCGGTTCGATCCAGAAAAAACGCTCGCCTTGGCGAACCATGTCGGCCACGCCTTCGGCGCCGATGCGGTAGTCGGTGCCCATGAGCGTGGCGCCGCCGTCTTCATGGATATGGATGATGGCCAGCGGGTCATTTGCCATGGTGTACCAGTAGTACCCCGGCTTGAGATCATGCAGGTCTGTGTTCATGCTTCGAGTATACAAACTTCCCCCGGCCGTATTCAAAAAGACACATTAATCCCGCGGGTGGCCTGACATGATGCGCGCGACGCGGCATACTGCTCGGTGCCAGGCCCAAACCGCGCGCTAACAGCATGCGTCGGCTGGGCAATTGCCGTAATGGCGCATATGCCTTGATCGTGAGAGGAACCGCGAGCGTATGAAGAGGCAATCCCTTCAATTCAGCGAGCCGCTTAAACAGGCCGTCCTGAGCGGCGGCAAAGTACAGAGCCGGCGCATCCTGAAGCCGCAGCCGAGCAAACCGACGACGGTCTGGTATGCCGACGCCTCGGATTCCGGCAGATGGGTAGCCATGGGCCCTTCCCTGGACAATCCATCCGAATTGCGCCGGACCTCCACCTGGGTCCGGTGCCCCTACGGAAAATCGGGCGATAGCATCCTATTGACGGACGAAGCCGGCAATCCCTTCACCTCGGCCGTCATTGTGGGTGTGCGCATCCAGCGCCTGCAAAACCTGTCCGAGGCCGACGCGCGGGCCGAAGGCATATTGGCGCTTTACCAGACATCGTCCCTGCTGCCTGGCGTGCCGCTGCAAACGGCGTTTGCATTGACCTGGTGCGAGCGCTACGGCGCGCACGCCTGGGCCGCCAACCCCTGGGTGTGGGTCGTCGAATTCCGCCGCCAGCAGGCCCCGGAGAGCTGAATTCCGCGGTCGGGTGGCGCGCCCGCGCAACACCGTTACCCGCGCGCGGCCGCTGATAGTGACTACCTGTAACTCCCGCGCCTGGCTTCACTGTATTCCAGCCAATTTCAATCCATTTCAGCCCCGGTTTCGCCATAGCGGGAACATGGTGCTGCAAAGCAGCAAGGGACGGCCGGCATCTTTGGGGGGCGGTTGCGGATTGTCGCGATTAAGGGAGAGCCGCTTACCAATGCCTGACGAAAAAGTCCGAAAATAGCCTCAACGAATACTCAACTTTGCTGCGTCATGCAGTAGGCAGGTGCAACATGAAAAAATGGCTTATCGCAGGTGTGGGTGCCGCGGGTCTGCTGATCTCCAGCGCCGCGCTGGCTCGTGTGGACGTCGGCATTTCCATCGGATTGCCCGGCATCGTGTACCCGGCCCCGGTGTATGTGGCGCCTCAGCCCGTCTATGTGGCGCCGCCTCCCCCGGTCTATTACCGCCCCGCGCCGGTTTATGTCGCACCCCCGGTGGTCTATCCGGCGCCGGTCTATTATCGCGGCGGCGGCCGTTACTACGATCGCGGCTATTACCATGGCCGTGGACGCGGTCATGACCACCATCGCGGCCGCGGACACGATCGCGACTGATCCCCCGCACGCCTGAAAATGCAAAGGCCGCTCGTTGAGCGGCCTTTTTTTCGATTGGCAGTATGCCGGTGCCAACCGGATCGCCATCAGGCCTGAGGGGCCTGGATGGGTTTTGCAGCGGCCAGGACGGCCGGTTGCTGCGGCGCCTGTTTGGCCTTGCCATCGGACCAGCGCGGCGATTCCTGGACGAGATCAATCCAGCGGCGCGGCGCGCTGGACGTCCGCCACCAGCCATTATGCGGACGCATGAGCAAACTCCGGTTCACCGTTGAAACGCACGCCATTGATAACCTGGAACAATTGCTGGCTCTCCTGTTCTGCTTCGTGCAGGCTCGTAAACGGAGCCTGCCCTGGAACGGTCCAGCATTTTTCCGGCGCGGTGCCGCCGATCCTGCGGGTCCATATCTGCACGCGATAGCCCTGATCCTCTTCGCGAGCTACGGAGCATCTCACACGAAAATCTCCAATCATTCTTGAAGTCATGGACAACTCCTTGTTATATAAGTGAATGAAGCGTGTAGAACACAGCGTGTATTGTGCCGTAACTATCCGGCCCTTTTATTGGAATACACAATTGCTCACATCAAAATCAAACACTCGTGCCGCGAGGTTAATCCCTCAAAACGACAGGAATATGTCCACATAATAAAAAAAAACGGAGCCCGCGGGCTCCGTCTTTTTATCCGCCAAATGACGGATGGACGCATTATCCGGCGTCAGGCTTTCAATACCGTCAGGCCGCCCATATAAGGCTGCAGCGCCTCGGGAACCAGCACGCTGCCATCGGCCTGCTGGTGGTTTTCCAGGACGGCGACCAGCGCGCGGCCGACCGCCAGGCCCGAACCATTGAGCGTGTGCACGAATTCCGGCTTGCCCTGGGCGTTGCGGAAACGCGCCTGCATGCGGCGGGCCTGGAAGGTTTCGCAGTTGGACACCGACGAAATCTCGCGCCAGGTATTCTGGGCCGGTAGCCACACTTCCAGGTCGTAGGTCTTGGCCGAACCGAAGCCCATGTCGCCCGTGCACAGCAGCACGACGCGATACGGCAGGCCCAGCAGCTGCAGCACGCGCTCGGCGTGGCCGACCATGTCTTCCAGCGCCTCGTACGACTGGTCCGGATGCGTGATCTGCACCATTTCGACCTTGTCGAACTGATGCTGGCGGATCATGCCGCGCGTGTCGCGGCCGCCGCTGCCGGCCTCGGAGCGGAAGCACGGCGTATGGGCCGTGAGCTTGATCGGCAGGTCCGCCGCGGCCTGGATGGTATCCCGGGCAACGCTGGTCAGGGTGATCTCGGACGTGGAGATCAGGTACTGGTCTTCGCGGACATAGGGCTTGCCTTGATCATCCTGCTTGGGATCGTCGTCGCCGCCGCCCTTGGAGACCGCGAACATGTCGTCCTTGAACTTCGGCAGCTGGCCCGTGCCGTAGAGCGTCGAGGCATTGACGATGTACGGCGTGTAGCACTCCGTGTAGCCGTGCGTGCCGGTCTGCAAGTCAAGCATGAATTGCGACAGCGCGCGATGCAGCCGGGCGATGGGGCCTCGCATGAACGAAAAACGGGCGCCGGAAAGCTTGGCGGCCATGTCGAAATCCAGCCCCAGCGGCTCGCCGACGGCGACGTGGTCGCGGGCCTCGAACGGCAGGGCCGGCGGATTGCCGTCGGCGCCGGCGGGGCCGGGCAGCCAGCGGCGCACTTCGACGTTGTCGTCGGCGGACTCGCCTTGCGGCACGCTGGCGTGCGGCAGGTTGGGCACCGACATCAGCAGATCGTTGAGCGGCTGCTGCAACGCGGACAGTTCTTCTTCCAGCTGCTTCAGGCGCACGGGCACGGCCTGCGATTCCGCCATGACGGCGCTGGCGTCTTCGCCCTTGGCCTTGAGCTGACCGATCTGCTTGGCCAGCGCGTTGCGGCGGGCTTGCAGGGACTCGGTTTCGGTCTGGACGGCCTTGCGCCGGGATTCCAGGTCGTTGAACCGTTCCGTGTCGAAGGACACGCCGCGGGTCTTGAGGCGGTCTACGACGGTTTGCAGGTCTTTGCGCAGCAGTATCGGGTCTAGCATGGTGTAGTCGGTGAGGTTGCGTGAAGCAACGGGCGCGGCCCGTTACCGTTTCCTGGCACGTTCCTGCGCGTCCAGCTCGCGCAGAAATGCCAGCTTTTGCTGGATTTTAGCCTCCAGGCCGCGATCGGTCGGCCGATAGAAGGAGGGATTCAGTCCATCCGGGAAATATTGCTCGGCGGCGGCATAGCCGTGGGGCTCGTCGTGCGCATAGCGATAGGCCTTGCCGTGGCCCAATTGCTTCATCAATTTGGTGGGCGCGTTGCGCAAATGGATGGGCACCGGCGCGCTGCCATGCTCGGCCGCGAACTTGCGCGCCTGGTTGTAGGCGTTGTAGACGGCGTTCGATTTGGCCGCGCAGGCCATGTAGACCACCGCCTGCGCCAGCGCCAGCTCGCCTTCCGGCGAGCCCAGGCGTTCGTAGATATCGGCACCGTTCACGGCCAGGTCCGTGGCGCGGGGGTCGGCCAGGCCGATGTCTTCCACCGCCATGCGCACCAGGCGGCGCGCCAGGTATTTCGGATCCGCGCCGCCGTCGACCATGCGGCAGAACCAGTACAGCGCGGCATCCGGGTTGGAGCCGCGCACCGATTTGTGCAAGGCGCTGATCTGGTCGTAGAACGCGTCGCCGCCCTTGTCGAAGCGGCGCAGGTTCTGCGACAGCGAGATTTCCAGCCAGGCGGCGTCTACCGTGTCGCGGCCCGCCGCCTGCGCGGATTCCGCCACCACTTCCACCGCGCTGATCAGGCGGCGCGCATCGCCATCGGCCCAGGCCGCCAGCTGCTCGCGCGCATCGGCCTCGATGCGGATGATCTCGCCTTCTTCCCGTCCGTCGTTCAAGGCCTGCTCGGCACGGTCGACCAGCAGTTGCAGCTCTTCGGCCGTCAGCGATTGCAGCACGTAGACCCGCGCCCGCGACAACAGCGCCGAGTTGACCTCGAACGAGGGGTTTTCCGTGGTGGCGCCGATGAAGGTGAACAGCCCGCTTTCCACATAGGGCAGGAACGCATCCTGCTGGGCCTTGTTGAAGCGGTGCACCTCGTCGACGAAGAGAATGGTGCGCCGCCCCTGGCCCTGCGCCACCTGGGCCACGGTGACCGCGTCGCGGATGTCCTTGACCCCGCCCAGCACCGCCGAAATGGCGATGAACTGGGCGTCGAAGCCGTCGGCCATCAGGCGGGCCAGCGTGGTTTTGCCCACGCCGGGCGGCCCCCAGAAGATCATGGAATGCGGGCGGCCCGACTCGAACGCGACGCGCAGGGGCTTGTCCGGGCCCAGCAGGTGCGACTGCCCGACCACGTCGGACAGGGTGCGCGGGCGCAGCCGTTCGGCCAGGGGCACATAGGGCCGATGCGCGGGATCGGCCGCGAAGAGATCGTTGCTCATTGGCAGCAGATGGAGGGAGACAGCGAGTAAATCAAGACAGCATTACACCATGCCGCTAGCCCAGCTGCGGCGGCGCGAAGCGGCGGTTGGCCAGCACCGGCAGCACCTTGCGCGCATGGGCCAGGCGTTCGGGGTCGATGTCGGCGAATACCAGCGCGGGCGCCTCGCCCGCCCGCGCGGTAACCACGCCCAGCGGATCCACGACCATGCTGCAGCCGATGTTGCGTTCGCCGCATTCGCCCGTGGCCGCCACGTAGCAGGTGTTCTCCAGCGCGCGGGCCGTGACCAGCACTTCCCAGTGCATTTCCTTGAGCGGACCGCGGACCCAGGCCGCCGGCAGCACCAGCAGATCGGCGCCGTCCAGCGCCAGGCGGCGCGCCAGCTCGGGGAAACGCACGTCGTAGCAGGTCATCAGGCCGACGCGCAGCCCCGCGATGTCCAGCAAGGGCGGGATATCGCCGCCCGGGGTGACGTTGGTGGACTCCTTCATGGTGAAGGCGTCGTACAGGTGCAGCTTGCGGTACTGCGACAGGATCTGGCCGTCGCGCAGGGTGACCAGCGTATTCCAGACCCGCCCTTCTCCGGTGGGAACGTGGACGCACATCATCGTCGACAGCGACGACCCGCGGCTGGCCTCCAGCAGCCGGCTCATGAAGGGGCCATCCAGCGGCTGCGCGGCCTTCAGGACGATCTGCGGATCGGTGATATCCCGGGCCAGGATGCCTTCGGGCAGGACCAGCAGGTCGGCCCCGCCGGCGCGGGCCCGTTCCATCAGGTCGATGCAGACCTGCGCGTTTTCTTCCCAGACGCGGCTGACGGCGAACTGGCCCAGAGCAACTTTCAGCATGATTCTTCCTTTCTGAAGGACAACAGGCACGCAATTTCCTGGTTCTATTGTCGCGCCAACCGCGGAAACGCGCCGACTACGGGAAACTCCTAGCTGCCGTCTGTAAATTTCTTTCAGGATAATTAAAAAAATAGATATCCAGCGTAAATATTTTCCAAGACAAGCGCCCCATGACAAATTCCTCCTTCCCCGCCGCCCCCCTGGACCCCAACGGCAAAGGCCTGGGCGCCTTCCCCGAATCTTGTACGTCCGCGGACGTGGCGGCGCTGCAGTGGAATCTGCTGCGCGAGGACGTGAGTCTCCCCGTGGCCGTGCTGTATGAGTCCCGCGTACGCCACAACCTGCAATGGATGCAGCGCTTCATGGAGGCATACCAGGTCAAGCTGGCGCCGCACGGCAAGACCACCATGAGCCCGGCCCTGTTCAAGCGCCAGATCGACAACGGCGCCTGGGGCATCACGCTGGCCACCGCGCCGCAGGTGCTGGCCGCCTACCGGCACGGCATCCGCAAGGTGCTGATGGCGAACCAGCTGGTGGGCCGCGCCAACATGGCCATCATCGCCCAGCTCTTGCGCGATCCCGCCTTTACCTACTTCTGCATCGTGGATTCGCCGGCCAACGCCGCCCAGTTGGGCGCTTACTTCGGCGAACAGGGCCTGGTCCTGCCCGTGCTGATCGAACTGGGCCCCGCCGGCGGCCGCACGGGCGTGCGCGACGATACGCAGCTGCAGGCCGTGGCCGAGGAAATCGGGCGCTGGCCGGGCCTGGCCCTGGCCGGCATCGAGGTCTACGAAGGCGTGCTGCAGGAAGAAGGCGCCATCCGCGCCTTCCTGCGCCGCGTCACGGACGCCCTGCGCGGCCTGGCCGCCGCCGGCCGCCTGCGCAAGAACGGCCCGGCGCTGATCTCGGGCGCCGGTTCCGCCTGGTTCGACGTGGTCGCGGAGGAGTTCTCGCAGCTCGACATCGGCGCGCCGCTGGAAATCGTGCTGCGCCCGGGCTGCTACCTGTCGCACGACGTGGGCATCTACCGCACGGCGTCCGAACGCATCAATGCGCACAATCCGGTGGCCCGGAAAATGGAGCCCGGCCTGCAGCCCGCCCTCCAGGTCTGGGCCTACGTGCAATCGCTGCCCGAAGCCGGCCGCGCCATCGTCGCGCTGGGCAAGCGCGACGCGGCCTTCGACGCCGGCCTGCCCACGCCCGCGCTGCGCTACCGTCCCGGCGCGCAAGCCCCCGGCGCCGCGCCGGCGCACTGGAAACTGACGGCCATGATGGACCAGCATGCCTTCATGCAGATCGGCGAAGGCGACGACATCCAGGTCGGCGACATGATCGCCTTCGATATTTCCCACCCCTGCCTGACGTTCGACAAGTGGCGCCAGGTGCTTCTGGTGGACGAGCAGTACCGCATCACCGACGTGGCCGGCACGTTCTTCTAACCGCCCCGGCGCCGAGGCGCAATCCCGCTCTACCCGCGACATCCTGTTTTTGACCCTCTGGAGAGAGAATCATGAACTTCCGTACCTCCCGGCGAGGCGGCAGGCTCAATAGCCTGCTGCTGGCCGGCGCAATTGGCTTGACCGCATTGTCGACCCCCGCCCTCTGTGCCGCGCCGATCAAGGGAGGCACGATCTCGGTCGCCACTATCGGCGAGCCGCCGACGCTGGATCCGATGACCAGCACGGCCGACCTGGTGGGCATCCTGACGCAGCATTTCTTCGAAACGCTGTACACCTTCGACGCCAAGTGGAACCTCACGCCGCTGCTGGCCGACAAGCTGCCGGAAATCTCGCCCGACGGGCTGGCCTACACGATCCCGCTGCGCCAGGGCATCACGTTCCACGACGGCTCGAAGATGGATTCGTCGGACGTGCTGGCTTCGCTGAAGCGCTGGACCGAGACCGCGACGCGCGGCAAGATGGCCGCGAAGATCATCACCGGCATGGAAGCGCCGGACGCCAACACGATCCGCATCACGCTCAAGGAGCCCTACGCGCCCCTGACCGCACTGCTGGCGATGAACAACAGCGCCGCCGTCATCATGCCCAAGGGCAAGATCGCTCCGGCCCTGACCGAATTCGTCGGCACCGGCCCCTATCAATTGAAGGCGCGCGTGCCCGACCAGTACATCCAGCTGGTCCGCTTCGACGGCTACAAGCAGCGCGAAGGCGAGCCGGACGGCTACGGCGGCGCGCGCAAGCAATACCTGGACGAAATCCGCTTCGTGCCGGTGAGCAACTCCAACACCCGCGTCGAAAGCGCCGTGGCCGGCCAGTTCGACTACATCGACTCCCTGCCGGTGGAATCCCTGCCCAAGCTCAAGAACGGCCGCTCCGATCCTGTGATGCTCAAGCCTTTCGGCTGGCCGCGGCTGGTGCTCAACACCAAGCAGGGCGTCATGTCCAACCTGGCCGTCCGGCAGGCCGTGCAGCTGGCGCTCAATGAAGAGGACATGCTGTACGCCGCGTTCGGCGACAAGGATTTCTACAAGCTCAACGGCGACCTGTATCCCGAGGGCTATCCCTGGGCCACGTCCCTGGGCGGCAAGGTCTACAACAAGGCCGACGCCGCCGCGGCAAAGAAGCTGGTGGACGGCGCCAACGTCCAGGACCGCAAGATCCGCATCCTGACCAGCCAGCAGTACGAGTTCCACTACAAGATGGCGCTGGTGGCTGCCGAATACCTCAAGGCGGCCGGCTTCACCGTGGACATGCAGGTCGTGGACTGGGCCACCCTGACCCAGCGCCGCCAGGACCCGGCTGTATGGGACATCTTCATTACCCACAGCCCCTTCCTGCCCGAGCCCGCGCTGATCGATTTCCCCTCCAAGGACGCGCCGGGCTGGTGGGACACGCCGCGCCGCAACCAGGTGCTGGGCGCCTTCAACCAGGCCCGCTCCCAGGAAGAACGCGTGAAGCGCTGGGCCGACGTACAGCAGGCCGTGTACGACGAAGTGCCCTTCATCAAGGTCGGCGACTTCAATGCGCAGGCCGCGCGCTCGCCATCGCTCCAGGGCACCAAGGCCGTGCCGTGGCCGTACTTCTGGAACGCCTGGAAATCGGCCAAGTAAACGGCCGGGAGATGGCCCGGGCGCGCCCGGCCATCCCGTCTGCACGGCATCGCCCGCGTCTGCACTCTGATTCTTAGGACACCCATCGTGTTGCGTTATCTCTTAAACCGGCTGGTCGGGCTGGTGGCCGTGATGTTCATCGTCGCGACCATCGTGTTCGTGATCATCCGCGTCACGCCCGGCGATCCCGCCGCCGTGATGCTGGGGCCACAGGCCAGCCAACAGGACATCGCCGCGCTGCGCACCCAGCTGGGGCTGGACCAGCCCCTGGCCGTGCAGTACGTATCGTGGCTGGGCAAGCTCGCCCAGGGCGACCTGGGCCAGTCCATCTTCATGAACAAGCCCGTGTTGTCCGCGCTGGCCGACCGGGCCGAGCCCACCATCCTGTTGACGCTCATGTCGCTGCTGATCGCCAGCGCGATCGCGCTGCCCGTGGGGATACTGTCGGCGGTCAAGCGCGGCACCACGCTGGACCAGTCGGTGCTGTCGTTCTCGATGTTCACCTCCAGCGTCCCGAGCTTCTGGCTGGGGCTGCTGCTGATGCAACTGTTCTCGGTGAAGCTGGGATGGCTGCCGGTGGCCGGCTACGGCGGGCCCGACGCCTCGCTCATGACGCGCCTGTCGCACCTGATCCTGCCCGCCGTGGTGCTGGGCCTGGTGAACTCCGCGCTGATCACCCGCTTCATCCGCGCCAGCATGCTGGACGTGTTGCGCGACGATTACGTGCGCACCGCGCGCGCCAAAGGCCTGACCGAAACCCGGGTGATCCTGAAACACGCCGTTCGCAATGCGCTGATCCCCATCCTGACGGTGCTGGGCCTGACCACCGCCCTCCTGATCAGCGGCGCCGTCGTGACCGAGACCGTGTTCGGCCTGCCCGGCGTGGGCAGCCTGGTGGTGTCGGCGGTGCTGCGCCGCGACTATCCCGTCATCCAGGGCGCGCTGCTGATCATCGCGGCCATCTACGTCCTGATCAACCTTTTCATCGACCTGCTGTATCTGCTGGTCGACCCCCGGGTGCGCTACTAATGTTTGAATCCCACCCCCGACGGCCCCGGTCTGACGCACCGCGAGCGGAGCGACTGAAATGACAAACGCCACTACTGTGAACCCCGGCGCCGACCGCTGGCAGGTGCTGCGCCTGCTGGTGGCGCGCAAAACCGTGCTGATCAGCCTGGTCGTCATCATCGTGCTGGTGGCCGCGGCGCTGCTGGCGCCGTGGATCAGCCCCTACGATCCCTTCAAGCTGTCCATCATGAACCGGCTGAAAGCGCCGGGCGCCGCGCACTGGTTCGGCACCGACGATTTCGGGCGCGACGTATTCAGCCGCGTCATCCATGGCGGCCGTCTGTCGTTGATGGTGGGCTTTTCCGTGGTGATCGTGTCCAGCGTGCTGGGCATCGCGCTGGGTCTGGCCGCGGGCTTCTTCCGTTCGGCGGACAAGTTCGTATCGCGGCTGATCGACGCCATGATGGCCTTCCCCGACATCCTGCTGGCAATCTCGCTGGTGGCCGCGCTGGGCCCCTCGCTAATCAACGTGGTGATCGCGTTGGGCATCGTTTACACGCCGCGCCTGGCGCGCATCGTGCGCGCATCGACGCTGGTGATCCGTGAGCTGCCCTTCGCGGAAGCGGCGCGCGCGCTGGGCGTGCCCACCTGGCGCATCGTGACCGTCCACGTGCTGCGCAACCTGGTATCGCCCATTCTGGTGCAGGGCACGTTCATCTTCGCCTATGCGATCCTGGCCGAGGCCGGGCTGTCGTTCCTCGGGGTGGGCGTGTCGCCCGACATTCCCACCTGGGGCACCATGATCAACGCCGGCCAGCAATACATGGGTTCGGCCGACTGGATCATGGTCTTCCCCGGCATCGCCATCGTGCTGTCCGTGCTGTCGCTGCAACTGGTGGGCGACGGATTGCGCGACGTCCTCGACCCGCGCCTGCGCAAGGAACTGTGATCATGACCGCAAGCACCCGAGACATCGTGCTTTCCGTGGAAGGGCTGAAGACCTGGTTCCACAGCCGCGACGGCGTCGCCAAATCCGTGGACGGCGTGACCTTCGACCTGGCCCGCGGCGAAACGCTGGCCATCGTGGGCGAATCCGGTTCCGGCAAGTCCGTGACCAGCCTGTCCATCATGGGCTTGCTGCCCAAGCCGGCGGGCCGCATCGAAGGCGGCCGGATCCTGTTCCGCGACCGCCAGGACGCGCAGCACGACCTGGCCCAGGCCTCGCCCGCCACGCTGCGCCGCATCCGCGGGGCCGAGATCGCCATGATCTTCCAGGAGCCCATGACCAGCCTGAATCCGCTGTACACGGTGGGCGACCAGATCGCCGAAGCCGTGCTGCAGCATGAAGGCGGATCCTACGCCGCCGCGATCAATCGCGCCCGCGAGATGCTGGAGCGCGTGGAGATCCCGGCCGCCGACCGGCGCATCAATGAATACCCGCACCAGATGTCGGGCGGCATGCGCCAGCGCGTGATGATCGCGCTGGCCCTGGCCTGCAATCCGGCCGTGCTGATCGCCGACGAGCCCACCACCGCGCTGGACGTGACGGTGCAGGCGCAGATCCTGGACCTGCTGCGCCGGCTGCAGGCCGAGATGAACATGAGCATCCTGTTCATCACCCACAACCTGGGCGTGGTGGCCGAAATCGCGCATCGCGTGGCGGTCATGTACGCGGGACGCGTGGTCGAGGACGCGGACGTCTACGACCTGTTCGAAAAACCCACGCATCCCTACACCCGCGGCTTGCTGTCCTGCATCCCCACCGCCAGCCTGCGGGCCTCGGGCGAGCGCCTGCGCGCCATCCCCGGCAACGTGCCCAGCGTGCTGTCGCTGCCGCCCGGCTGCACTTTCGCGCCGCGGTGCCCGCTCGCCGCCAGCGACTGCCTCGCCGCCGTGCCCGAACTCGTGCCGGTGCAAACCGAACACCGCGCGCGCTGTATCAAGGTGAACCCGATATGACGAGTAGCCAAGTCCCCATCCGCGCCGAAGCGCCGCTGGTGCGGATCCAGGACCTGAAGGTCCACTTCCCGACCTCGCAGGCGCGCAACGCGCCCGTGGTGCGGGCGGTGGACGGCGTCAGCTTCGACGTGTCCCGCAACACCATCGTCGGCCTGGTCGGCGAGTCCGGCTCGGGCAAGACCACCACCGGCCGCGCGCTGCTGCGCCTGTTCGCCCCGACCGCCGGCCGCATCCTGTTCGACGGGCAGGACATCACCGCCCTGTCCGAAAAGCAGATGCTGCCATGGCGCCGCCGCATGCAAATCGTGTTCCAGGACCCCTACGCCAGCCTCAACCCCCGCATGACGGTGGCCGAGATCCTGGGCGAGGCGCTGGACACCCACAAGCTGGCGCAGCACCGCCGCGCGGCGCGCATCGGCGAATTGCTGGAGCGCGTGGGCCTGAACGCCGACCACAGCCGCCGCTATCCGCACGAGTTCTCCGGCGGCCAGCGCCAGCGCATCGGCATCGCCCGCGCATTGGCGGTGGAGCCGGATTTCATCGTGGCCGACGAGCCGGTGTCCGCCCTGGACGTATCGGTGCAGGCGCAGGTGCTGAACCTCCTGCAGGACCTGCAGCGCGACCTCGGCCTGACCATGCTGTTCGTGGCCCACGATCTGGCGGTGGTGGACTACCTGTGCGACGAGGTCGTAGTGATGTACCTGGGCCGCGTCATGGAGCGCGGGCCGACCCGCGAGGTATACGCCCGCCCCAGACATCCCTACACCCGGGCGCTGCTATCCGCCGCGCCCGTGCCGGATCCGCGCGCACCGCGTTCGCGTATCCTGCTCAAGGGCGACATCCCCAGCCCCGTCAATCCGCCCTCCGGCTGCGTGTTCCGCACCCGCTGCCCGCACGCGATCGAGGCCTGCGGGACAATCGAAGCGCAGGCCGTCAACGTCGGCCCCGGCCACTATGCGGCCTGTTCCCGCCTCGACGACCCCGAACTGGCCCAGTGACCCAGGAATTGCTATGAACATCATCCGCGACATCGTCTTCCAGATACGCAGTCGGCGGGACGCATTGAGCGTGACCGAACGCAAAGTCGCCGACGCCATCCTGGACGACATCATCTGGAGCGCCAGCGCCACCGTCGACCAGCTCGCCGCCAAGGCGGGCGTCAGCATCGCCACCATCTCGCGCTTCGCCCGCACCGTCGGCTGCGACGACACGCGGGACCTGAAGATGAAGCTGGCGCAGGCCAGCACGGTGGGCAGCCGCTTCCTGGACCCCAGCGCGCCCGCCGAGGAAAGCACGTTCTATGCCCGCATCTACGGCGACATCGAAAGCACGCTGCGCGCCCATCTGCCTGTCTTCACCGAACAGCTGTTCGAGGCCGCCGCCGCCTCGCTGGACGGCGCGCGCATGATCTACGTGTTCGGCATGGGCGGCGCGTCCGCCGTGCTGGCGCAGGAAGTCCAGTCCCGCCTGGTGCGGCTGGGCTATCCCATTGCGGTCTACAGCGACGCCGTGCTGCTGCGCATGGTCGCGGCCACGCTGGACGAGCGCGATGCCGTGCTGGTGCTGTCGGCCTCCGGCCTGACGCCGGAAATCGTGGGCGCGGCCCGCATCGTGAAGCAGTACCACGCGCGCCTCGTCGCCATCACGGACGCGACCTCCGAACTGGCCAGGCTGGCCGACGTGGTGCTGCCCATCCGGACGGACGAAACAGACTTCATCTACAAACCCTCGGCCTCGCGCTACGCGATGATGCTTGCGATCGATTTGCTCTCGACCGAGCTGGCCATGCTGAACCAAGAGGAAAACCGCGAACGCCTGCGCCGCATCAAGCTGGCGCTGGACGAACACCGCGGCGGCCCTAACCGCTTGCCGCTGGGCGATTGAACCTGGAACACGAGATGTACGACACCCTCATTGGCAACGTGCTGGTCCTGGACGGCTCCGGCAATGCCGGATACCGCGCCAGCGTGGCGCTGGCCGGCGGCCGCATCGCCGCCATCGGCGAACTGCCCGGCGCGCCGGCACGCCAGCTCATCGACGGCACCGACCTGGCGCTGGCGCCCGGTTTCATCGACGTGCACACCCACGACGACACGAACGTCATCCGCACGCCGGGCATGCTGCCGAAGCTCTCCCAGGGCGTGACAACGGTCGTGGTGGGCAACTGCGGCATCAGCGCATCGCCCGTGTCCCTGCGTGGCGAACCGCCGGACCCGATGAACCTGCTGGGCAAGCGGGAAGACTTCAGCTATCCCACCTTCGCGGACTACACGCGGGCCATCGAGGCCGCGGGGCCCGCCGTCAACGTGGCTGCGCTGGTAGGCCACACGGCGCTGCGCAGCAACCACATGGACCGCCTGGACCGCCCCGCCACGCACGACGAAATCCTGGCGATGCGCGCGCAGTTGCGCGACGCGCTGGCCCACGGCGCCATCGGCCTGAGCACCGGCCTGGCCTATGCCTCCGCCTTCGAGGCCGACACGGACGAGGTCAAGCTGCTGGCCGAAGCGCTGGACGAATTCGGCGCGCTCTACACCACCCACCTGCGCTCCGAGTTCGCCGCCATCCTGGAAGCCATGCAGGAAGCCTTCGACATCGCGCGGCATGCCCGCGTGCCCGTCGTGGTGTCCCACCTGAAATGCGCCGGCGCGGGCAACTGGGGCCGCACCCGGGAAGTGCTGTCCACGCTGGAAACCGCGGGCCGCCTGCAGCACGTCGGCTGCGACTGCTATCCCTACTCCGCCAGTTCGTCCACGCTGGACCTAAAGCAGGTCACCGACGAATTCGACATCGACATCACCTGGTCGATCCCCCATCCCGAGCAGGCTCGCCGCAAGCTGGCCGCCATCGCCGCCGACTGGGGCGTGAGCCTGCTGGAAGCGGCCGCGCGCCTGCAGCCGGCCGGGGCCGTGTACCACAACATGGACGAGGACGATGTGCGCCGCGTGCTGTCGCACCGGCTCACCATGGTGGGCTCCGACGGCCTGCCCAATGACCCGATGCCGCATCCGCGGCTGTGGGGCGCCTTCCCGCGCGTGCTGGGCCACTACAGCCGCGACGTGGGCCTGTTCCCGCTGGCCGAGGCCGTGCACAAAATGACGGGCCTGTCGGCCGCCCGCTACGGCCTGGCCGAACGCGGCCTGGTGCGCGAGGGTTACCACGCGGACCTGGTGCTGTTCAATCCGGCCACGGTCATCGACCGCGCCACCTTCGCCGCCCCGGTGCAGACGGCAGCGGGCATCGAGGCGGTATGGGTCAACGGTGCGCTGTCGTACCGCCACGGCCAGCCCACCGGCGAACGCGCCGGCCGCTGGCTGCCGCGCAGCGGCGACCTGAGAAAGCACTTTCACACCAACCCCGAGGATTCCCCATGACCACCACTCCCTCCCCCGACAAGAACGGCATTACGCGTTACGGCGTCGCAGGCGGTACCGGCCAGGGCGGTTCGCACATGCCGTTCGCCCGGGCGGTCGCCGCCGACGGCTGGCTGCACGTGTCCGGCCAGGTGCCGATGGAAAACGGAGAAGTCATCGAAGGCGGCATCGTCGCGCAAAGCCACAAGGCCATCCAGCAGGTGCTGGCCATCCTGAAGGAAGCGGGCTACGGGCCCGAACACGTCGTGCGTTGCGGCGTATGGCTGGACGACGCGCGCGACTTCGCGTCGTTCAATAAGGTGTTCAGGGAGTATTTCGGGGAGAATCCCCCGGCCCGCGCCTGCGTGCAGTCGTCGCTGGTGGTCGATGCCAAGGTTGAAGTCGACTGCATCGCGTATAGGGGCCCCCACGCCGCGCCCACTAGCGTGGGCTAGCAGCCCCCCAAGGGGGTTGCCCCGCCTTGGGGCGGCCCGGCGGCGGGGCTACGCGCCCCCACGCCACGCCCACTAACGTGGGCTGACACTGCAAGGTGTCTGACACCCGTACGAGCCGCCGCGGCGGATGGCCATGCCGCTCCCCGGGTGTCTGACACCCAGGGCAAGACACCCTCCTACATCTTCACCACGTCGACGCCCTTGGGCGCGACGAATTCGAATTCCTTGGCGGAAAGCTGCGGATTGGCGGAGATGCCGGACAGGTCCACGCGGGTCGTCTGGCCAAACGAATCCAGCAGCTCCACGCGCACCGGCAGATTGTCTTTCATGCCGATGTCCACCCGCGAGAAACCCGCGTCGGCGGTGCGCGGCTTGGCCCGCAGCCATTCGATGCCGTCCTTGGGCGGCAGGGCCGACACCTCGAACGACTGCTCGAGCGACCCCGAACCGAACAGGATGGCCGCGGGCGAGGTGCCGATCGCGGCATCCACCTTGCGTTCCGTCACCTGGGCCAGATCCGGGTCGAACTGGAATACCTTCCGGCCGTCGGAAATGACCAGCTGTTCATAGGGCTTTTGCACCGCCCACTTGAACTTGCCGGGGCGCTGGAACGAAAACACGCCGGTCTGGGCCGGCTGCGTGCGGCCCTGGTTGTTCACGGTGTATTGCGAAAACGAACCCGTGGCGGCCGTGACCGTGGCGACGAAAGCGCGCAATTGCTCCTGCGCGCTGGCGGCCAGCGCCACGGCGGGCGCCAGGGCCAAGGCCGCGACGGCGGCCAGTCGGCGAAACATCTTCATCAGGCTTCCTCTCGGGCGGCCGCCGCGGGAACCAGAATCTCGCGGTTGCCATTGGACTGCATCGCCGACACCATACCCGATTGCTCCATTTGCTCCAGTAACCGCGCCGCACGGTTGTAACCAATCCGCAGGTGGCGCTGCACCAGCGAAATGGACGCGCGGCGGTGCTTGAGCACCACTTCGCAGGCCTGGTCGTACATCGGATCGGATTCGGCGTCGCCACCGATGCCGGTGACGCTGCTGGCGCCTTCGCCATCGCCGTCCAGGCCGCCTTCCAGCAGGCCTTCGATGTAATTCGGCTCGCCCTGCGACTTCAGGCTTTCCACCACGCGGTGCACTTCGTCGTCGTTCACGAAGGCGCCGTGCACGCGCACCGGCAGGCCGGTGCCCGGCGGCATGTAGAGCATGTCGCCCTGGCCCAGCAGGGTTTCGGCGCCCATCTGGTCAAGAATGGTGCGCGAGTCGATCTTGGACGACACCTGGAACGCGATGCGCGTCGGGATGTTGGCCTTGATCAGGCCGGTGATGACGTCCACGCTGGGGCGCTGCGTGGCCAGGATCAGGTGGATGCCGGCGGCGCGCGCCTTCTGCGCCAGGCGGGCGATCAGTTCTTCGATCTTCTTGCCCACGACCATCATCAGGTCGGCCAGCTCGTCGATGACCACCACGATGGTGGGCAGCGGCGCCAAGGGCTCGGGTTCGTCGGGCGTCAGCGAGAACGGATTCGGGATCGGCTCTTCGCGCTTGATCGCGTCGCGGATCTTGGTGTTGTAGCCCGCCAAGTTGCGAACGCCCATCTTGCTCATCAGGCGATAGCGCTTTTCCATTTCGCCCACGCACCAGTTCAACGCATTGGACGCCTGGCGCATGTCGGTCACGACGGGCGCGAGCAGGTGCGGAATCCCTTCGTAGACGCTCATTTCCAGCATCTTCGGGTCGATCAGGATCAGGCGGGTGTGGGACGCGTCCGCCTTGTACAGCAGCGACAGGATCATGGCGTTGATCCCGACCGACTTGCCCGAGCCGGTCGTGCCGGCCACCAGCAGGTGGGGCATCTTGGCCAAGTCGGCCACCACCGGGTTGCCGGCGATGTCCTTGCCCAGCGCCATCGTCACGACGGAATGGCTGGCGTGATAGGTCTGCGAACCCAGGATCTCGGACAGGCGCACCATCTGGCGGCGCGGGTTCGGCAATTCCAGGCCCATCAGGTTCTTGCCGGGAATGGTTTCCACCACACGGATGCTGACCAGGCTCAGCGCCCGCGCCAGATCCTTGGCCAGATTGACGATCTGGCTGCCCTTCACGCCGGTGGCCGGCTCGATTTCGTAGCGGGTGATGACCGGGCCGGCCTGCGCCGCCACCACCGTGACGGACACGCCGAAGTCGGCCAGCTTCTTTTCGATCAGGCGCGACGTGAATTCGATGGTTTCGGCCGACACCGTTTCCTGGTTGACCTGCGGCGGATCCAGCAGACCGATGGCCGGCAGGTCGCCCTCGGCGCCGCCCGACGGGGCAAAGAACAGCGACTGCTGCTTTTCCTTTTCGACGCGCTCGGACTTGGGCACCACGGTGATGGCGGGTTCGATCCGCACCGGCTGCTCATGGACCAGCTTTTCCTGCTTGGCCACGACCTGTTCGGTGCGCACGGCCTTGGCCACCTCGCCGACCTTGCGGTCTTCGCGGGCGGCGTAGGAATTGCGGACGCGGCGCACCAGGCCCTCCAGCCACGACCCCACGCGCTCGGCGACGGACAGCCACGAGAACGAGAAGAACAGGCTCAGGCCAATGGCCAACATGACCAGGAACGCCAGCGTGCTGCCGGTGAAGCCGATGCTGCGGCCGATCAGGTCGGCCAGGGTCTGACCGATGACGCCGCCCGCGCCGCTGGCGCTTTCCGACGCCCCCGGCAGGTGCGTGCCGCGGCTGGCCAGGCGCAGGGCTTCCATGCCCAGCGAGCCGACCAGCAGCAGGAAAAAGCCGATGCCCTCTTCCCAGTGGACACGGGGCAACACTTCCGGCTGCTTACCATTGGTAACGCGCAAATGGCTGGCCAGGCGGCGATACCCCGCGCGCACCCGGTGCAGCAGCAGGACGACCCACCACCAGGCGGAAAAGCCGAACAGATAGAGGAGAATGTCCGCCAGATAGGCGCCGAGGGTACCGCCACGATTGTGGATGGCCCCGGCGGGGACGGAGTGCGACCAGCCTGGGTCGGACGGGCTCCAGGTGGCGAGCACCAGGGTGAGCCACGCCGCCAGGGCGGCGAAGAGGATCCAGCGGGCTTCGCGAAGCAACGCGGAAAGGCGCGTCTGCAGGGGCGAAGGCCCGTTTCGGGTATTGCGCGAGGCGCGCGGAGAAGCAGTCGAGATACGCGGCATGCGGCTCATTATAATTGGGCGTTAACCTAAAGATACCCGCCCATGTCCACGCCTACGCACGCTAAAGTTTTGATACTCGGTTCCGGCCCCGCCGGTTACACGGCGGCCGTCTATGCGGCACGCGCCAATCTGAGCCCTGTTCTTGTTACAGGTCTGGCCCAAGGCGGCCAGCTCATGACCACCACGGACGTCGACAATTGGCCGGCAGACGCGGACGGCGTCCAGGGCCCGGACCTGATGCAGCGCTTCCAGAAGCATGCCGAGCGCTTCAACACCGAAATGCTCTTCGACCACATCGCCAAGGTCGATCTGTCCAAGCGCCCGTTCACCCTGACGGGCGACACCGGCAAGATCTATACCTGCGACTCCCTGATCATCGCCACGGGCGCCTCGGCCAAGTACCTGGGCCTGCCCTCGGAACAGTCCTTCATGGGCCGCGGCGTGTCGGGCTGCGCGACATGCGACGGCTTCTTCTACCGCAACCAGGACGTCGTCGTGGTCGGCGGCGGCAACACCGCCGTGGAAGAAGCGTTGTACCTGTCCAACATCTGCCGCAAGGTCACCCTGATCCACCGCCGCGACAAGTTCCGCGCGGAACCCATCCTGGTCGACAAGCTCATGAGCAAGGTCGAGAACGGCAACATGGAACTGAAGCTGTTCCACACGCTCGAGGAAGTGCTGGGCGACGACAGCGGTGTTACCGGCGTGCGCGTACGCCACGTGGACACCGGCGCCACCGAAGACATGGCCGCCACCGGCGCGTTCATCGCCATCGGCCATCAGCCCAACACCGAGATCTTCCAGGGCCAGCTCGAAATGAAGGACGGCTACATCGTCACCAAGAGCGGCCTGTCCGGCATGGCCACGATGACCTCCGTCCCTGGCGTGTTCGCCGCCGGCGACGTGCAGGACCACGTCTACCGCCAAGCCATCACCAGCGCCGGCACGGGTTGCATGGCCGCGCTGGACGCACAACGGTGGCTGGAGAATGCGGGGCAGTAAGGTCGGCCTGGCCGACCTGAAACGCCTGAAGAAAGACCTCCAGGAAGAGCGCGAACGCGCCGCCCTCGCCTCGCGTGTGGCGGCGGTCAAGGCCAAGGCCGACGCCACGCCCCAGGACGCGATGGCGGCGTTCAAGCGCACGATGCAGTCGGTCACGCCGCTCAAGCAGTCCGCCCGCGCGGAGCACAAGCCGGCGCCGCAGCCCTCGCCCGCGCTGCGCCGCGCCAACGCGCTGGGCGAAACGCCCGCGCGCGCCGATGCCGGCGTCTCCGACGGCGGGGAAATCACACACCTGCTGTCGGAAGGCGGCACCGCCTTCGTGCGCAGCGACGCAGCCCCCGACACGGCGCGCAACCTGCGCCGCGGTCAGTGGCGGGCCGGCGCCGAACTGGACCTGCACGGGCTGCGCGTGGAACAGGCCCGCCACGCCCTGCTGTCGTTCCTGGACGAATGCCTCGAGCACGGCATCCGCTGCGTGCGCATCGTGCACGGCAAGGGCTACGGCTCCCAGGGGCTGGAGCCCGTCCTAAAGGACAAGGCCCGCACCTGGTTGGTGCAGAAGAGCGACGTGCTGGCGTTTTCCGAAGCGCCCGAACGCGAAGGCGGCGCGGGCGCCCTGCTGGTGCTCCTGCGGCAATTTGAAGGAACCCGCAAATGAAATGGCTCTATCTGGGCGTGGCCATCATCGCCGAGATCTTCGCGACGAGCGCGCTCAAGGGATCCGAAGGCTTCACCCGCCTGATGCCGTCCGTCGTCACGGTGTTCGGCTACCTGATCTCGTTCTATTTCCTGTCGCTGACACTGCGCGAAATCCCGGTCGGTATCGCCTATGCCATCTGGTCCGGCGTAGGCATCGTGCTGATTTCCATCGTGGGCGCGGTGCTATTCAAGCAGCACCTGGACACGCCGGCACTGATCGGCATCGGGCTCATCATCGCTGGCGTGGTGGTGATGAACGTGTTTTCCAAGTCGGTCTCGCATTGATTGCCCCGCGGCGCTCATCGCGCATCGGGTCCTGCGCCGCCTGACGGCGGCCTGGCTTTGCACGGGCCCTAGGCGTTCTCGCCCTGCGGCCGGGCTGCGCCCGGACTGCGCAGATAGTCCACCAGGGCCAGCGTGGCCCGGTCCGGCGGCGGCGTCAGCAGGGATACGACGATGATAGTCAGGAAGGCCACCGGCGCGCCGAACACGCCCGCCGCGATGGGCTGGATGCCCCACCACAGGTCCACCGGCTGTGCGCGCGACACGCCCAGCACCCACTCGCGCAGCCACGGATGCGTGTGCGTCATGTACGAGAACGTCACCGCCAGCCCCGCCGCCATACCGAATGTGGCCCCCCATTTGTTGGCGCGCCGCCAGAACACGCCCATCACCAGCGCCGGGAAGAACGACGACGCAGCGAACGAGAACGCGGCCGACACCATGAAGAGGATGTCCGCGGGCTTGCGCGCCGCCACCCAGGCCGCGCCGAACGCCACCACCAGCAGCAGGATCTTGGACACCATCACGCGGCGCGCCGCCGACATGCGCGGCGACACCATCCGGTACCACATGTCGTGCGACAGGGAATTGGACAAGGTCAGCAGCAGGCCGTCGGCCGTGGACAGCGCCGCGGCCAGCCCGCCCGCGGCCACCAGCCCCGAAATCACATAGGGCAGCCCGCCGATCTCCGGCATGGCCAGCACCACCACGTCCGCGCCCATGCTGATCTCGCTCAGCTGCACGATGCCGTCGCGGTTGACGTCCGTGACGTCCAGCAGGTTGGTGTCGACCGCGCTCCAGGCATGCACCCAATTGGGCAGGCTGAGAAAACTGGACCCCACCACCTGCGTATAGACCTCGTACTTCACCAGCAAGGCCAGCGCGGGCGCCATGAAGTACAGCAGCAGGATGAACAGCAGCGACCAGCACACCGACCGCCGCGCCTCGATGACCGAGGGCGTGGTGTAGGAACGCATGAGGATGTGCGGCATGCCCGCCGTGCCCAGCATCAGGCAGAGCACCAGCGCCAGAAAATTGATGCGCATATTGCGCCGTTCCTCGGGATCCTTCGCGGGAAAGGGCTCGGCGTGCGGCGTGGGCGGCGCGGCGCGCGCCTCGAAGGAGGCCTTGGATTGCGACCACGCAATGCGCGCCTCTTCCACGCTGGCGGGGTAGCTGGCGAGCTCGCGCTCGGCCGAGCGAATCTCGACCATGGGCGCGTCGGTGGCGTTCAGCTGGGCCAGCCGGCTGCGCAGCTTGTCTTTTTCCAGGGTCCAGGATTCGGGCAGGGCCGCCACCCGGCGAGCCATTTCGTCGGCGTGCTGCTGCCAGAGCCGGCGCACCTCGATCTCGGACGGATCGTTCTGCAGGTACACCTCTTTCTCGGTCACCTGCTGCAGCACGGCGTCGGCCGACAGCTGCGGCACCGGCATGTGGGTGTGCTTGACCGACAGCCAGACCACCGGCACCAGATAGGCGATCACCAGGATGATGTACTGGCCCACCTGCGTCCACGTAACGGCGCGCATGCCGCCCAGGAACGAACAGACCAGCATCCCCCCCAGCGCCACGAAGATGCCCAGTTCGAACGAAATGCCGGTCATACGCGTGGTGATGATGCCCACGCCATAGATCTGCGCCACCAGGTAGGTGAAGGAACAGAGGATGGCGCAGGCCACACCCGCCAGGCGCGGCATGTTGCCGCCATAGCGCGCGCCCATGAAATCGGGGATGGTGTATTGGCCGAAGCGGCGCAGATAAGGCGCCAGCAGCATCGCCACCAGCACGTAGCCGCCCGTCCAGCCCATGATGTAGGCCAGCCCGCCGTAACCGGTCAGGTACAGCGTGCCGGCCACGCCGATGAAGGACGCCACCGACATCCAATCGGCGGCCGTGGCCATGCCGTTGTAGATGGCGGGCACCCGGCGGCCGGCCACGTAGTACTCGGTTTGGTCGGACGTCCGGCAGACGATGCCGATGCCCGCGTACAGGCTGACCGTGACCAGCAGGAACACATAGCCGATCCAGTTGCGCGGCATGCCGAGGATCTCGGCCAGCGCCATCAGCAGGATCATCAGGGCGAAACCCGCGGTGTACAGCACGTAGATCCGCCGCAATCGGAGCCGGAATTGCTGGGGCGTATCTCCGCTGAAAAACGGCATCAGCGGCTCTCCCCGGTCGTTTCGGCGCGCTCATCGGCGCGATTCATGACCCGGGCATAGATGGCGATGATGATGAGGTAGGCCAGCGGCGCGCCGTAGGCAGCCATCCAGAATGCGAACGGCCAGCCGATGAAATCGAAGGTCAGGCCGCGGGCGAAATACGAGGGGACGAACGTCAACGCCGCCCAGACGGCAAGCATCAGCACGATCAGCCGCAGATTGCGGCGCCAATAAGGGGGCGGAACGGATTGGGGGGATGAAAGGCGCGATTCCGGCATAACTAGGATGAGCGGGGCCCTACCTAAATATCGCGAAACGCGGCGCTTGAAAAGCCCCTGCGGAAGCAATGCCGGCTTTATGCGACAACGGCTGGCACTACCAGGTGCCAGCCGCTGTGCGTTTTGCTTTTTTTCTGGGTACTGCTTTACTTTTTTTATGTACCGGTGCCGCCGGTATTTGCCCATGCAGGGCTTTGTCTCCTCACCTGCATGGGATGAGATTCTGCACCAGATGCGGGATAGCCACACTAGGGGAATGCCCTAAGAAGGAGCATTCATTTACATATTCCACGCACCATATAAGTGCATTTTGGGCTTTATGTTCTAAATATTGGGATTTCGCTGGGCTCTCAGCCGGCATTTGTATCGAAATCATTCGGCCGTTCGGCCCTGTGCCTGGGCCGTTCGCCAAAACCGGGCATGGTTCCTCCTGCCTATGCCCGTATCCGGGCATCTCCGCCCGGCCATTTTTACGTTTCATTTATTCCCCCCCTCCAAACCTATACCCCGTTTTTACCCCCTGCTCCGTAACCTGCCGGTGTCCTGATTGGTCGCTTCGCCTGCCGGCGCGCATCCGCCGTTGCCGCGCAGGCCCGACGTTCGAGGGGAGCCCCGCTCCCGGGAGGAAAAAACGTGGACGCCATCTATATCGCCATTTTCACCGCCATGGCCGGACTGACTTTCGCCCTGCTCCGGTTCTGCGAAGCCTTGTCTTCCGGAGAACAACCATGAGCTGGCTCTACTGGCTGAGCGGCCTGACGGCCGCCCTGCTGTTCGTTTACCTGCTGGTCGCGCTATTCAAACCGGAGAAATTCTGATGACCGCCGAATTCATCGGGCTGCTGGCCGTGTACCTGGCGGTCCTGCTCGCCATCGCGCCCCTGCTCGGGCGCTACATCCGCGTCGCCATGGAAAACGGGCAGTCCCGGCTGACCGCCTGGGGCCGCCCGCTGGAACGCGGCATCTACCGGCTCGCGGGCATCGACCCGCAGGTCGAAATGGGCTGGAAGCGCTATGCCCTGGCCGTGCTGGCCTTCAACGTCGTGGGGATCGTGGCGGTCTACGGCCTGCAGCGCATCCAGGGCCTGCTGCCCCTGAACCCGGGAGGCCTGGGCGCGGTATCGCCGGACTCGGCCCTGAACACCGCCATCAGCTTCGTCACCAACACCAACTGGCAGGGCTACGCCGGCGAGTCGACGATGAGCTATCTGACGCAGATGCTGGCGCTGACGGTGCAGAACTTCGTCTCCGCCGCAACCGGCATCGCCGTGCTGTTCGCGCTGATCCGCGGCCTGTCGCGCCATTGCTCGGCCACGGTCGGCAACTTCTGGGCCGACATGGTCCGCTGCACGCTCTACGTGCTGCTGCCGCTCTCCTTCGCGCTGGCGCTCGCCCTGGTCAGCCAGGGCGTGATCCAGAACGTCAGCCCCTACCTGGAGGCGCAGACGGTCGAGCCCGTGCACTACAGCCAGCCGCGCCTGGACGCACAAGGCCAGCCCGTCCTGGACGCGCAGGGCCAGGCGGTCTCGGACCCGGCCGTGGCCCGCACGCAGATCCTCGCCATGGGCCCGGTCGCTTCGCAGGAATCGATCAAGCTGTTGGGCACCAACGGCGGCGGCTTTTTCAACGCCAACTCGGCGCATCCCTACGAAAACCCGACTCCGCTGGCCAACTTCCTGGAAATGCTGGCCATTCTGGCGATCCCCGCCGCCCTGTGCTTCACCTTCGGTGAAATGGTGGGCAGCCGGCGCCAGGGCATCGCAATCCTGGCGGCGATGACCTTGCTGTTCGCCGGGTTCGCGCTGTCGACCGCCTATTTCGAGCAGCAGGCCAACCCGATGGCCGTGGCGGCGGGCGCCGACAGCGCGGCCGGCGCGCTCTCGCCCGGCGGCAATATGGAAGGCAAGGAAACCCGCTTCGGCATCGCCGCCACCTCGCTGTTCGCGACGGTCACCACGGCGGCCTCCTGCGGCGCGGTGAACGGCATGCATGACTCCCTGAACCCGATGGGCGGCCTGTCGCCGATGCTGCTGATGCAGCTGGGCGAAGTAGTCTTCGGCGGCGTGGGTTCCGGCCTGTACGGCATGCTGGCTTTCGCCATCCTGGGCGTCTTTATCGCCGGCTTGATGATCGGCCGCACCCCCGAGTACCTGGGCAAGAAGATCGAAGCCTACGACATGAAGATGGTGTCCATCGTCATCTTGACGACGCCCTTGCTGGTGCTGGGCGGCACGGCGCTGGCCGTATCCATGTCCGCGGGCCAGGCGGGCGTGCTGAACCCGGGCATCCATGGCTTTTCGGAAATCCTGTATGCGCTGACCTCCGCCGCCAACAACAACGGCAGCGCTTTTGCCGGGCTGTCGGCCAACACGCCCTTCTACAACGTGTTGCTGGGCATCGCCATGTGGTTCGGCCGCTTCGCGATCATCGTCGCCATCCTGGCGATGGCCGGTTCGCTGGCCGCCAAGCGCCGCCTGCCCGCCGGCCCGGGCAGCATGCCCACGACCGGCCCGCTCTTCGTGGTGCTGCTGATCGGCGCCGTGCTGCTGGTGGGCGCCCTCACGTACGTGCCCGCGCTGGCCCTGGGACCGGTCGCGGAACACCTGGGATGAAGCCCGCCCCCAAACACCCTGCGCGCCCCCTCCGACAGGGCGCCACGCGGCCCCGCCTAACCGCGCGCACTTATGTATAGGCATTGCGAGCCGTGTAACAACGCCGCAGACAACTGGAATCGAAAGGCTAGGAAAGAAAATGGCCAAGATTGAAACCTCTATTACCGGCGCCGGAGGCGGCAACGCCCCCGCCGCATCGAGCGACGCTCGCGAACGCCAGTTCGGCATGTGGTCGCGATCCCTGGTGGGCCCCGCCATGCTGGACAGCCTGCGCAAGCTCTCACCCGCCGCCCAGCTGAAGAACCCCGTGATGTTCGTGGTCTACGTGGGCAGCATCCTGACGACGGTGCTCTGGATCATGGCCCTGCGCGGCGCGGCGGAAGCCCCCGCCGGCTTCATCCTGGCGATCAGCGTCTGGCTTTGGTTCACCGTGCTGTTCGCCAACTTCGCCGAGGCCCTGGCCGAAGGCCGGGGCAAACAGCAGGCCGCCACCCTGCGCGGCCTGCGCACCACCGTGGATGCCCGGCTGCTCAAAGGCTTCCGAGACACCGACGCCAGCCTGGCCCAGCCGGCCGACTGGCGCGGCCAGGCCGTCAGCCAGCCCTCCGGCCTGCTGCGTCGGGGCGACATCGTGCTGGTCGAGGCGGGCGAAACCATCCCGGGCGACGGGCAGGTCATCGCCGGCGTGGCCTCGGTGGACGAAAGCGCCATCACCGGCGAGTCCGCGCCGGTGATCCGCGAATCCGGCGGCGACTTTTCCTCCGTCACGGGCGGCACCCGCGTCCTGTCGGACTGGATCTTCGTGCGCATCGCGGCCGATCCGGGCGAAAGCTTCCTGGACCGCATGATCGCCATGGTGGAAGGCGCCAAGCGCCAGAAGACGCCGAACGAACTGGCGCTCACCATTCTGCTGGTGGGCCTGACGGTGGTGTTCTTGCTGGTTGTCGTGACCCTGATGCCGTTCTCGATCTACGCGGTGACCGCCGCCGGCGGCGGCGCCGCCGTCACGGTGACGGTGCTGGTGGCCCTGCTCGTCTGCCTGATCCCCACCACCATTGGCGGCCTGCTGTCCGCCATCGGCGTGGCGGGCATGAGCCGCATGATGGGGGCCAACGTCATCGCCACCTCGGGCCGCGCCGTCGAAGCCGCGGGAGACGTGGACGTGCTGCTGCTAGACAAGACCGGCACCATCACCTTCGGCAACCGCCAGGCGTCGGCCTTCCTGCCCGCCCCGGGTGTGTCCCCGCGTGAGCTGGCCGACGCCGCTCGGCTCGCGTCGCTGGCCGATGAAACGCCCGAAGGCCGCAGCATCGTCGCGCTGGCCGACAAGACGCTGCATGCGCCGGCCGCCCCGATACCGGGCGCGGAATTCGTGCCCTTCACCGCGCAGTCGCGCATGAGCGGTGTGAACGTGGGCGGCCGGATGATCCGCAAGGGCGCGGTCGACGCCGTCCAGTCCTGGCTGGAGGCGCAGGATGCGGCGGTGCCTGCGCAAGCGCTGCAGTTGGCCGAGGACGTCGCGCGGCGCGGCAGCACGCCGCTGATGGTCAGCGACGGCAATCGCGCCCTCGGCGTCGTCGAACTGAAAGACATCGTCAAGCCCGGCATCCAGTCGCGCTTCGCCGAGCTGCGCCGCATGGGCATCAAAACCGTGATGATCACGGGCGACAACAAGCTCACGGCCGCCTCCATCGCCGCCGAGGCCGGTGTCGACGATTTCCTGGCGCAGGCCACCCCGGAAGCCAAGCTCAAGCTCATCCGCGCCTACCAGGCGGAGGGCCGGCTGGTCGCGATGACGGGCGACGGCACCAACGACGCGCCCGCGCTGGCGCAGGCCGACGTGGCGGTAGCCATGAATTCGGGCACCCAGGCCGCCAAGGAAGCCGGCAATATGGTGGACCTGGACTCCAACCCCACCAAACTCATCGAGATCGTCGAAATCGGCAAGCAAATGCTGATGACCCGCGGCGCGCTCACGACCTTCAGCGTGGCCAACGACGTGGCCAAATACTTCGCCATCATCCCGGCCGCCTTCGCCACGGTCTATCCCCAGCTCAACGTGCTGAACGTCATGGGCCTGTCCACGCCCGCCTCGGCCATCCTGTCGGCCGTGATCTTCAACGCGCTGATCATCGTGGTGCTGATCCCGCTTGCGCTCAAAGGCGTGCGCTACCGCCCGCTGGGCGCGTCGGTGCTCTTGCGCCGCAACCTGCTCATTTATGGCTTGGGTGGGCTGCTCGTGCCCTTCGCCGGCATCAAACTGGTCGACATGATGCTGGCCGCGCTGGGCTGGATCTAGCCCGCTGACAACAAAGGAACCTTCATGAATCCGTCCATTCCCTCGCCTCGCCGAGACGGCATCCTGCGCCCGGCAATCACCGTCTTCGCGGCCCTGTCCCTGGTGACCGGCCTCGCCTATCCCTTCCTGACCTCGGGCATTGCCGCCGCCGTCTTCCCCCACGAGGCGGCCGGCTCACTCATCAAGCAGGACGGCCGCCTGGTCGGCTCCGAACTCATCGGCCAATCGTTCAGCGCTCCCGGCTATTTCTGGGGCCGCCCGTCCGCCACCGCGCCCATGCCGTACAACGCCGGCGGCTCCGGCGGCTCGAACCTGGGGCCGCGCAATCCGGCGCTGGCCGAGGCCATCCAGGCCCGCATCGCCGCCCTGAAGGCAGCCGATCCCGACAACCCTGTGCCCGTGCCGGTGGAGCTGGTCACGGCGTCCGGCAGCGGGCTGGATCCGCACATCAGCCCGGCCGCCGCGGTGTACCAGGCGGCGCGCGTGGCGCGCGCCCGCCACCTGCCCCGCGAACAGGTCGACGCGTTGATCAAGGCCCACACCGATGCGCCCCTGCTCGGCGTGCTGGGAGAGCCCGCGGTCAACGTCCTGACGCTGAACCTGGCGCTGGATCAGTTGAGCGCGGGGCGCTGAAACCGCGGCGTATAGTTGCGTTCATGGCTGACACCGCAGGCGAGCGTCCCGATCCCGACGCGCTCTTGAAAACCCTGGACGACGCCGCGCGGCAGGCGGTGCGCGGCAAGCTTCGCGTCTATTTCGGGTCTTCCGCCGGCGTGGGCAAGACATACGCCATGCTGGTGGCCGCGCGCGCGCAGGCCGCCCAGGGCGCGGACGTGCTGGCCGGCATCGTCGAAACCCACGGCAGGCGCGAAACCGCCGGCCTGCTGGAAGGCTTGCCCGTCCTGCCCCTGAAGGAAGTCGCCTACCGCGGCCATGTCCTGAAGGAATTCGACCTGGACGGCGCGCTGTCCCGGCATCCGGGCCTGGTGCTGGTCGATGAGCTTGCGCATTCGAACGCGCCCCGCTCCCGCCACGCCAAGCGCTGGCAGGACATCCAGGAACTGCTCGCGGCCGGCATCGACGTCTGGACCACGCTGAACGTGCAGCACCTGGACAGCCTGAACGAGGCGGTGGGCAGCATCACCGGCGTGCGCGTCTGGGAGACCGTGCCCGACGAGGTCTTCGATGCGGCCGACGAGGTCATCCTGGTCGACCTGTCCGCCGACGAGCTGCTGCGCCGCCTGAAGGAAGGCAAGGTCTACCTGCCCGAACAGGCGCGCCATGCCACCCGCAATTTCTTCCGCAAAGGCAATCTGATCGCCCTGCGCGAACTGGCGCTGCGCCGCACCGCCGACCATGTGGACGACGACGTGCAGGCCTACCGCCGCGACCGGGCCATCGAACCGGTGTGGCGCACGCGCGAAGCCGTGGTCGCCTGCATCGGCCCGGACGTCGACGCCGAATACGTCATCCGCAGCGCCCATCGCCTCAGCCAGCAGCTGGAGTGCGACCTGCACGTCGTCACCATCGACACCCCGCGCGCGGCCCCGCCGCCCCAGGCGGAACAAGAGCGCATGCAGCGCAGCCTGGCCCTGGCGGACGCGCTGGGCGCCCGCAGCGAAACGCTGGCGGGCGGCGACATGGTCGACGCGGTGGTGCGCTACGTGCGCCGCCACAACATCACCAAAGCCATTCTCGGCCGGACCCGCGCGGGCGGCCTGGAGCGCCTGCGGCTGTCGCTGTCCGCCGTGCTGACCGCTGCCATCGCGCCGGGCTGGCTGTGGCGCCGCCACAGCTTCGCCGACATGCTGGCTGCAGGTTGCCCCGAAATCGACGTCATCCGCCTGGGCGCGCCGCCGCTTCCGGACGGCCCCGCCCCCGGCCGCGATCCGCTCACCCTGGGGCGCCGGGCCCGCCCGGCCGCCGACGAACGCGGCTCGCGGCCGCTGGCGGGCTACGCCTGGGCGCTGTGCTACTGCGCGGCGGCCGCGGCGCTCTCGGCGCTGGCCTTCCCCGCCTTGCACCAGACCAACATCGTCATGCTGTTCCTTCTGGCGGTGGTGGCCGTGGCGCTGCGCCATGGCAGGGGGCCCGCCGCGCTGGCGTCGGTTGTCAGCGTCGGGCTCTTCGATTTCTTCTTCGTGCAGCCCCTCGCCTCGTTCGCCGTGTCGGACGTGCAGTACCTGCTGACCTTCGGGGTACTGCTCGGCGTGGGGCTGCTGATCGGGCAGCTGACCGCCGGCCTGCGCCTGCAGGCGCAGGCCTCGGTCAAGCGGGAGGCCGACGCCCGCAGCCTCTATGAATTCGCGCGCGAACTCTCGTCGGCCCTGCTGCCGGAGCAGATCGTCGCGCTGGCCGGCGCTTTCGTGCACGCCACTTTCGGCTCGCGCTGCGCGCTGTACATCCTGGGCATGGACGACCGCCTGAAGCTGGCCTCGCCGCCCGACGCCGACATGCCACCGCTGGAATCCGCCCTGGCGCAATGGGTCTACGACCATGGCCAGCCGGCCGGCGCGGGCACGGCCACGCTGTCCAACAGCGATCTGCTGTACCTGCCGCTGAAGGCCCCCATGCGCACCCGCGGCGTGCTGGCGCTTGCCGCTCCCCGCCGCAGCCTGTTCTCGAACCCCGATTCGCGCCGCCAGATCGAAGCCTACGCCACCCTGATCGCCATCGCGCTGGAGCGCCTGCACTACGTGGAAGTGGCGCAGCAGGCCCTCGTCAGCATGGAATCGGAGAAGCTGCGCAACTCGCTGCTCGCGGCCGTGTCGCACGACCTGCGCACCCCGCTGACCAGCCTGGTCGGCATGACGGACACCCTGATGCGCCAGCAGGCGGCGTTGCCGCCTGGCCTGCACGAGACCCTGCATGCCATGCGCGACCAGGCCCAGCGCATGCATGCGCTGGTCGTCAACCTGCTCGACATGGCACGGCTGCAAAGCCGCGAAACGCCGCTGCGCCTGGAATGGCAGTCCATCGAAGAACTGGTGGGCGCCGCGCTAGCCGACCTGCGGGAACCGCTGGCCGCGCACCGCGTCGCCGTGGACAGCCTGTCGGACCTGCCCCTGGTGGAATGCGACGGCGTGCTGATCGAACGCGTGCTGTGCAACCTGCTGGAGAACGCGGCGAAGTACACGCCGGCGGGCAGCACCCTGCGCCTGCACGCCGCGGTCCAGGACGGCGAGCTGCGCGTGGCCGTCGCCGACAACGGCCCCGGCGTCGCACCCGGCGCGGAACGCCGCATCTTCGAGAAATTCACGCGCGGCGACCGCGAGTCTGCCACGCCCGGCGTCGGCCTGGGCCTGGCAGTCTGCGAGGCGATCATCGCCGCCCACCGCGGACGGATCTGGGTCGAGCAGGCGCCGGGCCAGGAATCCGGCGCGCAGTTCGTCTTCACGCTTCCGCTGGGCGCCCCGCCCTCCCTCCAACCCGATCTCCCTTGACCGGCGCATCGCATGTTCGATTACCAGCCCACCGTCCTGATCATTGAAGACGACGCCAACATCCGGCGTTTCGTGCGCCACGCCCTGGAAAGCGAGGGCTGCGTGGTCCATGAGGCCGACACCGTCAAGCGCGGCCTGATCGAGGCCGGCACCCGGCAACCCGACGCGGTGGTGCTAGACCTAGGCCTGCCCGACGAAGACGGCATGACCTTGATCCGCGAACTGCGCGGCTGGACCGAAGTGCCGGTGCTGGTGCTGTCCGCGCGCAGCGCGGAGTCCGACAAGGTCGCTGCGCTGGACGCCGGCGCCGACGACTACCTGACCAAGCCCTTCGGCGTCAGCGAATTGCTGGCGCGGCTACGCGTGCTGTTGCGGCGCCACGCCCGGGGCGGCGCGGGCAGTGCGTCGGAGATCGCCTTCGGCGAGGTGCGTGTCGACTTCGCCCGACGCGTCGTCGAACGCGGCGGCGAGCACGTGCACCTGACCTCGATGGAATACCGGCTGCTGGCGGCCCTGCTGGCGCATCGCGGCAAGGTCATGACGCATCGTGAGTTGCTGCGTGCGGTATGGGGGCCGTCTCACGTGGAAAGCGTGCACTACCTGCGCATCTACATGGGCCACCTGCGCCAGAAGCTGGAAGCCGATCCGGCGCAGCCGGCGTACCTGCTGACCGAGATCGGCGTGGGCTATCGTTTCGCGGGCTGAAACGCCGCGCCGGCCGTTGACGCCACCCGGGCGTTGACGCATTTTTTACGCACCGCGCCCGCTTTTATCGGCAGGATTTATGGCGCGGTTCCTATAGTGAAACCGTTATCAACCAACCGGATCCCCGGACCGCCGCAAGCAGCGCATCCGTCCCGCCTCGAGCCATGATCCCCCGTCTGGAACTCCATCATTTTCCATTGCAGGCACACCAGCCCGTGCGCAGCGCGCAAGCCCTGGCCGACCGGGTCCTGCTCACCATCAGGATCGACACGCTGGACGCCCTGAACCTGCGGATAACGCTGCATCGCAGCCTGGGCAGGCGCATCGGCGTCTATATGCTCTCGGTGAACCACGCCCATGCGCAAAGCGTTCTTCAACTGCAATGCGACCGCAGCCAGGTGGACACGCTGATGCATGCGGTGATGTCCGGCCTGCCCCGCGCGGAGTTCGGGGCGGTCCGCCCGGTGCATGCGATGGCGGCGCGATAAGCCATGGACACATCGAACAAAACCCCGTTCGAAGGTATCTGGCTGCCCATGATCACGCCGATGCGCGGCGGCCACGTGGACCTCGATGCCGCGCAGGCGCTGGCGCGCTACTACCGCAACGCCGGTATCGCGGGCCTGGTGCTGTTCGGCTCCACCGGCGAAGGCAATCTGTTGAGCGTGCCGGAGAAGACCGGCATGATCGAGGCGATCTCCAGCGACCCGGACGCCCTGCCGCTGGTATTCGGCGCGGGCGGCGTCGATACCCGCGGCGTGGCCGCCGCGATCCGGCGCCTGGACAAGTACCGGCCCGCCGGCTATCTGGTGCCTCCCCCCTATTATCTGGGCCCGTCCCAGGCGGGCATCCTGTGGCATTACCGGCAGATCGCCTGGGCCACGGAGCGCCCCATCATTCTGTACAACATTCCCAAGCGCGCCGGCGTCACGATGACGGTGCAGACCATGGAGACCCTGGCCGCGCTGCCCAATTTCCGAGCCGTGAAGGAGTGCAATCCGTCGGTGCTGACGGCACTGAACGCGCGCCGCGCGCTGGCCCCGCTATGCGGCGAGGACCTTGCGCTGCTGGATCATTTTCTGGCCGGCGGCCGCGGCGCCATTCCGGCCGCCGCGCATCTCTATCCCGACCGCTACGTCGAGATCATGCAACTGGCCCGCGACGGCCACGCCGAGGCCGCGCGCGAATTGTTCGAGCCCCTGCGCGGCCTGATCCGTCTGCTGTTCGCCGAACCCAATCCCGCGCCGATCAAGCGCGCGCTCGCCATGCAGGGCCTCATCGCGGATGAGCTGCGCATGCCGATGACCAGCGCCTCCCGCGAATTGGGAGCACGCCTGCAGCGGGCGATGAGCGTGGTGCAGGGCTCGCCCAGCCGCCTGCAAACGGCATGAATGGGGAGGCCGCGGCGGCCGGTGCCGCGGCCGCGTTCTTAGGCCTTGGGCGGCACCGCCGCGCCGGGACGCGGCGTCGTCAAGGCGACCAGCGCCACGACGATCAGCGAATATGTGGGCACGCTGCGCATGTTGCGGAACATCATTTCCGTCAGGCTGTACGCGCAGTAGCCCAGGCAGAACAGCAAGCCCATCTGCGCGCCGACGCGTATGACGCGATCGTCGCTGGCCAGCCTGCGCAGGAAGATCCCGGCCGGCACCAGATACAGCGCCAGGATGCTGATCAGGCCCAGCAGTCCATAGCCCGAGAGGGCCGCGAGCAGATCGTTATGGGGTTCGCCATAGCCTTCGACGACGGTATGCGACACGATCCCTTGCTTCTCGAGCTGCAGGAGCTCGCTGCGGAAGTTGTTCGGGCCCACTCCCACGACCGGGCTTTTCTCGAACATCAGCACGGAGGCATGCCACAGCTGCAGGCGGATACCGAACGAGGTATCGCGGTCCGTCGACGTGGCGAAACCCTGCAGGTCGCTCTGGATCATGTGCATGCGGCTGCTGAAGTTCCAGATGCCGGCCGCCGAGACAGCCAGCACCGCGATCAGCGCCAGCGCGCAGAACATCTTGTGGCGCCGGTGCCAGCCATGCAGCCCCAGCAGGACCACCATGGCCAGGATGGGAAGCAGCATCCAGCTGCTGCGCGTCTCGGACAGCCAGGTGGCCCAGATGCTCAGCCCGCCGGCCAGCAGCTTGAGGGCGTTCTCGGCCCGCGGCCAACGCGTGCAGGTGCCCCAGCCGATCGTCAGCAGCGACATCATGCCGAACATCAGCGTCAGGTTCGCAAAGGCGACGGCGTTGTAGCGCCCGCCGATTTCCACCACCGCGCTGCGGTCCCACCAGGTCATGGTGACGATCAGGATCGCCGACCCGGCGAACGCGCCGGCCAGAATGCTCCATTGAATCTGCTTGAGCCACTGCTGCGGCGCTCTCAGCAGCAGCCACAGCACGGGCAGCGCCAGCGCGAACCGGAGCAGTTTCTCCAGTTCCGAACCGCTCCATACGCCTCGCACCGATGAGGTGATGAACATACAGGCCAGCGGCAGCAGCAGCGCCAGGGCCATGGGCCACAGCACCCGGAAATCCATGGGTTCGTAGCGCCGGATCGCATTGGCGGCAAGCGCGGTCAGCGCGATCAGGCCCGTAAGATAAATGATGGCCGGCCCGCCCACGGGGCTAGTCAAGGCCAGCGCGGGAACCAACAACACCAGCCAGGTGGCCAGGGAAACGTACAGTCGGGGCACAACAATCAACCTGGAAAAAAAACACAGCATGGCTGTGCTGGACCACTAGACAAAACCCGCCCGCCATGACGGCGGGCGGGTTTACAGGACTTGCAGGCGGCAAACCGCCAATTACATGTTTTCGATCATGACCTGGCCGAAACCCGAGCACGACACCTGGGTCGCGCCTTCGAGCAGGCGGGCGAAGTCATACGTGACCTTCTTGGACAGGATGGATTTCTCCATGCTGGAGATGATCAGGTCGGCGGCTTCGGTCCAGCCCATGTGGCGCAGCATCATTTCGGCCGAGAGGATTTCGGAACCGGGGTTCACGTAGTCCTTGCCGGCGTACTTCGGCGCGGTGCCGTGGGTGGCTTCGAACATGGCGACCGAATCGGACAGGTTGGCGCCCGGGGCGATGCCGATGCCGCCCACTTGCGCGGCCAGCGCGTCCGAGATGTAGTCGCCGTTCAGGTTCAGGGTGGCGATCACGTCATATTCGGCCGGACGCAGCAGGATCTGCTGCAGGAAAGCATCGGCGATCACGTCCTTGACGATGATTTCCCGGCCCGTCTTCGGGTTCTTGAACTTGCACCACGGGCCGCCGTCGATCAGGACAGCGCCGAATTCCTTCTGCAGGAGCTCGTAGCCCCAGTCGCGGAAGCCGCCTTCCGTGAACTTCATGATGTTGCCCTTGTGCACCAGGGTCAGCGACGTGCGGTCATTGTCGATGACATACTGCGCGGCCTTGCGCACCAGGCGCTCGGTGCCTTCGCGCGACACAGGCTTGATGCCGATGGACGAGGTGTTCGGGAAGCGGATCTTCTTCACGCCGAGCTTGGTCTGCAGGAACTGGATCAGTTCCTTGGCCTGCTCGCTCTCGGCCATATATTCGATGCCGGCGTAGATGTCTTCCGAGTTTTCACGGAAGATCACCATGTTGGTCTTTTCGGGTTCGCGGACCGGCGAAGGCACGCCCTTGAAGTACGCCACCGGGCGCAGGCAGACGTACAGGTCCAGTTGTTGGCGCAGCGCCACGTTCAGCGAACGGATGCCGCCGCCCACCGGCGTGGTCAGCGGCCCCTTGATGGAAACCACGTAGTCTTTGACGACTTCCAGGGTTTCATCGGGCAGCCAGACGTCCGGACCGTAGACCTTGGTGGCCTTCTCGCCGGCATAGACTTCCATCCAGTGGATCTTGCGCTTGCCACCGTAGGCCTTCTGCACCGCCGCGTCAACGACCTTGATCATCACCGGGGTGATGTCGGCGCCCGTGCCATCGCCTTCGATGAAGGGAACGATGGGCTGCTCGGGCACATTCAGCGAGAAATCAGCGTTGACCGTGATCTTCTGGCCGCCAGCGGGAACCTTGATATGTTGGTAGGACATGAATGCTCCATTTGCTCCGGGTGGTTTTTTCTGCACGCGCCGGCATCGGAAAGCGTCCGATTCCGCGGGGAATACCGTCCTCGAGAACCGCACACCGGATGGCGGATAGCAACCCATTCTATATCGCAAAGCGGCCGCCCGGCCCGGCGGGCCGCGCCGGGCGGTAAAATAATGCGTCCATAGCCCGCTTTCCGTCCCCCGCAGATGTTCAATCCCTCCCGCGACCAAGTCCGCGAATTCTTTATCGAAACCTGGCGCAAGCATCGCGCCGCCGAGGTGCTGACGCCGCTCGAGGCCATCGCGCTGGACTGGATCATCGAGCATCCGGAATACCACGGCGATCTGGAAAACCCCGAGGCCATGACCGCGGAATATTCGGTGGAAAAGGGGCGCACCAACCCCTTCCTGCACCTGTCCATGCACCTGGCCATCGCCGAGCAGCTGTCCATCGACCATCCGCCCGGCATCCGGAACGCCTACCAACAGCTGGTGGCGCGCACGGACGCGCATCAGGCGGCGCACGAGATCATGGAATGCCTGGGCCAGGTGGTCTGGGAAGCGCAGCGGCTGGGCACGCCGCTGGACAGCGATACCTACATCGACCTGATCCGTCAGCGCGTCGGACGCTGACCGCCTTGCGGTTCCGCCGGCAACGACAAAAAACCCTCGGCATGCCGAGGGTTTTTGTATTTCCGGGGGCGGGTGGCGCCTATTTGCGCACGCCCAGGTCGCTTGGCTGCGCCGAGAGCCATGCCGCCACGTTGGAGATGTCCTGGTCCGACAGCTGCGTGGCAAAGGCGCCCATGATGGGGTTCTTGCGCACGTTGGCGGTGGCCGCGCTGCCGGACGCACCGCGCTTGTAGGCCTTCAGGGCATGGATCAGGTAGTCCGCATGCTGCCCGGCCAGGATCGGATAGGCCGGATCCACCGCCGTCTTGGCGTCGGCGCCATGGCAGGAGGCGCAGTTGAATTTGTCGAAGACGGCCTTGCCGGCCGCCAGATCCTGGGCATGGGCGGCAGCGCCCGCCATGGCCAAGGTCGCGCCCGCGAGGGCAAGGATGGTGCGCTTCATCTGTTTGCCCCTTATTTGAGATTCGAGTAGTACGCGGCCAGGTCGGCGATGTCCTGATCGGACAGGCTGCCGGCAATGGCGTCCATCGTGGGATGGCTGCGCGCGCCTTTCTTGTACTCATTGAGGGCCGTTTCGATGTACTTGGCGTTCTGGCCGGCGATCATCGGAACGTGGTAAAGCTCGGGAAACGTTGCCTTGTAGCCTTCGATGCCGTGGCAACCGATGCACATGGAAACCTTGTCTCGGGCGTTCTGGACATTACCGACCGCTGCTGCGTCTGCAGCAACAGCCTGGCCGGCGATCGCACAGGATGCCATTGCGGCCAACACAGATAGCGTGTACTTCAGAGAGGTTCGCAACTTCATTGGAGTGGCTCTTCTTCGTATGGCTAAGGACTAGGGCCTGCTTGCAAGAAAAGGCCCTCGGCAAACACGTTGCGGGTCGAACCCAAAGCAAAACCGCCTGATTGTACGATAATTGCTCAGGATTAATACCTTACGATGGTATTGATCACCATCAAACCACAGAAGCCATCCGACCATGTCCGCAGCCCAGTCCGCCACTTCCGCCTCGCCTGACCGCTTCGACGGGACCGACAGCTATGTCGCCACCGATGACCTGAAACTCGCCGTCAACGCCGCGCTCATCCTGCAGCGCCCGCTCCTGATCAAGGGAGAACCCGGCACCGGGAAAACCATGCTGGCGGAAGAAGTGGCGCGCGCGCTGGGCCGGCCGCTGCTGCAATGGCACATCAAATCCACCACCAAGGCGCACCAGGGCCTGTACGAATACGACGCCGTGTCGCGCCTGCGCGACTCGCAGCTGGGCGACGAGAAAGTCCGCGACATCCGCAACTACATCGTGCAGGGCACGCTGTGGCAGGCCTTCCAGTCGCCGGAGCCGACCGTGCTGCTGATCGACGAGATCGACAAGGCCGACATCGAATTCCCGAACGATTTGCTGCGCGAACTCGACCGCATGGAATTCCATGTGTACGAAACGCGCGAGACCATCTCGGCACGCCACCGCCCGCTGGTCATCATCACGTCCAACAACGAAAAAGACCTGCCCGACGCCTTCCTGCGGCGCTGCTTCTTCCACTACATCCGCTTCCCCGACCGCGAAACGATGCGCGACATCGTGGCGGTGCACTATCCGGACCTGAAGCAGGACGTGCTGCGCGCGGCGCTCGACACCTTCTTCGCGCTGCGCGAAGCGCCCGGCCTGAAGAAAAAGCCTTCCACGTCCGAACTGCTGGACTGGCTGCGCCTCCTGCTGGCCGAGGACGCCACCGCCGCCGAGATCGACGCCCACACCGCCACGGCAGTGCCGCTGATGGCGGGCGCCCTGCTCAAGAACGAGCAGGACGTCCACCTGCTGGAACGCCTGGCGGCCATGACGCGCGGCGGCCAGCGCCGCTGATCGCACCCACGGGCGGTCCTCACATGCTGATCGATTTTTTCTACCATCTCAGGGCGCACAAGCTGCCCGTCTCGGTCAAGGAATACCTGACCCTGGTGGACGCCCTGCGCCAGGACCTGATGGCGCCCACGCTGGATGATTTCTACTTCCTGGCGCGCGCCACGCTCGTCAAGGACGAGGCGCTTTACGATCGCTACGACAAGGCTTTCGGCGCCTACTACCGGGGCATCGCGGCCGCCCTGCCCCCGGGCAAGGAAATCCCGCTGGACTGGCTCATCAAGCAGTTCGAGAAAAGCCTGAGCCCCGAGGAAAAAGCCGCCATCGAAAAGCACGGCTGGGACAAGCTGATGGAGCTTTTCAAAGAGCGCATGGAAGAGCAGAAGGAACGCCATGCCGGCGGCAGCAAGTGGATCGGCACCGGCGGCACCTCGCCCTTCGGCAATGGCGGCTACCATCCCGAAGGCATCCGCGTGGGCGGCGACTCCGCCGGCAACCGCAGCGCGGTCAAGGTCTGGGACATGCGCCAGTTCAAGGACTACGACGACCAGGTCGAACTGGGCACACGCAACTTCAAGGTCGCCCTGCGCCGCCTGCGGCGCTTCGCGCGCCAGGGCGCCGAGATGGAACTGGATCTGGACGACACCATCGCCAGCACCGCGCGCAATGCCGGCCACCTGGACCTGCGCATGGTCCCGGAGCGCCACAACACGGTCAAGGTGCTGATGCTGCTGGACGTGGGCGGCAGCATGGACGACCACATCGAACGCGTCGAAGAACTGTTCTCGGCGGCGCGCAGCGAGTTCCGCAACCTGGAGGTCTATTACTTCCACAACTGCCCGTACGAAAGCCTGTGGCAGAGCAACCGCCGCCGCCAGAACGAACGCTTCGACACCTGGGACGTGCTGCGCAAGTACAACCCCGATTGGCGCCTGATAATCGTCGGCGACGCCACCATGAGCCCCTACGAAATCCTGCAGCCGGGCGGCTCGGTCGAGCACTACAACAAAGAGCCCGGCGCGGAGTGGGTGCGGCGGCTGCTGGAAGCCTGGCCCAAATCGGTCTGGCTCAACCCGGAGCCCACCGCGTCCTGGCAATACCGCCAGTCCATCGCGCTGCTGCGCGACATCATGCAGGGCCGGATGTACCCGGTCACGGTCGCCGGCCTGGAACAGGCCATGCGCACCCTGTCGAAATAACGCGCCGGGGCTCGCGACCGCAGTGCACGCCGCTCCGGTCGCGGCTTCGCGTCAGCCGTCCGCCGGGCTGTCGGGCGTCTCCAGCGTCAGCTGGTAGAACGCCAGGTCCAGCCAGCGCCCGAACTTGAAGCCGGCCTCGCGGATCGTGCCCGCATGCGTGAAGCCCAGCTTCTGGTGCAGGCGGATGCTGCCCTGGTTGGCCGCGTCGATGCCGCCGATCAGCACGTGCACCTGATCGGCCCGCGCCCGCGCGATCAGTTCGCGCATCAGCGCTTCGCCCAGCCCCTGCCCGCGGAAACGCCCATCCACATAGACGGAATGCTCGACCGAATACTTGTAGGCGGGCCACGCGCGGAATGTGCCGTAGCTGGCGAACGCCATCAATTCGCCTGCTTCGTTTTCGTATCCCACCACCGGGAAACCGCCCTGCCGCTTCGCCTGGAACCAACCCGTCATCGCCTCGCGCGGCCGCGGCTTGTAGTCGTAAAGCGCGGTCGACGTGGCGATCGCGTCATTGAAAATGGCAAGGATCTGGTCCGCATGACGCTCGTGCGTGCAGTCGACCAGAATGGCGCCCCCGGGCGCACGGATTTCGGCCTGCGTAGTCATGGCAGAAATTGTAGCCGGGGGAAGAAGGAGGCGCTTTTGCCTTGGGGCGGCGGCTTAAGGCGAAAAAAAACCGGCGATATCCGCCGGTTCAGTGAGATGTTGCCGCTTCTGGCCGCTCTCACGCAGCGCGGCTCTCCACAGATCGGTCGGCGGAAGGAGCCTGGCGCAGGCAGGGGCACTGGCGCCAGGACAGCTCGTCGCCATCCATGTCGAGGTCAAAGAGATCATTCGCGGCGGGCCAGGGATGGCTGCGCGCTGCGACGCCCTCCATCTCCAGCACGTGGCCGGCGAATCCCCTGGGCGATCCGCCGCATTCCGCGAAATACCGTTGTGTGCTCAAGTCCACCACGTACGTGGTCATGTCGTGGGTCAGTATGGCCACGAATTGGCCGTCATCGCTGGCATAAGCGTACTGAAACTGCCCTTTGATCCCGTCGCCGCTCAGGGGGGAGCCGGTCAATTGGGACAGCGCACGCGTGACGATCTCGGTCAGCATGGGTCGTTCCTCCGAAAGATGCGCCGGCAGGATGCCGGCAGCGAAGGCGCGAACGACAATCACCCGCACCGCGCGCAAGGGGCGGCGCCGGGCGTTGGACGGGAAGCCTGTAGGCGGCTATCGCGCATCCCGTCGGCGGACTGCTACTACGTCTTGGACAGCTTACACCCGCAGGCCGCGAGACCTCAAATCGCCCCCGCCGGCAGCAGGGCTTCCTATGCGGCAGCGACCGGCGTTCCGTCTGCGTCACCGTTTTTCTGGCCACGCCAGCCCTGGCGGCCGATCCGGTAGAGCACGTGCTCGCGCAGCGGGCTGCCCACGGGCACGGCGGGGTGATCGAAGCGCGCCGGGTCGGCCTTCATCCCCAGGCGCTCCATGACCGCCCGGGAACGCTGGTTTCCCGTCACCGTGAAGGCCACGATCTCGTTCAGCCCCACTTGCTCGAACCCTACTTTCAGCGCGGCCCAGGCTGCCTCGCTGGCATACCCCTTGCCCCAGTGCGGCCGCGCCAGCCGCCAGCCGATCTCCACGCCTGGCGCGAACGGCAGCGTGGGCGGCAGAGGCTTGATGCCCACGAAGCCGATGAACGGTGCGACGCCCGGCGCCTCCACCGCCCAGAAGCCCCAGCCGTGCTCGTCGATGCCGGCGGCCAGCCGGTCGGCCAGCGCGTCGCTCTCGGACGCCGTCAGGGGCAGCAGATATTCGGTGACGCTGGGGTCCCCGTTCAGCGCCGCGAACGGCTGGCGGTCGGCCGCAAGCCATTGCCGCAGCACCAGGCGCGGCGTTTCAACCTCGATGGATAGGGACATATGCCGGATTTCCTTGCCTTGCGGCCAGGAGACGCGCCGGGCGGCCCCTGAACCATTGTCAACGTATACACTCCAACGGATTCTGCCATGCCAAAGGAATTGTCTGCCATGCGCCTGTCCCTATCGAAGCTGCCGCGCCCGCTGGGCGCGCTGCTGTTTACCTCCTTCCTGGCCTTCCAGGCCGGGGCCGCCAGCCTGCCGGCCGGCGTTTCGGAGGCCGCCTCGATCGAAGGCATTACCGAATACCGCCTGGCCAACGGCCTGAGGGTGCTGCTGGTTCCCGACGAATCCAAGCCCTCCACGACCGTCAACATGACCTACCTGGTGGGCTCGCGCAACGAGAACTACGGCCAGACCGGCATGGCCCACCTGCTGGAACACATGCTGTTCAAGGGCACCTCGACCACGCGCAACGCCATGGGCGAATTCTCCCGCCGGGGCCTGCAGGCCAACGGTTCGACCTCCAGCGACCGCACCAACTATTTCGCCAGCTTCGCCGCCAACCCCGACACCCTCAAGTGGTACCTGGGCTGGCAGGCCGACGCCATGGTCAATTCCCTGATCGCCAAGGAAGACCTGGATTCGGAAATGACCGTGGTCCGCAACGAAATGGAAAGCGGCGAAAACAGCCCCTTCCGCATCCTGATGCAGAAGATGCAGTCCGTGGCGTTCCAGTGGCACAGCTACGGCAAGAACACCATCGGCGCCCGCTCCGACGTTGAAAACGTCGACATCGCGCAACTGCGCGCCTTCTATCACGAGTACTACCAGCCCGACAACGCGGTGCTGATCGTGGCGGGCAAATTCGACCCGCAGACGACGCTCGCCGATATCGAGGAAACGCTGGGCAAGCTGCCCAAGCCCGACCGCCGCCTTCCACCCGAATACACCGTCGAACCTGCCCAGGACGGCGAGCGCTCGGTGACGCTGCGCCGCGCGGGCGGCACGCCGCTCGTGGCCGCGATGTACCACATCCCCGCCGCCGGCAGCCCCGACTTCGTGCCGCTGGACCTGGCCGCCACCATCCTGGCCGACACGCCCTCCGGCCGCCTCTACCACGCCCTGGTGCCGACCAAGCTGGCCTCCGGCGTGTTCGGCTTCACCATGGAGAATCTGGACCCCGGCCTGGCGATGTTCGCCGCGCAGCTCACGCCGGGCAAGAGCCTGGACACCGCCATGCAGGCGCTGACCAGCACGCTGGAATCCCTGGGCAAAAAACCGTTCACCCAGCAGGAGCTCGACCGCGCCCGCAGCAAATGGCTGACCGCATGGGAACAAACCTACAGCGATCCGGAGCAGGTCGGCGTCGCGCTGTCCGAGGCCATCGCCGCCGGCGACTGGCGCCTGTTCTTCCTGCAGCGCGACCGGGCCCGCAAGGCCACGCTGGCCGAAGTGCAGCACGCCGCGACGTCGTACCTGGTGCAGAGCAACCGCATCGAAGGCCGCTACATTCCCACCGAAAAGCCCGTGCGCGCCCCGCAGGCGCAGCGCGTGGACCTGACCGCCGTCTTCAAGGACTATAAGGGCGACCCGGACTTCAAGGCCGCGTCGGCCTTCGACCCCTCGCCCGAAAATATCGACAAGCTGACGCAGCGCAAGAAGCTGGACCTGCCCAACGGCCCGGTACAGCTGGCGCTGCTGCCCAAGGCCACGCGCGGCAACCGCGTGCAGGCGCAGATGCTGATCCAGTTCGGCAACGAAAAAGACCTGCGCGGGCAGCGCGTGAATTCCGGCGCGGTGGCCGACCTGCTCTCGCGCGGCACGGCCAAGCTGTCGCGCCAGGACATCCAGGACCGCCTGGACGCGCTGCAGGCCGAACTCGGCTTCAACGGCAGCGGCACCACGTTGAAGATCGCGATGTCGACCAAGGGCGAAAACCTGCCCGAACTCACCGCGCTGGCGCTGGATATCGTCCGCAACGCCAACTTCCCGGCGGAACAGCTCGAGGAATACCAGCGCCAGATGGAAACCTCGATCCAGAACGCCATGACCGAGCCCTCGGCCCTGGCCGGCCGCGCGATTGCCCGCCAGGACAATCCCTGGCCCGCCGATGACCTGCGCTACGTGCCCACCTTCGAAGAAGCGCTCGCCAGCGCGCGCGGCCTGACGCGCGACGCCTTGGTCAAGTTCCACTCCAGGTTCTACGGCGCGGGCAATATCGAGTACTCCGCCGTCGGCGACTTCGAACCCGCCGCGGTGGAAAAAGCGCTGAAGACCGGGCTGGCCGGCTGGAAGAAGGCGCCCGCCTACACCCGCGTGCCCAACCCGTACCGCGACATCCCCGCCAAGCAGTTCGACATCGACACGCCCGACAAGGCCAACGCCTTCTACATCTCCCGCATGCCGCTGAAGCTGCAGGATACGGACGAGGACTACGCGGCGCTGTACCTGGGCAACTACCTGTTCGGCGCATCGGAAACCTCGCGCCTGTGGAACCGCGTGCGTGAAACCGAGGGTCTGTCCTACAACGTGCGCAGCTCGCTGTCCGTGTCGTCGTTCGAGCCCACCGCCAACTGGACCATGTACGCCATCTACGCGCCGCAAAACCGCGAACGCCTCGAAAAGGCGATAGGCGAGGAACTGGCGCGCGTCCTGAAGGACGGTTTTTCCGACAAGGAAATCTCCGACGGCATCAACGCCTTGCTGAACTACCGCAATCTGGCCCGCGCCCAGGACGACGTGCTGGCCAGCACCTGGCTGGACTACCTGCAGCGAGGCCGCACGTTTGCCTGGTCCGCCGAGATGGACAAGAAGATCTCCGCGCTGACGCCCGATGCCGTCAACGCCACCCTGCGCAAATACCTGCGCCCGGACGGCTTCAGCACGGCGGTAGCCGGCGACTTCAAGAAAAAGACGGCCCCCTGACCGTCAGCCGCCGCGCCACGCAAGCCCCGCTCCGGCGGGGCTTTTTTCTTGGCGTTTCAACCGCCGTTTCCACTTCCCCGCGTGGGAGCCCCCTGTAACCATGCCATCCATGGGGTGAATAAAAGAAAAAAAGTTTATTACTCGTTTATATGGAAAGATGTTTTCAAGAAATACGGGTTTATCCCAGGTGGGATAGCGATCACAATTCAGTCATCGGGAACAAACAACGAACCACGACGGAGGGCCGCCGGATTCGGTCCCCACACAAGACGAATTGGAGGTCTACCATGAAAAGCCTAACCACCACCCTTCTGCTTTCCCTGGCCCTGGCGGGCGTCGGCGCCCAGGCTGCCGGCATCGAACAAGCCAAGAGCAGCGCCCAAGTGGCAACCGAACTGCAGGAAGCCAAGGCCAGCGGCCAATACACCTTCGGCGAACTGGACTATCCCCCCGCGCGGCCGCAAAAGGCCAGCCTGAGCTCGCAGGAAGTGCAATCCCAACTGCAACAGGCCAAGTTCAACGGCCAGTACACGTTTGGGGAACTGGAATACCCGCCCGTCTCGGCGGCACCGGCCAGCGCCAAGTCGCGCGCCGATGTCCAGGCCGAATTGGCGCAAGCCAAGGCCAGCGGCCAATACACGTTCGGCGAACTGGAATACCCGCCGATCACCCGGTGAGCTGCTTGCTGTGGCCCGGCCGGCCTCAGGCGGCATCATGGTTTGAGGCCGGTTTTTTCCGGCGACAGCGGCGGTCGATGTAGCACGAGCAGTTGAAGTTGCAGTCGATGTCGCAGTAGAAGTCGAAGTTGCAGTTGAAGTAGCAGTTGAAGTAGCAGTTGAAGTAGCAGTTGAAGTAGCAGTTGAAGTAGCAGTACGGCCGCGGCGCAAGCCGCGGCTTTTTCATGCGAAAAAAAAGCCGCGATGGTTGTCGCGGCTTTCTTATTCCGTCATGCAGCTCAGCTGAAGAATTCCTTCACCCGGTCCGTCCACGACTTGCTCTGCGGCGAGTGGCGGTCGCCGCCGTCGTTCAGCGACGCCTCGAACTGGCGCAGGATGTTCTTCTGGTCGTCGCTCAGGCGCACCGGCGTTTCCACCACGACGTGGCAATACAGGTCGCCCGGATAGCTGCCGCGCACCCCCCGGATGCCCTTGCCGCGCAGGCGGAAGGTCTTGCCGGACTGCGTGCCTTCGGGAATCGAGATCTCGGCCTTGCCGCCCAGCGTCGGCACCTGGAGCTCGCCGCCCAGGGCCGCGGTGGTGAACGGGATGGTCAATTCACAGTGCAGGTCGTCGCCGTCGCGCTGGAAGATCTTGTGCTGCTTGATGTGGATTTCCACGTACAAGTCGCCCGGAGGCCCGCCGTTGATGCCGGGTTCGCCGTTGCCGCTGGAGCGGATGCGCATGCCGTCGTCGATGCCGGCCGGAATCTTGACCTGCAGGGTCTTGTTACGGCGGATACGGCCCACGCCGTCGCAAGCCGCGCACGGATCGGTAATTTCCTTGCCGTTGCCATGGCAGGTCGGGCACGTCTGCTGCACGCTGAAGAAACCCTGCTGCATGCGCACGGCGCCGGATCCGCCGCAGGTGCGGCAGGTCTTGGGCGAGGTGCCGGGCTTGGCGCCCGAACCGTGGCAGGTGTCGCAGTTTTCCCAGCTCGGCACGCGGATCTCGGTGTCGAAACCGGCCGCGGCCTGCTCCAGCGTGATCTCCAGCGCGTACTTCAGATCGGCGCCGCGGTAGACCTGCGGGCCGCCGCCACGGCGGCCACCGCCGCCGCCGAAGATTTCGCCGAAGATGTCGCCGAAGGCATCGGCGAAACCGCCGCCCATGCCGCCGCCCATGCCGGCGGCGTTGGGATCCACGCCCGCATGGCCGTAGCGGTCATACGCGGCGCGCTTCTGCTCATCGCCCAGGACCTCGTAGGCTTCCTTGGCTTCCTTGAACTTCTCTTCGGCTTCTTTGCTGTCCGGATTGCGGTCCGGATGGTATTTCATGGCCAGCTTTCGATAGGCCTTTTTGAGTTCGTCGTCCGAAGCGTTTTTCGCCACGCCGAGGACGTCGTAATAGTCGCGTTTTGCCATGATCCGTGGGCTCGAAAACGAGCCTTCTTTTCAGTGCTACAGAATGAGTACGCCCGGTAGGCGGATTTCTCCGGCTACCGGGCGGCAGAGGCTGGTCAGCGCCCGGCCATTATTGGTCGCGCTTGACTTCCTTGAAGTCGGCGTCGACGACGTTGTCGTCCACCGGCTTCGCGTTGTCGGCCGCCTGCTGCTGGCTGGCGGCTTGCTGCGCCTGCATGTCGGCGTACATCTTCTCGCCCAGCTTTTGCGACGCGGTGGACAGCGCTTCCGTCTTGGCGTCAATGGCGGCCTTGTCGCCGTCCTTCAGCGTGTCTTCCAGCTCCTTGATGGCGGCTTCGATGCTTTCCTTTTCGGAGGCTTCGAGCTTGTCGCCATATTCGGTCAGCGACTTGCGGGTGGCGTGCACCAGCGCGTCGGCCTGGTTGCGGGCCTGGGCCAGTTCGGCAACGCGGTGATCTTCCTCGGCGTTGGCCTCGGCATCCTTGACCATGCGCTGGATCTCGTCTTCCGACAGACCCGAGTTGGCCTTGATGGTGATCTTGTTTTCCTTGCCGGTGCCCTTGTCCTTGGCGGACACGTGCAGAATGCCGTTGGCGTCGATGTCGAACGTGACTTCGATCTGCGGCATGCCGCGGGGCGACGGGGGAATCCCTTCGAGGTTGAACTCGCCCAGGGCCTTGTTGCCCGCGGCGATTTCGCGCTCGCCCTGGAACACCTTGATCGTCACGGCCGGCTGGTTGTCGTCAGCGGTCGAGAAGGTCTGCGAGAACCGGGTCGGGATCGTCGTGTTCTTCTGGATCATCTTCGTCATCACGCCGCCCAGGGTTTCGATACCCAGCGACAGAGGCGTCACGTCCAGCAGCAGCACGTCCTTGCGGTCGCCCGACAGCACGGAGCCCTGGATGGCGGCGCCAGCGGCGACGGCTTCATCGGGGTTCACGTCCTTGCGCGGATCCTTGCCGAAGAATTCCTTCACCTTTTCCTGGACCTTGGGCATGCGGGTCATGCCGCCGACCAGGATCACGTCGTCGATGTCGGAAACCTTCACGCCGGCGTCTTTGATGGCCACGCGGCAGGGTTCGATCGTGCGTTCGATCAGCTCTTCGACCAGCGCTTCCAGCTTGGCGCGCGTGATCTTCAGGTTCAGGTGCTTCGGACCCGAAGCGTCCGCCGTGATGTACGGCAGGTTGATTTCGGTCTGCTGGGCCGAGGACAGCTCGATCTTGGCCTTTTCGGCGGCTTCCTTCAGGCGCTGCAGGGCCAGCACGTCCTTGGACAGATCGACGCCCTGTTCCTTCTTGAACTCACCGATGATGTAGTCGATGATGCGCTGGTCGAAGTCTTCGCCGCCCAGGAAGGTATCGCCGTTGGTCGACAGCACTTCGAACTGCTTCTCGCCATCGACGTCGGCGATTTCGATGATGGACACGTCGAACGTGCCGCCGCCCAGGTCATAGACGGCGATCTTGCGGTCGCCCTTTTCGGTCTTGTCCAGGCCGAACGCCAGCGCGGCAGCGGTGGGTTCGTTGATGATGCGCTTGACTTCCAGGCCCGCGATGCGGCCGGCATCCTTGGTGGCCTGGCGCTGGCTGTCGTTGAAGTAGGCGGGCACGGTGATGACGGCCTCGGTCACTTCTTCGCCCAGGTAGTCCTCGGCGGTCTTCTTCATCTTGCGCAGCACGTCGGCCGACACTTGGGGAGGCGCCATCTTCTTGCCGCGCACTTCCACCCAGGCGTCGCCGTTGTCGGCGCGGACGATGGCGTAGGGCATCAGGTTGATGTCCTTCTGCACCGCCTTTTCTTCGAACTTGCGGCCGATCAAGCGCTTCACCGCGTACAGGGTGTTCCGGGGGTTGGTCACCGCCTGGCGCTTGGCCGGGGCGCCGACCAGCGTTTCGCCATCGTCCATGTAGGCAACGATGGAGGGGGTCGTGCGAGCGCCTTCCGCGTTTTCAATGATTTTGACCTGCCCGCCGTCCATGACAGCCACGCAGCTGTTGGTCGTGCCCAGGTCAATGCCAATAATCTTGCTCATGGTGGGTTACCTTGATTGAATCTGTGAAAATAGGGAGAAACTTCTTGTCCCCACGTAACTGGGGCTGCCCGCAGGGTTTTTCAAGACGCCTGGCTCGAATTTTCCGATGCCGCGTCCTGCAGGCGCCGGATCGCCGCCGTGAACTGGGGCAGCCCGGGCCAGCCGGTAATGCGCCCTAGCCGCTTTCCGGCCCGGTACAGCACAAAAGTGGGGACACCATGCAGGGAAAAGCGCCGGCCCAGGGGCTCGTCGGCGTAGACGTCGGCCTCGAACCATGTCAGGCCCAGCCCCAGCAACGTTTCCCGGTGCAGCAGCGCGGCCTGCTTGAAAAGATTGCAGTTATAGCAGTCCTGGCCCCACAGGAACACGCAGCGCAGATCCGCCCCCGGCGCCTCGGCCACCGCTGCGTCGAACCCGGCGGTATCGACGTGGCGCATGCCGAACACCTGGAATACCTGGGCCGGGTCGAAGCGGGGGCCGTTCATGGCGCGCGGGGGGCTCAGCCTTGTCCGGCGGACACCACCACCAGCGCCGGACGCAGGGTCCGGTCGGCGATGGAATAACCCTTTTGCAGCAGCTGCACCACGGTATTGGCGGGCTGCTCGTTGGGAATGGAGGAAATGGCCTGGTGCAGGTGCGGGTCGAATTTGTCGCCTTGCGCCGGCGCGATTTCCTTGAGCAGATTGCGTTCGAAGGCGGCCGTCAGCTGCTTGAGCGTCACTTCCACGCCTTCGCGCAGCGCGTCGACGGTCTGTTCGGGCTGGGCCAGGGCGGCTTCCAGGCTGTCTTTCACCGGAACCAGGCTCTCGGCGAACGACTCGATGCCGAACTTGCGTGCCTTGGACACGTCTTCCTGGGAGCGGCGGCGCACGTTCTCGGCTTCGGCCTGCGTGCGCAGCAGCTGGTCGCGCTGCTCATTGACGGTAGCCTGGGCGGCGTCCAGCTGGGCGCGCAACGCGTTCAGTTCGGCCTGCGCGGCGTCCTGGTCGGCGGGGGCCGCGTCGGCGTTCTGGCCGATTTCGGGCGCCTGGTCCGCAGGCTCGTGGGGTGCCGTCATGGGGAATCCTCCAAAAAGAATGGCTTTCGCAGACATGAATGGGGGCCAATACCCCTATTTCAAGCCCGGGAAAGCGAAATATTCCCTGACGGCGCCCGGGGGACCCGCCCGCCGGCCTCCCGCCTATTTCCGCGAGGGTTGCGACGGCGCGGCCGGATCGCTGGCCGGGAAGCTCTCTTTCAGCGCGTGGTCCACGCGCTTTTCGCCGTCGTCGGGTTCCGGGTGGACAGCGATGGGATCGCTGGCGGGAAAGGTCTCGGCAAGCGCCTCGTCGAGCTCGTGCTCGACCTGATCCTCGTCCACCGGAGTGCCAACCGTCCCTTTTTTCACTACCTTGCCAGTCTTGGGATCATGGTGCATGCGCCTTCTCCTTCAAGTCCGTGATTGCGTGGGCCACCCCTGCAAGTGCCGTTCCACCAGGCTGGCCAGCCCTGCGATCCAGGCAGGATCGTCGTTGATCGCGGGAATGTAGCGGAACTGCTTTCCGCCCGCCTCGATGAAGGCGTCGCGGCATTCCAGGCTGATCTCTTCCAGGGTTTCCAGACAGTCTGCCACAAAACCCGGGCACACCACATCGACCTCCGTCGTGCCGGCCGCCGCCAGCGCCTTCAGGGTCGGTTCCGTATAGGGTTCGAGCCAGCGGGCGGAACCGAAGCGGCTCTGGAACGTCACCTCGATCTGCTCCCGCGGCAGCGACAGCCGCTCGGACAGCAGGCGCGCGGTATCCATGCAATCGCGGTAGTAAGGATCCCCCAGTTCGATCGAATAGCGCGGCAGGCCGTGGAAGCTCATGACCAGTTTCTGAGGCTTGCCGTGCTCCTGCCAATAGCGCTCGATGCGGCCCGCCAAGGCGTCCAGGTAGCCCGGCTCTTCATGGAAGCGCTTGATGAAGCGCAGCGCCGGCTGGTCGCGCAGGCGGCCCGCGTGGCGGGTCACGGCGTCCACCACCGTGGCAGTCGTGGACGCCGCATATTGCGGATAGAGCGGAACGGTCAGAATGTGTTCGCAGCCTTGCTCGCGCAGCCGCGAGATGGCCTCGGGGATGGACGGATTGCCGTAGCGCATGCCCAGCTCCACCACGGCCTCGATCCCCGCCGCCGCCAGGGCGGCGCGCACGCCGTCGGCCTGCCGCTTGCTGTAGACCATCAGCGGCGAGCCCTCCTGCATCCAGACGCCTGTGTAGCGCGGCTCGAGTTTCTTGGGCCGCATCGTCAGGACCAGCCCGTGCAGGATCGGCTTCCACAGATAGCGCGGGATTTCGATCACCCGGGGATCGGACAGGAATTCGCCCAGGTACTTGCGTATGTCCTTCTTGCCCGGCGTATCCGGCGTGCCCAGGTTCGCCAGCAGCACGCCGACCTTGCCGGGTCCGCGCGGCGGCGGGTCTTCGTCGAAGGGGTCGTCCTGCTCGGGCTCGGGCAGGTACCGTTCAGGCCACAAGTACTTGAACAGGCGAAGAAACACAAAAACTCCCCTTCCTCCGCAAGGAGGATGTCGCTTTGAATGGGCCTACTGGTTGTGGCTGAGGGCGTTGGACAACAGGCGCGCCGTGATGTCCACGATGGGGATGACCCGTTCGTACGCCATGCGCGTCGGACCGATCACGCCAAGCGTGCCCACCACCTTGCCGTCCACCCCGTAGGGCGCGGTGATGACGGAAACTTCCTCCATCGGCACCAGCTGCGAATCGCCGCCAATGTAGATCTGCACGCCCTGGGCGCGGCTGGAGACGTCCAGGAGCTGCAGCAGATCGGTCTTTTTCTCGAACAGCGAAAACATCTTGCGCAGACGATCCATGTCGGACGCAATGTCGGTCACGTCCAGCAGCTTGCGTTCGCCGGAAATCACCATGGCGTCGCCGTCCTCTGCCGCTTCCGCGCTGGCCTCGACGGCCGCCTGCATCAGGCGTGAAATGTCTTCCCGCAGCTGGGCCAGCTCGGTGGACAAGGTCTGCCGCACGACGTTGAAGGACTTGCCGGCGAAATGCATATTGAAGAAATTGCCGGCTTCCAGCAATTCCGTCTCGGCGTAATCGCGCTGGACGAAGAGAATACGGTTCTGGACGTCGCCGTCGGGCGTGACGATGATCAGCAGCACGCGCTTGTCGGACAGGCGGATGAATTCGATCTGGCGGAACACCTGCGCGCGCTTGGGCGTCAGCACCACCCCGGCGAACTGGGTCAGGTTGGATAGCAGCGCCGCCGCGGCGTTGACGGCCCGGGTGGGTTCCGCCGCCGCCAGCATCTCGCCCATGTTGTGGGGTTCCAGCTGATAGGACTGCACCGCCAGCAGGGAATCGACGAACATGCGGTAGCCCCGCGGCGTAGGAATACGGCCGGCGGAGGTATGCGGACTGTGGATCAGGCCCAGTTCTTCCAGGTCCGCCATGACATTGCGGATCGTGGCAGGGGACAAATCGAAGACTTTCGATAGCGTCCGCGAGCCGACTGGCTGCCCATCGGCGATATAGCGTTCGATCAACGCTTTCAGTAGTGCGCGTGCACGGTCATCCATAACAGGTATTTTAGGGAAACTTTTCCGATTGAGGCGATTTTTGTCCTGCAAGCCGATATGCGGCCCCATATAATCGGCTAAACAGCCCATTCCGGGCGGGTTTCGGCCTGACGGCCCGCCCTTTTTGGATTCGCACGCAGCCATGCACTTTCCTACCGTCGCCCTGATCGGCAGATACCAGGACACCGGCCTGGACACACCGCTGAGAGCCCTTGCCCACGCGCTGGCGCAGGCAGGCCGGCACGTGCTCATCGATGCGGACACGGCGCGCAATACCGGGCTGACCGAATACCCTGTCGCCACCCTCGAGGAAATCGGCGAGAACGCATCGCTGGCCGTGGTGATGGGCGGCGACGGCACCGTGCTCGGCGCGGGGCGCCACCTGGCGCCCTACGGCGTGCCGTTGATCGGCATCAACCACGGGCGCCTGGGCTTCATCACCGATATCGCGCTGCAGGATGCGCATGGCGCGCTGGCGCGCGTGCTCGAGGGCAGCTTCCAGATCGAAGAACGCACGCTGCTCGAAGGCAGCGTGTGGCGCGGCGACCAGAAAATGTATTCCGCCACCGCCCTGAACGACGTGGTCCTGAACCGCGCGGGGCGCGGCGGCATGATCGAAGTGCGCGTCGAACTGGACGGCGCCTTCATGTACACGCAGCGCGCCGACGGCCTCATTATCGCCACCCCCACCGGCTCCACCGCCTATGCGCTGTCGGCCAACGGCCCCATCCTGCACCCCGGCATGAACGCCATGGTGCTCGTGCCCGTGGCGCCGCAGACGCTCTCCAACCGCCCCATCGTGATCCCCGACACGGGCGTGCTCAACATGACCCTCACGGCCATGGGCCGCGTGGAAGTGGGCGCCAGCGTGCATTTCGACATGCAGACCTGGTCCGACCTGCAACCCGGAGACCGCATCGTCGTGCAGCGCGCCCCCTATGCCATCCGCTTCGTGCACCCTGAAGGCTACAGCTTCTTCTCCACCCTGCGCCGCAAGCTGCACTGGAATCTGATGCCCCAGGCCACCGACAACGTAGAGTAGTAAGCGCCCCGTCATGCTGCGCACCCTGCATATCCGCGACTTCGTCATCGTCGAACAGACCGAGATCCATTTCGGCCCCGGCTTCACCGTCTTCTCCGGCGAGACCGGCGCGGGCAAATCCATCCTGGTCGACGCGCTGGCGCTCGCGCTCGGCGAGCGGGGCGACGCCAGCATGTTGCGCGAAGGCGCGACGCGCGCCGACATCACCGCCGTCTTCGACACGCCCAAGGCGCTGCACGCCTGGCTCGAAGAACGCGAGATCGACGCCGACACCGAACTGTCGCTGCGCCGCGTCATCGATGCGCAGGGCCGCAGCCGCGCCTACATCAATGGCACCCCCGCCACCGTCGCGCAATTGCGCGAGCTGGGCGACAGCCTGGTCGACATCCACGGCCAGCACGCGCACCAAAGCCTGATGCGTCCCGACGCGCAGCGCGACCTCCTGGACGCCCATGGCGGCCACGGCGAACTGCGGCACGCGATCGGCCAGGCCTGGAAGCAATGGCGCGCGCTGGCGCGCCAGCTGGAATCCGCCGAAAAAGATGCCGAAAGCCTGACCGCCGAACGCGACCGCCTGCAATGGCAGGTCGACGAACTGGACCAGCTGGCCCTGGGCCCGGACGAATGGGAATCCCTGCAGTCCGAGCACACGCGCCTGTCGCATGCGCAATCCCTGCTGGACGGCGCCACCCAGATCCTCGACGCCCTGGACGGCGAAGGCGATTCGGCGCACCACCGGGTCACCCAGGCCAACCAGCGCATCCAGCAGATGCTGCGCCACGACCCTGGCCTGCAAGGGGTGTACGACGAGCTGGAATCCGCGCGCATCGCGATCACCGAAGCCGTGTCCGATCTGAACAACTACGTCAGCCGCGTCGACCTCGATCCCCAGCGGCTCGGCACCGTCGAAACTCGGCTGAGCCTGGTGTTCGAGACCGCCCGGAAATTCCGCACCGAACCCGACGCGCTATGCGAACTGCGCGAAACGCTGCATGCCCAGCTGGCGGCGCTGCAGGCCGCGGGCGATATCGACGCGCTGCGCGCCCAGGCGCAGGCCGCCCAGGCGCAGTACGACGTGGCCGCCGCCAAGCTCACCGCCGCGCGCCGCAAGACCGCCAAGGACCTCGGCAAGCTGGTCACCCAGGCGATGCAGACCCTGGCCATGCAGGGCGGCAAGTTCGAGCCGACGCTCGCCCCCTCGGCGCCCTCCGCCCACGGCAACGAACAGGTTGAATTCCTGGTGGCCGGGCATGCCGGCACCACGCCGCGCTCGCTGGCCAAGGTGGCATCGGGCGGCGAACTGTCGCGCATCTCGCTGGCGCTGTCCGTCATCGCCAGCCGGGCCGCGCGCGTGCCCACCCTGATCTTCGACGAAGTCGACAGCGGCGTGGGCGGCGCGGTGGCCGAGGTCGTGGGCAAGCTGCTGCGCGAACTCGGCGAACGCCATCAGGTGCTGTGCGTGACGCACTTGCCACAGGTCGCGGCCTGCGGCAACAACCAGTTCCTGGTCAGCAAGGCCGAATCGCGGGGCACCACGCGTTCCAGCATCGAAGAACTGGGCGCCCAGGCCCGCGTCGAGGAAATCGCCCGCATGCTGGGCGGCATCAAGCTCACCGCCACTACGCGCGAACACGCGCGCGAAATGCTGCAAGGCGTCGGCCAGGCGCCCGCATAAGGCGCAAAACCCCAGCCATCCGGAATAAAAAAAGCCCCTTCAGCGCGAAGGGGCTTTGGAATTCACTGGCCCGCTGCGAGCGCAGCCACGGGCCGGGAGATCAGCCTGGGATCAGCGTCCTTTCATGCAGCTGCCGCAGATGCCGTACAGCACCATGGCGTGGCTTTCCAGGGCAAAGGAGTTGTCTTTGGCAATCTTCTGCTGTCGCTTTTCGATCTCCGGGTCCGAAAACTCGACCACCTTGCCGCAATTCGTGCAGATCAAGTGATCGTGGTGGTCCCCGTCGTTGAGCTCAAAAACCGCCTTGCCGCTGTCGAACTGGCTGCGGGCAAGAATGCCGGCCTGTTCGAACTGGGTCAGGACGCGGTACACGGTGGCCAGGCCGATTTCGACGTTTTCGCCAATAAGGGCGCGATAGACGTCTTCGGCGCTGAGGTGCCGCTGGTCCGATTTCCGGAAAATATCAAGAATTTTCAGGCGCGGGAACGTCGCCTTCAAACCCATGTTCTTCAGTTCGCTTTGGTCGCTCATGGTGTAATCGCTCTCCGTCCGCGTTGGCATGGGCAGGATGGGTGCACCGCGAGCCGGCTCACCGAATTCATGCCGCCACGCGGAACTATCCTTATGAAACCTTTATGATAACGGTTTTGTCTGCTTCCAAATAATAGGGGCGCGTAGTGTCCATGATTGCACGAATTCCCTCCCGCTCGCTCAAGACCGGTTTGGCGGTCGCCGCCCTGGCCGTCGCCCTGGCCGGATGCTCGGGCGACAAGTGGGGCTTCCCCTACAAAGCCTCCGTCCAGCAAGGAAACTGGATCACCCAGGAACAGGTCGCGCTGCTGCAACCGGGCATGACTCGCGAACAGGTGCGTTTCGCGCTCGGCAGTCCCACGCTGACCAGCGTGCTGCACGCCAACCGCTGGGACTACCCCTACTACTTCAAGCCCGGCTACGGCGAAGCGCAAGAACGCAAGTTCACCGTCTGGTTCGAAAACGACCGCCTGGTCCGCTGGGAAGGCGACAAGCAGCCCGACCTGCAGCCCTACCAGATCAACACGCCCAGCTCGGTCGCCGACGAAAAGGCGGACAAACGCCTGAACGAGGAAGAAGCCCGCCAGCAGGAAGAAGAAGGCGAGACCCGCCGCGACTCCGCCGCTCCCGTCAGCCCGCTGAACCAATACCCCGGCCAACCGGGCAATGCGCCCGAGCCGCTCAATTAATTCCAAGGACTCCGCCATGCGTATTGCAATTGCCGGCGCCAGCGGCCGTATGGGCCAGATGCTGATCGACGCCGTCCTGAACGCCCCCGACCTGCAGCTTGCCGTTGCCCTCGACCGCAAGGGTTCGGCCGCGCTGGGCCAGGACGCCGGCGCGCCGCTGGGCAAGCAGACCGGCGTGGCCATCACGGACGACCTCGACGCCCTCTCCCTGGCCGACTGCCTGGTCGACTTCACCCGCCCGGAGGGCACGCTCGAACACCTGCAGGCCTGCGTCAAGCACGGCGTGAAGGCCGTCATCGGCACCACCGGCTTCGACGACAACGGCCGCGCCGCGATCGAGGTCGCCGCGCAGAAGATCGGCATCGTCTTCGCGCCCAACATGAGCGTGGGCGTCAACGCCACGCTCAAGCTGCTCGACATGGCCGCGCGCATCCTGAACGCCGGCTACGACGTGGAAGTCTTCGAAGCGCACCACCGCAACAAGGTCGACGCCCCCTCGGGCACCGCGCTCAAGATGGGCGAAACCATCGCCTCGGCCTGGGACGTCGCCCTGCCGGACGTCGCCACCTGGAGCCGCCACGGCGACACCGGCGTGCGCAAGCCCGGCACCATCGGCTTCTCGGTCCTGCGCGGCGGCGACATCGTGGGCGACCACACCGTCTCGTTCTGCGGCATCGGCGAACGCGTCGAGATCACGCACCGTTCCTCCAGCCGCGCCACCTACGCGGAAGGCGCCCTGCGCGCCGCCCGCTTCCTGGGCGGCAAGCACAACGGCCTGTATGACATGCAGTCCGTTCTGGGCCTCTGACACCGCCCCGCCAAAAACGAAAAAAGGACCCTTCGGGGTCCTTTTTCATTCCTGCCTTCGGGCTTGCGTCAAACCACCACGGGCTCCGGCTCGAGCCGCACGCCGTAGCGCTGGAACACCGAGTCCTGGATGGCGCGCGCCAAGGCCATGATGTCGGCGGCGCCGGCGCCGCCGCGATTGATCAGCACGAGCGCCTGCCGGTCGTGCACGCCTGCCGCGCCCAGCGCCCGGCCCTTCCAGCCGCATTGGTCGATCAGCCAGCCCGCGGCCAGCTTGTAGCGGCCGTCCGGCTGCGCATAGGACACCAGCCCCGGATAGCGGCCGGCCAGCGCATCGCGCGTTCCGGCCGGGACGATCGGGTTCTTGAAGAAGCTGCCGGCGTTGCCGGTCACCGCGGGGTCGGGCAGCTTGGCTCGGCGGATGTCGCATACGGCATCAAATACGTCCCGCGCCGTCGGAGCGCCGGCGGCCAGCCGCGCGTGGCGCTGCAGATCGGGGTAGCCCAGCACGGGCCGCCAGGGCCGCGGCAGGGCGAAACGCACGCTCACGATGATCCAACGCCCCGGCTCGTCATGCTTGAATACGCTGTCGCGATAGGAAAACCGGCAATCCGCCTCGCTCATTTCGACATATCGGCCCTCGCGCACATCCCAGGCGGTCAGCCCATGGAAACGCGCTTGCAGTTCCACGCCATAGGCGCCGATGTTCTGCACCGGCGCCGCGCCGACCGTGCCGGGGATCAGCGCCAGGTTTTCGAGCCCGTCCCACCCCTGGCCGACGCAGGCTTCGACGAAGCCGTGCCAGGTCTCGCCGCCCGCCGCCTCGACCAGCCAGGCATCCGGCCGGGCCTCCAGCAGGCGCACGCCCTTGAACGCCACCCGCGCCACCAGCCCTTCGACGCGCTCCGGCAGCACCAGGTTGCTGCCGCCGCCCAGCACCAGCAGGGAAGACGCCTCGCCCGCCAGCCGCGACACCTCCGGCAATTGCGCCGGGTCGGCCAGCGTCACGAACGCGTCCGCCCGCGAGGCCAGCCCCAAGGTATTCAGCCGGGAAAGGTCCTGGCTGACCGGGGTCAAGACGAGGGACGCGGGATCGGTAGCGGGCAAATTTGACATGGGTGCTGCAGGGTGTGCTATAGTTTCTGTCTTCGCTCATATTACTTGATTGAGTGCCTGCCCTGAATTTCAGGCTTTGTTCGACAACTGCTCGCAGTGCACAACGCCGCAAGAAGCCCAGGCCAAGACAAACTCAAAAAAATCATGTAGAATGCGCGCCTTCTGATCGATAACCAAGTTGATCAGAGTGAATAAGAAATGCGGGAGTAGCTCAGTTGGTAGAGCGCAACCTTGCCAAGGTTGAGGTCGCGAGTTCGAGACTCGTCTCCCGCTCCAAATTTTGATTTCCAGCCGTCCTTCACGGCGTTCTGGAAATTCTTGAGAAAGGGCCCTCCGGGCCCTTTTTTCATTTCAGCGCCGGTTCCGGCCATCGCGCGAGCCATCCCCCTAGGTTCAAAAAACATCAACCAATGCGCCGTACATCGCCGATAAACTGAACGCTCCCACAACCGGTTGAAAGAAGCGCGCGGCACCGCCGGCGCGGCCATCACGGAGGCGAAGGTGCTTGGATCTCAGTTGATTATCCGTTCGCTGCATCGCCTGGGCGTCAAAACCCTCTTCAGCCTGTCGGGCAACCAGATCATGCCGCTCTACGATGCCTGCCTGGACGCGGGCATCCGCATCATCCACGTGCGGCATGAAGCGGCCGCCGTCTTCATGGCGGATGCATGGGCCCAGATCACCGGCGAGCTCGGCGTCGCAATGCTCACCGCGGCGCCCGGCATTACCAATGGCCTCGCGCCGCTTTATTCGGCATCGCAGGCGGAAAGCCCCGTGCTGCTCATTTCCGGCGACTCCCCTGTCGCAGAAGACGGCTCGGGCGCGTTTCAGGAACTGGACCAGGTCTCCATCACCCGTCCGCTGACCAAGCTCTCGCTCCGCCCGCTCAGCGTGGCGGAACTCTATCCCGCGCTCGACAGCGCGGTCGCCGAGGCGCTTGCGCCCCGGCGCGGCCCGGTTCACCTGGCCCTCCCCTTCGACTTGTTGACAGCCGAAACAGGCCTGGCGGAACTCCCCGCGGCCACCGCGAATCGCGCGGCCTCCTCGCTGGACACAGACTGCCTGGAAACACTTGCCACCCTGCTGGATTCGGCAGAGCAGCCGCTGGTTCTGGCAGGGCCGGCCGGCGCGCGGCCGCACCTGCGTTCGGCCCGTACGGCGCTCGAAGAGACGCTCGGGCTGCGCATCATCCCCATGGAAAGCCCGCGCGGCCTGAAGGACCCTTCGGTGGGCGCCTTGGCCGAACTCATTCCGCACGCAGATCTCATCGTGCTGGCGGGCAAGTGCCTGGACTTCACGCTGGGGTTCGGCGGCACGGGCGCGCTCGGCAGGGATGCCCGGGTCGCGGTGATCGACCCGGATCCCGGAATGCTCGAACGCGCGCGCCGTCTTCTCGGCGAACGCCTCGTCCTGGCGATCCAGGGAGAACCCTTTGCGGCGCTGTCCGCGATGCGGGCGGCGGCCCCGCGTGCCGGGCGCGACGCATGGCGCGCCCGGGTGGATGAGGCGCTTCGGAACCGGGCCGGCAAGGGGCCGTCCGTACCCGCCGGCGGCGCATTGAACCCGCGCGCGCTTTGCGAGACGGTACAGGCCTTCCTGGCGTGCGCGCCAGACCCGGTCCTGATCTGCGACGGCGGTGAATTCGGCCAGTGGGCGCAGGCCTTCTGCCAAGCGCCGGTACGCATCATCAACGGCATGTCCGGGGCAATCGGCGCGGGCATCTGCTACGCGATCGCCGCGAAGATCGCGCGGCCGGACGCGACGGTGGTCGTCCTCATGGGCGACGGCACGGCCGGCTTCCACCTGATGGAGCTCGACACGGCGGTGCGCGAAAACGCCGCGGTCATCGCCGTGATCGGCAACGACCTGCGCTGGAACGCGGAACATCTGATCCAGGTACGCACCTACGGCCCGCAGCGGCTGATCGGCTGCGAACTTTCGCCGACGGCGCGCTACCACGACGTCGCCTCGGCCCTTGGCGGAGCGGGTTTCGCGGCGCAAGACGCCGAGAGCCTCGGCACGGCCCTGCGACAGGCCGCCTGCAGCGGGCGGCCCTCCTGCATCAACGTTTCCATGGCGGGCGAGGCCGCCCCGGTTTTCAGCGCATCAACGCAGTCCGCGACCGGTCATTGACCTCGAGGCATCGAGCACAGCTGCAGTCCGGTTTCGTCCCTTAGAACGACAGGAGACCTCCCATGATCCGCCTTACCGGCATTCCGCCGGGCGCGTTCGCTCGCGCCGCGATTTGCATGCTCGCCACGATTCCCGGCCCGGCATCCGCCCAAACCTATCCCGCCAAACCGGTCCAGCTCATCGTTCCCTTCAGCGCGGGCGGCGACGCCGACATGGCGGCCCGCAACCTGTCCGCCGCCGCGCAAGACGTTCTCGGACAGCCCGTCGTCGTCGTCAACAAGGCGGGCGCGAACGGCGCGATCGGCTCCACCGCCGTAAAAAATGCCGCGCCCGACGGCTACACGCTGCTGGTGGGCCGGATAGGCTCCCAAGTCTTGCTGCCCGCCCTGCAGCCTAAAACGACGCCATACACGTCGAAGGATTTCACCTTCATCGGGCTGCTGGAGCTGAACCCAGTGGTCTGTATCGTGCATCCGGACAGTCCTTACAAGACCCTCGGCGACCTGACGCAGGCATTGAAGGCGAATCCCGGCAAGCTCAACTACAGCCATTCCGGTCCGGCAACGGTACAGAACCTTGCTCCCCAGCTGCTGCTCAGCAACCTCGGGTTGAAGCCGGAGACGGTAGTCAGCGTTCCGTACAAGGGCGGCAACGAGGTCGCCCTCGCGGTCCTCAGCAAGGATGTCGATTTCGCCTGCAACAACCTGAGCTCGATGACCGGCATTCTTGCGAGCGGCAAGCTGCGCGCCCTGCTGACGACCACGCCCGAACGCCTGGCGCAGTTCCCCGACATACCGACCGCGCGCGAATTGGGGCTGCCTCAGCTCGAGGCGGTCATCGGCTGGAGCGGGCTTTTCGGCCCGCCCGGCATGAGCCCCGCCGCCGTCGATAAGTGGGCGTCCGTGCTCCAACAGATCGCACAGGACCCGAAGTGGGTCGCCGGGAACGCCAACTTCGGAGGCATTCCCCATGTGCTGTCGCCAGCCGAGACCGAGAAGTACGTCAGCCAGGGGGCCACGATCTATGCCGATCTCGTGGCCAAGGCGGGGTTGCAGGTCAACTAGCGGCCGTCGCTTGCCGCCGGGAAAGACCCGCCCAGGCCTTCGGACGCCGGGATGGCCTTGCGCAGATAGCCGACGAACGACGACACGGTCAGGGGCACGCGCGGCGTGTAAGGCCTGACCGCGTAAAGCCGCTCGGCATAGTCGCCCACCACGCGCCACTCTTGCAGCACTTCGACCAGCGCGCCGCTCTGCAGGGCCTGGCCCGCGCTGAAGTCCGGCAGCAGCGCGATCCCGAGCGAACCGGCCGCCGCTTCCCGCAGCACTTCGCTGTTGTTCGCGGTGAAGCTTCCACGCACCGGCACCGCCACGCGCTTCTCTCCGGCGCGCGACTCGAATGACCAGGTGGCGCCGCCGCTGCGCCGGAGATAGTGCAGGCAGTTGTGGCCCGCCAGGTCCATCGGCGTCCGCGGCGTGCCGTTCTTCGACAGGTATTCCGGGGCCGCGACGAGAACGGAGCGCGTCTCGCAGATCACCGAGGCCACATGCGTGTCCGGCACGCCAGCCACGTGCCGGATCGCCAGATCGAATCCTTCGGTGGCCAGGGACGCCAGATGATCGCTGAGCTCCAGTTGGATCCGTACGTCGGGAAAGCTCTTCAGGAATCCCGGGATCAGCGGCGCGATGACCTGGCGCCCCAGGGCCACCGGCGCGGTCAACGACAGCACGCCGCGCGGGCCATCGGAAAGGTCCCGCACGGCGGAAAACCCCTCTTCGATGCGAAGGTAGGCCGCGGCGGTCTGGTCGACCAGGCTCGCTCCCGCTTCGGTCAGGCTCACGCTGCGGGTCGTGCGGCGCACGAGCGGCACGCCGGCCGCCTGCTCCAGCTCCACGATCCGCTGGCTAACCGAGGCCTTGCTGATCTGCAGGCGGCGGGCGGCCGCCGTGAAGCTGCCGGTATCGGCCAGCACTCCCAGGCAGTGAATATGCGACCACAGGTCTTCCAGGCGTCTCGTTTTCGTCATGCCCTCCTCCATTGTTCAAAACCTCAAACACTGATTCCAGCCCCTTGGTCTCGACTGCCGGCCGCCAATGGGCGACAGTGCCAGCTCCCACACGCCATGCTTGAGCACAGGAGCAAACCATGAACGCAACCACGGCCAGCGCCGGCATCCGCGATGCCGGACACTTCATTGCCGGCAGCCTCGTCGACGGCGCCGGCAGCCGCCAGCCCATCTTCAACCCGGCCTCCGGCGCCGTCACGAAGCATGTGGCGATGGCCACGCCCGAAGAAGTGCAGCGCGCGGTGGAAAGCGCGAAAGCGGCATTCCCGCGGTGGGCGGACACGCCGCCGATCCGCCGCGCGCGCGTGCTGTTCAGGTTCCTCGAACTGATGAACAAGCACCGCGACGAACTGGCCCACCTGATCACCGCCGAGCATGGCAAGGTTTTCAGCGATGCGCAAGGCGAAGTCTCCCGCGGCATCGACATCGTCGAGTTCGCCTGCGGCGTCCCCCAGCTCCTGAAGGGCGCTCACACGGAGCAGGTTTCCACCGGCATCGACAACTGGACGCTGCGCCAGCCGCTGGGCGTCGTGGCGGGAATCACGCCCTTCAACTTCCCGGTGATGGTGCCCATGTGGATGTTCCCCGTGGCCATCGCCGCGGGCAACACCTTCGTGCTCAAGCCCAGCCCGACGGATCCCAGCCCGGCGCTGCGCATCGCCGAACTGCTGCAGGAAGCCGGCCTGCCCGACGGCGTATTCAACGTGGTGCAGGGCGACAAGGTGGCCGTGGACGCGCTGCTGGAACATCCCGACGTGAAGGCCGTTAGCTTCGTCGGCTCCACGCCGATAGCCAACTACATCTACGAAACCGGCGCCCGCCTCGGCAAGCGCGTGCAAGCCCTGGGCGGCGCCAAGAACCACATGGTGGTGATGCCCGATGCCGATATCGACCAGGCGGTGGACGCGCTGATCGGCGCCGGCTATGGTTCGGCCGGCGAACGCTGCATGGCGATCAGCGTGGCGGTGCTGGTGGGCGACGTGGCCGACCGTCTGCTGCCCAGGCTGATCGAACGCACGAAGGCGCTGAAGGTGCTGGATGGCGAAAATCCGGCGGCCGAGATGGGTCCGATCGTGACCCGGGCCGCGCGCGAGCGCATCAGCGGCTACATCGCTCAGGGAGAGGCAGAGGGCGCAAAACTGCTGGTGGACGGCCGCGGCTTCCAGGGCTCGCAGGCCGGCGAAGGCTGCGGCGACGGCTTCTGGCTGGGGGGCACGCTGTTCGACCACGTCACGCCCGATATGCGCATCTACAAGGAAGAAATCTTCGGCCCGGTGCTGGGCTGCGTGCGCGTGAAGGACCTGAAAGAAGCCGTGGACCTCATCAACGCCCACGAGTTCGGCAACGGCGTGGCCTGCTTCACCCGGGACGGCAACGTGGCGCGCGAGTTCGGCCGGCGCATCGAGGTGGGCATGGTGGGCATCAATGTGCCGATCCCCGTCCCGATGGCCTGGCATGGCTTCGGCGGCTGGAAGCGCAGCCTGTTCGGCGACATGCACGCCTATGGCGAAGAAGGCGTGCGCTTCTACACCCGCCAGAAGTCCATCATGCAGCGCTGGCCCGAGAGCATCGGCAAAGGGGCCGAGTTCGCGATGCCGACGGCGAAGTAGCACCGGGGCGTCACGCGGGCGAGACCCATCCCCGGTAGATGGCGCCCGCGCCGGCAATCGCAAGCAGCACGAAGATGGACCGCTTCAGCAGCTCGGGGGAAACTCGGCTCCTGAGGCGGGACCCCGCGTACAGGCCGGCGAGGGAAATGGGCAGCAACATGGCGGCGGCTGTCAGGATGTCCGGTTGCGCGTACAGTCCGGCGGCGCCGAAGGCCGCCGCCCGTATCACCCCGCTCAGCAGGATCACCACCGAGATGGTCGCCCGGAACTGATCCAGCGCGTCGAGCCGGCGCGAGAGATAGATGGTGTAGATCGGGCCCCCGGTGCCGAACAGCGCGCTGAACACGCCGCCGAAGACGCCGAACGGAAAGGCCCAGGCCCCCTTCATCGGCGCCGCGGCCCTCCCCGGCGCGCCTCGCAGCCCCCGGATGCACACCGCCAGCACGAAGCCCCCCAGAAGCATCAAAGGCCACCTGGCGCCGGCATTGTGCAGCAACGTCACGCCCAACGCGATCCCGAGCAGCAGCCAGGGAAACAGGCGCTTGAGTTCGGCCAGGGAGACGCGCCTCCAGTTGCTTCCGCCGACCAGCGCGGTGCAGGCCAGGTCGAACAGAACGACAAGCGGCACGGCGAATTGCAGCGGAATGAACTGGACCAGGACCGGCACGGCCACCATGGCCGCGCCGAATCCGGTCATCCCGAAGACCGTGTAGGCGACGAAAATGACGGGGGCAACGATAGCGAAGGATTCGGCGGGCATCATGCGGGCACGGCAACCTTGATGGATGGGAAAGGCCTTTGGCGCGCCGAAAGGCCCGGGGGCATGCTCAGCTGGCGGTGATTTTCTTCTTCAGCACCAGCGCCTTCCATTTGGCCGACTCTTTCGCGATCTCGTCCTTGAGTGCCGCTGCAGGCACGATGGTCGCGGACATGCCTTGGTCCTCGAGGTAGCGCTTCAGGCTCGGCTGTTCCACCGCCATCCTGGCGTCGGCCAGGAGCCGGTCGACCGAGGCCTGCGGCGTTCCCGCCGGCGCCAGCAGCGCGAACCAGCCAGTGAACTCGAAGCCCGGCACGCCGTCCTCCGCCGTGGTCGGCACGTCCGGCAGCAAGGCCGCGCGTTCCGTGCCCGTGACCGAAAGCGCCCGCAGCCGTCCGCCCTTGAGCAACGGCGCAATGGCGTTGATGTTGCCCACGGCAACCTCGATCACGCCCGCCATGAGGTCGGTGTAGGCGGGCCCCTCCCCCTTGTACGGAACGTGCATAAGTTCGATCCCCGCGGCGTCGGTGAAGGCCTCGCCCGCCATATGCGTCTGGCTGCCGACGCCGGCGGACGAGAAGCTGAGTTTCCCCGGCCTGGCCTTGGCGTATTCGATCAGCTCCCGCGTGTTCTTGACGGGAAGGCTGGCGTTGACCGTGATAACCATCGGCCCGTTCGCCACCTTGCCGATGAGGCTGAAGTCGTCCAGCGAGTACGGCAGCTTGCTGTAGATGAACTGGTTGACGGTGAACATGCTGCCCGACGCGAGCAGCAGCGTGTAGCCGTCCGCCGGCGAACTGGCGACGGCCTGTGCGCCCACGCTGCCGCCGGCGCCTGCGCGGTTCTCGACAATCACGCTCTGCTTCAGGCCCTTGCCCAGCTCTGAGGCGAGCGCGCGGCCCAGCAGATCGGTCGCGCCGCCCGCCGAAAACGGCACGACCATCCGTATGACCTTGTCCGATGGCCAGGCCGCGCGCGCCGGCATCGCAAGAAACGGCGAAAGCGCCAGCCCATACCCCATGGCTTTGACGATACGGCGGCGCGCATTTACAGATTGATTTGCGTCTTTCATGGCTCTGTCTCCTTCAGTTCACGGACGGCGAGGCCCGCCGGCGCGGGCCGGCGGACGATTCGCCAGGCAACAGCCGTCCCTCGGGCCGATTGGGCTCGATTCCTCAGGTATGGGCTGTGGTGATTCTTCTTGGTGGACTACTAACCGGAGCCGGCCTTCTCCGTAAGCGCGTGCTGGCCGGCGCACACCGACTTCAATGCCTCAAGCAGCAACTGCGAAAGGTGGGACCGCGGGTTCTCCTTCGGAGCCAGGATGCCCAGCCGCCGGGTGACGGTCGGAGAACCGAACGGAATGACGCGGATGCCGGGCGGGAACTCGTTCCTGCCTCGCCTGGCCGGCACCACCGATGCGCCCAGGCCGTTGGCAACCATGGCAATGACACCCTCGAGGTTGTCGATTTCCATGGTCGAGCGCACGGTGATGCGCCTGCGCACCATCTCTTCCTGCACGAGATGCCCAACGCGGGCCGAGCGGTTGAAGCGGACGTAAGGCGTCTGCTCCAGGATCTCCTGATCGCTCGCGCCCTTCACCGAGCGGTGCGCGATGACGACCAGTTCTTCCTCGACGAACGGCAGGAAGTCTAGGCCCGACCGTGGCGCGTCGGGTTCCGTCACGATGGCCACGTCCAGCTGCCGGTGATAGATGGCCCGCTCCAGGTCGTGCGTCAGCCCCGTCGTGACATGGACCTCCAGGCCATGCCCCTGCTTCTGCAGGTGCCGCAGGGCGAGCGGCAGCACGCCCGACACACAGGTATGGACGCTGCCGAGCTTGAGCAGCCCCGCGGACGTCCCTTTCTTGAGCGAGGCGCTCATGCTCTCCCAGTGCGCGATCAGGTCGCGCGCCCGGTGTACCAACGCAAGGCCCGTGTCCGTGAGGATCGGCGGACGCCGGCTGCGGTCGAAAATCGTAATGCCGAGTTCGTCCTCGAGCGCGCGGACCTGCATGCTCACGGCCGACAGCGACAGGCCGATGGTGTTGCCGGCCTCGGCGAAGCTGCCATGGTCTGCAATCGCGATCAGCGTGTAGAGCGTCCGGATGTCCATGCAAGAGGTGTCCTGGTAAAGATCAGCGTTGCGAAACGCGGGAGTATGAACCGCTAGATGCCAAGCAGCCGCCGGGCGTTTCCGCCCATGACCTTCTTCAGGTTTTCTTCCCGGATCGGCAACTGCTCGAACCACTCTTTGTACCCTTGCACGGGGCAGAATGGGAATGAACTGGCGTAGAGCATCCTGTCCGAGAGGAAACCGTCGGCCGCCTTCACGTACGCCTCCCAGCCGGGCATGCGGGAAAAATACATGTCGGGGGACAGCCACAGATTGGGCCGCCGGAAGCCCAGGTGCAGGATTTCATTGACCCACGGCCACCCGCCGTGCGCCACGACGACATTGAGGCCGGGGAAATCCGCAAGGACCCGGTCTGTCCGGATCGGGTCCGAATAGCTCAGATCCGGGCCCGCCGTACCCCCGACCATCATGATCACCGGCACGCCGATGTCCTCGCAATGGCCGTAGATCGGGTAAAGGCGCCGGTCGTCGGCGTACATCGGCACCGGATAGGAGCCGGGCTCTATATTGATCAGCCGGAATCCCTCCTCGACCGCCCGGCTGATGGTCTGGCACGCCTTGCGCCGGTCGGCGGGGTCGATGGAGGCGGCGCCGATGAACCGTTCCGGGCGGCCGGCCACGATGCCGCGCACGTCCTCATTGGACACGCTGCCCAGCACCCCGGCCAGGCGGCCGACAACCACGCCGCGGTCGACACCCGCGGCATCCATCTCGTCGAGGAGCAGATCCATCGACTGCCGCTGTGCGGCCGCGGAAGGCTCGAAGCCTACCGTCCGGGTGAAACCGTCGCGGCGCTCTCCCGCCGAGTACATCAGCGTGTTCAGGAAGCCGCCCACGGGCGGCCGAAGCCGAAAGTCGATGATCATCGCAGTCTCTGTGTCTGGAACCTGGTTGCGGGAAGTTGCGCGTTGCCGCGCCTACATCACTTCGTCCTTGCGGTCGTCCGTCTCGCCGTAGCGGTGCAGCGCGGGCGGCTTAAGCCCCGCGTAGAGCTTCTCGATGCCCGCATTGATCGTTTCGGCGTGCTGTGCGAACAGCGAGTTGCCGTCGAGATCGCTCTCGACGATGAACGGCCCGAAGTTCTCGACCTCGAACAGCCACATGGCCTGCGCGATGCCGAGCTCATCCAGCCAATGCACCTCGCGCACCCGCTTGATGCCCCGGCCCAGCAACGCGCCCGTGCCGTAGCCGACCGTCGTCAGGTAGATCGCGCCGCCCGGCGCCAGCACCTTCTTGTAGTCGTCCGCCGGCATCCCGCCCTTGCCGATCAGGATTCGGCATCCCGTTTCGTCCAGCCATCGCGGAATCCACTTGGAGAACCGGAACGACGCGGTGGCGGTGACGGCGCCCACGTTGTAGCCGCCCTGGCCGTCCGGCGCGGCGGCCGGCGAGCAATGGAAATTGACGTTGCTGATGGACCGCAGATCCAGCGGCAACGGCAAACCCTGGTCCAGAACCTTCTTGTAGACGCCTTCGCGGGCCGTGTACACCAGGCCATTGAGATAGACGGCCGAACCGAGTTCGAGCCTGGCGATGTCTTCCCTTCTGGCCGGCAGGTCGAGGTGAAAGACCTTGATTTCGTCGTCGTTGCTTACCATTCGACCGTCTCCCGGCGCAGGTAGGGCGTGAACCACTGAGGATCGGTGCGGTACTGGATGTCCCCGTTGGCGTGAATCCGCGCGGTGGCGCGGCGCGAAGACAGGCAGAACGTGTGCAGGCTGATGGGCATGCCGCCCGTATGCGTATAGCCGCATTCGATGTGGCAGTCGACCACCATGCCGGTGCCGACGAAACCCATCGCGCCCATGCCGATGGCGTTCCCCAGCTTCATCAGTTCGAGCTCCAGTTCCGCCACCTTGGGGTCGGGATTCCGGTCTCCCACCGTCCGCAGGCAGGCGGCCTGCTTGCCCAGCTGCATGCAGGTGTCCTTCGATCCGCCCAACCCGATGCCGACGATGGCCGGCTGGCATGCCAGCCCGCGCTTGCCGAACGCGATCAGCGTATCCAGCACAAAGCGCTTGATGCCGTCTATGCCGTCCCCGGGGAACAGCATCCGGTAGTCGGTGCCGAACAGACCGCCCTTGTGCACCGTGGTGATTTCGATCCAGTCGGCGTCAGGTTCGAAAGACCATTCGATCTCGGGCGCATTGATGCCGACGTTATTGTTGTGGTCGGTGCGCCAGAGCGGATGCACGCGGTTGGGGCGCAACGGAATGGTGACCGTCGCCTCCGCCGTGGCATGCCGCAAGGCGCGCTCCACGGCGACGAAACCTGCGTCTACCGAAGCATTGTTGCCGACCTTGACGTAGTACCGCGGCAGACCGGTGTCGGCGCACATCGGGCGCCGATCCTGGTCGGCGGCTTCCCAGTTGTCGACCATGGCATGGATGACAAACCGCGGCAGCTTGCCGGTTTCCTTCTTCTGGAGTTCCTGGATGCCTTGCTTGTAGTCGGCGGGGATTTCGATCGCCGCGCGGCGCATGATTTCCAGCGCGGCCTCTTCAACTTTCTGGACAGGGATTCTCATGGTGGGATGCGCCTCAGCTCTGGGGGGTGCCTGCCTCGCCTTCGATAAGCGATTCGCCGGGCTTTATGATGTCGAAGGAAACCGGAACCATCTCCAGCTGAACTTCGCCGTCCTGCGCGCTCACGCGCGTGTAGCGGCTGGTGTGCAGGTCCCCCGGTTCGGAGAAGTCTTCGCGGAAATGCGCGCCGCGGCTGTTCTCGCGCGCGAGCGCCGAGACCGTAATGACTTTGGAGATGTCGACCAGGCTTTCCAGGTTGAGCCAGTCGTGCCACGTCAGGTTGTAACGCCGGTCGCCGTCCGCCACGCCGATGTCGCGCAAGGCCGCGTGGTGGCCGGCAACGGCGCCAAGGCCGCGCTCCATCGCCTCGCGATGGCGCAGCACGCCCACGTCGTCCCACATCGTCTGCGAGAGCGCGTCGCGCAGTTCGTGGATGCGCCCCGGACGCCGGGAGAACGGGAACTCGGCGCGCTCGACGCCCCGCGCAATGATGCGCCGGTCCGGGTCGCGCCACTGGCCGGTTTTCGCAACATAGGCGGCCATCGAGTCGCCGGCGATTCCGCCGAACACCGTGGAGTTGGCCACGCCGTTTCCGCCCAGGCGGTTGGCGCCGTGCACCCCGCCGCAGTCTTCGCCGGCCGCATAGAGACCCGGCGTAGCGGTCGAGCCGTCCACGTTGAACTCGACGCCGCCCATCAGGTAGTGGGCCGTCGGCACCACTTCCACCTTGCCGCCCGCCAGGTCGAATCCGCAATCCTTGCAGCGGTTGACCATGCCAGGGAACGTCTTGGCCACCTTCTCCGGGCCAAGATGGCTCACTTGGATATAGACCCCGCCCATCGGCCCCGTGCGCCCGGCGCGCATTTCGGCGTAGATGCCCCGGCTGACCACGTCGCGCGTGGCCCGTTCGCCGCGCTTGTCGTAGTTGGCCATGAAGCGCTCGCCGTCGCCGTTGAGCAGGTAGCCCCCGGCGCCTCGCAGCCCTTCTTCGAGCACCGTGCCGGTCATCCGCGTGTCCGGCCCGCCGAGCAGGCCGGTCGGATGGAACTGCACCATTTCCATGTCTCTCAGCTTCAATCCGTATCGCAACGCCATGGCCAGACCGTCGCAGGTCTTGTCGCCGGAGGGCGTGTGGTAGCGGTACATCGTCGGCCCCGCTCCCGTGGCCAGCAGCACCGCCTTGGCCTGGATGAACCGATAGGCGCCGGTCCGCATGTCGATGAACAGGACGCCCGAGATGCCCGAACCGTCGGCCGCGGGGATCAGCTCGATGGCGCGATGCTCCTCGAGTTCATCGACGTCCATCGCCCGTACCTGCTCCATCAGGCGGTTGATGATTTCGATGCCCGTCAGATCCGCCTTGTGCACAGTGCGGTCGAAGCTCTGGCCGGCAAACGCCTTGGAATGCAGCGAGCCATCGGGATTGCGGTCGAAGAAGCAGCCGATCTCGTTTTCCAGCTCGCGTACCCGTTCTACCGCGCCTTCAACCAGCCGCCACGCCAGATCCTGGCGCGGCAGCCATTTTCCACCTTCGATGGTGTCCATGAAGTGGCGTTCCACCGAATCGCCCGTGGCCAGCGCAACGTTGTAGCCGCCCTGGACCATGCGGGTACAGCCGCACTTGCCGAGCAGGCCCTTCACGGTGACCGTCACCTGCAGGGACGGATTTGCCTTCTTGGCATGCAGCGCCGCGAACAGGCCGGCGCCCCCGGTGCCCAGCACCAGAATGTCTGTCTTGTGATTTTCGATATGCATGTCAGATCGCTCCAGCGATGAACACCAGGCCCGTAGCCATCGAGATCGCGAAGCCCCATCCGATCCAGGCGACGCGCGCGTCGCGCGGCGAATTCCAGGGCAGAAGCTCGAGCGCGAGCAGGCGCAGCCCGAAGAACATATGGAGCGTGAGGAGCAGCACCAGCCCCCATTCGCCAACCTTCATCGCCGGCATCTCGGCAAGCTTCAGGAACCCGTCCAGCCTCGCCTCGTCCAGCGCCATCGCCAGCACATAGAAGTGGGCGGGAAGGAACAGGGCCAGCGCAAGGCCGGAAAGACGGTGACCCAGGAAGGCCCAATACGCCTGGTGATTGCGTGCGGACTTCATGACGCCAGCCCTCCCACGGCCGCGACCGCGCGCATGCCCAGGATGAGCAGCGCCGCGCCGAACACCAGCCCGATGGCGGACGCCGCCGTCCGGCCGGTACGGAGCCACTCGATCAGGATGTTGCGGACGCCGATCGGCACGTGGATCGACACGCTCAGCACGAACAGGCCGTAGAAGGCGATCCAGAGCCAGTTCCCCTGGGTGCGCGAAAGGATCTCGCCCGCGGTCAGGCCGCCGCGGACCGCATAGATAACGAGCCCGACGTGCACGAAGACAAAGGGCGCCATCACCATCGCCGTGAGGCGCTGGAGCGCGAACAGACGTGCCTCCATGTCAGCCTCCCTTGAGCAGGCTGAAGATGGCGCTGCGCTTCAAGCCCGCGATGCTGCCGGTGGGGCTCAGGCTGACCGGACAGTGCTTCATGCAGCTGCCCTGCGTGTGACAGGCGTTGCAGCCGCTGCCGGCAGTGGCCTTGTGCAGCACGTCCTTGGGATCGGCGTGCCTCTCGTCATTGAACAGCGTCCATGCCCGGTTCAGGGCCGCGGGCCCCAGGTAATCCTTGTCCCAGGACACCACGTCACAGGCCGCGTAGCACACGCCGCAGTTGATGCATTCGATGGCTGCGTCCGCCAGCTTCCGCTTTTTGCTTTGGGGCGACACCAGCGCCGGCGGATCATTGCGCGTGGCCGTGCCGACGAAGGTGTTTCCGGCGCGCGCCCACTTCTGGAAGAACTCGCGCATGTCGACGACGAGGTCCTTGATCCGCGGCATGTTGCGCAAGGGTTCGATCACGATCACGCCGTCTTCCTCCACGCGGCTCACGTGGGTCCGGCACGTCCAGCGCGGCTTGCCGTTGACCGTCATCGCACAGGACCCGCATACACCGACACGGCAGGCATAGCGGTACGAGAGGCTTGGCTCCTGCGTTCGCTGGACTTCGGTCACCACGTCCAGAACCGTCTGGTTCTCCCGCCAGGGGACCGAATAAGTGGAGAAGGTTCCGTCTTCGGTTCCCCGAGAGATGCGGACCGTGAGTTGTCGCTGATTCGTGGAATTCCTGGTGTCCATTTTCTGCCCCCGAGCGACACACTGCGCCCATGAACAGCATTCTGGATCTCGCGAATCTATGAAGCAATATAGTTTTGATTGATATTTTTTGAACTTATTTTTATGCCGGTCATAGGACGGATGGGGCGATTTGACGCCTTGCGCGCCGCGGCATGTTCCAAAAAATTTAGGTATACTTCCGCCTCTTGTCGGAAATCACTCCGGATCGCGGGCGGATTCAGGCAACGAAAATGCGGGAGTAGCTCAGTTGGTAGAGCGCAACCTTGCCAAGGTTGAGGTCGCGAGTTCGAGACTCGTCTCCCGCTCCAAATTCGAAAAGGGCCCAGACTTCGGTTTGGGCCTTTTGCTTTGTGCGCAGGCTTGTGCCGATTGGGCAATGAAGGAACGCGGGCAATGGATAGTGCATTAATCCTGCTGATGGTTGTCGTCGCATGGCAGGTGCTGCGGGTGCGGTACCAGCGTGCGCGCATTGCCTTGTTGGGGCGTCATTTGGGCGGCCTGCAGCTTGAGCGCCACATGGAAACGCTGACGCAAGGCTACGCCCGCGCCATCCGCGAAGAATCCGAAGCACGTCAACTGCAGGTACTGGAAACCTATGCCCAGACCGAACGCGCCATGGCGGCGCAGGCGCAGTCGCTGGCCAACGCCGTGCAAAAGGAAAATCCGCAGGCCGCCCGCGTGTCCACGCTCTCGTTCTGCGTGCCGTACATCGAGCGCTTGCTTCCCGCTGCGACCAGGGATTTTCGTGAACTGCTGCATATCCACGCCGCCGGCCTGCGCCATGTGGTGGACAACGAAGATCGCCTGGATGCCAAAGCACGCGCGTACCAGCTCTCGGCAGAGTTGTATCTGCTGCAGCACAGTTGCCATTGGTTCTGCAAATCCCGCGCCGTGGCCGATGCGCGGCTGATGCTACGGCATCAGGTCAACCATCAGAAAGTCCTGGATTCAGTGTCCGCCGTGACCCGCTCGGCTTATCTGCAATGGCAAGGCCTCAATAAACATTAAGGCCGGCGGGCTAGCGATCATGGCGCAGGCGCCGCAAGCGCCATGATCGCGCTGCGGCGCCTGTGCGCCTGCCGGCCGGATTAGAAGCGCACCGCCAGCTTGAGCAGGCCGGACTGCTGCCGGTTGCCGCCGCCGAACTGCGCGTCGTAGGAAACGCCGGCCGTCGTGTTGCGCGCAATGGCCACTTCTGCGCCAAGCCCGACCACGGCGGCATCCCGCGCGATCGGCACGCCCGTCACCGAGAACGTGCTGCCGCCGTCGAAAGCCAGTTCCTGCCTCGGCTTCACATCGCCCATTGCGTGGCGCCAGCCCAGCGACGCGGTCAGGCGGCCCGGCGCGCGGTCGGACCCGAACTGCCATGCGCCGCGCAGCCCCAGCGTCGTGCTGGTGACGTCGTCGGTACTTCCCTTGCCATGCAGGGCCGCCGTGCCGCCCGACTCCTCAAAGCCGCGGGTGCGCACCTGGTTCCACGCCAGCCCGGCATAGGGCTCGATGGTGTACGCATCACCCAGCGGCAGGTTGTAGCCGAGCTCGGTGAACACTTGCGTCGACGAGGCATGGCAGGACGACTCGAGCTGCTGGTTCAGGCTTCCGGCCGCCACGTCGCGTTTCGCGTCGATATCGTGCCAGGTGTAGGCCGCGCCGGCCATGAAGCGCACATGGCCGGGGCCGGCCTGAAAATTGCGTCCGCCGAACAGGGTTGCCGTATAGCTATCGACATTCGTGCGCGAGGCCGCATCGTCGATCGAATTGTGGCTGCCGATGTAGCCGACCGCGCCGCCCAGCCGCCAGCCGCCCCCCACCGCGCCATCGCCGCCGACGAAGAGCCCGCCGGCCGATTGGCTCACTTCCGACGCGTTGCCATCGCTACCGAACTTGCTCCAGTTGCCGAAGGCCTGCGCCCAGAGCGGCGAGGCGCCGCTTTGCGGCAGGGCATCGGACGACGGCGCGCCCAATTGGGCCGTGGGCCGTCCGGCGAACACCGGCGCGTCGAGGTTGCCGCGCAGGTGAGCCAGCGGCATCGCGCGCACGGTATCCGCCTGGCTCTGCAGCACACTGGCGGTGCTCGCGTATGCCTCGCCGGAAAGCATCTTCAAAGCCGCGCGCGCCTCGCCCGGCGTCATGGCCAGGACGGCCGTGGTCACCTGGCTGGCGCCGGTCGTCTTGCCCGATGCGCTGCCGCTCCCGATCAACGACGATCCGTTTCCGGCCACCGGCGACCCGTTTCCAGCCGACGTCGATCCGTTGCCGGTCGAGGTCGAGCCATTGCCGGTCGAGGCCGAACCATTGCCGGTCGAGGCCGAACCATTACCGGTGGAGGCAGACCCATTGCCAGCCTCGGGCGGCGCTTCGTTATCCAGTGCACCGCCCACGCTGCTCTCGTTGTCCGTGTCGCCGATGCTGCCGATCGGCACGTCGTTGCGCGTCAGCGTCATGAAGGCATTCTTCGCGTCGTAGCTGAGCGTGGGCGTCAGGAAGGCATATGCGCTCGACGCGCCCGTGAACCGGCCCTGGATGCCGCCGTCCGCGGTCAGGATGTTGTAGGTCGTGCGCGGCGCGTAGTTGCCGTCGGGACCTACGTGCGCCACGGTGCCGTCGAGATAAGCGACGCCGGTGACGTGGATGCGATCGCTCGCGTTGCTGGCCGGATTGGCATGCACGCGATAGATGGTGTTTTCGGCGAAGGAAAGGTTGCCGTTGATGGTCAGCGTGCCGATGGGCGAACCGTCGTTGCCCGGGGAGACGACCGCGGTGGGATAGAGGGTGGTGGTGCCCAGCTGGCCGACCCCGGCCAGCACGACTTCGCGGCCGATATCGACGGGGCCGTTCAGCTTGCCGTCGATTTCCAGGGCGCCGTCGGCGATCAGGATGGGGCCGGTCAGGCCGCTGCTGTCGGCCGTCAGGATCACCGATCCCGGGCCCGTCTTGACGAAGCCCTGCGTGCCTTGCAGGGGGTTGTCGATGATGTCGACGAATTGGCCGGAGGCATAGGTGCCGTCGCCGACGACAATCGCGGGCGGATTGCCGCCGCTGCCGACCAGGGTGATGGGGGCGCCTTGCAGGCGATACCGGTCGGTGGCGAACTGGATACCCGACACGCGCACCGGGCCGGCGCCGCCATCGACAGTCACCACGCCGGCCGCGCCGGTGAAAATGGCGTATCCGCCATCGGGCAAGGCTCCCGCGGCATTGGTCGGGCTGTTCCAGTTCGCGCTGCCGGCGCTCCAGGTGCCATTGCCGCCGCCGGCCCGGGTGGCGGACGCCGCGCCGTTGCCGTTCCACAAGTTGGTGGTGCTGGGCCCCAGGATGAGGTTGATGTGCTTGTCGCCGGTTAACGACTGGATGGTCGCGCCGGGCACGGAATCGCCGGTCACCGAGCCCAACGTCAGCCCATTGCCGCTCAGCGTGCCGCCGTACGACATGATCCGGTAGTAGCCGGCATTGACGCCCAGCGTATTCACCGAGACGTTCAGCGTCGTGTTGTTCAGAGCGACATTGCCGCCGACGGTGACGTTGTCGCCAGTGCCGGGTTGGGTGATGGGCGGCCCCGCATAGCCGGTCTCGAAGTCGAACACGGCATTGTTCATCGACAGGTTGCCGTTGACGACGAGATTGCCGTTGGAAACGCCAGTCGGCGTACCGACGGCGTAACCGGGCGCAACGCGCGAATTGCCCGTCACGTTGAGATCGCCATTGATCGAGCCGAAGCCCGCGATAGTGCCGTTCGATGCCGCGTTGACATTCCCGCCGATGGTGACGCCCGCACCGCCGCCGTTGCCGCCGATCACCAGCGTGCCGCCGTTGACATCGACCCCGCCGGGGAAATTGGCCGAACCGTCGAACACCTGCGTATTGCCTGACGAAACGGTCAGGTCCGCAGCGGTGACGCTACCGCCGTAGGACGCGCTCAGCGCGAGCGTCGCCGTCAGCCATTTCTTCGTGCCATGTATCAACGTGGTTTCTCCATATCTGGGTTAATCGCCTACCGCCCAAGCATTACTGGATTGCTGTAAAAGTATTACTGCGTAACAAACCAATTGGCTGGGCGAAACGAGTTATCGCAAAAAAAAGGACGCAATTTATACCGTTTTTTTCGCAACACCAAGAATTAATGGATAGATACCATCTTTATTATTTATATGTCCCCGATGGATACCATCTTTATTATATTTATATAGACGATGGATACCATCCGTACGATTTAACCGATCAAAATGGACGCGATCCGCATTGATGGAATCGCCATACGGATACCATCCAACGCATTGATACATAAAGCATTAATACTATTAATATCGATACAAGCCCTTTTTTCGGCACGTGATTATTCTTATGCGCTCATAAAACGAACCGACACGCGCGGACATGCCAGGCGCATTCGAAATGGGCGAGTCGCACCCTGTTCCTGATTCTGTTTATCCGCGCCCCAGACAGCATTCCGGGAATAATCCCGCAAGCGCCTTCCCGGTCCCTTTTTATTTCCCGCTGTTCCTACCGGAATTCTGTAATTTCAAACCCATCCCTGGCTGCTCTGCTCTGCCGGCCGGCCCGCTGCCCTTGCTGGAATCCAGCGCTGCGCCTCTCTCCCGCCCCCGCCATCTCCCGCAAGAACGCCCACCGCCTGCTCGGGGCCGAGCCTAGGGGCAATCCTGTCTATACAAGTATAGATGTGTTGTCTACATTCAACCCCGCGATGCACTGGCGATACTTGGCGGACATACGGGAGCGTCCAATGAATGTACAGATGCCGCGGCGCAAGCGCCGCTACGCATCGTGGTCGGCTTTCCGCCGGGCGGCGCGCTGGACATTCTTGCCCGCGTCATCGGGCAGCGCCTGACGGAGACGCTGGACCGCCCCGTCGTCGTGGAAAACCAGCCTGGCGCGGGCAGCCTGGCGCTGGTCGCCGCTCCCACGGTCCCGGCGAGCAATCTCGTCGAGTTCATTGAATACGCCAAGGCCAGGCCGGGCGCCATCAATTACGGCTCCATGTCCGCAGGAACCCCTTCGCACTTCCTGGGCGTGATGCTGAACCGCGCGGCGGGCCTGGACATGCTCCACATCCCCTACAAGGGCACGGCGCCAGTGCTGATCGCGGTGCAGGGCGGCGAGATCCAGGCTGCGATCGTCACCTCGGGCGAAGCGGTCGAACTGCATAAGCAAGGGCGCATAAAGGTACTGGCCGTGACAGGCAGAGAGCGTTCGCCCCTATTGCCTGACGTCGCCACCATGGCGCAGGCCGTACCGGGCCTTCGCGCCATGGAGGATGTGTCGCTGTGGTATGGCTTCTTCGCGCCCAAGGGCACGAATGCAACGCAGGCTGAAACGCTCAACCAGGCGCTGGCCACCGCGCTGAAGGCGCCTGAGGTACAGCAACAGATCGCGCAGCAGGACCTGCGCACACGCTATCCGTCAGCCGCCCAGTTCGCCGAACGGGTGCGGATCGACAACGAGGTCTGGGGCGGCATCATCCGCACGGCCGGTTTCACCTTGGAGCAATAATGACGCGGCAGAGCACAGGCGCGGAGCTTCCCGTGCGCATCCAGACTCTTGGTACTGGCGGACCGCGCCCGGACCCCGAACGGGCCGGCCCCGCAACGGTGGTGAAGATCGGCGATCAAACCTTGCTGTTTGACGCGGGGCGCGGCGTCGTCGTCCAGATGGTTCGGGCAGGCATTGCGCTGGAGTCCCTGAAGGACATCTTCATCACCCATCATCATTTCAACCATATCGGCGACGTGTTCGACGTGGCGCTCAGCACATGGCTGCATGGGCGCCGCCACGCCATTGCATTTCGCGGACCGCCAGACACCAAACGCATCATGAACGCCCTGCTCACGCAGGTCTACAACAAGGACATCGAATGGCGTTCGGACGGCGAACCCACCCACGGCGGCTGGTCCGCGATCGATGCCATCGATGTGGCGCCCGGCTTGATCGCGGAAACGGATCGCTGGCGGGTTTTCGCCGAGTCCGTGGTGCACGGACATGGGCTGGCCTTCTCCCAGGCGTTTCTGAAACGCTGGATTTGCTATGGATACCGGGTGGAGAGCCAGGGAAAAGTCATCGCCATCAGCGGGGACACGGTCGATTGCGGAGGACTGCGGCGCCTGCAACGTCGGCACCCTGGTGTTGACCCATCACCGCCCCCGCGACGACGTGGCCATGATCGAGCGGTTGCGCGAAGAGGTGGCGCGCGACTTTCATGGGCGTCTGATCATTGCCAACGACCTGGATGAAATCACGCTCTGAAGCGCAGGAGTACGCGGGGAGCGACCAGGCAGGACAGGACGGCGGCCGCCCCCCCCCCCGCTCCCCGCACATGACCGAGGCACTGCACATGGGGTAACCTTCTGGTTGCACAAATCAGAGGTGTTGGAAAGAACAATGGGTTTTGAAAAACTTGCCGACCTGCGAGAGCAGCTCCGGGCGCAAGCTCAGCAAGCGGCGCCAGCCCAGCCGAAAGCGGCAGGCCAGGCCAAGAAACGGGAGTCCGGGAAGCAACGGGAATCTGCGAAAAAGCAGGAACCCGCCAGGAAGCGGGAGCCCGTCGACCCGACGGTCGAAGCGATCTGGCGCCTGCAAAAGCAGTTTCCGCTGGCTTTTCCAAAAAATCCTGCGCCCAAGGTGCCCCTCAAGGAGGGCATCCTGGCGGACGCCGCCCAGCATCTCGAGGCGCTGTCCATGACGGAAGAACAACTGAAGCAAGCAATTGCCGAATGGTGCAAGGGAAGCCGCTATTGGACCTGCCTGGCTGAAGACGCGCCCCGCGTCGACCTGCAAGGGCAACCCGTCGGCAAGGTGACCGCGCAGCAGGCGGCCTATGCGCGCCGCCAGGCCAGCCGCCGGCCCGGCGGCAAGCCTCGCCCTTCCAAGAAACCCGCTGCCGCGCAACCTTCCGCTGCGCCCACCCCCGCTGCGCAACCCTCCGAAACGCAGCCAGCGGCATCGCAAACGGCCGAAACCCCCTGATCCGGGCCGCCGCTTGGGCATCGGGCTGGCTAGGGCGCTCGCGCTATAACTGCGCGAGCGCTTTTTTCTTTCGCTGGCTTTCGCGTTCGCTACACAAGTCAAAAATTCTGTGTATAATCGCTGTCTTTGGTGGACACGGCCTTCTGAAAGAAATTTCGGAAATCGCACCAAAAATGCATGCAATGCATATGCGGGAGTAGCTCAGTTGGTAGAGCGCAACCTTGCCAAGGTTGAGGTCGCGAGTTCGAGACTCGTCTCCCGCTCCAAATACAAAAAGGAAGCAACGGCCAACACCGCGCTTCCTTTTTTCTTGAAATGCTGGCGCAATGGCAGAGTGGTTATGCAGCGGATTGCAAATCCGTGTACGTCGGTTCGATTCCGGCTTGCGCCTCCAGCAACTCCCCCTGCATCTCGTTACCCTTCCCTACGCTCCTTCAATCGAATGATTGCTATGGTGACGCCGTTTTCAATTGACGACGATCCTATGCGCATCCTTTCGAATTCCCGCCTCCGCACCGCTTCTCCGTTGCTGACCCTGTCTGCCGCGGCGCTGTTTGCGCTGGCGCCGCTTGCCGCACAGGCCGATTCCGACAAACACCGCCATCGGCACGGCCGCGAGTACAAAGAGCAATACTGGGACGGCGCCTGTAAAGTCGAACGCAAATGGAAGCGCAACGGCGACTACCAGGAAAAGCGCAAGTGCCGGGATGAATACCGCTACGGCTATGCGCCGCAGCCGGTCGTGGTTCCCGCGATGCCGGCGCCCGCCATTGTCATCAACCCGCCCCCGATCATCATTCGTCCCTGAACATGGACCAATCAGTGAAGGACGCCCTTGCCCGCTGGCCCGACGTGCCAGCGGTCTACGGCTGGCTGTCGCTGGATGCCAGGGGCCGCTGGCGCCTGCATCCGCAGGGCCAGTCCGCGCAAGGCGGGCCGGGCGAATCCATCACCAATAGCCAGATCCTGGAATTCATCAACCGCAACTACGAACACGATGAAGCGGGCCGATGGTATTTCCAGAACGGCCCTCAGCGCGTGTTCCTGCGGCTGGATGCGGCGCCCTACACGCTGCGGCTGAGCGATGACAATCGCAGCCTGCTCACCCACACGAACGCCGTGATCGACACGGTCGAGGCCTGGAAGCTGGACGATGCCGGCCAGTTGTACGCGATGACATCGTTGGGCGCCGGCATCGTACTGGATCGCGATCTGCCGCCGCTTCTCGAGAAGCTAGCCACGGATAGCGGCGCGCCGCTGCTGGACGCGCTGGCGGACCTGCCCCGCGGCGGCACGATCCAGGCCGCATTCCCCGGCGCCTATCCGGCCGCGCCCTTGTCGCTGATCGCGCAAGAAAACGTGGCGCAGGAGCTGGGCTTCGATCCCGATCCCAGGCCGCAGGCGGCCTAGGCGCCGCCACCCATTCAAAACATGCCGTTGGAATTGGCGGACTGCTCGGGAATGGGCTGCACCGCATCCCAATGCTCGACGATCTTGCCGTGTTCGAGACGGAAGATATCGATGATGGCGCTGCCGCGCGCGCCGGGTTCGCGCACCGCGTGCACGTGCAGGATCACGTAGTCGCCGTCCGTAAACACGCGCTTGATCTCGCTGTGCGACTGGGGAAACTTGTCGCGCAGAAAGGCGATGAATTGACGGAAGCCCTCGGGCCCGTCCGCCGCGTTCGGGTTGTGCTGCACATAGCGGTCGCCCACATACGTCAGGGCCGCGTCCGCGTCCTTCTGATTCAGCCCCTTTTCATAGAAGGCCAGCACGGCCGCTTTGTTGGCGGCCTCTTGCTCGGCGGACGCATGCGCGGCGGGCGACAAGGCAACGGCCAGCAGCGCCGCGCCCGCGGCACGCTTGAAAAACGACAGGGGCGGGAACATAGAAACTCCGGAAATGAATAGGGGCTGCCGCGCCATTCTAGGATCCGGCCGCCCCATCAACCATGCCCGTTTCAGTAGACAGTCTGGTGCGTGCGGCGCTCAGCCGCGGCCGCTCTTGACCAGCGCGAACTTGCCGTCGCCCAGCAGCGCCAGCACGGCGGCGGCCACCGTCAGGAAGATCGGGTATTCCCAGCCGCCGCCCGGATTGCCGAAGCCCCAGCCATTGCCGAAATGCACGGTCGAGGCCACAAACAACTGCACCACCGCGATGGCGGCGACCCAACGCGGCACAACGCCCAGGATCAGCATCGCGCCCGCGCCGATCTCGAAGAAGGTCACCGGATAGGCCAGCCAACCGGCAAAACCGATCTTCGCGAAGAACTGCGCGGTGCCAGGCAGCGTGAAGACCAGCAGCTTGGTCAGGCCGTGGGCCAGGAACATGACGCCGAGCGCCACGCGCAGCAGCAGCGCGGCATAAGGCGCGGTACGGGTATCAACCATTGCACTCTCCTAGAGCGGTTGGGAATCGCCCAGGACGGGAAGATTCTTCAAGAGCGCTATTCTTGCGATTCCAAAAACAAAGATAAACATGCAGAATTGCAAATTATTGTTCCTCAATAGGAAACAATCTTGGACACGCATACTGCCATGCAGACCTTCGCCAAGGTCGTGGAATTGGGGTCGTTCGCGGCGGCGGCCGACAAAATGGGCCAGGCCCGCTCCGTGGTCACGCGCCAGATCGCCTACCTGGAACAGAAGTACGGCGTGCGCCTGCTGAACCGCACCACCCGCAAGCTGAGCATGACCGACGCCGGCCGCGCCTTCTACGAGCGCGTACGGCCCATCCTCGCCGAAGTGGCCGACCTGGAGCTGTCGCTGCAGGCGGAAGGGCAGCGGCCCAGCGGCCGCCTGCGGGTGAGCGCGCCGGTGTCGTTCGGCATCCTGCACCTGGGGCCCGCCATCGCCGAATACCTGCAGCGGTATCCCGACGTGATCATCGACCTGGACCTCAATGACCGGGTGGTGGACCTGGTGGAAGACGGCTTCGATGTGGCGGTGCGCATCGGGCCGCTGCTCGATTCCTCGCTGGTCGCGCGGCCGCTGGCGCCCCAGCAATTACTGGTTTGCGCCGCGCCGTCCTATCTGGCGCGCCATGGCACGCCCCATCAGCCCGAAGCGCTCAAGCAGCATCGCTGCCTGCACTACGCCTATGCCAGCACCGGCAACGAATGGCATTTCGAGAAAGACGGCGTCACCCACCTGGTGCGCGTGAACGCGGCCCTGCGCGCCAATAACGGCGACGTCCTGCGCACCGCCGCGCTGGCCGGGCACGGGATCATCCTGCAGCCCGAATTCCTGGTGGGCGACGACATCCGCGCCGGGCGGCTGGTCACCCTGCTGGCCGACTACGCGCACACCCCGATCTCCATGTACGCCATCTACCCCCACCGGCGCTTCCTGTCGCCCAAGGTGCGATCCTTCGTCGAGCATCTGGAGGATCGTTTCGGCGCGCCGCCCCCATCCGCGCCCGGCCGGCGCGCCAGTCCCCGCCGCAGCCGTTAGAATCGTACTCATGACCGCAAAATCGCCCATCGAATATTTCCCCGCGCCGCGCCGTTCGCATTTCTGCAGCCAATGCGGCTCGCCCGTCAATCGCCGGGTGCCCGAGGGCGACAACCGCGAACGCGACATCTGCGATCACTGCGGCGCCATCCATTACCAGAACCCCAGGCTGGTGGTCGGCACGGTGCCGGTCTGGGAGAACCGCGTCCTGCTCTGCCGGCGCGCGATCGAACCCCGCTACAACACCTGGACGCTGCCAGCGGGCTTCATGGAGCTGGGCGAAAGCACGGCCCAGGGCGCGGCCCGCGAAACGCTGGAAGAAGCCGGCGCGCGCATCCAGCTCGGTGAGCTCTACACCATCATCGATCTGCCCCAGATCGACCAGGTCCACGTGTTCTACCTGGCCCAGTCGGTGTCGCCGGACCTGGATCCGGGCCCCGAAAGCCTCGAGGCGCGCTATTACGAGGAATCCGAGATTCCCTGGGACGACCTGGCGTTCCGCACCGTGGCGACGACACTGCAGCACTATTTCGAGGACCGCAAGCTTGGCGTGTTCGGGCCTCATCACTACACCCTAGAATCGCACCGTTGAAGCTGCCCTGGCTTGCCGTCGACACGCCGTTCCCGCCAGCCGAGTTCGCGCTGACGGACCCCGACGGCCTGCTGGCGGCCGGCGCCGACCTGTCGGTCCCGCGGCTGGTCCAGGCCTACTCCAGCGGCATATTCCCGTGGTATTCGGAAGGCGAGCCCATCCTGTGGTGGAGCCCCGATCCCCGCATGGTGCTGGCCATAGAAGACTTCGCGCCTTCGCATTCGCTGCGCAAGCTGCTGCGGCAGGTCGCCAGCCAGGAATTCGATGGCCACCCGCGCGTGCAGGTGCGGGTAGACACCGCGTTCCCACAGGTCATGGCAGCCTGCGCCGCGCCGCGCGACGGCCAGCCGGGCACCTGGATCACCGCCGCCATGCAGCAGGCCTATTGCGCCTGGCACGAGGCCGGTTACGTGCACAGCATCGAAACCTGGATCGACGGCGAACTGGCCGGCGGCCTCTACGGCATCAGCCTCGGCCGGATGTTCTTCGGCGAATCCATGTTCACCCGCGCGCCCAACGCCTCCAAGGTGGCGCTGGCCTACCTGGTGCGCTACCTGGCCGCGCACGGCGTGGAGCGCATCGACTGCCAGCAGCAGACGCGCCACCTCGCCAGCCTGGGGGCCCGGCCCATTTCGCGCGCCGCCTTCCTGCAATACGTCCGTGGCGCCACGGCCCTGCCCGCGGTTCCGTGGGCCCGCGGCACGCTGGACAGCACCGGACAGCTGCATCCGCAGGCCGAGTCCGCCCCCGGGTTAGGCGTTAATATGTAGCGATCCCCTCACGGATCCGCCGCCGCTCTCCGGGATCGCCCATGAGCCAGCTCAAAGAACTTCCCTTCTCCACCCTGCAGTTCTATGCAACCGCTCCCTACCCTTGCAGCTACCTGCCGGGTCGCCAGGCTCGGTCGCAGGTCGCCGCGCCCGGTCACCTGATCAACGCGGGCACGTATTCCCAACTGGTGGAACAGGGTTTTCGCCGCAGCGGGCTGTTCACCTACCGTCCCCATTGCGACAACTGCCACGCCTGCATTCCGGTGCGCGTGGACGCGGCGGGCTTCGCCCCCAACCGCAGTCAGCGGCGCGCCTGGCGCATGCACCAGGACCTGCAGTCTTTCGTGGCGGAACTGGCCTGGTCCCCCGAGCACTACCGGCTCTATACGCGCTATCAGCAAGGCCGGCATCCCGGCGGCGGCATGGACGAAGACAGCCGCACCCAGTATGCGCAATTCCTGCTCACCAGCCGGGTCAACACCCGGCTCGTGGAATTCCGTACCCCCGAAGGCGTCCTGGTGATGGTGTCCATCATCGACGTGCTGGACGACGGCCTGTCGTCCGTCTATACCTTCTACGATCCCGACCTCGCCGGCAGCCTGGGCACCTACAGCATCCTGTGGCAGGTCGAGCAGTGCCGCACCCTGAACCTGCCCTGGCTGTACCTGGGCTACTGGATCGCCGACAGCCGCAAGATGTCCTATAAGTCCAGCTTCCATCCCGCCCAGTTCCTGGTCGACGGCGCCTGGCGCGACCAGCCCGCGCCGCCCGCCGCCTGATCCCGCCCCCGGGGCGGCTGCCGGCCGCGCGCCCGTGGCGCAAGGCCGCCAAAATTCGCTCTACAATTCCGCCCCATGTCTATCCTCTTCCACGCCTATCCCCTGGCCCGCCCGGCGCTGTTCGCCATGGACGCGGAAACCGCCCACGAAGTCACTCTGTCGGGCCTGCAGCGCGCCTATGAATGCGGCGCCACGCGCAAGCTGCTGCACGCGCGGCCCAAGGCACCCCGCACGCTGATGGGGATGCAGCTGGCCAACCCGATCGGGCTGGCCGCGGGGCTGGACAAGAACGGCGCCTACATCGATGCGCTGGGGAACCTGGGATTCGGCTTTATCGAGGTGGGCACGGTCACCCCCCGCGCGCAGCCCGGCAATCCGAAACCGCGCATGTTCCGGCTGCCGCGCGCCAACGCGCTCATCAACCGGCTGGGCTTCAACAACCAGGGGCTGGACGCTTTCCTGGCCAACGTGCAGCGCAGCACGTGGCGCACGCAGGGCGGCATCCTCGGGCTGAACATCGGCAAGAATGCGGACACGCCCATCGAACGCGCCGCGGACGACTACCTGATCGGATTGGAAGGCGTGTACCCGCACGCCGATTACGTGACGGTGAACATCTCGTCGCCCAACACCAAGAACCTGCGCGCGCTGCAAGGCGGCGACGAACTGTCCGCGCTGCTGGCGCAGCTCGCGGAAAAGCGCAAGGCCCTGGAAGACCGCTATCAGCGCCGCGTGCCGATGGCGGTGAAGATCGCCCCGGACCTCACGCAGGAACAGATCGACTCCATCGCCGATACGCTGCCGCGCCACGGCATCGACGGCGTCATCGCCACCAACACCACGCTTTCGCGCGACGCGGTCGCGGGCCAGGCGCATGCCGACGAGGCGGGCGGCCTGTCGGGCGCGCCGGTGCATGAATTGTCGCTGGCGGTCATCCGCCGCCTGAAGGAACAGCTAGGCAACCGCTTGGCCATCATCGGGGTGGGCGGCGTGCTGTCGGGGCAGCAGGCCAGGGAAAAGATGGAAGCCGGCGCCGACGCGGTGCAACTCTACACCGGCTTGATCTATCGCGGCCCGGCCCTGGTAGGGGAATGCGTGCGAGCGGTGGCCGGGTGAGGATGCGTTCGTGTGTCTGACACCCGTACGGGATGGCCTATAAGCTGTAGCGATGTTCCGCGGGTGTCTGACACCGGCCGTGTCGGGACGGCGGCTCAAACTCAGTCGGTGTCAGACACTGAGGCAGAAGCCCGCTGAAAACAGGCAAAAAAAGGGGCCACCCGGTGGGTGGCCCTAATTCCAGCTCTGCTCTGTCACTCAACAGTACTACATTACTGCGGTTTGCGCACCGGGGTGCGCCGAAAACTTAGGCGCTGCGGCGGCTGCGGCTGGCAACCTTGGTCGCGGCGTCGGCGGCGTCCGTGGCGGCCTTGAAGGTCGCGTTGGCGGCGGCGTTCAGGTTGGACTCGGCGACTTCGGCGGCCTGCTTGGCGGCCTTGGTCATCGAATCGTAGGCGCTGGTCGCGGTGGCCAGCGAGGACTTGATCAGGGCAACGGCGCTTTCGGAACCGGTGGGGGCGTTCTTGGAGAACTGGTCGACCACGTCGCTCAGCTGCTGCTGGCTTTCGGCGATCTGTTCTTCGGTCAGCTTGACCAGGTTGCCTTGCACGCCGGCAACGATGTCATACACGTGCTTCGTGTAGGCCATGGCCTTTTCGGCGCCCGGCTGCAGCAGGCCCGAGGCGAAAGCGGCGGCTTCCTGCGGATCCTTCAGTTCGGTGGCTTGCTGCGACTTCTGGGCGACTTCGTCCAGGGTGGCCTTGACGACCTTCAGGTTCAATTCGACCAGCTTTTCGAAACCGGCGAACACGGCCGATTGGGCAGCCACGAGGGCGTTGAGGTTGGCTTTCTGGCGGTCCAGAACTTGTTGCGGAATGGCGCTCATAGAATGCTCCTTGATGGGTAGCCGGGGGCAATCCGGCAAATAAGGATGGGTGTCTGCGACGAAATAAGAAAACGTGCGCGGAAACTGGTACTACAAGCTACCGCCGGCCCGTTTGATGCACTGCACAATTGACATTCTAGACTGGGAAAAAAACTTGTCAAGGAATTTTTGTGCGGCGCAATAAATGATTGCACTTTGACGGTGCACACCCGCGACGGCGTTTGATCCGGCACAAATGTTTCATGGTTCGGGAAATACCGGACGTGACGGCGTATCAATTCTTTTCTACACTGCTTTCACGCTGATGACAGATAAAGACTACCGATAAGTCACCCGGCAAATAACGAAATCGCAGCAAGCAAAACCCTGCAATTGGAGACTCCATGACCCTCATTCCCCGCACGCTTACGGCCCTGTTCGCTGCAAGCGCCATGCTCGCAGCCGGCGCCGCCCAGGCGGAATACCCGGACCGCCCCATCAACATGGTGGTGCCGTTCGCCGCCGGCGGTCCGACGGACAACGTCGCGCGCTCGCTCGCGGAAGCCATGCGGCCGGCTCTGGGCCAAACTGTCGTGGTCGAAAACAAGGGCGGCGCCGGCGGCACGATCGGCACGACCCAAGTGGCGCGCGCCCAGCCCGACGGCTATTCCATCCTGCTGATGCACGCAGGCTTCTCGACGGCGCCGTCGCTGTACAAGAACCCGGGGTACGACCCCTACAAGAGCTTCGAGCCCATCGGCCTGGTGGTCGACGTGCCGATGACCATCATTGCGCGCTCGGACTTCCCGCCCAACAACATCCAGGAACTGGCCGACTACGTCAAAAAGAACAAGGACAAGGTCTCCCTGGCCAACGCGGGCATCGGCGCCGCCAGCCACCTGTGCGGCACCATGCTCGTCGAAGCGCTCGGCGTGCAACTGCTGACCATCCCGTACAAGGGCACCGCGCCGGCCATGAACGACCTGCTGGGCAAGCAGGTGGACCTGCTCTGCGACCAGACCACCAACACCACGCAGCAGATCGACAGCGGCAAGGTGAAGGCCTACGCCGTCACCAGCCTCAAACGCGTTCCCACGCTGCCCAAGCTGCCGACCATGGACGAGTCCGGCTACAAGGGCTTCGAAGTGGGCATCTGGCATGGCATGTGGGTGCCGAAGGGCACGCCCAAGCCCGTCGTGGACAAACTGGTCAAGAGCCTGCAGGCCGGGCTGGCCGATCCCAAGTTCCAGGAACGCATGAAGCAGCTGGGCGCGACCGTGCTCACGACCGAGGCCAACCCGCAGGCCCTCGAAGCCAAGGTCAAGCAGCAGGTCCCGCAATGGGCCGAGCTGTTCAAGAAGGCCGGCGTCGAACAGCAATAAACGCCGCGCGCCCGTCCGGGGCGCGCCCAAAAGCAAAGCCCCGCAAGGGGCTTTATTTTTGGGCGGCGCTTACGGTCTCAGGGCCTCAGGGCCTCGGCCGCCATGCCCAGGCCATTGAACCCCGTGGAAACCGAGGGCTCGTAGCCCAGCGCTTCCGAGATGCTGGCTGCGGTATCGACCAGCGCCTTGATCCATTCGTCCTGCAGGCGTTCCGCCGGAGCCGAGATGGACAGCCCCGCCACCAGTTTGCCGGTGTCGTCGAAGATGCCCGCGGCGATGCAGCGCACGCCGAGTTCCAGTTCTTCGTTGTCGCGCGCATAACCGTGGCGGCGCACCAGCGCCAGTTCGCGCTCAAGGCGGTCCAGATCCGTCAGGCTGTTGCGCGTGTGGCCCGCCAGGCCGGTGCGCAAGGCATAGGCCCGGACCTGCCGGGCATCGCCCGTGGAGAGGAACAGCTTGCCGGTGGAAGTCAGGTGCAAGGGCGCCCGGCCGCCGATGGCGCGCACCACCTGCATGCCCGAGCGTTCGCTCCAGGCCCGGTCGATGTAGACGATTTCGTCGCCCTGCTGCACCGACAGGTTGATGGTCTGCCCCGTCAGCTTGTGCAGGGAACGCATGGCGGAAATAGCCGCCTCGCGCACATTCAGGCGCCCCTTCACCAACGAGCCGAGCTCCAGCAGGCGCATGCCTAGCTGGTACAGGCCGTTGTCGACGCGTTCGACATAGCGGCCTACGACCAGATCGTTCAGGATGCGGTGCGCCGTGGACGCATGCAGGCCAGTGGTGGCGGACAATTCCTTGAGCGTCACGGGATCCGGTTGCGCGGCCAGGGCGTCGAGCAGGCGCATGGCGCGCTCGATCACCTGGATAGCGATGGGATGGGCGGAAGCGCCTTCGGTTTCGGCGTCCAGGGGATTGCGAGGGGTCGAAAGACGGGCCATGGGGAAGATGGGGGGCTAGGGCATGCTGACGCTAACGCCGCTACGCCGAAAGAAACCGGCCTTGCGGCAACGCAGCAAACAGTTCTTTCCCGTATTGTGAAATTTACTGGGCCATTTGGCAACCGGTTTTTTTCGAAAAAACAGGGTCGCGTCCTATTTTTCAAGCTACGGTCAGGCCGCGGAAGGCGGCGCCAGCTTCCCTCCAAGGCGCAACACCTCGGCCCGCAGAAACTCCAGCGCCGCGGCCGCGCCCTCGGGTTCGCCCTTGACGCCCAGCTCGATATGGGGCGTGCCGCCCGCCTCGCCGACGCTGGGCAGGCTGAAGGCCCGCACGCCGGGCCAGCGCGTTTCCACGCTGACCATGGCGGGCGTGATGCGCGATTCCGGCATGCTGAAAACCAGGAAAGAATGCTCCGTGTGGACCCGCACATGTTGCAGCGCACGATAGCGGGTATCGAGCGTCCATTCCAGCATCGGCCACGCCATGACGGGAAAGCCCGGCACGAACGTGTGGTCCTGGATGAAGAAGCCCGGGATCCGGTTATAGGGGTTGGGCACGATCTCGCACCCTTCAGGGAACACCCCCATCTGCAGGCGCTGTTGGTTTTCGGGCGTGCTCATGTCGGCCGTGCCCTGCCCCTTGGCGGCCATCTCGGCCGCGCGCTGCCCGATGGCCAGCTCGGCCTCGGGGTGCAGGGCCAGGGGCAGCCCCAGAGCGGCGGCGGCCGCCTGTCGCGTATGGTCGTCCGGCGTGCCGCCGATGCCCCCGCAGGAGAACACCACGTCGCCCGAGGCGAAGCTACGCTTGTAGGCGGCTACCAGCGTATCGCGATCGTCGGGCAGGATTTCGGCCCAGCCCAGTTGCATGCCGCGCGCGCTCAGGAGCTCGACAACCTTGGAAAAATGCTTGTCCTGACGGCGGCCCGAGAGGATTTCATCGCCGACGATGATGAGGCCGATACGGCGGGCGGCGGATTCTGCAGCCATGTCCGATTCCAGAAGATAAGTGGGACGACGCGGTCAGACGTCGATGACGCGGTCCTGACGCAAACGCTTGAGCGCTTCCAGACCGTAATGCGCGTAGACCAGGGCCGAAAATACCGGCAGGATGACCCACGCGGGCGGCAACAGGTTGAGCAGCGAACAGATCAGGCCGATGGTCCAGAAGCCGCCGTTGTTCCGTTCCAGGATGAGCTTGCGTTCGGCGGGGCTGGCATGTTCCACGATGGCGTCCACGCGCATCATGCGCGAAAACGCGAACGCCCACCAGAAAATCGACAGCACCACGGCCATGGGCGGCACGAGCCACAGCGGCAGCGTCAGCACCCACCCCGCGGCGAAAGCGAGAGATACCCAGACGGCATTCCAGACGCTGACCGCGGTGGAGAACTTCCCCTGGCGGGTCACGGCGACGTACTCGCGCTGGCCCACGTGGCGCAGCACCAGCGGCATGACGAAAACGGCGGCGATCGCCAGCCCCAGGATGCCGGACACCGGCAGCAGGATCGCCGCGGCAATGACCGGGATCAGGTAGATCTTCAGCGAGAACAGGCCCACCGCGACCAGCCATTCGTCCATGCGGTTGATGAAGTCCCAATGCGACACTTCGGCGCGCAGCCAGTCCGTCAGCGGCGTCCAGAACAGCCACAGCAGCAGGAAGGCGCCGGCCAGCGCGATCAGGAAAGGCAGCAGCACCGCGAACAGCATCGTCGGATGGCACTGGGACACCAGCGCGCGCTTGAATGCCTGGCCCACGCTGGCCGCGCCCGCGCCGGCGCTGGAAAATCGGTCCTGTTCGGGCGTGGCGGAGTCGGTGCGCAAAACGGTCATGGCGGCGGGAATGAGGGGGTGGACATCCCGGGTATGATAGTCAAACACGCCCTGATCTGCCCACATGCCTCTACTTGTACCCGATACCGACCAGGCCGCGCTGCGCGCGCGCCTGGGCTCGTCGCCCGGCACCTGGCTGGTCGCCTGTTTCTGCGCGGCCTGGTGTGATACCTGCGAACAATACAAGCCCAAACTGCAGGCGCTGGCCGAAACCATGCCGCAGCACGTCTTCGCGTGGATCGACATCGAAGACCACGCCGAATTGCTGGGCGAAGAAGACGTCGAGAACTTCCCCACCCTGCTGGTGCAGATCGGCCCGCGCGTGGTGTTCTACGGGCCGATGCTGCCGCATATCGGCCACCTCGAGCGCCTGCTCGAAAGCCTGGACGAACATAGCGCCACGGTCAGCACGGCGCTGCCCGACCTGCCGCGCCTGCTGGCCGCGTGAAACGCGTCACGCCGATAAAAAAAACCCGCAAGGCCTAGTGGCGTTGCGGGTTTTTCATTGCCGGGTACGGGCTCAGGGCTTGCGGCTGCCGCCCAGGAGCACGGCGATCTGCCGCTTCGGCGTGGACGAACCGCCGTTGGTCTTGGGCGCGGGCGCGTCGGCCGGCGCGGACGACGCCGAGGGCTCGTAGGGCTTCAGGAAGAAATCGTCCACGGGCTGGCGCGGCGTGCCGGAGGAGTAGCCCGAGCGGCGGTCGGCCGAACGGCCGCGATCGCCCCGGCCTTCGCGTGGCGAAGACGACGATGACGACGAACCGCCGCGGCGGTCGTCACTGCGGCGATGGCTGCGCGCGACCAAGTCGGCCGGCACGTCCAAGGTGCCGCGCGGCACTTCACGCTTGATGAGTTTTTCGATGTCGAGCAGGAAGCGCTCTTCGTCGGCCGTGAACAGGGCGATGGCCTCGCCCGAGGCGCCCGCGCGGCCCGTGCGGCCGATGCGGTGCACGTAGTCTTCGGCGTTGTACGGCAGGTCGTAGTTGATCACGCAGGGCACGCCGGCAACGTCCAGGCCGCGCGCGGCCACGTCGGTGGCCACCAGCACTTCCAGTTCGCCGGCCTTGAAGGCTTCCAGCGCCTTCATGCGGTCGGCCTGGGTCTTGTCGCCATGGATCGATTCGGCCTTGACGCCATCGCGCTCGAGTTCGCGGGCCAGGCGCGCCGTGCCGATCTTGGTGTTGGAAAACACGATGACCTGGTTCAGGCCGCGCGACTTCACCAGGTGGACGACGGCGGCGCGCTTGGCGTCACTCGGCATCTTGTAGGCGATCTGCGTGATCGTCGCGGCGGTGGCGTTGCGCGCGGCGACTTCGATTTCGACGGGGTGGTTCAGGTACGAACGGCCGAGCTTGCGGATTTCGTTGCTGAACGTGGCGGAGAACAGCAGGCCCTGACGCTGCGGGGGCAGCAGGCGGATGATGCGCTCGAGGTCGGGCAGGAAGCCCATGTCCAGCATGCGGTCCGCTTCGTCGAGCACCAGGATGCCGACCTGGCTCAGGTTCACGTTCTTCTGCTCGACGTGGTCGAGCAGGCGGCCCGGCGTAGCCACCAGCACTTCGCAGCCGCGGCGCAGCGCCTCCTTCTGGGGACCGATATCGACGCCGCCGAACACCACCGCCGAACGCAGCGGCGTCTGCTTGCTGTAGCGCTTGACGCTTTCGTACACCTGATCCGCGAGTTCGCGCGTGGGCGTGAGGATCAGCGCGCGCACCGGATGGCGCGCGGGCGACGCGCTGGTGTTGGCCAGCGGCATGAGGCGATGCAGGATGGGCAGCGTGAAGGCCGCCGTCTTGCCCGTGCCGGTCTGCGCGGCGCCCATGACGTCACGGCCTTCCACCACGACGGGGATGGCCTGGGCCTGGATAGGCGTGGGAGTGGTGTAGCCGGTTTCGGCGACGGACTGCAACAGCAGGGGGTGCAGCCCGAAATCGGCGAACGTCGGCGCGGGCGCTTCAGCGGCGGGTGCTACGGGTTGGGTGGATTCAGTCATCAGGGTTAGGCAGATACCGGGACCAATGAAAAAGAACAAAACGAGAGTGCTGCATGCACTGCACTACATATGCATCGGGACAACCTGAACACGCGCAATCGCATCGCGACGGCACGCAAACAGACGCGAACCGCAAGCGGCATCGCGCGCAATCTGCATCCTGCCTTGCAGGCCAGGCGGCGCATTCTGGATTCGATACTTATGAGGGCAGTACCAGGCCCGGATTGCTGTGGATAACTTGATTTTAGCGCAGCCGCATTGCCGCACGGTCAAGCCGGCCTCCGAAAGGCGTTACGAAGCCCCTTGGAGGCATGCCGCAAGCGCCCGCCAGGCATACCAAAAGCGTCCACCAAATGGACACTTTCAAAAAAACGTCAGCCCGCCAGCCAGCGCAGGCCCCACAGGACCAGCATGCCCGCCACGATGACCAGGACCGCGCTGCGGGTACGCAGAAAAACCAGGACGGCCACCACGCCGGCGACCAGCTTGTAGTCGAACACGGGCCCCAGCCCCGCCTTCCAGGGCAGCAGGTCGGGCACGAGAATGGCGGTCAGGGCGGCGGCGGGTGCGTAGCGCAGGGCCCGGCGCACCCCATCCGGCAAGGGGATGTAGTCGCCGAACAGCATGAAGCCGGCGCGGGTCAGCACGCTGCACAGCGCCAGGAGCAGGATGGCGGAATAGACGTAGATTTCGGAAGGCCAGAGCGTCATTGGCGGGCCTTGAAGTAGCGTTCCGCGCCGATGCCCGCGACGACGCCCGCCACCACGGCGGCCGCCAGGCCCAAGCGCAGGGGCAGCGCCTGCCCGGTCCAGGCCACCAGCCCGGCCGCCAGCATGGAAACCAGCATGGGCTTGGAGTTGGCCAGCGGCACCGTGATCGCCAGCAGCGCCAGCACCGCGGCGAAATCCAGCGACCAGTCCGCGGGCACCATCGTGCCCAGGTAGATGCCGACGATGGAGGACGTCTGCCAGACGAGCCAGCCCGGCGCGATCGTTCCCAGGAAGTACCAGAGCTGTTCGCGCGTGCCGCGCTCGACCGCGTCGCCGTATCGCGGCATGAACAGCACGAAGCCCATATCGGTTGTGAAATAGCCGAGGCCCAGCCGCTTGGGCCAGGACAGGTGGCGGAAATAGGGCTGCAGCGCCGCGCCGAAAATCAGGAACCGCAGGTTCACGACGCAGCCCGCGGCAAAGATCAGCCAGAGCGGCGCGCCCGTGGCGATGAGCGGCAGGGACGTCAACTGGGCGGAACCGGCGTACAGCAGCAGGGTCATCGCCAGCGCCATGGATTCGGTCAGACCCGACTTGACCATGGCCACTCCGGTGACGAGCCCCCAGGTCGCCGTGGCGATCAATGCGGGCACGATGGCATGGACACCGGCGCGGAAAGCGGTGGCGCGTTCCCGTCGGACCACGGCTGGATCTTCGGTTTCAGGAAGCGCGGATTCAGAGGACAACGGCTGGCCTCTGGCGACTCGGACAGGACGACATGGATACTCTGGAGAAAAGGAACGCACGACAACCCGTTCGCCCGCCGGAATCACAACGCGCGGCCCTGGCGGCCGCGCCGGGGCGCGAATAGGCGCGTATTGTAACCTCGCTGCTTGATACAATATGCGCCTCAGGATTCTTGGGCCTTGCCGGCCGGGCGCGCAGCGATTGCGACGCCGCGGGCCGCGCACGCTCTATATGGGAGAACACCATGTCGATGGCTGACCGCGACGGTTTCATCTGGTATGACGGCAAGCTCGTCCCGTGGCGAGACGCGACGACGCACGTCCTGACGCACTCCCTGCACTATGGCCTGTCGGTCTTCGAGGGCGTGCGCGCCTACCGCGCCGAGATCGGCACCGCCATCTTCCGCCTCCAGGACCACACCAACCGCCTGTTCAACTCGGCGCATATCTACCAGATCCCCATGCCGTTCGATCGCGAAACGATCAACGAGGCCCAGCGTACGGTCGTGCGCGAGAACCAGCTGGAATCCGGCTACCTGCGCCCCCTGGTGTTCTACGGCCCCGAAAAAATGGGCGTCTCGCCCAAGGGCGCCCGGGTACACGTGGCGATCGCCGCCTGGCCCTGGGGCGCCTACCTGGGCGAAGAAGCCTTGTCCCAGGGCATCCGGGTCAAGGTGTCGTCCTTCGCGCGCCAGCACGTGAACGTCACTATGCCGCGCGCCAAGGTGGCCACCACCTACGCCAACTCCATCCTGGCCAATACCGAGGCCCTGCAGGATGGCTACGACGAAGCCCTGCTGCTGGATACCGAAGGTTTCGTGGCGGAGGGCTCGGGCGAGAACCTCTTCATCGTCAAGGACGGCGTGCTCTGCGAACCCGAGATCGCGTCCGCCCTGACCGGCATTACCCGCAGCACCATTCACGCGCTGGCCGCCGATCTCGGCCTGCGGGTGGTGACCAAGCGCCTGACCCGCGACGACGTCTACATCGCCGACGAGGCATTTTTCACCGGCACCGCCGCCGAAGTAACGCCCATTCGCGAAGTGGACAACCGCCAGATCGGCTCCGGCCGGCGCGGCCCGGTCACCGAGCAATTGCAGAAAGCATTTTTTGACGTGGTGAATGGCCGCAACCCGAAGTACCATCACTGGCTGAGCAAAGTCTAATCCGCGCGGCCTAGTCCCACGACCAGGCCGCACTACTGCCCCAACCTGCCGTTTACCGGTTTTTTTTTCAGGAAGATCCATGACCGCTGCTGCCCCGGCCGCCGTCCCCCACTCCCACGAAGTCATCGAAGTCGGCGCGGAAGACCTGCCCGTTTTCTGTCCCGGCCCCAAGGCGCCCCTCTGGAGCATGCATCCCCGCGTCTTCCTGGACGTGGCCCGCACCGGTTCGGCCAGCTGCGCCTACTGTGGCGCCGAGTACCGCCTGAAGGCCGGCACGGTCCTGCACGGCCACGGGCACTGATTCCCGCCACGCCCTATAACGCACGCCCCGTTTCCTCAGCCATGTTCGCCACGCCCGAAGAAGCAGAACACGCGTTCTACGAAGCCCTTGAGCAGGCGGACAGCGTCCGCCTGATGCAAGTCTGGGCGGACGACGAGGAAGTCGTCTGCATCCACCCGGGAGGCCTGCGCATCGTCGGCCACTCGGCGGTGCACGAGTCCTGGCAACAGATGCTGGCCAACGGCCCCCTGCACATCCGCCCGTTGCGCCCGCTGGTCATGCTCAGCATGATGTGCGCGGTACACGTGCTGGTGGAACAGGTGGCAGTGCGTACGCGGGAAGGCACGCAATTCGCCAATTGCTATGCCACGAACATCTACCACAAGGGCCCCACCGGCTGGCGCATGGTCATGCACCACGCTTCGCCGGCGCCCACGGAAGCCGGGGTGCTCGACTTGCACGACGTACCCGATATGTTGCACTGAACCGGGTGGATTCCTCGTTGGCCGCTGCTCGTCTTGATACAACGCCCTGCCCCGTTCCCTCCTGGCTGCCCGGAGGCGACAGCCAGACGGTTTACGCCGCCTTGTTCGCGCAGTACCACCGCATCGCGTTCGTGCGCGAACGGGTGGACACGCCCGACACCGATTTCGTCGACTTCGACTGGACCGGTCCGGGGCTGTTTCCGCACAAGGCGGCCGACGGCGCGCCAGTGAGCGGGCAGCGTCCCGTCGCCAACGGCAAGACCGCCGCGGCCAGGTGGATGACGGACGCGGACTGGAAATCGCTGCCGCACAATCCCGACACCCCTGCCCTGATCCTGTTCCACGGCCTGGAAGGTGGCAGCAACAGCCGCTATGCGCAGTCCATCGCGCATCATTTCCGGGCGCGCGGCTGGATCGTGGTGATCGCGCATTTCCGCGGCTGCTCCGGCGTGCCCAACCGCCTGGCGCGGGCCTACTACTCCGGCGACTCGGCCGAAGTGGGCTTCATGCTGGAAACCGTGCGCCAGCGCATTCCGCACGCGCGCTGGCATGCGGTGGGCGTCTCGCTGGGCGGCAACGCGCTGCTGAAATACCTGGGAGAACACCAGGAGGACACCCGCTGGCTGACCGCTTGCGCGGGCGTATCCGCGCCGCTGGACCTGGTGGCTTGCGGCAAGACGCTGTCCACGGGCGTGTTCAACCGCCGGGTCTACACCGCCCACTTCCTGAAGACGCTCAAGCACAAGGTGCTGGAAAAGGCGCACCGCTTCCCGGGCGCCGTGGACGTCATGCGCATTGCCCACGCGCACGATCTGCGCGAGTTCGACGATACCTACACGGCGCCCATGCATGGCTTCCGGAACGCGCTGGATTACTGGACGCGCGCGTCCAGCAAGCCCTGGCTGCCCAAGATAGCCGTGCCCACGCTGGTGCTCAATGCCCGCAACGATCCCTTCATCCCGGCCGCGTCGCTGCCCGGGCCGCAGGAGTGCTCGCCCTCCATCCTGCTTCACCAGCCCTCGGACGGCGGGCACGCCGGCTTTCCGACCGGCAGTTTCCCGGCCCACCTGAACTGGCTGCCGCAGCGGCTGGGGCGCTTCTTCGAATCCGGCCTGTAGGGCGGCGCGGGGCGCGTCCCGTGCGCCTCAGCCCGACTTGAAGCGTTCGAGCAGCTGGCGCTCTTCGGCCAGCTTGTCCTTCACTTCCTTGATCTGCACGTCGATCTGCGACTGCTCGTAGAAATCGGTGGACATGCCGCGCGCCTGCTGCAGCTGCGATTCGGCGGCGGCGAACGCGCCGGTCATCACATAGAAGCGCGCCAGATCCCTGCGCGCCTCCACGGGCTTGCCGTTGCGCTCCTCGCTTTGCGCCAGCATCTGGTACAGGCTGGGCTCGTCGTTGCCCCATTGCTTGATCTTGGCCCGCAGATACTCTTGCGCGTCCGTGTGGCGGCCGACGCTCTGCAGCGCCTGGGCGTAGGCGATGCCCAGGGCGCGCTGGTCGGGCCAGCGCTTGACGGCGGCCTGGGACAGTTCCAGCGCCTTGGGATATTCCTTGCGCGCCAGCGCGATGTCCACGCCGAGTTTCGCCATCTGGGACGAATTGCGGCCGTCCGCGGCGGCCAGGTTCAGGTTGCGCTCGGCCTCGGCCTGGTTGTTGCGCTGAAACGCCTGCAGCGCCAGGCCATAGTAGGCGGCGGAGCGGCGCACGCCGGAGAGGGCCTGCACCTCGTCCTGCAATTGCTGCCCGGCGGAACGCAGGCTGACGGCGTCGCGCCCCTGCACCACGCGCATCTTGGCGCGCAGGTACCAGAAATCGTCGCTGTCCACGTGGCGGGACGCCGGCAGGCCGCGCACGCGGTTCTGCACGTCGGACATACGTTCGATGGACAGCGGGTGCGTGCTGGCCCAGGAGCCGCCGCCCGCGCCTTCGTTCAGGCGCGACGCATTCATGAGGCGCGCGAACATCTGCGACATGCCCTGGGCGTCGTAGCCCGCCTTGGTGAGCATCTGGAACCCCGCGCGGTCGGCCTCGCGTTCCGCGTCGCGCGAGAAACCCAGCTGGCGGTTGATGGCCGCGGCCTGGCCGAACGCCGCCACGCCCACGGCCAGGTTGCCGCCGCCGCCAGCCAGGGCCGCCAGCAGCGCGCCGGCCAGGCTGGCCAGCATCAGCATGCCGTTCTGGTTCTGCTGCGTCATGCCGCGCGCGATATGGCGCTGCACGACGTGGCCGATTTCGTGCGCCAGCACCGCCGCCAGCTCGGATTCGCTGGCGGAAGACACGATCAGGCCGGTATTGACACCGATGTACCCGCCAGGCATGGCGAAAGCGTTGATTTCGGGGTCGCGCACGCCGAACATCTCGACGTCGGGCACGCCCCCGGGAGCGAAGGACGCCAGCTTGCGGCCCATCGTGGTGAGGTACTGGCTGAGTTCGGGGTCGTCGATGTAGGTCGGGTCGCGCCGGCCCTGGGCCATGATGGCCTGCCCCAGGCTGCGTTCCAGCATGGGGGACAGTTCGGCCGAGGAGGCCGAGCCCATGGAGGGCAGGCCCACCGGCTGCGCCCAGGCGGCAACCGGGAGGCCGGGCACGGCCAGGGCGGCGGACAGACCGATGATTGCGCCCCGTTTCGCAATCGAGCAAATGGATGGCATTTTCCTGCGGTTCATAAGCCTATGATAGCGATGCGCTTAAAATGTTTCATCGATACCCCCAACGAGGTCTCAATGCGTCCCGTCCGTAAAGCCGTTTTCCCTGTCGCCGGCATGGGCACGCGCTTCCTGCCCGCCACCAAGGCGATGCCCAAGGAAATGCTGCCCGTGGTCGACAAACCGCTGATCCAATATGCCGTGGAAGAAGCCGTCGCCGCCGGCATCACCGACCTTATTTTCGTGACAGGGCGCAACAAACGCGCAATCGAAGACCACTTCGACTCCGCTCCCGAACTGGAATCCGACCTGGAAAGCAAGGGCAAGCATGAACTCCTGGCGATGGTGCGGGGCATTCTACCCGCGCACGTCAACTGCCTCTACATCCGCCAATCGGCCCCGCTGGGGCTGGGCCACGCCGTGCTGTCGGCCGCTCCCGCCGTGGGCGACGAACCGTTCGCCGTGCTGCTCGCGGACGACCTCATCGATTCCGACACCCCCGCGTTGAAGCAGCTGGTGGACGTGGCCATCGCCCAGAACGCCAGCGTGCTGGGCGTGCAGGACGTGCCCCGGGCCGATACCCGCAAGTACGGGATCGTGGCCACCCGCGAGGGCGATGCCCGCTCGGACGGCCGCACGGAACGCGTCACCCATATCGTTGAAAAGCCCGATCCCGAGGCCGCGCCCTCGACGCTGGCCGTGGTGGGCCGGTACGTGCTGGAAGCCGCCATCTTCGACCACCTGCGCTCGACCAAGATGGGCGCCGGCAACGAAATCCAGCTTACGGACGGGATCGCCTCGATGATGCGGGAGCGCGCCGTGTTCGCGCACCGCTACGAAGGCGTGCGCTACGACTGCGGCAGCAAGGCCGGCATGTTCCAGGCCACCGTGGCGCTGGGCAAGAAATACCACGGCCTGGAACCGGAATGAACCCAGGCGCGGCAAGCGCCTAGGCTGACGACACCGCGCGGGCCTTGGCGCGCGCCTGCGCGTCGCGGTCCGCCTTGCGCAACCGCCCCCTGGCCGACAGCCGCATCAGGGTTCCCAGGGCCACCATCAGGCCGATCACCTCGACCAGCGCGGCCGGGATCCACATGGTCAGCCCGCCGATGGTCTGGTCGGTCTGGGCAGACATCGCGATAGCGCGGCCGCACAGCTCGAACAAAGGATAGATATCGCTTTCCGTGAAAGCGATGACCGCGCCCGCCACCATTTGCGGCAGCATCGTCAGCACGGGCGAAATGACCCGGCCGCCGGGCGTCATGGCCGCGGGCGGCGCGGGACGGCGGTCCAGGATCAGGTTCCAGTACATGAACCCACTGATCACCACCGACCAGTTCATCAGGCGGTAGAGCCGCCAGTCGAGCATCGAATAGAACTGCACCGACGGGATCAGCCAGACCAGCACCAGGAAGACGAACAGCGACGGCACGAAGATCTTGTTGGTCAACACCGCCACCGTGGCGCGGCCCGCGCCGGTGCGTAGGAAGTCGCGCAGCCGGATGCGCCAGGCCATGGGCAGGCCCGCCCGCATGACCTGCCCCGGGAACGCCGCCATCACCAGCAACGGCCCCAGATGGTGCAGGACCAGGTGCTGGATGCGGTGGATGAAGAACATGCGCTCGGCGTAGTAATCCAGCCGAGTGTGCATCGACAGGTACAGCAGCACCAGGCCGGCCCAGAACAGGACCTTGCGGACGCCGGTGACGTGGTGGACGCGCTGGCCGCGCACGAACAGCACGATGGCGACCAGAAAGGAAGCCACCAGCGTGGGAGAGAACTCCCAGGGTACGAGCCATTCGAGACTATCCATGCAAACCGTCCGGGAAACTTCGGGAAAGACGAGGACCGGGGCCAGGCGCCAAGTCCCGTCGATTGTAGTAGACCCCGGCGCGGACCGCCCCGGCCCTCAGAAACGGTGCGAAATGCCCGTACCGACCCGGGTGGTGTGGGAATGGGCGGGATCGAACTGGTCGTCCAGCGTGTAGTTCGAGGCATAGCCCGCAAAGGCATAGAGCGTCGTGCGCGGGGAAAGGCCGTAGGTGTAGCCCAGCGTCATCACCTGCGCATTGCGCGCCGCCGCGCCGTTGTCCCAGCGCCAGTCCGGATGCGCCAGCGACCATTGCAACAGCACGGTGCCGGGCCCCGCCGGCACGCTGGCGCCAACCAGCCAGGCGTCCACCGTGCCGCCGCGGACGAAGGCGGCCGGCCCCAGGTTCTGGCCCAGGCCGTCCGGATCGCCGCCGTCCATGCCGGCGTAGCCGTTGCGCTGGCGCGACCAGGCCAGGGACAGTTTCAGCACCTCGAAATCGTAGGAAGCCCCGAGCTGGACGGCCTGCGGCCGCCCATTGCTGCCCGCCGGCGCGTCCGCCAGCCGGAGTTGATCCCAGGTGGCGACCGCCAGCAGGGGGCCGTCCTCGTACTTCAGGCCCGCGCTGATCGCGCGGTTGTTCGCGGCGGTGCGGAAGCGGTCCCGGCCGTCGGCATCGAAGGCGTAGCCGACGCCCGCCTGGAAGCCCCGCCAGACCGGCGAGAAGTAGTTCACGAGGTTATCGAACTGGTAATTGTCGGATGCCTTGAACGTGGCGCCCATGCCCATTTCCTTCCAGGAGGCGATCTCCAGGGCGTTGCCGTAGACCTGCCCCACCGTGTGCTGGCGGCCCAGCCGCCATTCGCCGTAGTCGTCATGGCCAAGGCCGACCCAGGCCGCGTAGTTGAACAGGCGGTCGTCGTCCGCCGCTTTGCCCGAAGACGGATCGAAGCCGCTTTCCAGCTGGAAGCGGGAGCGCCAGCCGCCCCCCCATGTCTTCCGTTCCTGTCAGCCCCCACAGGGAGTCGGTGAGCCCGCCGTTGAGCAGGCCGGCATGGCTGCCCTGCCCCGACGTATTTGTCACGGCCATGCCGGCATCCACCACGCCGTACAGTTGCACGCCCGGGGTGCCGTCGGCGGCCGCCGCCGGGGGAAGCGCCATGCCTGCCGCCGCCAGCGCGCCCAGAAAAACAATCTTCATGAATATCTCCTGATTCGGCGGCGGGCATGCTGCCCGCCGCCTGGCGCCACGGCCTATTGCCAGCCGTAGCGGCGTACCCAGATCCCTTTCAGCAGCTGCGTCAGCACGCAATAGCCCAGCAGGATGCCCGCCAGCCACGGGAAGTAGCTCCACGGTAACGCCTGCAGCTGGAAGTACTGGGCCAGCGGCGAAAACGGCAGCAGCAGCCCCAGGGTCACCACCATCAGCGTCATCCCCATCAGCGGCCATGCGGCCCGGCTTTGCAGGAAGGGGATCTTGCGCGTGCGGATCATATGGACGATAAGCGTCTGCGACAGCAGGCCTTCGACGAACCAGCCCGACTGGAACAGCGTCTGGTGTTCCGGCGCGTTGGCCTGGAATACGTACCACATGAGCGCATACGTGGCGATATCGAAAACCGAGCTGATCGGCCCGAAGAACACCATGAAGCGCCCCAGGCCGTCGGGGTCCCATTGCTGGGGCCGTTTCAGCAATTCTTCGTCCACATTGTCGAACGGAATCGCCGTCTGGGAGATGTCGTACATCAAATTCTGCAACAGCAGATGGATGGGCAGCATGGGCAGGAACGGCAGGAAAGCGCTGGCCACCAGGACCGAAAAGACGTTGCCGAAATTCGAGCTGGCCGTCATTTTCAGGTACTTGAGCATGTTGCAGAAGGTCTTGCGGCCTTCGATCACGCCGTCTTCCAGCACCATCAGGCTCTTTTCCAGCAGGATGATGTCGGCGGCCTCTTTCGAGATGTCGACCGCCGAGTCCACGGAGATCCCCACGTCCGCAGCCCGCAGCGCTGGCGCGTCGTTGATGCCGTCGCCCATGAATCCCACCGTGCAGCCCTGCGCCCTGAGGCTGCGCACGATCCGCTCCTTGTGGGCCGGCGTCAGGCGGGCGAACACATTGGCTTCCCGCACGGAGGCGGCCAGTTGCCGGTCGTCCATTTTCTCGATGTCGGCGCCCAGATAGACCTTGCGGACCTCGAAACCCACTTCGCGGCAGACCTTCAGCGTGACCAGCTCCACGTCGCCCGTCAGCACCTTCACTTCGACGCCGGAATTCCTTAGCGCCGCGAGCGCCGGCCCGGTGGATTCCTTGGGCGGGTCCAGGAACGCGATGTATCCGACCAGCACCAGCTCGGACTCGTCCGCCACGCCATAGGCTTCCTGGGTGGGCGGCATTTCCTTGACGCCCACGGCGATGACGCGCAGGCCGTCGCGGTTCAGCTCCGCGGTGACGCGGCGGATGTCCGCCCGCCGGACCTCGGTCAGCAGGTGCACCTCGTTGCCCACCCGCAGGCGGGTGCACACGGACAGCATTTCCTCTAGCGCTCCCTTGCAGATCAGCTCGTGATGGTCGCGGCCGTTCTCGGTTTCGTTCACCACGACCGACATGCGGCGCCGCGAGAAATCGAACGGGATCTCGTCGACCTTGCGGTACTTCGCGGCCAGGTTCAGCTTGCGCTCCACTTCGGCGTGCTGCAGCACGGCCACGTCCAGCAGGTTCTTCAGGCCCGTCTGATAGTGGCTGTTGAGATAGGCATAGGCCAGCACGTCGTCGCAGCTTGCGCCGTAGACGTCTGTGTGCCGCTCCAGCACGATGCGGTCCTGGGTCAGGGTGCCGGTCTTGTCGGTGCACAGCACGTTCATCGCCCCCAGGTTCTGGATGGCGTCGAGGCGCTTGACGACCACTTTGCGGCGCGACATGCGCAAGGCGCCCTTGGCCAGCGTGGCCGTAACGATCATCGGCAGCATTTCGGGCGTCAGGCCCACGGCGATGGCCAGGGCGAACAGCAGCGCTTCCAGCCAGTCGCCCTTGGTGAAGCCATTGATCAGCAGGACGATGGGCGCCATGACCAGCATGAACCGGATCAGCACCCAGCTCACGCGGTTGATGCCTTGCTGGAACTGGGTGGGCGCCCGGCTGACCTGGGTGACGCGTCCGGCCAACTGGCCGAAATAGGTCCGCGATCCGGTCGCGACCACCAGTGCGCTGCCGGCGCCGCTGACCACGTTGGTGCCCATGAAGGCCATGTTCTCCAGTTCGAGCGCGTTGGCCGTCGAGGCGCGCTGGCGGGCGTACTTTTCGACGGGCAGGGACTCGCCGGTCAGGGCGGCCTGCGCCACGAACAGATCCTTGGCCCCGAGAATGCGGCAATCGGCGGGAATCATGTCGCCGGCCGACAGCAGCACCACGTCGCCCGGCACCAGCTCGGCCAGGGGAACCTCGACCTGCCTCGATCCGCTGACATGCAGCGTCCCGCCGAAAAAGCGGTGGGCGCCACTGCCGTCCGGATCGGCGGGATCGCTGCGCAGGACGGTAGCGGTGTTCTGCACCATGGCCTTCAGGGCCTCCGCCGACCGGTTGGAGCGCCGCTCCTGCGCGAACCGCAGCACGGTGGAAATCAGCACCATGGATCCGATGATGAGGGCCGCGGTCCAGGACTGGTCCTCGGGCTCGGCCATGCGGACGTCGGTGATCCACGACAGGATCGCCAGGGCGGTCAGCAGCAGGTTGAACGGGTTGCGGTAGGAGAGCCAGAGGTGGGCATACCAGGACAGCGGTTTTTCGTGATCGACCTCATTGGCGCCGTAACGCTCGCGCGAGGTCTGGGCCTGGGCTTCGGACAGCCCGCCCCGGCCGCTGCCGAACAGGGAGAACAATGCGCCGTCGTCCTGACGCGACAGGTCCAGCATCTGCCGGTTGGCATGGCGGCCGACCTCGGAGGATACGGTGGCGGCATCCCCGGCCCGCAAAGGCATCGGCGAGCGGCGGAAATGGCGGCCGGTGCGCCGCAAGCCGGCGGCGGACGAAAAGAATGACTTCAGGAACTTCATCATCGGAGTGCTCCGGATTCTTGGTGTTGTCGGAGACACGGACGCCCCCTCCGCGGCGGCCGCGCGCGGCCAGCCGGGACCGCGGCTTGCCTGGAGGGCAAACCGTCGGCCGGCTTACGGGCGTGCGCAGGCACCGGGGCGATGTTGCCGGTGTCCGGATCGCGTCGTAGATGCGCCGGGTGCGGAAAACGGAAGGGAAGCAGGAGGATCGATCCGGACCGGAAGAAAGGGCGCACGCGATGTGGGCCAGGCCGGGGATCCAGGGCTGCGGACTCCATACGGACCGGAATGACTATCCGATCGTCGGCTCGCAGCGAGAAGACGGGTCAGACAGGCATGCCGATGCCGCGCACGGGGCGCAATCGAGGCTCGGGGTCTAATGCACTGGGCATGATCTCTCCTGTGAGGGGAATGGCGGCGTCAGGCCAGCGCGGCCTGCGCGCCGAAATGCACGTGGCGCACCACGGGGTTGGCGCTCAGCCGGCGCGCCTGCGACATCAGCTCTGCCCGCAACTCCGGGGGGCAATTGACGGTGATGCAGGCGGACGCCATGCCCGGGTCCTGACCCTGATCGATCTGGACCTGCGAGACGGCCAGGCCGGCGGCGCTGAAGTCGAGATAGATCTGCTTGCGCAAGGCGCCCAGCTCGTCGCGCGGACAGATGACCGTCAAGCGCGAAGTGCCGCGGCGGCGGCTCAGGGCGGCGGCACGGTCCACGCCGGCGCGGCGCAGGAACAAGTCGAAGAAACGCATAACGACCTCCATTGCAAGAATGGGGAGCGTGATCGCGAGTACGCGCGCACGCCTGCGCGGCGCATGGCGGACGGACACGGAAAACAAACGTGCGCGAACGCGGGCGCTGCGGCTAGCGGCGGTTCTGGCGGTTTACGTTGGGGAGGTTCCCGGCAAGCCGATGGCTTGCGCTGTTGCCCCGGCCGGAGCCTGGGGCTTGGGATACGACCGCAACCTGTTCAACAGGCTGCGGCAGACGGAGTTCTGCGTGGACCTGTCAAACAGCGGCGTCGATGCAAGATCGACAACTTTCGCCGGAATCGGTATTCACGAAGACTGCTCCTGGGATGGATAACGCACAAGAGTTTACGCGGGTTTTTACTGATGGACAAGGCTTTGCCCACGGAAAAAGCGGGATTCGGTTCGAAAAAGCGGCGGCGCGGTCGGGATCCGCGCCGCCAGCCCGATCAAGCGTAGAAATGCCAGCCCAGATAAGCGGCGAACAAGGCGTACAAACCGCCCACCGCGGACAGGGCGGGCACGCTCATGGCCGAGCGGTGGAAACGCAGCCACAGCAGGCTGATCGACAGCATGGTGAACAGGCCCGCCGCCAGCAAGGGGGCGTCCAGCATCCACGGCGTCATGAAGATGCCCAGCGCGCTGGGGATGGTGGCCTGGATCATCATCGCACCCGAAATATTGGCGAGCGCCAGCCGCTCCTTGCCCTGCCGCACCCAGATCAGGGCGTTCATAATCTCGGGCAGCTCGGTCGCGACGGGCGCCAGCAGCAAGGCGGCGACGTGGGGCGAAGCGCCCATGGCCACGCCCAGCACCTCGATCTGATTCACGAAGACGTGCGACGCCCCGGCGATCACCACCAGCGCCAGGACCGTCTGCGTGATCGCCCAGGACAAGGCCGGATCCTCATCGCCGGGACGCAGCTTTAGCGGTTCCAGGTCTTCGCTGTCCAGGCTTTCTTCGTCGTTGCTGAGCTCGCGCTTGACGTAGAGGCCGTAGGTCGCCAGGAACAGGATGCCCAGCCAGGGCTTCCACGCGAACGCCAGCAGGCCCAGGCCCACCTTGAAGATGAAGATACCCAGAAACCAGGCCTGGTCGCGGGCCAGCCGGCGCTGATCCGCGTTGATACAGGCCGCCTGGTTGGGCCGGCCGCGGCGCGCGCGCCACAGGGCCAGGCCGACGACCGCATAGGCCAGCGTGGCCAGCACTAGCGGTCCGCCCATGGCCGCGCCGACACCGATGTCTTTTTGTTCAGGTGTGTCGCCAAAGACCACGGCCATGAAGGTCACCGCGCTTTCCGGCAAGGCGGTGCCGAAGGCGGCAAGCACGGTGCCGGTGGCGGTGGCGCCCAGCGCGAAGCGGTGGCCGACCCATTCGACGCCGTTCACGAAGAACTCGCACGCGAAATAGATCACTGCCGCAGACAGGAAGAACAGGAACAGGGTGAGCAACATATAGACGCAGCCGGACGAGCAGAAACCATTGGCGCGACATCGCGGCTCGCCCGGCTAGGGTGAACGCAATGCGGCCAAAGGTCTCGCCTGGCTGATCCATGCGGCGGGCGTGCCGCCGAGCATGGAAACCGCTAGCGCCATGGAGTTCTAGCGGCTGCTCTGCAGCGCTGAACCACCAAGTCTGTTGACGCTAGCTCCTTTGGGGGCAAAGGATGGCTACTCCCCAATGACAGAGCGGCGATTGTAGCAGCTTGGCCGCACCCGTCCAGCAATTCCCGCGATGGCGGCGCGGGGTGTCGTGTTTCGGGGATGGCGGGTAAAGTAAACGGCATCCGCACCTTTGCCGGGGTTTGCGCCCCGTCCGCCATGAGCCTGCCTCCCGACGACATTTCCCCTTTCGCCGCCCGGCGCCAGCGCCTGATGGACCAGATGCGCGCGGAGGGGGGCGGCATCGCCATCCTGGCGACCGCGCCGGAAGCCATCCGCAACCGTGACGCCGAATACCCGTACCGGCACGACAGCGATTTCTTCTACCTGACCGGTTTTACCGAGCCGGACGCCTGGCTTGTGCTGGTCGCCGGCGCGTCCGACCGCTCCCTGCTCTTCTGCCGGCCGCGCAATGTCGAGCACGAGATCTGGGAGGGCAAGCGCTTCGGCCCCGAGGCTGCCGCGGCGCATTTCGGCTTCGACGATGCCCACCCTGTCGACGCGCTGGACGAACTGATGCCCACGCTGCTGCTCGACCACCCCACGCTGTACGCCCCCCTCGCCGGTGACAAGCGCACCGACGGCCGGCTGCACCGCTGGCTGGCGGCGGCGCGCGAAGCCAGCCGCGGCGGGCATGCCCCGCCCGTCCGGCAGCAGGATCTCCGCGCGACGCTGGCGGAAATGCGGCTGATCAAGGACGCCTCGGAAATCGCGGCGATGCGGCGCGCGGCGAAGATTTCCGCCGGCGCCCACGTCCGCGCCATGCGCGTCTGCCGCGCCGGCATGCGCGAATTCGAGCTCGAAGCCGAACTGCTCTATGAATTCCGCCGCCACGGCGCGCAGTCGGTGGCCTACAACAGTATCGTGGCCGCCGGCGCGAACGCCTGCGTGCTGCACTATCCGGCCGGCGAAGCGGTGCTTCGCGACGGCGACCTGGTCCTGATCGACGCGGGCTGCGAAGTGGACAGCTACGCCAGCGACATCACCCGCACCTTTCCGGTCAACGGCCGCTACAGCGGCCCGCAGCGCGCGCTGTACGACCTGACGGTGGCCGCCCAGGAAGCCGCGGCCCAGGCCACGGCGCCCGGCCGCAACTTCAACGAAGGCCATCAGGCCGCGCTGCGCGTGCTGGCGCAAGGCATGATCGACCTGAAGCTGCTGAAGGGATCGCTGGACGGCGTGCTGGAATCCGGCGACTACAGCCGTTTCTACATGCACCGCACCGGGCACTGGCTGGGCCTGGACGTCCACGACGTGGGCGACTACCGCCAGCCCGGCCCCGCCCAGGGCGCCGAGCGCCCCTGGCGCAAACTGGAAGCCGGCATGATGCTGACCATCGAACCGGGCATCTACGTGCGGCCCGCCAACGACGTGCCCGAGGCCTACTGGAACATCGGCATCCGCACGGAAGACGACGCGCTGGTCACCGACGAGGGTTGCGAGCTCATCACGCGGGGCGTGCCGGTGCAGGCCGGCGAGATCGAGGCGCTGATGCGTGAATAGGCGCGGCCGGCATAGGCGCGCGGCCGGCGCTAGAAAACGTAGCCGTCCAGCCAACCCATGGCCACCCAGGTGTAGACCACCACCATGGCGATGGCGAACATCGAGGCGATGGCGCCGACCAGGCAGGCCATGATGGCGACCAGCACCGGCCCCCAGCCGGTTTTCGTGGGCCGACCCAGGCCGGCGTTGTAGAGCCGGTCGAATTTTTCGTCCGGCATCAGCGAGAACACCGCGCTTTCGATGAACCCGTCGATCATGGGGATGAACAGCAGGAAGAAGGCGGGGTTGTCGTACCAGACCGGATAGAAGCGGTAGGCGCAGAAGCCGCAGGCCAGGGCCAGCGCGGTCACCAGCCAGGCATGGCGGCGGCCCAGATACCACCAATGCGCGCCCAGCCAGCCGAACAGGCAGGCAAGCAGCCCCACGGCGACCTTACCGCGCGGGCGGCGGGCGGATGTGGCGGACAACGGGGAAGAAGCCTGGGCTTGGGCTTGGGCCTGCGTCATGTCAATCAACCGGAAAAGGAAACCATGGCGCCAAGACGCGCCGGCTGCCCGCGATTGTAGTGGACGGTTAAAATCCTCGGATGACCTCATCCGCCTTCGACATTGCGATTCTCGGCGCAGGCCCCGTGGGCCGCGTGCTGGCCCTGATGTTGGCGCGCGTGGCGCCGGATCCGGCCCGCATCGCCTTGCTCGCGGGCAACGCGCCCGTCCCGGCCGCGCCGGCGGCGGCCGTGCCCGCCACGGACCCCCGGGTGCTGGCCATGAACCACGGCAGCCGCGTGCTACTGGAGTCGCTGCATGCCTGGCCCGACCGCTCGGCCGACATCCGCAACATCCACGTGTCGCAACGCGGACGCCTGGGCCGCACCCTGATCCAGAATACCGATTTCGGCGTGCCCCAGCTGGGCAGCGTGGTTGCGTATTCCGGCTTGCACGCCAAGCTGGACGAGCGCGTGGCCGCCTGCGGCGTCACCGTGCTGGCGGGGCCGCCCGCCCAGATCGGCCGCCAGGACGCGGATGGCGTGCGCGTCCTGCAGGGCGAGGCCGAGCTGCTATGCCAGGTTGCCGTGCAGTCCGACGGCGCCGGCGCGGCCGACGTGCGCCGCGACTACGGTCAGCATGCCGTGCTGACCACGGCCCATGCAACCCTGCCCCGCCGCGGCTGGGCCTGGGAACGCTTCACGGCGGAAGGCCCGCTGGCCCTGCTGCCTCATCCGCAGACGCCGGACGCTTATTCGGTCGTCTGGTGCAGCGCGCCCGGCCGTGCCGCCGAACTGGCCGCGCTGGACAATGCCGCCTTTTCGCAGGCGCTGTCCGCGGCCTTCGGCGACCGCCTGGGCCGCCTGTCCAGCCAGGCGCCCCGCCACGTCTTTCCCCTGGCGCTCAGCGCGCGCCGCGCCCAGGTGCACGGCCGCGTGGCAGCGATCGGCAATGCCGCCCAGACCCTGCACCCCGTCGCAGGCCAGGGCCTGAACCTGGGCTTGCGGGATGCGGCCCGCCTGGCGCAGACACTCGGCGGCTGGCTGGCCCATCCCGGCGCCAACCCGGCCTCCGCTCTGACGGAATTCGCCCGCGCCCGCCACGTCGACCGCGCCCTCACCGCCGGCCTGACCGACCTGATGCCCCGGGTCTTCTCGACCGGCCTGGCCCCCGTGGAGCATGCCTGCGGCCTGGCCCTGCTGGCGCTGGACCTGGCATCCCCGCTGCGCGCACCGCTGGCGCAGCATCTGCTGCAAGGGTTCCGCGCCTGATTTCCCTTCAATCCGGCCCCGAAAAGGGGCGGGATCTGTTTGCCGTCGCCTCCTTTGGTTACCGGGCATTTGTCCGATGGAAAAAGGGGTTCGATCGAGCCGGTTAAAATGTGAGCATGCGCATAGGCCAATGGTCCCTTCCGAACAACGTTCTTGTCGCGCCCATGGCGGGCGTGACGGACCGTCCTTTCCGCCAGCTATGCAAGAAGCTGGGGGCGGGTTATGCCGTCTCGGAAATGGCCGCCAGCAACCCCAAGCTATGGGATAGCGTCAAGACCTCCCGGCGCCTGAACCACGACGGCGAAATCGCCCCGATCTCGGTGCAGATCGCCGGCGCCGACCCCGCCATGATGGCGGAGGCCGCGGTCTTCAACGCCAATAAAGGGGCCCGGATCATCGACATCAACATGGGTTGTCCAGTCAAGAAGGTCTGCAACGTCGCCTCCGGGTCGGCGCTGCTGCGCCACGAAGACCTGATCGCCCGCATTCTCGATGCTGTGGTGTCGGCCTGCGCGCCCCTCGGCGTTCCGGTCACCCTCAAGACCCGGACCGGCTGGGACCGCGAAAGCCGCAACGCCGTGCGGGTGGCGAAAATGGCGGAAAACGCCGGCATTTCCGCGCTGACCCTGCATGGCCGCACTCGCGCCGACCTCTATACGGGGGAGGCGGAATATGACACTATCCGCGCCGTCAAGGCCGAGCTCGATATTCCCGTGATCGCCAACGGAGATATCGATTCTCCTGAAAAAGCCAGGCGCGTCCTGGATTACACTGGCGCCGATGCGGTCATGATCGGGCGCGCGGCCCAAGGCCGTCCCTGGATTTTCCGCGAAATCGACCACTACCTGCGCACGGGCGAAACACTGGCCCCTCCCTCTTACGGGGAAATGCGCGAGCTGCTGCTCGAACACCTGGACGACCATTACCGGTTCTACGGCGAGCACACCGGCGTACGCACGGCGCGCAAGCACATCGGCTGGTATCTGGACGGCCTGCCGGGCGCGGATTCGTTCTGCGCCCGCATGAATCTGATCGACAATACCCGAGACCAGTGGCGGGCCGTGTCGGACTGGTTCGACATCATCTCGCGCGACGGCGAGCCTTATCCGGCGCCGGTCGCAGAAGCCCTGCTGGCGGCATGACCGCCTCAACACCAACATAAAAATATCTGTACTCAAATGAGCAAGAAAGATGTCCTGGAAGAATGCGTGCGCGCCAGCCTGGAGCGCTATTTCGAAGACTTGGGCGAATCCGAACCCCACGACATGTGGGACATGGTGATGCGTTGCGTGGAACGCCCGGTGCTCGAAGTAGCGCTGGAGCGGTCCGGCGGCAACCAGTCGCGCGCATCCGAGATGCTGGGCATCACCCGCAACACCCTGCGCAAGAAGCTGCTGGCGCACAATATCCAGGTATAGCTTTCCCACGCGGACGGCCGCCACAGCGCGCCGCCCGCTCCTCCAGATTTCCCATCCTGACCAGAACGAGAAAGGCGCACCCGCCCCACTCCCGTCCCTCACCATGAAAATCGAAACCGCCCTGCTTTCGGTGTCCGACAAGACCGGCATCGTTGAATTTGCCCGCGCCCTCGCCGCGCGAGGCGTGCGCCTGCTGTCGACCGGCGGCACCGCCAAGCTGTTGGCCGACTCCGGCCTGACCGTCACCGAAGTGGCCGCCCACACGGGTTCGCCCGAAATCCTGGACGGCCGCGTCAAGACGCTGCATCCGAAGATCCACGGCGGCCTGCTGGCCCGCCGCGACAGCGCCGAGCACATGGCTACCATCAAGGAAGCCGGTATCGATCGCATCGACATGCTGGTGGTCAACCTGTATCCGTTCCGCGAAACCGTGGCCAAGCCGGACTGCACCTTCGCGGACGCGGTCGAGAACATCGACATCGGCGGCCCGGCCATGCTGCGCGCGGCGGCCAAGAACCACGGCACCGAAGCCGGTGGCGTGACCGTCGTGATCGACCCGGTCGACTACTCGCGCGTGCTGTCGGAAATGGACAAGGGCGGCTCCACCTCCTACGGCCTGCGCCTGGCGCTGGCCGCCAAGGTCTACGCCCACACCGCCGCCTATGACGGCGCCATCGCCGCCTACCTGACCAGCCTGGCCGAAGCCGAGCCCAAGCAGGAGGCTGTGCCGGCCCGCAACGAATGGCCGGGCACGCTGACCCTGCAGGTCAAGCAGGAACAGGCGCTGCGCTACGGCGAGAACCCCCACCAGACCGCCGCCTTCTACGTCGACGCGCAACGTCCGGCCGGCCTGCTGGGCAACTACCGCCAGCTGCAGGGCAAGGAACTGTCCTACAACAACATCGCGGACGCCGACGCCGCGTGGGAATGCGCGCGCAGCTTCGAAGCGCCCGCCTGCGTCATCGTCAAGCACGCCAACCCCTGCGGCGTGGCCGTCGCGGCCAACACGCTGGGCGCCTACCAGCAAGCCTTCAAGACCGACCCGACGTCGGCCTTTGGCGGCATCATCGCCTTCAACCGCCCGGTGGACGCCGCCACGGCCGAAGCCGTGAGCGCGCAGTTCCTGGAAGTGCTGCTGGCTCCCGCCTACGACGGCGCGGCGCTGGCCATCCTGGCCGCCAAGAAGAACGTGCGCGTGCTGGAAGTGCCGATGGGCACGGGCCAGAACGCCTTCGACATCAAGCGCGTGGGCGGCGGCTGGCTGGTGCAGAGCCCGGACGCCTACAACGTGCCGCGCGATGCGCTCAAGGTGGTCTCGAAGCGCCAGCCCACCGAACAGGAAATGAGCGACCTGGCGTTTGCCTGGAAGGTCGCCAAGTACGTCAAGTCCAACGCCATCGTGTTCGTGGGCGGCGGCATGACCCTGGGCGTGGGCGCCGGCCAGATGAGCCGCATCGACTCTGCCCGCATCGCCTCCATCAAGGCGGAGAACGCCGGCCTGACCCTGCAGGGCTCGGCCGTGGCCTCCGACGCCTTCTTCCCGTTCCGCGACGGCCTGGACGTGGTGGTGGCGGCTGGCGCGACCTGCGTGATCCAGCCCGGCGGCAGCGTGCGTGACGACGAAGTCATCGCCGCGGCCGATGAGCACGGCATCGCCATGGTGCTGACCGGCACCCGCCACTTCCGCCACTGATGCGCGTCCTCGGCATCGATCCCGGCCTGCGCCGCACCGGCTTCGGTGTGATCGATGCCGACGGCCCGCGGCTGCGCTACGTCGCCAGCGGAACCATCGTGGTCCCGCCGGCGCTCACCCTCTCCGAACGCCTGAAGGTCATCCTGGACAACCTGCGCCAGGTGGCTCGCGACACGCAGCCCGACGTGGCCGCGCTTGAAATCATCTTCCTGAACACCAATCCGGCCTCCACCCTGCTGCTGGGCCAGGCGCGCGGCGCCGCGCTGTGCGCGCTGGCCGACAGTTCGCTGGCCGTGCATGAATACACCGCGCTGCAGATCAAGAAAGCCGTGGTCGGCACCGGCCGCGCCGCCAAGGAGCAGGTGCAGATGATGGTGCAGCACCTGCTGGCGCTGGACGGCGCGCCCTCGCCCGACTCGGCCGACGCGCTGGCCTGCGCGATCTGCCACGCCCATGCCGGGCCCATGCAGGAAAAGCTCGAACGCCTGGGCACCACGCTGCGCATGAGCGGCAAGACCCGCATCCGCAACGGCCGCCTGGTCGGCTGAACGCCTGCCGGCGCCCGGCCCTCGGCTTTCCCCATGCCGGCGCGCCCGCGCGCATAGGCGTATAGAATCCCCGGATTCGCCGCGCGTTGCGGCTTCACATCGCCAGGCCTTCAATCACCATGATCGGACGCATCACCGGAACCCTGATCGAAAAACTCCCGCCCACGATCTGCGTGGACGTGGGCGGTCTGGGCTATGACATCGACGTGCCCATGAGCACGCTGTACTCCCTGCCGGATACCGGCGCGCGCGTCACGCTCTACACGCACCTGACGGTGCGCGAAGACGCCCACATCCTCTATGGTTTCGCCACGGCCGGCGAACGCAGTGCCTTCCGCGAGCTGATCAAGGTCAGCGGCATCGGGGCGCGCACCGCGCTGTCGGTCCTGTCGGGGCTGTCGGTGGCGGACCTGGCCCAGGCCATCACCCTGCAGGAATCCGGCCGCCTGACCCGCGTACCCGGCATCGGCAAGAAAACCGCGGAACGCCTGCTGCTGGAAATGCGCGGCAAGCTAGGCGCCGACATTGGCGCCGCCGCCCACGCGGCGCCCGATAACCAGTCCGACATCCTGAACGCGCTGCTGGCGCTCGGCTACTCCGAGAAGGAATCGCTGTCGGCGCTGAAGACGCTGCCGGAAGGCGTCGGCGTGTCCGACGGCATCAAGCAGGCGCTGAAGGCGCTGGTGCGCTGAACGCGACGCCGCGCCCGGCCCCTACAGGTACCGCGGCGCGACGGCTTCCAGGCCGGTCGGCACCACGTGCAGTTCAGGGGCGATCGGCCCCGTGCAGATATTGTCGCGGCGCAGGGAATCCAGGTTGTCGCGCGACATCAGCGGCCTGCCCGGCAGGCATTCGAACAGCCCGGCCTGCATGCGGCCTATTCCCATCGGCATGCTGACCACCGGCCGGGGATGGCCGCTCCAGGCGGCGCACAGACGGGCGATCTCGCCCAGCGTATAAACCTGGGGGCCGCCCAACTCGTAAGTCTTGCCGCTGGTGTGCGCATTACCCAGCGCCGACACCAGCGCGGCCACCACATCGCCCACGTACACCGGCTGCATGCGCACGCCCGCGCCTGCCAGCGGCAGCACGGGCAGCCAGCGCGCGAGCCGCGCAAACATATTGGTGAACTGGTCGTCGGCGCCGAAAACGACGGAAGGACGGAAGATCGTCCATCCGCCCTGCTGCCAATCGGCGAATTCTTTCTTGATGGCGGCTTCGCCGTCGCCCTTGGAACGCTGGTACATGCTGTCGCCGTTGGCGTCCGCGCCCAGCGCGCTGACATGCAGCATGCGGGGCACGCCCTGGCGGCGGCAGGCCTGCGCAATGCGCTGGGGCAGGAGCACGTGCGCCCGGGCGAAATCCGAGCCATAAGGCCGGCCTGAATTTCCGTGCAGGATGCCCACCAGGTTCACGACGGCATCGCAGCCCTGCGTCAGACTATCAAGCGTGGCGTCGTCGTGGACATCGCATTCGAGCAGGGTGACGGTGGGAAGAATCTGCAGATCGCGCCCGCGGCCGTATAGACGGGTGGGCACGATGATCTGATGCTGATCGGCGGAAAGCCGCGCTACCAGATGGCGGCCGATGAAACCGGTGCCGCCGATGACAAGGATACGCATGTCGCAGCCCCTGTTCGTCAGGATTCACCCCGATTCTGCCCTGCACGGGCGACAACCGCAAGCGCGTATCGGCGGCCCCGACCCGGGGCCGCCGCCAGCCCGTCAGGCAGCCAGCAGCCTGGCGTAGGCCGGAAGGTCGACGTTGCCGCCGCTGATGATCACGCCGACCCGGGCGCCGCGCACCGGCACCACGTTCTGCATAACGGCCGTCGCCGCCAGGCAGCCGGTGGGTTCGACCACCATCTTCATGCGCTCGGCGAAGAATTTCATGGTGGCGACCAGTTGCTCATCGGTCACGGTGACGATGTCGCGGACATGTTTCTGGATCAGCGGGAAGGTCAGGTTGCCCAGGTGCGTCGTGGCGGCGCCGTCGGCCAGGGTCTTCGGGGCCGGGATTCGGACGATTTCACCCTTACGCAAGGATTGCTGGCCATCGTTGCCGGCTTCGGGCTCGACCCCGTAGACCAGGCAGCGCGGGCTCAGCGCGAAGGCGGACAGGGCCGATCCGGCCAACAGCCCGCCGCCGCCCAGGCAGACGAACAGGTAGTCCAGTTCGCCCACTTCCTCGAACAGTTCCTTGGCGGCGGTGCCCTGGCCCGCGATCACGTCCTCGTGGTCGTAGGGCGGAATCAGCGTGGCGCCGGTCTCGGCCTGGATGCGGCGCGCGATGGCTTCTCGGTCCTCGGTGTAGCGGTCGTAGGTGACGATCTTGCCGCCATAGCCTTCGGTGGCGGCGCGCTTGGCCGCGGGCGCGTCCAGCGGCATGATGATGGTGGCCTGCACGCCCTGCAGCCTGGACGCCAGGGCGATGGCTTGCGCATGGTTGCCCGACGAGAACGTCACGACGCCGGCGGCCCGCTGCTCGGGCGTCAGGCGGGCGATGGCGTTGTACCCACCGCGGAACTTGAAAGCGCCCATGCGCTGGAAGTTCTCGCACTTGAAGAACACCGTGGCGCCGCTGATCGCGTCGGCGGTGGCCGAGGTCAAGACGGGCGTGCGGTGCGCGTTGCCGGCCAGGCGCTCGCTGGCGCGCGCGACATCGTCATAAGAGGGCAATTCGGGCTGCATGGGGATTCGGTCCTTGGGTCGCGAAAGGGAAACGGAACCCCAGGATGATAAACCCGCCGCGCGCCGGCGGGCGGGCGGCGCGCCTATTTGCCGAAGAGATCGCCGGACCCGCTGGCGGTGCCGGCGGGCGGCGTCAGCCCCAGGTGACGCCAGGTCGTCAGCGTGGCGGTGCGGCCGCGCGGGGTGCGCTGCAGGTAGCCGTGCTGGATCAGATAGGGTTCGATGACGTCTTCGATCGTGTCGCGCTCTTCGCCGATGGCCGCCGCCAGGCTGTCCACGCCGACAGGCCCGCCGTCGAACTTGTGGACGATGGCCTCGAGCAGCTTGCGGTCCATCAGGTCCAGGCCCTGGGGATCCACCTCGAGCATAGCCAGCGCGCGCCCCGCGACATCCGCGTCGATGGTGCCGCCCGCCTTGACCTCGGCGTAGTCGCGCACGCGGCGCAGCAGCCGGTTGGCGATACGCGGCGTGCCCCGGGCGCGGCGCGCTACCTCGGCGGCGCCGTCGGGCGTGATGCCGGCGTTGAGCAGGCCCGCGCTGCGCGTCACGATGCGGCCGAGGTCGGTGGCGTTGTAGAACTCGAGCCGCGACACGATGCCGAAGCGGTCGCGCAGCGGGTTGGTCAGCATGCCGGCGCGCGTGGTGGCGCCCACCAGGGTGAAGGGCTGCAGGTCCAGCTTCACGCTGCGCGCGGCGGGGCCTTCGCCAATGAGGATGTCGATCTGGAAGTCTTCTAGCGCCGGGTAGAGGATTTCCTCGACCACGGGCGACAGGCGGTGGATTTCGTCGATGAACAGGACGTCGTTCTTTTCGAGGTTGGTCAGGAGCGCGGCCAGGTCGCCGGGGCGCTCCAGCACCGGTCCGGAGGTCTGGCGCAGTTGCACGCCCATTTCGTGCGCGATGATGTGGGCCAGCGTGGTCTTGCCCAGGCCCGGCGGGCCGAACAGCAGCACGTGGTCCAGCGCCTCGCCGCGCTTGCGGGCGGCGGCGATGAAGATCTCGAGCTGTTCGCGGGCGCGCTGCTGGCCCACGTACTCTTCCAGCGCCTTGGGCCGCAGGGCGCGTTCGATCGACTCCTCGTTGGGAGACACCGGCTGCGGCGCCACGATACGGGGGGCGTCGGGACGGGAGGAAAGCGAATCGGACTGGATGGCCATGGTGCGGAAACGGCAAAGGACGAAGCAGGATGCATCGTACCGTATGGACGGCCCGCCCTGGGGCGGCCCGGGCCGCCCGGTCCCCCTAGTCGGACTCGGACAGGGGCAGCTTGACCCGCACGCATAGGCCGCCGGATTCCGCCTCGCGCAGTTCCAGCGATCCGCCATGCGCGCGCGCGATGGCCTCGGCCAGGGCCAGGCCCAGCCCGACGCTGCCGGTGCGCGTGCGCGCGTCGTCGAGCCGGCTGAACGGACGCAGGGCCTCCTGGCGGCGCTCCGGCACGATGCCGGGGCCGTGGTCGGCCACGTCCAGCACCGCAAGGCGGCCTTCCCGGCGCAGCGTAACGTCGACCGGCGGCGCCCCGTGGTTCAGGGCGTTTCCGATCAGGTTGTCCAGCAGGCGGCCCAGCGCCACGGCGTCGGCCTGCACCACCAGCGCCGCCTCTTCGTCGCCGGTCCGCAAATGGATGTCGGTGCCCGCGCCATGCCAGGCGCCCACGCGCTCGGTCAGCCAGTCGCCCAGGACCATGGAGGCGTAGCGGTAGGCGGCGGGGTCGGTCCCCCGCACGAAGCCAATGAACTGATCGACCATATGCTGCATGTCCTGCAGGTCGGCGCGCAGGCCCTCCTTCAGCTTGGAGTCGTCGGCCATCTCGATGCGCAGCCACATCCGCGACAGCGGCCCCTTCAGGTCGTGCGGCAGGCCCGACAGCAAAGTCCGCCGTACCGAATCGGACTCGGACAGCGCATCCAGCATGGCGTTGAAGCGTTCGCCCAGCACGCGGGTTTCATGTGGGCCGGACGGCTCGACGCGCTGCGGCTGCCCCGCGGCAAGCCGGTCGGCGGCATCGGCCAGCCGGGTGATCGGACGCGTGATGTGCCAGGAGAAGCCCACGGCCAGCAACAACAGCAGCCCCAACCCGCCCAGCCAGGCGGCGATGAAGGGCGTGGCCACCGGCGGGTCCAGGCGGTCCAGCGGAATGACCAGCCATTCGCGCAGGCGCGGCACGTCCTCGCTGGCGGAATTGGGAGCCAGCGAAATGAAAATTTCCGGCGTGGGGCCGCGCGACAGCGCCACGCGCGTGCCGTCGTTCAGGCGCTCGTTGAGCTGCTGCACCAGCCCCCGCAGGTCGCGCCGGATATCGTCCGGCTCGGGCTTGTAGCGCCGCGCGTGTTCTTCGTGCTCGCGCGCGCGCTGCTCGGCGGAACGTTCGTCGTCACGCACTTCCGGAGGCGGCGGCGCTGGCGGCCCGTGCAATTGCGCCTCCGCCGACGGTGGTTGCGGGGGCGGCCGGGGGGCGGGCTTGGGCGGCGGAGGCGGACGGCGGCCATTGAAGCGCTGCAGCTTGGCCTCGGCCGGCAGGACGCGCGACCACAGGCGCCACTGGTTCTGCGAGGCGGTGCGCACGAAGTCGGCCCGGTCCTCTGCCGGCACCTGGGACACGGCGGCGCGCAGCGTGCGGATCGTGGTGGTGATGTAGCCGATCGCCACGTCTTCCATGAATTTGTGGCGGAAGTAGGACACAGTCACCAGCGTCGCCGCCTGCGTCAGCAGGACCGACCCCAGAATCAGCAGGATCAGCCTTGCCCGCAGCGACCGCGGCACCAGAAAGCCAGGAGAGAAGCGCATCAGGGCGAAAACCGGTAGCCGATTCCCCAGACGGTCTGGATCCAGCGCGGCTGCTTGGGATCGTCCTCGATGACGCGCCGCAGGCGCAGGATGGCGATATCGATGGCCCGGTCATTGCGCTCGCCGGCGTCATCGTCGCGCGCCAGGGCCAGCAGGCGTTCGCGCGACAGCGGCTTGCCGGCATTGCGCACCAGCGCTTCCAGCAGGTTGATCTCGCCCCCCGTGAGTTTGACCACGATGCCTTCGCGCGACAGTTGGCGCGTGGACGGGTCGAACACGAAGGGGCCGAACGAGACCGGCGCGTCCTTGGTCAAGGCGGACGGGCCGCGCTTGCGGCGCAGCACCGCCTCGATGCGGGCCAGAAGTTCGCGCGGGTCGAAGGGCTTGCCGACGTAGTCGTCGGCGCCCGCTTCCAGGCCGATGATGCGGTCAACCGCCTCGTCGCGGGCGGTCAGCAGGATGACGGGGATATCCTCGCCCTGCTCGCGCAGGCGGCGACAGGCATCCGCGCCATCGCCGCCGGGAAGCATGCGGTCGAGCACCAGCAGGTCGGGCGCGTAGCGGGTAATGCGGGCAGACAGGTCGGTGGCGTCCGGCGCCAGCAGCGTGTCGTAGCCGTGCCGGTTCAGGTAGTCGGCGAGCAGCTGCCGCAGGGCCGGATCGTCGTCGACGACCAGCAACTTGGTGTGAGGATTGTCCATGGATGCCATAGTGCGGTGCCCCGCACCCCGCCGCAAGAGGCAGGAAATCAACTGAAATATACCTGTTGCACGATGTTGGACGCCGTTTCGGGCCGGTTTATCCAGACGCTAGCCCCGGCGATAAAATAAGTGCCGGCCTGCCGCTGCCCGCTAAAGAACGTTTACAGCATCCGCGGTGTCCCCCCTCTACACTGTTCCTATGATCGCCCCTGCAATCATCCGGCGAATGTGGCTGTTGCGCGCGGCGCTGGCGGCCGGCGCGGCCTTGCCGCTGGCTCCCGCGTCCGGCGCGCCCGGTGCCGGCCTGTCGCCGTCCGGCTGGACGCGCGGCATCGGCGCCCTGGCGCCGGTCCAGCCCCTCCCCGTGCACCCTGCCCCGTCCCTGGAATCGCGCGCGGTTCCCCTGGATCCGTCCCCCTGCGATCTGCAAACGATGGAGCCTGCCGTGGACACTACGGTCCGCGGCACGGCCGGCATCGGCGACCTGGACCTGGGGATCCCCGGCACCGGCGCGGCGCTCTCGGGCGACGTCCAGCCGCTGCCGGCGGACTGCAAGGCGCTCGCCGCCCCCGAGGAAGCCCCTCCCGACTATTCCTTCGCGCTGGAAGACGGCGACTTTCCGCGCGTACCCGTCATCGTGATTTCCGGCGTGTCGCGCCCGTCGCGGCCGTGGTTCGCCTCCGCCAGCAGCCAGGAAGGCCTGCGCTATGAGGGCAGCCGCAACTGGGTCTACCGCAGCGCCGCCGGCCCGTCCGTCGCCGTGGGCAACATCACGGCCAACGCGCCGGCCTGGGGCAGCGGCGCCCCGGTGGGCGGCTTGCAGATCTCGAACTGGGCCGGCGCCGGCGCCACCGTCCCCGAAGGCAGCTTCGGCTATTCCTCATCGCTGGGACGCCTCAACAACATGGATCCCGCCGCCCGTTCGGGCGCCGTCGACTATGGGGCCTCGGTGGGCAGCGGCAGCGTGCGCTACGGCCTCACGCCCGTCCTGACCCTGGAAGGGCAGATGCAGAGCGCGCCCTCGCTCACCACGCGCGGCATGGGCACCACGTACACCGCCGGCGAATACGGCACGTTCCAGGCGGGCGCCACCCAAAGCTCGTTCGACGCGGTCAACGCCTGGCGCTACCGCTTCGGCTACAGCGTGGACGTGGCCGACACCGTCAACCTGGGCTATACGGCCGAACAAACCGGCGCCGGCTTCGGCGACCTGTCCATGTACTCGGGCGGCGCGGCCGCGACGGCGCAAACCCGCAATACGGTGTCGGCCGGCGTCCCCATCACGGGCTGGGGCGTGCTCAGCGGCACATACTCCGGCCTGCGCGAGGGCTCCGCGCTGGCCGAGCAGCGCGTGGGCCTGTCCCACAGCATGTTCGTGGCCCCCAAGGTGAAACTGGCGGTCGGCGCCGACCGCGACATCCTGTCGGGCGACTACGAGTGGCGCGCCAACCTGAGCATGCCGGTCGATACCTTCATGCGGGGCACCTGGCTGAGCTGGTAGGCGCGACACCGCGCGGACGGAAATCTCCCCCCCGGAAAGAAGGAGCCGGAATTGGGGCTTAAAATCCCTGCCATGATGCTCCCGGCCTACCCCCATGTCTGACGCGCGCGCCCTCAGCGTATTGCAGCGCGTTTTCGGTTACGAATCCTTCCGTGGCGACCAGCAAGCCATTGTCGATCAGGTGATCGGCGGCGGCGACGCGCTGGTCCTCATGCCCACCGGCGGCGGCAAATCGCTCTGCTACCAGGTTCCGTCGCTGGTGCGCGAAGGCACCGGCATTATCGTGTCGCCGCTGATCGCGCTGATGCAGGACCAGGTCGACGCCCTAACCGAACTGGGCGTGCGCGCGGCCTTCCTGAACTCCACCCAGGAGTGGCGGGTGGCCCGCGACGTCGAACAAGCCTTCCTCGCCGGCGAGCTGGACCTGCTCTACGTGGCGCCCGAACGCCTGCTGACCGACCGCTGCCTGCAATTGCTGGAGCGGGGCCGCATCGCGCTGTTCGCCATCGACGAAGCCCACTGCGTATCCCAATGGGGCCACGACTTCCGGCCGGAATACCTGGGCCTGTCGATGCTGCACGAGCGCTGGCCCGACGTGCCCCGCATCGCGCTGACCGCGACCGCCACCGAGGACACCCGCCGCGAAATCGCCCAGCGCCTGTCGCTGGACGACGCGCGCCACTTCGTCTCCAGCTTCGACCGTCCCAATATCCGCTACCGCATCGTCGAGAAGAACGAGGTGCGCAAGCAGTTGCTGGAAATGATCCAGACGGAACACGAGGGTGAGTCGGGCGTGGTGTATTGCCTGTCGCGCGCCCGCGTGGAAGAAACCGCGGAATTCCTGTGCAACCAGGGCATCGACGCCATGCCCTACCACGCCGGGCTCAGTGCGCAGGTGCGCGCCGCCAACCAGTCGCGCTTCCTGCGCGAGGACGGCGTGGTCATGGTCGCCACCATCGCCTTCGGCATGGGCATCGACAAGCCCGACGTGCGCTTCGTGGCGCATATCGACCTGCCCAAGTCCGTGGAAGGCTATTACCAGGAAACCGGCCGCGCCGGCCGCGACGGCCTGCCGGCCTCGGCCTGGCTGGCCTACGGTTTGCAGGACGTGGTGCAACAGCGCCGCATGATCGACGAATCGCCCGGCGAGGAAGCCTACCGCCGGCGTCTCGGCCAGCAGCTCGACGCCATGCTGGGGCTATGCGAAACGGTGGAATGCCGGCGCGTGCGCCTGCTGGCCTACTTCGGCCAGCAGATCACGGCCTGCGGCAACTGCGACGTCTGCCTGGATCCGCCCCAGGCCTGGGATGGAACGGTCGCGGCGCAGAAGGTGCTGTCCGCCGTCTACCGCCTCTGGAAAGAACGCGGCCAGCGCTACGGCGCGGGCCACATCATCGACATTCTGCGCGGCAAAGTCACCGAGCGCACCAGGCAGCACGGCCACGAAACGCTGAGCGTGTTCGGCGTGGGCGCCGACCTCAGCGATACCGCCTGGCGCGGCGTGCTGCGCCAGTTGCTGGCGCAGGGCCTGCTGACGGTGGACAACGAGGGATTCGGCACCCTGGCCCTGACCGAAGGCAGCCGGGCCGTGCTCAAGGGCGAACGGCAGCTGATGCTGCGCCGGGAGTCGGAAAAGAAAACTCGTTCGGGCAAGACCGGCAGCGGACGGCCCAAGGCGGCCGCCATCGACCTGCCGGCCGAGCTGCAGCCTGTCTTTGAAGCGCTGCGCGCGTGGCGCGGCGAGGTCGCCAAGAGCCACGGTGTGCCGGCCTACGTCATCTTCCATGACGCCACCCTGCGCGAGATCGCGCTGGCCCAGCCCGAATCCATGGACGCGCTGAGCCACATCAGCGGCGTGGGCGCCCGCAAGCTGGAAGCCTACGGCGAGGAAATCCTTCAGCGCGTCGCCAGGCCGGTGCTATAGGCGCGGTCAGCCCGGTGGCGGCAGCAGCGGCACCGGAGCGCGCTCCTTGCCGAACACCGAGCGGTAGGCCAGGATGTTGAACACCAGCACCACCGGGATCCCCACGACCGCGCCCGCCATCACGAGGCGCATCGACCCGAGCGCGCCGGCGCCGTCCCACAGCGTCATGTCGTCCAGGATCAGATAAGGGAACAGGCTGTAGGCCAGGCCGCTGAGCATCAGCAGGAACAGCGACACGCTCAGCACGAAGGGCAGCCAGCTGAAGCGGTCCGCCCGGCCGGGCAGCCGCGCCAGCAGCATTTCGACCGCCACGAAGCCTGCCAGCATCAGCAGCCAGACCGTGGCCGCCAGGCTCAGGTGGGCAATGTTGCTCCACTTGTAGAAGATGCCGGCGTTGGCCAGGCCCAGCGTTACCGCGATCGACACCATGCCCACCGCCGTCCAGCGGATGGCGTGGCGCGCCCAGTTGGCGGCGCGGCGCTGGAGATCGCCATCCACCCGCATGACCAGCCAGGCTGCGCCCAGCAGCACATAGGCCGCCACCGCGCACAGGCCCACGAACACGGAGAACCAGCCGTAACCGGCGTCGGACTGGTAACCCGTCGCGATCCGGCCCAGCATCATGCCCTGGCCGAACGCGGTGATCAGGGAACCCGCCCAGAACGCGAAGATCCAGCGCGGCTTCATTTCGTTGCGCGCGCGGATACGGAATTCGAACGCGACGCTGCGCAGCACCACGCCCAGCACCATGCAGGTCAACGGCCCGTAGAGCTTACCCAGCACCGCGCCCCAGGCGAAGGGAAACGCCGCAGCGAACAATCCCATGCCCAGCAGCAGCCAGAACTCGTTGGCGTCCCGCCACGGGCTCAAGAGGCTCATCATGCGGCCGCGCTCGTGCTCGGGCGCCAGCTGCAGCAGAATGCCTACGCCCAGGTCGAAGCCGTCCAGCACCATGCCCGCGGCGATTACCACGAACAGCAGCGCCATGAAGGCAAGCGGCATCCAGAAAGAAGGATCGTCGGCGTTCAGCCCTTGGGAGGCGGCCAGCATGGCGATCATGGCGCACCTCCACCCAGTTTGCGCACAGGCACGACGCCGTAGCGCGCCGCGTGGAACAGCATGCCGGCGAACGCGGCCAGCAACAGGGCGTACAGCACGCCGTAGCCGGCCATGCCGTACAGGACGGTGCTCGAAGACACCGAGCCCAGGATCTCGGATTGCGTGATGGTGCCGTTCACCGCGAACGGTTGCAGGCCGATGACGGACACCCACCATCCGGCCACGACGGCGATGCCGCCGGAAAACATCATGCCGCACACGACCCGCTGCCACCAGCGCGGCAGCGTCGACGGATCCAGCCCGCGCCGGAACGTCCACAGGAAGGTCACGCAGGCCACGGCCAGCATCAGCAGGCCCAGCCCGGCCGCCACCCGCAGCGACCAGAAGGTCAGCGCGACCGGCGGCAGCATGCCCGAATACTTGTCCAGCCCCTGGTAGGTGCCGTCCGGATTGCGATGCAGCCACATTCCGCCCATGTTGTGCAGGGTAACGTCGGCCAGGTTCGTGTGGTTGCGGGCGTCCGGCCAGCCGAACAGCACCAGTTGCGGCTCGGCGCCGCTTTCCCAGAAGCCGGCGGCCGCTGCCGCCTTGGCGGGCTGCAGCTTGGCGACCATCTGCCCGGCGCCGGTCGCCACCGGCAGCTGCAGGCAGGAAGCCACCACCGCGACGACCAGGGCGGTCTTGAACGCGCTGCGCTCGCCGTCGCCCAGCGGGCGCCGCAATGCCTGCAGCGCCGTCACGCCCATCATCAGGAAGGAGGCGGCCAGCGCCGCGCCCACCACCACCACGGCCATGCGCCAGCCCACCGACGGGTTCAGCACCACGGCCGTCCAGTCATAGACCTGGTAGCGGCCGTCGACCAGCAGGGCGCCGTCCGGCGTCTGCATCCAGGATTGCAGGGCCAGCACCCAGAACACCGCCACCAGCTGCCCCACCGCCACCATCAGCACCGCCAGCGTGTGGGCGCCGTCGGAAACGCGCCGCTGGCCGAACAGCATGACGCCGAGGAAACACGATTTCAGGATGAACGCCGACAGGATGCCGTAGCCCAGCAAGGGGCCGGCCACGTTGCCGATCTTGTCCATCAGCCCCGCCCACAGGCTGCCGATCTGGATAAGCACCGGCACGCTGGCCGCCAGCGTCAGCACGAAGGCCAGCGCGAATATCCGCACCCAGAAGCGGTAGGCGGCCGTCCACCCGCCATGGCCGGACCAGCGGGCGCGTATCTTGAAAAACAGCAACACCCAGGCAAGCGCCAGGGAGACGGCCAGGAACAGCGCCAGGAAACTCAGGCTGGCCACGAACTGCGCACGGGCCAGGGATAAGGTGGATATGTCCATGATGGCCCGTAGTTTAGAGCCAGTTACAAGACTGTGGGGCCAGATTGAAACCGGTTGCATACCTTGCGAAAAGAGGCCACCTGCGGAACGTGGCAAAATTGACTCTTTGTCGCTGCTTTTTCCTATTCTTTCAAGAATGACCTCCGCCACGACGCCGACCCCCGCCGCATCCAATTTCCTGTTGAATATCGTCCAAGACGACCTCGGAGCCAATCGCTTCGCTGGCAAGCGCTGGGCGGGCAAGCCCGGCCCGGCGGCGCAACAGCAGCAGGGCAGCCTGGACCCGGCCCGTATCCGCACCCGCTTTCCGCCGGAGCCCAACGGCTACCTGCACATCGGCCACGCCAAGAGCATCTGCGTGAACTTCGGGCTGGCGCGCGATTTCGGCGGCGTCTGCCACCTGCGCTTCGACGACACCAACCCCGAAAAGGAAGACCAGGAGTACGTCGACGCCATCATCGAGGCCGTGCACTGGCTGGGCTTCGACTGGAAGGCCGATGGCAACGACAACCTGTACTTCGCCAGCGACTACTTCGGCTACATGTACGAATTCGCCGAGGCGCTGATCGAGGCCGGCCACGCTTACGTGGACGAGCAGAGCGCCGAGGAAATCCGTGCCAACCGCGGCACGCTGACCGAACCCGGCGTCAATTCGCCCTGGCGCGACCGCCCCGCCTCGGAATCGCTCACGCTGCTGCGCGAAATGCGCGACGGCAAGCATCCCGACGGCAGCCTGGTGCTGCGCGCGAAGATCAACATGGCTTCGCCCAACATCAACTTGCGCGATCCGGTCATGTACCGCGTGCGCCATGCCACCCACCACCGCACGGGCGACCAATGGTGCATCTACCCGATGTACAGCTGGGCGCACCCGGTCGAAGACGCCCTCGAAGGCATCACGCACAGCGTCTGCACGCTGGAATTCGAAGACCAGCGCCCGTTCTACGACTGGATCCTGGCGCGCCTGGCCGAACTGGGCAAGCTGGCCCAGCCGCTGCCGCACCAGTACGAATTCGCCCGCCTGAACCTGAGCTACGTCGTCACCAGCAAGCGCAAGCTGCTGCAACTGGTGCGCGAAGGCCACGTGGATGGCTGGGACGATCCCCGCATGCCCACCCTCTTCGGTCTGCGCCGCCGCGGCTACACGCCGGCGTCGATCCGCCTGTTCTGCGAACGCACGGCCGTATCCAAGTCCGACTCCCGCATCGACTACAGCCTGCTCGAACAGGCCGTGCGCGACGACCTGGATCCCATCGCCGCCCGCTCCGTGGCCGTGCTGGACCCGATCAAGCTGATCATCACCAACTATCCGGAAGGCCAGACCGAGATCTGCACCGCGCCGCGCAACCCGCACGATCCGGAAGCCGGCGTGCGCGAATTCCCGCTGTCGCGCGAGCTCTGGATCGAACGCGACGACTTCCGCGAAGAAGCGCCCAAGAAGTACTTCCGCCTGTTCCCGGGCAACACTGTGCGCCTGAAGTACGGCTATGTGGTCCGTTGCACCGGCTTCGTCAAGAACGACGCCGGCGAGGTCGTCGAGGTCCATGCCGAATACCTGCCGGACACCAAGAGCGGCACGCCGGGCGCCGACAGCGTCAAGGTCAAGGGCAACATCACCTGGGTCAGCGCGGCCCACGCGGTGCCCGCCCAGATCCATCTCTACGACCGTCTGTTCGCCGACGCCCGCCCCGATGCCGGCGACAAGGACTTCCTGACCTGCCTGAACCCGAATTCCAAGCAGACCGTCACGGCCTGGCTGGAACCGGGCACCGTCGCCACCCCCGGCGCCACCTGGCAGTTCGAACGCCTGGGCTACTTCGTCGCCGACCAGAAGGACTCCACCCCCGAGGCGCCGGTGCTGAACCGTATCGTGACCCTGCGGGACTCCTGGGCGCAAGGCTGACGCGCCGCGTCCGCATTGCTGGGGAAAAGGCGCCTTTCGGCGCCTTTTTCATCGCTGGGCCGTCCCGGGGCGGGTTATCATGCCCGACATCCCGCAGCCGGTTGAGCGCCCCTGTTTCAGGCGCCCGGACCGCCAGCCAAAACCAAGATGAACACTGAATCCCTAGCCCTGGACTTCAAAAGCGCCACTCTGTATGCCATCAGGGTGGTTCTGCATAGCGCCGACCCCGAACACCTGGAGGCCGCGCTTGCCAAGCGCATGGCCGACGCCGGCAGCTTCTTCGAAAACGAACCCGTGGTCATCGACGCCAGCCGCGTCGAGGACACGCTCGATTGGACCGCCCTCGTGGCGGCGCTGCGGGGCCATAACCTGCCCCCCATCGGCGTCGTGGCCGAAGGCGCCAACCTGCAGGCCGCCCGCGAGGCCGGCCTGACGCCGGTGGAACTGTCCACGCCCCCCGCCCGGCCCGCTCCAGTCGTCGATACCGCGCCGCCCAACGATGTCGCCACGCCCGTGCCGTCCGTGCCGGCCGCCGCGGTCGAAACCGCGGCCGCGCCCACCGAAGCGGCGGCAGAAAGCGAAGCGCCCGCCCCCGGCAAACCCGATAGCGACCCGCTGCCCGCGCGTGAAGCCAGCAACGCCACCTCGGCCGCCAGCCCCACGCCCGCCGCCCCGCAATCGTCTTCGGCGCTGGTCATCACCAAGCCGCTGCGTTCCGGCCAGCGCGTCTACGCGCGGCACACGGACCTGGTGGTGATCGGCATGGTGAGCCAGGGCGCGGAAGTCATCGCCGACGGCAACGTCCACGTCTACGGCCCCTTGCGCGGCAAGGCCATGGCCGGCGCGCGCGGCGACACCTCGGCCCGCATCTTCACGACGCACCTGGACGCCGAGCTGCTGGCCGTGGCGGGCGTCTATCGCGTGGTCGAGGACAAACTGGACCGCACGCTGCAGAACCAGCCGGCGCTGGTCCGCCTGGACGGCGACACCTTGCGGATCGAGGCCCTGAAGGCGTGAGCCCCTACGCGGCACCTTCGGCTTGCGGCCCCCAAAGGGGGCAGGCCCGCGAAATTTCAACACATCCTGTAAGAAGCCTTACATGGGCTTTTTGCTTTACGATAACGCGATTTATTCGAACATAAGGGTTTGATCGTCATGACACGCATTGTTGTGGTGACTTCCGGCAAAGGCGGCGTGGGCAAGACCACCACCAGCGCCAGTTTTTCTGCGGGACTCGCGATGCGGGGCCACAAAACCGCGGTCATCGACTTCGACGTCGGCCTGCGCAACCTCGACCTGATCATGGGCTGCGAGCGCCGCGTCGTGTACGACTTCGTCAACGTGATCCAGGGCGAAGCCACTCTCAACCAGGCGCTCATCAAGGACAAGCAGCTCGAAAACCTGTTCATCCTGCCGGCCTCGCAAACGCGCGACAAAGACGCGCTGACGCAGGAAGGCGTGGAAAAGGTCATCAACGACCTGAAGGGCATGGGCTTCGAGTACATCGTCTGCGACTCCCCCGCCGGCATCGAGACGGGCGCGCTGATGGCCGCCTACTTCGCCGACGACGCGTTGGTCGTGACCAACCCGGAAGTCTCGTCGGTGCGCGACTCCGACCGCATCCTGGGCATTCTGGCCGCGAAGTCCCGGCGCGCGGTCGAGGGCGATGAACCCGTCAAGGAATACCTGCTGCTCACGCGCTACAGCCCCAAGCGCGTCGTCGACGGCGAAATGCTGTCGCTAGGCGACATCGAAGACATTCTGCGCATCAAGCTGATCGGCGTCATCCCCGAGTCGGAAGCCGTGCTGCAGGCGTCGAACCAAGGCCTGCCGGCCATCCACCTGAAAGACACCGACGTCTCCGAAGCCTACAAGGACGTCGTGGCTCGTTACCTTGGCGAAGACAAGGCCCTGCGCTTTACCGATTACGAAAAGCCCGGTTTCCTGAAACGCCTGTTCGGAGGCAAGTAAGCAATGTCCTTCCTGTCGTTTCTGCTCGGTCAAAAGAAGACTTCCGCCTCCGTCGCCAAGGAACGGTTGCAGATCATCCTGGCCCACGAGCGGGGCCGCGGCGACTCTCCCGATTACCTGCCGCAACTGCAGCAAGAGCTGATCGCCGTTATTTCGAAGTATGTGAAGATCAACCCCAATGACATCAAGGTGCACCTGGAACGCCAGGACACGCTGGAAGTGTTGGAAGTAAAGATCGAAATGCCTCAAAACGAGAACTGACGCCGCGTTGCGCGCCCGGATTCCCGGGTGCGCCGCGCAGAAAAAACGCCCGGCGATGCCGGGCGTTTTGCATTGAGCGGGTGCCGGGAGCTTAGTGCTTGCCGACCTGGTCGCCGATGACGCCGCCGATCGCCGCTCCGCCCACCGTACCGAGGATGCCGCCGTTGGTGATCACGGCGCCTGCGACGCCGCCCAACGCAGCGCCGCCGACGGCGCTCTTCTGGCGATGGCTCATGCCGTCCCAGGAAGAGCAGCCTGCCATGGCGGCGGTCATCGCCAGCGCGACACAGATTTTGGAGAGAGATGCGATTTTCATAATGCGATTCCTATTCTTACCCCCGGGACCGCGCCGATGATGCGGACGCGAGCGCGCGGACCCTTACGGGTTTGGAATCTTCAGGATCGCAAAATATCCCGGCCCTGGCTGTTAGGTTTGCCCATGAATTGTGTCAAAGGGCGAGGGAATCTTCGCGCCTCCCCGGAACAGTGTTGCAGCCGGCCGGCGCTATTTGACGAGACGTAACACTTCGCGGAAACGCGGATGCTCGCAGGTCCGCATCCATTCGAAAATCGCCATCTCGGACGTGACGATCTCGGCGCCATGCGCGCGCGCGCGGCGCAACGCAGCGTGATGATCGGAAGGCTTGCGCGAGCCCGCGGCATCGGCCACCAGCACCGCGTGGTAACCCAGATCGATCAGGCCGATCACGGTCTGCAGCACGCAGATGTGCGCTTCGCATCCGGCCACCAGGATGGTCTTGCGGGCGGCCGGCAGCCAGGCCTCGAAACCCGGTTCGAGCGCCGATGAAAAATGCATCTTCTGGAAGGTCGTCTGCACCTGCGCGCGCAGCGGCTCCACGGTGGCGCCCAGCATCTTGCCGTGATGTTCGGTGGCGGCCACCGGCACGTCGAGCAGGCGCGCGGCCTGCGCAAGCTTGTGGGCGGCATTGAGCACGGCTTCGCCGTCATGGATGACCGGCATCAGCCGGCCCTGCATGTCGACGATCAGCAACGTGGAGTCGGGGGCGGAAAGCAGCATGTCGGGAGGCTCCTGGATGAGGATCCAGGATAACTCGGCAGGGCTGCTTCCGGCAGGCTTCAGATCGAGTTGTGCTTGTCCTTGTGGTGTCAGACACCCGGGAAGGCTTGCCCGAAGCCGTAAGAACGTCTCGTACGGGTGTCAGACACCAAGATGGCAGTGTCTGACACCCTTACGAGACAGCCGTCAACCCATGGGGTGCATCGCGGGTGTCTGACACCCTCGAGATCAGCTTGCTATCCCCTCGTGTCAGACACCGATTTACTTCAGCGCCTTGTAGCGCAGGCGCTTGGGCTTGGCGCCCTCTTCGCCCAGGCGGCGCTTCTTGTCGGCTTCGTATTCCTGGTAGTTGCCGTCGAAGAACACGACCTGCGAATCGCCTTCGAAGGCCAGGATGTGCGTGGCGATGCGGTCCAGGAACCAGCGATCGTGGCTAATCACCATGACGCTGCCGGGGAACTCCAGCAGCGCGTCTTCCAGGGCGCGCAGCGTTTCCACGTCCAGGTCGTTGGACGGTTCGTCCAGCAGCAGCACGTTGCCGCCGGCGATCAGCGTCTTGGCCATGTGCAGGCGGCCGCGTTCGCCGCCCGACAGCTGGCCCACGACCTTGTTCTGGTCGCCGCCCTTGAAGTTGAAGCGGCCCAGGTAGGCGCGCGACGACATCTCGAATTTGCCCACGGTCAGCAGGTCGGCGCCATCGGAAACGGCGTCGAACACGGTTTTCTTGTCTTCCAGCGCATCGCGCGACTGGTCCACGTAGGCCAGCTTCACGGTCTGGCCGATCTTGACCTCGCCCGAATCCGGCTGCTCGCGGCCCGCGATCATGCGGAACAGCGTGGACTTACCGGCGCCGTTGGCGCCGATGATGCCGACGATGGCGCCCGGCGGCACCTTGAAGCTGAGGCTGTCGATCAGCAGGCGATCGCCGTAGGCCTTGCTGACGTTGTTGAATTCGATGACCTCGTTGCCCAGGCGTTCGCCCACGGGAATGAAGATTTCCTGGGTTTCGTTGCGCTTCTGGTATTCGTAGGACGACAGTTCCTCGAAGCGGGCCAGGCGCGCCTTGGCCTTGGCCTGACGGCCCTTCGGGTTCTGGCGCACCCATTCCAGTTCTTTCTTGATCGTCTTCTGGCGCGCGGATTCCGAAGCCTCTTCCTGCTTCAGGCGGTCTTCCTTCTGCTCCAGCCACGAGCTGTAGTTGCCCTTCCAGGGGATGCCGTAGCCGCGGTCCAGTTCGAGGATCCATTCGGCGGCGTTGTCCAAGAAGTAGCGATCGTGGGTCACGCCAACCACGGTGCCCGGGAACTTGTGCAGGAACTGCTCCAGCCACTCCACGCTTTCAGCGTCCAGGTGGTTGGTGGGTTCGTCGAGCAGCAGCATGTCGGGCTTGGACAGCAGCAGGCGGCACAGCGCCACGCGGCGCTTTTCGCCGCCGGACAGCTTGCCGACGATCGCGTCCCAGGGCGGCAGGCGCAGCGCGTCGGCGGCGATTTCCATCTGGTGCTCGATATCGTCCGCGCCGCTGGAGGCCGCGGCGGCGATGATGGCTTCAAGCTCGGCCTGCTCGGCGGCCAGGGCGTCGAAATCGGCGTCCGGCTCGGCATAGGCGGCATAGACCTCGTCCAGGCGCTTTTTCGCGGTGACGACGGCGCCCAGGCCTTCTTCTACCGCCTGGCGCACCGTGTGCTCGGGGTTCAGCTGCGGTTCCTGCGGCAGGTAGCCGATGTTCAGGCCCGGCATGGGGATGGCTTCCCCTTCGATCTCTTTATCGACGCCGGCCATGATCTTCAGCAGCGTCGACTTGCCCGAGCCGTTCAGGCCCAGCACGCCGATCTTGGCGCCAGGAAAAAACGAAAGCGAGATGTCGCGCAGGATCTGCCGCTTGGGCGGCACGATCTTGCCGACGCGGTTCATGGTGTAGACGTATTGGGCCATGGGCTCGTAGGGAAGATATAGCTGATAAACCGCTGATTGTAGGCCGGAACCCTGACCGGCGTATGGCCGCGGCCAAATGGCCGGACCGGCCTGCGCGGGCGGGCCTTCAAGCTGCCTTGGGCTGCCTCGCCGGGCGGCCCGCGCGCAGCTGCGCCAGCATCACCCCCGCCAGCGCCATCGCGCCGCCCACGATATGGAATACGTGGGGCTTTTCGTCCAGGAACACCGCCGCGATCGCCACGGTGGCGACCGGCATGACGTTCAGGAATATGCTGGCGCGGTTCGGCCCCAGGTGCTTCACGCCCTGCATCCACAGGAAAGGCGCGAACAGCGACGGAAAAATCGCCGCGTACAGCACCAGCGGCAGGTTGTCGCCATTGAGCGGCGAGGCAGGCGCCGCCAGGAAGGCTGGCAGCTGGAACAGCACGCCGAAGGCCACCTGCACGTACAGCGACTGCCACGGGCCCACGGGCAACGCCCAGCGGCGCAACAGCACGCCGTACAGCGCGTAGGCCAGCGCCCCCACGCCCATCAGCACGTCGCCGTGGTTGGCGCCCACCGACAGCAGCCGGGCGGGATCGCCCTCGCCGATCAGCAGGGCGAGGCCCGCCAGCGACAGCAGGCCGCCCAGCATCGCCATCAGCGACGGCAGCTCGCGCAGCACGACCGCCACCACGGCAATGGTCATCAACGGAATCATCGCCGTGATGATGCCCATGTTGGTCGCCGTGGTGCTGGCGGCGGCCACATAGGCCAGCCCCTGATACAGCGCCATTCCCAAGCCGCCCAGCACCGCGAGCTTGGGCAGGTTGGGCAGGATCAGGCGGCGCTGCGCCCAGACGCCCGGGAGCGCGAACGGCGTCAACAGGACGCCCGCCATCGCCCAGCGGTAGAACCCGATGGCGGCGGGCGCGATCACGCTCGCCGCCATCTTGGTCACGATCATGTTGACCGACCAGATCAGCGCCGCCAGGAGGGGGAACAGCAGGTAACGGACGGGCGGATGCGAGGCTTGGGCGGTGGGCATGACGGGCAAGGCGTAATGAAACAGAGTCGCAAGTGTATGGCCTGTCCGACATGCTGTATATAATGAAAAACAGACAAATCCAGATGAAGTTCCGACATGCCGCCAGCCGACGCCGCGCCGCTGCTGGCCAGCGACCTGCCCTACCCGCTGGCCTGCCGCATCCTGCACTTCACGCCCCATTCGCGCATGAAACGCCATGCCTCGCCGTGGGCGGAACTGAACTTCGCCGTCTCCGGGATCATGGAAATCGGCATAGGCGGCATGACCTACTTGTCGCCCCCGCAGTACGCCATCTGGATTCCGCCGCATGTCGAGCATTGCTGCCAGAACGAAGGCGAAGTGCATTACGCCTGCATCGATATTCCCGCGGCTGCGTGCGCCGGTTTGCCCGACAAGCCCTGCACGCTGGAGATCAGCCCCGTCATGCGCGCGATTCTGGCCGACTTCGAACGGCGGGGAATCAGCTATCCGGATACGCCTGAAGACCGGCGGATGGCGCAGATCGTCATCGACCAGGCCCGCCAGGCGCGCGCCTACGCCAGCTACCTGCCGAGCGCCACCGACCCGGTGCTTGCGCCCATCCTGTCAGCGCTGCAGCGCCGCCCGGGGGACAAGCGCGGCGCCGCGCATTGGGCCGCCACCGCCGGCATCACCGAGCGCACGCTGCTGCGCCACTGCCAGCAGCGGCTGGGCATGTCGTTCAATGAATGGCGGCAGCGGCTGCGCGTCGTCAGCGCCCTGGGCATGCTGGACGACGGCAAGCCCGTCCAGACGGTGGCGCGCGCGCTCGGCTACAGCACCCCGTCCGCCTTCATCGCGATGTTCCAGCGGCTGACGGGCGAATCGCCGGACAGCGCGCGCAGGCGCGGCCCCGGCGGCGCCTGCGCCGCCATGCCCCGGGAAAATCGCGTCGTCCAAGCGTCGGATGCAACACGGGGCCGATAGAGCGACAATACGCCTGACTTTCGTATTGCCGTGCCGTCGCGGCTTCATCGCGCCCAGGAACCCTCATGTCCGCCTCCGCCACTCCCCCAGCTTCCTTGACCCATTTCAACGCATCCGAACTGGACATGCTGGCCAAGACGGCCGACGCCCTGAGCGCCTACCTGGGCAAGCCCGTGCTGGCCGAAGTGGTGCTGGGCGACGACGGCACCGAATGGGTGACCTATGGCGTGCCGGTAGACGAAAACGCCAAGCCCGACGAGGAACAGACCCACGTCCAGCTGGGCGGCCCCGGCGCCCGGCTGCTGGGCAACCGCGGCGGGCTGCCTCAGTCCGACGATGACACCTACGACTGCCTCTACCTCTGGGCCATCGAAATCTCGCTGAATGAAGGCGAGCGCTTCGTCAAGCTCGATCACGACGGCGAGGAGTCCGCCTGGTCCGACAGCCTGGAAGACGTGCTGCCGTTCGCGCTCACCGAAGAACCCCTGCCGGATGATGCGGACGATGAGGATGACGAGGATGAGGACGACGAAGACGAAGACGAGGACGGCGCCCCCCTCGATCCTCCCCGCGATCACGGCCACCGCCACTGATCGGGCCGCGCCCGGCGGCTGACGAGGCCCGGCGGCGCGCTCCCCCCAATGCTGTGGATCACGCCGTGATCCGCCCCTCCTGCACCGCGTGGCAAGCCACCACCGAGACGCCTGCCGCCATCGCCGCGGGCGCTTCCCGCCTGCACCGCTCATTCGCGTGCGGGCAACGCGGGTGGAAGGTACAGCCCGGCGGCGGATTGAGCGGGTTCGGCACTTCACCCGCCACGGCCGTGCGCGGCTTGCCCGCGCCGTTGATGTCCGGGATCGCTTCCAGCAGCATCCTCGTATAGGGATGCCGCGGCCGCTGGAACAGCTCGTCGCGCGGCGCCACTTCCACCATGCGGCCCAGATACATCACCCCCACTCTGTCGGCCACGTGATGCACGACCGCCAGGTTGTGGGAAATGAACAGGTAGGTCAGTCCCAGCTTGCGCTGCAGGTCTTTCATCAGGTTCAGCACCTGGGCCTGCACCGACACGTCGAGCGCCGAGGTCGGCTCGTCGCACACCAGGAACTCGGGATTCACCGCCAGCGCCCGCGCGATCGAGATGCGCTGGCGCTGGCCGCCCGAGAACTGGTGCGGATAGCGCGCCTGGTCCGCCGGATCCAGCCCAACCTGTTTCAGCAGTTCGCCCACCCGGGCGCCGCGCTCGGCCGGTGTCATCTGCGTATGCGTAAGCATGGGTTCCGCGATAATGCGGCCCACCCGCCAACGCGGGTTGAGGCTTGCATAGGGATCCTGGAAAATCATCTGCAGGCGCTTGCGCAGCGCGCGGCCGCCCGGTTCCGACATGCGCGACAAGGGCTGTCCGTCGAAGCGGATTTCGCCGCGCGTCAGGCCGCACAGCCCGACCAGCATGCGCGCCACCGTCGACTTGCCGCAGCCCGACTCGCCCACCAGCGCCAGCGTCTCGCCGCGCGCGATCTCGAACGACACGCCGTCCACGGCGCGCAGCATCACTTGCGGTTTGCGGGCCAGCTTGCGCTCCAGCCACGGCGGCGACACATCGAACCAGCGGGCCGCGTCCTTCACTTCTACCAAGGGCATGTTCATGCCGACTCCTCTGATCCTTTGCCGCCGGGCAGCCCCTCTTGGGGGGTAGCAGGCCCGCTTGGCGCGCGCGGCGCGGCGGCCTCCGCTTCGTGCAGCCAACAGGCCGCCATGGACGTGCCCGCGGGCAGCAGCTCCGGCCGGTCCTGCGTGCAGCGCGGCAGGCGCCGGCCGCAACGCGGATTGAACGCGCAGCCCGGCGGAATGGCGTTCAGCCGCGGCATGCTGCCGTCGATCTGCACCAGCCTTTCGGCGTGCCCGTCGAGCGACGGGATGGATCCCATCAGCCCCGCCGTGTAGGGATGGCGCGGCTTGTGGATCACGTCCGCCACCGGACCGATCTCGGCCACGCGGCCCGCATACATCACCGCCACGCGGTCGGCGGTCTCGGCGATCACGCCCATGTCGTGCGTGATCAGCATCACGGCCGTGCCGTTTTCGCGGCACAGGCGCTTGAGCAATTCGATGATCTGCGCCTGGATCGACACGTCCAGCGCGGTCGTCGGCTCGTCCGCCACGACCAGCTTGGGTTCGGCCGCCAGGGCCAGCGCGATCACCACGCGCTGGCGCATGCCACCGGAGAACTGGTGCGGATAGTGGTCGATGCGCTCGCGCGCGGCCGGAATCCCGGTCTCCGCCAGCAGCTCCACGGCACGGTTGCGGGCCTGGGACCAACTCATGTCCAGGTGCGTCACGATGGTCTCCGCCAATTGCCGGCCCACCGTGTACAGGGGGTTGAGCGACGTCAGGGGATCCTGGAACACGGCCCCGATCTCGCGGCCGCGCACGCGGCGCATCTGCTCATCGGGCAGGTTGTCGATGCGCCGGCCCGCCAGCAGGATCTCGCCGGCGGCGATGCGCCCGGGCGGCTCCAGCAGACCGATGATGGAGGCGCCGGTCAGCGACTTGCCGGCGCCGGATTCGCCCACCACGCCCAGGACTTCGCCCGCCTGGATGGAAAACGACACATCATCCAGCGCGCACAGGGTGCCGCGGCGCGTGGGAAATTCCACGCGCAGGTTGCGGACTTCAAGTAATGCGCTCATGCGCGGTACCTCAATTCAATTTCGGGTTGAGCGCGTCGCGCAGCCAGTCGCCCAGCAGATTGACGGACAACACCAGCAGCACGAGCGCCGCGCCCGGGAAAATGGTGATCCACCACTCTCCGGAAAACAGGAAGTCATTGCCGATGCGGATCAGCGTGCCCAGCGAAGGCGCCGTCGGCGGCACTCCCACGCCCAGGAACGACAGCGTCGCCTCGGTAATGATGGCGGTGGCCAGGTGCACCGTAGCCAGCACCAGCACCGGCCCCAGCACGTTGGGCAGCACGTGGCGGAACATGATGACGGGCGATGCCACGCCGATCACCCTGGCCGCCTGCACGTATTCGCGGTTCTTTTCCACCAGCGTGGAGCCGCGCACCGTGCGCGCGTACTGCGGCCAGCCCGCCAGGGCGATCGCGCCGATCAGCACGGGGAAGGCGATCAGCTCGTGCAGCTCGCGCGGCACGGCGGCGCGCGCCACCCCGTCGATCAACAAGGCGATCAGGATGGCGGGGAACGACAGCTGCACGTCGGCGATGCGCATGATGAACGCATCGATCCGGCCTCCGGCGTATCCCGATATCAGCCCGAGCACGATGCCGATCAGCATGGACAGCATCACCGAGGCCAGTCCGATCAGCAGCGACACGCGGGTGCCGTACAGGATCGCGGAGTACAGGTCGCGTCCCTGGCTGTCGGTGCCCAGCAGATAGGTCGACTGGCCGTTGGCCTCCCAGGCCGGCGGCAGCAGCGCATCCAGCAATTCCACCTTGGTGAGGTCGAAGGGGTTGTGCGGAGCCACCCAGCCCGCGCCGAAGGAGCCGACAAGCAGGAGCGCCAGCAGTAGGGTCGCCGCAATGGCCACGGGAGCCCGGCGCCAGGCCCAGGCGATATCGCTGTCCCACCAGCGTTTGAGTACGGCGCGCATCAGTGAGCCCCCCCGCCGCGGGTCAGCCCGGAACGCAGGCGCGGGTCCACGACAAAATACAGAAGATCGACGATCAGGTTGATGACCACGAACACCAGCGCAATCAGGCACAGGTACGCGGCCATGACCGGCACGTCGGCGAATTGCACCGCCTGGATGAACAGCAGACCCATGCCCGGCCACTGGAACACGGTTTCCGTCACGATGGCGAACGCGATGATCCCGCCCAGCTGCAGGCCGGTGATCGTAATGACGGGCACCATCGTGTTCTTCAGCGCATGGCCGAAGTGGATGGCGCGGCGCTTCAGGCCGCGGGCGCGCGCGAACTTGATGTAGTCGGAACGCAGCACCTCCAGCATTTCGGAACGCACCAGCCGCAGCACCAGGGTCATCTGGAACAGCGACAAGGTGATGGACGGCAGGATCAGGTGCTTCCAGCCCGTGGCGGTGAAGAGCCCGGACGTCCACCAGCCGACGCTGACCGTATCGCCTCGCCCATAGCTGGGCAGCCAGCCCAGCTGGACGGAAAACACGAGAATCAGCAGGATGCCGATCAGGAACGTGGGCAGCGACACGCCCAGCAGCGAACCGGCCAGCAATAGCTGGGACACCAGGCTATTGCGCTTGAGCGCGGTGTAGACCCCCAGCGGCACGCCCACCAGCAGCGCCAGCAGGGCAGCCACCATGGACAGCTCCAACGTGGCCGGCAGGCGGGATTTCAGCAAGGACGAAACGGGTTCGCTCTGGCGCAGGGAGATGCCGAAATTCCCCTGCGCGGCATTGGCCACGAAGTGGCCGAACTGAACGATGGCAGGCTCATTGAGCCCCAGGCGTTCACGCAGCTCGATGCGCTCGGCATCGGTGGCGTCCTGCCCCAGCATAATGGTGACAGGGTCGCCGACATATTGAAAAAGCACAAAGGCCAGCAGCGCAACGGTGAGCATCACCGCTACGGCCTGCAACAGGCGACGCAGTATGAAAGCAAACATAGGCGGAAAAGGCAAAACGGCGGGAGTCCAGGACGGACCCCGCCGTTTGATTAGCCAGGATCAGTCAACCTTGACCCAATCGGCAACGAGACGATTGTCGGCACGGTGGATGACCGTGACGTTCTTGCGCATCGCCCAGGGAATGACCTGGTCGTGCAGGGGGATGTGGCCGAAGTCCTTGGCGTGTCCCTGCAGCACGGTAATGATGTCGGCGTCGCGCTTGGCCGGATCGGTTTCCGTCTTGATCCGGTCGATGATGACGTCCAGTTCCTTGTTGCTGTAGTTGCCCAGGTTGTACATGCCGTCCGCGCCCTCGCCCTTGGTGCGGATCAGGTTCTGCAGCGTGTACATGGCATCGAACGTCGGCACGCCCCAGCCGAACAGGTAGGCGCTGGTGTCGGACGACTGCACCTTGGGGAAGTAGGTGGCGCGCGGCATGGCGTTCATCGTCGCCTTCACGCCCACCTTGGCCCACATGCCGACGACGGCCTGGCAGATGGCTTCGTCGTTGATGTAGCGGTTGTTCGGACAGTCCAGCGTGAAGTTCAGGGTGCCGTCGTAGCCGGCTTCCTTCAGCAGCGCGCGGGCCTTTTCGGGGTCGTACGGCACGCGCTTGTGCAGGGATTCGGCCCAGCCGTGCACCTGCGGCGCGATCATCGTGCCGGTGGGCGCCGACAGGCCGCGCATCACCGCGCGCTTGATCGCGTCCACGTCGATGGCGCGGTACAGCGCCTCGCGCACACGGATGTCCTGGAAGGGGTTTTTGCCCTTGATGCCGGAATACTGGAGCTCGGGGCGCTTCTGGTCCAGGCCAAGGTAGATGGTGCGGTATTCGTTGCCTTCCACGACCTTCGCGGACTGGCGCAGGCGGTCCAGGTCCTGCGCGGCAGGGTCCAGCACGAAGTCGATCTCGCCCGACAGCAGGGCCGCGGTGCGGGTGGCGTTCTGCTTGATCGGCGTGAACACCACTTCGGTCACGTTGCCGACCTTGCCGGCCTTGTTCCACCAGTCCTTGTTTTCTTCGAACACGGTGCGCACGTCGACTTCGCGCGACTTGAGCTTGTACGGGCCAGTGCCGTTGGTGTTGCGCGCGCCGTAGGTTTCTTCCTTGTTGACGAAATCCTGCGGCTTGGCGATGTTGTTCTTCTCGGACCAGGCCTTGTTCATGATGAACACGTTGGTCAGCTGGCGCAGCAGCACGGGATTGGGCGCGGACGTCTCCACTTCGACCGTGAGCTCGTCGATCTTGCGCGCTTCCTTGATGCCCGTCGTGTAGGCCTTGTAGTTCGACGTGGGCGCCATGGCGCGATGGATCGAGAACACCACATCGTCGGCCGTGAACGCGGCGCCGTCATGGAACTTCACGCCAGGGCGCAGCTTGAAGCGGTACAGCGTGGGCGACACCTGCTCCCATTCGGTCGCCAGGCGCGGCGACACCTTGAAGGACTTGTCGTAGTCCACCAGCGGTTCGTAGATGTAGCTGTTGGCGGCAATCGTCATGCCTTCGTTCTGCGAGTGCGGGTCGAAGGTGAGGATGTCGCCCTGGGCGGCCCAGCGGAAGGTTTTGGCTTGCCCGATCGAGGGCACGGCCACGGCGGCGGCGATCGCGATAGCAATCAAAGTGCGGCGCATAGGTAACTCCTGACAGTAGTCTGAATACCGGCGCGATATTACCTACCCGCAAGAACCCCGTCAATTAAGGGTTTATGCGTACCGGAACAGGTTTTCACAGAGGGAAAACATATTGGGGACTCATATGCTTGTAACAAAATGATCGAAGCAAACGGCGTTCGGCGCACCAGGGCATCCCTGCCCCGCCGCCCCCGCCTAGTCGTCTTCCGGGACGGCTAATTCCAGCGGCACGTGCTCGGTCATCAGCACGTCCAGCATCTCGATCAGCAGCGCGGCCCGTTCCTCGCCGAAAGGCGCGAGCACCGCCTTCTGATGCTGCAGGGCCTGATCGCACAGACCGGCGATCAGGTTCGACCCCTTGGTGGTGATGCAGACCCGGGTCTGGCGCCGGTCCGCCCGCACGCCGGTGCGGGCCACCAACCCCTCGGCCTCCATGCGCTGCACCACCTTGCTCAGGGTGGGCTGCTTGGTGATGGCGAGCACGGCGAGCGTGCCGATGGTTTCGCCCGCGCTGCCCTGCAGGCTGGCCAGCACCCGCCACTGGGTGACCGACAGGCCGGCCGCCTTCACCTGCAAATGGAACTCCGCCGAAATCCGCTGGCTGGCCTGGGCCAATAGGTAGGCCAGATAGCCGTCGACGAAACGGGCGCCCGGCGCCGTCGTGGATGTGTCCCGTTGTTTTTCCAACCGCATGCTGCCTTGCTCCCATGCTTGCACCACGGCGGCGCAATCGCGCGCCCCGATGGGGCGCTTGCTGTTGCGCAACACAGGGTATTCCCGGAATCGCAACCCGTTTTTGCACCACGCCGGCACTCGCCGTGCGTCCTGAAACTAGAGAACAACGAGTATATACGTCCTTGTTTTAGCGTGATATTTTTTTCATTCCATGAAATTTCATCTTTTTTGTTGACAGCTAAAACGTTGACTCCTAAAGTATTTTTTAGATGAGTTTTTCCTGACGTGACGATGCTGCGCAGCAGCAAAGCTTGAGGACCCGCGGACCGGGCCGGGAAGGAGTTCTAGATGGCTGAAAGGTCTTTCAAGAAAGAAGTCCAGCAGTTGCGCATCGGCGCGGGCGAAGAGTTCCGCGGAGAGGGCATCCTCGCCGTCACGAAAGCCTTGCTGCAGTCCGGCGTGGGCTATGTCGCGGGCTACCAGGGCTCGCCGATCTCCCACCTGATGGACGTGCTGGCCGACGCCAACGACATCCTCCAGGATCTGGGCGTGCACTTCGAGGCCAGCGCCTCGGAAGCCACGGCGGCGGCCACTCTGGCGGCATCGGTCATGTATCCGATCCGCGGCGCGGTCACCTGGAAATCCACCGTGGGCACCAACGTCGCGTCCGACGCCCTGGCCAACCTGTCCTCCGGCGGCGTGACCGGCGGCGCGCTGGTCATCGTGGGCGAAGACTACGGCGAAGGGTCGTCCATCATGCAGGAACGCTCGCACGCGTTCGCCATGAAGTCACAGATCTGGCTGCTGGATCCCCGCCCCAACCTCGAAAGCATGGTCAAGGCGGTGGAAGACGGCTTCGAACTGTCCGAGGCCAGCAAGACGCCCGTCATGCTACAGCTGCGCATCCGCGGCTGCCACGTGCACGGCCGCTTCATCGCCAAGGAAAACAAGCGTCCGGCCTTCTCGCTGTCCCAGGCCCTGGAGAGCCCCGCGCGCGATACGAGCCGCATCGTGCTGCCGCCCGCATCCTTCCTGCACGAGCAGGAGAAGATCAAGGAACGCTGGCCCGCGGCCATCCGCTACATCAAAGAACACAAGCTCAACGAAACCTTCGACGGCGACCAGGACGATATCGGACTGATCCTGCAGGGCGGCCTGTACAACGGCGTCATCCGGGCGCTGCAATTGCTGGGCCTGGCGGACAACTTCGGCAATAGCCGCATCCCGCTGTACGTCATGAACGTGACCTATCCCGTCATCGAAGACGAGGTCATCGATTTCTGCCGCGGCAAGCGCGCCGTGCTGCTTCTCGAAGAAGGCCAGCCCGACTACATCGAGCAGAACCTGCACGCCGTGCTGCGCCGCGCGGGCGTCGGCACGCACCTGTCCGGCAAAGATGTCCTGCCCATGGCCGGCGAATACACCACCCAGGTCATGCGCGACGGCCTGCGCGAATTCCTCAAGCGCCAGCGCCCCGAGTCCCTGCAGACGCATCCCGCCGCCACGGCCGACGCCCAGGCCGTGGAGCGCCAGCTTGAAATCACGGAACTGGCGCGGCCCAAGCCCGCCCGCCCGGCCGAGCAGCCCATCACCTTCCACAAGCACGTGGAGGGCCTGGCGGCCGTGGTGCCACCGCGGCCGGCGGGCTTCTGTACCGGCTGTCCCGAAAGGCCGATCTTCTCGGCGCTGACGCTGGCGCAGGAAACGCTGGGCCAGCATCACATCTCGTGCGACATCGGCTGCCACCTGTTTTCCATCCTGCCGCCCTTCAATCTTGGCGCCACCACCATGGGCTACGGCCTGGGCGCCTCCAGCGCGGCCGCCTTCAACGTGCCCGCCGCCAAGCGTCCCATTTCCATCATGGGCGACGGCGGCTTCTGGCACAACGGGCTGGCCTCGGGCATCGGCAACGCGGTATTCAACAAGTACGACGGCGTCATCGTCATCGTCGACAACTTCTACGCCTCGGCCACCGGCGGGCAGGACATCCTGTCCTCGCGCGCCGAGAACCCGGACCGGTCGACCAACAACCCCATCGACCAGGCCGTGCGCGGCGTGGGCGTGAAATGGGTGCGCACGCTGGATCGGACCTATGACGTGGCGCGGGTCCGCGCCACCCTCGAAGAGGCGCTGACCACCGACGTCAAGGGCCCCAAGGTCATCATCGCGCAGTCGGAATGCATGCTGAACAAGCAGCGCCGCATCAAACCGCTGTTCAACAAGGCCGTGAAGGAAGGCAAACGCGCGGTGAAGGAACGCTTCGGCGTGGATCCCGACGTCTGCACGGGCGACCACGCCTGTATCCGCCTGTCGGGCTGCCCGTCCCTGACGGTCAAGGACAGCGGCGACCCGTTGAAGGAAGATCCGGTCGCGCACGTGGAAAGCAGCTGCGTCGGCTGCGGCAACTGCGGCGAGGTCGCCCACGCCGCCGTGCTGTGCCCGTCGTTCTACCGCGCCGACGTCGTCCACAACCCCACCGGCCGCGACCGATTCCTGGCCCGCGTGCGCGGAGCGGTCATCGGCCTGCTCCAGCGGCGCCGCGCAGCCCGCCTGGCCCATAACGCCCTCTGAGGCCCGTACACACTAAGGACACCCACCTCATGAAACCGGTGGCTATGCAACAAGGCAACCCGATCAAGATCGCCATCCTGGCCATGGGCGGCCAGGGCGGCGGCGTGCTGGCCGACTGGATCGTCGACATGGCCGAGCATGCCGGCTGGTGGGCGCAGACCACCTCGGTGCCCGGCGTGGCCCAACGAACCGGCGCCACGATCTACTACCTGGAACTGCTGCCTGAATCGGACGTGAAGCGCGCCGGACGGCAGCCGGCGCTGGCGCTGATGCCCACGCCCGGCGACGTGGACCTGGTGGTGGCGGCCGAACTGATGGAAGGCGGCCGCGCGATCCAGCGCGGCCTCGTCACGCCCGAGCGCACGGTGCTGCTGGCCTCTTCCCACCGCAGCTACGCGGTCAGCGAAAAGTCCGCACCCGGCAACGGCATCGCCGACCCGAACAAGGTCCTGGAAGCGGGCCGCGCCGCGGCCAAGCGCTTTCTGTGTTTCGACCTGCAGGCGCTGGCCGACCGCGCCGGAAGCGTCATCAGCGCCAGCCTGTTCGGCGCGGTGGCCGGCAGCGGCGCCCTGCCCTTCGCGCGAGAAGACTACGAAGCCACCGTGCGGCGCGCCGGCCTGGGCGTGGACGCCAGCCTGCGCGCCTTCGCCCTGGGCTTCGAATCGGCCGACCAGGCGCCCGCCCAGCCCGCTCCCATTGACCTGGAACGGCCGGTGCCGGCCGTGCCCGACGTCGCCGCCAGCCCCAGAACGCAAGCCCTGCTGGACACGATCAAGCGCGACTTCCCCGCCTGTGCGCAGCCCATGCTGGCCGCCGGTGTGCGCCGCCAGATCGAGTTCCAGGACCTGGCCTATGCCGGCGACTACCTGCGCCACATGAAAGCGATCCGCGACCTGGACGCCGCGCACGGCGGGGATGCCCGGCAATGGGCGCTGACCTGCGCCGCCGCGCGCTACGTGGCCACGGCCATGGCCTATGACGACGTGATCCGCGTCGCCGACCTGAAGACCCGCGGCTCGCGCTTCGACCGCGTGCGCCAGGAAGTCGGCGCCCGCCCGGGCCAACTGGTCTACACGACGGAATTCATGCACCCGCGGCTGGAAGAAATCTGCGGCACGCTGCCCGCCGGGCTGGGCCGCTGGCTGGAAAGCTCCAAGGCCTTCGGCGGCTTCGTCGAGCGCCGCCTGGGCCGCGGCCGCCGCATGCAGAGCGGCACGCTGGGCGGCTTCCTGATGCTGTACACGCTGGCCGGCATGCGGCGCTTTCGCCGCAGCACGCTGCGCCACCAGATCGAGACCGCCGGCCTGCGGCAATGGCTGGACCTGATCGCCAAACTGGCGCCGCGCGATTACGCGCTGGCGGTCGAAACCGTGAATTGCCGCCGCCTGGTCAAGGGCTACAGCGACACGCACGTGCGCGGCGGCGGCAAGTACCGCCAGTTGATCGCCGCGGCGGAACAACTCGCCGGCCGGCCCGACGCCGCCGCGACGCTGCGCGCGTTGCGCGACACCGCCCTGGCCAATGAGAAATGCGCGCCCATGGAACGCCAGTTGGCCGAAAAGCTGGCGGCCTGAGCCGAACACCGATAGGGACAAACGCCGTGCAAACATTGAAACTCATCGTTCGGGAAGTCCGGCAGGAATCGCCGCTGATCCGCTCGTTCCGGCTGGCGCGCGAGGACGGCGCGGCCCTGCCCGCCTTCGGGCCGGGCGCGCATCTGAAGGTATCGGTGCCGGGGCAGCGCGAGCCGCGCTGCTATTCGCTGGTGCAGCTTGCGCCCGAGGCGGGGCGGTTCGCCCAGCCCGCCGAGTACCGGCTGGGCGTGCGCCTGGAGGAATCCAGCCAGGGCGGGTCGCGCTACATGCACGCGCTGGCCGAAGGCGACACCCTCACGGTCGAGGGCCCGAAGAACGATTTTCCGCTGCACGAATCGCCCGCTGGCGACGAGCCCGTGGTGTTGATCGCGGGCGGCATCGGTATCACGCCGGTCGCCTCCATGGCCGCTGCCCTGAAATCCGCCGGCCGCGCCTTCCATTTGCACTATTGCGGACGGAGCAAAGACCAGCTGGCCTTCCTGCCCGAACTCGAAGCCCTGGCGGGCGGCGATCTCAGCACGCACGCCGACGACGATGCTTCCTGCCGCTTCGACCTGCTGGCGCTGCTGGACTCGGCGTCGCCGCGCCAGCACCTGTACGTGTGCGGCCCCAAGGGCCTGATCGACGCGGTCATCCACGAGGCCCGGGCCCGCCATTGGCCCGACGCCCACATCCATTTCGAGCTGTTCGCCACGGCCGCCCCGCAGGCCGGCGACCAGCCGTTCGAGGTCGAGCTGCGCCAGTCCGGTCGGGTGCTGACCATCCCCGCCGACAAGACCATCATCGACGTGATGGAAGAGGAAGGCTGCGATCCGATGTACGACTGCAAGCGCGGCGAATGCGGCGTCTGCCAGGCCACGGTGCTGGAAGGCGAACCCGACCACCGCGACTACTACCTCTCGGACACCGAGAAGGCCAGCGGCAAGATCATCCAGATCTGCATCTCGCGCGCAAAATCGGCGCGCCTGGTGCTGGACCTGTAGCCCCGACGCAAGGAAGCCCCACCATGGCCAAATACCGCGACAACCCCGACGCCATTCGTTCCCTGCTGCGCGACACCGAGGTGCACAAAGACCTGTTCGTCGACCAGGAACTGTTCGACCTGGAAATGGAACGCCTGTACGCCAACACCTGGGTCTACGTCGGCCACGACAGCCAGGTGCCGAACGCCGGCGACTACATCACCACCACGGTCGGCAACCAGCCCGTGGTGATGGTGCGCCACAGCGACAAGAGCGTGCGCGTGCTGCACAACCGCTGTCCGCACAAGGGCACGATGGTCGCGGGCGACGCCTGCGGCAACACCGGCAAGTTCTTCCGCTGTCCCTACCATGCCTGGACGTTCAAGACGGACGGCAGCCTGCTGTCGATCCCCCTGAAGAAAGGCTACGAGAACACCGGCCTGGAAAACTGCGAAGCCAGCCAGGGCATGGCCGCCGTGAAGGACGTCAGGAACCATCGCGGCTTCGTCTTCTGCCGGCTGAACCCGGAAGGCCAGTCCTTCGAGGAGTTCTTCGGCGAATCGCTGTCCACCCTGGACAACATGGTGGACCGCTCGCCCGAAGGCCGGCTCGAAGTGGCGGGCGGCGTGCTGCGCTACATGCACCGCTGCAACTGGAAGATGCTGGTCGACAACCAGACCGACACCTGCCACCCGATGGTGGCGCACGAGTCGTCGGCAGGCACGGCCGTGAAGGTCTGGGAACAGGCGCCGGAAGGCACGCCCAAGCCCATGGCCGTGGAACTATTCGCGCCGTTCATTTCCCCCTACGAGTTCTTCGAGAACATGGGCATCCGCGTGTGGGAGAACGGCCATGGCCATACCGGCGTATCGGACTCCATCCATGCCTCGTACTCCGGCATTCCGGGCTACTGGGATTCCATGGTCGCGGCCTACGGCGAGGACCGCGCCAAGCAGATCCTGGGCGACGTGCGCCACAACACCGTGTACTTCCCCAACATCATGGTCAAGGGTCCGATCCAGACGCTGCGCGTCTTCAAGCCCATCGCCGCCGACCGCACGCTGGTGGAATCCTGGACCTTCCGCCTGGTGGGCGCGCCCGACCTGCTGCTGGAGCGCACGCTCATGTACAACCGCCTGATCAACGCGCCGACCTCGGTGGTGGGGCACGACGATCTGGAAATGTACGAACGCGCGCAGGACGGCCTGCAATCGCGCGCGCGGGACTGGGTCAACGTGGGCCGGCTGTACTCGCCCGACGAGGTCGGCCAGAAGAACGTCGCCACCAATGGCACCAATGAATGGCAGATGCGCAACCAGTACCGCGCATGGGGCCGCTACATGACCGGACCGGAGTCGGTATGAGCGCAAGCGACCGCGAGTTGATCGATTTTGTCTACGCCGAGGCGCGCCTGCTGGACGAGCAGCGCTTCGAGGACTGGCTGAACCTGTACACCGACGACGGCTATTACTGGATGCCGCTGGCCCATGGCCAGACCGACCCCAAGCTGCACGCCTCGCTCATGTACGAGGACAAGCTGCTGCTGCGCGTGCGCGTGGAGCGGCTGGCCGGCCAACGCACGTTCTCGCAGCAGCCCAAGAGCCGCTGCCATCACCTGCTGCAGGCCCCCACGGTGGAACACGGCCATCTCGAAGCCGCCCCCGCCGAAGGCCGCCACGTGGTGCGCACCGCCTTCCATTACGTTGAAACGCGGCAAGACGCGCAGACGCTGTACGCGGGCTGGGCCACCCACCACCTGGTGGAGCAGGACGGCGCCTTGCGCATCCGTTTGAAGCGCGTGGACCTCGTCAACTGCGACGCGGCCTTCGGCAATATCCAATTGTTCATGTAGGAGCGGCTTGTGAGCACCACGGTCCATCAGGCATTCCGCGACACCGCTGCCCGCTACGGCGACCAGCCTTTCCTCTGCATCCTGCAGGAAACGGCGCAGGCCTACGGCATCGGCGCAGGCGAACTGGGCTACGCGCAGGCAGCCGACGCCATCGAAACGCTGCGCGCCGCCTACGCCCAGGCCGGCTACGGACACGGCCATCGCGCCGGGCTGCTGCTGGAGAACCGCCCCGCGTTCTTCCTCCACTGGTTCGCGCTGAACGCGCTGGGCGTGTCCGTGGTGCCGATCAATCCCGACCTGCGGGCGGCGGAACTCGAATACCTGACGGGGCACTCCGAGATCGCGCTAGCGGTGGCTTTGCCCGAACGCCATGGCGATCTGCTGGCGGCCGCGCAGCGCGCCGGCCGGGAACTGTGCGTGATGGGCCCGGACGGCACGCCGCCGCCGGCCCCGTTCGCAGCGCCCCTGGCGGGCGCGGAGCCCGGCATCCTGACCGAGTGCGCGCTGCTTTATACGTCCGGCACGACCGGCCGGCCCAAAGGCTGCATCCTGCCCAACCGCTACTTCCTGCACGCGGGCGGCTGGTACGCGCGCATCGGCGGCCTGGCCGCCCTGCGCCCCGGCCAGGAACGCATGCTGACCCCGCTGCCGCTGGTCCACATGAACGCCATGGCTTACTCGGCCATGGCCATGGTGCTGACGGGCGGCTGCCTGATCCCGCTCGACCGCTTCCATCCCAAGACCTGGTGGGACAGCGTGCGCGACTCCGGCGCCACGGTGCTGCACTACCTGGGCGTCATGCCCGCCATCCTGATGAAGGCCGAACCCTCGGCCCGCGACAGGCAACCCGCCATCCGCTTCGGCTTCGGCGCCGGCGTGGACCGCAAGCTGCACCAACCCTTTGAAGAGCGCTTCGGCTTTCCGCTGCTGGAAGCCTGGGCCATGACCGAGACCGGCGCGGGCGCCGTCATCATCGCCAACCAGGAGCCGCGCCACATCGGCAGCAGCTGCTTCGGCCGCGAGGAAGACGACGTGCTGGTGCGCATCGTCGCCGATTCCGGCGCCGAAGCCGACGCGGGCGAGCCGGGCGAACTGCTGGTGCGCCACGCCGGCGGCGACCCGCGCTACGGCTTTTTCGCCGGCTACCTCAAGGACGAGGACGCGACTTCCCAAGCCTGGGAAGACGGCTGGTTCCATACCGGCGACATCGTGCGCCGCGAAACCGATGGCGCGCTGCGCTTCGTGGACCGCAAGAAGAACGTCATTCGCCGCAGCGGCGAGAACATCTCCGCGGTGGAAGTGGAAAGCGTGCTACTGCAGCACCCGCTGGTCAAGGCCGTGGCAGTCGCCGCCGTGCCCGACGCGGTGCGCGGCGACGAGGTGCTGGCCTGCGTGGTGCCCGAGAGCCTGCCGGCCGAAGGCGCCGCCATGGAGCAGGCCGCGCACAGCATCGTGCAATGGAGCCTGGAACAGCTGGCGTATTACAAGGCGCCCGGCTACGTCGCCTTCGTCGATAGCCTGCCGCTGACCACCACCAACAAGATCCAGCGCGGCGAAATGAAAGCCCTGGCGCCCACGCTGCCCGGCACGGCCCGCTGCGTGGACACCGGCCACATGAAGAAACGCCAGGAGCCCACGCGATGAGCCGCCTGGGCTACGACGGCGTGGTGGCGGCCTTGCCCGTCACCATTCCCTATGAACGCTATTCGACCCACGCTGCCCATTGGTGGCTGGGACGGGCGCTGGGCGCGCTGATCCGCCAGGCCGGCATCGCCAAGACCGAGGTGGACGGGCTCTGCGTATCCAGTTTCACCCTGGCGCCCGACACGGCCGTGGGCCTGGTGCAGCACCTGGGCATGAGCCCGCGCTGGCTCGACCACATCCCCATGGGTGGGGCCAGCGGCGTGGCGGCCCTGCGCCGCGCCGCCCGCGCCGTGCAGGCGGGCGATGCCAGCATCGTCGCGTGCATCGCGGGCGACACCAACCACGTCGACTCGTTCCGCAACACGGTCAGCCAGTTCTCGCGCTTCGCGCAGGACGCGGTCTATCCCTATGGCGCGGGCGGTCCCAACGCCAGCTTCGCGCTGTTGACCGCCAATTACATGCGCGCGACCGGCGCCACCCGCGAGGACTTCGGCAAGCTGTGCGTGGCGCAGCGCGACAACGCCCTGCGCTATCCGCACGCACTGATGAAAAAGCCGCTGACCCTGGCGCAGTACCTGGATGCCCGCGTCATCACTGACCCGATCCACCTGTTCGATTGCGTGATGCCCTGCGCCGGCTCCGACGGCTTCTTGGTCATGAGCGAAGAACGGGCCCGCGCGCTGAACCTGCCCTACGCCCGCATCCTCTCCACCATCGAACGCCACAACGCCTGGATCGAGGATCCGATCCAGACGCGCGGCGGCTGGACTGTGGACCTGGATGAGCTCTACGGCCAGGCCGGCGTCCAACCTGGCGACATGGATTTCCTGCAGGCCTACGACGACTACCCCGTCATCAACCTGATGCAGATCGAAGACCTGGGCTTTTGCCCGAAGGGCGAAGCGCCGGATTTCGTGCGCAGCCACAGCTTCACCGTGGACGGCAGCTTTCCCTTCAACACCAATGGCGGCCAGCTGTCGGTGGGCCAGGCCGGCGCCTCCGGCGGCTACCTGGGCATGGTCGAAGCGCTGCGCCAGTTGAGCGGCACGGCCGGCGGCACGCAGGTGGCCGGCGCCCGCCTCGGCATGGTGAGCGGCTTCGGCATGATCAATTACGACCGCGGACTGTGTACGGCCGCGGCCATCCTGGGGAGCCACGCATGACCGAACCCTTGGCCAAGCCGCCCCGCAAGAATCCGATCGCCCGCACCCGCCAGCCGACGCTGCCGCCGGGCTGGCGCAGCCGCAGCGCGCTGGGGCTGACCGCCGCCGCGGCAGAAGGCCGCTTCGACCTGCAGACCTGCGCCGATTGCGGCGCGGTCCAATATCCCCCCCGCGAAGTCTGCGGCCATTGCCTGTCCGAACATCTACCCTGGCGCCCGGCCGATCCCAGCGGCGTGCTGCTGGTCAGCACCACCCTGCACCACAGCAACGACCTGTATTTCCGCGAACGCCTGCCCTGGCGCGTGGGCACGGTGCGCATGACGGCCGGCCCCTCGGTCGTGGCGCATGTGCACCAGGACTGCGTGGACGGCGACCGCGTGCGCCTGACGCTGAAGCTGGACCGCAGCGGCCAGGCCGTGATGATCGCCCTGCCTGAAAGGAACACTCCGAACATGGAAGACGATAAGACCCTGCGCGAAACCTCGTGCGATCCGAAGTTCCGCCGCGCGCTCGTCACCGACGGCAAATCGGCAGTGGGCCAGGCCGTGGCGCGCGCCCTGCTGGACGCAGGCTGCCCGACCGTGTTCCTGGGCGACCCGCAAGCCTGGAAACGGGACGCCGCCTTCGATGCGCTGGCGGCCGATGCGCGTGTACAGACGGTAGTGCTGGACGTGACCGATACCGATTCGGTCGAGCGGGTAGCCGCCTCCATCGGCGGCAAGGTCGAGATCCTGGTGAACACCGCTGACCAGGAGCGCGAAGGCGGCTTGCTGAACCGCAAGGACGTCAACACGGCGCGCGACGCCCTGGACGTGAACGTGCTGGGGCTGATGCGCCTGGCCCAGAGCTTCGGCCCGGCCCTGTGCGGGCGCGCCGCAGACGGCGTGAATAGCGCCACGGCCTGGGTCAACGTGCTGTCCATCTACGCCCACATGAACCTGCCGTCGCGCGGCATGTGGTCGGCGTCCAAGGCGGCCGCGCTATCCCTGGCGCAGTGCCTGCGCGCCGAGATGCGCGGCGCGGGCGTGCGAGTGGTGAACGTGTTCCCCGGGCCGGTGGACCACGAATGGGAACAGCGCACGCCGCCCCCGCGCGTGGCGCCCGCGGCGATCGCCGGCGCCATCGTGCGCGCGCTGAAGGAAGGCATCGAAGACGCATACGTCGGCGATGTCGCGCAGGAATTCCGCGCCCGGCTGGCGGAGAACCCCAAGGGACTGGAACGGGAGCTGGGAGCCTGACCGCCCTCCCTGCCCCGACAACGCACGAACCTAGAGGAACAGCACATGAGCCAAAACATTCTTGCCCAATTCATGGCCGAACTGATGTCCGGCCGCATCCGCGTGGTGGACCTGACCGAAACGCTGACGCCGGAATTCCCCACCATCGTGCTGCCGCCGGAATTCGGCCAGGCCTGGCCGTTCCGCATCGAGGAGATCTCGCGCTACGACGAGCGCGGCCCCGCCTGGTACTGGAACAACTTCTCGTGCTCCGAGCACACCGGCACCCACTTCGACGCGCCGGCCCACTGGGTCACGGGCAAGGACCAGCCGGACAACACGGTGGACACCATACCGGTGGAGGCCTTCATCGCCAGCGCCTGCGTCATCGACTGCTCGGCCGAGTCGCGCGACAACCCCGACTTCCTGCTGACCATCGACTTCGTGAAGAAATGGGAAGAACGGCACGGCCGCATCCCCGCGCGTTCCTGGGTGCTGATGCGTACCGACTGGTCCAAGCGCGCCAAGCCCGCCGACTACCTGAACCTGCAGGAAGACGGCGCGCACTCGCCCGGCCCGGACGCGGAAGTGGTGCCCTGGCTGATCAAGGAACGCGACGTGCACGGCTTCGGCACCGAGTCGGTCGGCACCGACGCGGGCCAGGCGCAGCACCTGGATCCCCCCTATCCCTGCCACTACTACATGCACGGCAACAACCGCTACGGCCTGCAATGCATGACCAACCTGGACCAGTTGCCGCCCACCGGCGCGGTGATCTTCTCGGCGCCGCTCAAGATCCGCAGCGGCTCGGGCAGTCCGCTGCGCGTGCTGGCGCTGGCGCCCAAGGCCTGAGCCGGCCTCACGACAACAACAGGGGGATATCCATGACGCACTCCAACGTCGCTATCGTGACCGGTGGCAGCGCCGGCATCGGCGCGGAAATCTGCCGCAGCATGCTGGACGCAGGCTACGACGTGATTTCCATGGCGCGCCGCACGGCCGACTTCAGCCATCCGCGTCTGCACAACATGCAGGTGGACCTGCTGGACGCCGAAGCCACCGCCCAGGCGGGCGCTGAAGCGGCGGCCAAGTTTTCCATCAGCCACGTGATCCACAACGCCGGCGTCATCTGGCCCAACCTGCTGCCGCAAGTCACGCAGGAGGAGCTGCACGGCCTGACGCAGATCCACCTGGGCGCGGCGATCAGCCTGGTGCAGTCCGCCCTGCCGGGCATGCAGGAACGCCAGTTCGGCCGCATCGTGTTGATGTCCTCCCGCGGCGCGCTGGGCCTGCCCACCCGCACCGCCTATTCGGCCACCAAGGCCGGCATGGTGGGCATGGCGCGCACCTGGTCGCTGGAACTGGCGCCCTATGGCATCACCGTCAACGTGGTGGCGCCGGGCCCGATCCAGACCGATATGTTCTACGAGGTGATCGAGCCCGGCAGCGAACGCGAGAAACAACTGGCCGCGGGCATTCCGGTCAAGCGCCTGGGCCGTTCCGACGACGTGGCGCGCGCCGTCATGTTCTTTGCGGATCCCGCCAACAGCTTCGTCACCGGACAGACCCTGTTCGTCTGCGGCGGCGCCAGCGTCAGTTCCATCACCATCTGAACGCGCGTTCCCGGAGCGCCGCTTCGGGTTTTGACGGATAGGTAAGCACTGCCACGCGGTCTACAGTGCTGAGCCTGCCCAGAGAAACTTTAAGCAACAAGTAATTCCAGCAGTCCCTGTTTTCTCCGTTTTCCAGCCGCACTCCCACCCTGCTCCCTATCCGGAGGTTTTGCCATGCTGTCGAAGAAACTCCCCCTGGCCGCCGCCGCGGTAGCCGCGCTGTTCGCGCTGCCCGCCCTGGCGCAAGTCAAAGTCGGCGTCGTCACCTCGTCCACCGGCCCCACGGCGCTGGTCGGCATTCCCCAGAAGAACACCGTGCCGCTGCTGCCCAAGAAAATCGGCGACCTCACGGTGGAATACATCTCGCTGGACGACGCCAGCGATTCCACCAACTCAGTCACGGCCTTCAAGAAACTGATCTCCGAGCAAAACGTGGACGCGCTGATCGGCCCGTCGGGCTCGCCCAACGCCATGGGCGTGATCCAGTTCGCGGCCGAGGCCGGCGTGCCGATGCTGGCGCCGGTGGGCACCGCCGCCGTCGTGCTGCCCATGAACGACCAGAAGAAATGGGTGTTCAAGACCACCCAGAACGACGACATCATCGCCCGCGCGCTGGTCGACCACATGGCCAAGTCCGGCATCAAGACGGTCGGCTTCATCGGCCTGAACGATCCCTATGGCGAGAACTGGTACAAGGTCTTCTCCGGCCTGGTCGCCGAAAAGGGCATCAAGATCACCGCCAACGAACGCTACCTGCGCTTCGACAGCTCGGTCACGGGCCAGGCCTTGAAGATCCTGGCCGCCAAGCCGGACGCCGTGCTGGTCGCCGCCCCGGGCGCCGCCAGCGTGCTGCCGCAGACGACCCTGTACGACCAGGGCTACAAGGGCAAGTTCTACCAGACCCACGGCGCGGCCCTGCCCGACTTCCTGAAGCTGGGCGGCAAGAAGGTCGAAGGCACTGTGCTGGCCGCCAGCCTGATGCTGGTGCTGCCGGAAATGCCCGACAGCAACCCCTCCAAGAAGGTCGCGTCCGACTACATCGCCGCCTACGAAAAGCTCAACGGCTCCAGGCCCGCCACCTTCGGCGCCAATGTCTTCGACGCCGGCCTGCTGCTGGAAAAGGCCGTGCCGCTGGCCGAGAAGGCCGGCAAGCCGGGCACCAAGGAGTTCCGCAGCGCGCTGCGCGATGCGCTCGAACAGACCAAGGAGCTCGTCGGCACGCAAGGCGTCTACAACATGTCGGCCGCCGACCACAGCGGCTTCGACGACCGCGGCCGCGAACTCATCACCGTCAAGGACGGCAACTGGACGCTGGTGAAGTAGAAAGGTTTTGCCCCCCCCCGAAGCGCTGACGCGCTTCCCCCCAGGGGGGCATGCCTGCGGACCGGCAAAGCCGGCTCCGCGGCATCCCGATGGGGAGGCGCTCAAGCGGAGATGAGGTATCTGCCATGTTTGTCTGTTCTATCCGGAAGTTCTAATGAATGCTCAGATTGCCCTGATACTTGGACAGGACGGCATCACTAATGGCGCCATCTACGCGCTGCTGGCCTTGTCCATCCTGCTTGTGTTTACCGTTACCCGCGTGCTGTTCATCCCCCAGGGAGAATTCGTAGCGTTCGGTGCGCTCACCATGGCCGCGCTCCAGGCCGGCAAGCCCGTGCTGCTGGTGTGGCTGCTGTTCGCCTTCGCGGTGGCCGAGGCCGCCGCCGACCTGATGGCCCGCCGCAAGCGGCCCGGCCGTGGCAGCGGCCTCTGGCGCATGGCCGCCAAGCTGGCCTATCCGCTGATTCTGGCGGCGCTGATCTACCGCGTGCCGCTGGCCCAGTTGCCCATGGCGGCGCAGGCGCTGCTGACGCTACTGCTGGTCGTGCCCATGGGGCCGCAGCTGTATCGCCTGTTCTACCAGCCCATCGCGTCGGCCTCGACCCTGGTGCTGCTGATCGTATCCATCGCCGTGCATCTGGCGCTGGTCGGGCTGGGGCTGCTCGCCTTCGGCGCGGAGGGCGCCCGCACCGCGCCGTTCAACGACGCGAGCCTCACGCTGGGGCCGCTCAACGTGAACAGCCAGGCGTTGTGGGTGGTCGCCGTGTCCGCCCTGCTCATCATCGTGCTTTACCTGTTCTTCGAACGCTCCATGTACGGCAAGGCGCTGCGCGCCGCCGCCTTCAACCGCCTGGGCGCCCGGCTGATGGGCATCTCGCCGATCTTCGCGGGCAAGGCCACGTTCTTCCTGGCCGCGCTGATCGGCACGGTGTCGGGTATTCTCATCGCCCCCATCACCACCATGTACTTCGACTCCGGCTTCATGGTCAGCCTGAAAGGCTTCGTGGGCGCCATCATCGGCGGCCTGGTGAGCTATCCGCTGGCCGCGGCCGGCGCCATCCTGGTGGGCCTGATCGAAGCCTTTTCCTCGTTCTGGGCCAGCGCCTACAAAGAAATCATCGTGTTCACGCTGATCATTCCCGTGCTGCTCTGGCGTTCACTGAAAAGCCATCACGTCGAGGAAGAAGACGAATGAATCCGCGCCACATCCTCTTCGCATTCCTGGCGTTGCTGGCGCTGGCCCCGCTGGCCCTGCCGCCTTTCTACGTCACGCTGCTGAACTATATCGGCCTGTACGCCATGGTGGCGCTGGGCCTGGTGCTGCTGACCGGCGTGGGCGGCCTGACGAGCTTCGGGCAGGCCGCCTTCGTTGGCGTGGGCGCTTACACGACGGCGCTGCTCACCACTCGCGCCGACACCCTGCCGTCATGGCTGGCGTGGCTGGGCGCCTCGCCCTGGCTGACGCTGCTGGCCGGGCTGGCGCTGACACTGGCGATCGCCTACCTGCTGGGCGCGATCACGCTGAAACTGTCCGGCCACTTCCTGCCGCTGGGCACCATCGCCTGGGGCCTGTCGCTCTACTTCGTCTTCGGTTCCGTCGAAGGCCTGGGCGGCCACACCGGCATTCCGGACATTCCCGCCATCAACCTGTTCGGCTGGCCGCTGACCCAGGGCGACAGCATCTACTACCTGATCTGGGCCTTCCTGCTGACGGCGGTGTGGTCGACACAGAACCTGCTGGACTCGCGCGAGGGCCGCGCCATCCGCGCGCTCAAGGGCGGCCGCGTGATGGCGGAGTCGATGGGCGTGGACACGGCCCGCTCGCGCATGGTGATCTTCATCATCGCCGCGCTGCAGGCCTGCGCCTCCGGCTGGCTTTACGCGCACATGCAGCGCTTCGTGAATCCCAACCCGTTCGGCCTGCAGATGGGCATCGAATACCTGTTCATGACCGTCATCGGCGGCGCGGGGCAGGTCTGGGGCGCGCTGGTGGGCGCGGGCGTATTCACGGTGCTCAAGCAATGGCTGCAGGACTGGATGCCGCGGCTGCTGGGCCAGACGGGCAACTTCGAGGTTATCGTCTTCGGCTTCGGCATGGTGCTGCTGCTGCATCGCGCCCGCAGCGGCCTGTGGCCGGTGCTGACCCGCTGCGTTCCGCTGAAGAAGCAGGTGCGCAAGCTGGACATGGATGCCGAGCCCCTGCCCCGCAAGCCCATGCCGCCGCGTGGCGAAGTGGTGCTCAAGGCCGTGGACGTGACCCGCAAGTTCGGCGGCCTGGTCGCCAACAACGCTATGAACCTGGAAATCCGGGCGGGCGAGATTCTCGCCCTCATCGGCCCCAACGGCGCGGGCAAGAGCACAATGTTCAACCAGATTTCCGGTGTGGACACGCCGACCTCGGGCCAAGTCACGCTGCTGGGCCAGTCCGTGGCCGGGGCGGGCGCGCGCAGGATCGCGCGGCTCGGCCTGTCGCGCACCTTCCAGCACGTGCGGCTGCTGGGCCGCATGAGCGTGCTGGAGAATGTTGCGATCGGCGCGCACCTGCGCGGCCACCGCGGCGTGATGCCGGCCGCCTGGCGGCTGGACCGCGCGGAAGAAGCGCGCCTGCTGGCCGAGGCCGCGCGGCAGGTCGAGCGCGTGGGTCTGGGCAAGCACCTGCACGACGACGCGGGTTCCCTCGCCCTGGGCCAGCAACGCATCCTGGAGATCGCGCGCGCGCTGGCGTCCGACCCGTGCATCCTGCTGCTCGATGAACCGGCGGCCGGATTGCGCTACCAGGAAAAGTGCGAGCTGGCGGACCTGCTGAAGAAGCTGCGCGCCGAAGGCATGGCCATCCTGCTGGTCGAACACGACATGGATTTCGTGATGGGGCTGGTGGACCGCGTCGTGGTCATGGATTTCGGCGAGAAGATCGCCGAGGGCCTGCCCGCCGAGATCCAGCACAACCCCGCGGTGCTTGAAGCCTATCTGGGCGGAGTGGAATAGATGAGCGCGAAACTGCTGGAAGTGCGCGGCCTGCACGTGGCCTACGACAAGGTCGAGGCCGTCTCGGGCGTCAGCCTGGCTGTGGGCGAAGGCCAGATCGTCACGGTGATAGGCCCCAACGGCGCGGGCAAGACGACGCTGCTGTCGGCGATCATGGGCGTGCTGCCGTCAAGCGGCGAGATCGTGTTCGGCGGCAAACGGCAGGCGCATGCCGAGATCGAGGAAATGGTGGCCGCCGGCATGAACCTGGTGCCCGAGAAGCGCGAGCTCTTCGCCGAGATGACGGTCGAGGACAACCTGATGCTGGGCGCGTTCCACCGCTACCGCAACGGGCTGCGCGACCAGGACGCAACGCTGGCCGAAGTCTATGAACTGTTCCCCCGTCTGAAGGAGCGCCACGCGCAGCTGGCGGGCACGCTGTCCGGCGGCGAACGCCAGATGCTGGCGGTGGGCCGCGCGCTGATGGCCAAGCCGCGGCTGCTGATGCTGGACGAACCCAGCCTGGGGCTGGCGCCCCGCATCGTGCGCGAAGTGTTCCGCATCGTGGCGCGCTTGCGGGAAATGGGCGTATCGATCCTGCTGATCGAGCAGAACGCGCGCGCCGCGCTGCAGGTGGCCGACTACGCCTACGTGCTGGAAACGGGCGCGGTCACGCTGGAAGGGCCCGCCGCGCAAGTGGCGGAAGATCCGCGCGTGGTGGAGGTGTACCTGGGACTGGGGCACGGAGGAAGTGCGTAGGGCGCCTGGCTTAATGTCTGACACCCGTACGCGATGGTGCAGCGAATCTGAGACGGTCTTGCCGGGTGTCTGACACTGTTTTTAGATTCAGCTGGTGTGTCAGACACCCGGGGAGGTTGTTTTTGCCTGGCAGGCCGTCTCGTAAGGGTGTCAGACACGCAGAGTATTAAGCTACGCCACGCCGTCTGTCCCGGCGATACAGCGCATAACCCAGCGGCCACATCGCCGCCACCATGAACCTGGCGACCGGATTGCTCAGGCGGTAGGCCTGGACCGCCGTCGGGACGCCGGAGTGCTTCAGGTGCAGGCGGAAGCGCGTGTAGCGCGCGGCGGCCATGATGAATTCGCGCGGCCGGTAGCGGAAGAATTCCAGGTGGTGCTGCAGCATGTCCCAGGCCAGCAGGTACAGGCCCTGGGCGTTGTTGGCGGCGGATACCGCGCCCTGGCTCAAACTGCCGGGCGTGTCGTGGTACGTGCGCACGACGCGGTTGATGAAGCGGCTGAGGTAGCCGGCGCGCGCGATCGCCCACCACACCAAGCTTTCGGGCACGAAACCCGCCACGTCCTCGGGGAAGGGATAGGTCCTGAGGATATCGGCGCGCATACAGCCGAATTTCTCGCCCTTGATGCGGTAACGGAAATAGACGTCCACCGCGGTGCTGTCGAACACGTCTTGCGGATAGCGGTCGCCGACGATGCTGCCGTCGGGACGCGCGCACAGACCCGTGACGGCGACGTACGATTCGCGGCGGGCGGGCGGGATGCTGTCCCAGGCGTCCTTGAAAATGGCAAGCGCGTCGGGGGGCATCTCGTCGTCGCTGTCCAGCCCGACGATCAGCTTGCCGCGCGCTTCGCGCACGCCGCGGTTGAACGCCGTTTTCTTGTGCTGGTTGTTCTGCCAGAAATAGCGGATCGGAAAATCGGCACGCGCCTGCCAACCCAGGATGGATTCGTGAGTGTTGTCGGTGGATCCATCGTCCACCACGACCCATTCGAAACCCCGGAAAGTCTGCCGGGAAAGCGACTCATATACCCTGTGCAGCGTACCCGCCCGATTATAGGTGGGCGTCAGAACGGTAAAAAATGTTGGCGTGTCGGTCATGCCCACTGTGCCCCTTTGCGATTCCTCATGCAACCGCTGCGGTCTTGGTTTTTGTGTACTCGCCTGAAGTGTAGGGGATATGCCTGCGCGAACAGAGGCCGCGGCATTCGAATTTGCAATCAAATCTGACAAAACGGTCTTTATTCCCGACTATCCGGGCGCTGGCGGCTTTGGGCAGCGCACCCGAGTGGCGTAAACTCGGGCGGCCAAATTCGGAATGCCTATGGAAGCGTCGACCGTCCAGCTCAATGACATTGCCTTGTTCGTGGAGGTTGCCAAGCGCAAGAGCTTCAGCCTGGCGGCGCGCGCGCTGAATATGCCCACGTCGACGTTGTCGCGCCGCATCAATGAGCTGGAACGCGCCATCGGCCTGCGGCTGATCAACCGGAACACGCGCCGGCTGGACCTGACAGAAGCCGGCGCGGCCTACATGAGCCGCTGCCAGGGGCTGATCGACGAAGCCCGGCTAGCGCACGAGCAGCTGCAAATGCTATCGGGCGGCCCGTCCGGCAATCTGCGGGTGTCCATGCCCTACAGTCTGGCGATGTGGCTGCTGCCGGAAACCATCAATGACTTTACGGAACGCTATCCCGACGTGGAGTGCGAGTTCGACCTGAGCATGATGACGGCGTCCGATGCGCAAGGCACGCCGTTCGACGTCGTGCTGCGGTTTGGCCGCGATTCGGATCATCCGCTCTCGACCGTGGACACGGGCAATGGCGTATCGCATAGCGGCGCGGTGGTGCAGGAATTGGTGTCGCTGGACAATTATCTGTATGCGTCCGACCGCTATCTGGCTCGCCACGGCGAACCCAATACGCCGGGCGACCTGACGCAGCACCAGTGCTTGCGCACTACCATCGACGAGGCGCATTCGCACTGGACGCTGCACAAGGGCGCCGTGAGCGAACGCGTGCCCGTCACGGGCCATCTGGCGGCCAACAATATGAGTATCGCGGGGACGCTGGCGGGCCTGGACCTGGCGATTACGCGTATGCCACACTGCCATGCGCTGGAGCCCATCATCAAGCGCAATTCGCTCAAGCGGGTGCTGTCGGGATGGTCGGTGGATCCGATTTCGATCTACGTGGTGTATCCGTCCAGCATCCAGCCGGCCAAGACGCGGGCGTTCATGGATTTCATCCTGCCCAAGCTCGGCCCGCCGCAGCCGCAGGACGAGGCGCTTGCCCCAGGCGCCTGACATCCCGGCGCCGGCCGCCGGGGTTCTGTGTTTCCCCCAACGTCCCCTTCTTCCGAAAACAAAAAACCCGCGCGGCGCGAGCCGGGCGGGTTTTTCTCAGATCGGGGCGGAAGCGGACTTCAGCCCGGCGCGTGATTAGACGCGCTTGATCTTTTCCAGCATCTTGAACACGCCCTTGGGCGACTTGACGAACAAGCGCTTGAAAGCCTTGCCCAGGCAACGGCGTTCCAGGGTGTTGCGACGCACGCGTTTGCGTTCGGCCATGTTTATTCTCCTGATGAAATTGTGCGGAAAAGGCGAGCCCGCACAACCGGGTACTGGGCTGGCGGAAAATTCGGGTAACTTGGCATTTTAGCCTGAAATTCGCGGCGAGCGCCAATGGCGGAAAATCCGGCGCCGCCCCGCGCAAGGCATGAAAATCGGGACGGAGTCCCGACGGCGCCTGCGCGAAGAGTGGGAAGATCAGGCGGAAACGTCCTTCAGCCGCTCCCAGACCTGCTCCGCGCGCGGCAAGGGGTCGACGGCGCCATAGCCCAGGGTGGACAACGCCGCTGCCGCATTGGCGTAGCGCACGGCGTCTTCCCAGGCGTCTCCCTGGCAGCGGCGCGCCAGCAGGCTGCCGGCGAAGCAGTCGCCCGCGCCGGTCGCGTCCACGGCCTGTACCCGCAAGGCGGGCATCGGAATGCGCTTGGCGCCATCGTCGATGATGGATCCGTCCTTGCCCAGCTTGAGGACCACCACGCCGGTGGCGCCGCCGTCGCGGATCCAGTCCAGCGTGCGTTCCGGATCGTCATTGCCGGTCAGATGCTGCATGTCGTCCATGCTGGGCAGGAACAGGTCGGCCGCGCGCATGGTTTCGCGCAGGACGGCGCGGGCGCGGTCGACGGGCCACAACCGCAGGCGCAGGTTGGAATCCAGGCTGACCTGCGTGCCGGCCGTCCGCGCGCGCTCGATGGCGGCGAAGACGGTGTCGCAGGCGCTGGTGCTGATCGCCAGGCTGATGCCCGATACGTGCAGGAAGCTGGCGCGTTCGATCAGGCCGGATTCCAGGCTGGCCGGCGTCATCAGGCTGGCGGCGGAGCCGCGGCGCAGGTAGCTGAAGGCGTGCCCATCCGGACCGTGCTGCACGAAGTACAGACCGGTGTGCGCGTCGTCGTCCACCTGCACGCCCGAGACGTCCACCCCCTCGGCCTGCCAGAGGTCCAGGAACTGCCGGCCGAAGGCGTCATTGCCCACGCGGGTCAGGTAGGCGCAACGCGCGCCCTGCCGCGCCGCAGCGATGGCGGCGTTGGACGTGTCGCCGCCAAATCCCTGCAGATACTGGCGCTGGTCCTTGTGCGTCTGGTTCAGCTCGACCAGCGGCTCGCCCAGCGCAACGATGTCGAAATCAGCCATGGGCGGCCTCGCGGGTGCGGACGATCTGCGCCACCAGCGCGGGGGTGTCGCGGGCGGCGAAGGCCGCCTTGTCGTAGAGGTTGCTGCCGATGCCCACCAGCGCCGCGCCGGCCGCGAAATACGTGCCCATGTTGTCCTGGGTAACGCCGCCCGTGGGGCAAAAGAGAACGTCCGGAAAGACGGATTTGAGCGCCGCCAGGTGCTTGGGCCCGCCGGTGTCCGCCGGGAAGATCTTAACGATATCGGCCCCGGCGCGGCGCGCCGCCAGCACTTCGGTGGGCGTGAACGCGCCCAGCAGGCACAGCGCGTCGGCCGCGTGCGCCATGTCGACGATGTCGGTGGCCAGCGCGGGCGACACGAGAAAATCGGCGCCCGCCACCAGCGCATCGCGCGCCTGGTGCTCATCCAGCACCGTCCCCACGCCCAGCTGCAGCGCGCTGCCGTGCTTGTCGCGCAGCGCGCGCAGAAGGTCGGTGACGCCGGGAATGGTCCAGGTCAGTTCCAGCGTGGCGCAGCCGGCGGCCACGGCGACTTCGGCCGCATACGCGGCGGTGGCCGCGTCCGTGTACCGCAACACGGGAACGACCCGGGCGGCCATCAGGGCGGCGAGCTTGGAAGCAAGGGGAGCGGTCATGGAATTCCTTTGGGAACTGGCGGTCAGGCGCCGCCGGGGGATACGGGCAGCAGGGCAAGCTTGGCGGCGGCGGCATCGCGCAGCCGCAGCAAGGGTGCGATGTAGGCGGCTTGCGGATCGGCGTGCCGCCGGAACAGCAGCGTACTGACGCTGACGCCCGCAACGGGCCGCCCCGCCGCGTCGCATAGCGCCACGCCATAGCAGACGATGCCGGCTTCGTTTTCCTCGTTGTCGGTGGCGTAGCCGCGCGCGACGGTTTCGGCCAGCTGGGCGCGCAGCGCGGGCAGGCTGGCCACCGTGCCGGGCATGCGCGCGGGTAACGGCAAGCCGCTCAGCAGGCGTTCGCGCGCGGTCTCGTCCAGCGCCGCCAGATACGCTTTGCCGACCGCGCTGGAATGCAGCGCCACCGACGCCCCCACGCGCGACGCCATGCGCACCGGGCCTGGGCTTTCCAGCTTGTCAATGTAGGTCATCTCGCGTCCGGCCGGAACCGCCAGGTGCACCGTTTCGCCGGTTTCATCGCGCAGGGCCTGCAGTTCGGGCGCCAGTTCGGCGCGCAGGTCGAACTGCGACCAGGCGCGGCTGGCCAGCGACATCAGCCTGGGCCCCAGGCGGTAGGCGCCGCCGGTTTCGGCCAGCATGCCCTGTTCGGCCAGGGCCGCGACGATCCGGTAGACGGTGGGCCGGGGATAGCCGCAAGTGCGCGCCAGCGACGCGGCGGTGGGCGGCTGCGGCGCGTCGGCCACCGCCTGCAGCACGGTCATGAACTTGGCGAACGCCGCGGCGCCCGCGACCTTGGTTTCCAGCAAAGGGGTCTCCTGCCCAGGACGACTCGCCGCGCGCGGCAGGCAAGCAGAAAGTGCCGGCCGGACAGCGCTAAATTCAGACGAATCTGCGATACTGTTTATTTGTACAGCTAGCGAGCCAGTTTTGTCCATATATTGGACTCATGGCTCATGATGTAGGCAATTATTTCATATCGCCGCGCTCGGAACCAGCGACGGGTCGTCGCTCGGGCAGGCCTCTTCCCTCAGGCTACGATACCGTCCATGAGCTCTCACATTCGCATCGTTGGCGCCCGCCAGAACAATCTCAAGAACCTGGACCTGACCATCGCCACCGGTGAACTGGTCGTCGTGACCGGCGTATCAGGGTCCGGCAAGAGTTCGCTGGCCTTCGACACCCTGTACGCCGAGGGGCAGCGCCGGTACGTGGAAACCTTCTCGCCCTATGCGCGCCAGTTCCTGGACCGCATGGACAAGCCCCAGGTAGACCGCATCGAGGGCATCCTGCCCGCCATCGCCATCGACCAGACCAATCCGGTGCGCAGCTCGCGCAGCACGGTCGGCACGATGACCGAACTGAACGACCACCTGAAACTGCTGTTCGCGCGCGGCGCCCGGCTGTATTGCCGCGGCTGCGGCAAGGTGGTGCGGCGCGACACGCCGGATTCCGTCTACCACTCGCTGGCCGAACGCGCCGCCGCCGCTGGCGACCCGCGGCTGGTGGTGACCTTCCCCATCGCCGTCCCGTCCAACTTCACCGAAGAAGAGGTGCGCGGCTTCCTGGAGCAGCAGGGCTACACCCGGGTGCACGCCGAAGAAACCGCCGCGCCGCGCGCGGCCGCTCCGGCCAAGGGCGCCAAGAAGGCCAAAGCCGCAAAGGCCGGCACCGAATCGCGCCGCATCCTGCATGTGATCCAGGACCGCTTCCGCTTTGCCGGCACCGAGCGCGAACGCATCATGGAAGCGCTGGACACCGCGCTGCGCATGGGCGCCGGCCACCTGGCCGTGTACGTCATGGACGCCGAGGGCGGCAACGCCCACATCTGGAAGTACAGCGACCGCCTGCATTGCGCCGACTGCGATATCGAATACACCGACCCGCTGCCCAGCAGCTTCTCGTTCAATTCGCCGCTGGGCGCGTGCGAAGCCTGCCGCGGCTTCGGCCGCGTGATCGGCATCGATTTCGGCCTGGTCATCCCGGACGAAAACAAGACGCTGCTGGAAGGCGCCATCAAGCCCTGGACGACCCCATCCTACAAGGAATGCCAGGACGAGCTGCAGAAGTACGCGCCGAAGGCCGGCGTGCCGCTGGGCGTGCCCTGGAACAAGATGAGCGAAGAGCACAAGCGCTGGGTGCTCTACGGTACGCCCGACTGGAAGGGCGGCAGCGATGCCTGGAAGCACCAGTGGTACGGGGTGCAGCGCTTCTTCGACTGGCTGGAAACCAAGGCCTACAAGATGCACGTCCGCGTGCTGCTGTCGAAGTACCGCAGCTACACGCCCTGCCCCACCTGCAACGGCGCGCGGCTCAAGCCCGACGCGCTGCTCTGGCGCCTGGGCACCAAGGAAGAAGCCGATACCGTGCTGCCGCCGGAAGACGGCCGCTACAAGCGCTTCATGCCCGTGGGCGCCAACTGGAGCCGCGATCAGTTGAACGGCCTGGGCGGCCTGTCCATCCATGACGTGATGCTGCTGCCCATTGAACGCGTGCGGCATTTCTTCGACACGCTGTCCTTCTCCGGCGCGCTGGACGCCGCCACCGACCTGCTCATGACCGAGGTCCGCGCACGGCTCAAGTTCCTGTGCGACGTAGGCCTGGGCTACCTGACGCTGGACCGCCAGAGCCGCACGCTATCGGGCGGCGAGGTGCAGCGCATCAACCTGACCACGGCGCTGGGCACCTCGCTGGTGAACACGTTGTTCGTGCTGGACGAGCCCTCCATCGGCCTGCACCCGCGCGACATGCACCGCGTCGTCGAAGTCATGCACCGCCTGCGCAACGCCGGCAACACGCTGGTGGTGGTGGAGCACGATCCGCAGGTCATGGTGGCCGCGGACCGCATCATCGACATCGGCCCCGGCCCCGGCGAACGCGGCGGCCGTATCGTATTCGACGGCACGCCCGCGCAGCTGCGGGCGGCGCCCACGCTTACCGGCGACTATCTCGGCGGACGCCAGCGCGTAGAGGCGCCGCGGCCCATGCCCGTGGCGAAGAACACGCCGCGCCTGTTGCTCGAAGGCGCCACCGCGCACAACCTGAAGGACGTTTCCGTCGAACTGCCCCTGGGCCGCCTGGTCTGCGTGACCGGCGTGTCCGGTTCGGGCAAGTCCACGCTGGTGCAGGACGTGCTGTACCCCGCGCTGCTGAAGCAGAAGGGCAAGCCGTCAGAGGCGCCCGGCGCGTTCAGCCGCCTGCTGGGCGCGGAACAGATCGCGGACGTCGTCATGGTGGACCAGACGCCCATCGGCAAGACGACCCGCTCCAACCCCGCCAGCTACGTGGGCGCGTTCGACGCCATCCGCAAACTGTTCGCCCAGGCGCCGCTCGCGCGCGAACGCGCCTATACGGCGGGCACGTTCAGCTTCAACGGCGGCGACGGCCGCTGCCCGACCTGCGGCGGCACGGGCTTCGAGCACGTGGAAATGCAGTTCCTATCGGACGTGTACCTGCGCTGCCCCGATTGCGACGGCAAGCGCTTCCGCCCCGAAGTGCTGGAAGTGCGCGTCGAGCATCTGGGCAAAAGCGCGTCTATCGATCAGGTGCTGGAGATGACCGTCAGCGAGGCGCTGGACTTCTTCAAGGGCCTGCGCGACGTGCAGACCGGGCTTGCGCCGCTGGCCGACGTGGGCCTGGAGTACGTGCGGCTGGGCCAGCCCGTGCCGACGCTGTCGGGCGGCGAAGCGCAGCGGCTGAAACTCGCCGGCCACCTGGCCGAAGCGGCGCGCAGCGGCATCTCGACCGCCAAGGTCGCCAAGAAGGGCAGCCTGTTCCTTTTCGACGAACCCACCACCGGTCTGCACTTCGACGACGTGGCGCGCCTGATGCGCGCCTTCCGCAAGCTGCTGGCCGCGGGCCATACCCTGCTGGTCATCGAACACAACCTGGACGTCATCCGCGCGGCCGACTGGCTGATCGACCTGGGTCCCGAAGGCGGCGACGCCGGCGGCCAGGTCGTCGGCGTGGGCACGCCGCAGGATCTGATGGACAACCCGCAATCGCACACGGGCGCGGCGCTGCGCGATTACGAAGTCAGCATCCTGCCGGCGGACGTGATCGTGACGAGCGATGCCGATGCGCAGGAAGTGGAACAGGCCGGCCTGACCGCACGCATCGCCGAACCCGGCGCGGCCTACGGCGCCGGGATGGGCACGCCGCTGCAATCCCTGGTGCGTGCCCGCCGCCAGGACAACATGGCGATCGAGATCCGCAACGCCCGCGAGCACAACCTGAAAAACGTCAGCGTGGAAATCCCGCGCGACAAGTTCACCGTCATCACGGGCGTGTCCGGCTCGGGCAAGTCCACGCTCGCCTTCGACATCCTGTTCAACGAAGGCCAGCGCCGCTACCTGGAATCGCTGAACGCCTATGCGCGCGCCATCGTGCAGCCCGCCGGCAAGCCGGACGTGGACGCCATCTTCGGCATCCCGCCCACGGTCGCCATCGAGCAGCGCACCAGCCGCGGGGGCCGCAAGTCCACCGTGGCCACGATGACGGAAATCCACCATTTCCTGCGCCTGCTGTACGTCAAGCTGGGCACGCAATACTGCCCCGATTGCAACGTCGCGGTAGAACCGCAGAACGCCGACCAGATCGTGGCCCGGCTGCTGCGCGAGCACAAGGGCGAGCACATCGGCCTGCTGTCCCCGCTGGTCACCGCGCGCAAGGGCTACTATACGGACCTGGCCAAATGGGCCGGATCGAAGGGCCACTCGCATCTGCGCGTGGACGGCGAATTCATCCCCGTCGCGCCCTGGCCGCGCCTGGACCGCTACAAAGAACACACGATCGAACTGCCGGTCGCCGACGTCGTCGTGGACCCGGCGAACGAAACCGAACTGCGGGCGGCGGTCAAGAGCGCGCTGGAAAACGGCCAGGGCGTCATGTCCGTCGTCTGGCCGGTGAACAAGCTGCACGAAGCGCTGAACAGCGAACTGCAGCAGCAGCATTTTTCGGTCAAGCGCGCGTGCCCGTCCTGCGGCACCAGCTTCCCCGAACCCGATCCGCGCCTGTTTTCGTATAACTCCAAGCACGGCTGGTGCACGGGCTGCTTCGGCACGGGCCTGCAGTTGCAGGGCTTCGACGAAGAACAGACCGGCGAGGAAACCGCCTGGAACGCCTGGTACGAAGGCGAGGCCAAGGTCTGCTCCGTCTGCGACGGCCAGCGCCTGAACCGCGTGGCGCGGGCCGTGCGCTGGCGCGACAAATCGATCGCCGAGCTGGCCTCGCTGCCCGTGTCGGACGCGCACACCTTCTTCACCGGCCTGGTGGCGCGCGGCCGCGAGGGCGAGATCGCCCGCGACATCCTCGCGGAAATCCGCGGCCGCCTGAACTTCATGCAGGAAGTGGGCTTGAACTATCTGGCGCTGGACCGCGCGGCGCCCACGCTTTCCGGCGGCGAGGCGCAGCGCATCCGCCTGGCCGCGCAGCTGGGCTCCAACCTGCAGGGCGTCTGCTACGTGCTCGACGAGCCCACCATCGGCCTGCATCCGCGCGACAACCGCATCCTGCTGGACGCGCTGGCTCGCCTGGAAGGCAACGGCAACACGCTGGTGGTGGTGGAGCATGACGACGACACCATCCGCCGCGCCTCGCACATTATCGACATCGGCCCGGGCGCGGGCATCCGCGGCGGCCGCGTGGTGGCGCAAGGCACCGCACAGGATCTCGTGGAAGCACCCGAGTCCGTCACCGGACGCTATCTGGCCAAGCCGCTGCAGCACCCGCTGCAGGGTCGCCGCGCGGTGGAGGCCGACACGCCGATGATCGAGATCAAGGGCGCCCGCCTGCACAATCTGCGCAGCGTGGACGCCAAGATCCCGATCGGACGTCTCAGCGTGGTGACCGGCGTGTCGGGCTCGGGCAAATCGACCCTGGCGCGCGAAGTGCTGCTGGACAACCTGACGCAGGCCGTCTCGAAAGGCAAGGCGCCGGGCTGGGGCGGCTGCGATGGCATCACGGGCTGGGAAGCCATCGACCGCGTCCTGGAAGTGGACCAGACTCCCATCGGCAAGACGCCGCGCTCGTGCCCGGCTACTTATGTGGGCTTCTGGGACGACGTGCGCAAGCAGTTCGCCGATACCCGCGAAGCGCGCATGCGCGGCTGGACGGCGGCGCGCTTCTCGTTCAATACCGGCGACGGCCGCTGCCCGATCTGCGAAGGCCAGGGCATGCGCACCATCGAAATGAACTTCCTGCCGGACGTGAAGGTGCCGTGCGACGCCTGCAACGGCGCGCGCTTCAACAGCGACACGCTCAGCGTGCAGATGCGCGGCAAGAACGCGGGCGAACTGCTGTCCATGGAAGTGGACGACGCCATCGGCTACTTCGCGGCGCATCCCAAGATCCACCGCCCCCTGCAGCTGATGCAGGACGTGGGCCTGGGCTACCTGACCCTGGGGCAGCCCTCGCCGACCCTGTCCGGCGGCGAAGCCCAGCGCATCAAGCTGGTCACCGAGCTATCCAAGGCCAGGCTCACCGACGGCCTGATCAAGACCGGCCGCGCCTCCCGCATTCCCCATACGCTGTACGTGCTGGACGAACCCACGGTCGGCCTGTCCATGGCCGACGTGGAGAAGCTGATCCACGTGCTGCACCGCCTGGTGGAAGCCGGCAACACCGTCGTGGTGATCGAGCACAATCTCGACGTGATCGCCGAAGCCGACTGGCTGCTGGACCTGGGCCCCGAAGGCGGCACGGGCGGCGGGCGGCTGGTGGCCGAAGGATCGCCCGAACATGTCGTCACCCTGAGCGACCATTCCCACACGGGCCGGGTCCTGAAGGAATTCCTGGCACATCAACAGCAGTAAGAAGCATGGAATGTCGTTTTGAAGACCGGCTGGCCGGCAACGCGCTGCGATTGGAGGGCTTCTGCTCCCGGATCGAAGCGCGTACGGTCGCCGAAGTCGCCCCCGCGCTGGCCGCCATCGAGGCCGCGCGGCGGCAGGGCCGCTGGGTAGCGCTCCTGCTGAACTATGAGCTGGGCGAATGGCTGTTGCCGGAAGCCGCGCTGGCGCCGCCCACGGGGCCCTGGACGCCGCCCTGCGGCGGCGGCGAGCCACGCCTGACCGCGCTGGTATTCGAGCGCAAGATCGACGAAGCGCCCTGGGATGCGCCGGACGCCACCAGCGCCCCCGCGGCCATCAGCCTGCCCGCGCCGCGCATGGCCGAACCGGACTACGTGCGGCAGATCGAGGCGATCCGCGCGCTGATCGGCGACGGCGAGCTGTACCAGGTGAATTTCACCCAACCACTGGATCTGCGGTACCAGGGCGATCCCGCCACGCTGTACCGGCGCATCGCCGCCCGCAACCCGGTGGCGCACGGCGCATTCATCCAGGATGGCGCGCGCACGGTACTGTCCTTTTCGCCCGAACTGTTCGTGCGCCGGGACGGCCCGCGCCTGACCACGCGCCCCATGAAGGGCACGGCCCCGCGCCATGCCGACCCGGCCGAAGACGAGCGGCTGGGCCAGGCGCTGCTGGCCAGCGGGAAGAACCGCGCCGAAAACCTGATGATCGTCGACCTGCTGCGCAACGATCTCGGCCGGCTGGCCGAGCCGGGCTCGGTCCAGGTGGACGCGCTGTTCTCGCTGGAACGCTACCCCACCGTCTGGACCATGACGTCCACGGTGTCCGCGCTGGCGCCCCGCGCCAGCCTGGAAGACGTGCTGCGGGCGCTGTATCCCTGCGGGTCCATCACCGGCGCGCCCAAGGTGGCGGCCATGCGCCGGATCCGCCAGATGGAGGCGGCGCCCCGCGGCCTGTATTGCGGCAGCATCGGCTGGCTGGCGCCAGACGGCGATTTTTCGCTGAACGTCGCGATCCGCACGCTGCTCCTGGATGACTCGGGCCATGGCGTCTACAGCGTGGGCGGCGGCATCGTGCATGATTCCGATCCCGCCGAGGAATGGCAGGAATGCCACTGGAAAGCCCGGATTTTACGGGCGTGAGCCCCAGGACGAAGGCCGCGGTAGTAGGATAGAACGCGGCCGCCCTAGGAGAGTCTTATGCAACCCGAACTGATCGAGACCATCCTGGTCGATGCCGAACGCCGCGTGCCACTGCTGACCCGCCACCTCAAGCGCCTGGAGGCGTCCTGCAAGGCGCTGGGCTATGGCTGGGGCGGCCGGGCCGTGGAAGGCGACATCATGATCGCCGCGCTGGGCCTGGCGACCCCGGGGCCGCATCGCCTGCGCCTGCTGGTGGCGCGCGACGGCAGCCGCAGCATCCAGACCGCCGCCCTGCCTCCCCTGCCCGCGAAGCAGGAAGCCATGCTGGCGCCCGAAGCGCTGCGTTCCTCCGAACCGCTGCTGCGCTACAAGACGACCTACCGGCCCTGGTACACCAAGACCATCGAATGGCTGCCCTCGCATCCGCACATCTTCGACCTGCTCTACCTGAACGAGCGCGGCGAGCTCTGCGAAGGCAGCCGCAGCAACGTCTACCTGCGCATGGATGGCGACTGGTACACGCCGCCCGTAGACAGCGGCTGCCTGCCCGGCGTGCAGCGCGCCGAACTGCTGGACACCGGCCGCGTCGAAGAACGCGTCCTGACCCTGGCCGACCTGCATGCCGCCGAGGAAATCCGCCTGTCCAACGCGCTGCGCGGCTGGTTCCCGGTAACCCTGCGCGAAGCCTGAGGCCCGCACGCGGGCGCCGTCCGGCTCAATCCGCGAACTCGTCCACCACGACCTGCCGCAGCCATTGATTGGCGGGCTCGCGGTGGTTGCGGGCGTGCCAGAACACGTTGATCACCGACTCCGGGATCTTCACCGGACAGGCCGCGGCGGCCAGGCCAAAGGGGCTGCAGGCGCAGTCGGCGAAGCGCCGCGGCACCACGGCGATCATGTCCGTGGCGGCGAGCACCGGCCCCACGGCCATGAAGTGCGGCACCGTCAGGCGCACGCGCCGCCGGATGCCGGCCTGCCCGATCACTTCGTCCACCACGCCATGGCCGGTGCCTTCCGACACGATGGCCACGTGCTCCGCCGCGCGGAACTGCCTGGCCGATACGCCGGTGCGCGCCAACGGGTGGTCCCGCCGGAAGATGCACACATAAGGCTGGCGGAACAGCAGCCGCTGGAAAAAGCCGCTTTTCAGGCTGGGCAGGAAGCCCATGGCCAGGTCGATCCGGCCGCGCTCCATTTCGTCCTTCACGTCGATCGAGGTCGTGCGCACCGTGCGGACGGTAACGCCCGGCGCGGCGCGCTCCAAGGCACGCATCAGCCGGGGCAGGAAGTAGGTCTCGCCCACGTCGTTCACCCCGATCACGAATGCGCGCTCGCTGTGCGCGGGATCGAACGCCGCTCGCGCGTTCAGCGTGCTGTGCAAGGCGTCCAGGGCATCGGCAATGGGCCGCGCCAGGGCTTCCGCGTAGGGCGTGGGCACCATGCCGCGCGAGGTTCGCAGGAACAGCTCGTCGCCCAGCAGCTTGCGCAGCCGGCCCAGCGCGTTGCTGACCCCGGGTTGAGAAATCCCCAGGCTCTCCGCCACGGCCGATACCCGTCCGTGCTTGCGTAATTCATTGAAGACGACCAGCAGGTTCAGGTCCACGTCTTGCAGGTTCATGCGCTTGTCTCCACCAATATTCGTTTTGGTGATTTATCTCATTGATCAGATTCTATTTATTTATTTCACGCCCTGCCCGATCATGCGAAAAACGCCTGCGCCCATGCCGCGCAGGCTCTGCCCGGCCGCTCAACGGTCAGCCGAACCAAGGAGACCCGCCATGCATCCCAGCACGCGCCCCGTGGCCGCGCCCTGTCCCCGGGGCACGCCATGAATGCCCCCGAAGCCCCCCTCGAATTCGTACCGCCCTGGCAAGGGGACGGATCCCACCGCATCCCCTTCGGCGTCTATACGGACGCCGCGCTGCACCAGCGCGAAATGGACCGGTTCTTCTACCGCGCGCACTGGAGCTACGTGGGCCTGGAGGCCGAAATCCCCAAGCCGGGCGATTTCAAGCGCACCGCCGTGGGCGAGCGCTCCGTCATCCTGCTGCGCGACAACGACGGCCAGGTGCGCGTAGTGGAAAACGTGTGCGCCCACCGCGGCGTCCAGTTCTGCCGCGAACGGTCCGGCAACCGCAGCGAATTCGTCTGCCCGTATCACCAGTGGAACTACGACCTGCAGGGCAACCTGATCGGCGTGCCGTTCCGCCGTGGCGTCAAGCAGGACGGCCGGGTCAATGGCGGCATGCCGCCCGACTTCAAGCCGGAGGAGCACGGCCTGACCAAGCTTGCCGTGGCCTGCCGCAACGGCGTGGTCTTCGCCTCGTTCGACCATGACGTGGAGCCGCTGGAAGACTACCTGGGGCCGGATATCCTGCATTACTTCGACCGTGTCTTCGACGGCCGCGAACTGGTGATCCACGGCTACAGCCGCCAGCGCATACCGGGCAACTGGAAGCTGATGCAGGAAAACATCAAGGATCCCTACCACCCCGGCCTGCTGCACACGTGGTTCGTCACCTTCGGCCTGTGGCGGGCAGACAACCGCTCCGAACTGAAGATGGACAACCACTTCCGCCACGCCGCCATGATCTCCACGCGCGGCCAGGGAGGCAAAGGCAGCGTGACCAGCGGCGTTTCCAGCTTCAAGGAGCAGATGTCGCTGAACGACGACCGCTTCCTCGACATCGTGCCGGAGCCCTGGTGGAACGGCCCTACCGCCGTGCTGATGACGCTGTTTCCCAGCGTCATCATCCAGCAGCAGGTGAATTCCCTGTCCACCCGCCACATCCAGCCGGTGGGCCACGACGCGTTCGATTTCGTCTGGACGCACTTCGGCTTCGCCGACGACACGCCCGAGATGACCCGCCGCCGGCTGCGCCAGGCGAATCTGTTCGGCCCGGCGGGCTTCGTGTCCGCGGACGACGGCGAAGTCATCGAGTTCTCGCAATCGGGCTTCGAACAGAAGCCCTGGCACCGCAGCGTGGCTGAGCTGGGCGGCAAGACGGCCGAGAACACGGACCACATGGTGACCGAAACGCTGATCCGCGGTATGTACGCGTACTGGCGCCGGGTGATGGAGGCCTGACGATGCTGGACTTTGCGCTCTACTACCAATTGACCTGCCTGTACAACGACTACGCCGCCGCGCTGGACGCGGAGGAATGGGAGAAGTGGCCCGACTTTTTCATGGAAGACTGCGTGTACAAGGTACTGCCGCGCGAAAACCATGAGCGCGGCTATCCCCTGGCGACCATGGCGTTCGAAAGCCGCGGCATGCTGAAAGACCGTATCTACGGCGCCACCGACACGATCTTCCACGATCCGTATTACCAGCGCCATGTCGTGGGCGCGCCGCGCGTGCTTTCCGTGCAGGGCGACCGCATCGAATCCGAAGCCAACTACGCCGTGTTCCGCACCAAACCGAGCCAGCTGACCACCGTGTTCAACGTGGGCCGCTACCTGGACGTGGTGCGGCGTGGCCCGGACGGCTTGAAGTTCGAATCGCGGCTGTGCATCTTCGACAGCGAACTCGTGCCGAATTCACTCATCTACCCCATCTGACGAGGACACAGCACAATGAGCATGCAATGGATCAAGGCCATCGCGCGGGCCGACGTGCCGGAAGAAGACGTGATCGCCGTGGAGGCGGGAGGCCGCGAGATCGCGTTCTACGGCGTGGACGGCGAGGTCTACGCGACCGACAACCTCTGTACGCATGGCAATGCGCGGCTATGCGATGGCTTCCTGACCGGGCACGAGATCGAGTGCCCACTGCACCAGGGCCGCTTCGACGTGCGCGACGGCCGGGCGCTCTGCTCGCCGCTGCGCGACAACATCGCCACCTACCCCGTCAGGATCGAGGACGGCATGGTGTTCGTGGCGCTGTGAGCATCGGGCCACGCAGGGGGCCCGGCATTCACACGGCGAGGCGCAGCGCCTCGTTGGCGGCGGCCATCCCCATGGCCGCGGTGACGGTCACGACCGAACCATAGCCCGCGCAGGACAATCCCTGCGGCGCCAGGGCCTGGCCCGAGGCGCCCATGTCGTCCTCGCCCTCGGTGGCGCGGGTCCAGGCGTCCGGCAGGATTGCAGGCTGGTCGAACCACAAGGCATGGATGCCCATCTTCGGCACGCGCTTCAAAGCCTTGCCGTTCGGGTCGGAAGCGCGCGGAAACCCGTGCTCGCGCCGCAGCTTGTTGCGCAGCTTGGACAGCAGCGCGTCGTTCACGGCCGCGGACAGGTCACCCGCCCGCAAGGCCAGCGGATCCGTCTTGCCGCCCGCCCCGCCGCATAGCAACATGGGCACGCCCAGCGCCCGGGCATGCAGAATCATGGCGATCTTCGCGGCCGCCTGGTCGGTGCAGTCGATGATGACGGTGTACGGGCCCGGCAGCACCTCGGCGACATTCTCCGGCGACACGAAGTCGTCCACGCGCGTAAGACGGCATTCCGGATTGATGGCCAGCACCCGCTCGGCCATCGCGTCGACCTTGGATTGCCCGAGCGTCGACGTCAGCGCATGGATCTGCCGGTTGACGTTGGATTCGGCGATGTGGTCCAGGTCGATCAGCGTCAGCGCCCCGACCCCGCAGCGCGCCAGCGCCTCTACCGTCCAGGACCCGACGCCCCCCAGGCCGGCGACCGCCACATGCGCGTTACGGAGGCGGGCGGGCGCTTCGGGGCCATACAACCGCGACAGGCCGCCGAAGCGGCGGTCCAGGTCAGCGGGTTCCTGGGGGAGGAGTTCTGGGGAGTTCATGGGGGGGTATTTTAGGGCAGGCTGCTGAGGGTTGGTTCTTGATACGCCCGGCACGGGGGCACCCTGGGGGGCGCCCCCGCGCCGGGCTCCATTGCAGCCATCTTGACGGCCGGCGGGGCGGGCGGCGTGCTTGGCCTTCTGCTGCCCGGGGGATGCGCGGAAGATCTTGCAGGGACGCCAAAGCCGGCCGCGCGGGCGGCCTTCTTTGGCATATGGGCGTCGTCAACCGTAGCGCCGAACGCTGCGCGCCTGCGCACGGCACTGCAAGTGTCTGACACCCCAAGAAATGCCCTAAAGCCCGCCGCCGATGCCCACGGGTGTCTGACACCAACCAACACGCCGCCGCCCCCTCCCACACGCGAAGCGGCATCACCTCGCCGCAAGACAGTGCGTAAGCCCCAAAAGGCCGCCCGGGTGGCCGGCCTGGGGCGGGCCCCGCAAGATCCACCGCCTTCCCCCCGCCGCGACAGACGTCTCAAGAACTCCCGTCCCAACAGATTAAGAACTCCCCGTCACAAACCCCGCCCCGTCGCCAACAGCATCATCCCCCCCTAACGCCTGATACACCGTCACCTGGTTCACCAACCGGTTCAACATGTTCTCGTCCCGCGCGATCTCGGCGGTCCTGCGCTTTTCCTGCGCGTCCAGCCAGTCCTTCAGCGGCACCGCTCCCGCCCGGTACCGCACCTCGTACAGGCTTTCCGCCCGGCGGGCCGCGCGCAGGGAAGCGTCCAGCTGCTCCGCCTGCAGCGCCAGCTGGGTGCGGTTCGACAGGGCGTTTTCCACGTCCGACATCGCCTGGTACAGCGCCTGGCGGAAGTTCACCACGCGTTCCTCGTAATCCGCCTTGGAGATCTTGATGTTCAGCTGCATCTGGTTCCATTGCAGGAAAGGCAGCGTCAGGCCCGCGCCCAGGGATCCGATCGGGTTCTGCAGAATGTCGGCCAGCGTCGGGCTGGCGCTGCCCAGGGCGCCGGTGAGGGTCAAGGGCGGGTAGAAGCTGGCGCGGGTTGCGTCGACGATGGCCAGGGCTTCACGCAGACGCAGCTCGGAAGCGCGCAGGTCGGGGCGGCGGCCCAGCAGCTCGGCAGGGACGCCGGCGCGGGCCTCGGGCAGCGGATATTGCGGCAGCCGCGCCGGGTCCGCCATGGTGCGTTCCGGCGGGCCGTCGAACAGGATGGCCAGCGCATTCGCGTACTCCACCCGCGCCTGTACCAGCAGCGCATGGGCGGCCTGCTGGCTGGCCACGGTCTGCTCCGCTTCGGCCATTTCCAGCGCCGACGCTCCGCCCGCCGCGTACTGGGCGCGCACCAGGTCCTGCGTCTTGCGCGCGTAGGCGATGCTCTCCTCGCTGCTGGCGATACGCTGGTTGATGAAGCCGGTCTGCCAATACAGCGTGGCCGTGGTGCCAACCAGCGACAACGCCGCGCTCTGGCGGTCCTGCTCGGTCGCCAGCGCTTCCCATTGCGCCGCATCGCGCTGGCGGGACAACTTGCCCCACAAGTCCACTTCATAGCTGACGGTCAGCTCCGCCGCGTTGTTCCGGGTGGTGATGCGTTCGCCGCTCAGCGTGCGCGTGCGGGTGACGTTGGCGCTGCCGCCCAGCTGCGGGAACAGCTGGTCCTCGGACAGGCCGGCCTGGTACTGCGCGCGGCGCACGCGGATGGCGGCGGCGGCCAGATCGTTGTTGCGCGCCAGCGCGCCCTCGACCAGCCCATTGAGCACCGGATCGTTGAAATTCCGCCACCACGCGCCGCCGTCTGCCAGCGGACCTGCCTGGGCCGATGGGGCCGACGGCGCATGGGTCCAGGCCGCGGGCGCCGAAGTCGCCGGCGGCTCGTAGTCGGTGCGCAACAGGCTGCCGCAGCCGCCGAGCGCGAGCAGCAGCGCCAGGGCCGCAGGTTTGCAGATCAGGGAAACCGCTTTCATCGTCCTCATTCCCGGGCCAACGCCTCTACGGGATCCAGGCGCGCCGCATTGCGCGCCGGCAAATAGCCAAACAGCACTCCGATCAGCGTCGAGCAGGTGAACGCCGCCACCATGGCCGCCGTGGAGTAGATCATCTTGAACGACCCGCCCGTGGCCTTGGACACCAGCACGCCCAGCCCCAGGGAAAGGACGATGCCGATCGCCCCGCCGATCAGGCACACCAGCACCGCTTCGATCAGGAACTGCTGCATGATGTCGCTGCGCCGGGCGCCCACCGCCATGCGCACGCCGATCTCGCGGGTGCGCTCGGTGACCGACACCAGCATGATGTTCATGACGCCGATCCCGCCCACCATCAGCGAAATCAGCGCGATCATGGACACCAGCAGCGTCATCGTCGCCGTGGTGCGTTCGATGGTCTTGCGGATCGCGTCCGTATTGAACACGAAGAAGTCTTTCACCACGTGCCGGCGCGTCAGCAGGCGCACGATGGCCTGCTCGGCCGCGGCGGGCGGTGACGCGTCGTTGACGCGGACCGTGATGCTCTTCAGGTGCTGCTGCCCAAGCACCCGGGACAGCGCCGTGGTGTAGGGGATCCACACATTCAAGGTGTCGTTGCTGCCGAAAACCGTATCCTTCTTCTGCGTCACCCCGATCACGCGCGCCGGCATGGAACCCAGGAACACCACCTGTCCGATCGGGTCGGTATGCGAGCCGAACAGCGCCTTGCGGGTGCCGTCGTCGATCACCACCTCCTGGGCCCGGCGGGTCACGCTGGTGCCGTCGAAGAACTTGCCCTGGGCAAGCTTGATCGCGCGCACGCGGAAATACTGTTCGCCCACGCCCTGGATCGCACCATTCACGGACACGTTGCGGTAGCGCAGCGTATTGCTGGTGGCGACCTCGGGCGTCACGCTGTCCACGTAGGATTCGCGGGCCAGCGCATCCGCGTCGGCGGCCACCAGGGTGCGGATATTGACGGCTTTCTCGTCCCCGAAATCCTTGCCGGGAAAGATCTCGACGGTATTGGTACCGATTTCGCTGATGTCGTCCAGGATCTTGCGGCGCGAGCCCTCGCCCAGCGCGACCACGGACACCACGGCCGCGATGCCGATGATGATGCCCAGCATCGTCAGCGACGTGCGCAGCCGGTGCGCATTCATGGCGAGCAGCGCCATGCGCAGGGCTTCGCCGCAACGGTCCAGGTATGCCTGCCAGGCCGGCCGCTGGGCCAGCGCGGGGGCCTCGTCCCGGGCGATCTCGCGCCGCGGGGCGTCGGGATTGCGATGGTCGGAAACGATCTCGCCGTCGCTGATCTCGATGATGCGCTGGGCGTGGCGCGCCACGTTCATATCGTGGGTCACGATGATGATGGTGTGCCCCGCCGCGTTCAGTTCCTCCAGGATGCGCAGCACTTCCTGTCCGGTATGCGTGTCCAGCGCGCCGGTCGGCTCGTCGGCCAGGATGATGTCGCCGCCGTTCATCAGCGCCCGCGCGATACTTACGCGCTGCTGCTGGCCGCCGGACAGCTGCCCCGGCCGGTGTTCGGACCGATCGCCCAGCCCCAGCCGCTCCAGCAGGGCCTCGGCGCGCGCCAGGCGCGCCTCGCGCCGCTTGCCGGCATAGACGGCCGGCACTTCCACGTTGCCCTGCGCGGTCAGATCCGACAAAAGGTGGTAACGCTGGAAAATGAAGCCGAAATGCTCGCGGCGCAATTCGGCCAGCTCGTCCGGGTCCAGTTCGCCCGTGCTGCGTCCGCCGACCCGGTATTCGCCGCAGGTGGGACGGTCCAGGCAGCCCAGGACGTTCATGAGCGTGGACTTGCCCGAGCCGGACGCGCCCACGATCGCCACCATCTCCCCCGCCTCGATGGTCAGGTTGACGTCCTTCAGGACGGCTATGGTCTGCTCGCCCGCGGGAAACTCCCGGCGCACGCCGGCCAGCGCGATGAGGGGGCCGTTCATCTCAGGCACCCGGGGCCGTCGCGGCCGCCGGCGCGGCATCGGCCGACACGACGCGCTCGCCTACCTCCAGCCCCTCCAGCACCTGCGCCTGGACGTTGTTGTTCATGCCGATCCGGACCTGGCGCACTTCCGTCTTGTTGTCCTTCAGGACCACGCGCACGGCATAGCGGCCGTCCTGGCCGCGCTTGCCCAGCGCCGAGGCCGGCACCACCACGGTGTCCTTGGCCTCGCCCAGCACGATAAAGACCTGCGCGGTCATCGAAATGCGCAGCTTTTCGTCGGGATTGGGCACGTCGAACAGGCCGTTGTAATAGACGGCGGCGCTCGTGGAGCTGCTGCTGGAAGATGAGGTCAACGCGGACGTTGCATCGTCCTTCTGGATGGAGTCCGGCGCGGGCTCCACCGCGCGCAGCTCGGCGTGGTAGCGCTCGTCGGGTTCGCCGAGGATGGTGAAGTACACGGGCAGGCCCGGCTTCACGCGGGTCACGTCGGCCTCCGAGATCTGCGCCTTGACCGTCATGGTGTCTACCTGGGCCACCTTGATGATGGTGGGCGCGCTCTGGATCGAGTTGACGGTCTGCCCTTCCTTGGTAACCACGGCAACGACCACGCCGTCGATGGGCGACGCGATGCGGGTGTAGCCCAGATTGACCCTGGCCGTGTCCACCTGGATCTCGGCCTGCGCGATCTGGGCGTCCAGCGACGCGATCTCGGCGCGGGTGACCCCCAGCGTGGCCTCGGCGGTCTCGTAAGCCTCGCGCGAGCTGGCGTCGGCCGCCAGCATCTGGCGCTGGCGGCGGAAGGCCAGTTCGGCCTGCTTCAGCATGGCGACCTTGGCGGCCCGCTCCGCGCGCCGGGTCTGCAAGGCCGCCTCGGCGTTGCGCAGGTCGTTCTGCTGGGTCAGGTCGTCGATCTCGGCGACCAGCTGGCCTTTCTTGACCCGGTCGCCCAGCGCCACCTTCAGGGATTTCAGCTGCCCGGAAACCTGGGCGCCCACGCTGACGCGCTCGATGGCGTCGATCGTGCCGCTGGCCAGCACGCTGTCCTCGAGGTTGGCGCGGGTGACCTCGGCCACGGCGAAGGTGGGCGGCGGCGGCGCAGAGAAAAAAGCGGCGCGCACGGCGAACACGGCGAGCAGGAGCAGGACGGCGATCAGGGCGTAGCGCTTGGACTTACTGCGGGACTTTTTCATTGAACCTGCCGAATGGGGCGCCGGGCTTCCGCCTCGCGCCGGTATTGCAAATTGCGGGCAACGCCGGGACGGCCAGCGCGCGATGCCCGCTCATCCTAAACGTGCAATCCGCCCAAACCATGGCCAATCTGTGGAAAAACAGTGAAAAACAGTAAAGCGCCACGGGCGTCAACGGCCCGGGCGATTGTTCCGTTGCGAGAACGATACAACGCTTTGGCGCGGCCCGGCGCCGACCTCTTGCGCCCAGAAGAGCCGAACGTGCCGCCATCTTGTGCAATAAGCACGCCAGTTCGCTCCTAGATGGCAGCCATCATGAAATGGCTGTTTGGCGCCAATTGCGGCACTGCAAAACACGCTCGCCTCGACATTGGGCGACGATATGGACAGAATGAACGCAGTTAAGCCGTATCCGTGTCTACCTCCCATAGATCCCCCTCCTCGCCTTCCAGTTCCCCGGAATTTTCCGGGGCGGTCATGCTGTGCCTGCTGGCCATGATGAACCACGTGGCCCTGACCGGGGGACGCATCACCGTCTCGCTGACCGCGCTGCAAATGGGGCTATCTACTTTCAAGGTGGGCACGCTGGTCGCGGTGTTCGCCGTGCTGCCCATGCTGTTCTCGGTACGCGCGGGGCGCTGGGTCGACCGGGTCGGCATCGTCCGTCCGCTGGTCATCGGCACGACGCTGGTCGCCGTCGGCACCGCGCTGCCCTTCATTTCCCAGACTCAATTAGCCCTGCTGATCGCGTCCTGCTGCATCGGCATCGGCTTCATGCTGCACCAGGTCGCCACCCAGGACCTGCTGGGCCACGCCGAACCCACGCAGCGGCTGCGCAATTTTTCCTTCATGTCGCTGGCCTTGGCGGGGTCCGGGTTCTCCGGACCGCTGATCGCGGGCCTGGCGATCGATCATCTGGGCACCCGGCTGGCCTTCGGCCTGCTCACCCTGGGGCCGCTGCTGTCGGCGGGCGGGCTCTATATGTTGCGTCACCAATTGAAAGAGGTCGATTCGCAGCTGTCGGGCGCAAAAGAGGCCGAACGCCGCCGCGTTACCGAATTGCTTGCCGTGCCGGCACTGCGCCGCATCCTGATGGTGAACACCATTCTATCGGGCGCCTGGGACACCCATTTGTTCGTCGTTCCCATCTTCGGCGTGGCCATCGGTCTGTCGGCCACCACGATCGGCGTCATTCTTGCGTCCTTCGCGGCGGCAACATTCGTGATCCGCCTCGTTCTTCCCTTGATCCAGCGCCGGGTGCGTTCCTGGACGCTGGTGCGGGCCGCCATGGCGACCGCAGCCATCGATTTCCTGCTTTACCCGATGTTCACCGACGTTACGGCCCTGATCGTGCTGTCTTTCATCCTGGGCCTGGCCCTGGGGTGCTGCCAGCCCAGCATGCTATCCCTGCTGCACCACCATTCGCCCCCGGGACGGGCCGCCGAGGCCGTGGGCCTGCGGATGGCCCTCATCAACGGCTCCCAGGTCTCGCTGCCGTTGACCTTCGGCGCGCTCGGTGCGGTAATTGGCGTTGCCCCCCTTTTCTGGGCCTATTCCCTGGCCTTGATGGCCGGGGGCTGGGTCAACCGCAATCCCCCGATCGAATCTGACCGGAAACCGTAGTCGTGAACAATCCGTCTTCCCCTCCCGCCGGCATCCCCGGCGCCAGCCTTCCATTCCGCCTCTGGACGCCCGAAGAGCGCCAGGGCTCCCTGGACGAGGCCTTGCGCCACTGGCAATCGGGCGAGGACGTGTGGGTGTACGGGTATGGTTCGCTGATCTGGCGCCCCGATTTCGACTTCATGGAGCGCCGGCTCGCCACCCTGCGCGGCCACCACCGGGCGCTGTGCCTGTGGTCACGCGTCAACCGGGGCACGCCGGAATGCCCGGGCCTGGTGTTCGGCCTGGACCGGGGCGGCTCCTGCCGCGGCGTGGTGTACCGGCTCGCGGGCGATCAGGTGCCCAATTACTTCCCCGCGCTCTGGGAGCGCGAGATGTCCACGGGCGCCTACCTGCCTCGCTGGCTCAACTGCACGACGCAAGCCGGCACCGTCCGGGCGCTGGTCTTCATCATGAACCGGGACAACCCGGCCTATATCCGCGCCCTGCCCGAGCCCGAGCTGCTGGCCATCGTGCGCCGCGCCGCCGGCCGCTACGGCCCCTGCACCGACTACGTCGTGCAGACCGCCCAGGCGCTGCGCGCCGCCGGCATCCATGACGCCCGCCTGGACGCCATCGCCCGCCGGCTGGAACTGGACGGACGCCCCCTGCCCGAAGGCGCCTGAGGCAAACGCCGCGGTTTCCCGGCGTTCTTGCCGGAGACCTGAGCGGGGTCAATAGAGGGGCCGGGGTCCAGGCGGTATAAACTCCCTGTTATCAACGCTGAATCCTTACGCCCATGTCCGTCTCTGATCTGCGTCAAAGTTACGAGAAGAACGTCCTGCTCGAAAGCCAGGCCTGCACTTCGCCGTTCGCGCAATTCACCCTCTGGTTCGACGAAGCCCTGGCTTCCAAGGTGCCCGAACCCAACGCCATGACCCTGGCCACGGTGGACGCCAACGGCCAGCCCAGCGCGCGCATTGTCCTGATCAAGGGCTTCGACGAGCGCGGGTTTACGTTCTTCACCAACTATGAATCCCGCAAGGGCCTGGACCTGCAGGCCGAGCCGCGCGCCTGCCTGCTGTTTTTCTGGCAACCGCTGGAACGCCAGGTCCGGATCGAGGGCGTGGTGGAAAAAGTGGCCGCCGAGGAATCGGACGCCTACTATCACAGCCGGCCCGCCGGTTCGCGCATCGGCGCCTGGGCATCGCGCCAGAGCCAGCCCATCACCCGCGACGAGCTGGAAGCCCGCGAGCAGGAATTCCGCGAGCGCTTCGGCGAAGAGCCGCCGCGCCCCCCGCACTGGGGCGGTTACCGCCTGAAGCCCACCGCCTTCGAATTCTGGCAAGGCCGGCCGTCGCGCCTGCACGACCGCCTGCGCTACGTCGCCGAAGGCGCGGCCTGGAAGATCGAACGCCTGTCGCCTTGATGCCGGGCGCCCCGTGCGCCCGCCCCAATCCACGATTGCATGACCGCCTCCTCCCCTGATTTTGACGCCGCTTTTTTCCGCACTGCGCTGGGCCGCTACGCCACGGGCGTGACCGTCGTGACGACCGCCGGCCTCGATGGCGCGCCCATCGGACTGACCGTGAGCTCCTTCAACTCCGTGTCGCTGGATCCGCCGCTGGTGCTGTGGAGCCTGTCCCGCAGTTCGTCCTCGCTGGCCGCCTTCGAGCAGTGCGAGCGCTACGTCGTCAATGTGCTGGGCGCGGAGCAGATCGCGCTTGCGCGCCGCTTCGCCACGGGCAAGACCCCCGACCGCTATGCCGGGCTGCCCGTGCACCACGCCCCGGGCGGCACGCCCATGCTGGACGGCCACTGCGCGGCCTGGTTCGAATGCCACAACCGCCGCCGCTACGTAGAGGGCGATCACGTCATCATGGTGGGCGAGGTGGAACGTTGCGGCCATAGCGCCGAACCGCCGCTGGTCTTCCATGCCGGCGGCTTCGACCTGACTCCCGCCGGCGACCGCTCGGAAAGGAAGGCGCCATGAGCGCAGACATCGATTGCGTCGTGATCGGCGCGGGCGTGGTGGGCCTGGCGATTGCGCGCGCGCTGGCCCAGTCCGGGCGCGAGGTGCTGGTGGCGGAAGCCACCGAGGCCATCGGCACCGGCACCAGCTCGCGCAACTCCGAAGTCATCCACGCCGGCATCTACTACCCGGCGGGCAGCCTCAAGGCCCGTCTGTGCGTGCGCGGCAAGCACCTGCTTTACGCCTATTGCGCGGAACGCGGCGTGCCGCACAAGCGCCTGGGCAAGCTCATCGTGGCCGCCAGCCCTGAACAGGCCGCGCAGCTGGAAAGCATCGCCCAGCGCGCCCGCGCCAACGGCGTCGACGACCTGCAGTTCCTGTCCGGCGAAGACGCCATGCGCCTGGAGCCGGCGCTGCAATGCACCGCCGCCCTGTCATCGCCGTCCACCGGTATCGTGGACAGCCACGCGCTGATGCTGTCGTTCCAGGGCGACGCCGAGAACGCGGGCGCCCAATGCGTCTTCCACACGCCGCTGGTGTCCGGCCGGGTACGCCCCGAAGGCGGTTTCGACCTGCAATTCGGCGGCGACGAAGCCATGAGCCTGAGCTGCAATGTGCTCATCAATTCGGCCGGCCTGCAGGCGCCCGCGCTGGCGCGCCGCATCGACGGCGTGCCGGCCTCCAGCATTCCCACCGATTACCTGTGCAAAGGCAGCTATTTCACGCTGTCTGGCCGCGCGCCCTTTTCCCGCCTGATCTATCCCGTGCCGCAGCATGCTGGCCTGGGCGTGCACCTGACGCTGGACATGGGCGGGCAGGCCAAGTTCGGGCCCGACACGGAATGGGTCGGCACCGAAGACTACACGCTGGACCCGGCACGCGCGGACGTGTTCTACGCGGCGGTCCGCAGCTATTGGCCGGACCTGCCCGACCATGCGCTGGCGCCCGGCTACACAGGCATCCGTCCGAAGATATCCGGCCCCCACGAACCCGCCGCCGACTTCGTCATCGCCGGGCCTGCCGTGCACGGCGTGCCCGGGCTGGTCAACCTGTTCGGCATCGAATCGCCCGGGCTGACATCCAGCCTGGCCCTGGCGGAAGAGGCCCTGGCCCGCCTTGCTGAATGAGAGCCACCACGCCGCGCACGCGACGCGTGCCGCCCGCCGCCCGAAAAAACTGCCCTCCCTTGGAGCGGCCCGCCGGGAGCGCGCGCGCTTGCCGTCGCCCGTTTTCCGTTTTCTTCTCCTTTTTCTTGCCCCCTGAACCATGCAGCACAACGACTACATCCTGACCCTGTCCTGCCCCGACCGCACGGGCATTGTGTACCGCGTCAGCGGCCTGTTGTTCGAGCTGGGTTGCAATATTCTGGATTCGCAACAGTTCGGCGACGAGGAAACCGGCCGCTTCTTCCTGCGCGTGCACTTCGACGCGCCCGCCGGCGTGTCCGAGAGCGAACTGCGCGCCCGCCTGGCGCCCATGTCCGACGAGTACGGCATGGAGCTGAAGCTGCACGATGCGCGCCGCAAGGAACGCCTGCTCATCATGGTGAGCAAGCAGGGCCACTGCCTGAATGACCTGCTGTTCCGCGTGCACAGCGGCCACCTGCATGCCGAAGTGGCCGCGATCGTGTCGAACCACAACGACTACGCGGGCCTGGCGGCGTCCTATGGCATTCCGTTCCATCACCTGCCGGTCACGGCCGGCACCAAGGCGGAACAGGAACGGCAGGTGCTGGCCCTGGTCGAGCAGGAAGGCATCGACCTGGTCGTGCTGGCCCGCTACATGCAGATCCTGTCCGAGGACATGTGCCGCGCGCTCAACGGCCGCGCCATCAATATCCACCACAGCTTCCTGCCCAGCTTCAAGGGCGCCCGCCCCTATCACCAAGCGCATGCGCGCGGCGTCAAGATCATCGGCGCCACCGCCCACTACGTGACGTCGGACCTGGACGAAGGCCCGATCATCGACCAGGACATCGAACGCGTGGACCACACGATGACCGCCCAGGACCTGACCCAGGTCGGCAGCGACATCGAATCCCTGGTGCTGTCGCGCGCCGTGCGCAGCCACGTCGAACACCGCATCCTGCTCAACCGCAACAAAACGGTGGTCTTCCGCTAGGAAGGCGGCTCGGGCGGGGAACTCCCCGCCCGCCGCGCCTACGGGCCATCTTCCGCTTGCGCGGCGGCCACGGCCGCCGCCGTGGCGCTCGCGACGTCGGGCTGGAGATGCCCCTGCAGCCGCTTGTACAGGCCGATACGGCGCACGATGTCCAGCGGCTGGCCCATCAAACCCGAGACGATCAGCCGCACCTGGCGAGCATCGCACACGCTGCTCAGCCCTTCGAGCGCCTCGGCCCCGGTCGAATCCACATAGATCACATTCTTCAGGTCCAGCACCAGCGCCCGCGCGGGCAGGTGGTCCTCCAGCGACTCCACCAGCTTGGTGGCGCCGAAGAAAACCGTGCCATACAGCCGCCAGACGGCCACCTTCCCCTCCAGGCCGGCCAGCAGGGGCTGCTCGGCAGCCGTGATCCGTTCGGCGCGCGACAGGCTGGAGATGCGGTAGATGAAAGTAATGCAGGCCGCGAAGATGCCGAATTCCACCGCGATCGTCAGGTCGAAGATCACCGTCAGCAGGAACACCGACACCAGCGTGATGCGGTAGGGCAGCCGATAGGTCTTGAGCCGCGTGAACTCGCGCCACTCGCCCATGTTCCAGGCCACGAACATCAGGATGGCCGCCAGCGTGGCCAGCGGAATGGAGGCCGCCAGCGGCGCGGCCACCAGGATCACCAGCAGCAGCACCCCCGCATGCACCATGCCCGAGACAGGGCTGGTGGCGCCGCTTTTCACGTTCGTCACCGTGCGCGCGATAGTGCCCGTGGCGGGCATGCCGCCGAAAAAGGGCGTGACGAAATTGGCGATGCCTTGCGCCATCAGTTCCTGGTTGGGATCGTGCCGGTCGCCGATCATGCCGTCGGCCACGCGCGCGCACAGGAGCGATTCGATGGCGCCCAGCACCGCCAGCGTAATGGTCGGCATGAGCAGGAAGCGGGCCGATTCCCAGCTGAACGCCGGCAACGTGAAATCGGGCAACGCCGCCGGGACGCCGCCAAAGCGGCTGCCGATGGTCTCGACGGGCAGCTGGAACAAGGCCACCGCCGCCGTGGCCAGCGCCAGCGCAACGATGGAGCCGGGCACGCGGGTCAGTCTCGCCGTCCGGCGGCCGCCCCATTTCGGCAGCCAGCGCTGCCAGCCGACGATCACCGCCAGCGACACCAGCGCAACGCCGGCGGCCCAGGGGTTGAGCGTGGACAGATGGCCGCCCAGCGCGCCCAGGATGCCGAAGAAGTCGCCTGGCATCTCCGGAATCGAGAGCCCCAGGAAATCCTTGATCTGCGACAGCGCGATCAGCACCGCGATGCCGTTGGTGAAGCCGATGATGACCGCCACCGGAATGAACCGCACCAAGGTTCCCAGCCTGAGCAGCCCCATCACGAACAGCAGCACGCCCGACAGCGCGGTAGCGATGATCAGGTTGGCCACGCCGTACTGCTGCACGATGTCGTAGACGATGACGATGAACGCGCCTGCAGGCCCGCCGATCTGCACCCGGCTGCCCCCGAGCAGAGCGATCAGAAAGCCCGCGATGATGGAGGTGAAAAGGCCTGCCTCCGGCTTGAGGCCCGAGCCGATGGCAAATGCCATGGCCAGGGGCAGCGCCACCACGGCCACCGTGAGGCCGGCGCCCAGATCCTGCAGGAAGCGGGTGCGGTCGTAGCCGCGCAGCGCGCCGAACAGGCGTGGATGAAAGGAAAAGGGAATGTCCACAATCGACTCCGGAGAAGTGAAACTGAAACGCCCTGAGGGGGTTCAGTACTTCGCCGGAGGTCCGCAATGGCGCAGGCGTGTAATGAAACGCCTGCGGCGCGACAGCGGCAGGATCGGTAAGTAGGACATGGCCGGACCAGTGTACTCCCGCTGACCCGCGTTGGCGCGCCCCGTCCGGATGCCGCGCGTCACGGAATGGCGGAGCCAGCCCAATCATGGTGCGCCACCATTTCCACCGCCTTCTCCTGCAGCGGCGTGCGCGCGGCGCCGGGCCAGATCGCCTGGCTGACCGAACGGGCCGCGTGCTCGAACGCGATGAAGCGCGTGCCCGCCAGGCCGCTGCGCGACAGGCAGGCCGGCACGATGGACACGCCCAGCCCTTGCGACACCAGCGACGCGACGCTCAACCAGTGCCTCACTTCATGCCGGATGACCGGCATGAAGCCGGCCGACACGCACATGGCCAGCACCGTCTCGTAATAGCTCGGCGACGCCGCCCGAGCGAAGAACACGAAATCGTCCCCCGCCAGCTCCGCCAGCTTGAGCGATTCGCGGCCGGCCAGCGGATGGCCGTCCGGCAGGCACACCATGAAGGGCTCGGCCACCAGGTCCCGCGCCTCCACCCCTTTGGGCAAAGGGTTGGCATGGATGAAGCCCAGATCCTGCTCGCCCCGGCGCACGGCCTCGATCTGGTCGTGCGAATTCAGTTCGGTCAGCACGTGCTCCACGTCGGGCAACTCGGCCCGCATCGCGCTCAGCAGCGCGGGCAGGCCCCGGTACAACATAGAGCCGACGAACCCGATGCGCAGCCTGCCGCGCAGGCCCGCGTCCACGCGCTGCACCAGCGTGCGCACCTCTTCCGCCTGGCGCAGCAGCGTCAGGGCTTCGCGGTACAGCACCTGCCCGGCGTCGGTCAGTTCCACGTGGCGGCTGCTGCGGTTCAGCAGACGGGCGCCCACGCTCTCCTCCAACTGCCGGATGGCGTAGCTCAGCGGCGGCTGGGAAATATGCAGCCGGACGGCCGCCCGGCTGAAATGGCGCTCTTCCGCCACGGCGATGAAATACCGCAACAGGCGCGGATCCAGGTCCATGGTCTTCCCCTTGTTTTTCGAATCTATACTTTTTTTAGATTGTTCTACACAAAAACGGTATTTGTATAGATTAATCTGCCCGCGCACCATCGGACATCTCCCCGTTTTGCACAGGATGCCGCCATGGATGCCCCCGTCAAGACCGCTACGCCCGCCGCCACGCCCATTCCGGATTCGCGCGGCCTGAACCTGTTCCGCGCCGACCCCTACGCGGCGGCGCTCAGCCAGCGCTACCTGCCCCCCGCGCTGCATGCCCACCTGCTGCCCCACCTGGAGCGGCTGGGCGAGCTGGCCGGCGGCGCCATGGACGAACTGGCCTCGACGGCCGACAAGCACCCGCCCACGCTCTCGGTGCGCAACCGCGCCGGCACGGACGAATCCCGCATAGACAAACACCCTGCCTACGTCGAGCTCGAACGCCTGGCCTACAGCGAGTTCGGCCTGGCCGCGCTATCACACCGGGGCGGCGTGCTGGGCTGGCCCGAGCCCATGCCGGCCTCCGCCAAATACGCGCTCAGCCACCTGTTCGTGCAGGCGGAGTTCGGCCTGTGCTGCCCGGTCAGCATGACGGACTCGCTGGCGCGCACGCTGCGCAAGTTCGGCGACCCAGCGCTGGTGGAGCGGGTCCTGCCGCAAGTGACGTCCCAGGATTTCGACACGCTGCGCCAGGGCGCCATGTTCATGACGGAGCAGGGCGCGGGATCGGACGTCAGCGCCACTGAAGTCACGGCCGAGCGCCAGGACGATGGCACCTGGCGCCTCCACGGCGACAAATGGTTCTGCTCCAATCCGGACGCGGGCTACGCCATGGTGCTAGCGCGCAGCGAACCGCAGGCCGGCCTGAAGGGCGTGTCGCTGTTCCTGCTGCCGCGCGACCTCCCCGGCGGCGAACACAACCACTACCGCATCCTGCGCCTGAAGGACAAGCTGGGCACGCGGTCGATGGCCAGCGGCGAAATCCGCCTGGAAGGCGCGGTGGCGTGGCTGGTCGGCGAGCGCGGGCGCGGCTTCAAGCAGATGGCCGACATGATCAACAACTCGCGTCTGTCCAACGGCATGCGCGCCGCCGGCCTGATGCGCCGGGCCGTCACCGAGGCGGTCTACTTCTCGCAACACCGCCGCGCCTTCGGCAAGCGCCTGATCGACATGCCGCTGATGCAGCGCCAGCTGGTCAAGATGACGGTCTGGGCCGAACAGGCGCGCAGCGTGATATTCCAGACGGCGCGCGCGCTGGCCGACGCCGACCAGGGCAGCGGCGATCCCGCGCTGGCCCGCATCCTGACCCCGCTCATCAAGTTCCGCGCCTGCCGCGACGCCCGCAAGGTCACCGGCGACGCGATGGAAGTGCGCGGCGGCTGCGGCTACATCGAGGAATGGACGGAGCCGCGCCTGGTACGTGACGCGCACCTGGGCTCCATCTGGGAAGGCACCAGCAACATCGTGGCGTTGGACGTGCTGCGCGCCATCACCAAGGAACAATCGCTGCCCGCGCTGCACAGCCATGTCGACCGCCTGCTGGCCGACGGCGCGCCCTGCCCGCCCGCGCTGGCCGCGTTGCAGGCCCGCGCGCTGGAACAGACCTACGCGCTGGCCGAACACGCCGCGCAAGGCAACCACCCCGAACTGGCCCGCCAGGCAGCGTCGCTGCTGTATCACGCCGTGTCCATGGCCGCCTTGCGTTGGGAAGCCGCCGCCCCCGGCCTGGAAAGCCGGGCGCAACTGGCCGACCAGGTGCTGCTGCACCGCCTGGGCCCGCGCGATCCCTACGCCATCCCGCCCGATGAAAGCGCGGCTTGCCAGGCAATCCTGCAATACGCGCTGTAAACCGACGCCGGCGGCACAGCCGGCGCGTCCCTACCACTGGAGACAAGCATGAATCGTTACCTCGCCCCCTTGCTGCTGGCCGCCGCCGCGGCCATCCCCTCGGCGCCCGCGCTGGCCGCGGACGCCTACCCCTCGGAACGGCCGGTCACCCTGATCGTGCCTTTCCCGCCCGGCGGCCCCACCGACGCCCTGGCGCGCAGGCTGGCGGACAAGCTCCGGCAGCCGCTGAAGCAGAATGTCATCGTCGAAAACCGCAGCGGCGCGGGCGGCAACATCGGCTCGGAGTACGTGGCCATGGCCAAGCCCGACGGCTACACCCTGCTGTTCGGCACCTCCGGGCCGCTGGCGATCAACGTCAGCCTGTACAAGAAGCAGGGCTACGACCCGCAGACCAGCTTCGCCCCCATCATCCGCATCGGCCACCTGCCCAACATCCTGGTCGTGAACCCGTCCGTGCCGGCGAACAACATGCAGGAGCTCATCGCCTACGCCAAGAAAAACCCCGAGGCGCTGAGCTACGCCTCGTCGGGAAACGGCGCGTCCTCGCACCTCGCCGGCATTCTCTTCAACCGCATGGCCGGCACCCAGATCATGCATATCCCCTACAAGGGCACCGGCCCCGCGCTCAATGACCTGCTGGGCGGGCAGGTGTCCATGTCATTCACGGACATCCTGACCGCGCTGCCCTACGTCAAGGCCGGCAAGCTGCGCGCCATCGGCCTGGCCAGCGCCCAGCGCTCCGACGCGCTGCCCGACCTGCCCACGCTGTCCGAGCAAGGGCTCAAGGGCTACGACGTCAGCGTGTTCTTCGGCATCGTGGCGCCCAAGAACACGCCCGCGCCGGTCGTGGACACCCTGAACCGGGCGTTCCAGGCCGCCCTGTCCGATCCCGAGGTGGCCCAGACGCTGCGCAGCCAGGGCATCGTCGAAGCCCAGGACAAGACGCCCCAGGGCCTGTCCGCCTTCATCTCGGCCGAAGTTCCCAAATGGCGCGACGTAATCGCCAGCGCCCACGTTTCCATCGACTGAACGGATCCCTGCATGGCTTCAACGCAACCCAACCCCGGCTCCCTGGCCGGCTGCAAGGTGATCGACCTATCCCGCGTGCTGGGCGGTCCTTATTGCACGCAGATCCTGGCCGACCACGGCGCCGACGTGCTCAAGATCGAGCCGCCCGGCGGCGACGAAACCCGGGGCTGGGGGCCGCCCTTCCTGGGCGATACGGCCTCCTACTTCATTGGCGTAAACCGCAACAAGGAAGGCATGACGCTGGACCTGTCCCAGGAAGCGGGCCAGGAACTGCTGCGCCGCCTGCTGGCCGACGCCGACGTGCTGGTCGAGAACTTCAAACCCGGCACGCTCGAGAAATGGGGCTTGGGATACGAGACGCTGAGCCGGGAGTTTCCGGCGCTGATCCATTGCCGGGTCAGCGGCTTCGGATCCGACGGGCCGCTGGGCGGCCTGCCGGGCTACGACGCCTGCGCGCAGGCCATGTGCGGCCTCATGAGCGTGAACGGCGACGCGGAGGGCGAGGCCACCCGGGTCGGCCTGCCCGTGGTGGACATGGTGACCGGCCTGAACGCGGCGGTGGCCATCCTGCTAGCGCTCAACGAGCGCGGCCGCAGCGGCCTCGGCCAGTTCCTGGACATCACGCTGTACGACTGCGCCCTGTCGCTGCTGCATCCGCACGCGCCGAACTACTTCTACAGCGGCAAGGTGCCCGCGCGCAGCGGCAACGCGCACCCGAACATCGCTCCCTACGAAACGCTGCCCACCGCCAGCGGCCCGATCTTCCTTGCCGTGGGCAACAACCGGCAATTCGCGCAGCTGGCGCAAACGCTGGGCGCGCCCGCGCTGGCCGAAGACCCGCGCTACGCGGCCAATGCCGACCGCCTGCGCAACCGCCAGGCGCTGCGCGACGACCTGTCCGCGCTGTTGGCCGGACACGACGCGGCCGGGCTGGCCGACCGCCTGCTGCGCAGCGGCGTGCCCGCGGCCGCCGTGCTGACGGTGGACCAGGCGCTGGCGCACCCGCATACGCGGCACCGCGGGATGGTGCTGGAGCAAGGCGATTACCGCGGCGTGGGTTCCCCGATCAAGCTGTCGCGCACGCCCGCGACGCTGCGCAAGCTGCCACCGGCGCTGGGCCCGGCCACGCGAGACGACTAGGCTCCCGATGCCGCGGCGGCTCAGCCCCCTTGGGCCAGGCCTTCGCGGCGCGGATCCACGCCCCCCTGCAGCCCGTCGGCGCCGATCACGATGCCGTGGATGCCGCTGGGAAACTCGGTGATGCGCACCGGGTGCCCCATGCGTTCGAGCGCAGGCGCCAGGGCCTCCAGCGGCGTGCCCTTCTCGAGTTCGGTTTCCTTGTTGCGGCTGCCCATGTTGGGCAAGGCGATGGCGGCCTGGATATCCAGGCCCCAGTCCAGCACGCCCACCAGGGTCTTGGCCACGTAGTTGATGATGGCGCTGCCGCCGGGCGAGCCCACCAGCATATAGGGCTTGCCGTCGCGCAACACGATCATCGGCGCCATCGCGCTGCGCGGCCGCTTGCCGGGCTCGATGCGGTTGGCCACGAGCCTGCCCTCGGGATCCCGGTACGACGAGGAAAAGTCCGTCATCTCGTTGTTCAGCAGGAAGCCGCGCACGAAAATCTTGCTGCCGAATTCGCTCTCGATGGTGGTCGTCATGCTCAGCGCATTGCCCTCGGCGTCTACCGCCACCAGGTGGCTCGTGGAGGGCAGCTCGAGGGCATTGTCCTTGCCCAGCGACAGGAGCTTGCCTTCGGGATCGCCGGGCAGCGCCACCTTCATGCTGCGATCCGGCCGGATCAAGGCGCCGCGCGCGCGCAGGTACGCAGGGGCCAGCAAGGCGCTGACGGGCACCGGCACATAGGATGGGTCCGCGACGTAGAAATCGCGGTCGGCGAACGCCAGCCGGCCAGCCTCGGAAAAATAGTGCACCGCCTCCACGCTGCCCGGCGCGTACTGGCCGATAGGGAACTGCTCCAGTTCGCCCAACATCTGCAGCACGGCGATGGGGCCGCTGCTGGGCGGCCCCATGCCGCACAACTGGTAGCCGCGGTAGGCGCCGCAGACGGGCGGACGCTTCTTGGCGCGATAAGCGGCCAGGTCGGCCAGGCTCAGGTCGCCGGGCACGGCATGGCCGTGCACCGCGGCGACGATGTCCCGCGCGATGCCGCCCTGGTAGAACGCCTCCGCGCCCTGCTCCGCCACCGCGCGCAGCGTGCGCGCGAACTCGGGATTCTTCAGCACGTGGCCGACGGGCCAGGCCTCGCCGCCCGGCGCGTAGAAATAGGCCGCCGCCGCGGGCTGCGCGGGCAGCGCCTTGTTGCCCGCCAGCAGCGCGTGCAGGCGCGGCGACACGGCGAAGCCCTGCTCGGCCAGCCGGATCGCGGGCTGGAACAGGTCGGCCCAGGGCAGCACGCCATTCTCTTTGTGCGCCAGTTCCAAGCCGCGCAGCAGGCCGGGCACGCCGACGGACATGCCGTTATTGACAGCTTGCGCGAAAGGCAGCGGCTTGCCCTGGGCATCCAGGAAGCGGTCCTGGCGGGCCGCCGCGGGCGCGGTCTCGCGGCTGTCGTAGGTCTGGATGCGGCCGGTCCGAGCCGAATACAGCACCATGAACGCGCCGCCGCCGATGCCGGAGGATTGCGGCTCCACCAGGTTCAGCACCAATTGGGTAGCGATGGCGGCGTCCACCACGCTGCCACCCCGGCGCAGCATGTCGTCGCCCGCCTGCGTCGCGAGCGGGTTGGCCGACACCATCATGAAATGCGATGCCCGCACCAGCTGGCGGGCCTGCGTGCCGCTGGCGGCCTCCGGATTGAGGTCCTCGGCCGCGTGCGGCATCCGGCCCCAAGCGGCGGGCACGGCGGACATAGCGGCGGCAAGCAGGATCGCGGCGGCATGGCTGGATGCGCGCATGGGGAACTCCGATAGGCGCCGGCATACCGGCAGGCGTCCATCATATCAACGCGTCCGCCCGGCGCATCCGGCATAGAATCCCGGTTCCCGTCCACTGCCCCCGTCGTGCCATGCGCCTGCGCCACATCGAGATTTTCGAAGCGATCCGTCGTACCGGGTCCCTGACCGAGGCCGCGGCCGCGCTGCACATTTCGCAGCCCGCGGCCAGCAAGCTGCTGGCGCACGCCGAGGCCCAGCTGGGCTTCAAGCTGTTCGAGCGTGTAAAGGGCCGGCTGGTCGCCACCCGCGAAGCCGATATCCTCACCCCCGAGGTCGCGCGCCTGAACCAGGACCTGAACAGCGTGCGCAGGCTGGCCGCCAGCCTGCGCGACCGGCCCAACGGCCACTTGCGGCTGGGCTGCGCGCCCGCGCTGGGCCTGGGGCTGCTGCCGGGCGTGGTGCGCGACAGCCGCGATGCCCAGCCCGGCATCACCTTCGACATCCATACGCACCACAGCGCCGAGCTCGTGCAGGGCCTGCTGACACGCGAACTGGACCTGGCCATCACCTTCGACACGAACGACTATCCGGGCCTCACCCGGCTGGGCCTCGGCCATACGGAACTCGTGCACCTGAGCCGCAAGCCCGGCGCGGGCCCGCTGCGGCTGTCGGCGCTGTCGACCATGGCGGGCGACACGCTGATCGTGCTGGACGCCGGCGACGCCTCGGGCGCCCTGCTGCAGATGGCGCTGGACGCCCAGGGCCTGGATCCGCAGGTCGCCATCCAGGTGCAGACCCATTACGTGGCCTGCGCGCTGGTCGATGCCGGATGCGGCGACGCCATCGTGGACGCGATCACCGCCCAGGCGATGCTGCGCCCCGGCATGAGCCTGCGCAGGCTGGATCCGCCGTTGCGGGTTCCCATCAGCATCATGGTGCGCAACCAGGACCCTTTGTCCGCGCTGCACCGCGACCTGATCGAACGGCTGAAGGCCGGCTGCGAAGCGCGCCTGGCCGCCCTCGACGGCCCGCGCTGAGAACGCCGGCCTTCCGCAAAAACACAACGGGCGCCCGAAGGCGCCCGTTGCATTTCATAGAGCTGGGGGCAGGCGGAACCCGCCCCCGCGCGCCATCAGTCCAGCTTGATGTTCTGCTTCTTCACGACGTCCTTCGCCCAGTCGTACTGCTCTTTGATTTCCTTGGCGAATTCTTCCGGCGTGTTGCCCGACGGCGCCGAGCCTTGGTCGTCCAGCGCCTTGATGACCTTCGGGTCCTTCAGGGCCACGACGGCCGCGTCGCGCAGCTTGTTCACGACTTCCATGGACGTGCCCTTGGGAGCCAGCAGGCCGTACCAGACCGGCTGGTTCAGCACCGGGAAGCCCGCGTCCTTGAACGTCGGCACGTCCTTGATGGCTTCGATGCGATCCGGCCACGCGATGGCCATGGCGCGCAGCTTGCCCGCCTGGATCTGCGGCATCGACGACGGCAGGTTGTCGAACAGGATTTCGATCTGGCCGCCGACGGCGTCGGCCACGGCCGGGCCCGAACCCTTGTACGGCACGTGCACGATGTCCGTGCCGGTGGCCATCTTGAACGATTCGCCCATCAGGTGCAGCACGCCGCAGGTGCCCGAGCTGCCATAGGAGTACTTGCCCGGGTTCTTCTTCAGCTCTTCCAGGAAGCCCTTGAAGTCCTTGGCAGGGAACTTCGGGTTCACGGCCACGACGTTGGCGGTGTTGGCGAAGTTGGTGACCGGCTGGAAGTCCTTGATCGGATCGTAGGGCAGGTCATTGGGACGGCAGGCGGGGTTCACGGCCATCGTCGACACGGTGGCGATGGACAGCGTGTAGCCGTCGGCGTCGGCGCGCGCGGCTTCGGACGCGCCGATGGCGCCGCCCGCGCCACCCTTGTTTTCCACGACCATGGGTTGGCCCAGTTCCTGGCTCATGCGCTGCGTCACGAGGCGCGCGATGATGTCGGTGGAACCGCCAGGCGCAAACGGGACGATGACACGGATGGGCTTGCTCGGGTACTTGTCGGCGGCGTGCGCGGCGGAGGCGCCAAGGGTACCGGCAGCGCCTGCGGCCAGGGCGATGGCCGCGGCCAGGGAACGGACTTTGTTCATAGAAGTGTTTCCTCCAATATTGCTGGCCCGCATGTGAACGGGCCGTCTGTGATGTGCCCGCCTGTAGACGGGTCAGCAATTGACGGTGGCGGCGCGTTGCTGGGGTGCTGGTCGAATCGCACTGCTTTTGTAGGTTGCTTGTGGCACACGCGGCCGCCAGAATGACGGAGAATAGCAGCAAATGCTTACAGTCGCATAGCGCGCCGATCCCCGGTTGACGCCCATCAATTCGTACTCGCCAATGTCGGTTGCCCTCCTGGTTTTCCCTGATTTCATGCTGGTTGCACTGGGTTGGGCGCTGCGCCACAAACTGGGTTTTTCCCGGGAGTTCTTTGCCGGAACCGAGCGGCTGGTCTACTTCGTCCTATTCCCCGCCCTGCTGTTCCAGTCCATCATCCGCACCCCCATCACGGCCGGCAACGCCGCCATGCTGTTGCAGGCCACCGCGGCCGTCGTGGGTTCGGGTGTCGCGCTGTCCTGGCTGGCGGGCCTGGTGCTGCGGCCCTCGTCGCTGGGCCTGGCCTCGTCGGCGCAATGCGGCTATCGCTTCAACACCTACATCGGCCTGGCGCTGTCCGCCAGCCTGGGCGGCACGCAGGGCCAGACGATCATGGCGTTGATCGTCGGTTTCGCGGTGCCGATGGCCAATCTGGCGGCGGTCTACGGCCTGGCTCGCCACAGCGGCGGCAGCCTGCTGCGCGAATTGGCGCGCAACCCGCTGCTGGTCTCCACCCTGCTGGGGCTGGCCTGCAACCTTGCGGGCCTGCACCTGCCCGGCCCCGTGGACACGGTGCTGGCCCGGCTGGGCGCGGCGGCGATCGCGCTGGGCATCATCTGCGTGGGCGCCAGCCTGTCCTGGGAAGGCGGCAAGGGCTATGGCGCGCTGATCGCGTGGATGCTGTCGGTAAAGCTCGTGGCGCTGCCCGCCGTCGCCTGGCTGGTGGCGGGCCTGCTGTGCCTGCCGCCGCTGGAAACGCGGATGCTCCTGCTGTTCGCGGCCCTACCCACGGCCTCCGCGGCCTATGTGCTGGCGATGCGCATGGGCGGCGACGGCCGCATGGTGGCGGTGCTGATATCGCTGGGCACGCTCTTTTCCGCCCTGACGATCCCGCTGTGGCTGCTGCTGGCCGGCTAGGCGGGGTGCGAGACCGTACAAGTGTCAGACACCAGATCCGCCCCCCAGGCCGCCCGCCCCCTCAGGGACTAGCCAGCGAGTGCGGCGCGGGGACCCACTATTTATTGGTCATCGAAGCCGGCACTACCCATTCGGCGAACTGCGCCTCGGTCAGGTAGCCCAGCGCCAGCGCCGACTCCTTCAGGGACAGGCCTTCCTTGTGCGCCTTTTTCGCGATCTGCGCGGCCTTGTCGTAGCCGATGTGCGGGTTCAGCGCCGTCACCAGCATCAGCGAACGGTCCACCAGCTCGGCGATGCGCTCGCGATTGGGCTCGATGCCCGCGGCGCAATGCTTGTCGAAGCTGGCCATGCCGTCGGTCAGCAGGCGCACGGATTGCAGGAAGTTGTGGATCACCAGCGGCTTGTACACGTTCAGCTCGAAATTGCCGCTGGCCCCGCCGATGTTGATCGCCACGTCGTTGCCCAGCACCTGCGCGGCCAGCATCGTGACAGCTTCGCATTGCGTCGGGTTGACCTTGCCCGGCATGATCGAGCTGCCCGGCTCGTTCTCGGGAATGCTGATCTCGCCCAGGCCCGAGCGCGGGCCGCTGGACAGCCAGCGCACATCGTTGGCGATCTTCATCAAGCCGGCCGCCAGCGACTTTAGCGCGCCATGCGCGAACAGCAGCGCTTCGTGCGAAGCCAGGGCCTGGAACTTGTTGGGCGCGGAAACGAAGGCCGTGCCGGTGGCGTGCGCCAGTTCGGCCGCCACCTTGGCGCTGAACTGCGGATGCGCATTCAGGCCGGTGCCCACCGCGGTCCCGCCGATGGCCAGCTGGTGCAGGCCCGGCAGCGTGGCGCGGATCTGCTGTTCGGCCAGATCCAGCTGCGCGACATAGCCGGACAATTCCTGGCCCAGGGTCAGCGGCGTCGCGTCCTGAAGGTGCGTGCGGCCGATCTTGACGATGTCGTAGAACGCCGCGCTCTTGGCGGCCAGCGTAGCGCGCAGCGCCTTCAGCGAGGGCAGCAGGTGGTGCTCGACCTGCACGGCGGCCGCCACGTGCATGGCGGTGGGAAAGGTGTCGTTGGACGACTGCCCGCGGTTCACGTGGTCGTTCGGGTGGACCTTGCGCTCTTCGCCACGCACGCCGCCCAGCAGTTCGGAGGCGCGGTTGGCCAGCACCTCGTTCATGTTCATATTGCTTTGCGTGCCCGAACCGGTCTGCCAGACCGACAACGGGAACTCGCCGGGCCATTTGCCGGCGACCACTTCATCGGCGGCGCGGATGATGCCGTCGGCGATTTTCGGGTCCAGCTCGCCCAGGTCGGCATTGACCTTGGCGGCCGCGCGCTTCAGGCGCGCCATCGCCTCGACCAGCGGCGCCGGCATCTTTTCCGTGGAAATCGCGAAGAAATGCAGCGAGCGCTGCGTCTGGGCGCCCCAAAGGTGGTCTTCGGGCACTTCAATCGGGCCAAACGTGTCTTTTTCGATGCGGGTCTTCATGGCGCGTACAACTCCGTGGCAACGTCGATAGCGGCCGGCAGCAGCGTTCCGGCCACGCTGATTTTGAGAATGAAAATCACTACTAGATTAGCAGAAACCCGCATTCCTATAATTGCGCGTACATCCGTGTTTCCTCCACCGTTTTTACCACTCGCCCCGCGCCATGTCCGCCCCTCTTTGCAGCCTGACCTTGCACCTGCCCGACGAATCCGCCACGGAGTCGCTGGCGCGGCAGCTCGCCCCCCTGGTTTCCGGCCGGGACACCGGGCTGGCGGGCGCCCGCATCCACCTCCAGGGGGACCTCGGCGCAGGGAAAACGGCCTTCACCCGGGCGCTGTTGCGCGAATGCGGCATCACAGGGCGAATCAAAAGTCCAAGCTACGCGCTGCTTGAATCCTATAAAGTTTCTAACTTATACTTCTATCACCTTGATTTTTATAGATTTAGTGATTCGCGCGAATGGTTGGACGCAGGATTCCGGGATTTGCTGCGTGACGACACGGTCGTTTTGATCGAATGGCCTGAGCGGGCGGAGGGCCTTTTACCCCCGCCCGACCTGCTGATATCCCTCGCCTACGCCGGCGAAGGACGTGACGCCACCCTGACCGCGTACACCGCTCGAGGACAAACATGGTTGAACGCGATTGTCCCCCCGCCCTCAGTGGCGCCCTCCCCTCGGCAGGCGCCACCCGGCGCCGCCTGATCAGCGTCGCCGCCACCCTGCTCGTCCTGCCGGTTCTGCCGCGCCTGGCCCAGGCCGCGACGATCCTGGCTGTGCGTACCTGGCCGGCCGACGAATACACCCGGGTTACGCTTGAGCTCGACAGCGAACTCAAGGCCGAACAGTTCACCCTGGAAAACCCCCACCGCCTGGTGGTGGATATCGAAGGGCTGACCATCAGCGCCGCCCTGAACGACCTGGTTTCCAAGGTCCGGCCGGACGACCCCTATATCCAGAGCCTGCGCGTGGCGCAGAATCGCCCGAACGTCGTGCGCCTGGTGTTCGACCTGAAGCAGCCGGTGGCGCCGCAGGTATTCACGCTCAAACCCGTGGCCGACTACCAGTACCGCCTGGTGCTGGATCTGTACCCGAAAATCGCCCAGGACCCGCTGATCGCGATCCTGAACAAGCAAAGCGGCCCCGACGTCGACGATCCGCTGGCGCGCATCCTGGAAGACATCCAGCGCAACCCGGTGACCCGCGCCGACCCGCCCGAGCCGCCGCGCGTCAAAGGCCAGCAGCCGGCCGCGCCCCTGCCCTCCACGCCCAAGCCTCCGCCCGCCACCGCGAGCCGCGGCAAGCAGCGCATGCTGACCATCGCGCTGGACCCCGGCCACGGCGGCGAGGATCCGGGCGCCATCGGCAGCAGCGGCCTGCGCGAGAAGGACGTGGTACTGCGCATCGCCCGGCGCCTGAAGGCGCTGATCGACAGCCAACCCTACATGCGCGCCTATCTCACGCGCGACGACGACTACTTCGTGCCTCTGCACGTGCGTGTGCAGAAGGCGCGGCGCGTGCGCGCCGACCTGTTCATCTCCATCCACGCCGACGCCTGGATCAAGCCCTCGGCCAACGGCTCCTCGGTGTTCGCGCTGTCCCAGCGCGGCGCCACCAGCACCCAGGCGCGCTGGATGGCCGACAAGGAAAACGCGGCCGACCTGATCGGCGGCGTCAACCTGGGCAGCCACGACCGCCAGGTGGCGAAGGTGCTGCTGGACCTGTCCACCACCGCGCAGATCAACGATTCGCTGAAGGTCGGCAGCGCCTTCCTGGACGAAATCAAAAAGATCAACCGCCTGCACAAGAACAGCGTCGAGCAGGCCGGCTTCGCCGTGCTGAAGGCGCCGGACATTCCGTCGGTGCTGGTCGAAACCGCCTTCATCAGCAATCCGCAGGAAGAGGCCCTGCTGCGCAGCAGTTCGCACCAGGACAAGCTGGCGCAGGCCATGATGACGGGCATCCAGCGCTACTTCACCGCCAATCCGCCGCTCGCGCGGCTTGGCGACGTCAGCTAAAGCCGCCCTTGCGGAAGGCCGCTACCTCCTGTAGCGGCCAGGCAAACAAAAAGGCGATGCGCCCATTGCGCGCATCGCCTTTTTTGTTTTTGCCGCCACGCCGGGGCGCGGGCGACCTCAAGGCCCGCTGCGGCGCGCCTTGAATAGCTTGAAGAGCCCGGCCCCGATCACCGGCACGATCGCCGCGGCCAGGCCCAGCAACACAATGGTGTTCAGGTGTTCGCGCACCAGCGGGATGTTGCCGAAGAAGTAACCCGCGGCCACCAGGCTGATCACCCATAGGAGCGCGCCCAGGATATTGAATAGCTGGAAGCGGGCCAGCGGCATGTCGGCCACGCCCGCCACGAACGGCGCGAACGTGCGCACGACCGGAATGAAGCGCGACATCACGATGGTCTTGCCCCCGTGCTTTTCGTAGAACGCGTGCGTGCGCATCAAGGCGCCGCGATCAAGGAAACGCAGGTTCATCGAGAACACGCGAGGCCCGATATAGCGCCCCACGGCGTAGTTGACCGTGTTGCCGGTGATCGCCGCGACGATCAGCAGGCCCGCCATCAGGAAGGGATCGATGTGGCCGGTCGCGCCGAAGGCCCCGGCGATGAACAGCAGCGAATCCCCCGGCAGGAAGGGCAGCACGACCAGCCCCGTCTCCGCGAACACAATCAGGAACAGCACCAGGTACACCCACACGCCATACTGATCGACCCAGACGCCCAGCGTCTGGTCGATGTGGAGGACCATATTGAAGAATTCAAGCATCGAAACAACCCTGCGGTGGGAACGGAATAAGTGTCAGCGACTATAGCCCACCCGCCCATGACGCTAAAATCATCCGCATAGCCATGCCAGAAACGTCCAGCAACATGACAGAACGCCGCTCCATCCTTGCGCTTCCCGACCTGCTGATCAGCCAGATCGCCGCCGGCGAGGTCATCGAGCGGCCAGCCTCCGTGCTCAAGGAAATCCTCGAGAACGCCATCGATGCCGGCGGACGCGCGATCGAAGTGCGGCTGGAGGGCGGCGGCATCCCGCCCGATGAACTGCCGCTGGCGCTCGCGCGCCACGCCACCAGCAAGATCCGCTCGCTGGGCGAACTGGAATCGGTGGCGTCCATGGGGTTCCGGGGCGAAGCCCTGGCGTCCATTGCCTCGGTGGCCCAGGTCACCATCATCTCCCGCACCCGCGACGGCGAACATGCCTGGCAGATCGAAGCCGGCAGCATGCAGGTCACCCCTGCTTCGGGCCCGCCCGGCACCACGGTCGACGTGCGCCAGCTGTTCGATGCCGTGCCTGCCCGCCGCAAGTTCCTAAGGTCCGAGGCCACGGAGTTCGGCCATTGCGTGGACGCCATGGAGCGCATCGCGCTGGCGCATCCGCAGATCGCCTTCCGCCTGTTCCACCACGACCGCGCGCAGCGCCAATGGCTGCCCGCCGAACCGCCCCAGCGCATCCGCGACGTGCTGGGCGCGGAGTTCGCCGAGCACGGCCTGCTGCTGTCGCATTCGGTCGGCAACGTCAGCCTCGCCGGCATGATCACCCGCCCCACCGCCGCGCGCGCCCGGGCAGACCGCCAGTACCTGTACGTCAACGGCCGCTACGTGCGCGACCGCACGGTCAGCCACGCCCTGCGCGCCGCTTACGCCGACGTGCTGCACGGCGACCGCCAGCCCGCCTACGTGCTGTTCCTGGATATCGACCCAGCCGCGGTGGACGTGAACGTCCACCCCGCCAAGCACGAAGTGCGCTTTCGCGACAGCGGCGCCGTCCACCGCTTCGTTTCCCATGCGGTCGGCCAGACGCTGGCGCAAACCGGCGGCTCCGCCGTGGTCGCCCCGGCCAGCCAGGACGACGACGCCGGATTCGAAACGGCGGCCCCGTCGGCCCCCGCGGCCGGCACGCCGCCGCAAGCCGTCCCCGAGCCCGCCTCCTCCCGGCCCGCGGAATCGCCCAGGCCGGCCTACAGTGGCAATGGCGGCGCGTCCTACGGGCTGCGCCCCTCGCCCGCGCCGCAGCGTCCGCACACCCAGGTCCCGTTCCGGCTGCATGCCGAGCCTGCCGGGATCCCCGCTGCGGACTGGCAATCGCTCTACCGGCCGCTCGACGAGGACTCGGCCGCCAAAGCCGCGTCCCTGCGCGAGCCCGACCCAGCCTCCGCGGCGCCGGCCGCGCCCGCGCAGGCCATGCCGGCGGACGAAGAACACCCGCTGGGCATGGCCCTGGGGCAATTGCACGGCATCTACATCCTGGCGCAGAACCGCCGCGGCATGGTGCTGGTGGACATGCATGCCGCCCATGAACGCGTGGTGTACGAACAGCTCAAGCAGGCGCTGGACGCGCGCAGCCTGCCGCGCCAGGACCTGCTGGTGCCCGTGGTCTTCCACGCCCAGGAAAAGGACGTGGCGCTGGTCGAAGAATTCGAAGAGCAGCTGCAAGGCCTGGGCTTCGAGATGCGACCTTCCGGCCCCACCTCGATCGCCGTGCGCTCCGTGCCGGCCATCCTGGCGCGCGGCGACATCGAAACCCTGGCCCGCGCGGTGCTGCGCGACCTGGGCGCCGTGGGCGTCTCGCGCCTCCTGACCGAACAGCGCAACGAATTGCTGTCCACCATGGCCTGCCACGGCTCCGTGCGCGCCAACCGCAAGCTCACCATCGAAGAAATGAATGCGCTGCTGCGCCAGATGGAAGCCACCGAGCGCGCGGACCAGTGCAACCACGGCCGTCCGACCTGGGTGCAATGGTCGGTGTCCGATCTGGACAAGCTCTTCCTGCGCGGGCAATAGGCTTGTCTTCGCCCGCGCTTTCCTCCGCCGCCGCGCGCCGGGTCATCTGCCTGGCCGGCCCCACCGCCGCCGGCAAAAGTGCGTCTACCCTGGCGCTGGCCGAACGCTGGCCGCTGGAAATCGTCAACGTGGATTCGGCGACGATCTACAGCGGCATGGACATCGGCACGGCCAAGCCATCGCCCGACGAACAGGCGCGCGTTCCGCAGCACCTGCTGGACATCCTGGACCCCGTCCAGTCGTACTCCGCCGCCGAATTCGTCGCCGACGCGCTGCGCCTGATCGACGAGATCCGCTCGCGCGGCCGCATTCCGCTGCTGGCAGGCGGCACCATGATGTACTACAAGGCGCTGCGCGACGGCCTGGATGACCTGCCCCAGGCCGACCCGGCGCTACGCGCCGAACTGGAGGCCCGCGCGGCCCTCCAGGGCTGGCCAGCGCTGCATGCCGAGCTGGCCCTGCTGGACCCCGTGACCGCGGCCCGCCTGGCGCCCAACGACAGCCAGCGCATCCAGCGCGCGCTCGAGATCTGCCGGCTTTCGGGTCAACCCATGTCGGCCCTGTTGCTGCGCGGCCAGCGCCAGCGCGATGACAGCGGCAACCAGTACGTCACCATCAGCCTGGAACCTTCCGACCGCGCCGCCCTGCACGCGCGCATCGAACAGCGCTTCGACGCCATGCTGGCCAAGGGGCTGCTCGACGAGGTGCGCGGCCTGCACGCCCGGGCCGACCTGCATCCAGGCCTGCCGTCCGTGCGTTGCGTGGGGTACCGGCAAATGTGGGCGCACCTGGACGGTGAAATCGACCTGGACACCGCGCGCGAACAAGGCATCGCCGCCACGCGCCAGCTGGCCAAGCGCCAGATCACCTGGCTGCGCGCGCAACCCGAGCGCGCCATCGTGGACTGCCTCGCGGCGGATGCCGTGGCGCAGACCATCGATGCGGTGGCAGTAATGCTGGGGGAGTGATTGGGTGACAGATTTAAAGTCAGGCGGTGTCAGACACCCGGGGAGATCGGCTTCGGCTTGTGCCGGCGGCTCTTAGGGTGTCTGACACGCGCAGGATCAGACGACGAAAGTCTGCGCCATGCCTTCTTTCTGCTCGACGATTTCGCCCAGCGTGCTGACGGTTTCGCCCTGCTCGCGCAGCGTGGCGGCGATGGCTTCGGCGTCGGCCGGGTCCACGACCAGCACCATGCCGATGCCGCAGTTGAATACGCGGTACATCTCGGTGTCTTCGACGCCGCCCTGTTCCTGCAGCCACTGGAACAGCTTGGGCATTTCCCAGTTGGCGCGATGCAGCTGGGCCGCCAGGCCGGGCTGCAGGATGCGCGGCACGTTGTCCAGCAGGCCGCCGCCCGTGATGTGGGCCAGGCCCTTGATGCTGGCGCCGTGCTTGGCCAGCGCGGCCAGCACCTGCTTCACGTAGATGCGCGTCGGCGCCATGACGACGTCGACCAGCGGCTGGCCGTGGAAGTCGTCGTCGGGCTTGGCGTTGGCGCGCTCGAGGATCTTGCGCAGCAGCGAATAACCGTTGGAGTGCGCGCCGCTGGACGCCAGGCCCAGCACAACGTCGCCGGTCTTGATCGTTTGGCCTGTGATGATGGCGGACTTTTCGACCGCGCCCACCGCAAAGCCGGCCAGGTCGTACTCGCCGTCAGGGTACATGCCCGGCATCTCGGCGGTTTCGCCGCCGATCAGCGCGCAGCCCGACAGCTCGCAGCCCTTGGCGATGCCGCCCACCACCGACGCCGCCGTATCCACCGAAAGCTTGCCGCAGCCGAAATAGTCCAGGAAAAACAGCGGTTCCGCGCCCTGCACCAGAATATCGTTGACGCTCATGGCGACCAGGTCGATACCCACGGTGTCGTGGCGGTTCCAGTCGAACGCCAGGCGCAGCTTGGTGCCCACGCCGTCGGTGCCCGAAACCAGCACGGGCTCCTTGAACGTCTTCGGCACTTCGAACAAGCCGCCGAAGCCGCCGATACCGGCCAGCACCCCGGCACGCATCGTGCGGGCCGCAAGCGGTTTGATACGGTCGACCAGGGCGTCGCCTGCGTCGATGTCGACACCGGCATCGCGGTAGGTCAGAGGGGCGGTAGGTTGATTCGTCATGAGAAATGCCGTGGGGTATGTAACAATTGCAGGGATTTGGGTGGAACGCCCCGCATTTTACGATGTTGCGGGCTCGAGCAGGGATTGTCCCCGCCTGGGCGCCGCGAAAGCGGCCCGGGAACGGGAGGCAGAATCGCGCAAAGCCACGCCGGCCGGCGGGCTCGGACGCGACACTGCCCCCTCAGGTGGTTTAAAGTGTAGGGTTCGCCGGTATTGATTTTGCCAGTTTCTGACGGCTGAAGCCCGACGCGGCCCTGTTTCGGCTTGCATTGCGCCCGGCTCCGGCCCCTGTATTACCGTTTTTTTGGCTTTTCGGCACCCGGCGGCGCTGCCCGGCATGCCGCTCGCGGAACCCCGCCAAGTGGACTCGCGGCGTTGGTTTTCTGGTGCTCCGAACAAGCCTGATTGATAAGCTCTCATGAACCGCCAGCTGCTGCTCGACGTTCTTCCCGCGCCAGCGCCATCGCTGAACAACTATATCGCCGGCCCCAACGGAGAAGCGCTCGCAGCCGTGCGCGCGCTCGAACCCGGCCGCGCCTTGTATATCTGGGGCGCCGCGGGTTGCGGCCGCAGCCATCTGCTGCGCGCGCTGACCGCGCGGCGCGACGCCGTCTACATCGACGCCGCCAACGGCGAGAACATGTTGCGCCGCCTGGCCGAAGCCGACTCCAAGTCGCCCATGCCCAAGTTCGTGGCGGTCGACGACGTGCACCGCATGAACGACAGCCGCCAGGCCGCCCTGTTCGCCCTATACAACCGCTGGCGCGAATCCGCCGCGACGGGCCGTGCCTTCGCGCTGGCCCTCGCGGGCGACCGCGCCCCCTTGTCCATGCCGCTGCGCGAAGACCTGCGCACGCGCCTGGGCTGGGACCTGGTGTTCCGCCTGGATCCGCTGTCCGACGCCGACAAACTGGCCGCCCTGTCCGCCCAGGCGGCCGAGCGCGGCATGCACCTGGCCCCCGAAATCATCAACTGGATGCTCACGCACCACGAGCGCGACATCCGCAAGCTGGCGGCGCTGCTCGACGCGCTCGACCGCTATTCCCTGGCCACCGGCCGCCCTATCACCCTGCCCCTGCTGCGCGCCATGCTCGCAGACCCTGATTCGCAACGCACATGACCACCCGACGTCTCGCCCTGTTCGACCTGGATCACACCCTGTTGCCGCTCGACAGCGACTACCAATGGGCCGACTATCTGGCACGCACGGGCCGCGCGGGCGATCCCGACGAAGCCCGCCGCCGGAACGACGATCTGATGGACCGCTACAACCGTGGCGAACTGACCGCCGAGCAGGCCGCCGAGTTCATGCTCGGCCTGCTGGCCGCGCACACGCCCTACGACCTGGCGGCCTGGCACGAAGCGTTCATGGAAGAGGTGATCCGCCCGTCCATGACGCCCGCCGCGCGCGACCTGGTGCAATCGCACCTGGAAGCGGGCGACCTGTGCGCGGTCGTCACGGCCACCAACAGCTTCGTCACCGCCCCCATCGCGCGCGCCTTCGGCGTGCCCCACCTCGTGGCGACCGATGCGGAATACCTGCACGGCCGCTACACCGGCCGCATCCTGGGCACGCCCAGCTTCAAGGAAGGCAAGGTCGTGCGCGTGAACGACTGGCTGGCCGGCATGAACCTGGGGCTTGCGGATTTCCCGGAATCGTTTTTCTATAGCGATTCGGTGAATGATGTCCCCCTGCTCGAGAAAGTGACCCGTCCGATCGCCGCGAACCCCAGCCCCTCCCTGCGCAAGATTGCCCAGGAACGCGGTTGGCAAGTGATCGACTTGTTCGACCACATGGAAGATGCGAAGTCCTAAATGATCACTGAAACCATAAAAAAATTCGTCGGCCGACTGTTCGCGCCGGCACCCCGGGGGCCGTTGCGCATCGCGCGCGACAAACACGGCATAGACCGCCGCAACGTATCGCGACACGCGATCAAGGTCTGCGAAGTCCTGCGCCAGCACGGCTATGAGGCCTATATCGTGGGCGGCGCGGTGCGCGACCTGATCGTCGGACTGGAACCCAAGGATTTCGACGTGGCCACCAACGCCACGCCCGAAGAGATCCGCCCGCTGTTCCGCCGCGCCCGCATCATCGGCCGCCGCTTCCAGCTGGTGCACGTGGTGTTCGGCCAGGAAATCATCGAAACCTCCACCTTCCGCGCGCCCGCCTCGGAAGACCAGGAGACCGACGAACACGGCCGCATCCTGCGCGACAACGTGTTCGGCACGCAGGAAGAAGACGCCAAGCGGCGCGACTTCACCATGAACGCGCTGTACTACGACCCGCACACCGAGGAAGTCATCGACTACCACAATGGCGTGGCCGACCTGAAGAAGCGCCAGATCCGCATCATCGGCGATCCCGCCAAGCGCTACCGCGAAGACCCGGTCCGCATGCTGCGCGCCGTGCGCTTCGCCGCCAAGCTCAATGGTTCGATCGATCCGGCCACGCGCCAGCCGATCGGCACGATGGCCGACCTGATCGAGAACGTGCCGGCCTCGCGCCTGTTCGACGAAATGCTCAAGCTGCTGACCTGCGGCCATGCCATGGACTGCCTGCGCCAGCTGCGCGCGGACGGCCTGCACAAGGGCTTGCTGCCCCTGCTGGACGTCGTGCTGGAACAGCCCGGCGGCGAGCATTTCGTGGAGCTGGCGCTGGAACGCACCGATGCGCGCGTGCGTTCGGGCAAGACCATCAGCCCGAGCTTCCTGTTCGCCGCGCTGCTGTGGCAGCAGGTGGACGTGCGCTGGAAGCAACTGCGTTCCCAGGGCGAGCACACCATTCCCGCGCTATCGCAGGCCGCCGACTCCGTGCTGGACGAACAAACCGAGAAGCTCGCGATCCAGCGCCGCTTTTCGTCGGACATGCGCGAAATCTGGTTCATGCAGCCGCGCTTCGAGCGCCGCATGGGCAAGAGCATCTTCCGCATGATCGAGCAGCCGCGCTTCCGCGCAGCCTGCGACTTCCTGCAATTGCGCGCCGCCGCCGGCGAGTTCGACAGCGTGCTGGCGCAATGGTGGATGGACCTGGCCAATGCCGACGACGTCACCCGCGCCGACATGATCGAGGAAATCGCCCGCCAGCCGCGCGACGCCGGCGATGCGCCCGCCCCGCGCAAGCGCCGTCGCCCGCGCCGCTCGCCCTCGCGCGGCACGCCCAGCGCCGGCTGACCCATGCCGCCCGCCTCCGTCCGCGCCTACGTCGGCTTGGGCGCCAATCTCGGCGACGGCGCGGCGACGCTGCGCCAGACGCTTGCCGAGCTGCGCGACACCGACGGCATCCTGGCGGTGGCGGCCTCGCCGTTCTACCGCAGCGCGCCGGTGGAGGCCACCGGCCCGGATTTCGTCAACGCGGTGGCGGCGGTGGACACCCGCCTGAGCCCGCTGGCCTTGCTGGACGCCCTGCAAGCGCTGGAAAACCGCCACGGCCGCCTGCGTCCCTACAAAAACGCGCCGCGCACGCTGGACCTGGACCTGCTGCTGTATGGCGATATCCAGATGGACCACGAGCGCCTGTCGCTGCCCCACCCCCGCATGCACCTGCGCGCCTTCGTGCTGCTGCCGCTGCGCGACCTGGCGCCGGACCTGACGCTGCAAGGCAGGCGCATCGACGACTGGATCGGCGAGATCCACGGGCAGGACATCCATCCCTCCGGTGTCTGACACCCGCCCTATCCAGGTAGCCGATCCTGCCTGTGTCTGACACCCGTTCTATCCAGGTGGCCGATCCTGCCAGTGTCTGACACCCGTACGAAATGGCCTGACGATTGCCGGATTGCCTTCACGGGTGTCTGACACGTGTTCTGTATGAACGGCTTCAAAGTCAGCCGGTGTCAGACACCCGGGAAGACCGTCCCATGCATGGCGGACTGTCTCGTAAGGGCGTCAGACACACGGAAAGGAAGGCGGGGTGTCAGACACACGGAAGATCCGGGATTTTCGGCCCGAACGCCATCATCGCCCTCTCCACGTCCTCGACCTGCGGCAAACCCGCTTCGTTGCCCAGGCGCTGGATCTTGTGGGCGGACGCGGCCCGTGCGAACGTGAAGTGTTCCGACCAGGGCTGTTCCGGCCGGTTCAGGTAAGACCAGACGTAGGCACCGCGGAACACGTCGCCCGCCCCCGAGGTGTCGACGATGCTCGACCCCGGCACGTCCAGCGAAGGCAGGACATCCACGGTGCCCGCCTCGTCGTACCAGAGCATCCCACGCTCGCCCATCGTGACGGCGCCGATGCGGCAGCCCCTGGCCTTGAGCAGGTCCAGCAGGCCCTGAGGCGACAAGCCAAGCTGTTCGCACATGCGCTCGGCGCAGACCGCCACGTCGATGTAACGCAGCAACTCGTCGGTGTTCTCGCGCACGCTCCCGCCATCCAGCGAAGTCAGCACGCCCGCCTGGCGGCAGGCCCGGGCGTAATGCAGGGCTGCGTCGGGCTGGTGCCCGTCCAGGTGCAGGGCGCGGTAGCCGCCGATGTCCAGGCGGGGAAAGTCGTTCAGGTAATCCACGTCGCGCGCGCGGACGATCGCCCGCTTGCCGCCGTTGGGCATGATGAAGGACAAGGAGGAACGGCGCACCTGGCGCACATGCAGCGACACGCCATGCGCCGCGGCCATGTCGGTGTACATATGGCCCAGCCAGTCGGGCGCCAGCGAACAGATCAGGTCGGGCGGCGAGCCCAGCCGCGCGCAGGCGAACGCGGCGGTGACCGCATTGCCGCCGAAGGATACGGCGTAATCCCGCGCCACGCTCTTCTCGTCGCCCGTGGGCCAGTTGTCGGCCAGCACTGTGACGTCGATATAGGTGTGTCCAATGAAGAGCGCTTCGCGCATAGGCCTGCCAGAAAGAGATTGATCGGGATGGTGCCCCCCTACACGCCGGTGGATTCCCCCGCTTGCGCCAGCACCAGGCGCGCGCGCGCGATGACCGGCGCGTCGACCATCTTGCCTTCCAGCATGAAGGTGCCCGCGGCGGTGTCGCGATGCGCGGCGATGACGCGGCGCGCCCATTCGAGTTCGTGCTGCGCCGGCACAAAGGCGGCGTGTATCACGGCGACCTGCGTGGGATGGATGCACAGCATGCCGCCGAAGCCCATCTGCTGCGCCCGGCCCGCTGCCTGCGCCAGCCCGGCCTGGTCCTGCACGCCGGGAAACACGCCGTCCAGCGCGGGCGCCAGGCCGGCCGAGCGGCTGTGCAGCAGTACCTGCACACGCGCCTGGTCCAGGACCGTCGCGGCGCCAGGGGTGTCGGGTGCCAGCCCCATGTCCAGGCCGTAGTCCAGGCTGCCGAACGCGAGCCGCGCCACGCCGGGCGTCGACGCGACCTCGGCGGCGTTGAGGATTCCCTGGGCCGTTTCCAGGATGGGAATCACGGGCAGACCGGTCTGGGCCACGTGGCGAACCTGCGCCAGGCTTTCGGCCTTGGGCAGCAGTATGCCGGCCACGCCGGGCTTGCCGCGGCAGGCTTTCAGGTCGTCGTCGTGCCAGGACGTGGAGGCATCATTGATGCGCACCCATAGCCGGGCGCGGGGATTCGTCCCCAGGAAATCGCACAGGGCTTCCCGGGCGGACGCCTTGGCCAGATGCTCGACCGCGTCTTCCAGATCGACGATGACGGCATCCGCGCCGGCGGCGAGCGCCTTGGGGATGCGCTCGGCCCGCGAGGCAGGCACGAACAGGGCGCTACGGACGACAGGATGGGTCACACGACCTCCGAGGCATGGAACTGCGCCACCTGATCAGGCGCGTATCCCAATGATGCTAGCACCGCATCCGTGTTTTGGCCCACCGCCGGCACGGCCTCCATGCGCGGCGCGAAGGCGTTGCTGCTGGCCGGAGGCAGCAGCGCCGGCAGTTCGCCGGCGGGGCTGCCCACCTTGCTCCAGCGGTCGCGCGCCTGCAATTGGGGGTGCGCCCACACGCCCGCCATGTCGTTCACGCGGGCATTGGCGATCTGGGCGTCCTCCAGGCGCTGCGTCACCTGTTCAATGGACAGGTCGGCGAACGCCGCCACGATCAGCGCCCGCAGGTCGTCGCGGTTCGCGGTGCGCAGCGAATTGGAAAGGAAGCGCGGATCTTCCGCCAGTTCGGCCTGGCGCAGCACCTGGGCGCAAAAAACGCGCCATTCGCGTTCATTCTGCAGGCCCAGCATGATGGTGGAACCACCGCCCACGGGGAACGGCCCGTAGGGATAGATGGAGGCATGGGCGGCGCCCGCGCGCACGGGCGGGGAAGCGCCGTCGAACGCATAGTACATCGGGAATCCCATCCATTCGACCATGCTCTCCAGCATGGAGACGTCCAGGCGGCTGCCCTGTCCGGTCTTCTGGCGCAGCAGCAGGGCGTTCAGGATGGCCGAGTAGGCGTACATGCCCGCGGCGATGTCCGCGATGGAGCAGCCCGCCTTGACCGGGTCGTCCTTGGTGCCGGTCACGGACAGGAAGCCGCTTTCGCTCTGGATCAGGAGGTCGTAGGCCTTCTTGTCCTGGTAGGGGCCGCCTTCGCCGTAGCCGGAAATGTCGCAGACGATCAGGCGCGGATACTTCTTGTGCAGGGCGTCGAAGGACAGCCCCAGCCGCGCTGCGGCGCCCGGGGCGAGGTTCTGCACCAGCACGTCGGCCGATTCCAGCAGGCGGTCCATGATGCCGCCGGCTTCCTCGCGCTTGAGATCCAGCGTCAGGCTTTCCTTGGAGCGGTTGGTCCAGACGAAGTGCGAGGACAGGCCGCGCACACGCTCGTCATAGCCGCGGGCGAAATCCCCGCTGCCCGGGCGTTCGATCTTGATGACGCGCGCGCCCATGTCCGCCAGTTGGCGGGTGCAGAAAGGCGCGGCGATGGCGTGTTCGAGACTGACGATGGTGATGCCGTCCAGCGGACGGGGGGCCTGCTTGCTCATTCGGAGAACCTCAATTCAGCTTGGTGGGCCAGCGTGCCATCCTGCTCGGCCCAGAGCTGGGCCACGCCCGGCTCGGTCAAGCGGCCGGCGACCTGGAAGGGCGCGGGTGCGATCAGCGGGCGCAGGCCGCGGTACGACAGGTGGGTGAGACGCGCCTTGGGATGCGCGCGCGAGAAGGCGGCGACCATCTCCGTGGCGATGAGCGGGCCGTGCACGACCAGGCCGGGATAGCCTTCGGTGCCGGTCACGTAAGGATGGTCGTAATGGATGCGATGGCCGTTGAAGGTCACCGCCGAATAGCGGAACAGCAGCACGGAAGACGGTTCGACCGTGTCGCGCCACTGCGCCTGGGGCGCCGGTTCGCTGCCCGTGAGCTTGGGCGGCGTGGGCTGGCGGTAGACGATGTCCTGCTCTTCCTGGATGACGATTTCGCCCGCCTGGTGGTATTCGTGGCGCACCGTCACGAATAGCAACGCGCCGGTGCGGCCCGTTTTTTCCTTGACGTCGATGACGGTGGACACGCGCTCGGCCGGCACGCCGACCTTCAGCGGCTGGCGGAATTCCACACGGCCGCCCGCCCACATGCGGTTGCGGTCCTGGGCGGGCGGCAGAAAGCCGCCCCGCGAGGGATGCCCATCCGTCCCCAACCCATCCATGCCTACCGTGCTGATGAAGAACGCCCATTGCCACAGCGGCGGCAGGGCGTCTCCCTGGCCGGGCGCCGGACCGCCCAGAGTGGCGGCGATGCGCGCGGCATGGCCCGGGTCCATGGCGTCCGCCTTCCGTTCGCCGCTGCCGATCCATGCGGCCGGAGCTATAGTCGTCATGCCGATATCCTTAGGTGGGGTTTTTACAGCCTGAAGCATGCCCGCAAGCGCTTCGCATTGTGAATTCGTTTTTCCTCAAGGCAGGGTTTGCGGCGCCTGAATCGGACCGCACCCCCGCCGCCCCGGCCCCGCGCCGTAATATATGGGCTATGCACTTCGACCTCGCCGACCTCCGCCTGTTCATCCACATCGCCGAATCCCCCAGCCTGACCCAGGCGGCCAAGCGGGCGCATCTGTCCCTGGCCGCCGTCAGCGTGCGGATCAAGGCGCTTGAAAACCAGCTGAATTCCCGGCTGCTATACCGCGACAGCCGGGGCGTGGAGATCACGCCCGCGGGTCAGAAACTGCTGCAGCACGCCCGGGTCATCATGCGCCAGGTCGACCACCTGAAGCATGACTTCCAGGAGCAGGCGGATGGCGACGCCGGCCACATCCGCATTTTCGCCAACACCACGGCGGTCACGGAGTTCATGCCGGGCATCCTGGCGCAATTCCTGTCCGGGCACCCGGGCGTCACGGTGGACCTCCAGGAACGGCTGACGCGCGATATCGTGCGCGGGGTGCTGGACGGCACCACCGACCTGGGCATCGTGGCCGGACCGGTGGACGCGCCCGAATTGCAGGCCATCCACTTCAGTACCGACAAGCTCGTGCTGGTGGTGCCCAACGGCCATCCGCTGCAGGACCAGGAAAAGGTCAAGCTGGCCGACGCCGTGCGCTATCCGTTCATCACCATGCACGAAGGCTCCACGCTGGTGGCGTTCCTGCGCGATCAGCTGGAGCGCGTCGGCCAGCGCCTGCCCCAACGCATCCAGCTCTACAGCTTCGACTCGATCTGTCGGATGGTCCAGGCGGGCGTGGGCATCGGCGTCATCCCCGATTCGGCCGCGCGGCGGTACGGCGCCGACATGAAGCTGCGCGTGGTGGAACTGGACGAGCCCTGGGTCGTGCGCGAACGCAAGCTGCTGGTGCGCGACATCGACGCCCTGCCCGGCTGCGCGCGCGAGCTCATCGAGCAGATCCAGGGGACCCGGGCGCCCTGACGGCCGCCCCTCGCCTCAGGTGCCGGTGAAGGCCGGCGGACGCTTCTCCGCGAACGCCCGCATCCCTTCCAGGTAGTCGCCGGTCTGGCCGAGCTGCCGCTGCAGGCTGCATTCCAGGTCGAACTGCTGCGCCAGCGTATTGCCGCTGGACGCGTGCAGTGCCGCCTTGGTGGCCGCGTAGGCGCGCGTGGGGCCCGCCGCCAGTGTGGCCGTCACGTCGGCCAGCGTGTCCGCCAGCGCCGCGTCCGGCACTACCCGCCAGATCAACCCCCAGGACTCCGCCTGCGCGGCGCTCACGGCCTCGCCGAACAGCGCCGCGCCCATGGCCCGGGCCGAGCCCACCAGGCGAGGCAGAAACCAGGTGCCGCCCGCATCGGGCAGCAGCCCGATCTTGCTGAAGGCCTGGATGAAGCGGGCGGACTCCACGGCGAAGACCACGTCGCAGGCCAGCACCAGGCTCGCCCCCGCGCCGGCCGCAACGCCGTTCATGACGCACACGACGGGCACGGGCAAGGCGCGCAGACGCATGATGAGCGGCCGGTAGCGCTTCTCCAGCCCTTCGCCCAGGTCGCGGCGCGAGCCATCGTCCGCCGGTTTGCGTTCACCCAGGTCCTGGCCGGCGCAAAAACCGCGGCCGGCGCCGGTGAGGACCAGCCCGCGCAGGCCGGGTTCGGCCTCCAGCGTGTCCAGCGCCCGCGCCAGCTCGGCGTGCATGGTTTCCGTGAAGCTGTTCAAGCGGTCGGGCCGGTTGAGCGTGATGCAGCCCACGCCCTTTTCCAGGGTGAAACGGATCTGCGTGTAGCCGTCGCGAGGGGCCGCTGCCGTCATGCCAGCAGCTCCAGGACGGCCAGCTGTTCGGCGGTGTCGCCCAGCAGCAGGTCCACGGCGGTCAGGCGCTTGAAGTAGTCGCCCACCTCCAGTTCGTCCGTCATGCCCATGCCGCCATGCAATTGCACGGCCATCTGCGCCACCAGCCGGCCCGCGCGCGCGGCCTCCAGCTTGGCCGAAGCGATCATGCGCCGGCGCTGCGCGGCATCGGATTCGGTCAGGGCCGCCACCGCCACGTAGGCCATCGACAGGGCGAGTTCCTTGGCCACCAGCATCTCGGCCAGGCGATGCTGCAGCGCCTGGAAGGACGCCAGCGGCTGGCCGAACTGCTGGCGGGTCTTCAGGTAATCGACGGTGATCTCCAGCAGGCGCTCCATGGCGCCCGCGGCATGGGCGCACAAGGCTGCCGTTCCCCATTGCAGGGCCTGGGCCAAGGCATGCACCGCCGCCTCGCCTTGCGCCAGCAGGGCATCGGGCGGCAGGATGGCCCCGTCCAGGTCCAGACGGGCGCAGCGCGCGCCGTCCAGCGTGAGGGTGTCGGTCACGCGCACGCCCGGGGTGTCCGCCGGCACCGCCAGCAGCACGGCGCGCCCATCGTCGCATCGCGCGCTCACCAGCCACGCGGAGGCCGCCGCGCCATGCCAGACCAGGTGCTTGGCGCCGTCCAGCCGCCAGCCGTCGGCGGTTTCGGCGGCGCGGCAATCTTGCGGATCCGTGTCGTAGCGGCGTCCCGGCTCCTGGTAGGCCACGCTGACTATGGCCTCGCCCGCCGCGATCGACGGCAGCCAGCGGGCCCGCGCCGCATCGCCGCAGGCATCGAGCAGCGCCGCGCCCATGACAGCGCTGGGAATGACGGGCTCGGACACCAGCCCCCGCCCCAGTTCCAGGTGCACCGGCAGCAGGCTGGCCGGCACCTCGCCGAATCCGCCGAAATCCTGGGAGATGTTCAGCCCCAGCACGCCCAGCTCCGCCAACGCGCTCCAGGCCTGCTGGTCCAGCGTACCGGCGGCCTGCCGCAAGCGGCGCTGGGGAAAGGTCCATGCCTGGTCCACCAGGCGGCGCAGGCTGTCCGCCAGCATGCGTTGTTCTTCGGTATAAATGAAATCCATCGTCGCGCTCCTGTCGATACACCCTGGCGCCGCGGCCTTAGAGGCCCAGCACCTGGCGGGCGATGATGCCCTTCTGCACTTCGGTCGTGCCGCCGTAAATGGAGGTCTTGCGCATATCGGCATAGCCCGCGCCTGCCGCCGCGGCCATCTCGGGTCCAGGGCCCTGGAAGGCGGCGTCGGCGGACATCCAGTCCGGGTCGTACGGCCAGGCATCCGGCCCCGCCACCTCCATCTGCAGCATGGCCAGGTCCTGCTGGATTTCCGAGCCGCGTATCTTCAGCACGGAGGCCTCCGGACCGGGCGCCCCATCGTTACTGGACGCCACCCGCAGCAAGAGCATTTCCAGCGCCATGATGTCCACCTCGATGCGGGAAATCCGGTCGCGCATGCGGCCATCCGACAGCAGGGGCCGCCCGTGCGAGCGGGCGTTCTCCGCCATGCGCTTCAGAATGCCCAGTTCACGATGGCAATGGCCCAGCCCGGCGATGCCGGTGCGCTCATGGCCCAGCAGGTACTTGGCGTAGGTCCAGCCCTGGTTTTCCTCGCCGATGAGGTTGGCCGCGGGCACGCGCACGTTCTCCAGCCACACTTCATTGACGTCGTGGCCGCCGTCCAGCGTGCGGATGGGGCGGACCGTAACGCCCGGATCCCGCATGTCCAGCAGCAGCATCGAAATACCGCGCTGCGCCCGCGCGCCGGGGTCGGTGCGCGCCAGGCAGAACATCCAGTCGGCGTACTGGGCCAGCGTGGTCCAGGTCTTTTGGCCATTGACCACGAACCCGTCGCCGTCGCGTTCGGCACGCGTCTTCAGCGAAGCCAGGTCGGATCCCGAGCCCGGTTCCGAATAGCCCTGGCACCACCAGTCCTCGACCCGCGGAATCCGCGGCAGGAAGCGGGCCTGCTGTTCGGCGCTGCCGTACTTCATCAGGACCGGGCCGATCATGGACAGCCCGAAGGGCAGCAGGCGCGGCGCGCCCGCCTTGAAGCATTCCACTTCGAAGATCAGGCGCTCCAGCGCGTTCCAGCCGGTGCCGCCGTGTTCGACGGGCCAGCTCGGCGCGCCCCATCCCTGGTCGGCCAGGATGTTGTGCCAGCGCACGTAGTCGTCGCGTTCCAGCCGCTGGTGCAGCAGCACCTTGCCGCGGATGTCCTCCGGCAGCTTGGCCTCGGCGAACGCGCGCACCTCGTCTCGGAATCGGCGCTCTTGCGGCGTCCAGGTCAGGTTCATGGTCTACCTCCTTTCCCGGTATCTAGCCACGCCCCCGGCTGCCGGGCAATCTGCCTCTGCCGAAGACCGGCTTCGGGCTGGGTGTAGGGGCTCGCCCACTACGGTCCGGCGGAAGGCCTGCTTCAGCAATGAAGAATGGCCCTGCGCGGCGGCAGTGCCGACACTAGGGCCTGTTGACACTAAAGGGCCTCATCGCATCATGACCGTTCCCGCCTCCCAGGAAACCGCGCCGCAGGGCGTCGAAGCGCAGTACCGCCAGGCGCTCGACCAGGGCCGCTTCCTCATCCAGCGCTGCACTGGCTGCGACCGCGCCGTGTTCTATCCCCGCATGATCTGTCCGCATTGCGGCGCGGATTCGCTCGCCTGGATCACGCCCGACGGGCGCGGCACCGTCTACTCCACCACCGTCGTGCGGCGCAAGCCCGACGCGGGCGGCGACTACAACGTGGCACTGGTAGACCTGCAGGAAGGCGTCAGGCTCATGAGCCGCGTGGAAGGCTTGGCGCCCGAAGCCGTGCGCATCGGCATGGCCGTGCGCGCCCAGGTCGCGCAGCAGGACGGGCGCGGCCTGGTGGTGTTCGTTCCCTGCAAGGAGGCGCAATGAAGCTCGACGATCTGCGCGGCGCCGTGGCGGTGGCCGGTGTCGGCCACGCGGGCCTCGGCCAGGCCGCTGGCCATACTGAAATGGAAATCCTGGTGCAGGCAGCGCAACGCGCGGTGGCGGACGCCGGCCTGTCCATGCGCGACATCGACGGCATCTGCACCGCCAGCGTGGCCGCCCCGATGTGGGCGATGCCTGTCATCGAACACCTGGGCATCCGGCCCACCTTCATCGACAGCACGATGCTGGGCGGCTCGAGCTTCGTCGCGCACCTCATGCCCGCGCTGCATGCGCTGGCATCGGGCCAGTGCAACGCCGTGCTGGTGTGCTACGGCAGCACCCAGCGCACCTCCACGCTGAGCCGGGCCGAAATCGGCCGCGTGCGCAAGCAATTCGACCCCCAGCCCTATGAAACGCCTTACGATCCGCTGAGCCCCCTGTCGTCCTACGCGCTGGCTGCCGCCCGTCACATGCACCAGTACGGCACGCGCCGCGAGCACCTGGCCCAGGTGGCGCTGGCGGCCAATCAATGGGCTCAGCTGAATCCCGAGGCGCAGCTGCGCGAGCCCGCCACGCTGGAGCAGATCCTGGCGTCGCGCATGGTGTCCGATCCCCTGAGCGTGCGCGACTGCTGCCTGGTGACCGACGGCGCGGGCGCGTATGTGCTGGTGCGGGCCGACCGCGCGCGCGACCTGCCCCGCCCGCCTGTCTATGTGCTGGGCAACGCCACCGCGGTCTGGAACCGGCAGATATCGTCCATGGAAGACCTGACCGTGACGGCCGCCGCCGAATCGGGCCGGCGCGCGTTCGACATGGCGCGTGTAGCGCCCGCCGACATCGACGTGGTGGAGCTCTACGACGCCTTCACCATCAACACCCTGCTCTTTCTCGAAGACCTGGGCTTCTGCGCCAAGGGTGAAAGCAAGGACTTCATCGCGGACGGCGCGATCGCGCCGGGCGGCAGGCTGCCCGTGAACACCAACGGCGGCGGACTGTGCTGCGTGCATCCCGGCATGTATGGCGTCTTCATCATGATCGAAGCCGTCCGGCAATTGCGCGGCGAATGCGGGGCGCGCCAGGTGGCCGGCGCGCAACTGGCCCTGGTGCACGGCAACGGCGGCACGCTGTCCAGCCAGTCCACGGCAATCCTGGGCACCCGGGCCACTCTCTGAACGACGCGATCCCCCCAATGCCCCACACCGCCCCCCACACCCGCATCCATGACGTGCTGGCGCAGCAGGCAAGCCTGCGGCCGGACGCCGTCTTCCTGTACGAGGAAGGCGGCGGCACCTTGAGCTATGCGCAATTCTGGCAACGCGTGCAGGACGTCGCCCGATGGCTGCAAGCACAGGGTGTGCAGCCCGGCCACCGCGTCATGACAGTGGGTGAGAACTGCAGCGCGATGATCGCCGCCCTGTTCGGCTGCAGCCTCGCGGGCGCCTGGCCAGTCGGCGTGAACGCCCGCCTCTCGACCCGTGAAATCGGCAACATCCGCCAGCATGCGCAGCCCGAAGTGACGCTCTACACCACCGGCATTTCGCCGGATGCGCGCAGCCATGCCGGCGCGGCGGGCGCAAGCGACGCCGAGCCCGCAGTCTGGGGGCCCGGGGTGCAGGCCCTGCGGGCGGACGCGCCCACGTCCCCGGAAACGGGCGGCCACGCAAGCGAAGTGGCCACCCTCATCTACACGTCGGGCACGACCGGCGCCCCCAAGGGCGTCATGGTGCCGCACCGGGGGCTGCTGCACTTCGCCCGCGTATCGGCCGCGTCGCGCCGCCTCACCCCGCACGACATCGGCTACGCGGCGCTGCCTATGTCGCACATCTTCGGAATCGCCACCGTGCTGATGGCCACCGCGCATGCCGGGGCCAGCCTGGTGTTGCGCAGCCGCTTCGATTCTCAAGACGCCTTCAAGGCGCTGGCCTGCCCCGGCGTCACCATCCTGCAGGGCGTGCCCACCATGTTCAGCCGCATGATGGCCGCCGCGCCCCCCAGGGCCTCGCTGCGCGCGCCCGCGCTGCGCTACGTCTACACCGGCGGCGCGGCGCTGGACCCAACCCAGAAGCGCGACGTGGAGCGCTACTTCGGCGTGCCGATGCACCATGGCTACGGCATCACCGAGTACGCGGGCTCCATGTTCATCACCGACATCGATGCGCCGCGCACAGACTGCTCCGCCGGCACTGCGGTAGCGGGAGTGGAACTGCGCATCGGAACGCCGGACAGCGGCGCGCCCGTTCCCGGCCAGCGCGGGGACATCCTGATCCGAGGCCCGGGCGTGATGCTGGGCTACTACCGGGATGCCGCGCAAACGGCGCAGGCCCTGCTGCCCGGCGGCTGGCTCCAGACCGGCGATATCGGCTACGTCGACGCTGGCGGCGCGCTGTTCATCTCGGGCCGTTCCAAGGACCTGATCATCCGCTCGGGCTTCAACGTCTACCCGATCGAAGTCGAGTCCGTCATCAATGCGTTTCCCGGCGTGCGCCTGTCCGCCGTGGTGGGCCGCGCAACGGCCGACCAGAACGAGGAAGTCATCGCCTTCGTGGAACCCCTGGCCGGCGCCTCGCTCGACCTCCAGCTGCTGACGCTGCACCTGCGGGCCCAGCTCGCGCCTTACAAGCGGCCGGCCCGGATCATTCCCATCGACACGATTCCCACCACAGTCAGCGGCAAAATCCTGAAGCAGCCGCTGAAAGAAAGGCTGGCGTAGCGCGGACGAACCGCTGCGCTCCACGACTGGCCCAAGCACACAAGGAGACATGAGCATGCGCATCAAGACCCTGTTCGCCGCGGCAGCCGCCACGGCGATGATCACCATCGGCCAGTCCGCCTGGGCCCAGGCCCCTTATCCGGACCGCCCCATCCGGCTGCTGGTGGGCTATGCCCCGGGCGGGCCCGTGGACACCACGGCCCGTGTGTTCGCCAAGTACCTGGGCGACAAGCTCGGCCAAGCCGTCGTCGTGGAGAACCGTGCCGGCGCCAGCGGCATGATTGCCTCGGACGCCACCGCCAAGGCGGCTCCCGACGGCTACTTGCTCGGCTTCGCGGCCAGCCCCACGCTCACCATGTCGCCCCTGGTGCAACGCAGTACGCTGTTCGACCCGCGCAAGGACTTTTCGCTGATCGGGCTGGTCGTGGACTATGCCAACGTGCTGCTGATCGGCCCGCAGATTCCCGCCAAGGACGTGGGCGAACTCGTGACCTACGCGCGCGCGCATCCGGATGCGGTGTCCTTCGGTTCCGCCGGCATCGGCGCCTCGAACCACCTGTCCGCCGAACTCCTGAAAAAGCAGGCTGACGCGCCGATGCTGCACGTGCCCTACCGCGGCAACTCCCCCGCCATGATGGACGTGGTGAGCGGCAAGGTGACGTTCATGTTCGACATCACCAGCACCGCCATTCCCTTCATCAAGAGCGGCAAGGCCCGCGCGCTCGCGGTCACGTCCAAGACGCGCAATCCCGAACTGCCCGACGTGCCCACGATGATCGAAGCCGGCATGAAAGACTATGAAGTCGTCGGCTGGTACGCGCTGGTGGGCCCGAAGCAATTGCCCGATGCCGTGTCCGCGCGCCTGACCCGGGCCCTGGCCGACGTGTCCAAGGACCCGGCGTTCCGCCAGGCCATGGTCGACGGCGGCTACGCCATTAACAACGGCGACTCGAAGGCCCTGCAGGCCCGCATCGATCGCGAGTACGCCTTGTGGTCCGACGTCATCCGAAACGCCAACATCCAGGCCAACTGAAGCTCCGGAGCGCCATGATGAACCCGCCGTCCGCCTTGCGCGCCCAGACCCGCCTGCCGGTCATCGGCGCCCCGATGTTCCTGGTCTCCGGCCCCGAACTCGTGATCGCGCAATGCGGTGCGGGCATCATCGGCACGTTTCCTTCCCTCAACGCCAGGCCGCAGGAGCAGCTGCACGCCTGGATCAGCCGCATCGAAGAGGGCCTGGCGGCGCGGCGCGCCGCGGATCCCGAAGCCAAGGTGGCGCCCTACGGCGTGAACCTGATCGTCCATCCCAGCAATGCACGCTGGCAGGGCGACCTCGAGATCTGCGCCGAACGCCGCGTGCCGCTTCTCATCACCTCGCTGCACGCGCCCGAGGCCGCGGTGCGCGCCATGCATCCGCGGGGCGGCCTGGTTTTCCACGACGTCACCACCGTGCGCCACGCCAAGCGCGCGCTCGATGCCGGCGTAGACGGCCTGATCCTCGTCGCCGCCGGCGCGGGCGGCCATGCGGGGCAGGTGAACCCCATCGCGCTGGTCAACGAGATACGCGCCTTCTACGACGGCCCGCTGGCGCTGTCCGGCTGCATCAGCCACGGCAAGGACATCCTGGCCGCGCAAGTCATGGGCTGCGATTTCGCCTACATGGGCACGCGCTTTATCGCCACGCAAGAGTCGCTGGCCGGCGACGCCTACCGGGAAATGGTGCTGCAGGCGCAAGCCGCCGACGTGGTCTATACCCCCTACTTCTCGGGCGTGCCGGCGAACTACCTGTCGGCCAGCATCCTCGCGGCGGGGCTAGACCCCGCAGTGCTCGCGAAACACCGCGAGGCCCCGCCCCCGGCCCTGGACAAAAACTCGCGTCCCAAAGCCTGGAAAGACGTCTGGAGCGCCGGCCAAGGCGTGGGCGCGGCGCAGGAGATCCTTCCGGTGGAAACGCTAGTGGCGCAGTTGGAAGCGGAATACCTGGGCGCCCGGGAAGCGGTAGCCCTTCGTGTCTGACACCCGTAGTGTCTGACACCCGTACGAGACGCACTCCATTTCGCCCTGTCGTCTCCCGGGTGTCAGACACGGAGGTGTCCGGCACGCCGCTCCTACTCCAGTTTGATCCCCGCCGTCTTGATCACCTCGCTCCATTTCGCGATCTCGGCCTGGACGAACTCGCCGAACTGCGCGGGCGTGCCCGGCCTGGGCTCCGCGCCCGCCGCGATCATGCCTTTGGCGATGGCCGGATCCGACAGCACCTTCACCATGTCGGCATTCAGCCGCGCGACGATGCCGGCGGGCGTTCCCTTGGGCGCCAGCACGCCGCTCCATGAATAGGCCTCGTAGCCCGGCAGGCCCGACTCCGCGATGGTGGGCAGGTCGGGCAGCATGTCCGAGCGCGCCGGATTGCCGACGCCCAGCGCGCGCACCTTCCCCGCCTTCAGGTGCGGCACGGCGGACGGGCCGTCGGCGAACATCACCTGCACCTGCCCGCCCAGCAAGTCCTGCATGGCGGGCGCGCTGCCCCGGTAGGGAACATGCTGGATTTTCACGCCCGCCATCGCATTGAAGAGTTCGCCCGCGAGGTGCGTGCCTCCCCCCGTTCCGGACGAGCTGAAGGCCAGCTTGCCCGGATTGGCCTTTGCGTAGGCGATCAGTTCGCTGACGGAGTTCACGGGCAGCGACGGATTGACCACCAGCACGATGGGAAAGACCGCCGCCATGCCCACCGGCTCGAAATCGCGGCGGATATCGTAGCTGAGGTTGTCGCGCAGGCTGGGCAGCACCGCATGATGGATGGAGGCGAAGAAGAAGCTGTAGCCATCGGGTTCGGCCTTGGCGGCGAACTGCGCGCCCACGATGCCGCCCGCGCCGGAACGGTTGTCCACGACCGTGGGGACGGACCACAACTGGCCTAGCGGCTGCGTGGTGAAGCGGGCTGTGGTGTCCACCGGCCCGCCCGCTGGAAAAGGCACGATGAAGGTGACGGCGTGGCCCGGCCAGGCGGCGGCCCGGGCCCAGGACGGAAAAAGGGTGGCGGCGCACGCGGCGCCCAGCCCCGCGATCACGCGGCGGCGTTGAGTATCGGTCACGGCTGTCTCCTGGGTCTTGTTTTTCACGGCCTGGTCTCGGGAAGCCTTGCCTGCCGCGTTATTTATTATTTTCCGAATGCGCGCATCCGCCGCTACACATTTCCGGAAGCCCCTCTTTCGTACGACGCCGATGTTCGGTCACCGGACACTCTTTGGCCGCCGACCTGCCGCGCAAAGCCCTGCGCGCTACTGCCCGCGCGCGGCGCGCTGCAAATGGCCGATGAAGCATTCCGCGAAGCTGGGCAGGTCGCGGCCCCGCTGGCGGCACAGCAGGCGGTCGCGCAAGGCCCACGGATCGTTCAGTTTCAGCACGTGCAGCGCATCGGGACGGCTGTAGCGCGCCGCGCAGGCGCGCGGCACCACGGCAATGCCGGCGCCGGCTTCCACCATCCGGCATACGGCCTCGAAGCTGCCCACGTGCACGCGCTGGCAAATGCGTTTGCCCAGGCCGCTGGCGATGTCTTCGAGGAAGGTCTGGATGGCGCTGTCCGGATGGATGCCCACGAACTGGTAGGCATCGACCAGGTCGACGAAGTGCGCGGACTCCTGCGACGCCAGCGGATGATCCAGCGCCGTCACCACGGTGAGTTCATCGCGGAACAGGGGCGTGACGTCCAGCCCTTCCACATCGATGTTGCCCGCCACCAGCCCCAGGTCGCCCGCGCCCGCGCGGATCGCGATGACGATGTCGCCCGAGATCTTCTCTTCCAGTTCCACGTCCACGTCCGGGTTTTCCGCAAGAAACGTGGAGAGCGCATCGGCCAGGAAGGAATTGGTGGCCGTGGTGTTGGCCAGCAGGCGCAGGCGCCCCTTCAAGCCGCTTGCGTAGGGCTGGAGATCCGCGTTCAGGCACTCGAGCTGGCGGAAGACGGCGTTGGCGTGCTTGAGCAGCACCTCGCCCGCCGGCGTCAGCGCGACGCCAGTGGCCATGCGCACCAGCAGCCTGGCCTTGAAGGCCTCTTCCATGTTCTTCACCCGAGCGCTCGCCGCGGGCAAGGACAGGAAGGTCCGTTCCGCGGCACGGGTCAGGTTGAGTGTTTCCCCCACGTTCAGAAACAAACGCAGGTCGGTCAAGTCATGTCTCATGTTCCACCACGCAGAAGGGGGTCATTTCTAATTTTGAATTCTGCGAATGCCCTGCCGAATCTACCATGGTGCATCCCTGTAAACCAGACTGGTTGATACGGAACTGTTTTCCACGCGGCGCAGGCCGCAGCAAAGGAGTCATCCTCAATGAGCGGCATCGTTTCCGGCAAGGTAGTGATCGTTACGGGCGCGGGCGGCGGCATCGGCCGCAGCATCGCGCTGGCCATGGCGCAGGCCGGCGCCAAGGTGGTCGTGAACGACATCGGCGTATCGCTCGCGGGCGAAGGCGGCGCGGAAGGCCCGGCGCAAGCCGTCGTCCGGGAGATCCTCGCGGCCGGCGGGCAGGCAGTGGCCAACACCGACAGCGTCGCCGCCTACGACAGCGCCAGCCGCTGCGTGCAGGCCGCAATCGACGCCTATGGCCGCATCGACGCCGTGGTCAATAACGCCGGCAATCTGCGCGACCGCGTTTTCCACAAGATGAGCGAAGAGGAATGGCGGCAGGTGCTCGACGTGCACCTGAACGGCTCGTTCTTCATGAGCCGCGCCGCCGCGCCCTACTTCCGCGAACAGGAATCCGGCGCGTTCGTGCACATGACGTCCACCTCCGGCCTCATCGGCAATTTCGGCCAGGCGAATTACGCGGCGGCCAAACTGGGGATCGTCGCCCTGTCGAAATCCATCGCGCTGGACATGGCGCGCTACAACGTCCGCTCCAATTGCATCGCGCCGTTCGCCTGGAGCCGCATGACCAGCTCCATTCCCGCGGAAACCGACGAGGAAAAGGCCCGCGTCGAGAAGCTGAAGAAAATGGAGGCCGGCAAGGTCGCCCCTATGGCCGTCTACCTGGCCAGCGACGCAGCCAGCGAAATCACCGCGCAGATCTTTGCCGTGCGCGCCAACGAGATCATGCTGATGAGCCAGCCGCGGCCGCTGCGCACCGTGCACCACAGCGAAGGCTGGACGCCCGAGCGCATCGCCGAAATCGCCGTGCCCGCCATGCGCAAGCACTTCTACGCGTTGGAGCGCTCGCCCGACGTAATCGACTGGGATCCGATCTGAGGCCGCCATGCCCCTGGACTATGCAACCGTGAAGGACTGGCGCTTCGACGACGTGCGCCAGCGCTACGACGAAAAAGATGCCATGCTGTATGCGCTAGGGATCGGCCTGGGGCAGGACCCCGAAGACACCGGCCAGCTGCGCTACGTCTACGAAAAGGACTTGCAGGCGTTTCCCACGCTTTGCGTCGTGCTGGGCTACCCGGGCTTCTGGGTCCAGGACCCGCGCGCCGGCATCGACTGGGTCAAGGTGGTGCACGGCGAACAGCGGCTGACCCTGCACGCGCCGTTGCCAGCCTCCGGCGTGGTCGTCGGCAAGAGCCGCAACACGCACGTGATCGACAAGGGCGCGGACAAGGGCGCCATCATCGTCACCGAGCGCACGCTGCACAGCGAAGACGGCACCTGCCTGGCCACCCTGCAGCAAAGCACCTTCTGCCGCGGCGACGGCGGCTTCGGCCAGGGCGACGCCAGCCCGCCGCCCCTGCCCGCCGCGCCCGATAGCGAACCGGACCTGCGTTGCGAGCTCCGCATTCCGCCGAATGCCGCCTTGCTGTACCGGCTGAACGCGGACCGCAACCCGCTTCACGCCGATCCGGAAGTCGCGCGCCAGGCCGGCTATCCCCGGCCCATCCTGCACGGGCTCTGCACCTACGGGCTCGCGGCGCACGCGATCGTGAAAACCTGCTGCGGCTACGACGCCTCGCGTCTGGCCAGCCTGAACACGCGCTTTTCCGCACCGGTGTATCCCGGCGAAACCCTGCAATGCGACATATGGCGGATGCCCGACGGACAGGTCCGCTTTCTTGCACGCGCCCGCGAACGCAACGTGGTCGTGCTCAGCAACGGCACCGCGACGGTGCAGCCATGATGCGGCCGCCCGCGCTCGATGGCATCCGCGTGCTGGACCTGTCGCGCATCCTGGCCGGCCCGTGGTGCACGCAGAACCTGGCCGACCTGGGCGCCGACGTCATCAAGGTCGAACGCCCGCGCGTGGGCGACGACACGCGCGCCTGGGGCCCGCCCTTCCTCAAGGACGGCAACGGCCAGGACACGAATGAATCCGCCTACTACCTCAGCGCCAATCGCAACAAGCGCTCGATCGAGGCCGACATGGCCACGCCGGAAGGCGCGGCCCTGATCCGCGAACTGGCGGCCGTGTCCGACATCCTGGTCGAGAACTTCAAGGTGGGCGGCCTGGCCAAGTACGGCCTGGACTACGACAGCCTCAAGCAGATCAACCCCCGCCTGATATATTGCTCGGTCACGGGATTCGGGCAGGACGGCCCCTTTGCCCAGCGCCCCGGCTATGACTTCATGATCCAGGGCATGGGCGGCCTGATGAGCATCACCGGCGAACGCGACGACCTGCCCGGCGGCGGCCCGCAAAAAGCGGGCGTGGCCGTGACGGACATCGTTACCGGCATGTACGCCACGGTCGCCGTGCTTGCGGCCCTGCAGGAACGGCACCGCAGCGGCCTGGGCCAGCACCTGGACATCGCGCTCCTCGACAGCCACGTGGCCCTGCTGGCCAACCAGAACTCCAACTACTTCAACTCCGGGTTGGCCCCCACGCGCGCCGGCAACGCGCACCAGAACGTCGTGCCCTACCAGGTGTTCGCCGCCAGCGACGGTCATCTGATCGTGGCCACAGGCAACGAATCGCAGTACCGCGCCTACTGCACGGCCATCGGCGCGCCGGAACTCGGAGACGACCCGCGCTACGCCACCAACCGCCTGCGCGTCGCCAACCGCGAAGCGCTAGTCGGCAGGCTGGCCGATCTCATGCGCCAGGGCAAGCGCGACGACTGGATCGCCAAGCTGGAAGCCGTCGGCGTGCCCTGCGGCCCCATCAACAACATCGCGCAGGCCTTCGCGCACCCGCAAGCGCACGCGCGGCAGCTGCGCCGCGACCTGCCCCATCCCGCCGGCGGCATCGCCGCCGTCACCGCCAGCCCCTTGCGGTTCTCGGCCTCGCCGGTTGCATACCGCCGCGCCCCACCACTGCTGGGCGAGCACACCGAGGAAGTGCTGCGCGACGTGCTGGGGAAATCGGCGGAAGCGATTGCGGCGTTCAAGGCGGCCACCGCGCGGGCGAACTAGGACGGCGGGCGCGTTACGCAACGTCCCGCAAGCCGGGGTGCCGCCCAAAAAAAACGGCCGCTGATTCTCCAGCGGCCGTTTTCGCGTCAGGGCGGCTTACGCCACGGCGACGGGGATCTTGCCGATCTTGGCCTGCCATTCCTTGGGCCCGGTCGTGTGGACCGAGGTGCCCTGGGCGTCAACCGCCACGGTCACCGGCATGTCCTTTACGTCGAACTCATAGATGGCTTCCATGCCCAGGTCGGCAAAGCCCAGCACCTTGGCGCCACGGATGGCCTTGGACACCAGGTAGGCGGCGCCGCCGACGGCCATCAGGTAGGCCGAGCCGTGCTTCTTGATGGACTCGATCGCGACGGGGCCGCGCTCGGACTTGCCGATCATGGAGATCAGGCCGGTCTGCTCCAGCATCATGTCGGTGAACTTGTCCATGCGGGTGGCGGTGGTGGGACCGGCCGGGCCGACCACTTCGTCGCGCACCGGATCCACCGGGCCGACGTAGTAGATGACGCGGTTGGTGAAGTCCACGGGCAGCGGCTCGCCCTTGGCCAGCATGTCCTGGATGCGCTTGTGCGCGGCGTCGCGGCCGGTCAGCATCTTGCCCGACAGCAGCAGGGTCTGGCCCGGCTTCCAGCTGGCGACTTCTTCCTTCGTCAGCGTGTTCAGGTCGACCTGCTTGGACTTGTTGTAGTCAGGGGCCCAGTGCACTTCCGGCCATTCGGACAGCGCGGGCGGATCGAGGCGCGCGGGGCCCGAGCCGTCCAGTTCGAAATGCGCGTGGCGCGTGGCGGCGCAGTTCGGGATCATGGCGACGGGCTTGGAGGCCGCGTGCGTCGGGAAGGTGCTGATCTTGACATCGAGCACGGTGGTCAGGCCGCCCAGGCCCTGCGCGCCGATACCCAACGCGTTGACCTTTTCATACAGTTCGATGCGCAGCTCTTCCAGCTTGTTCTGCGGGCCGCGGGCCAGCAGCTCGTACATGTCGATGTCTTCCATCAGCGACTGCTTGGCCATCAGCATGGCTTTTTCGGCGGTGCCGCCGACGCCGATGCCCAGCATGCCCGGCGGGCACCAGCCGGCGCCCATCGTCGGGACCGTCTTGAGCACCCAGTCCACCAGCGAGTCGCTGGGGTTCAGCATCGCAAACTTGGACTTGTTTTCCGAACCACCGCCCTTCGAGGCGATCTGCACGTCGACCTTGTCGCCCGGGACAAGTTCGACGTGCAGGATACAGGGCGTGTTGTCGCGCGTGTTCTTGCGCGCGAACAGCGGGTCGTCCAGCACGGAGGCGCGCAGCGGATTGTCGGGATTCAGGTAGCCGCGGCGCACGCCTTCGTCGCTCAGTTCCTGCAGCGTGCGCTTGGTGTCGAAGCGCACGTTCATGCCGACCTTCAGGAAGACGTTCACGATGCCGGTGTCCTGGCAGAGCGGGCGCTTGCCTTCGGCGCACATGCGCGAGTTGGTCAGGATCTGGGCCATCGCATCGCGCGCGGCCGGGCTTTCCTCGCGCTCGTAGGCGCGCGCCAGGTGGCGGATGTAGTCGACGGGGTGGTAGTAGCTGATGAACTGGATCCCGTCGGCGATCGACTGGATGAAGTCTTCTTCTTTGATGATGACGGACATGGCGATATACGGTCTAAGGGGATAACGAAAAAACGCGGCCGACCGGGCCGGCCGCGCACATAAGGACTATTTTTGCCGCCGGGCCGCCCCAAGGCAAAAAGCGCCCCCTCGGGGGGCAGCCAGCGCCCGCGGGCGCGCGGCGTGGAGGCTCATTTCCCCTGCCACACCGGCTTGCGCTTCTCGGCGAAAGCGGTGGCGCCTTCCTTGGCGTCGGCCGAGGAAAAAATATGGGCGATGAGCGGACGCTGGCGGTCGAACATGCCTTCCTGGTCCCAGTCGCCGGACTGCGCCACGATGCTCTTGGCGGTCTGCACGGCCAGCGGGCCGTTCTCGACGATGGCGCGGGCCAGTTCCAGGGCGCCGGCCAGGGCGCCGCCCGGCTCGGTCAGGCGGTTCACCAGCCCAAAGGCGTGAGCGCGCTCGGCCGTGAGCATTTCGCCGGTCAGGATGACTTCCATGGCGATATGGTACGGCAGGCGGCGCGGCAGGCGCAGCATGCCGCCGGCGCCCGCCACCAGGCCGCGCTTGACTTCCGGCAGCCCGAACTTGGCGTTGCTGGCGGCCACGATCAGGTCGGAGGCCAGCGCCATTTCGCAACCACCGGCCAATGCATAGCCTTCGACGGCGGCGATCAGCGGCTTCTTGGGCGGACGCTCGTTCAGGCCGGCAAAGCCGCGGCCTTCCACGTACGGACGCTGCCCCGACTTGGCGAAGGCCTTCAGGTCCATGCCCGAGGAGAACGTGCCGCCTCCGCCCGTCAGGATGCCGATGCGGATGTCGTCACGGCTGTCCAGTTGGTCCAGCGCCGCGGCCATGGCCTGCGCGGTCTCCAGATTGATGGCGTTCTTGGCTTCGGGACGGTTGATCGTAATGATCTGGATGCCGTCGGTGACTTCTACCGTGATCAGGTCGGACATGGGGTGCTCCTTTTTCGGGGGGCCTCGGAATCGGATTCCTGGCTTTTATATAAGACTTGGCTCAACCCGGAATCATACGATCATTGGTTTGACGCTGCTGCCGCCCCCTCGGCCAGACGTCCACCAGGAGCACATTGGGACGGTTCCCAGGCCAAGGATGTAACCATCCGGCCGCCGCCTGGGAGCAGGACCGCCCGGCGCCAGTTAAAATGCCAGGTTTCCCACGCCCAGGGCAAGCCTTGCCCGGCGGCCGAATTCCAAGAATCCTATGCTCACCTTTCAGCAAATCATCCTTACGCTCCAGGAATACTGGGACAAGCAGGGTTGCGCCCTGCTGCAGCCCTACGACATGGAAGTCGGCGCCGGCACCTCGCATACCGCCACGTTCCTGCGGGCGATCGGCCCCGAACCCTGGCGCGCCGCCTACGTGCAGCCGTCGCGCCGCCCCAAGGACGGACGCTACGGCGAAAACCCCAACCGCCTGCAACATTACTACCAGTACCAGGTCGTGCTGAAGCCGGCGCCTCCGGAAATCCTGGATCTCTACATCGGTTCGCTCAAGGCGCTGGGCATCGACCCGACGCAGCACGACATCCGCTTCGTCGAGGACGACTGGGAAAATCCCACGCTCGGCGCCTGGGGCCTGGGCTGGGAAGTCTGGCTGAACGGCATGGAAGTCACCCAGTTCACCTACTTCCAGCAAGTGGGCGGCCTGGACTGCACGCCCACCACCGGCGAAATCACCTACGGCCTGGAGCGCCTGGCCATGTACCTGCAGGACGTGCAAAGCGTGTACGACCTGGTCTGGACCGAAGGCGCCAACGGCAACCGCGTGCTGTACCGCGACGTGTTCCACCAGAACGAGGTGGAGCAATCCACCTACAACTTCGAGCACTCGTCGGCCGACATGCTGTTCTCGCACTTCAATGACTACGAAGCCGAGGCCAAGCGCCTGATGGACGTGCCCCTGGCGCTGCCGGCCTACGAGGCCGCGCTGAAGGCCGCGCACACCTTCAACATGCTGGACGCGCGCGGCGCGATCAGCGTCACCGAGCGCGCCGCCTACATCGGCCGCATCCGCAACCTGTCGCGCGCCGTCGCGCAGGCCTATTACGATTCCCGCGAACGACTGGGCTTTCCCATGCTGGGCCGCGACAAGGCCGCCGGGGAGGCAGCATAAATGACGACGAACATCCGCCCGCTGCTGGTCGAACTGCTGACCGAAGAACTTCCGCCCAAGGCCCTGCAGAAGCTGGGCCAGGCCTTTGCCGAGGGCGTGCGCGCCACGCTGGAGCGCCACGGCCTGCTGGCCGCCGGCTGCGCCGCGACCGCGTATTCCACGCCGCGCCGCCTGGCCGTGCACCTGTCCGCCGTGCTGGCGCAGGCGCCTGACCAGCCCTACGCCGAAAAACTGATGCCGGTGAAGATCGGCCTGACCGAAGACGGCCGTGCCACCCCCGCGCTGCAGAAGAAGCTGGCCGCCAAGGGCCTGGAGAACCTCGACGTCTCCACTCTGGACCGCGAATCCGACGGCAAGCAGGACTACCTGGTCGCGCGCGGCACCGCCCCCGGCGCCCAGCTGGCCGCCGGCCTGCAGGAAGGCATCGACGCCGCGATCGACGGCCTGCCCATTCCCAAGGTCATGCGCTACCAGTTGGCCGACGGCGTCACCACGGTCAAATTCGTGCGCCCGGCGCACGGCCTGGTCGCGCTGTTCGGCGCCGACGTGGTGCCCGTCTCGGCGCTGGGCCTGTCGGCCGGCCGCGAAACCCTGGGCCATCGCTTCATGAGCGCCGGCCCGGTGTCGTTCGCCGATGCCGACGCCTATGCCGCCGCCCTGGCCGAGCGCGGCAGCGTCGTGGCCTCGTTCGAGGGCCGCCGCGACGAAATCAAGCGCCAGTTGCTCGACCATGCCGGCCGCCTGTCCGCCACCCTGGGCGACGACCCGGAAGTGGCCGCGCTGCTGGACGAAGTCACCGCGCTGGTCGAGCTCCCCACCGTCTACGTGGGCCAGTTCGAAGAGCAGTTCCTGCAAGTGCCGCAGGAATGCCTGATCCTGACCATGCGGCTGAACCAGAAGTACTTCCCGCTGTTCGATCCGGCCACGGGCCGCCTGACGCACCGCTTCCTGATCGTGAGCAATATGCGCACGGACAATCCGGTGAACATCGTCGAGGGCAACCAGCGCGTGGTGCGCCCGCGCCTGGCGGACGCGCAGTTCTTCTTTGAAACCGACCGCAAGACGCCGCTGGCCGCGCGCGTCGAGCAGCTCGGCTCCATCGTCTACCACAACAAGCTGGGCACGCAGCTGGAACGCGTGGAGCGCGTGCGCGCCATCGCCCGCGGCGTGGCCGGACAGCTGGGCGGCGACGTCTCCGCCGCCGACCGCGCCGCCCTGCTGGCCAAGGCCGACCTGGGCTCCAACATGGTCGGCGAATTCCCCGAACTGCAAGGCGTCATGGGCGCGTACTACGCGGCCGGCGACGGCGAGCCCGACAGCGTCGTGCAGGCCCTGCGCAACCAGTACCGCAACCGTTACGATGCGCCCGTCACCCAGGAATCGCTGACCGCCGCCGTGCTGTTCATCGCAGAGCGCGTGGAAACGCTGATCGGCATCTGGGCCATCGGCCTGGCGCCCACCGGCGAACGCGACCCCTTCGGCCTGCGCCGCGCCGCGCTGGGCCTGATCAGCGCGTTCGAACAGCTGGCCGCGGGCGGCTGGCTGAAGATCAGCCAGGACGGCCCCCTTTCGCTGGACGGTCTTTTGGAACTGGCGGCGGGCACCTTCCCCGCCGGCAAGATCCCGGCCGACACGCTGGCCGAGGTCCGCGCCTTCATCTACGAACGCTATCGCAACCAGCTCATCAATGAATTCGACCGCAATGCGGTGGAAGCCGTCATCGCGCTGACCCCGCCCCTGCACCAGGTGGCCGAGCGCGTGCGCGCCGCCGCCGCGTTCGCGCAGTTGCCGGAAGCCGCCAGCCTGGCCGCGGCCAACAAGCGCATCGGCAATCTGCTCAAGAAGGCCGAAGGCGAGATCGGCGCGGTGAACGACGCCGCCCTGGTAGAGCCCGCCGAAAAGGCGCTGGCCGCCGCCGTATCCGCCCTGCGCCCGAAGGCCGAGGCGCAACTGGCCGCGGGCGACTTCGCCGGCAGCCTGACCACGCTGGCCCAGGCCCGCGAGCCCGTTGACGCCTTCTTTGCCGACGTCATGGTCATGGCCGAAGACCCGGCCGTGCGCGCCAACCGGCTGGCCCTGCTGGGACAGCTGCATGGCCTGATGAATCAGGTGGCAGACATTTCCAGGCTCGCACAGTGAAACTGATCATCCTCGACCGCGACGGCGTCATCAACCAGGACAGCGATGCCTTCGTCAAGAACCCCGACGAATGGATCGCCCTGCCCGGCGCCCTGCACGCCATCGCCCGGCTGACGCAGGCGGGCTGGAAGGTGGTGGTTGCCACCAACCAGTCGGGGCTGGCCCGCGGCCTGTTCGACATGGATACCCTGACCGCCATCCACGCCAAGATGCGGCGCGAGCTGGCCGCCGCCGGCGGCAGCATCGATGCCGTGTTCATGTGCCCGCACGGCCCGGACGACAACTGCACCTGCCGCAAGCCCCGGCCGGGCATGTTCGAGCAGATCGGGCACCGCTACGACGTGGACCTGGCCGGCGTGCCGGCGATCGGCGATTCGCTGCGCGACCTGCAGGCCTCGTCGTCGGTCGGCTGCTCGCCCTGGCTGGTGCTGACCGGCAACGGCAGCAAGACGCTGGCCAAGGGCGGCCTGCCCGAGAACACGCGCGTGTGCGATGACCTGTCGGCAGTGGCCGACGCCCTGCTCCAGGACAGTTGACCCGATGGCCCGGCTACGCTCGCTGCTGTATTTCCTGTTCCTGGCCGTCACGGTCATCCCTTACGCCTTCGCCTGCGTCCTGTGGGCGCCGCTGCCGCTGCACTGGCGCTACAAGCTGACGGTCGGCTGGCCGCGCCTGGCCATCTGGGGCGCGCGCGTGATCTGCGGCATCCGCTGGCAGGTCAAGGGCTGGGAAAACCTGCCTGACGGCCCGGCGGTGCTGCTGTCCAAGCACCAGTCGGCCTGGGAAACGCTGTTCTTCCCCGCCTACATGCCCCGCGAAGTCTGCTTCGTCTACAAAAAGGAACTGCACATGGTGCCGTTCTTCGGATGGGGCCTGGCGCTGCTGCGCATGATCGCGATCGACCGCTCGAAGGGGCGCGACGCCTTCGATCAGGTGGTCAAGCAAGGCCAGACCCGCCTGGACGAAGGCCGCTGGCCCCTGCTGTTTCCGGAAGGCACCCGGGTCGCGCCGGGCAAGGTCGCGCGCTACAAGATGGGCGGTGCGCTCCTGGCGTCCCGCACCGGCGCCGCCGTCATTCCCGTCGCGCACAATGCCGGCGAGTGCTGGCGGCGCAACGCCTTTGTGAAACAACCGGGCATGGTCACCCTGTCCATCGGTCCCGCGATAGAATCCAAGGGTCTCTCCCCCGAGGAACTGAACCAGAAGGTTCAGGACTGGATCGAAGGGGAAATGCGGCGTCTCAATCCTGAAAGGTATGTCCAGCCCTGATCAGCTCGAACTCCTGTTCGACGTGCAGCCAAACGGCGCGCCCGCCAGCGCGCCGCAGCTGGGCGGCGCTACCGGCGCGTCCCCGCTTCAGCCTACGCCTCCCAAGCCGCTCTACCCCGACGCGCCGCCGCCCTCCGGCCCCGCTGGCGAACCGCTGCTGACACTCTCCCCCAACGCCTCGTCGCGCGTGCCGACGCCCTGCCCCGACCCGCTGCCGCCCGGCGCGCGCTGGCGCGAAGTCCCGACCGAACAGCAGCCCATCGGCTTTGTGCTGCTGCGCTCGCGCCGCCGCAGCATCGGCTTCGTGGTCACGGACGACGGCCTGCGCGTCACCGCCCCCAATTGGGTCACGCTGGCGCAGGTCGACGACGCGGTGCGCGAAAAATCGCGCTGGATCCTCGCCAAGCTGCGCGAATGGCATGCCCGCAAGCAGCAGCTGGCCATGGCGCACACGCGCTGGCTGCCGGGCGGGGAACTGCCCTACCTGGGCAAGCGCATCGTGATCGGCGTAAGCGGCGACAGCCGCCAGGCCTATCTGTCCGGCAACGCCGAGGCCCCCCAGGACGGCGACACGCTGTGGCTGGCGCTGCCCTCCTCGGCGGACCAGGGCCGAATCCGCGACTCGGCGCAGGCCTGGCTGCAACAGCGCGCCGGCGCCTGGTTCGGCGCCCGCCTTGCCCACTTCCTGCAGATCAGCGGGCTGAAAATCAGCCGCTGGCGCCTGTCGTCGGCGGCCACGCGCTGGGGCTCCTGCACCAGCGACGGCAACATCATGCTGAACTGGCGCCTGATCCATTTCGCACCCGCTATCATCGACTACGTCATCGCGCACGAGCTCGCCCATCTGCGTGAAATGAACCACAGTCAGGACTTCTGGCGCGAGGTGGGCCAGATACTGCCCGGCTTCGAAGATGCCAAGAACATCCTGCGGCGTCACGACCCCGCATCCCTGCCTCAATTCTGAGTCAACTTGAAGTTTGGTGCCCGTTCCCACACAAGGAGCCTTGAAATGTTGCTGCTGATTCCCGGCCCGGTCACGACCGACGCGCGGGTGAAGGCCGCCATGGCGCAGGACTACGCGCCCTGGGACAACGATTTCCGCCAGGCCTATCGGCAGGTCTGCGACAGCGTGCTGCGCGTGGCGCAGGCCGCGCCCGATGAACACGCCGCGCTCGCGCTGCCCGGCTGCGGCCACTTCGCCGTCGAAGCCGCGATCCGCACCTTCGTCCCGCAGGGCGGCAGGCTGCTGGCGCCCTCCACCGGCGCCTACGCCGCCCGCCTGCAAAGGCTGGCAGCCGACGCGGGCCGGATCGCCGTGCCCCTGCCCGTGGGCGCGGCCGAACGGGTGGCCCCGCAAGCGGTGGCCGCCGCGCTGGAACGCGATCCCTCACTGACGCACCTGGCGCTGGTCTACAGCGAAACCGGCAGTGGCATCTGCCACGACGTGCCGGAACTGGCGCGCATCGCGCATGCCCTGGGCCGCCGCGTCATCGTCGACGCCGTGTCCGCCTTCGGCGCGCTGCCCCTGGACCTGCGCGACCTGCCCGCCGTAGACGCCGTGGTGCTGACGGCCAACAAATGCCTCGAAGGCCTGCCCGGCGCCGCTTTCGTCGTGGCCCGGCGCGACAGCCTGGAGGCCGCGCGCGGCAATGCCGGCAGCTGGTCGCTGGACCTGGCCGACATCTACGAGCACACCCTGCAGCCGAACGCCGGCCCGCGCTTCACGCCGCCCGCGCCCACCCTGGCCGCGCTGGCCGTGGCGCTGGACCTGTATCATGAAGAAGGCCGCGAGGCCCGCCTGGCGCGCTACACGGCGAACATGCGCACGCTGTACGACGGCATCGGCGCACTGGGCCTGGTCCCGTACCTGCCGCCCGCCCTGCAAGGCCCCATCGTCGTCAACGTCCGGGCGCCGGACGCGCCCACCTGGAACCTGCAGCTGTTCGTCGACGCGCTCAAGCGCCGCGGCTACGTGCTCAGCAACTTCTACAACACCGAACAACCCACGTTCCGGGTCGGCTGCATCGGCGCCTTCGGCCCGGACCAGATGCGCCAGGCCGTCGACGCCATGGGCGCCGCGCTGGGCGATATCAGCATCACCCGGGAACCCGCCGCCAGCGGCGGATTCTTCCCGTTCCCCCTCACCGCTTAAGGAAGACATCCATGCGTATGCTCCACACCATGCTGCGAGTCGGCAACCTCGACAAGTCCATCGACTTCTACACCAACGTGCTCGGCATGCGCGTCCTGCGCCGCAAGGACTACCCCGACGGCAAGTTCACGCTGGCCTTCGTCGGCTACCAGGACGAGTCCGAGGGCGCCGTCATTGAACTCACCCACAACTGGGACACGGAAAAATACGACCTGGGCACGGCCTACGGCCACATTGCCCTGGAAGTCGATAACGCTTACGAAGCCTGTGACAAGGTCAAGGCCAAGGGCGGCAAGGTCACCCGTGAAGCCGGCCCGATGAAGCACGGCAAGACGGTCATCGCTTTCGTCGAAGACCCGGACGGCTACAAGATCGAGTTCATCGAGAAGAAAGGCCGCGAAGACTAAAAGTCCTGGTGTCTGACACCCCGGGAGGCTGCTCCAAGCTCACCGGGTGTCTCGTAAGGGTGTCAGACACTGACGTGCCAGACACAGGCAAACTGAAAAGCAAGAAACTCCCATGATCCATCCCATCCTGAAAATGGGCGACCCGCGGCTGCTGCGCGCGGCCGCGCCCGTGGAACGCTTCGACACGCCCGAGCTGCACGCGCTGATCGACGACATGTTCGAAACGATGGCCGCCGCCCAAGGGGTCGGCCTGGCCGCGCCGCAGATCGGCATGGACCTGCAACTGGTGATCTTCGGTTTCGACCGCAACGAACGCTATCCCGACGCACCGCCCGTGCCGCAGACCATCCTGTGCAATCCCGTCATCACGCCGCTGTCGGACGAGATGGAAGACGGATGGGAAGGCTGCCTGTCGGTGCCGGGCCTGCGCGGCCTGGTGCCGCGCTACCGCCATATCCGTTATCGCGGGCGCGACCCCTACGGCCAGCTCATCGAGCGGGAAGCCGACGGCTTCCACGCCCGCGTGGTGCAGCACGAGTGCGACCACCTGATCGGCCGCCTTTATCCGTCCCGCATCCAGGATTTCTCGAAGTTCGGCTTCACGGAGATCCTGTTCCCGGACATGGACCCCAACCAGGACGACTAAGCACCCCGGTTGAACGCCCCGGGGGCCCCCGGTCAGGCGCCCTCGCCGGGTTGCGCCGCATCCGCCCGCGCGACGGACGGCGACAGGTCCTCGGGCGCGAAATCGTCCACCTGCAGGACCTGCGACACCAGGGTTTCGGCCTCCTCGAATGCCGCCGCCTGCGCATCCGTGATCGCGCCGCGCCGGTGCGCCTCGCGCCAATCGCGCACGCCCGATTGGCGCAGCCGGTCGCGCAGCGGCTGCACCGCGTCCGCCAGCGCGAACGCGCGAGTCAACAGGCCAACCGGATCGTTTCCGGCATGTGAGCCGCCCGGGTCGCGGTGCAGATCGGCGGCCAGCCGCGCATGCGTGGGGGACGGTTTGAGCAGCAGTTCCGCGCAGGCGCGGGTCAGGGCGTCGCTCGGCCCCCGCGCCAGGCGCAGCGGCAGGATGGCCGCGCGCAAGCCCCACGCCAACACGCGGCCGGGCAGGTTGCGCAGCACCTGGTCCATGCTTTTCTCGATGCTGGCGTAACCCTGCTCCAGGCACCAATGCACCAGGGGCAGGTCATCGTGCTTGCGGCCCTCGTCTTCCCAGCGCTTGAGGACCGCGGACTGCAGATACAGTTCGGACAGGATGTCTCCCAGCCGCGCGGAGATCATTTCGCGGCGCTTCAAGCCCCCGCCCAGCTGCGCCAGGGTGGCGTCGGCCAGCAGCGCGAAGCCCGAGGCATAGCGGCCTAGCCGCCGGTAGTGCCCGGCCGTAGGGCCGGACGCCGGCGCGGGCGCCAACGCACCGCCCGTCCAGGCGCGGCCGATGGCGCGCAACGCGTTGATCCCGGCATGGCGCAGGTGGCGCCAGAATACATCGTGGAAAACGGCGATGCCGCGCTCTTCGTCGGGATTGCCCAGCGCCAGGATTTCCGGCATCAGGTAGGGATGGGCGCGGATCGCGCCCTGGCCGAAGATGATCAGGTTGCGCGTGAGGATGTTGGCGCCCTCGACCGTGATGGCGATGGGCACGGCGCGGTACAGCGCGCCCAAGTAGTTGCTGGGGCCGTCGATGACGGCGCGGCCCGCATGGATGTCCATCGCGTCGTTGACCGAACCGCGCATGCGTTCGGTGGCGTGGTACTTCATGATGCCCGAGACCACCGCCGGCTTCACGCTCTGGTTCAGCGCGGCGCAGGTCAGGCGCCGGGCGGCTTCCACCAGATAAGCGTTGCCCGCCAGGTTCGCCAGCCGCTCCTGCACGCCTTCGAACTTGCCGATGGGGATGCCGAATTGCTCGCGCACGCGCGCATACATGCCCGTGGTATGCGCGCACATCACCGCGGCGGCGGCCGACAGCGACGGCAGGGAAATCCCCCGCCCCGCCGCCAGCGCGCTCATCAGCATCTGCCAGCCATGGCCGGCGCGTTCCGCGCCGCCGATCAGCGCGTCCAGGGGCACGAACACGTCGCGCCCGCGGTTGGGCCCGTTCTGGAAGACCTGCATCGCCGGAAGATGGCGCCGGCCGATCTCCACGCCAGGCGCCTCGGTCGGCACCAGCGCGACCGAAATGCCGATGTCCTTGGGGCCGCCCAGGATGCCGTCCGGATCCGACATCTTGAACGCCAGGCCCAGCACGGTCGCCACGGGGCCCAGCGTGATGTAGCGCTTGTGCCAGTTCAGGCGGATGCCGATCAGCTCGCGGCCGTCCACCACTTGCCGGCAAACGACGCCCGTGTCCACCATGGACGCCGCGTCCGAGCCCGCCTCGGGGCTGGTGAGGCCGAAGCACGGCACTTCGCTGCCGTCCGCCAGCCGGGGCAGCCAGTAGTCGCGCTGGGCCGGCGTGCCGAACTGCATCAGCAATTCGCCGGGGCCCAGCGAGTTGGGCACCATGACCGTCACGCCCGCGGTGATGGAATAGGCCGAAATGCGGCGCACGACCTCGGAATGCGCATAGGGCGAGAACCCCAGGCCGCCGTAGCGCCGCGGGATGATCATGCCGAAGAAACGCTCTGCCTTCAGGAAGGCCCAGACCTCGGGCGGCAGGTCGCGCCGGTTCCAGGTGATGTCCCATTCGTCCAGCATGGCGCACAGCCGGACCACCGGGCCTTCGATGAAGCGCTGCTCGTCGGGCGTCAGCGTTGCGGCGGGCACGTCCAGCAGCTTGCGCCAATCCGGGTTGCCGGTGAACAGGTCTGCGTCCCACCAGGTGTCGCCGGCTTCGATGGCCTCGCGCTCGGTCGGCGACATGGCCGGCAGCGCGTTGCGCGCCCAGCGGTACGCGGGTTCCGAGATGCGGCGCCGGCGCCAGGCATTGAAATCCATGAGTGTCTCTCACTGTTATGTGTTATTGCCCTAGGGCCAAAGTACCAGAATTGGCAAGCCCGGGCCAAGCTGCGGCTTGCCGGGATGCGACAATGGGCGGCGCAACGAATCGCTATCCGGGCACTTTCCGCATGCTGAACAAACTCTGGCTGGGCTTCTTCCTTACCGCGGCCGCGGCCGCGCTGTACCGCTGGCTGGCCATCGGCGACCCCGGGGTCTTCCACCTGATGGTGGCAAGCCTGTTCGACATGGCCCGCGTCTCCGTGGAAGTCATGGTGCTGCTGTTCGGCACGCTGACGCTGTGGCTGGGCTTCCTGCGCATCGCCGAAGGCGCCGGGCTGGTGGAAAAGCTGGCGCACCTGCTGGGCCCGCTATTTGCGCGCCTGATGCCCGAGGTGCCTCGCAACCACCCCGCCATCGGCCTGATCACGCTGAACTTCGCGGCCAACGGCCTGGGGCTGGACAATGCCGCCACGCCGATCGGGCTGCGCGCCATGCGCGAGCTGCAGTCGCTGAACCCCACGCCGGAAACCGCCACCAACGCGCAGATCCTCTTTCTGGTGCTGAACGCGTCGTCGCTGACCTTGCTGCCGGTCACGCTGTTCATGTTCCGGGCGCAACAGGGCGCGCCGGATCCGACCCTGGTGTTCCTGCCCATCCTGCTGGCCACCAGCGCGTCGACCCTGGCGGGTTTCCTGGCGGTGGCTGCCTGCCAGCGCCTGCGCCTGACGGACCCCGTCGTCATGCTGTGGCTGGGCGGCGCGGCGCTACTCATGGGCGGATTCATGGCGCTGCTGGCGAGCATGTCGGCCGCCGCCATCGCCTCGCTGTCGTCGCTGCTGGGCAACCTGACCCTGTTCGGCATCCTGCTCGCGTTCCTGATCGCGGGCGCCTGGAAGAAGGTGCCGGTCTACGAAGCCTTCATCGACGGCGCCAAGGAAGGCTTCGACATCGCCAAGAGCCTGCTGCCCTATCTGGTGGCCATGCTGTGCGCGGTCGGCGTGCTGCGCGCCTCCGGCGCGCTGGACTTCCTGCTCGACGGCATCCGCTGGATGGCCCAGCACGCGGGCTGGGACACGCGCTTCGTGGACGCCCTGCCCACGGCCCTGGTCAAGCCCTTCTCGGGCAGCGCGGCGCGCGCCATGATGCTGGAGACGATGGCGCATTTCGGCGTGGACAGCTTTCCAGCGCTGCTCTCGGCCGTCGTCCAGGGCAGCACCGAGACCACGTTCTACGTACTGGCGGTGTATTTCGGATCGGTGGGGATCCTGCGCGCGCGCCACGCCGTCGGGTGCGCCCTGATCGCCGATCTGGCCGGCGTGCTGGCCGCCATCGGCGTGTGCTACTGGTTCTTCGGCTGAGGCCCGTGCGGCCGGGAACGCATCCCGGCCGCCCAGGACATCAATCCACCAGCAGGATCTTCATGCCGTTGGTGCCGCCGCTGTCGCGGTAGAAATCGCCCTTCGTCAGGATCACCCAGTCGCCGGTCTGGACCAGGTTGCGGCGGCGCAGTTCCTCGATGGCTGCATTGCTCAGGTCGGCGGGCTCGTAGTCCGAGGGCGCGAACGGAATCGTGTAGACGCCGCGGAACATCGCCACGCGGTTCTGCGTGACGCTGTGCGGGCTGTAGCAGTAGATCGGCACGCCCGAGCGGATGCGCGACATGATCAGCGGCGTATGCCCGCTTTCCGTCAACGAAATGATGGCTTTCACCCCGGGGAAATGGTTGGCCGCGTACATGGCGGCCAGCGCGATGGTTTCGTCGCAACGCGAGAACGTCTCGCCCAGGCGATGGTGCGACTTCGTCGACGTGGGATGCTTTTCCGCGCCCAGGCATACGCGCGCCATGGCCTGCACCGTCTCCACGGGATACTGCCCCGACGCGCTCTCCGCCGACAGCATCACGGCATCGGTGTAGTCCAGCACGGCGTTGGCCACGTCGGACACTTCCGCCCGCGTCGGCATGGGGCTGGAGATCATCGATTCCATCATCTGCGTCGCGGTGATGACGACCTTATTGAGGGTGCGCGCGTGCTGGATGATGCGCTTCTGGATACCCACCAGCTCGGCGTCGCCCACTTCCACGCCCAGGTCGCCGCGCGCGACCATCACGCCGTCGCTCGCGCGGATCAGGGCGTCCAGCGCTTCGTCGTCCGCCACGGCTTCCGCGCGCTCGATCTTGGCGATGATCCAGGCCTGGCTGCCGGCCGCCGCCAGCAGCGTGCGCGCCTCGTCGATGTCGCTGCCATAACGCGGGAACGACACCGCCACGTAGTCCAGCTCCATTTCGGCCGCCAGCTTGATGTCGACCCGGTCCTTGTCGGTCAGGCTGGGCGCGGACAGGCCGCCGCCACGCCGGTTGATGCCCTTGTTGTTCGACAGCGGGCCGCCCACGGTCACCGTGGTGTGGACCTCGTCGCCTTCGACGCGGTCCACCACGAGCACCACACGGCCGTCATCGAGCAGCAGCTCGTCGCCCACGCGGCAGTCCTGCACGAGTTCGGGGTAGTCGATGCCCACGATGCTGGCCGTGCCCGCCTCCTTGGGATGCGCGCGCGACAACGTGAAGGGCTGCCCCACCTGCAGCTGGACCTGCTTGTCCGTGAAGCGCGCGATGCGGATCTTGGGCCCTTGCAAGTCGCCCATGAGGGCCACGAAACGCCCTTGCCTGGCGGCGATCTCGCGCACCAGCCGGGCGCGTTCGCGATGGTCGTCCGCGCTGCCGTGCGAGAAGTTCAGGCGGGCGACGTCCAGGCCCGCGCGGATCATCGCTTCGATGCGCTCGGGCGTCGAGGTCGAAGGTCCCAGGGTGGCGACAATTTTGGTGCGGCGCAATACTGGCATGACGGTCCACTCTCGCTAAATCAACGGAAGCGTTATGGTACGCCGCCTGCGTATGGGCGGGTATCATGGGCATCACTCCAACCCTCAACCGGCCCGTTCGAATCCGTGAAAATCGTCATCGCTCCCGACTCTTTCAAAGAAAGCGTTTCCGCGCCCGATGCGGCCGCGGCCATTGCGCGCGGCGTCAAGGCCGCCTTCCCCGGCGCCCATACGGTGTGCATCCCGATGGCCGACGGCGGCGAAGGCACGGTCGAGGCCGTGCTGGCGGCAACCGGAGGCAAGGCGCAGCAGCTCGAGGTGAACGACGCGCTGGGCTACAAGGTCGATGCAGTCTGGGGGCTCCTGGACGATGGCACTGCTGTGATCGAAATGGCCGCGGCGGCGGGCCTGGAACTGATTTCCCCGGCCAAGCGCGATCCGATGCGCGCCAGCAGCCATGGCGTGGGCGAACTGATGCTGGCGGCGGTGAACGCGGGCGCCAAGCGCCTCATCCTGGGCCTGGGCGGATCGGCCACCAACGACGCCGGCGCCGGCATGCTGACGGCCTTGGGCGTGCGCCTGCTGGACGCGGACGGCCGCAGCCTGCCGCCGGGCGGCGGCGCGCTCGGAAAGCTGGCCAGCATCGATACCCGCGGCCTGGATCCGCGCCTGGCAGACCTTGCCATCGACATCGCTTCCGACGTGGACAATCCGCTGTGCGGCCCGCAGGGCGCATCGCATGTGTTCGGCCCGCAAAAGGGCGCCACCCCGGAGCAGGTGTTGGCCCTGGACCAGATGCTGGCGAACTTCGCCGACGTGTGCGCGCGGCACCTGGGCGTGGATCACCGCCACGAACCCGGCGCGGGCGCGGCTGGCGGGCTGGGCTTCGCCGCAAAGGCATTCCTCAACGCCCGCTTCCGGCCCGGTGTGGAAATCGTGGCGGAATTGGGCGGCCTGGCCGACGCGGTCGAAGGCGCCGCGCTCGTGTTCACCGGCGAAGGCCGCATGGACGCGCAGACCCTGCGGGGCAAGACACCCGCCGGCGTCGCCAAGATCGCCCAGCGCGCGGGCGTGCCGGTCGTGGCGCTGGCCGGCTCGCTCGGCGAAGGCTATGAGGCCCTGCACGCGGGCGGCATCAGCGCCGCGTTCAGCCTGGCGCCCGGCCCCATCACGTTGCAGCAGGCGCTGGCGAACGCCGAGAAACTGCTGAGCGAGCGCGCCCGCGACGTGATGCAGCTGTGGATGGCGGCGCAAAAGCGCATGCTGTAAAAATCAAAAAAAGCCCGCGTCAGCGGGCGTTTTCTTTGGCGGGAGGGGGTTCAACCGGCCTGCAGCAGGCCGGCCTCGACCAGCGCGTCCGACAAGCGGATATACCGATCCACCGAGATATCCTCGGCACGCGCGGTGGGCAGGATGTCCAGGGCTTCCCAGGGCACCTGCGGGGCCCAGTCCGCCAGCACCCGGCGCAGCATCTTGCGGCGCTGCGAGAACGCGCGGGCCACGACCGTCTCGAAGGCGCGTTCGCTGACCGGACGCAGCCGCTCTGCCGGCAAGGGCACCATGCGCACGATCGCCGACACCACCTTGGGCGGCGGGTCGAAGGCCTCGGGCGGCACATCGAACAGCTTGTGCATGCGATAGCGCGACTGCAGCATCACCGACAGGCGGCTGAAGTCGCCCGAACCCGGCTGCGCCACCATGCGGTCGATCACTTCCCGCTGCAGCATGAAATGCTGGTCGCGGACGTGATCGGCCCACGTCATGAGGTGAAACAGCAAGGGGCTGGAGATGTTGTAGGGCAGGTTGCCCACAACCCGCAGCGCACCGCCGAACTGGGAAAAATCCACCGTCAGCGCGTCCGCCTCGACCACGGTCAGGCGGCTTTCATCGAACTGCTTGCGCAAGCGGGCGGCCAGGTCGCGGTCGATCTCGACCGCGGTCAGGTGATCCAGACGTTCAAGCAGCGGCCGGGTCAGCGCGGACAGGCCCGGCCCGATCTCGACCACGGTATCGCCGCGGGCGGGATCGACCGCCCGGACGATGGACTCGACGACGCTCTCGTCGGTCAGGAAGTTCTGGCCGAAGCGCTTGCGCGCCTGGTGTTGAGACATGTAAAGCCCGTAATGCGTTTAGCGGTTGTTCTGCTGGATCTTTTGCTGCTTTTCCAGGCGGTTGTCGATATACGCCTGCGCGCGCAACTGCTCCAGCCAGTCTTCGAACGCGGGCTGGGCGCGGCGTTCGAACAGGGTCTGGCGGGCCTTCATGCGGGCCATGTCGTCGGACGCGTCATGCTGGCGGCGCTCTTCCACCTGGATCAGGTGCCAGCCGAAAGGCGACTGGACGGGCTGGCTGATCTCGCCCGGTTGCAGGGCGTTCATGGCGGCCTCGAACGGCGGCACGGTTTCGCCCGGGTTCAGCCATCCGAGTTCGCCGCCTTGCGGGGCCGTCGCGTCCTGCGAGTATTGGCGCGCCATGTCTTCGAACTTGGCGCCGCCGCTCACCAGCCGCTGGCGGACCTGCTCCAGGCGCTGCCGCGCCAGCTCGTCGCTCATGACGGTGGAGGTCTTGATCAAGATATGGCGCGCGCGCGTCTGCACGACTTCCACCGGCCCCTGCTGCGGGCGCGCAGCGGGTTGCGGTGCGGGTGCCGGGGCAGGCGCCGGTGCGGGCGCACGGGCCGTGCGGTTGGGCGCGGGCTGCGCCGTGCCGCGGTCCATCACCTTGACGATGTGGAAACCGTTGCCGCTCTGGATCAGGTTGCTGACCTGGCCTTTCTGCAGGCCGCTAATGGCGTTCACGAACAGGTCGGGCCAGCCGTCCAGCGGACGCACGCCCATGACACCGCCCTGCAGGGCCTCGGGGCCGTCGGAGGATGCGGCGGCCAGGCTGGCGAAATCGTCGCCGCGCTTGGCCTGCGCCAGCAGGCCTTCGGCCTTCTTGCGCAGTACGGCCAGTTGTTCCGGCGACGACCCTTCAGGCACGCGCACCAGGATCTGGGCCAGGGCATAGAGCATCGGCCCGGATGGCGCGGCGGCCTGCTCGGGCGCGGGTTGCGGCTGAGCCTGCGGCTGCTGCGCCGGCCCGGGCGCGGCGGCGAATGCCGGATTGCGGCGCTGATCCTTCAGGAAGGCGTCGACCTCGGCATCGGAAATGACAATGGTGGAATCCACCGCGCGCTGGCGCAGGCGATCCGTGCGGATCTCGTCGCGCAGCGACTTGCGGTAGGACTCCCAGGAGGTGCCCGATTTTTCGATCTCCTGGCGCAGCTGGGCCACGGTGATCTTGTTGCGGCTGGCGATGGTCTGGATGGCCATGTCGATCTGCGCGTCATCCACTCGGATGCCCAGGCGGTCCGCCTCGTGGCGCTGCACACGCTCCGTGATCAGGCGCTGCAGCACCTGGTGCTGCAGGGTCTGGTCGTCGGGCACCTGGATGCCGCGGGTTTTCAGTTCGCCCGCGATGCGCTGGGATGCGTCGCGCAGCTCGCGCAGCGTGATCACGTCCTTGTCGACGACGGCTGCAATCCCGTCGACGAACTGCTCGCCCTGCGAAGCAGGAGCGGCGTTCTTCTGCGCGGCCGGGGCCTTCGCGCCGTTCTGTGCGGAAGCGGCCTTGGCGCCATTGTTCGAGCCCTTGCCGTTCTGCTCGGCCGCATATGCGGCAGGCAAGCCGGCGCACACCGCCAGCAGCAACGCATTACGGGAGAGGCGGCGCAAAGAGTGCAACCTACGCATCATTCATACCTTTCAAATGTGGTCCCGGCGGGCACAGGCGGCGTAATGCGCGAGTAGCCGGGGATACTTCTGTTCAGCAGGTTCATCGGGTCGGTTCCCAGGGAACCCAGGCCGGTCAACTCGAGCTGGAAGAACACAGCGGAGTTGGCGTCCGTCGCCGACACGGCGTAGCGCTGGTAGACCACGCGGCCCACCCAGCAGCAATCGCCTTTGTACTCCAGACCGGCAATGGCCTGCGTCACCCGGGGCGATTCCGTTGTGTTGGCGATCGTGCTGGAAGGACCGGAGCGCAAGGAGTAATCAACCCGGCCCACGCCGTACCAGCGCTTGCTGAACGGCCATTGGAGCGCCAGGCTGACCTGGTTCTGGCCCTGCGGCTGGTAGGCGACGCCCGGTTGGGGATCGCGCTGGTAGCGGTAGGACACCGCCACCGTAGTCAGGCGCTGCGGCGACCAGCGCGCGCTCACCAGGCCGCGCGACCAGTTGCTATCGTACGGGTTGTATTGCGCCGCGACTTCGGTGGTGAGCGTGTCGGTCAAGGCCGCGCTGGCGCCCACCAGGAAGTCGGAGCGCACGTTCTCGCGGGGCGTCTCGCCGGGCAGCGTGACCTTCTGGTCCGCGAAATACAGGCGCTGCGCCACGGACAGCGAGAGGCGCTCGAAACCGGTGTTGGCGTCCAGCCAGCGCGAGGTCAGCGCCGCGGTAAGCTGGTTCGCGTTCGCGATGCGGTCCCAGCCGCCAGTGTAGATGTTTTCCTCGAAGGCCTGCGAGAAGCTGAAGTCCGCCAGCGACGTGTCGTAGACGGGCATCTTGGACTGGTCGCGGTACGGCACGTACAGGTAGTACAGGCGAGGCTCCAGAGTCTGCGTGGACGCCTTGCCGAACAGCGAGGTATCGCGTTCGAAGATCAGGCCGGTATCCAGCGACATGATGGGCACCGTGCGCGACTGCGACTGACGGTAGCCCGCCGAGGTGCCGGCCTCGGGAGTATTGGCATTGAGGCCGAGCCAGTCGCGGCCGTACCAGTTGGTCTGGTACTGCGTGTAGTTCACGCCGACCTTCGGCACGACGAACCAGCCCGGCTTCACGATCGGATACGACACCGTCGGGTAGCTCTGGAGACGGTCGCCCTGCTGCCCCTGGCGCACGCCGCCCACCGTGGGAATGCTGAAGCGCACGGCCGTGGAGGTCCAGTCGACGTCGAAGCCGCCCCAGTCGTAGCGCGCGCCCCGCAGGTACAGTTCCGGCACCTTGTCGTACGGCGGCACCAGCGGCGCGTCGGGATCCTGTAGCGTCTGGAACTTGTAGACCTGGGCGTAGGCGCTCCAGTAGCTCGGCGACGCCCAGCCCACGCGCGCGCGCTGCGGCAGGTAGGTCGTGGACGCCTGGTTCAGGCCCAGCTGGGAGATATCGCGGAAATAGTCGTCGTCCGAAACCTTCGCGATGTCCCAGTCCGTGTAGAACCCATGGGAGAACATCTGCTGGTGGCGCCACCAGTACATCCAGCGGTCCTCGCCCGTGACGTGGTCATCGGGCAGGTAGGTGCCGTTCACGATGCCGCCGTAGCTCGACCCGAGGTAGCGGAATTCGCCGCCCATCTGCAGCCCGCGCTTGGAGAAATAGCGCGGCTGTATGGTCATGTCGTAGTTGGGCGCCAGGTTCAGGTAGTACGGCAGCGAAAGATCGAAGCCGCCCTGGCTCGTGGTGCCGTAGGTCGGCATCAGGAAACCCGACTTGCGTTCCTTCTTGACCGGAAAGGTCATGTAAGGCGAAGCCAGGATCGGAACGTCCTTGAAGTACAGCACGCCATTGCGCGCCACGCCTTCGTTCTCGTCGAAATCGATGTCGACTGTATTGGCCTTGATGTACCAGGACGGCGTCTCGCAGGAGCAGCCGCTATAGGTCACCGTATGCAGCCGCATCTGCGACTTGCTGAAGATGTCCGCGTGCTCGGCGACCGCGAAGCCGCCCGCGGCGCCCATCCAGAAATTGGGCTTTTCGATCTCGCCCGAATATTTGTCCACGTTGAACTTGGCGTTCGGCCCCGTCACCAGGGTGCCGTCGCGCATCATGCGCGCGCTGCCCTGGACCTCGACTTCGCCCGTGTCCTTGCGGTAATTGATGCGGTCGCCCTTGATCACTCCGTCGATGCGGCGCACCTGCGCGTTGCCGGACAGGGTCAGATCGGAATCGGGATCGCCCTCGATCGTGTCCGCTTCCATGAAGGCGGGAATGTTGTCGTCGGGCAGGCGATGCATCCGCAGGCCCGGCGATGTGCGCAGCACCGGCGCCTGCGTGGCCGACGTGACGGCGGGAGCGGCGCTCTGGCTGCCTTGAGCCTGGACGGCTCCGGCGGCCAAGCTGACAGCAGAGAGGATCAACCACCGAACCTTGCGCACGAGTGAAAACAGCCCTTTTTGACGATGGGGAAACCCGACACCGGCACCCACGAAGGGCCAATGCTAACGGAAACGAGCCGGTATTATAGAGAAGCCGCGCCATAGGCCCAGCCCTAAGTGCGCCCGACACAATTTTCTGCAATATTGCCTTACTGACACGGATCTTCCTTGAAAAACGATCACGACCCCCGCCTGGCGCAGATCCGCAACTGGCTGAGCGGCCTGCCCGCCGCCCTGAACCTCGCCGTGGAAACGTTGCGTCCGGCGTCCTCCGATGCCAGTTTCCGGCGCTATTTCAGGCTGGACGCCGGCGAGCGCACCCTGATCGTCATGGACGCCCCGCCAACGCACGAAGACACCCGCCCCTTCCTGCAGGTGGCCCAGTTACTGGCGGACGCGGGCCTGAACGTTCCCGCCGTCCTCGAAAAAGACCTGGACCAGGGTCTGCTGCTGCTGACCGACCTGGGAGAAAAAACCTACTACCAGCGCATCCAGGATGGGCTGACGGACAGCCAGCTCCAGGCGCTGTACCGCGACGCCCTCGGCGCGCTGGTCAAGCTGCAGCAGGCATCCACCGCCGGCCTGGCCACCTACGACACGCCCCGGCTGGCCGACGAACTGAAGCTGTTCCCCGAATGGTACGTGGGCAAGCACCACGGCGTCACCCTGGACGACAAGACGGCGAACGCGCTGGACAAGATCTTCGCCCTGCTCTCGGCCAGCAACGGCGGCCAGGCCCAGGTGCTGGTGCACCGCGATTTCCACTCGCCCAACCTGATGGTCTGCGACGACCCGCGGTATGGCCCCAACCCCGGCGTCATCGACTTCCAGGACGCGCTGGCCGGCCCGATCACCTACGACCTGGCTTCGCTGGTCACCGACGCCCGCACCACCTGGGAAGAACCCCAGCAGCTGGACTGGGCCATCCGCTACTGGGAAATGGCGCGCGCGGCAGGCCTGCCCGTGGACGCCGACTTCGCCGAATTCCACCGCGCCTATGAATGGATGGGGCTGCAGCGCAACCTGCGTATCCTGGGCGTGTTCGCGCGGCTCAACCACCGCGACGGCAAGGCGCACTACCTGGCCCACATCCCGCGCATGAACGGCTACGTTCGCCAGGTGGCCCAGCGCTACGGCGTCTTCACCCCCCTGCTGCGCCTGCTGGACAAGCTGGACAACCGCGAAGTCTCCGTCGGGTACACGTTCTGATGCGGGCCATGATTCTTGCGGCGGGCCGCGGCGAGCGCATGCGCCCGCTGACGGACCGCCTGCCCAAGCCGCTGCTGTCGGTAGGCGGCCAACCGCTAATCGTCTGGCACCTGCGGCGGCTGGCCGCCGCAGGTATCCGCGACATCGTCATCAACCATGCCTGGCTTGGCCACGAGATCGAGCGCGCGCTGGGCGACGGCAGCGAGCACGGCGTGCGCATTCGTTATTCGGCCGAGGCGGCCGCGCTGGAAACCGCGGGCGGCATCGCCCAGGCGCTGCCCCTGCTGGGCGACGCGCCCTTCCTGGTGGTCAATGGCGACGTCTGGTGCGACTGGGACCCGGCATCGGCCGCCCCCCTGGCCCGGGACCTGCCCGAGGGCGGCGCCTGGCTGCTGCTGGTAGACAACCCCGTCCAGCATCCGGCCGGCGACTTCCATCTGGCGGCGGACGGGCGCGTCCACGCCCAGGGTGAACCGCGTTTGACCTTTTCCGGTATCGGCGTCTACCATCCGTCGTTATTCGCGGATGTCGTCCGGGGCACGGCGGCGCCCCTGGCGCCCTTGCTCAGGCAGGCCATGGCCCGGAACCTCGCGCGCGGTGCGCGCCACGAGGGCCGATGGACGGACGTCGGCACGCCGCAGCGGCTGGCCGACCTGGATGCCGAGCTCAACAGCAGGGCCCGTTGATGTCCACATATTTCACAATATCAACGTGCGCAACCAGGATTGTCCGCGCACCCAACGCCCCCGGCTAACGGGGTATTCTCTGACGCTTTGACCGCGCGCAGCGCGCGGATGAGCCTACATACAGGAAGTTTTCTAGGAATGGGGATGTTCGGAAGATCGCAACGGGCCGTGTTCAAGCCCTCCGTATACCAGCCGGGCCAACGCACGCGGCGCATGCCGCGCTGGCTTGTCTTGCTGCTGGTGGGCATTGCCCTTGGAGCGGGCGGCGTGCTCTTCCTCCAGACCAACTACGGCCCGCAACGCCTGACCGTGGAGCAATCCGAACAGCTGCACACCGAACTCAGCGCGTCCAACCTCGAACGCCAGCGCCTGCAAAGCCAGCTCGAGGAAACCACGCAACAGCGCGACGCCAACAAGTCCGGCCACGAAAAGCTGACCTCCGATCTGGCCGAGGCCCGCAGCAAGATCGAAACCCTGAACAAGGAACTGGTGCTGTTCCAGGACGCCATGCCCGCCGATCCGCGCGGCGGCAACCTGGGCATCCGTTCCGCCACCTTCAAGCGCGCGCCGGGCCTGCTGGACTTCCAGGTCCTGGTCATGCGCGAAGACCGCCAGGGCGCGCCGTTCAAGGGCACCCTCACGTTCTCCATCGAAGGCACGTACTCCAATGGCCGCGCCGCCACGGTCACGCCCGAGGGCCCCACCCTAGACGTAGACCGCTACGACTACGCGATCGGCCAGCTGAAGCTGCCCGACGGCTTCACGCCCAAGGTCGTGGTACTGCGCGTCCTGGACGGCGCGCAGAAGCAGCACGCGATGCGCATCTATTACGTGCGCAACTGACCGGCCAGCCCCCCCCAAGAGACCCGCCCTGATCCGGCGGGTTTTTTTTGTCCGGCCGAAATAGTTGTGCCCACAACCACTTGAGCATATAGTTGCGTAAACAACCAAACTGACGAGACAACATGACGCTCCCCTCCCACGTACCCGTCCTCATCGCCGGCGGCGGCCCCGTCGGCCTGATGCTGGCCGCCCTGCTCACCGAATACGGCATCGCCTCGCTGACCCTGGAGGCGGACGACGACTACTGCAGCGGCAGCCGCGCCATTTGCATTTCGCGCCGGTCGCAGGAAATCATGGGCTGGGTCGGCGCGGACCGCGCCCTCACCGCCACGGGCCTGGCCTGGACGGGCGGACGCAGCTACTACCGCGACCGCGAAGTGCTGCATTTCGAAATGCCCCACGAACCGCTGCAGCGCTATGCGCCGATGATCAACATTCAGCAGTACGCGGTGGAGGAATATGCCCACCAGGCCATGCAGCGCCATCCGGAACTGGCCTCGCTGCAATGGTCGGCCCGTGTGACGGGCCTGCGCGCCGATGCCGGCGGCGTGACGGTCGAGGTGGACAGCGAAGGCCGGCGCCAGACCGTGCGCGCCGACTGGCTGATCGCCTGCGACGGCGGCCGCAGCACCGTGCGCGAAGCGATGGGCCTCAAGCTGGAAGGCATGCAATACGAGGGACGCTACGTCATCGTCGACATCGAACAGGAATCCCAGCGCCCGGTGGAGCGCCTAGCCTGGTTCGACCCCCCGTCCAATCCCGGTTCCACCCTGCTCATGCACCGCCAGCCCGGCAACGTCTGGCGCGTGGACTACCAGATCCGCGACGATGAAGACCCCGAGGAAGCGGTCAAGCCGGAAAACGTGCTGCCGCGCGTCCAGAGCCATCTGGACATGATCGGCGAGACCGCTCCCTGGAAGCCCCTGTGGATCTCGATCTACAACGCCAAGTGCCTGACGCTGGACAGCTACCGCCACGGCCGGGTCCTGTTCGCGGGGGACGCCGGCCACCTGGTGCCGATCTTCGGCGTGCGCGGCTTGAATTCGGGGCTGGACGACGCCGGCAACCTGGCCTGGAAACTGGCCTGGGTGCTGAAAGGCCAGGCGCCCGACAGCCTGCTGGACAGCTACAGCGTGGAACGCGTCCATGCCACCCGGCAGAACCTGGCCTATGGCGCCAAGAGCACCGAATTCATGGCCCCGCCCGACTACGGCTTTCGCCTGATGCGCGAGGCGGCGCTGCGCCTGGCGCTGGTAGACGAGGCGGTGCGGCCGCTCATCAATCCGCGGCAGTCAGCCCCCATCTCGTACGACACCTCGCCGCTGAACCTGGACGACCGGGCGCCGCAGGCCGGCGCCGCCACACCCGGCCAGCCCGCGCCGGAGGCACTGCTGCAGGACGGCGAAACACCACGCCACCTCAGCGAATATTTCGGCGCCGGCTTCGTGGCGCTGGCCGTATCGCCCGGCGCCGCGCTGGCCGCGGGTCTCGACGCGCTGGCTGCGTCTACCGGCAATGCCCCTCATCCGCTGCGCGTGCTGCGCATCGGCACGGACGCGGGCAGCCTGCGCGACACGCACGGGCAGTTGCGCCAGCGGTATGGCGGCGACGCCGGCACCGTCTACCTGATACGCCCGGACGGCTACGTCCTGGGCCGCTGGACCGCGCCCACGGCGGGCGCCCTGCTCGCGGCGCTGAAGCCCTATTACCCCGCCATCGACCTGGGCGCCAACAAGGAAGACCAAGCATGAACAACGACGAACTCGACCAGGCCTATACCGGCATGGCGCAGGCTCTCTCCCGGGTCGGCGAAGTGCAGGCGCCGCTCTTCCTGTCCATCCTGAGCCTGTCGCTGCTCGCCCGGCTGCCGGACGCAACAGAAGCCGCCGCGCTGCTGGCCCAGGCCGAGGCGGCCTGCCTGGCCAACGGCCCTGTGGCAAACTGTTCCGCCGCCCCCACCACCAGCCCGACGTGACTCAGCCCGCCCTCGAACGATTCCTGACTTATCGCCTGCACGTGCTCAACAAGATCACGGACCGGGATACGAATCGCGCCTATCTGGCCGATTGCGGCATTCCGTTGGGCGAAGCGCGCTGCCTGGCGGCCATCGGCCGCTACGCCCCGCTGTCGGTCAATGACCTGGCGCGCGCGGCCAACCTGAACAAGGGGCAGGCCAGCCGCTCGGCGCAGGCGCTGGTGGAGCGCGGCCTGGTTGAAAAAAACCATTCCGAATCCGATGGGCGCGGCGTGGTCCTGGCGCCGACCCCGGCAGGCGTGGCGCAGTACCAGCACATCATCAGCCTGATCGCCCGGCGCAACGAAGAGATCTTCTCCTGCCTGAACGCGGACGAGCAGCAGGTCCTGGGCGGTCTTCTGGACCGCCTGATCGACCACCTGCAGGCCGCCGAGGGCCACGAGGAAGGCTGAGCCGTCAGGCCCCGCCCTTCGGCGCGGTCGCGCCCAGTTGCGCGGCCGCCTCGTCCATGAACTGCGCCAGGCGCACGTCCAGCTCGGTCACGCCGCCCGCGTCATGGGTGGTCAGGACCACGTCCACGCGGTTGTAGACATTGGTCCATTCGGGATGGTGGTTCAGCTTTTCCGCGAACATCGCCACGCGCGCCATGAAGCCGAACGCGGTATTGAAATTGGCGAAGCGGAAGCGCTTCTCGATGGCATCGCGCATCGCCACCGCCTGCCAGCCGGACAGGGCGGCCACCGCGGTATCGGTGCCGATGCGGGCGGGAGGAAACATGCTCATGGCGGACTCCGGAAAAAAACTGCCCCGTGAAAAACGGAAGACGGCCGCGCAATGCGCAGGCCGCCTTGAACACGGGGACAAGGGCAAGCGCCCCCGGGTTACTGCTTCACCGCGTAAAGGTAGATCTCCACCCGGCGGTTCAGCGCGCGGCCTTCGGCGGTCGCATTGTCGCCGATCGGATCGTTCGGGCCCCGGCCTTCCACGGACAGGCGGCCGGCGGCCACGCCCTGCTTGCCCAGGTAGTCCGTCACGCTCTTGGCCCGGTTGACCGAAAGCGTCTGATTGTGCGCCAGCGAGCCGGTGCTGTCGGTATGGCCGACGACCTTGGCCCGCAGCTCGGGATGCTGGTTGAGCGAACGCGCGACGCTGTCCAGCACGGGCAGCAAGGCGGGCTTGAGTTGCGCCTTGTCGGTATCGAACGACACGCCGCTGGGAATGTTGACCTTCAGGCTGCCGTCGGGCATTTCAACCACGTCGATCCCCAGCGAGGACGCGCCCGAATTCTGCACGTCTTCCTTGACGACCTTCCAGTTGTACCCGACCAACCCGCCCGCCACCGCGCCGATGCCGGCGCCGATGGCCGCGCCCTTGCCATGGCCGATCAAGGCGCCGATGCCCGCGCCGATCGCCGCGCCGGCACCCGTGCCCACGGCGGTATTGGTCTGCTGTTGCGTGGCGCATCCGGCCAACAAGGCCCCCGACGCCGCGACAATTGCGATACGGTTGAGTATTGTTCTTGAACGCATGGCAACCTCCACTTCCTGTCTGTATGCCGGGTCATCCCGGCCTGCTCATGCTAGCAAGCGCGGCGGAGGATATCGGCAACATTTTGTACTTCCGAAAGGGGCATGTGAAAACAGCGCCGGCATTCAGCCCGCGGCGTAATGCCGGCGGGAATACTGGTCAGCCGGCATGGAATCCGGCCAGCCACGGCAGAGCCTCTTCCAGCCGAGAAGACTCCCGTTCCGGCCGCGCCGCGCCGTCCGGCAGCGACAACGCCACCCGGTTGTGCCAGTACGTGCGCAGCCCCACCTTGCTGGTGCCGAACATGTCGTAGCCGGATCCGGCGATGAACGCGGCTTGCGACGGCTTCGCACCCAGACGCGCCAGAGCCAGTTCGTACGGACGGGGATCGGGCTTGTAATAACCCGCCTCCTCGGACGTCACCACCACGTCCCAGTCCACGCCCAGCAGGCGGGCCGCGCGGCGTCCCAGGCGGTCCGAGCAATTGGTGACCACCGCCAGGCGGCAATGCGGACGCAACGCCTGCACCAACTCGCGCGCGCCGTCCCAGACGGGCAGCTCATCCCAATGGGCCTCCAGCGCGGCCGGCGCCGTGGCGGGCAGGCCTACCGCGGCAGCGGCCGCTTCCACCAGCTGTTCATAGGGCTGGTAGGCCCCGCAGCCATACGTGCGGCGCAGGTACTCCGCGCGCCAGGCCCGGCCGGCGGGCTCGGACCCTGCCGCGCGGTTCCAGACCGTCCAGGAATCGAGCAAGGCGGTAAGCAGATCGAACAGCACGGCGCGCGGATAGACGGACGTAACGGCAGGGCTGGGCATGCGGTGCTCTCTCGGATTGGCGATGGACCCACTATAAATAGTCCCGCGCCCGCCGTGGTTCATCGTCCGTTTACCCATGGTTAAGCCAGGCCTTAATGCGACATGCGCAACACAAACCCGACGAGTCCGATATTCAGCGCGCTGGCATCTATGGTCTATTGCTGATCAAAACCTCGATACCCCTCGAATCGATGCGATTGCCGTCGCCGCCTCTCCGCGGCGCGATCGGCCACCGCCGGTTGGTCAGGCGGTTTCGCATTCTTCCCTGGATCAGCATTCATGAAATTTCTCCCAGCCGGCGCAGCCATTCTGTCTGCCGCGTTAGTCCTGGCAGGCTGCAGCGCCCGCCCCGCCGCCCTCGTCTCCAAAAATGACGATGCCCTCGACAAGAACCAGCAGTGCTATCAGGAGTTTTCCGCGCTGAAGCAATTGAACCCGGACGCCTACGAAACCTACAGGGCCCAGCTCGCCGCCATCAACGAAAACTACGATCTCTACAAATCCAACGCTTCGGCAATCGACGGCAAGGCGGCCGAAGTCATGCAGACCGAAATCGACAGGGTGCTTTCCCTGGTGTGCTTCCGCATCAACAACGCCATCTATTCCAACATGATGCAGCGTGCGCAGGGCCTGCACAGCCAGCTATGAGAAAACATATAGGCACCGCGCTGTGCTGCGCGCTCGCGTTTTCCAGCGGAAAGGCATCCGCTTCCGAAACCAGCCTGCTGGATAGGTTGGTGGATGAGAGAATCATCGGAAGCGAATCCTCCCGGCGCGCGATCCCGCCGCCTGCTCCCGCGCCCGTGGCGCCGCAATCGGCTGGACAAATCGACGAGCTGACCCAGCAACTGAACGACGCGCTGGCGCAAAAATACGCGCTGGAAAACGAACTGGCCGCCTTGCAGGCAGCGGCCAACAGCCGCCCCGCCCATGACGCATCCGAAGACGGCTCCGATGCCGCCGGGATGGAAATCGCCGGCCTGAACAAGCAGGTCGCCGAACTGCTCGCGCAAAACCAGACCCTGGCGCAGCAGCGGGAGGAACAGGAACGTGCGCTGGCGGACCTGCGCATGGCCAGGCAGCAGGCCGGCGAAGCAAAAGAAGGAATCCCTGGCCCGGCCAAGCGCGTCACGATCAACGGCTCGGCCCCGAAGGACGTCCGCATCAGCTACGCGCTGGGCGCCTGGTACGGAGACAGCGCGCCGCAGGAAACACGAAAGCTGCTATCCATCGGCAAGAAGCTGGACCTGCCCGCGTTCGCTCAAGGGTTCAACGACAGGGTCGCCAACAGCATGCAGCTGCCCCAGGACCAGATTTCCGCCGAGATTGCCAGCGTGGACCAGCAACTGGATGCCGCCATGCTGTCCAGGAATGAAAAGCTGAGCAAGGTCCTGCTGGCGGAGGCCGCAAAAGAAAAAGGCGCCGTCAAGATGCCGGATGGCACCGTGTATCGCATCCTGAAGAAGGGCAAGCCGCCCATGGCGACCGCCCAAAGCGAAATCCTCTTCCAACTGGAAGAAAAGCTGGGCTCCGGCGAAGTGCTTTCCTCCGGGGAAGAGGCCACCAGCAAGGTCACGGACCTGCCGCCGGCGTTCCAGGCGGCCGTCACCCAACTTGGGCTGGGGGGCTCCGCGAAATTCCACGTTCCGGCGAAGCTGATTTATGGCGACTCGGGCAGCAGCGACATCCCGCCCGGCGCGATCTCGATCATGACGATCAAGATCGTCGGAATCAAGTAAGGCGCCATCGCCCCCCCGAGGCTCGGCGCTACCACAGCAAATGGCCTCAGAACGCCGTTTCCACTCGCCAACTCACCGGAATTTCCGCCACGCTGGCCGTGGCGGGCAGCTCCAGCGCCATTCGGGCGATCCTGGCGACTTCCTGGGGCTGCGTCAGTTGCGATTTGATGGACTCCTCCACGCCGTCGGCCATATCGGTGGCGACGAAGCCCGGGCAGATCGCGGTGCATCGGATGCGATCCGTTTCGCCAGCGTGGCGGATGCCATGCGCCAGCATCAGCGCGGCGGCCTTGCTCATGGAATACAGCCCGCCTTCCGCCGCGCGCACGCGCTTGCCGGCCAGCGAGGCGATAACCAGCACCTTGCCTTCCGGCGCCGCCCGCAAATGCGGCCACACCAGCCGCGTCAGGCGCATGGGCGACTTGACGTTGACGGCGAAGATGTCGTCGAAATCCTGGTCGCTCGCCTCGATCACGGACTTGCCGCTCAGGATGCCGGCGTTGTGCACGATGGCGTCGATGCGTCCGAAATGTCCGTGCGCCGCCGCGACCCAGGCGGCTTCGCTTGCCGGATCGCGCGCATCGAAGGGCGACCAATGGCAATGGTCCGCCCCATATTCCTCCAACGCCGTCACGGGCTGGCGCGTCCCGGCGGACACCCGCCAGCCATGCGCCAGCAGTTCCCGCGCCAGGGCCAGCCCGATGCCCCGGCTGGCGCCGCTGATCAGCACGACTCGGCCCGCGCCCTCCTCGCATGCAGCAGTCGTCATGCCTAAGCTCCCTGGCGTTTCAGATAGCCTTCGACCAGCGAATTGACGTTGGCGCGCAGCGTATCGACCTTGTAGCCCCCTTCCTGCACGAACAGGGTCGGCAGGCCAAGCTGGGCGATCCGGTCACCCAGCAGCGCGTAGTCGGCCGTGTCGATATCGAGGTTGCCGAACGGATCGTGCCGGAACGTATCGAAGCCCGCCGCCACCACCAGCATGCCGGGCGCGAAATCCTTGATGCGTTCGAGTGCATGGTCGAAGGGACCAAGGTAGCCGCTGATCGCCGTGCCGCCTTCCATGGGCAGGTTGCAGTTGTAGCCCTCGCCCGCGCCCGTTCCGGTTTCGTCGGCATAGCCGCAGATGAACGGGAACAGCGTTTCGGGCTTGCCGTGCAGCGACACGGTCAGCACATCGTCGCGGTCATAGAAGATCTGCTGGGTGCCGTTGCCATGATGCACGTCGATGTCCAGCACGGCCACGCGGCCGAAGCGCTTGGCCAGGCGCTGCGCGGCGATCGCCGTATTGGCGATGTGGCAGCCGCCCATCGCCAGGTCTCGCATGGCGTGGTGGCCGGCCGGCCGCAGCAGCGCATAGGCGCTACGCTCGCCCGCGATGATCGCGTCGGCCGCCGCCACCGCGGCGTCGACGCTGCCGTTCATGTTGCTCCAGGCATCCTGGACCAGCGGCGAGCCGCCGTCGCCCAGATACTTACCGGCGAGCGTCACCGGGATATGCGTGCGCAACGTCGGGAAATAGCGGTTCGTCGTAATGTAGGGCCGCACTTCGAACGACGCTTCCGGCGCCTTGGACCACTCATCCCAGGCGGTTTCCAGATAGTGCAGATAGTCGGGCGCGTGGACTTCGAACAATTCGACGGGGCGTTCGGCGGCGCGCGGGACGAACTGGCAATCCAGGCGCAGGTCATCCTTCAGCGCGGCCAGGATTTCGATGCTGCGTTCGGCGCGATCGTGGTGCTGCTTGAGCAGGCCACGGATCATGGCGTTGCCGGGCCAGGGCACGTCATGGGTCGGGGAGATGAAGGCTTTCACTGCGCGATCCTATAAAGCGTGTGGGGGTGGTTATTTCCAGCTTCTTCCGGGCACCGCGGCGATCAGCTCGCGGGTGTACTCGTGCTGCGGGCTTTCCAGGACCTGGGCGGTCGGGCCCTGCTCGACGATCTCGCCATGCTTGAGCACGATGACGCGGTCGCATAGCTGGGAAGCCACGCGCAGGTCATGCGTGATGAAGAGCATGGAAAGATGCAGCTCGCGCTTCAGTTGGCGCAGCATGGCCAGCACCTGGTCCTGCACGGAGACGTCCAGCGCCGACACCGGCTCATCCGCCACGATCAGTTCCGGCGTCACGGCGATCGCGCGGGCAAAGCCCAGGCGCTGGCGCTGGCCGCCCGAGAACTCATGCGGATAGCGGTCCAGCGCGGACGGATCCAGCTTGACCAGCTGCATCAATTCGCGCGCCCGGCCCATCGCCGCGCTGGCCGACATGCCATGACGGCGCATGCCGCCGGTCAGGATGCGCGCCACGGTGTGACGCGGGTTGAGCGAGCCGTACGGATCCTGAAAGATCATCTGCACCGAACGGCGCCGCGCCGGATCCGCGAACGCGCCTTCCGCCAGCAGATCGGCGTCGCGCAGCCGCATCTCGCCGCCGTCAACGGAAACCAGGCCCGCCAGCATGCGACCGATGGTCGACTTGCCCGAGCCGGATTCGCCCACCAGCCCCACCGTCTCGCCGCGCCGGATATCGAACGACACGCCTTTGACCGCCGGAAACTGCTGGGCCGGGCCGAACCACTTGCCTTTGCGCAGGTACGTCTTGCGCAGATTCCTGACCGTGAGCAAGGCGTCGGGCTGGACCTCGCCGGCAGGCGGCGGCCGGAACGACGGCACGGCGGCCAGCAGCGACTGCGTATATGCTTCCCGGGGATCGCGCAGCACCTGCTGCGCCGGGCCGGACTCGATCACGCGGCCGCCCTGCATCACGACGATGCGGTCGGCGATTTCCGACACCACGCCGAAGTCGTGCGTGATGAACAGCACGGCCAGCCCCTTGCGCTGCTGGATGTCCTTGATCAGGGCCAGGATCTGCGCCTGCGTGGTGACGTCCAGCGCCGTGGTCGGCTCGTCGGCGATCAGGATGTCGGGCTCCAGCGCCAGGGCCATGGCGATCATGACGCGCTGGCGTTGTCCGCCCGACAGTTGGTAGGGATAGGAATCGGCGATGCGGGCGTGGTCCGGCAGGCCGACCGAGGTCAGCAGCTCGCCCACGCGCGTATCCACCTGGCTGGCGTCGCGCATACCATGCGTGCGTAGCATCTCGCCAATCTGGCGGCCGCAGCGCATCAACGGGTTGAGCGCGCTGAGCGGCTCCTGGAACACCATGGCAATGCGCTTGCCGCGCACCTTGCGCAGCTCGCCCAGCGGCATGCCGGCCAGTTGCAGCTCGCCCAGCCGGATATCGCCGCCGGCGATCCGCAAACCGCGCGGCAGCAAGCCCAGCACGGCATGCGCCAGCGTGGACTTGCCCGACCCGGACTCGCCCACCACGCACACGATTTCGCGCGGATTCAGGGCGAGGCTGACGCCATCCACCGCCAGCGCGCGGTCGCCGCCCGCCGGCAGCGAGATCGACAGGTTTTCAATCTGAAGCAACGGCGTCACGGCTCACCCCTTGCGATGGAGACGGGGATTGAGCGCATCGTTGAGCCCCTCTCCCATCAGGTTGACCGCCAGCACGGTGACGAAGATCGCCACGCCCGGGAACAGGCACATCCACCAGGCCAGCCGCAAGAAGGTGCGTGACGCGCCCACCATGTAGCCCCAGGTCATCAGATTGGGATCGCCCAGGCCCAGGAAGCTGATAGCGCTTTCCAGCAGGATGGCGTTGGCCACCATCAGCGAAGCCATCACGATCAGCGGCGACACGCAGTTGGGCAGGATCTCGGCAAACACGATGTGGATGCGCGAATAGCCCTGAACCGTGGCGGCCTCCACGAACTCGCTGGACTTGACCCGCATGAATTCGGCGCGCACCAGCCGGGCGATCGGCGGCCAGCTCACCAGCGCCACGGCGGTAATCACCGAACCGAAAGACGGCTGGAAGATCGCCACCAGCACGATGGCGAACAGAAAGCTGGGGATGGTCTGGAAGATCTCGGTCACGCGCATCAGCAGCTCGTCCCAGCGCCCTCCCAGGTAGCCGGCGGGCACGCCCACCAGCATGCCGATGAATACCGCCACCACAGTCGCCACCACGCCCACCAGCAGCGAGGCCTGCGCGCCATGCACGATGCCCGCCGCGATATTGCGTCCCATGGAGTCCGCCCCGAGCCAGGCGCCGGCCTCCTCGAACGGATGCAGGAACGGCGCTTCGGTGGCGTCCCAGGGGTTGACGGGATAGAGCCACTGGGCGCCCAGGGCCATCAGCACGATGGCGGTCAGGCAGACCAGCCCCACCACCGCGCCGGCATTGCTGAAATATCGCTTGATCAATGACTTCATGATTGACTCTGCATGCGAGGATCGACGACGCGGTAGACCAGGTCAGTGAGCAGGTTGAACGCCACCACCACCACCGACGTGCAGAAAAACACGCCCAGCAGAACGGGATAGTCGCGCTGCTGCAGTGCGTCGAAGGCCAGCCGGCCGATGCCAGGCCACGCGAACACGGTTTCGACCAGCACCGAGCCGCCGATCAGTTGGCCCGCCTGCATGCCCGCCAGGGTGATGACCGGCAGCACCGCATTGCGCAGTTGGTGCACCCACACCACCCGGCCCGACGACAGGCCCTTGGCCCACGCCGTCTTGACGAAATCGGCGCCCTGGATCTCGTTCATGGAGGCGCGCGCCAGGCGCGTGTAAACCGCCAGGTTGAAGCCCGCCAGGGTGACGATGGGCAATAAGGCATGCTTCGCGATGTCCAGCATTCGCGCCACGCCGGTCAGCGACGACCCCATGGTCTCGTAGCCGAACGCCGGCAGCCAGCCCAGGCTGACCGAGAATCCCAGCACCAGCAGCAGGCCGACCCAGAAAATGGGCGTGGCGTAGAACGCCAGCGACGCCGCGGTGATGGCCGAATCCAGCCACGAGCCCCGGTAGCGGCTGGCCAGCGCCCCCAGCAGGATGCCTCCCAGCAGGGCAATGAGAAAGGCCGGAATCGCCAGTACCAGTGTGGCCGGCAAGCGGTCGGCGATCATGTCCCAGACGGGGCGCTGCTGCCGGTAGCTGTATCCCAGATCCAGCGTGGCGATGGATTGCAGATAGCTCCCCAGCTGCACCACCAGGGGTTGATCGAGCTTGAACTCCTGGCGCAACTGTTCCAGGAACTTCGCGTCGGACGACCCGGCTTCGCCGGCCAGCACGCTGACCGGGTCGCCGGGCGCCATGTGCACCAGGGCAAAGTTGATGACGGCGACTGCGACCAGCACCGTGACCGATTTGCCCAGCACGGAAAGTAAGGGCCGCAGCCACCTCATCATCCGTTCTCCCCGCTTACTTCTCGATGTAGGTCGTCGCGAAGCTTTCCGCCACGCCGATGGCGGACGTCGTCACGTTCTTGACCTTCTTGTTGGTAATCGTGGGGAAAGCCAGTTCGACCAGCCAGGCCGTCGGCGCATCCTTGGCCACCTGGCCGTAGGCCTGCGAATACAGCTGCTGGCGCTTGAGCGGATCGACTTCCTTCGCGGCGGCGACCAGCGCGGCGTCCACGTCCTTGTTCACATAGCCCGATGTGTTGGTGCCGTAGCCGCCCTTGTGGATGTTGTCCGAACGGTAGGTGCGATCCACGCCCAGCGCCGGATCCGAGTACTGGTACAGGTACTCGACCACGGAATCGAACTCCCAGTTGGAATAGCGGCGCGCCCAGCTGCCGGCATCGGTGCTTTCCAGCACCACGGCGACCCCCACCTTGGACAGCGAATTCTTGACGTACTCGGACACCTTATTCCAGGTGTCGCCGTATGGCAGACCCAGCAGCTTGATGCTGGCGCGCTTGCCGTTGGCGTCGGGCTTCAGGCCCATTTCGTCAAGCAGCGCGATGGCCTTCTTCGGGTCGTAGTCATAGCGCGGCAGCTTGTCGTCGTAGAAGCGCGTCACCGACGACACCGGGCCCGTGGCCGGGCGCGCGGCGCCAAAGAAAATGCGTTCGGCGATGAACTTGCGGTCGATGGCGTACTGGATGGCCTGGCGGAAACGCGCATCGTCCAGCGGCTTGGTGCGATGGTTGAGCTCGATCGCGGCGTGCGAGCCGGTGAACTCGTAGCCCTGGGTCGTCACTTCCAACTGCGGATTGGCCTTGATCTGCGGCAGGAAGGCGAAGTCGATGTCGCCAAAGCTGGCCACCTGCACCGAGCCGCTTTCCAGCGCCACCAGGCGCGAGTTTGCGTCCGGAATCACCTGAAAGTAGATCTTGTCCAGGTACGGCAGGTTGGGACGCCAGTATTTGTCGTTGCGCTCCAGCAGCACGAAGCGGCCGCGCTGCCATTCCTTGAACTTGAACGGCCCGGTGCCGATCGGCGTCTGGTTGGCCGGGTTGTTGCGGAAGTCCGTACCCTTGTAGATGTGGGCCGGCACGATGGGCGCGGACGACACCTCGAAGGCGTTGATGAACGGCGAGTACGGCTCCTTGAGCGTGATGACGACAGTCAGCGGACCGGTCTTCTCGATGCTCGCCACATGGCTGAGGTTGTTGCGCGCGCGCGCATGCACCTCGGGCAGGTATTCCTTGAGCGAGAACAGCACGTCATCGGCGCCGAACGGCTTGCCGTCGTGCCAGGTCACGCCTTCCTGCAGCTCGAAGGTATAGGTCAGGCCGTCGGGCGATACCGTCCACGACTTGGCCAGGCTGGCCTGGGGATTGAGCTTGAAATCATAGGTCAGCAGGCTCTCATAGATTTTGCCGCCGACGATTTGGGTAGGCGTCTGCTGGTTCAGGCCCAGCATCAGAATGGGCGGCTCGGGATTCAGGATGACGTTGAGCGTGCCGCCATGCGTCTGCGCCATGGCTGACGCGCCTGCCCCGATGGCGGCTGCGCCCGCCAGCAGGACATTCAGTGCGGTTTTCCTGAAGAACATAGTGTTGCGCATGATGATTCCCTTGCGTATTCGACGTGGTGGAGTGGGACCGGTCTTCTCTTGTGTAGCGTCTTGTTGTCTTGGTGTCTTGTTGGCGGTTGCTTAGCGCATCGCCATGCGGCACTGCTCGTCCAGCGCCGCGGCCAGGATGCCGGCATGTTCAGGCTGGAACACCAGCGGTGGACGGATCTTGAGCGTGGAGGCATTGCGGCCGGCCGTGCCCAGCAGCACGCCGGACTGGCGCAATCCGTTGACGATCCGTTGGGTCAGGCGGGCGGCATGCGCCGCATCTCCATCGGGCGCGACGATATCGACGCCCCAGTACAGGCCCTGCCCGCGCACCGCGCCCAGGCAATCGTGGCGCTGCGCCAGATCGTCCAGCGCCTGCGCCATCACCTGGCCGGTGCGCTCGACATGGGCCGGCGCATCCAGGCGCGCCAACTCGTCCAGCACGGCCAGCCCGACGGCCGACGACACGGTGTTGCCGCCGAACGTATTGAAATACCGGCACTGCCGGCCGAAGACCTCGACCAGGCGCGATTGCGCAACCAGGCCGCCGATCGGATGTCCGTTGCCCATGGGCTTGCCCATGGACACCATGTCCGGGATCACGCCGTCGCGCTGAAAGGCCCACCAGTTGGCGCCCATGCGGGCAAAACCGCCCTGCACTTCGTCGGCGATGAACAGCCCGCCCCGGGCGCGCACGCGCTCGGCCGCCAGGGTCAGCGCTTCGCTGGGATCGGCGTACATGCCGTCGCTGGCGAATACGGTGTCGACCATGAGCGCGGCCACCGGCGTGCCGGCGGCTTCCAGCTCGTCGGCCGCCGCGTCCACGCTGGCGGCGAACTGCGCCGCGACCGCTTGCGGCGTGCCCTCCAGGAGGCAGGGCGCCGGAATCGTGCGCACGTGCGCGCCGACGGGACGCAGCGACGGCGACACGTCGGCCAGCGCCATCGTCACGCCATGGTAGGCATTGGCGGTAACGATCACGCCCCGCCGCCCCGTCGCCTCGAAGGCGATGCGCAGCGCCAGGTCATTGGCCTCACTGCCCGTGCAGGTAAACATGGCGGTGTCCAGCGCGTCCGGAAACAGCGCCAGCAAACGCTCGGCGTAACGCACCACGCCGTCGTGGAGATAACGCGTGTGCGTGTTCAGCACCGATGCCTGCCGCGACAGCGCCTCAACCACCGCGGGGTTGGCATGGCCGACCACCGGCACGTTGTTGTAGGCATCCAGGTAGCGGCGCCCCGACGCGTCGTACAGCCATACGCCCTCGCCGCGCACCAGTTCCACCGGCTCTTCGTAGAACAACCGGTAGGCCGGCCCCAGCGCCTTGCGCCGCGCCAACAGATCTTGCTGCGTCTGGTTGCTGTTCACTGTCATCGCATGTCCTTCGCTCGATTCTTGCGCTGCCTTGCGCAGCTCCATGCAGGGCGCGCTCAACGCGCGCCCTGGCTCCATTCGTCGTACAGCTCGTTGAACAACGCCGTCGCCGCCGCCCGGCTGCGCAGGATGTAGGCGCCGTTGCCGGGAAAACGCAGGGCGCGCCAGGACGGAATCGCCATGCGCTGCACCAGCCGGGCCAGCACCAGATCCAGCACGCGGCGCCGCTCCTGCGGCGTCAGCGGCGACACCGACTCGTAGCCCGCCACCACGGCCGACAGCACGTCCAGCGGATTGCCGGCAGCCGTCATCTGGTAGGACGCGGCGATGGCGATCTCGGCGATGCGCGGCGCATGGACCATGTCGCCGAAGTCCAGAATGCCCGCCAGGTCCGTGCCCGCCTCATTCACCAGGATGTTGCTGGGCGACAGATCGTTGTGAATGATCTGGCTGGGCAGCGCCGCCAGCGCCGGCACGACGTCCTGCTCGAACACGTCCAGATAGGCCGCGATGCGCGCCCGTTCGTCCGGAGACTCGACCGCCCCCAGCATCGGCCGCACCCGCGCCACCTGGCAGGCATCCCACAGGAACAGGCGATGCGCCGCCGGATGCTCGAAGTCGGCAAGCTGGACGTCCAGCAGCCCCGCCGCCCTGCCCACCGCATGCCAGGACTGCGGCCCGGCCGCCATGGCCGTTCCTGCCCGGCCGGGCAGGTAGCCATAGGCGCGCACCCTCACCGGTCCAGCAACCGCAGGCACGAGAAAATCCAGCCAATCCTGCGCCATCGCGCCGTCGTCGCAACCCGGCCTGAGATCCGAATCCGCTGCCAGTCCCGCCGCGTCGGCGGGCTGGTGATGCGGCGCCCGCACCGGGCCCATGCCGCTGCGGCGCGCTTCGAGGTGCTTCAACACCGCGATCTGCATGCGCGTCTCATCCAGGCTTTCCGCGCCGTTGATGAACTTCAGCGTCAGCGACTCGCCGTCCGCCCGGCTGATCCGGAAATTCATGTCGCGCTCGCCCGACAGCGGTGCGCACTGCGCGTAACCCGGGTAGCAGGCCCTGGCCACACGCTCGGCATCCTCCTGCCGGACCGGGGGAGGCGAATTGACCAGCAGGGCGTCCACCGGATCTTCCATGCCGGCGGCGGCATTCGACAGCATCACGAGATATTCCGAATTAAATATTTGATGCATCATGCATCAAAAATCAGAAATGACGACATCGGTGTAATCCCGAAGACGGGAAATCCCGGCAAAGCCCCTTCAGAAGCGTGGTTTTGCCTATAAGGCTGATAAAGTAGGGCGTGGGCCGCGAGCCCGCCATCCGCCCGCCCGGGCAGACTTCTCCGTGGCGACCTTATGACTCTTGGCACGTACTTTGATGCATCATCCGAGCGCAAGCCCCTATTCCGACCCTAACGCCGACGCCCCCGCGCCGCCGCTGCAACCGCCGCAAGCAGAGGCCCGCTTCTCGGCCATGCAGTACGAAAGCATGGGCAACCGGGTCTACACCCGGATCTGCAGCGCCCTGATGGAAGGCCAGCTCCGGCCGGGAGACCGGTTGCGCATCCGGGAGCTGGCAGCAGAGCTGGGCACCAGCATCACCCCCGTGCGCGACGGCGTGCTGCGCCTCGTGCAGGATGGCGCGCTGGTCATGCGCAGCGCGCGCGACATCCGGGTAGCCGAAGTCACCCTGCCCGAATACCTGGAAATCCGCGACATCCGCCTGGAACTGGAGGGCATGGCCGCCGCGCGCGCCGCCGAAGTCGCCACGGCCGACGACATCGCGCGCATGGAAGCCCTGATCGCGCAGAACGAACAGGCCCTTGCCGCCGGCGACGTCCTCGCCGCCATCAGCCTGAACCAGCACTTCCATTTCGAATACTGTCGCATCGCCAACATGCCGGTGCTCCTGAGCATCCTGGAACGGCTATGGCTGAAGATGGGCCCGTTGATCGCCCAGTGCTATACGGCGGGCGGGCGCGACATGATCGACGGCCACTACTCCCTGCTGACGGCCATGCGCAACCGCGACAGCCAGGCCGCCCGGGTCGCCGTCCAGACGGATATCCTTTCCGGCGGGCAAGTGATCCTGGAGCTGAAGAAGCGCTCAGCGCAGGCCGCCCAAAGTGCCGGTGCCGCGCAAGCGGCAAAACCGGCGCGGCCGTCGACGTGAAGACAATGAAATAGCGGCTGGCCGAGCGGATCGGCCGCCGGCCAGCCAGCGCCTCATGGCATGAAGCGCCTTGCGATGCGCGCCACGACGTTCGCCAGAAGTGCGCTGGCCGCCGCAGCAACGAAGCAGGCTTGACGCCGCTGCGCGACAACAACGCGAGCAAGGCGCCGGAAAACAAAAAGCCCACCGAAAACGGTGGGCTTTTTTCTGGTGCTACCAGGAATTCTGGTGGGCTGTGAGTGGCTCGAACACTCGACCTACGGATTAAGAGTCCGCTGCTCTACCAACTGAGCTAACAGCCCTTAGCAATGCACGCAATCCCGATTTGCTTTGCTGCGCTTTTACTGCCGGCGCCGCTGCGTTTCGTTATGTGTGTAGTGCGAAGAAGCAAGATTATATGTAGCTTTTTTGGTTTGTGCAAGTCGCGTGCAAAAAACTTTCGATACGCCCCGCATCAAGCGGCGAAGCCGCCGTCCACGGCCAGGCTCGCGCCCGTGATGTAACGCCCTTCGGGGCCGGCCAGGAAGGCGACCATGCCAGCGATGTCGCGGGGTTCGCCATAGTGCGGCAAGGACAGCACCGCGACCATATCCCCCGCCCGTTCACCGTCGGCGGGATTCATGTCGGTGTCGATCGGACCGGGATGCACGACGTTGGCGGTGATGCCGCGCTCGCCCAGGTCGCGGGCCAGGCCTTGTGTCAGGCCGACCAGCGCTGCCTTGCTTGCGGCATACAGCGCCACGCCCGGGCGGCCGGCACGGGCCGCCAGGCAGCTGCCGATATTGATGATGCGGCCGCCGTCCGGCATGGATGCCTGCGCCGCCTGGATCGCGACGAACGGCGCGCGGACGTTGATGTCCATTGTCCGCTCGTAGTCGTCCAGGCTGGCGCCGCCGATGGGGCCCGCGATAAAAACGCCCGCGTTGTTGACCAGCACGTCCACCGGCCCAAGCTCGGCAACGGCGTGTTCGACCGCGCGGCGGACGGCGGCGGCGTCCATGGAGTCGGCCTGGATAGCGCGCGCGCGGCGGCCGCCGGCGGACAGCTCCTGCGCCAGCGCCTGCGCGCCGGCGGCTGAAGACTCGCTCACATAAGTGAACGCCACGTCGGCGCCATCGGCCGCCAGGCGGCGCACGATGGCCGCGCCGATGCCTCGACTGCCGCCGGTGACGAAAGCAACTTTCCCAGTCAGGTTTTGCATGGTTGAACTCATATTTGTAGTGATCAGTACAAATATATTCGCCGAGACTGGCCTCGCGCGTCAATTGTTTTTTTAGCGATCAACACAAAATTCACGCCACAGGTAAAATCATGGCCATGGCAGAACGTGGGCGCCCCCGGAACTTCGACCGAGCCCAGGCCTTGCGCAAGGCCATGGATGTGTTCTGGTCGAAGGGATATGAAGGAGCATCGCTGACCGATCTGACGGAAGCGATGGGCATCAACTCGCCCAGTCTTTATGGCGCCTTTGGCTCGAAGGAAAGCCTGTTCCGCGAAGCCGTGGAGCTCTACCGCGACACCGAAGGCGGCTCGGGCAGGCGCGCCCTCGAGGACGCCCCCACCGCGCGAGAAGGCATCCAGTCGATGCTGCTGGCTTCGGCCGAACGCTTCACCGCTCCCGGCCATCCGCCCGGCTGCATGATCGTGCTGGGCGCGCCCTCGGGCTGCGTGAACCACGCCAGCGTGGGCGACTTCCTGGGCGACAACCGCCGCGAAATGCAAAGCCGGATCCTGGCTCGCCTGCATGCCGGCGCCGCCAACGGCGAGCTGCCTGCCGGCGCCGACCTCAAGGGCCTTGCCGCGTTCTACACCACCGTGCTGCACGGCATGTCGATCCAGGCGCGCGACGGCGCGACTCGCAAGACCTTGCAGGCCGTGGCCAGACAGGCGATGTGCGCCTGGGATGCGTTGGCCGGGGCACTGCCGGACCACGCCCGCCCCTGACGGACCACTGCATGTTCCGCATCGACCTGCGGCGCCTCATCCTGTGGATCAGCCTGCTGTCGATCATCCTGGTGCTGGCAGGCGGCCTGCATGCCAGCTCTCTCGTGCAGCGCGACCTGCTGCTGCGCAACGCGCTGGAGGTCAACCGGGTCTATGCGTCCAAGCTGGCCAGCGCAAGCGACTCGTTCCTGACCGACCTGCAGCGCTACCTGGCATACAGCGCGGACATGCTGTCCGACATGGAAAGCCACCCGGAACACATGAGCGCGGAGACTCGGCGCCAGGAACGGCAGCTGGGCCATTTCAATTCCAGTTTCGTCGTATCGCCGCAAGGCAAGGTGCTGGCCGAGCCCACGTCCTCGCCGCAGCTGCTGGGCCAGAACCTGCGCAGCAAGGCCTTCCGCAATGCGTTGACGGCCAGGCAGCCCACCATCAGCGAACCCTTCCAGACCCGCAGCGGCCTCTGGCTGATCCTGTACACCCATCCCATCTTTTCCCGCGATCAGCGCTATCTCGGCTATATCGCGGGCACGCTCTACCTGCACGGAGACAACGTGCTGGACCGGCTGCTCGGCGAGCACTTCTACCGCGACGACTCCGCGCTGTACGTCGTGGATCGCAACGGCACGCTCATCTATCACCCCGACGACGGCCGCCTGGGGCAGGCCAGCCCCGACAATGAAGCCTTCGCCTCGGCCCGTCGCGGCGAAACCGGCGAAATGCGCTACACCGACGGCCAGGGCCGCGACATGCTCGCGGGCTACGCGCCAGTGCCGAGCACCGGCTGGAGCATCATCGCGCAGCGCCCCGTCGACACTACGCTGCAGCCTCTGAACGCCCTGCTCATGGCCACCGCCAGCAACACGCTGCCGCTGCTGCTGCTTTCCGTGGCGTTCATCTGGCTGCTGTCGCGCTGGATCGCCCGGCCGCTGGGCGAGTTGGCCAGCATCGCCAAGCACATGCAGAACCCGGATTCCGCGGACCGGATCCGCAACGTGCGCTCGTGGTATTTCGAAGCGGCGCAACTCAAGCGCGCGCTGCTCATGGGGCTGGCCTCGCTGCACCACAAAATCCGCGACCTGCGCCGCGAAACCACGACGGACACCTTGACCGGCCTGTTGAACCGGCGCGGCCTGGACGAGGCGCTCGCGCTGCTGCAGGCCGAGGACGAACCGGTGGCGATCGTGGCCATCGACATTGACCATTTCAAGACCATCAACGACCGCTACGGCCACGCCGCCGGCGACCGCGCGCTGCAGATGCTGGCAATGCTGATGAGCGAAGGCTCCCGAAGCGGCGACACGCTGGCGCGCGCCGGCGGCGAAGAATTCGTCATGCTGCTGCCCGGCGCGCCGATGGCGGCCGCGATCGCCATTGTCGAACGCCTGCGCCTGCGGATGGCCTCGCAGCACGGTGTGGCGCCCGCCCCCATCACTATTTCGGCGGGCGTGGCGGCCTATCCGGAACATGGCGCGACGCTGGACGCCGTCTACCAGCGCGCGGACCAGGCGCTCTACTACGCCAAAAACCATGGCCGCAACGTCGTCTGCGTCGCGGACGACAATACCCAGGCCGGTTCGCGGCTCGCCCCGCCGGCCTGAAGCCCCGCCTACTTCCTGGCCGGCGCCGGCGCCTTCGGGGGCTTGCGCATCTGCTCGAGCAGCGGGCCGCACGCGTTTTCGTCGGTGGTGCTGGGCGCGATCAGCGCCAGCAAGCCGGCCGCCGGGGTAAGCAGCACGCCCAGGGCCACCATCCCGGCGCCGCGCGCCGCCAGCGGCAATGCATGCACGCCCACGTCCGGCGAGCCGAAGGACCCCTGCACGTACAGCGGCGAACGCAGCGAGAAGATGCGAAAGCCCTTGCTGTCCGGCGTGATGTCCATATCCAGCGTCTCGTTCTTGAAGTCGGCCGTGCCGGTAATGCTGATCAGCGCGTTCTCGGTGTCGAACACGAAAACGCGCGGCGTCATGACGCCCTGCTTCATCTGCAGGTCGGCGGCGCCGCAATTGATCTTCACTTCGTCATCGCCGAACAGCTTGGACATGACGTAATTGCCGACATTCAGCCCCGCGATCTCCATCAGGCTGCGGCTGATCACGCCGTCGTTGACCAGCATCTTCACGTCACCCGTGGCCGTGCCCAGGAGCGCGGCCACGGAGTTGCCCGTGCCGCTCACGGCCATGTCGCCGTTCAATTCGCCCAGCGTCTTCTGCATGGCGGGCGTCGCGGGAAAGAGCTGCTTGAGCCGCAGGCGGCGCGCGTGCAATTCCACGCGGCCGGTCAGGAGCGTACCGGCGCCGTCCAGGCGGATCGTGGAGTTGATGCTTCCGCCCGCCATCCCGAAGCGCAGCGGATCCAGGGTCAGCTTGCCGTCCTGCAGCAGCACGTGCACGGAGAGGTCCGACAGCGGCAGCTTGCTGGCGTGCACGATGCGGCCGGCCTCCAGCGATACGTCGGCGTCCATGTCGCGCCAGCGGTCCGTGCGGAACGCCTGGGTGGGCAGCACCTTGCCGCCCTTGGGTTTGGCCGGCGCATCCTTGGCCTTGTCCGTTTCCGCTCCCGCGACCTTGCCGGAGGGCACGCCGATCAGCGGCCCCAGATCGGCCATGCGCAACTGCTTGGACGACAGTTTGCCGGTCAGCTTGGGCCGGGGCGCACCCAGGGCGAATGAAATGTCGCCGTGCAAGTCGCTGTTTCCAACCTTACCGTTGAACCCCTTGTAGTCGAACACGGCGCCGCCCGGATTGCGCAGCTTGGCGACCAGATGCCCGTCGGTGGAGTACGGAGGCGTATCCGGCAAGGTGACGCCGGTCAGCGGATACAGCTGGGCCATCGAGGCGCCGGACAGTTTCAGCCGCAGGTCGAGCGCCCCCAGGTTGACGGGGTCGGTCAAGGTGCCGGTGACCGCCGCGCGGGTCCCGCCGATCGTCACGTCCGCCTGCACCGGGAACGGTTGCCTGTCGTCCTGCAGGGCCAGCATGCCGCCGACCTTGCCTTCGCCCTTGGTGGCCAGGCCCTTGTACTTGCCCGCCACCTTCCAGCCGAACACGTAGTCGCGCGGCGCGGCCTTCGCGCCGTCTTCCTCCGCGAAGGCCGCGCCCGCCACGTCCGCGAACGGCACGGGCTTGCCCAGCGGATCCACCTGCACGGTCAGGTCCGCCTTGAGGATCTCGTCGACCAGCCCGACGCGGCCCTTGTCGAAACCGATTTCGTTGATATCGAGCACCCAGGGCGACGGCTCGCCGGTCTCGGGCAGCGTGAATTCCCAGTTCGCCCGGCCGTCCGCCAGCCGCTCCAGGTCGGCCGCCGGTTCGGTCAACTGGATCCGGCGGATGACCACGCGCTGGCGCAGCAGCGGCAACGGCGCGAGGCTGAACTCGCCGCGCTTGAGCGTAGCGAACTGGGGCGCCTTGGCCCAGGGCGCGTTGCCCACCGAGATATCGTTGGCGATGACGCGCGGCCAGGGCACCCAGGCCCGCCAGCCGCCCTCCTCCGGCTGCCGCGACCATTCGACGCTGAGGTCGCCGTTGATGGCGAACGGGCGGCCGATCGCGGCGCTGACCCGTTCGTTGAGCATGGGCTTGGCCCGATTCCAGTCGAAAGTGGCGATCCCCACCGCCAGCACCGCCACGAGGAGCACCGCTCCCCCTACAATCCCGATCGCTATTTTTCTTGAGCGCGTCATGGTTATGATCCTTGCCATTGCGGCCGGCGTACCGCGGCCGGCCATCGCTACCCTTAAAGGGTATCGCGGCACACCGTGCCGGCCGGGCGCGATGGCCCCATAATGTATGCGGATCTTTCCATGCCCATTCGCCCTGGCGGCGCCTTGCGGCGTGCCCCGCCCGGCGTTTTCTCAGCATGATGCGTGCCCGGCCGCGAGGCGGCCGGTTACAAAGCGAAATGGCTCCGTACGGCGAAATGCGGCAGGCACGCCGGCGCCGAGTGAATTTTCGACGCCGGCACGGTTCAAATGGCCGGACGCGAAAGACAACCGGCCCGTCACGCCGGATTGCTGAATAACCTGGAGGCCCGATGCGGCATTCGACCTTGATTTTCGTGGTGGCGGCATTTGCGCTGCTGACGCTCAGCCGCCTGGCGCTGGCCACCTGGCAGTTCAAGCGGGTGCGCAATGCCGGAGGGCTGCTGCCATTGTTGCTGGGCGGGTTGCGCATCGACGCGCACCAGATCGCCGTGCTGGCGGCGCTGCCTGCCGTGCTGTCGCCGCTGCTGGGGCATTTCCCGCTGGCCGCGACGCTGGCCGGCTACTGGTACCTGGCAGCATTCATCCTGCTGGCCTTCCTGGAAGTGGCCACACCGCCGTTCATCCTGGAATACGACAGCCGCCCCAACCGCCTCTTCGTCGAATACCTGAAGCATCCGCGCGAAGTCTCCGGCATGCTCTGGCGCGGCTACAAGACAGCGCTGGTGGGCGGCCTCGGCGTCCTGGCGCTTATTGGCTGGGGAGCCTATGGCCTGTTCGGCGACGCCCGGCCGGACGCGCAGCTCGTCTGGTGGCAGATGCCGATCGCCAGCGTGGCGATCCTGGCGATCGTCATCCTGGCCATCCGCGGCACCCTCGGCCATCGCCCGATCAACCCGTCCTCGGTGGCCTATTCCTCGGACGGCATGCTCAACACCCTGGCGCTGAATTCGCTCTACAACGTCTTCTATGCGGTCTACAGCATGAAGAACGAGAAGTCCGCCTCGGCCGTCTACGGCGGCATGGACGACGACAAGATGCACGAGCTGGTGCTGGCGCGGGCCGGCCTGCCCGTTACCCCCCCCAATCCGGAGTACCCCAGCCTGCACCGCCAGCCGGCCAGCCGCCAGACGGCGCGGCCGCTCAACCTGGTCATCATTCTGGAGGAAAGCCTGGGCGCGCAGTACAGCGCCGGACTGGGCGGCGCCGACCTGACGCCGGAGCTGGACGCGCTGGCGCGCGACGCCTGGACGTTCACCCGCGCCTACGCCACGGGCACCCGCTCGGTGCGCGGCCTGGAGGCGGTGGTCACCGGCTTCCTGCCCACGCCCGCGCAGGCCGTGCTGAAACTGCCCCGGTCGCAGCGGGGCTTCTTTTCGCTGGCCGACCTGCTCGGCCGGCACGGCTACCATTCGCGCTTCATCTACGGCGGCGAATCGCACTTCGACAATATGAAGGGTTTTTTCCTGGGTAACGGCTTCCGGGAAATCGTGGACCGCGCCGATTTCGTGGATCCGGCATTCGTCGGCACCTGGGGCGCCTCGGACGAAGACATGTTCAATCAGCTGGACCGGCTGCTGCGCGAAGATGCCGACCGGCCGACCTTCACGCTCGCCTTCAGCGTGTCGAACCATTCGCCGTGGGAATACCCCGCGGGCCGCATCCAGACCGATGGCAACCCAGCCACCGTGGAGAACACCGTCCGCTACGCCGACTGGGCGCTGGGCCGCTTCTTCGAGCGCGCCAAGGCCGCGCCCTACTGGGAGAACACTGTGTTCCTGATTGCCGCCGACCACGACTCCCGGGTCTTCGGCGCCAGCCTGGTGCCGGTACGGCACTTCCACATCCCCGCGGTGATCCTGGGCGCCGGCATCGAAGCGCGCCGCGACGACCGCCTGATCAGCCAGATCGACCTGCCGCCGACCCTGCTATCGCTGATCGGCGTGGACACCGAGCACCCGATGATCGGGCACGACCTGACCCGCAGCTCGCCCGGCCGGGCCATCATGCAGTACGACAACACCTACGGGTACCTGAAGGAAGACGAACTGCTGGTGCTGGCGCCCAACAAGACGCCGGTGCAGTACCGCTACACCGCGCCCGAAGACTACGCGCCCGCAACCCTGGACCCTGCCCTGGCCACCGAAGCGCTCGCGCATGCGCTGTGGCCCAGCTGGGCCTACCGGGAAGGACGCTATTGCCTGCCCGGAGCCGCCGTTGCGGACCCTACGAGCGGAACCGCTACGCCGGCCGCTTGAACACCTTGCGCGCTTTTTCGCTGGCGGCGCGGCAGTGGCAATCCGGGCTGTGATCGTTCACCATGCCAACGGACTGCATGAACGCATACACCGTGGTGGGGCCGACGAACTTCCAGCCCAGCTTCTTCAGCGCCTTGGACAGGGCCTCGGATTGCGCGGACGTTGACGCGCCATAGGTGGACGGCGCGCCGGGCGGAGCCTCGAAGCGCCACAGATAGGCGCCCAGCGAGCCTTCGCGCTGGATCATTTCCAGCGCCCGGGCCGCGTTGTTGACCATGGCTTCGATCTTGCCGCGATGGCGCACGATGCCGACGTCGGCCAGAAGCGCCTGCACCTCTTTTTCGCCGAACCGCGCCACCTTGGCGGGATCGAAACCGGCAAAGCCGCGCCGGAATGCGTCGCGCTTGGACAGGATGGTGCGCCAGCTCAGCCCGGACTGGAAACCCTCCAGGCAGAGCTGTTCGAACAGCGCCCGGTCGTCGGCTTCGGGGTAGCCCCATTCGGTATCGTGATAAGCCATGTACTCGGCGGACGTATCCACCCAGCCGCAGCGGGCGAGTCCGTCGGGGAATTCGGTCTTGGCGTTCAATTCAGGCTCCTGGGCCGCAATCGGGTGATCGATGCTACCCCAGCAACGTCCCCGAAAAAAGATAGGGCAGCCGAAAAAAATCCATAGCGGCCGCGATACCTATCCAGCTACTATTTGCGGCCCTGATCCCGCGCCGGCCCTGACCGCGCGCTCCGGCGCCTCTTGGGGCTTTGCGTACCTGCCGGGGCTGGACAGGTTTTCGCACAGCCGCGCGCCATGTCCCTGCTCGTCTCTTCTCTCGTCACCTTCGTCTCGCCCGCCGTCCTGGCAGGAGACGACCCGGCAGCCAACCCCTGCCTGGATTGCGGAGCATGCTGTTCGCACTTCCGGGTGTCGTTCTATTGCGGCGAACTGGCGGGCGAAAACGGCGGCCACGTGCCCGTGGAACTCGTCACCCAGCTGAGCCCGCTGCGGGCCTGCATGAAAGGCACCGAAACCGGCGGCGGCCGCTGCATCTCGCTGCGGGGAGAGCTCGGCCGGCCCGGCATCCACTGCGCCATCTACGACAACCGTCCGACACCTTGCCGGGACTTCGACATCTGGATGCCCGACGGCTCGCCCAACCCCGATTGCCAGCGCCTGCGGCTGCGCCTGGGGCTGGCGCCGGTGCCGCCGCGCCCGGACGCCGAGAACGACCCGCAAGGCCCGATGCATCCCAATCAGCCGGCCGCGGCCTGACCCGTCCGCGCAGACAACGCAGGACTGAAGCAGGTCTTCCCCGACGCTGCCCTGCCCTGGCGTCATGCCAGGCAAGTGGCTTGGGGCGATGTGTGAAACTGCCGGAACACCCTGAAAAACCGTAAAACCGGCAGCGTGCGTTATCCGCGCCCCGCCAGGTAGCGGGTGGGCGTGGCGCCGAACGCCGCCCGGAAGCTGCCGATGAACGCGCTGGTGCTCTCGTACCCCACCGACAGCCCGGCCTCGGTGACCGAGCCGCCGCGGCACAGCAGTTCCAGGGCACGCAGGAGGCGGGCCTGCTGGCGCCATTGCCCCAGCGTCACCCCCGTTTCTTGGCGGAACCGGCGCATCAGCGTGCGTGAGGACATATTGAGCCGTTGCGCCCATTCATCGATACCCGCGGTGTCGTCCGGCGTATCCAGCAGCGTGTGAGCCAGGTCCTGCAGGCGCGGATCGGCCGGCATGGGCAGGAGCACCGGCTCGTGTTCACGGTGCTTGAGTTCTTCCAGCAGCACGTCGAACAGCTGCGCTTGGTAGGCCGGCGGCACCGCCTCCGCGCCTGCCCCCGTGAAGCGGTCGATCAGGGCCTCGATCAGCTTGGACGACGGCCAGGACCGGCAGATGTCCGGCAAACGCCCGCAGACGTCCTGCCGCACGTACAGGAACGATCCGCGCGCCTCGCCGAACCACCGGGCCGCGTGCTGCACGCCGGGCGGAATCCAGCCCAGGCTGCCCGGCATCACCGTCCAGACCTCAGTGCCCGCCTGCACCACCACCAGCCCCTCGTGGACCAGCACCAGCATGCCCTCTTCATGGACATGCAAGGGCACGGCGATGCCTTTGGATTCGCGGCGTCCCTGGACGCTGAAAGGCGTCAGCAGGACGTCCGGCACGACGGGAGCGATGGCCACATGAAACATGGTTGGCAGGTTTGAGCTACTGATTGACGGTTTCCGAGAAGCGGAGCTTTTTGAAAATGTACATCATTCTCATCAGAGCCTCAGCCCCCCTGACGGAGAAACATCATGGATCACTCACTGTTGCGCCATGCCGGCATCAAGGCCACCTTCCCCCGGATGAAGATCCTCGACATCTTCTACCAGCATGCGGGCCTGCACATGAGCGCGGCGGACGTCTACCGCAGTCTCATTTCGGACCGCAGCAATATCGGCCTGGCCACGGTCTATCGCGTCATTACACAACTTGAAGGCATCGGCCTGCTCAAACGAACTCAGCTCGACGCGCACACCACCGTGTACGAGCTCAACGACAAAGGACACCACGACCACCTGGTCTGCACGCATTGCGGGCGGATCCTGGAGTCCAGCGATCCCGCCATGGCGCAACTGGTCAGGAAGATCGCCAAGCGCAGCGGCTTCCTGCTGGATTCCTACAGCCTGGTGCTCTACGGCGGCTGCGGCTGCCGGCAAGGCGCGCCTACCCCCTCTCACGGAGAATTCGAATGAACCGCGAACACTTTTTCTTCCACGACCTGTCCCAGTTTCCCATCGTCACCGCCCGGCATGGCGGCGCGCCCGAAGGCTACTCGGCCACCTGGATACGCGAAATGGAAATGCTGGTGGAAAATCCCCAGTCTTTCGTCATGGTCGTGCCCGACATGCGGCAAGAAGCCGGCCATGCCGACCGCAAGGCCATGATCGAGTGGCAGACAGCCAATATGCCGCGCCTGAAGGCCCGCTGCCGGGCGTTCATCGCGGTGGAAGGCGACGCGGACGCGCTGGACAAGATGCGCAAGCGCGGCGAGAAGATGACGCGCACGTTCGGCGTGCCTTTCCTGGCGGTCGCGACCACCGGCCAGGCGACGCAATGCGCCCGTGAATTGCTGGGCCAGGCCGGGCCGGGCGGCTTCGTCGTGAATTAGGCGTCGGCGTATCCGCGGCGCCGCCCGCGGCCTCATTTCCCGGATCGATCGGCTTAAGAGTTCGCGCGCCGCGCCGTTGTTCATGACAGGGCGCCGGCATTCGCGGCGTCCGCGTTCCCGCCAACCCGTAGATGAGCCGCCAGCCGCATGAACCGTGCCCTCGCTTGTATATTCTGCCGATCGACGCTCGCCCAAGGCGCGCCGCTGCTCGAGAAAAACGGCGCGGCCATCTGCAAGGGCTGTGTCGACAGCTTCTCGGCCCTGTTCGCCGAACGCGCCTGGGTCATGGCGGCAAGCCTCGAAGAGCAGCTGGACGTGCTGCTGGAGGAAAGCCAGCGCGCCCTCGCACACAGCGAATCCCTGTCCGAACGCGCCCGAAGCTGCGGCCTGAGCCTGAACGAACTGTCGGCCATGCCGGCGCGCAGGCTGTCCTGAGCGGCGCTCAGTGCGGCACGATGTTCCGCTGCGCCGCGGCTTCGGCGACGAAGGCATCCAGCAATCGCTGGGCCGGCACGGTCAATGGCGTGTCGGCCCGGTACAGCGCGTGGATGGTGGTGCTGCCCAGCGTGTCGGCAATCGGCAGTTCGATCAGGTCCATGGCAGGGCCATAGCGCTCGAAGAAGCCCTTGGGCATGATGCCAACCACGTCCAGCCTGGGCATCAGCGCCAGCAACGTGGCAAAAGACTCGCATTCGAGCCGCACCTGCGGACTGCGCTCCCCCGAGGGGTCGAAGCGCAGGTTGCGCGGATCGCCTGGGCCGCCCGCCGGGCCGGTCAATACCCAGTCGGCGTCAACCAGCTTCGCGAGCTTCTTCGCGCGCGCCAGCGGATGGCTGCGCCGCGCGGCGATGACGATATCGCTGTCGAATAGCGGCTGCACCAGCAGGTCCCGCCCCGCGCCGCCCGTCGGCAAAGGCCCCAGGGCCAGGTCCAGTTCTCCGGCGCGCACCTGTTCCAGCGCGCGCGGATAAAGCGTGTCGCGCACACACAGCCTGACCTGCGGCCACCTGACGCCGAAACGCTCTACCGCACCCGGCGCAAGCAGGATCGCGGCCACGGGGGAGACTCCGACCGTCACCTGCGCCTCGGCGTGCCGCAAGTGCCAGGCCACCTCCTCTCGTCCGCGCTCCAGTTCGCGCATCGCAGTGCCGGCCCGAGCCGCCAGCAATTCGCCTGCGGACGTCAACCGCACCCCCTTGGGCATGCGCAGCACAAGCGCCGTGCCGAATTCATCTTCCAGCTGACGCAAGGCCTTGGTCAGGGCTGGCTGCGTGACGTTCAGGATCTGCGCCGAAGCGCGCAGGCTGCCGGTTTGGGCGATGGCCAACAGCAGATGGAGGTGTTGCAGGCGCATGGACGGTCTCCGCGGAAGCGATAACCCATGGTAATCGACTAAGAAAAATGTGAAGCGATTTTTGCCGGACGGGCCTCTACGATCTGTCGAATCCGGCCTGGCCGGCGGCCAGCCAGGCAAGGCCGCAATCCCTTTCCACGGGAGCATCCATTGCAAAAGCGAGTGAAGAACGTCCTGTTCATCATGTGTGACCAGCTACGCGCCGATCATCTGTCCTGTTTCGGACATCCGACGCTCAAGACCCCGAATATCGACGGCCTGGCCGCGCGCGGCATGATCTTCGACAGGGCCTACGTCCAGTCCCCCGTCTGCGGCCCATCGCGCATGAGCTACTACACCGGCCGCTACGTGCACTCGCACGGGGCAAGCTGGAACTTCGTGCCGCTCAAGGCCGGGGAGATGACGATCGGCGACCATCTGCGGCCGCTGGGCGTGCGTTCGGTCCTGGTCGGGAAAACCCATATGCGCGCCGACCTTGCCGGTATGTCGCGGCTGGGTATCGACCCTGCCTCGCAGGTCGGAATGCGTATCGCCGAATGCGGCTTCGATTCCTACGAGCGCGACGACGGCATCCACCCCTACTCCGGCCATGATCCCGACCCCGCCTATAACGCCTACCTGCGCGAGCAGGGTTTCGATGGCGATAACCCGTGGGAAACCTGGGCAAACTCCACCGTCGAAGACGACGGCACGATACGTTCCGGCTGGTTCCTCAAATATTCGAATCGGCCCGCGCGCGTGCCGGACGAGCATTCCGAGACCCCCTACATCACGCGCCGCGCCATGGATTTCATCCGCGACGCCGGCGACCAGCCGTGGTGCCTGCACCTTTCCTACATCAAGCCACATTGGCCCTACATCGTCCCCGAGCCCTACGCCAGCATGTACGGGCCGGAAGACGCCCTGCCGGTGGTCCGTTCGGACGCGGAACGCCAGGATCCCCACCCCGTCTACGCGGCCATGATGGACCACCGCGTCTCGCGCACGTTCTCGCGGGACGGCGTCAGGGATGCGGTGATGCCCGGATACATGGGCCTGATCAAGCAGATCGACGACCAGCTGGGCGTCCTGTTCGCCTTTCTTGAAGCGCAGGGCCTCATGGACTCCACCATGATCGTCTTCACCAGCGATCACGGGGACTACCTGGGCGACCACTGGATGGGAGAAAAAGACCTGTTCCACGAGCCCGTCATCCGCGCGCCCCTGATCATCTACGACCCCGACGACCGCGCCGACGCCACGCGGGGCACGCGCTGCGACGCCCTGGTCGAGGCGGTGGACCTGGCCCCGACCTTCATCGACGTCTACGGCGGAGAGCCAGTTCCGCACGCGGTCGACGGCTGTTCACTGCGCCCATTGCTGTTCGGTCTGCGCCCCGCCGCCTGGCGCGAACACGTGGTCTGCGAATACGACTTCGCCTTCCAGGATTCGCGCATCGCGCTCGCCGCCAAGCCGCGCGACGCATGGATGCGCATGATTTCGGACGGCCGTTGGAAATACGTGCTGTTCGAGCGCTACCGGCCGATGCTGTTCGACCTGGCCGCCGACCCCAACGAATTCACGGATCTTGGCGCCTCGCCGGAACCGGAACATGCCGCCGCGCGCACGCGCCTGCACGAAGCGCTGTTCCGGTGGGCGCGGCAGCCACGCCAACGGGTCACGATCGCGGACGGCACCATCGAGTCCACCGAGATCCAGCCGCGCATCTCCGAAGGCGGCATTCTGATCGGCTATTGGGACGAGGCGGACCTTGCGCAAGCCCGCCAGTCCTTCAAGCCCCGCTTTGCATCCACCAACCCGCTGGTCAAGCCCACTCTCGACCGGCTGACCCACCCCCAAGGAGTCAAACATGATGATTGAAACCCCCGACATCACACGCACCCAGACAGGCATCGACGGCGTCTCGTGGAACATCCTCGGACAGGTCTACGTGCCCAAGCAGGTCAGCGGCGACAGCATCGCCTGGCATGCCACCTTTCCCGTCGAAACCTTCGTGCCACCGCACGTGCACCCGCAACAGGACGAATACATCTTCGTGCTCGACGGGCAGATCGACCTGCTGCTCGACGGCCGCAAGACTTCCGCCAGCACCGGCGACCTGGTGCGCATGCCCCGCGGCATATCCCACGCCTTCTTCAACAACTCGGGCAAGCCCGTCACCGCCCTGTTCTGGGCCGCGCCGGCCGGCAAGCTGCTCGAGCTCTACCGCCGCATCCACAACATGTCGAACCCGGCGGAGGTATCGCAGGTGGCGCGCGACTACGATGTCGTGTTCCTTCCTCCGGTCTCGGCCGCCGCCTAGCGCAAGACAGCGCGGCAGGCATGGACATCATCCCGGCTTGATAACCAGAGGTTCGATGCGATGAATACCTTGGCAGACAACAGCGTCGCGGTCGACGCGATGGACTCGGCGGCCGTGACGCGGCGCAAGGCATGGGGCGTTACCGTGATGCTTATGCTTTTCATGGTGTTGAATTTCGGCGACAAGGCCGTCCTCGGGCTGGTCGCCAAGCCGGCGATGGCCGATTTGGGGCTATCGCCGATAGCGTTCGGTTTCATCGGCAGCAGCTTCTTCTTCCTGTTCAGCCTGAGCGCGATCGCGGTCGGCTTCCTGGCCAATCGCGTTTCGAGCCGCTGGCTGATATTCGCGCTGACGCTCATCTGGGCCGCCGTCCAGTTCCCCATCCTGGCGGGCGGCGGCGCAACCGTGCTGCTCGTCTGCCGCATCATCCTGGGAGCCGGCGAAGGGCCCGCGCTGCCGATCGCCCTGCATGCCACGCACGGCTGGTTTCCTGCCGAAGACCGCGCCCTGCCCAGCAACCTGATCGCCGTCGGCCCGACCCTCGGCGCCGCGATCGCCGCCCCCGTGCTGTCCTGGGTCATCGCCGCGCCCGGACTCGGATGGCGCTGGGCCTTCGGCCTGCTCGGCATCGCCGGCCTGGCATGGGGCATCGCGTGGGCCTGTATCGGCAAGGATGGCCCCTACCGGCGCGGCCCCGGCGCCTGCGAGGGCGGCCACGTGACCAGCTCGGCCACCGAAAAACTCAGGTCCGTGCCGTTGGCGCGAGTGTTCCGCTGCAGGATGTGGCTCGTCGCCACGCTGGCGGGCTTCTCCTGTTTCTGGGCACAGGGCGCCATGACCACCTGGGTGCCGCAATACATTGGCGGCGTGCTCGGCGTCGAGGCCTCCCGGGTCGGCCTGGTCTACGCCCTGCCCTGGACCTTCGGCACGATCCTGCTCGTGGCGCTGGGCTTTGCCGGACGCCATCTCATGCGCAAAGGCGGCTCCGCCCACCTGGCCATCGCCGGATTGTTCGGCGCGTCCCTGGCCGTGTCGGGCGCGAGCCTGCTGTGGCTGCCGTACACGTCCGGGCCTCTGGCAATGGCCTTGACCACGGTCGGTTGGGGCGCATTCCTGGTGTTTCCGATGGCCCCGACGGCGGTTGCCTACGCCGTAAACCCTGGACAGCGGGCGGCCGTCATCTCTACCATGGTCGGCATCGCCTCGATCGGCGGCGTCATCGCTCCCGCGGTATTCGGTTGGCTGGTCCAGAAGGCCGGGTATATCGCGTCGGACAGCGGCCCGGGCGACCCGGCGTTGCTCGCGCAGGGCCTGAACGGCGCGTTCTCGCTCACCGGCCTGCTGCTGCTCGCCACCGGCCTGGCGGCGATGACGCTGATCAATCCCGAAAGCACCGCGGCCCGCTTACAGCGGCATGCAATCGAATAACCCAATGAATGTTCCGACCATGAGCGCTACTCCCTCCTCTGGCCCCGACGCCGACGCCGAATTCCAGTATGTCGCCGGGCAGGCCCGGCCGGCCTTCACGGCCTTGTTCGCGGAATTCGAAGCCCGCAGCGCCGCCGCCGTCCAAACCGAAGACTGCCAGCTCGATCTGGGCTATGGCCCAGGGCCGCGCCAGGCCTTCGATTTTTTCGCCGCTATCGGCCAGCCGCGAGGAACGCTGGTCTACTTCCATGCCGGCTATTGGCAATCGCGCGACAAGGCACCGTTCCGCTTCATCGCGCCGGCGTTCACCCGGCTCGGCCTGAACGTAGCCCTGGTCAACTATCCGCTCTGTCCCAGCGTGTCGCTGGGCCCACTGGTGGAAGCGGCCAGCGCGGCGATCGGACCGGTCGCCGCGCACGCCCGCGGCAGCGCGCCCGGCCCCTTGCCCATCATATTGTCCGGGCATTCGGCCGGCGGCCACATCGCCATCGAACTGGCCCTGGAAAGGGCAGGCAGGCCGCAGGAAGCAGCCATCGCCGGCGTCCTGGCGCTCAGCGGCGTCTACGACCTCGCGCCGCTGGTCGGCACCTCGTTGAACCGGAACCTGATGCTGGACGGCGCCAGCGCATGCGCGCATTCGCCGCTGCACCGGCTGAAGCCCGGTTGCCCGCCTGCCCTGTTCGCCGTGGGGCAGGACGAAACGCCCGCCTTCGTCGAGCAGAGCCGCCGCATGTACGAAGGCTGGCGGCAAGCAGGCAATGAAGCGGAGCTGGAAGTCACGCCCGGCGCCGATCATTTCAGCCTGCTGCAACAGCTCGCGGCAACCGACAGCGCGCTGTACCGCCGCGCCACCGGCCTGTTCGACACAGTCCTTGACTGAACAACCCAGCCTTACTTGCTGGCCTTGACGGTCGAATACGAGGCCATCAGGTTGCGGTAGTCGGGGATATGGTTGGCGAACAGCGTGCCCAGGCCTTCGATGTCATTGCGCCAGTCGCGATGCAATTCGCAAGCCACGCCAAACCAGCTCATCAGTTGCGCGCCAGCCTGCTCCATGCGGCTCCAGGCGGCATTGCGGGTCACTTCGTTGAAGGTGCCGGAAGCGTCGGTGACGACGAATACGTCAAAGCCTTCTTCCAGCGCCGACAGCGCAGGAAATGCCACGCACACTTCCGTGACGACGCCCGCGATGATCAGCTGCTTCTTGCCGGTGGCCTTGACCGCCTTGACGAAGTCTTCGTTGTCCCACGCATTGATGTTGCCGGGACGGGCGATGTAGGGCGCCTTCGGGAATTTGTCCTTCAGTTCCTGCACCAGCGGACCATTGGGTCCGTCTTCAAAGCTGGTGGTCAGGATGGTTGGCAGCTTGAAATAGTCGGCCAGGTCGGCCAGGGCCAGGACGTTGTTCTTGAACTGGTCGGGCTGGAAATCCCGCACCAGCGACAGCAGGCCGGTCTGGTGATCGACCAGCAGCACCGCGGCCTGGGTCTTGTCGAGTTTCACATAGGGCTTGGCCATGAATTTCTCCGGGAATGGGTTGGACGCGAACAAGAGTAGTCCAGTCCGGACACGGCGGGGAGCAAGCCGGGTTTCCTTGCGCCGAACACCAGATTCGTCAGCACCGAACGAGAAAGCAGGCCTTGCGCGGACGCGCTCGTCCGCGCCCGCGGCAGTAAACTAACGGCCTTGTTCGCACGAACGCCGGTCAGCCGAAGGAAGCACCATGCAATGGCGATACGACGACATGGAAACCTTCGTACAAGTGGTCCGGTGCGCAGGCGTGACGGGTGCGGCCAAGCACCTCAAACTGACGAAATCCGTGATCAGCAAGCGGGTTCGCGACTTCGAACTGGCCCTGGGGCTCCAGCTTTTCCAACGGCTCCCCGGCCGGCTGGAACTTACCGAGGCCGGCGAGGCCCTCTACGATCGCATCGCGCCTCTGCTGGGCGAACTGCACGAAGCCGTGGAAGACATGGTGCCGAGTAGTGGCGGCTCGCTGCGCGGCCGCCTCCGCATCTCCACGCCCATGTCGTTCGGCATCCGCTACCTGGGCCCGGTCATCGCCGACTTCGGCCGCCTGCACCCCGATCTCGAAATCGCGGTCGACTACGACGACCGCCCGGTCTCGCTCGCCCACGGCGGGTACGACGTCGCCGTTCGGATCGGGCACTTGGAGGATTCCTCGCTGAAGACGCGCACGCTTGGAGAATGCAAGCGCCTGATCTGCTGCAGCCCCGACTACGCGCAACGCCGCGGGATGCCGGGCAACGTGGCCGGCCTGGCGGAACACGATGCGATCGATTACGCCTTGGTGCACGCCAGGCGCTTTTGGCAATTCGAAGGGCCGCAGGGGGAACCGGTCACCGTGGCGATGCGGTCCCGGATCCTGGCCAACAATGGAGAAGCCATCCGCGACATGGCCATCGCGGGGCTGGGCATCGCGTCCCTGCCGGCGTTTCTCGTCGCGGAAGCGATTGGCGACGGGCGCCTCATCGCCATCCCCCTGGAAATGCAGCAGCGCCCATACACCATGGCGGCCCTGTACCCGAACACCAGGCATGTGCCCGCCAAGGTCCGCACTTTTATCGACCACCTGGTGCGGATGTTCCAGCTGCATGCGCCCGGCGAGTTGCCGGGTCAGACGCCCGAATACATGACGCGCCCCGGTACAGGCATCGGCGCTGTCAGGATCGACCCCGACTCGGACTCGGTGATGTAAAGCGTCTTGCGGTCCGCCCCCCCGAACGCAATATTGGTGGTCAAGGCTCCCAGCGGGGAATTGATGCGCAGCATAGGTTCGCCGCGATTGCTGAATAGCCAGACCGCGCCCAGGCCGACATGCGCTACCGCCAGGTTGCCTTGCTCGTCGATGGCAAGGCCATCTGGCCCGCCTCCGCCGGACATCTGGATGAAGGTGCCGACCTTGGTCACATGGCCGTCGCGCGTCAGCGGAACGCGCCAGATGGCGTTTGCCCGGGTTACCGCCACGTACAGAACGGACTCGCTCGGATCCAGTACCAGACCGTTTGGGCTGGGTATGTTGTCCAGCAGGCAATCGACACTGCCATCCGCCCGGCGCCTGAAGACGCGGCCCGTCTGATCATGCCAGCCGGTCAGGCCCTGGTCGGTGAAATACAGATCGCCGTTGGACGCGAATACCAAGTCGTTCACGGCCTTTAGCCGCTCAAGGTGGACCCGTTCAAGGACAGGCCTTACCTCGCCGGTTTCCGGTTCGAGCTGAACGATGCCGCGGGCATAGTCCGCAATGAAAATGCGGCCGTCCCGATGGATTTTGAGGCCATTGGGCTCGCCATCGTAATCGGCAATCAGTTCAAACCGGCCTTGACCGTCGACCCGAAATACCCGGCCCCAGGGCACGTCCACGCAATACAGGCGGCCCTGGGCATCGAAGGACGGCCCCTCCAGCAGGGAATGCGGCGGTTGATTGCCGGGCTGATAGCGATGCCACTCGGACGTGCCTTCCGGCTTTCTGAATGCGTCGGGCAGACGAGCAAAGACTTGGGCTTCGATGGCTGGCGGAACGGCGTACATGGTTTTCCCGTGGCAACTGGTTATTCGTGGACGGCAACGATCTCGAAACGGAGGCCTCAGGAGATCCTGTCGGTTGTGCCGACAAACTCCAGGGGGCAATAGAAGCCGCCGTGGAACTGGGCGGCTATCGGATCCTCGGGTATGTTCCTGGCCAGGATCTCCGCCGCGAAAACCTCGGAGTCGTCTTGCGGCTGGTAGCCCAGGAACTTCACATTGGAGTTGTCCCAGCGATTGCGAAGATTGTTCGACACGCCATAGGCCACGGCAAAATGGTACGACTCGTGCTCGATGCAGCAACGCGCCAGTTCTGCCATGTCCTTGTGGCTGATCCAGGTCAGCAGTTGCCGGGCCTCGCTAGGATGGTCCGGGGTGCGGAACGTGCCGATCCTCAGGCACGCGACCGACATGCCGTACTTGTCGGCATACATCCGCCCCAAGGCCTCGCCAAACACCTTCGAAACCCCATAAAGCGAATCGGGCCTGGGCTGCACGGTGTTGTCCAGGAATTTTTCCCTTCTGTGATAGCCCACCGCATGGTTCGAACTGGCGAAAATGACGCGGGGCACGTTTTGGCGACGGGCGGCTTCGAACACGTTGTAGCAGCCATCGATATTCATTGGAAGGATTTTCTCCCAGGTGTCCACGCCAGGAATCCCGGCAAGGTGGACAACGCAATCGATGCCTTCCATGCAGCGCTCTACGGAGCTCATGTCCCGCACGTCGATCGCGCAGATTTCCTCGCCCGCTTGCGCGGGCTCCTGCTCGGCGATATCGGCCAGGCGCAGCAAGGCGTAGCGGCCGCGCAACTGATCGCGCAGGCATTTGCCTATGTTCCCTGCCGCTCCCGTGATCAGCACCCGCAGGTCTTCAGGCTTTGTGAAGCAAGTCATTGGTCTTCCTGTGTCTTTCCCGAGGCGGGGCAATGGGTTATTTCTTGGCGCTGGCCTTGGCGGCAATCACGGCGTCATAGAGCGCCTGGCCATTGGGCGCTTCGCCGATCAGTTTCTTTACGACCGGCCTTGTCGCCTGCACCAGGGAATCGAGATCGCTCGGGTAGACAATCGCAACGCCCTTCTCCTTCATGGTTACCATCCCTTCGTCATAGACCTTCTTGTAATAGTCGCGGGCGTAGGCCATCGCTTCATCGGCCGCTTCCTTGACGATTTTCCGCTCATCGTCGGAAAGGGAATCCCAGCGGGTCTTGGACATGACCAACAGCGCTGGGTGAATATTGACATGCGTCATGTTGAAGTACTTGGACACTTCGATGAATTTGTCGGACACGAATTGGTCGGGCGTGGTCTCGCCGCCATCGATAACCTTCTGCTGCAGCGCCAGGTACAGCTCGGAATACGCCATCGGGGTAGCCTGCGCGCCCAGGGTCTTGTAGCTTTCAACATATCCCGGCGACTGGATGACGCGGATTTTCATGCCCTTCAGGTCATCGGCAGAATTGATGGCCCGATTCCCGAAAACATTGCGCTCGATGGCCGAGAACCAGCCCAGACCCACCAGGCCATATTTGGGAAGAATATTCATGAACTTGTCGCCGACAGGGCCGGCGAGAATTTCGTTGGCCTGCTGAACGCTGTCGAACAGGAAAGGCGTATCGAAAACCAGGAATTCCTTCACCACGTTGTTCAACGCCGGCTGGCCGGTAACGAACAGATCGGTAGCGCCGGCCACGGCACCCTGGATCATGGTGAGCTCCCCGCCCAATTGCGAATGCGGGAATACCGTGACAGTGATCTTTCCGTTCGATTTCTCCTTCAGGATATCGGCGAACTTTTGCGTTCCGACATGGAACGGGCTGTCCGTGGTGAGCGTATGCCCCACGTCCATATTCAATGCATGGGACGGCGCAGAGAACATCAGCGCGCTCAAGGCCCCGATGCCGATTATTTTCTTGAAAGCCTTCATTTTTTGTCTCCTGGATTATTTCTGGATTTATGTTTTTTCGGTTTGCGCCGAGTTTCCACCCGGCGCCGCTATCTACAGAAACGCCCTGCTGAGGGCGGGAACGTAAGAGATGATCAGGATGTCCACGATCAGCACCGCCAGAAAGATGACCAGGTAGCGGGCCAATTGGTGCATCTTCAACTGGGCAACCTCACACACCACAAACAGGTTGACCCCTACCGGCGGAGTGACCATGCCAACAGCCAGATTGGTAATGACGATCATGCCGAAATGGATGGGATCGATTCCGAAACTCATACTGATCGGAGCAAGGATCGGCACGATGATCAGGATCGCGGCCAGCGCTTCGATGAACATGCCAACAACGAACAACATGCCGTTCACCAGCAGCAGGAAGGCAAAGGGGCTGGTGGTCACCGATCCGAGCGTGGCGGCCACGCGTTGCGGCACCTGGTTGATCGTCAACAGATATGCAAACACGGCGGCAAAGGCAACGATCAGCAAGATGATCGCGGACATCACGGCGGCACGTCCGAAAATGCCGAGCAGGTTCTTGAGCGTGATTTCCTTGTATACGAACATCCCCAGCGCCAGGCCGTAAAGGACCGCAATACAAGAAGCTTCGGTGGGCGTGAACAGGCCGCCATATATACCGCCCAGGATGATGACGGGCATCATCAGGGCCAGCGTCGCGTCGCGCAAGGCCACCAGCACGCCTTTGGTCCAATCCTTCAGGCTCAGCGCGCGAACTTCATCAAAGCCCTTGATGCTGGCAATCACGCAGACCGTCAGGATCAGCGATACGGCGATCAGGAGCCCCGGGAGAATCCCCGCGATGAACAGCGCCCCGACCGACACGTTGGCCGTCAGCGCATAGACGATCATCGGAATCGAAGGCGGAATAATGGCTCCCAGCTCACCGGAAGACGCCGCGATCGACGCCGCGAACGATCGTGGATATCCCTTCTTCTCCATTTCGGGGATCAGCACGGATCCGATGGCGGCGGTGGTCGCGGAGGAAGATCCCGACACCGTGGCGAACAGCAGGGACGTCAATACCGCGACGGCGCCCAGGCCCCCCCTGATCCAGCCGACAAACGCGTTGGCCAACTGGACCAGCCTGCGCGCGACGCCTCCCGACTGCATGAGATGGCCCGCAAGGATGAAAAACGGCACGGCCATCAGGCTGAATGAGTCCAGCGACTGGAAAGCCATCTGCACCACGATCAGCAGCGACCGGTCGCCCGACTGCAGCGCCATGGCCGCAGACAGGCCCAGCGCCGTCATGATCGGCGCGCCTATCAGCATGATCAGGAAAAACGACAAGCCAAGAACCAGGATCATAATGCCCCCTCGACACTATTCTTTATTTCCATCGCCTCTTCCATTTCCGCCGATTCCCGCTGCGGCGACTCCACGTTCAGCAGTTCCTTGACTGCATTCGTAAGCGTGTTCGCGCACATGAGCAGGCAGCCGGCAGCCATCAACGAATAGACATAGGCCATCGGCATTTCCATCGCGGGCGACCACTGCTTCAGCCCGAGCTCGATCAATCGGATGGATTTCCAGACCAGCAACAGCGCAAGCGCCAAGGTCAGGACATGGGACAACAGCCGCAGCCAGCGGGCAAGACGCTCCGGGACCAAGCTGATGAATACGTCGACGCCGATCAGGCGCAGATGATAGGCAGCCACCGCGCCGCCGATGAAGACGCTCCCGACCATCATGTAGCGCGCGATTTCTTCCGCCCATGGCGCGGAAAATGGAATACCGGTGTAGGTATAAAGAAGCCGGGCGAAAACCGAAACCGAAATGGTGACAATCATGCCGAGCAGCAGCAGCCCGGCGCATTTTTCCGCAACGTTGTTGACGGAATCCATGGTTCGCTGCACGGCCTGGAACTTCCTGTGGGAGGCAGGGCCTTCGCTCATACGACCTCCCCGCTTTTTTTGTCTCGCTTCATCAACCCACCCCTTTTTGCTTGATAGGAATCTGCGTTGCAGACTTGTCTTATTGGTGTTTTTTTATGGTTGCCGCGTTTGCCTTTGTATAGCCAATTTCAGTTATTTGCCTCTTCATCCGAAAGAATGCGCGCGGCCTTGAGCAGCGCCGTCTCGTATCGCTTCTGTTCGGCTGCCACTTGTTCGGGAGTCCATTGGTAAAACCCGCGCAACGATGGGGATTTCACGCCGATATTTCCGTTTGCCACCAGTTCGCGCATATAGGCGCTGGGTTCCTGGTCGGTACGCAGGTAGGGATACATCGTCGCCGCCGCGGCGCAATGGATATCGATCCCGGCCAGATCCTTCTGCAGCAAGGGGCCGGCCGCGATGTACCGGAACCCGAATCCATACCGGACGGCCGCATCCACGTCTTCCGGCGACGCGAAATCATCTTCGACCAGCGCGATTGCCTCGCGCATCAGGGCGTGCTGAATCCGGTTGGCAAGAAATCCCGGAATATCGCGCTTGACCCGGATCGGTTTTTTTCCGACTGCCCGCATGATTGCGCTGACCTGCTCGGCCGTCGATGCGTCCGATACCGCGCTGCAAACCACTTCGACGGCCGGCACCAGATGGGCTGGCATAAAGAAATGCAGCCCGAGCATGCGGTTTTGTGTCGCCAGGTTTTTCCCGATCTGGCTGATTGGAAAACTCGATGAATTACTGGTCAACGGCGTTGGCGCCGCGCACAGGGCTTCCAGTTCGGCAAACACCGCCTGTTTGAGTTCGAGATTCTCGAATACGCATTCGATGACAATATCGACATCAGCCCAATCGACCTCCGCCAGCGCGCCATAAATGGCCGGCGGGGCGGCGCTGCCGTCAGCACCGAGCGCCCGGGCAGCCGCATCCACTTTTCCAGGGAGCGCGAGCCGCGCCGACGCATCCGATTCAACCACGTGGACGCTCCACTGCGCCACGTTGAACATGGCGGCCACCGCGCATCCCATTGTTCCGCCGCCCACCACAACCACCTTATTGACGCCGCTCATTATTTATTCCCGATTAAAGGCTTGGTTAAGTGCTGGGTATCAATGTACAGAGGCGCCTGTGATTGGTAAAATTCAAATAAACGAATAGAGTTTTCAAAAATATCAATAGTTCATCTATCGCGGCATCGAATGGAGCTTCGGCAATGCTGGGGGATCTCAAGCAACTCCGCGCGTTTCTCGCGATCGCTCGCCTCGGAAACTTCACCCGGGCCGCGTACGAGCTGAACATCTCGCAATCGGCGCTCACCATACAAATCCAGCAGCTCGAAGCGCATTTGCGCACGCCGCTGTTCGATCGCAATCGCCGGTCCGTAAACCTGACGCCGCAAGGCCTGGAACTGTTTCCAAGAATTGAGCGTGTGGTTGCTGAAATTGAAGACCTGGTCACCCACGCCCGGGAGGCGAGCGACCCGGACCGAGGCACGGTGACCGTCGCCGCCTTGCCTTCGCTGGCGGCGGGCCTGCTGCCCCGCGCGATACACCGGCTGAACCGTGATTACCCACGCATCACCGTCCGCATACGGGACACGGTTGCCTCGCGCCTTACCTACATGATCCGGAATGGAGAGGTCGACTTCGGGGTGGGAAGCCCGGTCAAGCGCGATCAGGAACTGGTCTGGGAAAAATTGATGACTGACCGCTTTTGCGCTTTTGTCGCTCCGGATTACCCCTGGACGACGCGCGACACAGTGGCGCTCAGAGATCTGGCCGGCCCGCCTCTTATCCTTCCCGTGAGGGAAAGCAGCATCCGCATGCACATTGAAGCGGCGGCCGACAAGAACAAGATCTCGCTGCCCGCGGCGTATGAGGCCGTCTACAACTCAACGATCATGGCGATGGCGGCGCAAGGGCTCGGGGTAGCCATTCTCTCGGAGTTGGTTGCGCGCGGTGGAGACACCAGCCGCCTGCGGCGCATTTCGATCGATGATCCGCCGCTGTACCGGTACATCGGCATCCTGCGGCGGGCGGGGCGGTCGCTGTCTCGGCCCGCCGAGCGGCTTGCCGCCGTACTGCGGGAAGTCGCAAGCGAGGATTGAAGGGGCGAAAAAAAAGCACCGCGATCGCTCGCAAATGCTTGATTCTCTTCCCGCTTTCGTTAAAAGGCGGGGGGGTGGTGGGCTGAGCGAGACTCGAACTCGCGACCAACGGATTAAAAGTCCGCTGCTCTACCGACTGAGCTATCAGCCCGACCGAAGCCAGAAATTATGGCGCACTTGGAGGCGTTTGTCAAAAAAAGACGGCCGAATGCCTTCCCCAGCCCTGGCTTCCAATGAAAACGGCCGCCAATGGCGGCCGTTTCCGGGGATGGAGATGGCGCGATCCCGGCTTTACCAGGCGGCCACCACGGCGCCCTTGTACTTGGTCTCGATGAATTGCTTCACGGCCGGGCTGTGGTAGATGCTAACCAGCTTGGCGAACTCGGGACGATCCTTGTCCTTTTCACGCACGACCAACACGTTGGCGTACGGCGAGTCAGGCGATTCCTGGGCAATGGCGTCCGTGGCGGGGTTCAGGCCAGCTTCGAGCGCGAAGTTGGTGTTCACGGCCGACGCGTCGGTGTCGTCCAGCGAGCGCGGCAGCTGGGCGGCGTCCAGTTCGATGAAGCGCAGCTTCTTGGGGTTCTCGACCACGTCGATCGGGGTCGCCTTCAGGCCGATGCCGGGGCGCAACTTGATCAGGCCACTGGCCTGCAGCAGCAACAGGGCGCGGCCGCCATTGGTCGGGTCGTTCGGCAGCGCGAAGCGGGCGCCTTCCTTCAATTCGGACAAGGACTTGATCTTCTTGCTGTAGATGCCGATGGGGAAGATCACGGTCTTGGCGATGCTGACCAGCTTGTAGCCACGGTCGGCGTTGGCGTTGTCCAGGTAGGGCTGGTGCTGGTAGCTGTTGGCGTCGAGGTCGCCCGAGGCCAGCGCCACGTTGGGCTGCACGTAGTCGGAGAATTCGATGACCTCGATCTTCAGGCCCTGCTTGGCGGCCTCCTGCTTCACCACGTCGAAAATCTGGGCGTGCGGGCCGGCGGTGACGCCGATCTTCAGCGGCTTGTCCTGCGCCAGCGCGGGTTGGGCGAATACGGCGGCGCCCAGGGCGAACGCGGCCAGCGACTTCAAAACCTTGATGCTCATGTTGCGGATATCCCGAATGTCGGAAGTGGGGGAAGAAAGCAGGGGCTCGCGCCCGGTCAACGATGCGAAATGCGGCGCACGTAGCGGTCACCCAGGCTCTGAATGACCTGAACCAGGACGATCAGCACGATGACGACCGCGGCCATCACGTCGGACTGGAAACGCTGGTAGCCGTAGCGGATGGCCAGGTCGCCCAGGCCGCCGCCGCCGATGGCGCCGGCCATCGCCGAATAGCCGATCAGGCTGACGACCGTCACGACGGTGGCGGCCACCAGCCCGGGCAAGGACTCGGGCAGCAGCACCTTCAGGATGATCTGCATGGGCGATGCGCCCATGGCGCGCGCGGCGGTGATCAGCCCCGGGTCGACTTCGCGCATGGCGTTCTCGGCGATACGGGCCATGAACGGAATGGCGGCGACCGACAAGGGCACGATGGCGGCGGTGGTGCCGATCGACGTTTGCGCCACGAAGCGCGTGAATGGAATGATCGCGACCATCAGGATGACGAACGGCACCGAGCGCGTGGCGTTGATGACCGCGCCCAGCACGTGATTGACGGACTGATTCTCGAGCATGTTGCCGCGGGCGGTCACGGTCAGGACCACGCCCAGCGGAATGCCGACCACCACCGCAATGGCGCTGGCCACGCCCACCATCAGCAGGGTGTCAAGCAGCGACGTAATAAGCAGGTCGATCAGTTGCGGGCTCATGAGCGATTTCTTCAACGGTGATGTCACGGGCCGTCAGAGCGGCAATCGCCTCTTTGACGGCGGCGGGCGCGCCTTGGGCCAGCACGAACATCGTGCCCACGGCCACGCCCTGGATGTCTTCGACGCGGGCCTGGATCAGGTCCACGTCCAGGGAAAACTGCTTGTACAGGTCGGACAGGAACGAACCCGACGCGTCGTTGCCGGTGAGCGACAGGCGCAGCAGGCGCAGCGCCTGCCCCGGCCTGTCCGCCGCCAGCTTGCCGATACGCTGCTTGACCGCGGCCAGCGTAGCGTCGGTCAGGTCGGACGCGGTAGCGGCCGACACCATGGCGCGGGTCACTTCGTGGCGGGGCTGCGCGAACACTTCGCGCGTGCTGCCCATTTCCACGACTTCGCCCTGCGACAGCACGGCAACGCGGTCGCAGACCTCGCGCACCACTTCCATCTGGTGCGTGATCATGACCACGGTCACGCCGGTCTTGCGGTTGATGTCGCGCAACAGGGCCAGGATGTTGTGCGTGGTTTCCGGGTCCAGGGCGGACGTGGCTTCGTCGCTGAGCAGCACGTCAGGGTTGTTGGCCAGGGCGCGCGCGATGCCGACGCGCTGCTTCTGGCCGCCGCTGATCTGGCTGGGATAGCGGTCGCGCAGGTGCTCCAGGCCCACCAGCGCCAGCAGGCGCTCCACGCGGGCCGGAATCTCGGCCTTGTCGACGCCTGCGATTTCCAGCGGCAGCGCCACGTTGCCGTACACCGTGCGGCGCGACAACAGGTTGAACCCCTGGAATACCATGCCGATGCGGCGGCGCTGGGCCCGCAATTGCGCTTCGTTCAGGCCCGTCAGGGGCTGGCCGCCGATGGCGATCGTGCCTTCATTGGGGCGTTCCAGCAGGTTGATGCACTGGACCAGCGTGCTTTTGCCGGCCCCGCTGGGGCCGATGATGCCGAAGACCTCGCCCTGCTCGATGTGCAGGTTGATGCCTCGCAGCGCCTGGAATTGTCCATGCGGCGTAGCATAGGTCTTGGATAGGTTCTCGATGTGAATCATGGCAAGCGATTTTGTATCTTCTCTCTTCTAAAGAGAACGACCGTTTTTTTCATTTTTAATAACTTTAAGTAATATAAGAGCCCGCGCCTCCGCCTGCCGGCCTCGCCGGAAGGCGCCAGCCCTAACGCGGAAATGGGCAGCCGGGAAGGAAAGCCCTCCTGACTGCCCATCTGTTTCTCCTGGCCGCGCGCCGCGAGGCGGAGACCTCGCTGGGGGTAACCCGCTACGTTAACGGGCGCGCGAGATCCGGACCTCGGCGCCGCGGCGCTTGACCTCCAGCCCCTCGGACGGAGAAATACGCAGGCCTTCCAGCCCCTTGATGTAGCTGGAACCCTGCATCTGCATCACGCGGATCTTGTTGCGCATGACGACCGGGTTGTGCACCGGCATGCCGAACATCCAGACTTCGTCCAGGATGCGGGCCGAGTTGAACTCGCCCGTATGCTGCGCGGCCGGTCCAAGACAGAGCATATGCCCTTCTCGGCCGAACACCGGGAACTGGCCGAGCTCGCATTCGATCGTCCAGGTGGTGCCGCCTTCGTAGCGGTGCCCCGTATTCAGGTCCCACCAGGCGTCACCCTTGGGCAGGTACACACGCACCTGCTTGCCGGGTTCGGTCACGGGGGCCACCAGCAGCGCCGGGCCCAGCAGATATTGCAGGTCCCAATCGTGCGCGTGGGGATCGTTCGGGAACGACAGGGCCATCGAACGCTGCACCGGCAGGCCGGTACGCGCCGAATCCTCGATGGCGCCCAGCACATAAGGCACCAGGCGATAGCGCCATTGCAGCCACGTTTTGGCCTGCGCCAGGGTGTCTTCGCCGAAGTCCCAGGGCATCAGGCCTTCCACGCCCTGGAAGGAGAAGTTCGACGAAAACACGCCGGCGGTCAGCCAGCGCAGGTAGAGTTCAGGCGTCATGCCGGCGCGGTCGCGCGAGGCCGAGCCGATGCCGTGCACTTGCACCGGCAGGCCGCTGGCGCCGATCGACAAGGCGGTGCGCAGCGTATGGCGCAGGCCTTCCCAGCTGTTCTCGACCTGCGGCCCCACCTGCCACGGCAGGCGCTGCGCGGCGGGGAACAGATCGGAACTGGGCACCACGCCTTCCGGCGGGACCTTGAGGCCGGCGACCGCGTCGAACAGCGCGCGGCGCACCAGCAGCGGATACATGCTGCGCAGCGCGGGGCCGGTTTCGCCGTTGCGGGCCGTTACGCCGTCGGGGATGGCGATCTGGGCGTCGCACGCGGGCGCGTCCAGGCCGTCTTCCACCAGTTGGCGATGACGTTCCACCCACAGGTTGTAGATATCGCGGTAGGTCAGGTCCAGCAGGCCATAGGGTTGCCCCGAAGTGGCGGTGTTGCCGTCGAACACCTGGGCCGAACCGTCATCCTTGGTCAGCAGCCAGCCGCGGTCTTCCAGTTCCTCGAAAAGCGGGCTGGTCTTCAACACGCCGGGGAAACCGGACGCGGCGACATGCACGTTGTGCTTGTGAAAGAGCGCCAGCATCTGCTTGGCGCCCGGGAAGCGCTGGGTATCCCATTCGAAAACCGTCTTGTCCGCCTGGAAACCCCAGGCCGCCGGCTGGGCCAGCGTCACGGCGTCGACCGGAATCTGGTTTTCGCGCATGCGAGCCACCAGGGCGGCCGTCTCGGTGGGCATCTCGCCCGAAGCCTGTTGCAGCCACACGCCCATCGCCCACAGGGACGGCTGGCCGGCCCGGCCGGTCAGCGCGGTGTACTGGTTGAGGATTTCACCGGGCTCGCCGACGAACAGGAACAGATCGAGGACCGCGTCATCCACGGTCAGCACGTAGGCGGAATCCGTGGGCGCAACGCCCACCGAATGTTCCACGCGGCGCATCGTGTTTACGTAGACACCCCAGCCGCGCGGGCTCCAGGCCAGCGGCAGCGCGCGGTGCTCCGGATCGTCGGACACCACGGATTCCTCGCGGCGGTTCAGGTCGCCCGGGGTCTCGCCCAGGCCGAACACGCGTTCGTCGGACTGCAGCGTGAAGCCCGCCGTCCAGACGGCGTCTTCGGCCTGGTCCAGGGCGTTGTGCCCGAATGCCGGCGCATGCGCCGACACTTCGGACTCGAACACCCGGTCCTCGTTGCGGTAGAGCGCCACGCGCACGGGGTTGGATCGGAGTTCCAGGACGACATCGCCTTGGGCGATTCGCCAGCCGTCTCCGTCGTCGCGCGGAACAATAGTTGCTTCGCCCACGGCCTCCTGGCGCGCAAGCAGCATCTCCGCCACGGCGCGCGCGCGCGCGCCGGGCTTGTCATCGGTAAGGTGGTTCGCCTCGCCGCAGCGCAGGCGAAAAACACCAGGCGCATGCGCCTCGACTACCAGGTGCAACCCATCGCCCGCGTCGAAATCGATGCGACTGGGGCGGGACGTCAGCAGCTCGACGTTATCGAGCTGGGTAGTATGGGCAAAGTCGAACTTGGGCGGCACAGAGCATCCCCCGGCTTAAGCCAAAAACCATCAAAAGACGCTATTTTGACGGATTTGGGCTTTGAAATAAACTCGGTCCCTCTTTTGGACGGCCAATTCATCCATAAAAGGGGTCTAAAGCCCCGGTCATTGCCCGTGGGCACAGGTGCCTGCCGGGCCGCCGAAACGCCGAGCCCGGCACCAATTCAGGCCCAATTGGCGCCAAATCCTGGCAATTCGTGCATTCTACGCCACCTGGCAACCCTTCCCCGCTCTCCGTCCCGGCTTTTTTCAGCGGGGAGAAACCAGTCTGACCAAGTCCGTTTCAAGCGGCGAGGGTTCGCCCTGCAAACGGGCCGCGATCACGTCCCCCATCAAGGCCGACCACGACAGGCCCCGCGAGGCATACCCGGCGGCGAGCCACAGGCCGGGCGCATGCGGCAGCTCGCCCACGGCCGGCAGCCTTCCCGGCAGCACGGCCCGCCATCCCGCCCAGCCCGGCAGGCTGCCCGGCACCAGAGCGTCGAAGTCCGGATGGCCTGCGCCCAACAGGCCGGCCGCCTTGTCCAGCGTGACGCGCTGCCCCTCGGCGCCGACCCGGGCTTCGCTCGCGCCATGCACGTACGTGCTGCCGACAACACAGCCCTCTCCCGTATCCGGCAGCAGATAGCCTTCTCCACCAACGATGCAACGCGGTCCGCCCGCCAGGGCCGCCGCCGGCACCAGCGTCACCTCGCCGGCCAACGCGTGCATCTGCGCCACGCGCGGCAGCGGATCCAACAGCCCGCTCGCCGCCAGGACGGCCTGCGCGCCGGCCGCGTTGGCAAGAATGACGGTATCCGCCCGCGCAAGTTCGGCACCCGCCGCATCCCGCACGCTCCAGCCCGTTCCGACCCGCTCGACCCGTTCCGCCCTGGCGGGCAGCACTGTCACGCCGGACGACGCCAGCAAGGCTTCTATCAGGCGGCCCGGCTGCACCAGCATGCCGCGCGCAAAGAACACGCCGCCCCGCGCCAGCGGCAGCCCGGCCAGCGCGCTGGCTTCATTCTGGCTCACCTGGCGCACCCATTGCTCCGGGAACGCCAGCGCCTCCAGCGTGCCCGCCATCGCCGCGGACCGGCCCGCGTCGCGCTCGAGCTGAACGGTGCCGCAGACCCGAGGCGCCGCGCCAGGCGGCAGGCCCAGCCACCGCGCCAGGGCCCGCTCGCTGCCCGCGCGCGACAGGCGGGCCCGCGCGTTGTCATCGCGCGCCAGCACGGGCGTCAGCGCCGCGGCGATGTGCTCCGCATGGGCGGGCGCGCCCTGCGCCCGGCCCGCGTCGATTACGGTCACGCGCCACCCGCGGACAGCCAGCGCCTGGGCGATGCCGCCCCCGGCCAGCCCCGCGCCCACCACAACGGCATGACTGGCCCCCGCGGGGCGCAGGGCCGCTGCCACGCGTCCCTCTACGGCGGCTTCGCCCGTCGTCATATGCCATTTGCCGCCATAGCCCGGGGCGCGGCGCGCGTTGAAGCCAGCCTCCTGCAATGCGCGGCGCAGCTCTCCAGTGCAGGCCCACGTCGCCACCGTGGCGCCGGGCGCGGCCAGTCCGGCCAGGTCGCACAGCAGCGATACCGCCCACATCCGGGGATTGCGCTCGGGCGCAAAGCCGTCCAGGAAAAACGCGTCCACCCGCGCGCTCAACCGCGACGCCAGGACTTGCACGTCGCCGAAGCCCAGCGTGAGCGTGACGGCCCCCTCTTCGAATTCCAGGCGATGCAGGCCCGGCAGCAGGTCTGGCCATTGGACCGCCAACTGCCGTCCCAGATCGGCCAGCGGTTCAGGCGCGTAGCGCTCCAGCAACGCGGCCAGATCCTCGCGGGAGAAAGGGTGCCCCTCGATCGAAACCACGTGCAGCGCCGCGGGGCGCTGGGGATCTTCCCGCCAGGCCTGCCAGAGCGCCAGAAAGTTCAATCCCAGCCCGAAACCGGTCTCGCAGACGGTGAACGCACCGCGTCCGCGCCAGCGCTCGGGCAGGCCGTTGCCGCGCAGGAACACATGCTGAGCCTGCCCCAGTGCACCGGACGGCGAGTGATAGACATCGCCGTAGACCGGGCTGTACAGCCGGCCGTCAGCATCGAATTCGGCCACTGCGGGAATCAGGGGAGCAAAGGTAGCGGACATGAAAACAATGGAAACAAGCGGAATTGGGACAAACGCGAATTATCGAATAATGGGCGCCCCTGCGTTGGGCAGACGCCACGCGGCAAGCCGGTTTCGAGCGCCTGCCACGGGTTTGACGCATACATGGGCTTACACTGGTTTCATGGATACTTACGATCAGCCCCGTTCACTGGCCTCCCCCATCGACCTGTGCGCCGCGATCGACGCGGCCGTCACGGCGGCCCATGCCGGCGCAGCCATCCTGCAATCCTACGCGCATCACCGTGCCGATCTCGTGATCGACCGCAAGGCGCGCAACGATCTCGTCTCCCAGGCGGACCGCGAGGCGGAAGCTGCGATCATCCAGGAGCTGCAAGCCCGCACGCCGAAGTTCGGCATCGTCGCCGAGGAAACCGGCGGCAAGGCGCAGGGCGCGGCCACCTGGTACATCGACCCGCTGGACGGCACCACCAACTTCCTGCACAACATCCCGCACTACGCGGTATCGATCGCACTGATCGCGCACGCGGGCACCGCCGTCTCGGCGAACGAAACGCTTGCGGAAGACACCCCCGTGGTGGGCGTGGTCTACGACCCGAGCCGCGAGGAACTCTTTACCGCGGTCTACGGGCTGGGCGCCTGGCTCAACGGCCGGCGCATCCAGTGCTCCCGCACGCAGACGATCGAAGACGCTGTCCTCGCCACGGGCTTCCCGTTCCGGGACTTCTCGTTCGCGGGGCAATACATGCCCATGCTGCACGACGCCATCAACCGCGCGCGCGGCGTGCGCCGCATGGGCGCGGCCGCGCTCGACCTGGCCTGGACCGCTTGCGGCCGCTACGACGGCTACTGGGAAATGGGGCTGGCGCCGTGGGACGTGGCCGCCGGCACGCTGATCCTGCGCGAAGCGGGCGGCGCCTGCTCGGACATGCACCAGCAGGATCCCTGGCCCATCGGCGGGCGCGTCGTGGCCGGCAACCGGGCCATCGAACGCGCCTTGCACGACATGATCGCCCCTCACCTCGACAAGAAGGGCTGACCCGGCGTTTACGCCGCCTTGTCCGTCCCGGGCGCGGCGGCGTCGGGCCGCAATTCGCGGCGCAGGATCTTGCCCACGTTGCTCTTGGGCAGCTCGTCGCGGAACTCCACGAAGCGCGGGCGCTTGTAACCCGTCAGCCGTTCCCGGCACCAATCCTGGATCTGCGCCTCGGTCAGCGACGGGTCCTTCTTCACCACGAACACCTTGACGGCCTCGCCCGAGTGTTCGTCCGGCACGCCGATCGCCGCGCATTCCAGCACGCCCGGGTGCTGCGCCACGGCCGCCTCGACTTCGTTCGGATAGACCTTGAAGCCGGACACCGCGATCATGTCTTTCTTGCGGTCGACGATGCGGGTATAGCCCTGCTCGTCCATGATGCCGATGTCGCCGGTGCGGAAGTAGCCGTCGGCGGTCATGGACTGCCGTGTTTCCTCGGGCTTCTGCCAATAGCCCACCATGACCTGGGGCCCGCGGATGCTGACCTCGCCGCGCTCTCCCAGCGGCACCTCGCGGCCCTCGTCGTCCAGGATCGCCACGTCGGTGGACGGCAGCGGCAAGCCGATGGACCCCGAATACGCCGTGGCGTTGGTGGGGTTCACCGTTGCCACGGGCGAGGTTTCGGACAGCCCATAGCCTTCGACCAGCGGCCTGCCCGTGACCTTCAGCCAGCGCTCGGCCACCTGGCGCTGCACCGCCATGCCGCCGCCCAGGGTCAGGCGCAGGGCGGAAAAGTCCAGCCGGGCGAAGTCCTCGTTGTGGGCCAGCGCGTTAAACAGCGTATTGACGCCGGGGAAGACGTTGATGGGCACCTTGCGCCATGCGTTGATCAGGGACGGCTGGTCGCGCGGATTGATGATGAGCACGTTGCGCATGCCCGCGTGCAGGCCATACAGCCCGCATACGGTCATGGCGAACACGTGGTAGAGCGGCAGCGCGCTGATGATGGTGAGCTGTTGGCCCGCGAGGTCGTGCACGACCGGCTGCGCCACCGCTTCGGTCTGAAGCACATTGGCCGTCAGGTTGCGGTGCGACAACATGGCGCCCTTGGGCACGCCGGTGGTGCCCCCGGTGTATTGCAGCACCGCCACGTCGTCCATCGACAGGGTCGGCGGCGTAAACGACAGGTTCGCGCCGTCGCCCAGCACCTTCGGCAACATGCGGGCGCCGTCGATGTGCCAGGCGGGAACGATCTTCTTGACGTAGCGGGCGGCCAGGTTGACCAGCGGCGCCTTCAGACCGCCGAGCAGGTCGCCCGGCCCGGTCACGACGATATGCTTGAGCTGCCCCCGATCCGTCACGCGCTGCAGGGTATGCGCGAAGTTCTCCAGGATGACGATGACGGACGCGCCGCTGTCCAGCAGCTGGCGCTGCAGCTCCTCGGCCGTGTACAGGGGGTTGACGTTGACCACGACGAGACCGGCGCGCAGCGTGCCCAGCATGCTGACCAGGTAGGCGGGCACGTTCGGCATCATCAGCGCAACCCGCGCGCCCTTGGGCAGGCCCAGGCTTTGCAGCCAGGCGGCGAATGCCCGCGCGTGGGCGTCCAGTTGCGCGTAGGTGATGTCGCTACCCATCGCGGTGCAGGCGATGCGCGTAGCGTACTGCTTGCAGGCCCGATCCAGCAGGTCGGTCAGGGAGGAATATCCCTCGGTCGAGATCTCCGCCGGAACGCCTTGCGGGTAATGGGCAAGCCACGGACGCGTCATGGTATTTGTCTCCATTAAATTGGTTTTTGATTGATGATACCCTTGTTGCGTTCCCTAATTTCGCCCGAGCGCTCCCCATGAAACTCCTCGAACCCATCGTCGCGTGGCATCACGACATTTCCAAGATTCGACGCGACATCCACGCGCATCCCGAACTGGCCTTCGAGGAATTCCGCACGGCCGACGTGGTGGCCGCGCAACTTGAAGAATGGGGCATCGAAATCCATCGCGGGCTGGGCGGCACGGGCGTCGTCGGGATCATCCGCGGCAACCAGCCGGGAGACCGCGCCGTGGGCCTGCGCGCCGACATGGACGCGCTGCCCATGCAAGAGGTCAACACGTTCGCGCATGCCAGCAAGAACGACGGCAAGATGCACGCCTGTGGCCATGACGGCCACACCGCCATGCTGCTGGCTGCGGCGCGCTACCTGTCGCAGCACCGCGACTACGCCGGCACGGTCTATGTCATCTTCCAGCCCGCCGAGGAAGGCGGCGGCGGCGCCAAGCGCATGATCGACGACGGCCTGTTCACGCGCTTCCCCATGGAAGCGGTGTTCGGCATGCACAACTGGCCCGGCATGAAGCCCGGCCAGTTCGGCCTGACCCCCGGCCCCATCATGGCGTCCAGCAACGAATTCTCCATCGTCGTGAAGGGCAAGGGCACGCACGCTGGCATGCCCAATCTGGGCATCGACCCGGTCATGGCGGCCGTGCAGCTGGCCCAATCCCTGCAGACCATCATCACGCGCAACCGCAATCCGCTGGACGCGGCCGTGCTCAGCATCACCCAGATCCACGCGGGCAGCGCCGACAACGTCGTGCCCAACCACGCCGAATTGCGCGGCACCGTGCGCACGTTCACGCTGGAAGTGCTGGACCTGATCGAACGCCGTATGGGAGAGATCGCGCGGCATACCTGCGCCGCCATGGACTGCGAAGTGGAATTCACGTTCCAGCGCAACTACCCGCCCACCATCAACCATCCCGAAGAAGCCGCGTTCTGCGCCGACGTGATGCGCGACATCGTCGGCGACGCCAACGTCAATGACCAGGTCCAGCCGACCATGGGCGCGGAAGACTTCGCCTTCATGCTGCAGGAACTGCCGGGCTGCTATGTGTGGATCGGCAACGGCACGGGCGATCACCGCGACAGCGGCCACGGCCTGGGCCCCTGCACGCTGCACAACGGCAGCTACGATTTCAACGACGAGCTGCTGCCGCTGGGCGGCACGTACTGGGTCCAGCTAGCGCTCAAGCGCCTGGCCAAGGCCTGATCCCTACACGCCGTCCGGCGCGCCGACCGCCAGGCACATCGCCAGGAAGCGTTCGGCCGCGCGGGCGGCAGCGTCCGCATGCGGCACCAGGATGCTCAAGGTGCGCGTCAGCGGCTTGGGCAGCAGGCGCAAGGCCGCCAGCGCCCCGTCTTCGTGCCGCATCGACATGACGGACACGAAGCCTACCCCCAGCCCCGCGCGCACCGCCTGCTTCACCCCCTCTACCCCAGCCAGTTCCAACCCCACCGAAGGTGCCAGCCCGGCGTCGGCGAACGCCCGCTCGACCAGCCGGCGCACGCCCGAGCCCGGCTCGCGCATGACCAGGGCGGACGCGGCCAGATCGCGCAGCGTCACCGCCCCCTTGCCCGCCAGGGCGTGGTCCGCCCGCACGATCGCCACCACTTCATCCTGCCGCCAGGCGTGCACCGCCGTATCCGCGGGCAGGCCGGCCGGCACATCCCCCTCGATGAACGCCAGGTCCAGGGCCGGCAGGCGCTCGACGATCTCGCGCGTGTTGCCGTCGGACAGGTGCAGGCTGACCGCCGGAAACGCATGACGGAAGTCCGCCACCAGGCCGGGCAATAGATAGCTGGCGGGCGTGGTGCTGGCGCCCAGGCGCAGGGCGCCCGTCTCCAGGCCGCGCCACGATTCACGCACGGCCTGGGCCTGCCGGTACACCTGGCGCAGCTGCCTGGCCTGCTCGGCCAGGCGCTCGCCTGCTTCGGTCAGGGCGATGCCATGCCCGCTGCGGCGGTACAGGGGCTCGCCGAACCATTCCTGCAGCATGCGCAGTTGGCCGGAAACCGCGGGCTGGGACAGGTTCAGGGTTTGGGCGGCGCGGCTGATGTTGCCGGAATCGGCTACGCAGGCGAAGGTCAGGAGCTGGTCGGGGGTCATATCGTCTTAATTATCATTTTTTCCGATATTACATATAAAAAATAACAATTTTTCAAATAATAGGCCTGAAATTAATATTTCGTCTAGTTATTTAGATATGCCACAAGGCCAATCATGAGCAATTCCTCCAGCACCGCCGTCCCCCTGCCCGCCACATCGGCCACGCCCGCTGCGCCGCCGGCGGCGACGCCCTGGCGCGACAAGCTCAACGGGGTGTTGTTCGTCGGGCTGTTGGCCGGCGCTGTGATGCAGCTCGCCGACCTCCCCGCCATCCGGCAGCTTGGTTTTTCGCCGCTGGTAGTGGGCATCGTCTGCGGCATGCTCTACGGCAACTTCCTGCGCGGCACGATGCCTGCCGACTGGGGCGTGGGCGTGAATTTCACCGCGCGGCGCCTGCTGCGTATCGCCGTGGCCTTCTATGGGCTGAACATCAGCATCCAGCAAATCGCGGCCGTCGGCCTGCCCGGGCTAGCCGTCTCGGTTGCGGTGGTGCTGGGCACCCTGCTGATCGGCACGCTGGCCGGCCAGCGCCTGCTGGGCCTGGACCGCGACACGGCCATGCTCACCGCCGCCGGCAGCGCCATCTGCGGCGCCGCCGCCGTCCTGGCGTTCGAACCCACGCTGCGGGCCGCCCCGCACAAGAGCGCCGTGGCGGTCGCGACCGTCGTGCTCTTCGGCACCCTGTCCATGTTTCTGTACCCGGTGCTCTACCACGCGGGCTGGCTGAATTTCGACACCCAGGCGCTGGGCATCTACATCGGCGGCACGATCCACGAAGTGGCCCAGGTCGTCGGCGCAGCCAGCAACATCGACCCCGCCACCACGGAGGTCGCCACCATCGTGAAGATGACCCGCGTCGCCCTGCTGGTCCCGGTTCTGCTGGTGCTGGGCATGTACCTGCGCAGCGCCGCCTCGCATGCCGGCGGCGAGGCCAAGGGCGCCAAGCTGCCCATTCCCTGGTTCGCAGTGGGCTTCCTGGCGCTGGCCATCGTCAATTCGCTGGACATCATTCCTGCCGACGCCGTGGCCGCCATCCGCCGCCTGGACGTCTTCGCGCTGACCATGGCGATGACGGCGCTGGGCATCGAAACCCGCTTCGCCCAGATCAAAAAGGCCGGTCCGCGCGTGATGGCATTGGGCCTGATCCTGTATGCCTGGCTGTTGGTTGGCGGCTACGCTATCGTCAAGTTGGCCTACTGATCCCAGGCCCGCCCCGGCAAAGCGCCGCGGCGGGCCTCGCGCACGCACGCGGCAGTCTCGTTTTTCCTGCATAATCGGCTGGTTCTCTTGCAGTGGAGTCGGCCGCATGACCTCCAGCACCAAAACCCCTTTCACGACCTTGCCCGCCGACCGCGACCCGGTATTGCGCGTCATGCCGATGCCGGCGGATGCCAATATCCACGGAGACGTTTTCGGCGGCTGGATCATGTCCCAGGTGGATATCGCCGGCTCGATCCCCGCCGCGCGCCGCGCCGCCGGCCGGGTGGCCACCGTCGCGGTCAATGCCTTCCAGTTCAAGCAGCCCGTGTTCGTGGGCGACCTGCTCAGTTTTTACGCCTCCATCGTCAAGACCGGCACGACCTCGATCACCGTGTCGGTCGAGGTCTACGCGGAACGTCAGCGCCTGGACGCCGAGATCGTCAAGGTCACCGAAGCCACGCTGACCTACGTCGCCACCGACGAAGCGCGGCGCGGCCGCCCCCTCCCTACCCTTTGAGCCGTAACGCATGACGCAGTCCGCCGCCGCGCAGAAACCGCCCGCGACGCCCCGCCGCCTCGACCCGGAAGACGCCCAGCACGCCTTGGCGGAGGTGCAGGAACGCCTGCGCCGCCAGCAGCTGGTGGCCGACCTCGTGCATCGCCAGGAAGAAGGCGACTCGAAGGCCTCGCTGGTCGAAGACCTGGTGCATCGTCAGCATGAAGCCGAACTCAAGACCCTGCTCGACGGCCTGCATCCCGCCGACATCGCCTTCATCCTGGAATCGCTGCCCAAGGACGAGCGCCAGGCCATCTGGGCGCTGGTCAGCCCCGAGCACGACGCAGACGTCCTGCTGGAAGTCGAAGACTGGGTGCGGGAATCGCTCATCGAAGCGATGGACCGCCAGGACCTGGTCGCCGCCACCGGCAACATGGATGCCGACGAGCTGGCCGACCTGGCGCCCGACCTGCCGCCCGACGTGGTGGCCGAAGTCCAGAAGGGCCTCACCGAAGAAGAACGCGCGCAGCTGCTGGAGGCCATGGGCTATCCGGAAGACAGCGTGGGCGCGATCATGGACTTCGAAATGGTCCGGGTGCGCGAAGACGTGACGCTGGAAGTAGTGCTGCGCTACCTGCGCCGCCTGCACGAACTGCCCGACCACACCGACCAGATCTTCGTGGTGGACCGCCAGGACAAGCTGCAAGGCATCCTGCCCCTGTCGCGCCTGCTGGTCAGCGAACCCGAAACCGAGGTGCGCGCGGTCATGAACTCGGACTTCCTGGCGTTGAACCCGCTGGATTCCGACGCCGACGCCGCCGGCGCCTTCGAACGCTACGACCTAGTGTCCGCCCCCGTGATGGACGATCAGGGCCGCCTCATCGGCCGCGTCACCATCGCGGACGTGGTGGACGTGATGCGCGAAGACTCGCAGGAACAGGCGCTGTCGCGCGCCGGTCTGCAGGAAGAGGACATCTTCGCGCCGGTGGCCACCGCCCTGCGCAACCGGGCACCCTGGCTGCTCTTCAACCTCTGTACCGCGGCCACGGCATCCTTCGTGGCCTCGCAATTCGAAGGCACGGTCAGCCAGATCGTGATCCTGGCGTTCCTGATGTCGATCGTGGCGGGCATTGGCGGCAACTCCGGCAACCAGACCATGACGCTCATCATCCGGGCGCTGGCCATGGGCCGCATCACCGGGCGCAATCTCTGGCAGCTGGTCAAGCGCGAGCTCTTCGTGACGCTGATGGTGGGGCTGTGCGGCAGCCTGGTCGCCGCCTTGTTCGCCTGGGTGATCTCGCATTCGGTGTCCATCGCGCTGGTGATGATGGCCGCCATGGTCTGCAATATGCTCGTGGGCGCGTCGGTGGGCGTGCTGGTGCCGATGGTGCGCGCCCGCTTCGGGAAGGATCCCGCGATGGGCTCCTCGGTGCTGCTCACGTTCGCCACGGACTCGCTGGGCTTCTTCATCTTCCTGGGCCTGGCGACGATCTTCCTGCTGTAGCCCTGCCGCAACAGCCATCCGCGCCTTTGCCCTGCTTTTCCCTTGGGCAGGCGCGATTGACAGCTAGCTGACAGGGATGATGACGACCGTTCCATTACAGTAATGGAATTGTCATTTTCATCCGTTCAGTGCCCGCAATGATCGCCAGACTCCGGGCAGCGATTCTCTGCCTGCTGCTCTTCTTTCCCTTCGCCTCCGCCGTTCAAGCCTGTGAAAGCCTGCCCTCGTGGGCGCAATCGGCGTGCAACCGCCTCGACCAGATCTGGACCGAGGGCGGCAACGACCTCTACCTGACCGGCTACTCGTGGCACAACCGCGCCACCTACAGCCGCGAAAAAATCGACAGTTTCAACGAACTGGCCTGGGGCGGCGGCTATGGCCGCAGCATCTACGACGAAGACGGAGACTGGCAGGGCCTCTACGCCATGGCCTTCCTGGACTCGCACAGCAAGATCGAGCCCATCGCGGGCTATGGCTTCCTGAAGATCGGCCAGATCAGCGACAACTTCCGCCTCGGCGCGGGCTACACCATCTTCCTGACGGCGCGCCACGACATCATGAGCTACATGCCGTTCCCCGGCATCCTGCCGCTAGTGAGCGCGGGCTACAAGGACGCCATGCTCTACGCGACCTACATCCCCGGCTCGAGCGGCGCGGGCAACGTGCTGTTCGTGTTCGGCCGCTGGCAGTTCTGACCGGCGGGCCTCAGCAGGCCAGCCCCAGGCGGCGGACCAGGTCACCCAGGCGCCAGTCGTCGATCCCGTGCGCGCGCAATGCGCGCGCCGTTTCCACCACGTAATCCAGGCAAGGCCCCGACTGCCCGACGGCATTGCGCACCGAGGCCAGCAGGCGGTCGTCGCTGATGCCGGCGGCGTATTCCTGGCAGGCCCGGTTCAACAGGAACACCAGCCCGCGCACCGGCGCGGCCTCGGTGTAGCAGGTAAGCCAGCGGGGCGAATAGGCGCCCGTGACCATTTCCCGGACCCACAGCGCCCGGAATACGGCCGGCACGTCGCAAGCCGCCACCAGGAAGGCCACCCCGCGGCAGCAACCGCCGCGGTCCAGGCCGAACACCAATCCGGGATTGTCGGGCGAGCCGCGATGGTCGTGGGACCACAGGCACAAGGACCGGTGGTAGCCACGCACGGTGGCCAGACGCCGTTCGCGCCACGCGAAACCGGGATGCCAGATCAGGGAACCGTAGGCGAACACCCACAGATCATCGGCGCCATTCCAGCCGGCCAGCAGATCCTCCACCGACAGCGCGCGCCGCGATTTTGCCGGGCCGGCGCAGCCGGCGGGTACTGCCAACGACATAGGGTCCTCTGATATCCCGGTTCATTCCACGTCTGGAATGCCGGATATCCTACGCCCTTGCCCGCGCAAAAGGATTGCGAGATGGGGGGCGGCCGAGGCTCCGAACGGAATTTGCATCCCGCGCGGCGGCCGCCAGGGAAATAAAATTGCGCACCCGCGCCTACACCGAATCCAGCGGCAGTTCGGTCGTGCTCTTGATGACTTCCATCGAAAAACTGGCGCTGACATCCAGCAGGTCCACGGCGCCGATCAGGCGGCGATAGAAACGGTCGTAGGCCGCCATGTCTTCGACCACGACCTTGAGCAGGTAATCGACGTCGCCCGCCATGCGGTGGAATTCCACCACGTTGGGCAAGGCCATCACGGCATTGATCAGGCTCTGCGTCCACTTCTCGTTGTGCTGGCTGGTCCTGATGGACACGAAGACGGTCAGGTTCAGGCCCAGGGCGCGAGGATCCAGCAGGATGGCGTTGCGCGCGATGACGCCGTCATCCTTCAGCTTCTGGATGCGGCGCCAGCAGGGCGTCACGGACAGATGCACCTGCTCGGCGATCTCGGCAACCGAACAGGTAGCGTCTTTTTGCAGCAAGGCCAGTATCTTGATGTCGGTCTGGTCCATGGGGAGTCCTCACGCGATCGGCCCCAATCTTGCCCGTTCGGCCCGCCGGCGTCCAGCCGTCCGCCCCCTCCCGTCAGTACGTGCCGGGGTAGCCGCCGCCGTCGATGAGGATGTTCTGCGCCGTCATGTAGCCGGCATGGGCCGAACAGACATAGGCGCAGAGGGCGCCCAGTTCCTCGGGCTGACCATAGCGGCCCGCGGGGTTCGAGCGCCCGCGCTCATCCCACAGCTGCTCGAAGCTCTTGCCGCCGGACTGCTCCAGCATGCCTTGTATATGCCGGACCTGCGCATCGGTGGCGAAAGCGCCCGGCAGCAGGTTGTTGATGGTGACGTTGTGGCGCACGGTCTGCCGCGCCAGCCCGCCCACGAAGCCGATCAGGCCCGAGCGCGCGCCGTTGGACAAGCCCAGTTCGGCGTGCGGCGCCTTCACGCTGCGGGACACGATGTTCACGATGCGCCCGAAACGCCGTTCGATCATCCCGTCCACGACGCGCCGGATCATATCGATGGGGCCGAGCATCATGGCATCCAGCGCAGCGACCCAGTCGTCGTGCGTCCAGTGACGGAAGTCGCCCGGCAACGGTCCGTCGGCATTGTTGATCAGGATATCGGGCTGCGGACAGGCGGCGATGGCCGCGTCGCGGCCTTGCGGCTGCGTCAGATCGGCCGACACCCAGCCCACGCCCGCTCCCGTTTCGCGCGAAATCTCGGCGGCGGCCTGCTCCAGGGTCGCCGGATTGCGGGCCGCGATCGTGACCGCCACGCCTTCGCGCGCCAATTGCAGGGCGCAGGCCCGGCCCATGCCGCGGCTGCCGCCAAATACCAGTGCCGTCTTGCCGCTGATCCCAAGATCCATGCCTGACTCCCCTGTCTTTGCGGACGATCCCCGGTGGTTCGCCCTGCCGAAGCAAATCAGTATAGGTCTGGCGCCGCCAGGAATGGCGGCGCCGCCGCGCCGGGGGATACCGGCGCGGCCGTCCGGATCAACCCATCCACTGGCTGACCGGCGCCGCGGCGTCCTGCAGCGGCTGGGCCACCACGTCGATCAGCGCCGGGCCGTCGTGCTCCATGGCCGCCTTGATGGCCGCGTCCAGCTTGGCGGGATCATCCACACGCCACGCCTTCACGCCGTAGGCCTCGGCGATGCGCGCGTGGTCGGTGCGGTCGAAATCCACGCTGTAGTAGCGTTTGTCGTAGCCCGCCTTCTGGCTGGCCTTGATCCAGCCATAGACCGAGTTCGAGAACACCACCATCAGCAGCGGCGCCTTGTGCCTGACGATGGTTTCCAGTTCGCCGACCGTGAAGCCGAAGCTGCCGTCGCCCATCACCGACACGCACTTGGACTGGGGCCGGCCCACCCACGCCCCCAGCGCGGCGGACATGGAGAAGCCCAGCGCGCCATGCGCCCGGTTGGTGATGAAGTGGCGGCCGGGGCGCGACACGTCGTAATAGGCCGAGAAGTACGGGCAAGGCGTGCCCGGGTCGGCGCAGACCACGGCGTCGTCGGGCAGCAGGCGGTTGAGGGACTGCACCACGCGCTCGGGGCGGATGGGCGCCTCCAGACTGCTGGCCAGCGGTTCCAGTTGCGCCTGGCGGGCCACCTTGGCGCGGCCGGCCAGCACTGCGCCGTCGGCCGCGTCCGAAGGACGGTGCGCCAGGCGCTCGGCCACTTCGGCGCCCAGCGCCTCCAGCGCCAGCTTGGCATCGCCCACCATGCCGACTTCGGTCAGGTAGTTGGCGCCGATCACCATCGGGTCGATATCGATGTGCAGGATCGGCACGTTGCGGTTGGGGAAGCGCCAGTGCTCGGTCGAGGTCGACCCCGCGCGGCATCCGACGAACAGCACCACGTCCGCAGCGGCCACCACGTCCCGCGTCGCCATGACGCCGCCGTTGGAGCCCACCACGCCCGCGTTCAACGGGTGGGTATCGGCCAGGCTGCCCTGCCCGCTCACCGTCACGCAGACCGCGGCCTTGAGCGCTTCGGCCAGTTGCTGCAAGGCATCGCTGGCACCGGCGATGACCACGCCGCCGCCGCAGATGATCACCGGGGCGCGCGCGCCGACCAGCCGTTGCGCCGCGCGGGCCACGTCGGCGGGATCCGGCGCGAAGCGCATCGCGGGGAAGCGGCTGTGCTCAGGCTGGGCCCAGATGTCGGACGCGTCCACCTGCTGCTTCATGACGTCGTACGGGAAGCACAGATGGGCCGACCCGGGCTTGCCGGTCGTCATCGCGCGAAAGGCCGCCCGCACCATGCCGGGAATCTGGTCCGCGCGGTCGATCGTGCGGTTCCATTTGGTCAGCGGACGGTACAGCGCTTCCTGGTCCAATTCGGTCAGGGGGTACTTGCCGCGCGAGCCCACCGCCACGTCCGACGTGATGCCCAGCACGGGCACGGACGACTCGTTGGCCTCCACCAGTCCGGGCAGCAGGTAGGTTGCCCCGCCGCCGCTGGGGCCTTCGCACACGCCGACCTTGCCGGTCACGCGGGCATAGGCGTCCGCCATGTAGCCGGCGCTGCGCTCGTCGCGCGTCAGGATGTGCCGCATGCCGTGGTCCAGGCGGTACAGCGCGTCATAGAACGGCAGGCTGGTGTCGCCGCACAGGCCAAAAATATGTTTGACGCCGTTGTGCTGCAGCATCCGCACCATGGCTTCGGCGCCGGTCAGGTTTTCCATGTCATCTCCACGTGTTGCTCGCGCACGGCCGGGGTGTCCGGCCGCTCGCCGTTCAGTTGTCCAGATTGATGTTGCTGCTCTTGATGAAGGCGCTCCAGCGGTCGTATTCGGACTTCACGTAGGCGTCCAGCGCCGGGCCGTCCGAGGCGACGATCTCGAAGCCCGCCTCCGTCACCTTCTTCCTGATTTCAGGATCGGCCAGCACGGCCTGGAAGTCCGCGGTCAGCTTTTTCACGGTGGCTTCGGGCGTGCCCTTCGGGGCGAACATGCCGCTCCAGGAGTAGGCGACAAACCCGGGGAAACCGGATTCGGCCACCGTCGGCACGTTGGGCAGCTCGGGCAGGCGCTTGTCGCCGGCCACAGCCAGCGGCTTGATCTTGCCGGCCTGGATCTGGCCGCGCAGCGCCGCGAAGCTCAACCATGTCATGTTGGCCTGTCCGCCCACCACGGCCTGGATGGCCGGTCCGCCGCCGCCATACGGCACGTGAAGCAGTTCGACTTTGGACAGGCGCTTCAGCTCTTCAGGCGCCAGGTGGTTCAGCGACCCCACGCCGGTGGACGCGTAGTTGAACTTGTTCGGCGGCTGCTTGGCAGCGGCGGCCAGGAATTCCTTCAGGTTGTTCCCCGGCACGCTCGGGTTGGCGCCGATCACCAGCGGGAAACGCACCGTCTGCGAGATCGCCACGAAATCCTTGAACGTGTCATAGGGCAGCTTGGGCTTCACGGCGGGATTGATGCCGTGGTTGTCGAAACTGACCAGGAGGGTATTGCCGTCCGGCTCGGCGCGTGCCACGAACGCGGTCGCGATCTGGCTGGCCGCGCCCGGGCGGTTCTCCACCACGACTGCGCGGCCGCCCAACTGCTCCGACAGGCGCGGCTGCAAGATGCGAGCCAGGATATCGGTGCTGCCTCCCGGCGGATACGGTACGACCAGCACCAGCGGCCGCTCCTCTGCCATGGCGGGCGCCGCGGTAAAGGCCCCCCCTGCGGCGGCCAGCACGCATAACGCCGCCAGACCGCGTTTCATCCTGTGGTTCATTGCTTTTCCCCTGCTGATATGGTGTTGGCCGGCACTGCCGCAGCGGGTTCGGCCTGGTCCCGCATGTAAATCGTGGAAAAACCGGTGCGTATGACGTCGGTGATCTGGTCCAGCCGGCGGCCGATGTGCGCGTTGATGAGCCCCGGCAGCGCATCGATATCGCGCCGTTCCAGCGCCTCGACGATACGCAGGTGTTCGCCCTGGGTATGCCCGCGGCGGCCCTGTTGCATGTCGATCCAGCGCACGAAGTGAATGCGGGCGTTGACGCTTTCCAGCGCGCGCACGAACTCCTCGTTGCGGGAGTAGCGGGCCAGCGTCAGGTGGAAGGCTTCGTCCAGGTCCAGCAGGCGGGTGGCCTCGCTGTCCTCGGGCTCGTCCCGCGAGCGCTCGACGAATGCCCTCAAGCTGGCCAGTTCCTCGTCCGTGGCGCGCTCGCAGGCCGCGCGCACGATGCCGGCTTCCAGCACCGCGCGATATTCATACAGGCTGTGGATCTGCTTGGCGTCGAGCAGGCGGGCGATGAAGCCCCGGTTTACCGAACGGGTCAGGAAACCCTCGACCATCAGCTGGTTCAGCACTTCGCGCAGGGGCGTGCGGCTGACGTTCAGCCTGCGGGCCAGTTCCACCTCGTTGATGCGCTCCCCGGGCTTGAACTCGAAACGCACGGCCATCGCCTTGACGGCGCCGTACAGCTCGGCCTGGGCCGCCTGGGTACGGGCGGCGGGACGGATGGCGTTGGAGGTATGCATCGTGCCGAGTCGCTTGCGGGCGACGTCATCATCGGTATTGAAGTGCATACTAAAGTGTATGCACTTCTAGCGACAACCCGGGTTTGTCCGAATGCGAGCGCACGCGCGCAGGCGCGCGCCTGCCACGGGCGCGGCAAGCGCAACATCAGAACAAGGGGGAAGACAGGAATCCCGCGGCGCGGGCTACAGGCCGGTATCCAGCGTGTAGTGGGCACCGTCCCGGTTTTCCAGGGTCAGCGTGGAAAGCGTGGGCGTGACCGCCGCGGCGTCCTGGCTCACGTGGATGCGCAGGTTTGCGAGCGGCACGTCCCAGCCGTCGCCCGCCGGCTCGGCGGCCACGTCGGCCACCAGCGCGAGCCGTTCAGCGACCCCGCGGGCATCCGCGGCCCGGGCGTCGATGCGCAGCAGGCTGCGCGCGCCGTTGGGATGCGCCATCAGTTCGGGCGACCACACGCACTCTGGCGTCAGGTGGCGGCAGAAATACATGCGGATGCCGGGCAAGGGCTGCTCGGCGAAACGCACGGTATGGAAACGGGCCTGGACTTCCTCGCCGTCCAGGATCGCCGGCCGGGTCAGTTCCTGGACGGGATTGACGGCGAACCCCGCGGCGCGCAGCCGTTCGTAGGTGGCCTCGGCGTCATGGGTGCGGAACACCAGCGCTTCCAGCCCGAATGGCGAGTCGGCGATTTCCTTGCGCGCGGGCGGCGCGCCCGGCGGCCAGCCAAGCAGTTCGACATAGGTGCCTTCCAGCACGATCAGGCGGTTACACGACCCCAGGTTGTGCACCGCTTTATCGCTCAGATGAAAGCCCTGGCGCTCGAAATGCGGGGCCAGCGCATCCAGCCGGTCGCGCACCATGACCACGGCGTGATCGAATTCAGTACGGCCGACGGAATGCAGCATGTTTACCTCTCCCTGCTCAAACGAGCTTGCCGTGGCACTGCTTGTACTTCTTGCCGCTGCCGCACGGGCACGGATCGTTACGGCCGACCTTGGGCATCGCGTTGCGCACGGGTTGCGCGCCGTCCTGCGATTCCGTCTGGGCAAGCGCTTCGTCGTAGTCGGAGTGGTGGTATTGCACGTTCTGCACATGCGATTGGGCCGCTTCGGCTTCGGCCTGGTCCACTTGTTCTTGCGACTGCACACGCACCGTCATCAGCACACGGACCACATCGTCGCGGATACGGTCGAGCATGCCCGAGAACAGTTCGAAGGCTTCGCGCTTGTATTCCTGCTTGGGATTCTTCTGCGCATAGCCGCGCAGGTGGATGCCCTGGCGCAGGTAGTCCAGCGCGGACAGGTGTTCGCGCCAGTGCGTGTCGATTGCCTGCAACATGATGGAACGCTCGAACTGCGACCACGATTCCAGGCCGACCTGATCGACCTTGGCCTGGTAGGCATCGCGCGCGGCGGCCACCACGCGTTCGCGCAGGTCTTCGTCGGTCAGGCTGGTTTCCTTTTCCAGGATTTCCACCAGCGGCAGCTGCACGTGCCAATCGGCTTCCAGCGCGGTTTGCAGCGCCGGCACGTCCCATTGCTCTTCCACCGACTCGGGCGGCACATGGACGTTGAACATGTCGGTCACGGCGGCGTCGCGCAGGTTCTGCACGGTTTCGCCCACGCTGGCGGCTTCCAGCACGTCGTTGCGCTGCGAGTACAGCACCTTGCGCTGGTCGTTGGCCACGTCGTCGTATTCGAGCAGCTGCTTGCGGATGTCGAAGTTGCGGCCTTCGACCTTGCGCTGTGCGGTCTCGATCGAACGCGTCACCATGCCTGCCTCGATGGGCTCGCCCTCGGGCAGCTTCAGGCGCTCCATGATGGCCCGCACCCGATCGCCCGCGAAGATGCGCATCAGCGAATCTTCCAGCGACAGGTAGAAACGGGACGAGCCCGGGTCGCCCTGGCGGCCGGCACGGCCGCGCAGCTGGTTGTCGATACGGCGCGATTCGTGGCGTTCGGTGCCGATGATGCGCAGGCCGCCAGCGGCCTTGACCTGCTCGTTCAGCGGCTTCCATTCGGCGCGCACCTTCTCAATGCGCGCGTCTTTTTCGGCTTCGGACAGCGCTTCGTCGGCGCGGATCAGGTCGACCTGCTTGTCGACGCTGCCGCCCAGCACGATGTCGGTGCCGCGGCCGGCCATGTTGGTCGCGATGGTGATGTGGCCCGGCTTGCCGGCTTCGGCCACGATCTCGGCTTCGCGGGCGTGCTGTTTGGCGTTCAGCACTTCGTGCGGCAGTTTCGCTTTCTTCAAGAGGCCCGACAGCAGCTCGGAGTTCTCGATGCTGGTGGTGCCCACCAGCACCGGCTGCCCGCGCTCGTGGCAATCGCGGATGTCGTCCAGGATGGCGTTGTACTTTTCCTGGTCGGTCTTGAAGACCTGGTCGTTCTGGTCCTTGCGGACCATGGGCTTGTTGGTCGGGATGATGACCGTTTCAAGCCCGTAGATTTCCTGGAATTCGTACGCTTCCGTGTCGGCCGTGCCGGTCATGCCGGACAGCTTTTCGTACATGCGGAAGTAGTTCTGGAACGTAATCGAAGCCAGCGTCTGGTTCTCGTGCTGGATCTTCACGCCTTCCTTGGCCTCGACCGCCTGGTGCAGGCCATCGGACCAGCGGCGGCCCACCATCAGGCGGCCGGTGAATTCGTCGACGATCACCACTTCGCCGTCCTGCACCACGTACTGCTGGTCGCGGAAGAACAGCGTGTTGGCGCGCAGCGCCACCATCAGGTGATGCATCAGCGCGATATGGCGCGGATCGTACAGCGACTCGCCTTCGGGCAGGATGCCCAGGCGCGCCAGGATGCCTTCGGCGTTCTCGTGCCCAGCTTCGGACAGGTAGACCTGCTGGCTCTTTTCGTCGACCCAGTAGTCGCCTTCGGGTTCCGGTTCCTGCGGCTTGGGCTCGCTCGCCATGCGCTTGAGCAGCGGGGGCACCGCGTTCATGCGGATGTAGAGCTCGGTGTGGTCTTCGGCCTGCCCGGAGATGATCAGCGGCGTGCGGGCCTCGTCGATCAGGATCGAGTCCACTTCGTCGACGATGGCGTAGAACAGCCCGCGCTGGCGACGGTCTTCAACACGGTATTCCATGTTGTCGCGCAGGTAGTCGAAGCCGAACTCGTTGTTGGTGCCGTAGGTAATGTCGGCGACGTAGGCGGCCTTTTTCTCTTCGTTGGGCTGCTGCGGCACCACCACACCCGTGCTCATGCCCAGGAAGCGGTAGAGGCGGCCCATCCATTCGGCATCGCGGCGGGCCAGATAGTCGTTCACCGTGACCACGTGCACGCCCTTGCCGGCGATCGCGTTCAGGTAGACGGGCAGCGTCGCCATGAGCGTCTTGCCCTCGCCCGTGCGCATTTCGGCGATCTTGCCGTTGTGCAGGGCGATACCGCCCAGCATCTGCACATCGAAGTGGCGCATGCCGAACACCCGCTTGCCGGCCTCGCGCACGACGGCGAAGGCTTCGGGCAGCAGGTCGTCCAGGGATGTGCCCTGAGCGTGGCGGGAACGGAATTCCTCGGTTTTGGCCGCCAACTCCTCATCGGAGAGCGCGGAGATCTTGGGCTCGAGCCCGTTGATCTGGGTTACCAGCTTGCGATACTGCTTAAGCAGCCGGTCGTTGCGGCTGCCTATGAGTTTTTTGAGCAGAGAAACCATGCGTATGTCGGCCGCACAGGACACGCCGCCCTTGCGTGAGGGCTGGGCAGCGTCGCCCGTGACTTGATGTTATTGGTTGAGCGGGGGTCCGCTGGGAAACGAACCAGTTTAACGCACCTGGAGCGCAATAGCCTGGATCTATCACCAGGGTAGCACTGTTGGCCGGTTTGACCGGCCGACGCGCCGGCGGTTCAACGCGCGGCGTGAGCCACGGCGGGCGGGGCGTTCTGCTGCGCCCCCAGGAACAGGCGGGGGTCCAGCGGCTGGCCCGCAAGGCGCACCTCGAAGTGCAGGTGCGGGCCGGTGGACCGGCCGGAGCTGCCCACGCGGGCGACCTGCTGGCCGCGCTCGATCAGTTGCCCCTGCTTGACCAGCAGGGACGAGGCATGGGCATAGCGGGTGATCAGGCCGTCGCCATGGTCGATCTCGACCATATTGCCGTAGCCCGGGTGGAACTTGGATTCCAGCACCACGCCGCCCGAGGCGGCCAGGATGGGCGTGCCGGAAGGCGCGGCGAAATCCAGCCCCTCGTGCATCGCGCTGCGGCCCGTCACCGGATTGCGGCGCCAGCCGTACGAGGACGTCAGGTAGGGGTAGTCGGTGATGGGCATGGCGGTCGGCATGCGGGCCTGATCGGCCGAACGCCGGGTCAGCGCCGCGTCCAGCAGCTTCAGGTTGTCCGTCTGCTGGGACAGCCTAGCCTGGATGTCATCGAGCTGGCGCCCCAGGGCTTCGGCCGACTCCGCGCTCGGCGGCGGATGATCGGTGAACAGATCGTCCATGACCTGGGTGGCCTCGGGCTGCATGAGCGCTTCCGGCTGGGCGAGGGCCAGTTGCTTGGCCAATTCGGGGTCGGTATAGGCCACGCCGGCCACCTTGGCCACGCGCTGGCCCAGGCCATCGATGCTGACCAGCTTGGCCTGCAAGGCCCCCACCTTGGCTGCCAGCAGATTCATGTTTCCGCGCAGGAAATCCGCATCGCGCCCCGGCTGACTCGCCAAAGGCCAGCCCACGGTATGTACCGAGGGCAGGATGGGAGTAAGGTATCGTTGCAGCGCGGCGCCGCAGATGGCCGCCGTGATCAAGGCGAGCCCCAGGAACAGGGCCAGGTGCCCGCCTCCCAGGGTGAAATGCCCGTCCTGCCCGTCGCGGGCGTGCATAATCACGATTTTCAAGGTTTGCTTCCTAATTCTTAGAGCCGGGATGAATAGACCCACTTCATACCGTCAACGTTCCAGTTCCAGCCGGCGCGAAGAAAATACCGCCCTGGGATGGCTGGGTCATGACATGCGGGGCGCCGGCGTTCTGGCAACCGCCCGCAAGCACTTACAAATCCAGTACGCGGTGGCGGCGATTCTGCCCGCCCCGCTGGGCGCCGTTTGCCAGGTGGGCAAGCTGGAGAACCAGTGCCTGCACCTGGTGGTGCCGAGTGCCGCTCATGCGGCCAAGATGCGTCAATTGGCTCCGCGCATCGCGCGGACCTTGGCAGACCAAGGCTGGAACCTTAACGAAATCGCCGTCAAGGTACAAGCGGGTTTGCCCAAACCCGGCGCCCGTCAGCCGCGCCCTCCCACAGAGGCGCAGCCGCTGGGCGACACCGCGCTGGGCGCGTTCGAGACGCTGCAAGGAAACCTGCGCCCCGGGCCCTTGGCCGATGCGGTCGCCAAACTCCTGAAACACCACAAGAGTAGCTGAAGCCAGGGGGATTGTCCGGCGGAAATCCCCCTCCGAAACGAAGCGAAACCAAGTTATCGGACGGATTGATACTATGGCTTGCCGCTGGATTGCGCCTTAAGCGCGAGAGGATGACGACTGTCACCTCCTCTGAAAGTCCTCAGGACCTGGCCGCGCAAGGTGATAGCGCGGACGTCGCGGAGCCGGCTTTGCCGGTCCGCAGACGTCGCCCCCTTGAGGGGGCCCGCGTCAGCGGGTAGGGGGTGGGCCTATCAGGCCAGCTTCCACTCGTGGCGGAACGCCTGCGGCGCCTCCGCCTGCGATTCATAGGTGATCAGTTCCCAGGCATCGCGCTGCTCCAGCAGCGCGCGGGCCAGCTGGTTGTTCAGGCCATGGCCTGACTTGCACGCGACATAGCGCGCCACCAGGGGCTTGCCCAGCAGGTACAGGTCGCCGATGGCGTCCAGGATCTTGTGCTTGACGAATTCATCGTCGTAGCGCAGCCCGTCGCTGTTGAGCACGCGGTACTCGTCCATGACGATGGCGTTGTCGAGGCTGCCGCCGCGGGCCAGGCCCATCGAGCGCAGGGCCTCGACTTCGTTCACGAAGCCGAAGGTGCGCGCGCGGGCGATCTCGCGCACGTACGAATGCGTGGCGAAATCGATCTCGGCGAAATTGGCCGTGGAATCGATCGCGGGATGCCGGAAGTCGATGGAAAACGCCAGCGCGAAACCTTCATGCGGCTCCAGGCGGGCCCATTTTTCGTTGCGGCCCTCGCCTTCGCGCACTTCCACGGGCTTCAGCACGCGGATGAATTGCTTGGGTGCGTTCTGTTCGACGATGCCCGCCGAGCGCAGCAGGTAGACGAACGTCGCCGCGCTGCCGTCCATGATCGGGACTTCTTCCGCCGTCAGGTCGATATGCAGGTTGTCGATACCCAGGCCGGCCAACGCCGACATGAGGTGTTCGACCGTGGACACGCGGACATTGCCCTGCTGCAGCACGGATGCCATGCGCGTGTCGCCCACGCCGGCCGCCTGGGCAGGCAGGTCCACGACCTGAGGCAGATCGACGCGGTGGAAAACGATCCCCGTGTTGGGTTGTGCCGGGCGCAAGGTGAGCTCGACCCGCCGTCCGGAGTGGACGCCGACGCCTGTCGTGCGGACGAGATTCTGGATACTGCGCTGTCGGAACATGAGACTTGGGTGATTTGAGCCAGGAAGCCGGCAAGATAGACAATAGATTGCCGGCGTAACTGACGTATTGTAACGCTGTCCGATCCTTGACGCCATCAAGCGTCCGGACCGACCGATACCTCCGCCCCCTATTTATACCGTGCAAGGGAAACACGGACCGCTCCGCCTCCGGCTCGCCCGAGGGGACAGGCGAGCCGGAGATGAGGGAGTGCGTTTTAGAGCCTGTGATCGGCTCTTTGGTTCAATCCGCCTGCTTGCGCAGGAATGCCGGGATGTCGAAGTGATCCATGCCCGAGCTTTCCAGCGCGCGCACCTGGGCGGAAGCCTGGCTGCGCGGGTTGCGCATGACCGAGGGCATGTCCAGGTTGCGGTAATCGCCTTGACCGGCCGGCATCGTGCCCATGGGCATGTTGTCGGTACCGGTGCGCAGCACTTCAGCGGTGTTCTGCACCAACTGCGGACGCGATTGTGCGCGGCCCAGGCCGGTTGCAACCACGGTCACGCGCAGGTTTTCACCCATGGACTCGTCGTAGGCGGTGCCGAAGATCACGGTAGCGTCGTCCGAAGCGTAGCTGCGGATCGTTTCCATGATTTCGCGCGTTTCGCGCATCTTCAGCGAGCGGCTGGCGGTGATGTTGACCAGCACGCCGCGAGCGCCGTTCAGGTCCACGCCTTCCAGCAGCGGGCAAGCGATGGCGTGCTCGGCGGCCACGCGGGCGCGGTCCGCGCCGGAAGCCGATGCCGTGCCCATCATGGCCTGGCCTTGCTCGCCCATGATCGTCTTGACGTCTTCGAAGTCGACGTTGACGTTACCTTCGACGTTGATGATTTCGGCGATACCCGCGCAGGCGTTGTGCAGGATGTCGTCGGCGGAACGGAAGCAGTCTTCCTGCGTCGCGTCTTCGTCCATCAGTTCATAGAGGTTCTCGTTGAGCACCACGATGAGCGAATGCACGTGCTTGGCCAATTCCGAGATACCGTCCTCGGCCATCTTCAGGCGCTTGTTGCCTTCGAAGGTGAACGGCTTGGTGACCACGCCCACGGTCAGAATGCCCAGCTCCTTCGCCACTTCGGCCACGACCGGACCCGCGCCGGTGCCGGTGCCGCCGCCCATGCCGGCGGTGATGAAGACCATGTGCGCGCCGTTCAGGGCGGCACGGATCTCCTCGCGCGCGGTTTCGGCCGACGCACGTCCCTGCTCGGGCTTGGCGCCCGCGCCCAGGCCGGTGCGGCCCAGACGGATCTGCACCGGGGCGTTGGTCGCCGCCAGTGCCTGCGCATCGGTGTTGGCGCAGATGAAATCCACGCCGTTCACGCCGCTGCGAATCATGTGCGCAACGGCATTGCCGCCCGCACCGCCCACACCAACGACCTTAATTACGGTCCCTTTGGTGGTGTTCTCAAGCATCTCAAAGTTCATCATGATGACTCCCTCACAAGTCCGATTTGCAAATCACAAAATTCCCCAACAACCTATTTTTTGTGAATCGCCTCAAACACGTCGCCGGCAAGGCCCGCAACGGGTTTGAAGCGCCTCCCCTCTTCTGGCCCGGCCTGCGATACCGCCAGCCGACCGGACCAAGGAGCAGGCCCCAACCTGCCCCCCTCTACCTAATTCATGAACCATTCCTTCATGCGCGCCAGCAGGGTTTTGAAGTTGCCGGTCTGAGCGGCGACCTTGCGGCCGCGCACCCTCTGCATCCGCGCTTCCTGCAGCAGGCCCATTACCGTCGAGAAGCGCGGATTGCGCATCACGTCGGCCAGGCTGCCTTCGTATTCAGGCACCGCCACGCGCACCGGCTTGAGGAACACGTCCTCGGCCAGTTCGATCATGCCGGGCAATTGCGCCGAACCGCCGGTCAGGACCACGCCGGAAGCCAGCAGATCCTCGTAGCCGGAGTCGCGCACGACCTGCTGCACCAGCGTGAACAGTTCCTCTACGCGCGGCTCGATCACGGCGCCCAGCGCCTGGCGCTTGACCTGGCGCGGACCGCGGTCGCCGAGGCCCGGGACCTCCACGGATTCATCCGGGCTGGCCAGAACCTGCTTGGCCACGCCGTAGCGCAGCTTGATTTCTTCGGCATCGGGCGTGGGCGTGCGCAGCATCGCCGCGATGTCGTTGGTGATCTGGTCGCCGGCGATGGGCAGCACGGCGGTGTGGCGGATCGCGCCGCCAGTGAAGATCGCCACGTCGGTGGTGCCGCCGCCAATGTCGACCAGCACGACGCCCAGCTCTTTTTCGTCGGCGGTCAGCACGGCGAGGCTGGAGGCCAGCGGCTGCAGGATCAGGTCCTGCACTTCGAGCCCGCAGCGGCGCACGCACTTCACGATGTTCTGGGCGGCGCTGACCGCCCCGGTCACGATGTGCACGCGCACTTCCAGGCGCAGGCCGCTCATGCCGATCGGCTCGCGGATGTCTTCCTGGCCGTCGACGATGAACTCCTGCGTCAGCACGTGCAGCACCTGCTGGTCGGTCGGGATGTTCACCGCCTTGGCGGTCTCGATGACGCGGGCAACGTCGGTGGCGGTGACTTCCTTGTCCTTCACGGCGACCATGCCGCTGGAATTGAAGCTGCGGATATGGCTGCCGGCAATGCCGGTGTAGACGTCGCGAATCTTGCAATCTGCCATCAGCTCGGCTTCTTCAAGCGCGCGCTGAATGGAATTCACAGTGGTCTCGATATTGACGACCACGCCCTTGCGCATGCCGCGCGATTCATGCTGGCCGAGGCCCAGCACTTCGAATCGCCCTTCAGGCAAAATTTCAGCCACCACAGCCACCACCTTGCTGGTGCCGATATCGAGGGCGACGATAAGGTCCTTGATGTCACGGGTCATGGCGTTAGCGTTTCTTGGGAGGTTTCGGTGTGGATTTGGTTTTGGTTTCCGACGCTGGCAACGGAGCCAGCGCCAGGGCGAAACCATTCGGATAGCGCAGGTCGGCCTGCGTCACGGTGCGCCCTTCCAGGCGCCCCGCCACGGCGGGCCACGCCTGCACAAAGCGTTGAATACGGGCCGCGAACGGCAATGCGCCCGGCAAGCCATGCGGGTCGGGTGCATCGGCGCCCGGATCGCGTCCCAGGTCCAGCGACATGCCGTTGGACAGCACGACGCGCCAGGCATAGCGCGGGCTCAGTTCCAGCTGCTTGACGTGCATATCCAGCGGCGCGAACCAGCGTGCCAGCTCGGCATAGCGCTGCACGACCAGCGACTCGGTGCCCTCGGGGCCGAAGAACTGCGGCAGCACGGTCTCGTCGTCCACCTCGCCCGTGTTGGCCGTGAACGCTTCGCCCCAGGTGTTGATCATCTGGTTTTCGTTCCACAGCGCCAGGGGCTGCTGCTCCTCGATCCGCACGCGCAGCACGTTCGGCCAGATCCGCCGTACCGTGGCATGCCGGACCCAGGGAACCGATTCGAAAATCTCGCGCGCGTCGTCCAGGTCCACCGTGAAGAAGTTGCCCTTGAAACGGCCGGCGATCGCCGATCGCACAGCCCCCGTCGACACGTAGTGCAGCTCGGTGTCCGGCATCGATTCCAGCTCGATGGCCGAGAGCGTGAAGAACGGGCGTTGCGCTACCCACACCACGCCCGCGATGAGCATGGCGCAAACCGCCAGCACGGCCAGCGTGTTGGCGATCAGGTTGGTAGTGCGAGCGTCGTTCCACACAGATTATCCAGGTCAAGCGTTGCGGGCGGGGCTGTGCACTTTGCACGCAGCCTCGGACAAAATCGCCACGCACAGATCGGCATAGCTGATTCCCACCGCCTTGGCGGCCATGGGAACGAGAGAATGGCTGGTCATGCCAGGCGAGGTATTCATTTCAAGCAGCCACGGCCGGTTGTCCTGGTCAAGGATGAAATCCGCGCGGCCCCAACCTTCGCAGCCCAGCACCTGGTATGCCTTGACGGCGATCGCCGCCACTTCCTCCGCCACGTCGGCAGGCAGGGTGGCCGGGCAGAAGTACTGCGTATCGTCGGAGAAATACTTGTGTTCGTAGTCGTAGTTGCCGCCGGGCGCGGCGATCTCGATCACGGGCAGCGCGCGCGCAGCCCTGCCGGAGCCCAGCACCGCCACGGTCAGCTCACGGCCGGAGATGAACTGCTCGGCCAGCACTTCGCTGTCGAAGCGCGCGGCCGCGGCATAGGCTTCCTTCATGTCGGAATAGCCCACTACCTTGGTGATGCCGACGGTCGACCCCTCGTGCGGCGGCTTGATGATCAGCGGCAGGCTCAGGCGGTCCGGCACCAGGCGCAGCTCGGTGTCCGCGTCCAACACTTCGAACTCAGGCGTGGGCAGGCCGTGCTGCAGCCACACGCGCTTGGTCATGGTCTTGTCCATGGCGAGCGCGGAGGCCAGCGGGCCGCTACCGGTGTAGGGAATGCCCAGCAGCTCCAGCGCGCCCTGGATCGAGCCGTCCTCGCCGTAGCGGCCGTGCAGGGCGATGAACACGCGGTCGAACCCCTGCTCCGCCAGTTCGGACAGGCTGCGTTCGCCCGTGTCGAACAGGTGAGCGTCCACGCCAGCGCTGAGCAGCGCCTGGTGCACGCCCGCGCCCGACATCAGGGACACCTCGCGTTCGGCGGAGCGTCCGCCGTACAACACACCCACCTTGCCGAATTGCGTGCTCATGCCAGCTCTCCTACTTGGGCGGGGACCTTGCTGATCGAACCCGCTCCCATAACAACCACGACGTCGCCATCACGCACAAAGTCCACCACCGCTTGCGGCAGTTCCGCCACATCTTCGACGAACACCGGCTCGACCTTGCCGGCCACGCGCAGCGCGCGCGACAAGGCCCGGCCGTCCGCGGCCACCAGCGGCGGCTCGCCCGCGGCGTACACCTCGGTCAGCAGCACGGCATCCGCCGTGCCCAGCACGCGCACGAAATCCTCGAAGCAATCCCGCGTCCGCGTATAGCGGTGCGGCTGGAACGCCAGCACGATGCGGCGCTCGGGCCAGGCGCCGCGGGCCGCGGCCAGCGTGGCTGCCATTTCCACCGGGTGATGGCCGTAGTCGTCGATCACCGTGAACGTGCCGCCGCCGTGGCTGGCGGGCACCGGAAACTCGCCGGTCTGGGTAAAGCGGCGGCCCACGCCCTTGAACGAAGCCAGCGCTTCGCGGATCGCGTCGTCGGATACGCCCAGCTCGGTCGCCACGGCGATGGCCGCGAGCGCGTTGCGCACGTTATGCAGGCCCGGCAGGTTCAGTTCGACTTCCAGCGGCGGCAACAGCGTATCCAGATGGGTGCGCTGCACATTGAAGCGCATGCTTGTGCCGGCCGGCTGCACTTCGTAAGCGCGCACCTGTGCCTCGGGGTTGAGCCCGTAAGTGGTGATCGGCCGGGACACGAAGGGCATGATCTCCCGCACGTTCGCATCGTCCAGGCAGAGCACGGCGCTGCCGTAGAACGGCAGGCGCTGCGTGAATTCGATGAAGGCGCTCTTCAGCCGCGCCACGTCGTGCCCGTAGGTATCCATGTGATCGGCATCGATGTTGGTCACGATGGCCATCACGGGCAGCAGATTCAGGAACGAGGCATCCGATTCGTCGGCCTCGACCACGATGTAGTCGCCCTGCCCCAGCCGCGCATTGGCGCCGGCGGAGTTCAGGCGGCCGCCGATCACGAAAGTCGGGTCGAGGTCGCCAGCGGCAAGCACGCTGGCCACCAGGCTGGTCGTGGTCGTCTTGCCATGGGTTCCGGCAACGGCGATGCCGCGCTTCAGGCGCATCAGCTCGGCCAGCATGATGGCACGCGGCACGACGGGGATGCGGGCCGAACGGGCCGCGATCACTTCGGGGTTGTCGCCCGCTACCGCGGTGGACGTCACGATGGCGCCAGCGCCGGTCACGTTGCTGGCCACATGGCCGATGGCGATTTTGACGCCCAGGGCCGCCAGGCGGCGCGTCACGGCCGACTCGTTCAGATCGGAACCGCTGATCGTGTAGCCCAGGTTGAGCAGCACTTCGGCAATGCCGCTCATGCCCGAGCCGCCGATGCCTACGAAATGAATGTGTTGAATTCTGTGTTTCATGATGAACGCCCCGCTGCTTGTTCACAGGCGTCGGCGATATGGGCCGCCGCGTCGGGCTGCGCATGCGCGCGGGCCCGTTCTGCGACGGCTTGCAGTTCTTGTCGGGAGCGCTGGCCCAGCCACTGCGCCAGCCACTCGGGCGTCAAGGCGGTCTGCGGCTGCAGCCAGGCGGCCTGCGCGTCGCTCAGGAAGCGGGCGTTGGCGGTCTGGTGGTCATCGATGGCATGCGGGAACGGCACGAACAGCGCCGCAACGCCCGCCGCCGCCACTTCGGACACCGTCATGGCGCCCGCGCGGCAGATCAGCAGGTCGGCATCGCCCAGGGCGCCCGCCATGTCATCGATAAACGCGCGGCAGTCGGCTTCCACACCCGCCTGGGCGTAGGCCTGCTGCAACGCGGGCAAATGCTGTTCGCCGGCCTGATGGACGATCTCGGGCCGGCCTTCGCGCGGCAGGCGCGCCAGCGCCTGCGGAACCGTGGTATTCAGCGCCTGGGCGCCCAGGCTGCCGCCCACGACCAGCACGCGCAGCGCGCCGCTGCGGCCGGCATAGCGTTCGGCCGGATCGGGCAGCGCGCACATGTCGGCGCGGACCGGGTTGCCCATCGCCTCGCCCTTGGGCAGCACGCCGGGGAACCCGCTGAGCACGCGGCGCGCCATCCGGGCCAGCCATTTGTTCGCAGTGCCTGCCACGGCATTCTGTTCGTGGACGACCAGCGGCGTGCCGCGCAGCGCCGCGACCACACCGCCCGGGAAGGCCACGTAGCCGCCCATGCCCAGCACCACGTCCGGGCGCACGTCGGCCAGGCGCGACCAGGCCTGCGCGAACGCGCGCAGCAGCAGGAACGGCAGCTTCAGGAGCGCCGATGCGCCCTTGCCGCGCACGCCCTGGAAACGCAGCGGCACCAGCTCGATGCCGCGAGGCGGCACCAGCCGGCCTTCCATCTTTTCGGGATTGCCCAGCCACAGCACGCGCCAGCCGCGCTCGCGCAGGACGTCTGCCACGGCCAGGCCGGGCATGATGTGCCCGCCGGTGCCGCCGGCCATGATCAGGATGGTGCGAGCGGCCGTCATACCCGCCCCCCGCGCATCATGATGCGGTTTTCCACGTCGACCCGGATCAACATGGCCAGCGCGCACAGATTCATCACCACGCCCGAACCGCCGTAGCTCATCAACGGCAGGGTCAGGCCCTTGGTGGGCAGCAGGCCCAGGCAGACGCCCATATTGATGAAGGCCTGCACGCCGAACCACATGGCCACGCCGTTCGCCACCAGGCCCGCGAATGTGCGTTCCATGGCGATGGCCTGCCGGCCGATATCGAAACCGCGATAGACGATGATGGCAAACAGGGTGATGACCAGCATCACGCCGGCAAAGCCCAATTCCTCGCCCACCACGGCCATCAGGAAGTCGGTATGCGCCTCGGGCAGGTAATGCAGCTTTTCGACGCTGGCGCCCAGGCCCACACCCAGCCATTCCCCGCGGCCCAGCGCGATCAGCGAATGCGACAGCTGATAGGCGCTGCCGTAGGCGTTGTCTTCGTTCCAGGGATCCAGGTAGGCGAACAGGCGCGCGCGGCGCCACGGCGACAGCCAGATGAGCATCAGGAAGGTGCTGACCAGCACCGCCAGCAGGCTGCTGAAGTACTTGCCGTTGATGCCGCCCAGGAACAGGATGCCGATGGCGATCGCCACGATCACCATGAAGGCGCCCAAGTCGGGCTCCAGCAACAGCAGCATGCCCACGCCGGCCAGCGCGACGGCCATGGGCAGAAAACCCCGGGCGAATGCCTGCATGTGCTCTTGTTTGCGCACCGTGTAGTCGGCGGCGTAGAGCAGCGCGGCCAGCTTCATCAGCTCGGAAGGCTGGAAATTGAGCGGCCCCAGCGGAATCCAACGGTGCGCGCCATTCACCTCGCGGCCGATGCCGGGGATCAGCACGGCCACCAGCAATACGATCGCCAGCACGAACATCGGCACCGCCATGCGCTGCCAGACGCGGATGGGGATCGCCAGCACCACGGCCGCGCCGACCAGGCCGGCGCTGACGAACAGCCCATGGCGGATGACGAAATAGTAGCGCCCATATGACGCATAGCGCGGGCCGTCGGCGAGCGCGATCGATGCCGAATACACCATCAGCAGGCCGAGCAGCAGCAACGTCGACGCCGCGATGACCAGCGGCAGATCGAAGTTGCGCATGCGGGTACGGCCGGGCCGTACGGCGTTGACGCTGGCGGTGAGATCGGCGATCAGGCTCATGCCACCTCTCCTCGGTCGCGGGCCAAGTCTTCGACCTCATCCACGAACACCTGCCCGCGATGCGGATAGTTGCGGAACATGTCCAGGCTGGCGCAAGCGGGCGACAGCAGCACGGCATCGCCGGGCTGCGCGAGCTCGGCCGCGCCGCGCACGGCGTCGCGCAGCGACTCGGCCGCCACGCAATTCACGCCCGTCGAGGCCAGGACGCGCCCGATTTCGGGTCCGTCCACGCCAATCAGCATCACGGCGCGCGCATGGCGCGACACCACGGGGATCAGCGGCGAGAAGTCCTGACCCTTGCCCTGGCCGCCGGCGATCAGCACGACCGGCTGGCCCAGGCCTTCCAGCGCGGCCACGGTGGCGCCGACATTGGTGCCCTTGCTGTCGTTGATGTAATCCACGCCCCCGATCGTGCGGACGAATGCCGCGCGGTGCGGTTCGCCCGTGTACTCGCGCAACGCGCGCAGCATGGCGCCCCAGCCCAGGTCGAGGCAGCGGGCGAGCTGCAGGGCGGCCAGCGCGTTCAAGGCATTGTGGATGCCGCGGATGCGCAGGGCGTCCACCGGCATCAGGCGGCTCATGCGGCCCTTGGCGCGCACGGGTTCAGGCGCATCCTTCTTGCGGCGCGGCGGCGGCGCGGGTTCGTCGAAGTCGTTCGGCTCGCCCGCGGTCAGCCACGCCACGCCCTGGCCCAGCTCCAGCCCCATGTCGCCGGCCAGTTCCGGTATGTCGCGGCCGAAACTGCGGACGTTCATGGCGTTCAGGGCCGGCACCATATCGACGGTGTACGGGTCGTCGCGGTTGACGATCGCCACTCGCGCCATTTTCAGCAGGCGCGCCTTGGCGGCGGCGTAGGCTTGCATGCCGCCATGCCAGTCCAGGTGATCCTGCGTGACGTTCAACACCACGGCCGCGTCGGCCATGAGCGAATGCGTCGTTTCCAGCTGGAAGCTCGACAGTTCCAGCACCCAGACCTGCGGCAGCGCATCGGCATCCAGCGCCGCCATCAGCGCGGCCAGCGCCGCGGGGCTGATGTTGCCCGCCGCCACGACCGACAGGCCACTGGCTTCGATCAGCTGCCGCGTCAGCGCGGTGACGGTGGTCTTGCCGTTGGTGCCCGTGACGGCCAGCAGACGCGGCCGGTATTCGCGCGTCTCGGCCAGTTCCGCCAGGGCGCGGGCAAACAGTTCGATTTCGCCGACGATCTCGATGCCGCGGGCTTCGGCCTCGCGCAGCAGGGTCGCGGCCGGAGCCTGCGCCGGCGCCAGCCCTGGGCTCAGCACCACCTGGTCCACGCCATCGAGCAACGCCGTATCGAAAGACTCGTCGCAGCCCAGGCGGTACTCCACTGCGCTTTGCGCCAGCGCTTCGCGCAGCGCGGCCAGCCCGCCCGGTTCGGCGCGCGTGTCGGCCACGCGCAAGCGGGCGCCCTGGCGGGCGCACCAGCTTGCGGCGGCCGCACCCGTCTCGCCCAATCCGAGGATCAGGACGAGCGGCGCGCCGGCACGGGAGGTTTCCATCGTATTCATCGCAACTTCAGGGTAGAGAGGCCAATCAGCACCAGCATCATGCTGATGATCCAGAAACGCACGACCACCTGGGTTTCCTTCCAGCCGCCCACTTCAAAGTGATGATGCAGCGGAGCCATGCGGAATATGCGTCTACCTGTTCCATAACGTCGCTTCGTGTACTTGAACCAGGTCACCTGGATCATCACGGAAAGCGTCTCGACGACGAACACGCCGCCCATGATGAACAACACGATTTCCTGGCGCACGATGACCGCGATGGTGCCCAGCGCGCCGCCCAGCGCCAGCGCGCCGACGTCGCCCATGAAGACTTGCGCCGGATACGCGTTGAACCACAAAAATGCCAGTCCGGCGCCGCCGATCGCGGCGCACAGCACCATCAGTTCCGCCGCGCCCGGGATATAGGGAAACAGCAGGTACTTGGAATAGTCGACGCGGCCCACCACGTAGGCGAAGATGCCCAGTGCGCTGCCCACCATGACGGTGGGCATGATCGCCAGGCCGTCCAGGCCGTCGGTCAGGTTCACGGCATTGCTGGTGCCGACGATGACCGCCCAGGTCAGCGCGACGAAGCCCAGCACGCCCAAGGGATAGCTGACGGTCTTGAAGAACGGGACGATGAGGTCGGCGCGCGTCGGCAGCGACATCGTGAAGCCGCTGCCCACCCATGCCTTGAACAACGGCCACAGTTCGGTATTGGCCGGGGCCGACACGGCGAACGCCAGGTACACCGCGGCCACGATGCCGATGGTGGCCTGCCAGAAAAATTTTTGCCGTGCAGGCATGCCTTCCGGATCGCGGTAGACCACCTTGCGGTAATCGTCCATCCAGCCGATCCAGCCGAAGCCGAAGGTCACCAGCAGCACCACCCACACGAAGCGGTTGGTCCAGTCCGCCCACAGCAACGTGCTGATGGCGACCGAAATCAGGATCAGCACGCCGCCCATGGTGGGGGTGCCCGTCTTGACCAGGTGGGATTCCGGGCCGTAGGAGCGCACGGCCTGGCCGATCTTCATCTCGGTCAGCTTGCGGATCACGCGCGGACCCGCTACCAGGCCGATCAGCAATGCCGTCGCGCACGCCAGCACCGCGCGCAAGGTGATGTATTCGAACACCCCCAGCGCGCGCACGTCATCGGAAAGCAAGCGGGCGATTTCAAGCAGCATCGTGCTCTCCCTGCCCCTTGGCCGCCATACCGTCATTCATAGAAAAAGCCGTCACTACCCGCTCCATGCGCATAAAGCGCGATCCCTTTACCAATACGCAGGACGGGCGCAAGCCGCGCAACGCGGCAACGACTTCGTCTACCGATGCGCAGGCGTGCGCGCCCGCGCCGAATGCGGCAGATGCCGCCCGGCTGGCTTCGCCTAGCGTGATGAGCGCGTCGAGCCCTTGCTCGCGCGCGTAATTCCCCACCTCTACATGCATGGCGGGGCCGTTGTCCCCGACCTCGCCCATGTCGCCCAGTACGAGGACACGCGTGCCGCCGATGCGCGCCAGCACGTCGATGGCCACGCGAACCGAGTCGGGGTTCGCATTGTAGGTGTCGTCGATGAGCAACGTACCGTCACTCATTTTCTTGTGCTGCATGCGGCCGGCGACCGGGCTGAAACCCGCCAGTGCGCGCACCGCGCTGTCCAGCGGCACCCCTGCGGCGATGGCGCTGGCGATGGCCGCCAGCGCATTGCGCAGGTTGTGCAGACCGGGCACCGGCAGCGCCAGATCGGCGGTGCCGACCGGCGTCACGACCCGGCAGCGCGTGGTGTTCACGTCGGCCAGGATCTGCTCCGCGTAGACGTCCAGGCCTGGCTGCAGGCCGAAGCGCAGCACGCGGCGCGGCTCGGCCAGGGCATCCCAGACCGTCGAGTACGGTTCGTCGCCCGGATAGACGGCAACGCCGTCGTCGGGCAGCGCGGCGATTGCAGCGCCGTTCTCGTGCGCCACCGCTTCCACGCTATGCATGAATTCCTGATGCTCGCGCTGGGCATTGGTCACCAGCGTCACCGTGGGCGCCGCCATGGCCGCCAGTTGCGCGATCTCGCCGGGATGGTTCATGCCCAGTTCGAACACGGCGGCCCGGTGCTCCGGACGCAAGCGCAGCAACGTCAGCGGCACGCCGATATCGTTGTTGAGGTTGCCGGCGGTGGCCAGGCGGCGCGCCTCGCCACGCCAATCGGCCAGCATGGCCGAAATCATTTCCTTGGTCGTGGTTTTGCCGTTGCTGCCGGCCACCGCGACGACGGGCAGGGAAAACTGCGCGCGCCAGGCCGCGCCGATACGCATCAGCGCCATGCGCGTGTCGCCCAGCACCAGTTGCGGCAAGCGGGAGCCGGCTACGGCATGCGCCACCACGGCCGCGCACGCGCCGCGCGCCTCGGCCTGGTCCAGATAGTCGTGCGCGTCGAAGTTCTCGCCCACCAGCGCCACGAACAGCTCAGCCGCGCCGATGCGCCGCGTATCCGTGGACACGCCCTTAACCTGCGGCAGCAGCATGGCCAGCCGCGCCCATTCGCGATCGTCGAAGGGCAGCTTCTCGCCGCCGATGTCCTGGTAGGTCTCGTGCCCCTTGCCCGCCAGCAGCACCACGTCTTCGGGCGACGCCGCCCAGATGGTCTGCATGATGGCGCGCGCGCGATCCACCTGCACGTCGGCATGCGCCGATTCGGGAATGCCTGCCAGAATCTGCTGGACGATAGCTTCGGGCGATTCGGTGCGCGGATTGTCACTGGAGACAACCACGTGGTCGGCCAGGTCCGCCGCGATGCGCCCCATTTCAGGACGCTTGCCCGGATCCCGCTCGCCGCCGCAGCCGAACAGGCAGGCCAGGCGGCCCGAGCGGGCCTCGGCGACGGCGCGCAATGCGGCCAGCGCCCGCGACAAGGCATCGGGAGTATGCGCGTAGTCCACCACCACCAGCGGGCCACGGCCCGTGCCGGCCTGCGCGCCGCTTGAACCGAGCGGTTCCACCGTCTGCAGGCGGCCATCGACGGGATCGGTCGCCGCCAGTTCGCGCGCGATTTGCGCAAACGGCAAGCCAAGCTGATACAGCACGCCCGCCACCAGCAGCAGATTGGAAACGTTGTGCGCACCAAGCAGGCGCGTCACGATCTGGGCTTCGCCATGCGGCGACACCAGCGTGAAGATCTGGCCTTGGGACGTGGCCTGGAGATCGCGCGCGCGCATGGCGGCGGGGATCTCGGGCGCGTCGCTCAGGCTGTAGCCCATTGCCATGTCCGCGGGCAGGTTCGCGATCAGGCGGCGCCCGGCTTCGTCGTCCGCGTTAATCACGGCGGCGGTCAGGCCCGGCCAGCGGAACAGGCGCGCCTTGGCCGCCTCGTACCGTTCCATTGTGCCGTGGTAATCGAGATGGTCGCGCGTCAAGTTGGTGAACGCCGCCAGCGCAACGCGCACGCCGTCCATCCGGCCCTGCTCGATGCCGATCGACGATGCTTCCATCGCGACGGCCTTCGCCCCCGCGTCGCGCATCGCGGCCAGCGTGCGGTGCACGGTCAGCACGTCAGGCGTGGTCAAGTCGCCGCCCAGCGTGCGGCCATCGGGCAGCACCGCACCCAAGGTGCCGATGGTGCCGCAAGGCTTGTCATTGCGGCCCAGCGCATGGGCGATCCATTGCACGGACGAGGTCTTGCCGTTGGTGCCCGTCACGGCCACGACCGCGAGCGCGGCGGACGGCCGGCCATACCAGGTGTCGCCCAGCTCGCCCAGCAGGGCGCGCAAACCGGCCACCGGCAGCATCGGCGTCTGCGCCGCCGCGGCCTCGATGGCCTCGCTGGCGGGCGCTTCGAACAGAACCGCGCTGGCGCCCAGCGCCAACGCCTTCTCTATATAGAGGCGTCCGTCGCTGGACAGGCCCGGGCAGGCGACGAACACGTCGCCCGGCTCGATCTCGCGGGAGTCCAGCTTGAGGTGCGCCGTCAACGAGACGCGCGCATGCAACCACGCCACGATTTCGGCAACCGTGGCGACAGGGGTAGAAGAGAGGAAGCCCTTGGCGTTCATCTGCCTGGCTCCTTGAGACCAGCAACAATTGTGGATTCGAAGGGTGCGTCCGGGCGCACCCCCATCAACCGCAGGCTTCCGCCCACGATCTGGGAGAACACGGGTGCGGCGATCGCGCCGCCGTAATAGCCACCGACCGTCGGCTCGTCAATGGACACTGCCACCACGATCTTCGGATCCGACACGGGGGCAAAGCCCACGTACGAACTCCGGTAGCGCTGCATGCTGTACTTGCCGTCGACGATCTTGCGCGCGGTGCCGCTCTTGCCGGCCACGCGGTAGCCCTGCACCTGGGCAGCCTTGGTGCCTTCCGGCCCGGCGGCGGCCTCGAGCATGCCGCGCACCATTTCGGTGGTCTTCGGCGTGTAGATCTTGACGCTGGTGGGATCGCTGTCGCGCTTGACCAAGGTCAGCGACACCATGTCGCCGTTGCGGGCGAAAACGGTATAGGCGCGCGCCACCTGCAACAGCGACACCGACAGGCCGTAGCCATAGGCCATGGTGGCCTTTTCGATCAGACGCCAGCGGTCCCAGGGGCGCAGGCGGCCGGGCGCCGCGCCGGGAAATCCCACTTGCGGCGCCTGGCCCAGGCCCAATTCGGTGAAGCGGTCCCACATTTCGCGGGATTCCAGCTTCTCGGAGATCATCGTCATACCGATATTGCTGGACTTGCGGAGCACGCCGGCCACGTCCAGCGTGCCATTGCGGCTTACGTCGCTGATCGTGCTGCCCTGGTATTGGAAACGGCCATTGCCGGTTTCGAATAGCGTCTTGGTCGTGATGCGGCCCAGGTCCAACGCCAGCGCCGCCGTGAACGGCTTCATGATCGAGCCGGGCTCGAAAGTATCGGTAATGGCCTGGTTGCGCAGCTTGGACCCGTGGAAAGTCTCGCGCTTGTTCGGGTCGAACGTCGGAACATTGGCCAGCGCCAGGATCTCGCCGGTGTGCACATCCACGACCACGGCGGTCGCCCCCTTGGCCTGGTGCTTGTCCATGGAGTCCTTCAGGGCCTTGAACACCAAATACTGCAGGCGGGTGTCGATAGACAGGCGCAAATCGCGGCCGTCCACCGGCAAGGTCACGGCCTGCACGTCTTCGATCACTCGGCCCAGCCGGTCCTTGATGACACGACGGCTGCCCGGACGGCCGGAAAGCTGCTGATTGAACGTCAGCTCGACCCCTTCCTGCCCCTGGTCCTCGACGCTGTTGAAGCCCACCACGTGGGCCATCACGTCGCCGTCCGGATAATAGCGGCGGGTTTCCGGCTGCTGATGCACGCCAGGCATACCCAATTGCTTGATCTTGTCGGCCACGTCCATGGAGACCTGGCGCTTCAGGTAGACGAAGTTCTTGTCTTCATCGACGAGGCGGTGGCGCAGGTCGGCCACAGGCGTTTCCAGCAGCTTCGCCAGGGTGTCCAACTGGGCCGGGGTGGCCTGCTTGGTGTCTTCGGGAATGGCCCAGATCGCGCGCGCCGGCACGCTGGAGGCCAGCACCGCGCCGTTGCGGTCCATGATCTTGCCGCGCGTGGCAGCCAGCGTCAGCGTGCGTTCATAGCGCCGCTCGCCCTGCTGCTGCAGGAACTCCGTGGACAGCCCCTGCAGAAACAGGGCGCGGCCGGCCAGCACCGCGAAACCGCCGAACAGCAGGATCAGCACCAGGCGCGCGCGCCACGTGGGCAGTTGCCCGCGCAGCACGGGATTGTCGAAGAAGGGGACGCGTTTCATTGCGCGCCTCCGCTGGCGGAGACGGGCGCCTGATTCATATAGAGCGTGCGGTCCGGAACGATGGAAATCATCTTCAGGCCGTCACGCGCAATGGCGTCCACGCGTGCATTGCGGGCAAGCTCGGCGCGATCGAGCTGCAAGCGCCGCCAATTGGTTTCCAGATCGCGCGCCTGCGCCTGATCGCGGCCCAGCTCGACGAAGAGCTGACGCGACTGATACCGGCTGGTGACCAGGGAAATGGCCGACAGCATCAGCAAAGCCGCAACGATCAGGTTGACGCGACCCATTAGCGGCGCCCTCCCTTGCCGCCGCGCCGGGGCGGCGGAGCCAGGTCGCTGCCCGGCAGGGCGCCGATCTTCACGAACGCGAAACCGCCCTCGGCGGGCAGTGGCGTTTCCGTGCGTTCGGCAACGCGCAGGATGGCGGAACGGGCGCGGGCGTTGGACGAGACTTCCTCGTCTTCGGCCACCACGCGCCCGAGGGAACGCAGCACGGGTTGGGGCATTTCGCTTTCCCGCAACGGCAGGCGCGCGTGCGCGGCAGCCGGACGAGCCGCCGCCGCGATGCACTGCTTGACCATGCGGTCCTCAAGCGAATGAAAGCTGATCACCGCCAATCTCCCCCCCGGAGCCAGCAGGTCTAGAGCTGCCGCGAGGGTGCGCGCGAGCTCTTCGAGTTCCCGATTGATGTAAATCCGTAAAGCTTGAAAGGTGCGTGTGGCCGGATGCTGCCCCTTTTCGCGCGTGCGGACGGCGCTGGCGACGCACTCGGCAAGCTCGAGCGTGGTGCGCAGCGGCCTTGTTGCGCGGCGAGCAGCAATCGCCTTTGCAACCTGAAAAGCAAACCGTTCTTCGCCATAATCCGCTATGACCTCCCGCATCTCATCCACACTGGCTTGCGCCAGCCAATCCGCCACCGTGGGACCACGAGTGGTGTCCATCCGCATGTCGAGCGGGCCATCTCGCATGAACGAGAAGCCGCGTTCGGCATCGTCGATCTGAGGCGACGAAACGCCCAGATCCAGCATCACGCCATCGACCTTGCCGATGCCGAGCTGCGCCAATTCTTCGGCCATGGTGGCAAAGCCCCCATGCACCACGGTGACCCTCGGGTCCGCTGCCGCCAACGCATTGGCTACGGCGATCGCCTCCGGATCCTTGTCGAACACGACCAACCGCGCGCCCGGGCCCAGACGGCCAAGCAGCTCGCGGCTGTGCCCGCCACGCCCGAAGGTGCCGTCGACGAAGACGCCGCTCTCCGCTCGCGTAGCCGCAGCCGGCCCGCCGTGCTCTTGCGACCGTGCCGCACCCTTGCCGCCGAAGCCGGCCAGCAATAGCGCGTCCACCGTCGGCTCCAGCAAGACGGGCCGATGTTCGAATTCCATAACTTTTTCAGAACGAAAACTGATTCAACACATCCGGCATACCCTTGGCCAGGTCCTCAGCCTCGCGGCTGGCCAGAGTAGCGGCGTCCCACAGCTCGAAGTGCGAGCCCAAACCGAGCAGCATCACATCGCGCGTCATACCGGAAGCGTTGCGCAGTTCAGGCGCGATCAGGACCCGGCCGGAGCCGTCCAGTTCCACGTCCTGAGCGTTGCCCAGCAACAGCCGCTGCAACGCGCGGGCCGTCATGGGAAAGGCGGCGATCTGCTCGCGCTTCTTTTCCCACTCGGGCCGCGGGTAGACCAGCAAGCAGCCGTCAGGGTGGCGAGTCAGGGTCAGCCGGCCTTCGGCCTGCGACATGAGCGCGTCACGATGCCGGGTCGGAATCGAGATCCGTCCCTTGGCATCCAGCGTGAGCGCGCTGCTTCCCTGAAACACCACTTTTACCCCACTTAATTGCACAATTTCCTACTATTTCCCACTCTACGGTATGGGAAAGGGGCGGTCAAGCGCGTGGTTGCAATTTTTTCAATCACAACAAGGACTTAGATCAATATGTAAAACCGCAAAAACAAAAACCTCCCAATAAATCAGGAGGTTGCGACATTATCTAAAAGTCCTTCTTCAGAAGTGGCGCCTAACAATGGCTTTGCATTGTTTTACGATCGGTCGTTCGCGCCTATTGGCGAGGCTTCCCGGCGAACACGGCGCCGGGAGCCGGCAAAAAAAGGGCACGACCCGATCCGCGCGGCGCCAGGAAGCGACCCGGCGACCGCTCGTTTTGAGAATGAGTTGCAAGACGGATCTATAGGCCGGATTCTGTACACCAGGTTTCCCTGGCGGACGATCATTCCTCTGCGCGAACCATTGCTGGCCCGCTGTAGCCATCTACCCGCATACTCGGACGGAGCCGCCCTTCGCAGCCCGAAAGCCGCACGCATGCCTATTTGATGTTGCTCCGGATAGAGGTTGCCGCGTTTCACCCTGCGATGCCGCCGCCCGTTGCCGGACGGCGCGATACGGAGATAGCCGTACCTGTGCGCGCAATGCGCGCCCACCCCGCAGACTCGTCTCTGTGGCCCTATTCCTCAACCGCGCCCGAAGACGCGGCCGGACGGCCGTTAGCCGTTACCCTGCCCTATGGAGTCCGGACCTTCCTCGATGGATTCGCATCCACCGCGATCGCCCGACCCGCCTTGCGGTTCGTATTCTAGTACAGGTGGCGGCTCCGTCCCCAAAGCGCCCCGCCTCCCCAAACGGCTCCGCGCGTTCCTGCGACAATACGCCTTGATTCGCATAGACGCAGACGCTCCCGACTACATGGCCCTCGCTACCCTCATCACGCTTACCGACATCCAGCTGGCCTACGGCCACCACCCGTTGCTGGATCACGCCGATTTCGCCATCCAGGCTGGCGAGCGCATCGGCCTCATCGGCCGCAACGGCGCCGGCAAGTCCTCCCTGCTGAGGCTGCTGGACGGCAGGACCCAGCCCGACGACGGCGACATCGCCCGCAGTTCGGGCTTGCGCGTAGCCACCGTCGAGCAAGAACCCGAACTCGACGAGAACGCCACGGTCTTCGACGTAGTCTGCAATGCGGAAGGCGACCACGAAGACTGGCAGCGCCCGTCGCGCGTGCGCGCCGTGCTCGAAAAGCTCGGCCTGCCGGCCGACGTGCAGATCGCCGGCCTGTCCGGAGGAACGCGCAAACGCGTCGCGCTGGCCCGTGCCCTGGTCGACGAACCGGATCTGCTGCTGCTGGACGAGCCCACCAACCATCTCGACTTCGATGGCATCGCCTGGCTGGAAGACATGCTGCGCAGTTGGAAGGGCGCCGCGGTCATCATCACCCACGACCGCCGCTTCCTGGACGCCATCGCCACACGCATCGTCGAACTCGACCGCGGGCGGCTGCTGAGTTTTCCCGGCAACTTCTCGCAGTGGCAAGAGCGCAAGGCCCAGTGGCTGGAGTCCGAACGCCTGGAGCAGGCCCGCTTCGACAAGCTGCTGGCTCAGGAAGAAGTCTGGATACGCAAGGGCGTCGAAGCGCGCCGCACTCGCAATGAGGGGCGCGTACGCCGCCTGGAGCGGCTGCGCGTCGAACGCGCCGAGCGCCGCGAACGCGTGGGCAACGTGTCGCTGGCGCTTGCCGAAGGCCAGCGTTCGGGGAAGCTCGTGGCCGAGCTGGAACACGTCGGCAAGGCCTTTGGCGAGAAGATCGTCGTGGACGACTACTCCACCACCATCCTGCGCGGCGACCGTATCGGCATCATCGGCCCCAACGGCGCCGGCAAAACCACTTTGCTCAAGCTGATTCTGGGCGAAATGCAGCCCGACGAAGGCGCCACGCGCATGGGCACCAACGTATCGGTTGCCTACTTTGACCAGATGCGCGCGCAGCTGGACGAAAACGCCACGCTCGTCGATATCATCAGCCCGGGCAGCGAATGGGTCGAAATCGGCGGCACCCGCAAGCACGTCATGAGCTATCTGGGCGACTTCCTGTTCTCGCCGGCGCGCGCGGGCTCGCCCGTGCGCAGCCTGTCGGGCGGCGAACGCGCTCGCCTGCTGCTTGCCCGGCTGTTCGCCCGGCCTGCCAACGTACTGGTGCTGGACGAACCCACCAACGACCTCGATATCGAAACGCTGGAGCTTCTGGAAGAGCTGCTGCAGGAATATTCGGGCACCGTGCTGCTCGTCAGCCACGACCGCGCCTTCCTGAACAACGTCGTCACCCAGACCATTGCCTACGAAGGCAATGGCCGCTGGCGCGACTATATCGGGGGCTACGATGAATGGGTCGCCCAGCGGCCCGCGCCGGCCCCCCCCATCGACGACGCCGGCCTTGCCGCACGGTCCGCCGACGACAGCGCGGCGCGCGCCAAGGCCGCGCGCCCCAAGCCGGCCCGGTCGGCCAAGATGAATTCCTGGGAGCTGCGCGAACTGGAGGGCTTGCCCGACGCCATCGCCGCACTGGAAGCGCAGCAGGCCGAACTCGCCGGCAAGCTGGCGGACGGCAGCCTGTACCGCGATGCGCCGGCCGAGGTCGAGCGCATCAACGGCGAACTGGCCAAGCTGGAAAGCGAGCTCGAAGAGCGGTTCGCCCGCTGGGAGCTGCTGGAAGCGCGCCGCGAGGGCACGCTGTAGTTTGACGCGGCGTCTCTATATATACATATAGCACGCGCAAGAAAACGGGCTGTCCAGCGGCAGCCCGTTCAAACACCTAGACGCGCGCGCGCCAGGCCAACGCCTCGCCCGCGGCCAGCGGCACCAGCGTGGTGTTGCCGAACGGCAGATCGTCAGGCACCTGGTAGGCCTCCCGCACCAGCGTCAGCGTGCCGGTATTGCGCGGCAGGCCATAGAAGTCGGGGCCGTGGAAACTCGCGAAGCCTTCCAGCTTGTCCAGTTTTCCTGCCGCCTCGAACGCGGTGGCATACAACTCCATGGCGTGCAGGGCGGTGTAGCAGCCCGCACAGCCGCAAGCATGTTCCTTCAGGCCGCGCGCATGCGGCGCGCTGTCGGTGCCCAGGAAAAACCGCGGGCTGCCGCTGGTGGCCGCGTCGACCAGCGCCTGCCGGTGCGTTTCGCGCTTCAGGATCGGCAGGCAATACCAATGCGGCCGCACACCGCCCTGGAAAATTGCGTTGCGGTTGTACAGCATGTGCTGCGGCGTGATCGTTGCGGCGATAGGCCCTTCGGCATCCCGGACATACTCCGCGCCCTCTTTCGTCGTGATGTGTTCGAACACGACTTTCAAGGCAGGAAAAGCACGGCGCAAGGGCTTCATGACGCGATCGACGAACACCGCTTCGCGATCGAACACGTCGATAGACGGATCCGTGACTTCACCATGCACCAGCAGCGGCATGCCGCATTTTTCCAGCGCTTCGAGCGCCGTCGCGCACTTGCCCAGCAAGTCGGTCACGCCCGCGTCCGAGTTGGTCGTGGCGCCGGCGGGATACAGCTTCACCGCATAGACCTGGCCCGACTCGTGCGCGCGGAAGATCTCTTCAGCGGACGTGTTGTCCGTCAGGTACAGCGTCATCAGCGGCGTGAAGGCCGCAGGATTGCCGCCGGCCTTGGCCAGCGCCTCGAGGATGCGGCCGCGATAGGCCAGCGCCTGCTCGGTGGTGGTCACCGGCGGCTTCAGATTCGGCATGATGATCGCGCGCGCGAACTGGCGCGCAGTGTCCGCCACCACGGCTTCCAGGGCCGCGCCGTCGCGCAAGTGCAAATGCCAGTCGTCCGGCCGGGTGATGGTGAGCTGAGTCGTGTTTTGAGTAGACATGGAAAGGCTTCTTAATCTGCCAGCGGCATGCCCCGTTCGGCCAGCGCGCAAAACATTGCGCTGCCCAAGGGAATGACAGCATCGTTGAAATCAAAATGCGAGTTGTGCAGCACGCAGCCGGAATCGGCTCCGCCCTGCCCCAGACGAAAATACGCACCGGGCTTGCTCTGCAGCATGAAGGAGAAATCCTCCGAACCCATCGACGGCACCAGGTCGCGCACGACATTCTCCTTGCCGATCATCTCGGTAGCGATGTCGGCCACCAGATTGGCGTGCTGCGGCGTGTTCAAGGTAGCAGGATAAATGCGTTCGTAGATCACTTCGGCCGTGCCGCCGAATGCGCCCGCGATGGCCGAAACCAGCTCGCGCATGCGCGTTTCCACCATTTCCTGCACGGACTTGCGGAAGGTGCGCACCGTGCCCACCATTTTCGCTTCGCGCGGAATCACGCTCATCGCGCCGGGATGCCCAGCCTGCAGGGACCCGATGGACACCACCGCCGAATCCAGCGGATTCACGTTGCGCGACACGATCGTCTGCAAGGCCGTGATGATCTGCCCGGCGATAGTGACCGGATCGATGGTCTGGTAGGGATGCGCGCCGTGGCCGCCCCGCCCCGTAATCAGGATCTCGAAGCGATCGGCCGCAGCCATCATCGGCCCTGGGTTGATACCGACGGTTCCCGGCTTCAGGCCCGGCCAATTATGCAGCGCATAGATCGCGTCGCACGGAAAAGTATCGAACAAACCATCTTCGAGCATGGCGCGCGCGCCGCCGCGCCCTTCTTCGGCCGGCTGGAAAATCAGCACTGCCGTACCGTCGAAATTGCGCGTCTGCGCCAGGTATTTCGCCGCGCCAATCAGAATGGCCGTGTGGCCGTCATGGCCGCAGCCGTGCATGAGGCCTGGCTTCGTGGACTTGTAGCCGAAATCGTTGTCCTCTGTCATGGGCAGCGCATCCATATCGGCGCGCAGGCCGATCATGCGTCCGCTATCGCAGCGTTTTCCGCGAATCACGCCAACCACGCCCGTCTTGCCGATACCGCGATGCACCTCGATACCCAACGCTTCGAGCGAGCCCGCAACGATACCGGACGTCCGCACCTCTTCGAATCCCAGTTCGGGATGAGCGTGCAAATCGCGCCGCAGCGCCGTCAATTCGTCATGAAACAGTCGAATTGATTCCAATGGAGAACGTGCGTACATAGGAGGTTACAGAATGACGAGAGAGAGGGGACAATCTGTGCATTTTAGTTGCTACAGAGGATAAATGCCTTTGTCTTTACGGGAGAGACACGTTATGCTCCGGCCGCAGGACAATTTTTCCAACAGCCAGAGAAGGAGCGCCGCATTATGGCCACAACCTCCAAACCCGCGACCGCGCGCAAGCCGAACGCTGCATTCATGAAGCCCCTGACCCCCAGCGCCGAATTGGCTGCCGTCATCGGCTCGGAAGCCGTGCCGCGTACCGAGGTCACCAAGAAGATCTGGGAATACATCAAGAAGCACAACCTGCAAGATGCCAGCAACAAGCGCAACATCAACGCCGATGCCAAGCTGCGCCCGATCTTCGGCAAGGATCAGGTCACGATGTTCGAACTGACCAAGCTGGTCAACGCACATCTGAAGTAAGCAGGCAAAGGGCGTACCCCGTACGTCCCTGCCTCCTGCTCGCCTAGACGCCCTGGCTCAGTGCCGGGCGAGCCCGCCTCTCCTGTGCCTAGCGCCATTCCTTTCGCCTGCGGCCACTTTGCCGACAGCGCCGATCCTGCCCTACCCGCATCCCCCGATCGTCAAGCCTGGCGCGCCTCTTCGAGCAACCAGCCGCGAAATGCCGCCAAGTCCGGACGCTGTGCTGCCGCGCTCGGATAGACGATCCAGTAGCTATAGTCGTTCGGCAAAGCCAGATCGAAAAGACGCATCAAGCGCCCTTTGCGCAGGTCGTCGCTCGCCAGCGTCAAGCGTCCCAACGCCACGCCCTGTCCTTCGACCGCGGCCTGCAGGACCAGCGCTGAATCATTGAATACCGGACCTTTCGACAGATCCAGCGACACGTTCGCATAACGGCACCACTGCTCCCAGGCCGCTCGCGGCTGGTCATGCAGCAACGGAACCGAAGCAAGATCCGCCGGCGTGGCCAGCAACGGCGTGCCTTCCGCAAATGCGGGGCTGCATACCGGCGATAGCGACTCGCGCGCAACCAGGTCCGCCTTGAGGCCTGGCCAACGGCCGAGGCCCGAACGGATGCCGGCGTCGAACGCATCTCCGCCGCCCCACGTTTCCAGGGAGCTCGTCACGCGCAGATCCACCCCGGGATGACGTGCGTGAAATGCCGGCAGGCGCGGCAGCAGCCAGCGCGACGCGAATGACGGCAGCACCGTGATGCGCAGCGGGCCGTCGCCAACGCCGCGCACACGCCCGGTCGCCGCAGCGATATGGTCGAACGCCTGCGACAGCTCCGCCAGATAGGACGCGCCCTTGCGGGTCAGCGTCAACGCATGCCCCCGGCGCGTAAACATCGGCTCGCCGAGCCACGCCTCAAGCTGGCGCACCTGATGGCTGATGGCGGCCTGAGTGACGCACAGCTCGCCCGCGGCGCGGGTGAAACTCAGGTGCCGGGCAGCGGCCTCGAAGGCACGCAGCGCTCCGAGAGGCGGCAGGCGTCGCATGATGCTCGATTAGCTGTATTTATGAAGCGTATGAGAATAGATCGTTTTGAAACGGCCGGATAGCGCTATCTACTAGAGCCTTTCCGGCCGCGGACGTCAGGCGCCGCCGGCCCCGATCACGCGAAAATGAGGCGGCAATGATAGCTTGGGACGTTTGGGCGGCATTTCTCGGATACGCGGTGCCGATGATCGCCAGCCCAGGGCCCGGCAACACCTTGCTTGCCACCGCGGGCGGCCGTTACGGCCTGCGCGGCTCCCTACCATTCTGGATAGGTTTCGAAGCCGGCAACGCCGTGCTCTGCGCGCTTTACGGCCTGAGCCTGGGCGGTACGCTTCACGAGTACCCGCAGCTTCACGCCATCCTGAAATGGGGCGGCGCCGTCTATTTGCTGTACCTCGCATGGGGCTTCTTCCGGGCCAGCGCCGCTCCCGCTGGCCAGCAGGACGCCGGCAAGCGACTGGGGCTGCTCGACGGCTTCATCTGCGTGGCCCTGAACCCGAAGATCCATTCCATGATCATCGTGATGTTCTCGCAATTCCTTGTGCCGGAAGCCCGCCTGACTAGCCAGGTAGCGCAACTGAGCGCTGCATTCGTGGTCCTGGGCCTGTTCTGCCATTTCCCCTGGATCTACGGCGGCCAGGTCGTCCTGGGCCGCTTCACCTCCGCGCGAGCCTTGCGGATCCAGGCCCTGGTGTTCGGCAGCGCCATGCTCGCCGTCGCCGCATACGTGGCGCTGTCCTGACATGTGCAGCCCTGAGGTGGGCTGTCCAGAGGCGTGTTGTCCTGAAGTCGTGCTGTCCCGCACTCAGGCGCCAAGGGCACACTGGTCCATGAAAAAGGCCGGCAAATGCCGGCCCTTTGCTGGGTGTCGAGGCCGATCTTCGGCAGCGCTCAGGCGTACGTGGTGGGCGCCGCGCCTTCCAGCAGAGCCAGCCAGCCCTTGATCAGGCGGTAAAGCACCCAGACCACGGTAGCAGCCAGGCCGATCCAGCCGATGAAAATCAACGTGGCGATCGCGCTGATGGCCAGCCACAGCAGGGCCCACCAGAAAGTACGCAGCAGCCAATCGAAGTGCGACGCATAGACCGTGCCCGCGGCATCCGAGCGCTTGACGTACATCAGCACGACGGCCGCCAGCGTAGCGATGCCCAGAAATCCACTCGTCAGAAAGCCCAGAGCGTACAGGCCATAAGCAACGTGGGTCAGCGTGCGCAGATCTAAAGTCGTACCGGGCACGGGGGTCTGGGAATCACTCACGATAACGCTCCAACGAATTGACTCGGTCAATCTTACCGCACAAAGCCAGCCCGTCCACGGCCGTTGTTATTTGTGCACATTCAACGCTGGCGCGGCTTGCGGCTTGATCACAGATTCGCAAGCGCCAAAGAAAAACCCCACAGCGCAAGCTGTGGGGTTCCGGATTGAAGCCTGACAATGACCTACTTTCACGGACGTCCGTCCACTATCATCGGCGCAAAGGCGTTTCACTGTCCTGTTCGGGATGGGAAGGAGTGGGACCACCTCGCTATGGTTGTCAGGCATAGCTGTTTGAACGCCTGCCTTTCGTGGCAAGCGCTCCAATTCTGGAGCTAGCCCAACCGTTGGCGCCTGGAGACTGGCTCGACAAACGCCCGGCATGAGCTTTCACAAAAGACAAAACCCCACAGGATGTACCTGTGGGGTTTTGCGGAATAAAAGCCTGACGATGACCTACTTTCACAGACGTCCGTCCACTATCATCGGCGCAAAGTCGTTTCACTGTCCTGT